>NZ_CP151996.1:0-1200000 GCF_038593855.1 Lysinibacillus sp. FSL M8-0337 | reverse complement strand
CGGCGCTACTTTAGGTTCTAGTTCAACCACAATTTTTTTATCATCGTTCATTGTAATCGTCACAATTGGATTTTCTTTCACAGCCGATGCATAATCTACTTTTTCTTCCGCTGTCTTCTCCTCTTTTGACGTCCCACAACCCGTCAGAACAAAAGCTGCTGCCATTAGGCTAAAAACAATATACAATATTTTAGATCGTGCCAATAGTTTTTCCACTCCTATATCATCAGTTTATTAAAGTATATAACTATGAGATTATTCATCACAACTTTAAACTTACAAATGAATAGTAAAAACAGCGATTTCAGGCGGCACCATAAAACGAGCAGCGATTCTAGACGTGCCAATACCCGTATTGACATAAAGCTGCATGCCATTGTCTTTATTAATCGTATAAAATCCATCATCATATTTTTCAGCCAACGACGTCTTTATAGTTTTCATAAAGGGAATCCTTATTTGCCCTCCATGACTATGTCCAGCTAACAGCAAATTAACGGAAGTATCTTGTAAAAGCTCTGCCATATCTGGCTCATGCATAAGTACAATTTCATAATCATACGTATCATTCATTTGCGATAGCAACAGGTCTATATCTGGCTTTCCAAGTAACCCATCATCCATTCCTCCGATAAATAGCTTTTTATCATTCGAAACTGGAACCGTAACGCCGCTATTATTCAATAATGTAAAATCAGCATTTATTAATAAATCTTCATAGATTTTAAAAGCTCCGCCACCATAATCACGATTACCCCATACTGCAAATTTCCCCATTGTCGCCTTCAGTTGCGATAAACTATCAGTGACTTCTTGTTTTTGTGGAAACGTAGAAAAATTTTCGAATAAATCCCCCGTAAACACAATCATATCAGGCGAAATTTGATTAATCTTTTCGACTAAACGATTTAATTGATTGACGGTATATGTTTCACTAACTTGAATATCTGATATTTGAACTATTTTAACTGATGCGCCTTTGTCTTCATTCAAATGATACGAATGAACGACAAGCATCTTTGGTTCAATTTTAAAAGCGTATCCTACAAGTAAACCTATTAATACCACGACTAATAAAACGATTTTTACAACTCTTTTAAAGTTCTTGTTCATCATTCGACTGCGAATGCCCCTTTCAAACTGATAGGTGCGTATTAAGCTCTTTTCACAACTGAAAAGGTACTAAAAAAGAACGTGCACACAACCGATGCTCGTTCTTTGTTTATGTTGATTTAGCTAAATCAAACCTTATGGTAAAACGAATATACGAGTCTACTAACACCACTCCATACTGTAAATCATTTTTATCGAATATGCCATACATTATTACCGAAAAACTGCTAAAGCTATAGGGTTTTAAAGTATCACTTATGTATAATAGAGGAAAGTCATATTAAGGACGTGGTACAATGCGAATCGAAAGAGTCAGTATTCCTAAATCGGCACAGCCTATAATTAGTACATCTAGTAAAGGCGACCAATCAAAATGGCGTATTGGCGACAAATGGGTAAAACAAAATGCCCGTGGCTATGAAGGTCATGCAGAAGTATTGGCGACTCTTGTACTTAGCTGCTCCAGTTTGCCTATCAACCGCTACGTTCAATACTTTCCTTGTGAAATTGAATTACCTGATGGTGAAATGACTAAAGGATGTTATTCATATGATTTTCGTGGAGATTTACAAGAAGTTACACTCGAACGGTTATTTGAGGCAAATTTCACCTCAACTGATGCTATTACTTCAGACAAGACACTATCAACAGCAGAGAAATTTCAGCAACTATCTGCACAAATTGAAAGCTTTACAGGACTTAACGTACGAAAAGAATTGGCACAATTATTTGCTTTTGATGCACTCATTTTAAATGAAGACCGTCATACAAATAACATCCTTTTTTTGTATGACCCTAAACATAAATCATGGTCACTCGCCCCTATTTTTGACAATGGGCTAAGCCTATTATCTGATGAAAAAGATTATGCACAAGGTAAACCGATTTCCATTTTAAAACGAAAAGTAAAAGCAAAGCCACTTAATTCATCGTTTGCAAAGCAACTTTCACTTTATGACGGCCCACCGTTTATTAATAAAAAGCTTTTAATGGCACGCCTGGAAGATAGTCCTTTAGATTTTGGCCGTGCAAAAACCGTTTTACTATCACAACTGAACGACCCTATATTTCAAAAGTTATGGATAGAAGGTGATAATGATGATTGATTTTATGAAATTTGATGTCATGTGGATGGACGAGGTAATTGCTTCTGTAGATTTAAAGCCAGCTAATGGTGGTACACCTTATGTCGTTAATTATATTGAAGATTTCAATAAGCAATTTTCACCAAACATGGAAGGGCATATTACCCTCGAAGAATTAGAACGTTGGTTGAAATGGCGGACTTTCCCCCCTACTCGTATGAATGCACAGGAGCTTCTTGAGAGTCTAGGTTTACAAGCCTATAATCGCTGGGGCATTGTCCGTAAAACACATGGCGTTATGGCAGATGACGAGATTTGGTTACGCTTTAAAGGTGAAACATTGACACATCGAGATGTCTGTTTACGTAAAGATTTATACTACCCTGATTTGGAAACATAATGGAGAATAGCTAGTTGTCGACAAAATAACGACAACTAGCTATTGAGATATCGCTATTAATTAAGTATTTGGCCAAACTTTGCAATCGCTTTCGAGAAGCCATTTATGCTCGGCTTCAAATATCCGTTCTGTCCATGGGTCATTTTCTAAATGACGAATCATCCAGCAAAAATACATTGCATAGCCTGGGGCTGTCGCTTGCGGATGGTCTAATCCTCCAGGTATGGTAAGAAAGCTATTATGCCTGACGCGAAACGCTTCATCACCAACCATTGCACAACCGAACCCTTGCTCTTTATTGAATCGATAGTAATACACTTCTGGCTGTTTATGATGATGTGGAGGATAGCTTGACCAACGCCCAGGGTGAGAAATCACTTCCCCAATAACTAAATTTGAATAAGGGGCAGTTGAATAATCAAAAATCGTTCGGATTGTACGGTAAGACGTTTCATCTAACGTATTTGCACCAGCCTCCTCACTCGTACATTCTTCTGGTAAATATAAACGGCTTGCAAAGATATTGTGATTATTGGTTTTTTGAATAAGCACTTCACTTTCTGCTAATGCTTCTATGATGATTTCAATCCCTTTAAGCATATTGTAAATCCTCCAGTTGGATTATAAGTTAAGCGCTTACTTAAATTGAATTCTACAAAATACAAAAATATAAATCAACACATTTTTTCTCTAAAAAACTTAAAATATCTAGTTAAATAACACTTTTCTTTATTCTGATTTATTGAATAGTTTTCTTTTTATAGAGTCTTATAAACCTTTGCAAATTGATATATAAAGTTTTGTTTAATTTTTCAGAAAATAGAATTACTATTGCAATAAATATTTTTATTTAGCAAAAAAATTCCAAATATACAATTTTTAAACCTTGAAACAGCGAATTAAGTGTTGGATTAAAATGATAACCCTCCACTATAACACCAGCAAGATTCTTTTTGATAAACTGGGTGAAAAATTTAGATAGAGGGATTTATATGATAGGTACAAACGAAATAACATATCTTGAAAAAACTTTAAATCAATTAACAATTGCAAATAAAAAGCTTTCAACAGATATAAATCATCAAGAAAAATATATGGTTGAATATAAAAGTGAACTGGATAAATTTGAAGTGTATAATTACCAGCAACCGTTACGTATGATTGATAAGCGAGGTTTTGCTCATGTGACGGAACGTGAGCACATAAGAAAACTTAATACCTCGATACTACTACACCAATTTTACAGTATCTATACTATAGAGTTATGGACACGTTATTTTAAATGGCCATTTAAATGAGTATCACTTGTTATTCGTTTTGGTTATTTATGTTAATATTTAGATGTAACGAAGCAACATGTTCATTCAATTGTTGAAATACAAATAACGGAGGAAAAGTTAATATGGTAGTTACTTATTGGGCAGGACAAAACCTTACATTGCGAGCGATTCAACCTGAAGATATTGTTATATTTGAATCATTAGATGATGAAATTCTACGAAATATGGACTCACTTCATTTTCCACGTTCGGTTGATAAAATGAGAGAATGGATAGAAGAACAATTGGAAGAAGATGAATTCCGTTTTATTGCAGTGGATAGAGATAATAATATTGTTGGTATGATTGAAACATTTGATTGTGATCAAAAGAATGGTACCTTTGAGTATTATTTGGCTGTATTTGAATCATATAGAGGTAAAGGTTATGCCAAAGAAATGATTTTGATGGTTTTTCGCTTCTTCTTTTTGGAGCTTGCTTATCAAAAAGTAAATGCAACTGTTTATTCTTTCAATAATCCATCCATGCGACTGCATGAAAAATTAGCATTCATGAAAGAGGGGCAACTAAGGAATATCATTTTTACAAAAGGGGCCTATTATGATGGTATTTGTTATGGGATGACAAGAGAAGAATTTGAACTGAATCATGTAGAATATCACTTGTAAAAAAATAAAATAGAAATTACCATATAATTCGGATTATTGGTAGAACTGAAACGTAATAAAAAACTATTATACGGTACCCTAAATAGAATTATTCTTCAAAATAATTTTCCGTAAAAGGGCACTATAACAGAATAAAAATGTTTAGGTTGATTCTCAAACTTTGGAATCAACTTTTTTATGTCTTAAAAAACTATAACAGACTATAACAACTCTAGTCGGTGTTAGGGTAAGCACATCCGTTCACACCATTTATCAGCCTCATTACTAGCTACAGCCTTTGACAGAAAGAGCTTTTTTTTGTAATGAAAACTCACTCAACCGTATCTAGCCGCATATGAGATTCGTGTTCCTCGGACCAGTGCTTTGCCGCCAGCTTCCTTCAGATTCGGCGTCGCCATGGACACCCTTGCTCTTGGCTAACCTCTACTTCTGTCTTCATGGCTCGGGACTTGCACCCTATAGTTTATACACATACCGGGCGCACATTAAAAATGAGTCCGGTGCAATACCGAACTCATTTTACACAAGCTACCTAATGAATTAACCGTGTCTAACTTTTAGGGGTCACTTCAATGTTGTTAAATCAACGTTTTGTGTCTTTTCTTATGAACATTACTTATATGTCTTTTTATACAGGTGGCGTAAACGGTTGACGTAGCAGTATTTTTACTTGTTTGGTTTGTTCTTCTACTTTGCATAAAATCGTGTATATTTCTTAACGTTGTAAATCCGCATAAATCTGACGGGACCCCTGTCAGGATTTATATGCCGATTTCGTCCTGCGAAATTTGAGTTAGTGAGATATAAGAACTCCATTTTGTTTGAAAAAATTGCTAATTTCAGAGGTATCCATCCGTACATCAGGTAGATCTTCTGGAAAATAAATTCCCGGAGCCAGCGGTTTGTCCTCTGGTATGCGCAATAGCTTTTCTGCTTGGACAGCAGCTCCTAAGGCGGTAAGATGAGTCTGACCAAGCGGATCAGAAATTGTGATTTTTCGTTCAACCCAATGCCCATTCTGATCTCGTCCCTTCAGATGAATAAGGATGTGATGTGCACTGCCAGTACCCGGATTGTAGAGCAGGCTTCGTCTAAGTGAACGGAATCTCTCTCCACTTATCATTTTCCATATTCCGCTCTTAACCATTCCGACAAGCATCGAGGTAGCGACTTTGCTGTCGAAAGAGATGCGGAAGTTGGCTGAGTCGACATTGCCAGCCTTTAGCAATGTTACATGATCTGGAGTGTCAAGCCGGTAGCATTTTGCAGTATATCCATCTGGAAATTGGACTTTCACCGGCTCTGTCATTGGAAATACAAGACGTCTTCCTTCAGGTTCCATAATATAGAATGGAATGGTCATACGATCCATGTACGCCGCAGAATCAGGTCCTGCTTTGTCCTGCAGCGAGTATAGCGCATGAATATTAACGACGACGTTCTGAAGTGAGGTCGAATGCAGCATGGCGAATAGTGAAGCAGTTCCCGCCATCCATCCTGAAGACAGCACGACAGAGGAATGAAGATCTGTTTTTTTTAACTTGGTGACCGATTGTTGGAATAGCTCTGTCCAGCGAGTAAGATCGATGAGTGGAATTTTCCTTTTAACTGCTGACAGAAGCAGCCGATCCTGCAGATCGTTGACTGAGTTAATGATCAGCGATACATTGTCGCCTACATAAAGTAGTGGATCATCCGCATTATTATCAACTACGATTGTTTGGACCCGTTCGGACTCGAAAGGTGCCGCTTTTTCCGGTGACCTTCCTCCCAAAGTGATATCCAGTTCGGGGTGCCGATCGTGTAATATTTGAGCAATCTGTCTGCCTACTGCACCGTATCCTCCTACAATAAGTACCATTTTTCTGTTCATATTATCAATCTCCTTTTAAATAATTAAATGATTAAATGTTTAATCTTATAAACGTAATGCTTATAAAAAAAGGATTGACCTGTGCTAGTCAAGTTAATGACATTAGCACTGGCATTCCTCTTCAACGAAATGGACAAGCTGTTTCATAAGCGCTATTACTTCGTCAAACTCAAGACTGTAGAACATTTGCGTCCCCTTCTTCTGAACCTTAAGCAGCCCTGCTTGCCGTAATACTTTCAGGTGATGAGAGACGTTAGGTCGTGACATGGGAATAAGTTCTGTAATTTCGGTCACATTCATACTCTCCTTGTCGATCAGCAACGCTATGATTTGCTGCCGAATAGGGTCTCCCAAGCCATGAAAATAGAGGCTTAGATTCTCGAAAATATGAATTGCCTTCTGATTTCCAATAAATTCGTCCATGCTCATTGCTCACTCCGTTATAATGCTTAATTGTTTAAACCTATTGTAAAGTGTTTCACAAAATAAGTCAATGTGTTGATGAGTTTCATCCATCTATATGGATAGTTTAACAGCAGGGAAGTTGTAAATCCGCATAAACCTGAAGGGACCCCATTACTCCTTCCCCCTTTATATTTTAAAAGGTATGCCTAAAATAAAAGCGATACTCAAATTAAAAACAGCAATGTTTTTCCGCACAAAATTACCTTCTTTTCGTAATACGTTCCAAGCTGAACGTAGAATTGCCACCTAGCAAAATTGTATTATTTGCAGAAATGTTATTTGTTATTATTCAATTCTATTATATAATTTTCTAAATAAAATGATTGATTATCGGCATAAAAAAAGCACCCAATGAAGTAGGATATGCTCCCAGGTGTAGGCATTTAAAACAAATAAAATTTTGAGAGCATATCATTTGTGATAGTGAAGTGCTGTTAAATTGGCCCTCTTTACTTCCAACAGGTTATTTACTTTTTATTACATAGCCGTTGTCTTTTTAATAGAGGACATCTGTATTATTGGCAATGACAATGTTTTCTTTACTAATATTTGCTTCCTTCGAATCTTGTTTGAAAACATGGATAATCCCATCTACTACGTTTTGAATAATTTGGTCATCAAATGTTGACTCCGTGCGTAGTACAACTGAACATGTTATTTCTTGATTCTCCGTATCACCTATACTTGATTCAGAGGTTGCCGAAACTAGAACATCTTCACCTTTTAAACCTGTTTGTTCTGCTATGAGTGATTGTATATCTGCCTCTTTTGCCCTCCGCCACTGCGTTGTTTCTTCATCGACTTCTTCCATCACTCTTACCTTCTTTTCACCATTTGGCAAAAACTCAGTCAATTCACTTGTCACCTCGGGTTGTGGTTTTTTTTGCCCAATAAGATAGTACGATACAGCAATCATCATAACCAAAAGCAGCGAAAATAGTATTGTTTTTTTAGAAATCCTTTTCAACATAATCACACCTTTTTAATTCACTCGATATGAATAGTTAACTACTAAAGAACTCCACCTTTAAAATATGTACTAAACCTCCTTTCAATTATTTTTTAATAATTTATCAGAATTTTTCGTTTAATTCAATTAAAAATAGATGGATATTATTAAAAATCTAATGTCTCTGACCAATATGGACTTCGCTAAAATTCATTCAGGTTTTGTCATTGATGCGGCTTGTGAAACATTAAGAGATTTAGAAGATGAGCGGTTAACCACACTGTTAGCCACTAAAACAATTATTTTAAAGGGTGTTCAAAAACATTCAACAACCGCCAATTTTATTATTGCGCTTATTGGTAGTGGCGGAGCATGTAAATTATAGCTTTCCAATTGTTCATTGATGGAAAGCTTGAAGAAACCATTAAGCTGTAGATCACCACATGTTTCATGCATTATTTCAAAATATCTCAATCGTACACAAAAACAGCACCTCCGATTGTTAGACAATGAAATACGGGTATAGATACTTAAATTTCAATTTGGAGGTGTTTTTTCTATGGGAACAAGAGTGAGTTATCCATATGTCCTTTTCAAAGGCGTAACAGGAGTAGGGAAAATCCACGCCTTCTACGATGAAAAAGGGAATCGAATCCCTGTATAAAATAATGAGGTAGTCGAATCTATTCGACTACCTCATTATGATTTAAGTAACTTTGTATAAACAAAAAAAATTCAGAACCATTCTCAAGAATGTATTGCTTCATCATTTTAGGACTCTCAATAATGCCAATGATGTTTCTTTCATAGTCTACGATTATTGTATAGGATACTTCTGGATTCGCTGAATAAAAGTAAATAAAAGCATCCTCATTAAAAGCTGGTTTATTAGGAATTATTTTCTTTTTCATAAAGAGACTATCTAGTATCGAAATAAAACGCTCTGTTTCCTCTTGATCAAGATAATATGGTTGTCTCATATCTGAAATTAAAACATTATTGATGCTCGCAATATCCAATGCTGGTACAGCCTCATCAAAAGTAATTAGTGGTCTAGTGGAATACCATATTAGCCAAATCACAACTACAATCAACAAAAACCATATTTTTTTATTGCGAATATTCATCATCCTCCTAACCCATTTTCCTTTTTTAATTATATCAAAACACTAGTATTCCATTAAAGTAAAATCCGAATCCACACCAACTCCTGGTCTATCAACATATAAAATCCATATCAAAATTGTACGGGGTGTGCTATGGTAAATTATCGAAACAAATATATCGAAGGTGGAAAAGTATGTTAGAAGTTAGTGAAAGTAAATTAGCTCAATATGTTGTACATTATGTAAGCGATACCCTTGTCTATGGAGAGGAAGCATTTTCTCAACCTGAAGTTATGCTGGAAGCAGCATTTACACAATTAGCATTTAACAAACTCGACTTTGAGCAGCAATATGAATTTTTTCATGAAACAGCTATTGGCTTAAATGAAGTGTATACGTATGTAAAAGCTATTTTTGATGAGGACGCTAGTTTTCTAGAACAATCCAAGCATATCGCTACGCACTTACATAGTGCATCTGGGCATCCGAATATTAAAAGTGGCGAGTTGTTTATTGGCTTATTTGACAATTGTTTTCTGTCTACAGAGCCAAAGAAAGTTATTGCCATTGTCAAAATTGAAGAAAAAGAAATGTTTTTAGATATAAAAAATGAACAAAATAAAATGACTGTTAATGGCATCGACGGCATTAACGTTAAGAAAATGAATAATATGGCTGTCATCGTTGATATGGGAGCTGATGAAGCGCCAGTTGTCTTTATGAAAACGAAGAAAAAAGAAGATGTCGTGTACTGGCAAGAACGTTTTTTAAAAATTAAAGTAGCTGATGAACATTACCATAAAACAAACTTGGCATTAACAGAATGTAAGAAGTATATTTTGAAAGAAGATCGTTTTACCAATACCGAGAAGTTAGGCTTGCTAAATAAAACGCTCGATTATTTCCACAGTGAAGAACAATTTCAAGTCAACGATTATATTGAAACTGTATTCGATGCAGCCGATTCAACGCAAAAAGACATTATCGTCAATTCAGTCAAGCCCTATGAAACCGTGATTTCCGAAAGTGCCCTTGCTAAAGCTGAAAAAAGTTATAAACGTAAAATTAAATTGGATTCCGCGATTGAAATTCAAGTGAACGTCCGTGATATCGAGCAACTGGAAGAGCTTATTGAGGTAGGCTTTGATGAGGAAACAAATCGAAAATTTTATAAAATCTACTTTAATGAAGAAATATAGTCCTACGTAATAAAAATAGTGTTAGATTGATTGCGTTCAATCTAACACTATCGCCTTAAAGATAGGTGAAATCGCCAATAAAACCATACCAGCAAAATTATTGCAATGGAATCTTTACTTCAATATCTTCCCCAATCGGGTTATAGTAATAGTTGAAAAATATTTTAGCTTTACCATTATATTGATCAAAGGACTCTGTTGAATAGAGATACTCATCATCATCTGAAAATGTGCCGCCTTTATATGCTAATGTCGTGCCATCTGCTTTTAAACCACTTCTATAAAATATATGTCGTATACGACCATCCCAATTTTTTGCAGCCGTTTTTAAACTTTGTTGCTCTACAGAAATATCCCAATCTAAAAAATCAGGTTTTGAGAGTACTTCTTGTCTACCAAAATCAACTTCGATAAAGTCCTCCCCCTTTGGAACAGCTTGAACAGCGCCTATCAATACCGTTAATGACTGTGGATTATCAAAATAATTACTTTGCAAATAGAGCGTATATTTGCCGTCCCGAATATCTCCGTTCATTGAATGACTACTACGAATGCTTTCTCTACGCTCACCACTTTCCGTTACGACTGCAATATCATCAAGTGCTAATATTTGCATTGTATTTGCTTTGTCTACTTCAATGTCGAGTGCCAATTTTAGTGGGGTACGGCGAATTTTTGTAATAGTAAACTTTTGACCTTCGACTTCAACAGTACGATTAGCAATAAAAACTTTTTCCTCCGCGATTTCGTTTTGTAAGGAAAACGGTATCGTCATTTCAATTTCCCCTTGATTCTTATCTTTAAAACGAAATACGGCTGTAAAGTCCCGTGAAGTATAGGCCATTGGCTCAGAAAAACTATATTCCACTGAAGATGAAATAAATGCTTGATTTCCCCCACCCATCGTAAATGAACAACCACATTTAATTTCATCGTCTCCTTGGAACAATTGGACTTCCTCCAGATTTAATTCAAATGAAGCATCCGCATCATAGTAAAGGACAAAACCTGACTGATCTGCTATCACGCCTTGTAATGTAAGGGATAGACCATCTTTCGTCTGCGTCTTATTAATTTCTTCATAATATTTATGCTCCACAATATCTTTTATCCCTTTATCTCTTACTACCGCTGATACAATGGCGTCCAGGCCAGGTATTTTTGCAACATAGCTAGCAACAGTTGGCGAAACGCGAATAGAAAGTAATAGACTTAAGCAACACAAAAATACGATTGCTACAGAAGCCATACGCTTCTTTGTTCTTTTTTCTCGCTGTACTTTGCGCAATACATCCATTCGAATTTGTTGAAGTTGCTCCTTTGGCACATCAATTGGTGGTTTTTTCATAGCCAGTCCTCCTTTTCTCTTGCGAAGTTTCTAAGCTTCTTTAGAATGTGATGAAGTTTAGACTTTACAGTACCTTCTGGAATTTGATTGAGCTCGGCAATTTCCTTGTTTTTAAGTTGTTGAAAATATTTCATATAGACGATTTGTTGCTCTGACAAGGTTAATTGCGCTAATAATCTCTCAATATCTGAGTAAATGGCCCATTCAAATACATGATATTCTTCGATCTGAACGGTTTTTTGACGTTTTCGCAAATGGTCTTTACAGCAATTGATTAAGACGCGTACGAGCCATGTTCTGGCATATTCGGGTTGTTGAACGGTATGCATTTTTTTAAGCGCCTTATAAACTAGCTCTTGCATCACGTCTAAAGCGTCTTGCTCATTTTTCATATATGTAAAGGCCATGCGATATAAAATTTCTTCGTCCACTTCAATAAGAGAAAGTATCGCTTGATGATCTCCACGTATGGCACGCTTTGTGATTTCGAATTCCATTCTTTTCGCCTCCTTCCTCCATTAGACTGTAAAATACTTTATTTCGTTCAAAAAAGATTTAATCTAACAAAAAAACCTTCAAATTCTTAATGAATCTGAAAGTTTTTGAATGAATATTTAAAATTAGTTAATCTTGGAAGCTTGTTAAAATGCCATCTTCAAAATAAAGGTATTGACCATTTCCATAAACCCATTGTTCATAAGACCCGTATACTGTTACGGTTCTATTAATATCAATTGGTTCACCCCATAAAGATGCTTTTACTTCGTCATAGGTCATTCCTAAAGTAGGATTCATCCCTCTAGCAGCTTCAATTTTTTCGTCTCTTACTCTCGCTTCTTCCTTTCTTATAATCATCGTATTTAAATTTCGCTGATATTCACTTTCAATATAGTTCCAATCGGTTTCCGTTATAGGTCCGAATGATAAAGGACTTTTATAAGATGTATTCGTTACCCCTGCAATAATTTCATCTTTCATTCTTCCATAATATTTAGGATCAACAGCAAGTGCTAAAGCTCCTGAAGCCTTGTAGGAATTTTGGTCAGTTTGTAAATAAAGAGCATAATTATACATTGCTAAAAATTCCTCATTATCATGAAGTCCTTTTTCATTGTCAAACATTTCTTGAACCTTTTGAAAATCCTTATTTCTAACAGCTTGTTCCATTTCATTCAGCACTAACTCTTTACCCTGTTTTGAAAACTTCTCCATTTTAATCCAATTATCACGACTGACCGCTGACCTAATTCTGTAATACTTCGAACTTATAAAAGTATAATTATTTTCACTTATCAATTGGTCTACAAATTTTGTACTAAATTCATCTACTTTATCAGTTTCCGATTCTGGTAAATCTAAAGTTTCTAATTTCACCAAAAGATCTTCATAGTTCTTTTCCTTTAAAAGCGTTTCTAAAGCAAGAATTTCTGATTCAGCCCTTATTTCATTTTCTTCCTTAACAGTTTTTTCACTATTACAACCTGATAATAATAAACTGAAGCCCAATCCTAATACTAAATGTTTAATCTTTATCAACCAGTACACTCCCTTACTATGTTCTTTCGTATGTATTAATCACCATTATAAATCTATTTTGGTAATCTATAACAAACTCTATTTTATATTTTCACATAATTACAATCAACCTATTTAGTGATTAATGGAAGGAAGCTATCCATTCTACTCTATCGATAAACAAAAATGGACCTCACGAAAGTGAAGCCCATTAATAAATTATACTGGCAGAACATCGTACCGACTCATTGCTTAGAAATATACTTAATAACTTGTTAAAAATACTTTACCGTTCGTCTTTTTAGTAGCTTCAACAGCGTCAATTGCCTTTGTTAAATCTGATAAGTCATAGGCGGAATCGACCTGCATTAAGTGCAATTTTTTGTCATTGATGAGCGTAGCCAAATGAATAAACATTTCTTGCCATTTGCTTACGGATACATTTTTATTCCAATTCCTCAAATGAAACATATTGGCATTCAATTGTGCGCTATTGACAATATGTGCCCAATTGACTTGAATTCCTGATAGTAGACCTATGGTTAAGAAGTGCCCATTAGGATGGACACATGTAGCTAATTCATTGCCATCAGAGCCTCCAATCGAATCAATTGCTGCATTTGCACCTATTCCATTTGTCAATTCCATAACGGTTTCATAAAGACCACTTCTAGAAGTATCTATTACATCAGAAGCTCCCAGATGAAGTAATTTCTCTGTATGCTTATTATTTCTTGTCACGCCAATCAATCGAAAACCTATTATTTTAGAAAATTGAGCAAAAATGTGTCCAATAGCTGAACCACAAGCATTCACCAATAAAACATCATTTGCTTTTAATTTTAACACTTCTGTACAAACTACCCACGCAGTAGCTGGATTGATATACATTTGAGCAGCTGTAAAATCATCTATTGAATCAGGTACAGGAACGATAAATTCTGCTGATGTTTTAACAAATTCTTGCCATGTTCCTTCTCCACGTAAAGGTAACACACGTTTACCAATAAGATTCTTCGAAACAGAAGAACCTACATTCTCAACAATTCCAACCCCTTCATAACCTGGAATGTTGGGCAATGCTATACGATGAGCATACGATCCTCTAATCGGAATTAAATCAGAGGGATTAATTGGTCTTACTAGCATTCGTACAAGCACTTCATTATCCTTAGGTGGCTCAATCGTTTTATACTCGAGTTTTAATACCTCTTTAGGGCTACCAAATTCATTGAAATGAATATACTTTACATCCATCTTATCATGCTCCTTATTAGTACTAGAGTAATTGAAGTATAGCATTATCTGGTGTATTACTTCGTCAACAGTATTTGATCATCATCACAGATGGTATAATTTAACTGACTAGTAGTCAAATTTTGTTTAGGAGGTTGATAGGATGATAAACAGAAGAAATAGGTACTTAAAAAACTAGGGGATTATGACTAAGTAACCAATCTTTTAGCGTCTCCCCACATTTTGAAAGGGGAAAATTATTTGAAGCAACTATTATTAATCATCGACGCACAGCAAGCATTAATTGATGGAAATCAAGAAAAAGGTCAAATTTTCAATAAAGAGAGGCTTATTATTACTATTAATAAAGTAATTAACAAAGCAATAGCAGCAACAGTTCCAGTTATTTTTGTGAGGGATCTTGATGTAGCTGAAGGACAGGGAGAAGGATTTCAAATTCACAATGAAATTACTGTACCTACTGAAGCAAAGATCTTTGATAAATCTGCAACAAATTCTTTTTATGGGACAGGACTGCTTGAACATTTAACAACACAGCATATTGAACATATTGTAATAATGGGCTGTGAAACACAGCACTGTATAGATAGTGCTGTTAGAACGGCAACAATCAGTGGTTTTGATGTAACGTTAGTGGGCGATGGGCATTCAACATTGGGCAATGCTATTTTAAGTTCCGAACAAATTATACAGCATCATAATACTACACTGCACGGTCATTATAATGTTGAACACTTTTCTATTGTTAGAAATTCCGAGGAAGAATTATTTTGTCCCACTCATAATTCTTATCGGAATAGTTAAAAATAATTTTTAAAATTAATCATTCAATGAAGAGAGCCGGCAATAAGCACAAAGGACTTGCGTGTATTTATGCGCAAGTCCTTTATGTGGTATGTTATTTCGACTGTTGGAAAGTCAACTTTTATTCTCATTCGTGCACACAGCCGCCATTTCAGAACTTTATAGTACAATCGTTTTTTAAAGCTTTTTTGTGTAATAATATCGCTCACCTGTTAGTGGATAATGAGTGAGTACAAATTCTTCTTTATAGCCAAGCTTCACGTAAAAATCAGGTGCCTGAAAACTAAACGTATTCAGAAATGCATATTTACATCCTCTATCAATAGCTATTTTCTCGGCTTTACGCATCAGTTCCGTACCAATATGTTGTCCACGAAGTTCTTCACTTACCCATAAATACTCAACTTCTAGCCAATTTCCATGTGTCTCTCCAATTAGCCCAGCAACTCTAGTTCCTTTTTCATCTTCGACAAAAATTCCAATATCTTTTACTATTTTTTCTTCAAGATTTGAAAGATTATATTTTAATAACGCTTGAAAAATATGCGATTTCTCCTCATTAGTCACTTTTTCACATTCAATAAATTTCATTTTTCTGCCTCCTCTATTACTTTATTAACTATTGAAAGAAGATACCCCTTTTTTAAAATACGCTTGCCGTTTTGTCCCCGTTACTGCTTTCCAAGCTAATAACCCTAAGAACAAGAAAGACATTGAAGCAATTAACCCAACAGGTCGAATGGAGGTGAATTCAGCGGCCAAACCTATTACAATCGTTACAGCAACAATTATACTTGCTTCAATAACACGAAAGAGGCTTTCAAACCTTCCCATTATCTTTACAGGCACATGATTTTGGTAAAAAGTCAAATAGCCTGTATTTGCAAATGTTACAGCGAAACCTATTAAAAATACACCCGGTACCGCGCTAAAAAAACCGCTCGCACTATAAAATACTAGATAACCGATTGAGGTGAAAATTGTGCCAACACCAATTAAATGATTCACTGCGAGTCGCTTTGTAAATATAGAATTAATGATGGACGCGATGATAATGCCAGCTCCAAAGATACTTAATAAATACCCATAATTAGTATCTGAAATTGACAGTACACCTTTAGCAAATGCTGCCTCTAGAGAATCGATTGCAGTCATAAATATCGTAGTACTGCTAAATAATAAATAGATTTTGGTAATATAGGCATTTTTCTTACTAAAATTAAAAACTATATGACAATCATTTTTTATTAGTTCCCATGAAAATCTTTGCATTTCTGTCTCTTTGTCTCTTACATCGACATTAGGTAGTATCATGATAATAAGCGCCGAAAAAAGTAATGCGACTGCATTTATATGAATGGCGGTATAAGGTGTGCCCATCCAAAATAATATACCCGCAATGCCAGGACCTATTAACGAACCACAAGAATTGATAAAACTACGTAGTGCATTAAAACGTTGCCGATCTTTTTCAGGGATTAGTTTCGTCATATAAACCATTGATGTAGGCTGAAATATAGCACTGCCCACATTAATGATAAATGCTAGTACATAGACATAAATAAGCGAAGGTAAAAAAGGAATTACTGCAATACATAATGCCCGGAACAAGTCCAACCCCATCATAAGTAGCCGTGTATTTACCCGATCAATTAAGCTACCTGCCCAAGTATTTGAAAAAATCGTTGCGATTGGACCGAGGATATATAATAAAGCAATGGCAAGTGGGGAACCTGTTTCACCCAATATAATTAAATTAAGTGCAATCAAATAAACCCATGCACCCACATTTGAAATGCCTATCCCCCCTAATAGCATTAAAGGATACTTCCATCTGGACATTACCACCACTCCTATTTTATTTTTAATAAAACAAAATAAAAAACTCACCCCCAAGATAGTATCTTGGGGGCGAGTCATATCGCGGTGCCACCCCAGTTCGTTTCTACATTGCTGTAGCAACCTTATCGAGTACGGCATTTTAAACAATCGTGCGATACTCTATCCCGTTAACGTGAGAATACGTTGCATCATCATTGTGTCAACAAATAAATCCAATGCACAGCTCCAAGCCTTGTTTCAACATATTTCGTATCCCTCCTTTTCAGCTCCCGGAGGTCTCTGTAGATCGTACGTATGTTTACTCTTCTTTTCATAGCTTTTCATATATAATTTTGTAAATCTTATACTATTTTAACTCGAAATTCAATACAAAAATGGCTATAAATTATTTTATTTCATGCATAACTCAACTTATATTTTTGTTTTAATATGATAAAAAGCTGTCATTTTGGATAAGGATTGTTCTAAATGACAGCTTCTTTAATTATAAATTCTTTATAATTTCCTTGCGCTCTTTGTAATATAACTTAAGTGGGGAGATGATATTAATCAAACATATTTGCGAACGCGCAATTTTCTTAGCTTTTATTACAATTTCTGATATATCTGTACGTCGTTTTTGTTATTGTTTACGGGATCCGTTTTATGGAAATATTGGTAGTGCAAGGTGAAAGTCCACTGAGCTGAAAACTAAAAAATGGAGTGATGATATTACAATGTATGAATCAATGTTGAACCAAATCGATGCTGTTACGGGCAGCGGAAAGGTCATAATTTCTGCGAATGAGTCTACTGTTGTAGAAATCGTAAAGGAGACAATCGAAAGCGGAAGGTCCGCATCGTTCTACTTGACCAATGACCAGGCCAAAGCGGTCAAGATGTGGTACTGGACGCCAGAACGAATCAAAGCTTCCAAAATCCAGCCCATATCGAACGACGAGAAGGCTAGGATCAAGGCTGAACTGGGAATTGAAGTCCATTCCTTCCGCTTTAGCCCAATCCAGTGTGAGTGTGGACATATATATGGAGGGTTTGAGTTCTTGCAACAGGGAGTCCGCGATCATGGAGTAAATTCTATAAAAGCCGTCTTCAATCTGAAGAACTCAATGTTCCTTCAAGCCAATCCCACTTTAGTCCCCGTCTGCCCGAACTGTAACCAAATGCTAATAAGCCGAGACGGAGGTCCTGACGGAGGTCCAATTCTAGGAGATCTCGAATACGACTGTGACCAGTATGTGGGATGCTGCATAGTTGAAAGAGAGCCAAGAGTGTGATGCACTGACCCAATTTGAAAGGTTCTTATCATTGGTATTCAGGGCCATAACAGGCTTTAGTTCAATAAGTCAATATATAGAAAAATGCTCAGAGCCTTATACTCCGAGCATTTTTCTATATCAATTTTTGTGTTAATTTGCTTTTTATTTCTGGTGCTAATTCTATTGTGATACCTGCCACTAATTCACATTTTTCACTTCAAAACTGAATCCGTTAATTTAATGCATTTTGTTGTTTAGCGGGACAGTTCATAGTATGTAAGAACATTTTCCCTTCCGATGTATCTGTATCAATGCCATCCCTAACTGAATTGGCATGCTATTGTGATTAATAAGATACTACCCCATATTTTTCATCAATCATAAAAAACTTCGTGCGAACTATATCACTAAGAAAATAGTCGTCTAAGAAACTCTAGAGATACAAATAGCTTTGTATCGGACACTAATTTTGATAGCATTGATTCACAACTATCTCCCATTCTTTTATTTAAGTGTGAGAATTTAAGCCAAATCACCTTATCGTTTGTCTAATAGATGTACAACTAAAACGAAAGGAGGAATTACGATGAAACTTGAACGTTTAGTAAAGAAAGCACAAAAAGGAAATGATAAAGCCTATGTAATGCTTTTCCAACAGTACGAAGCAGATATTTATCGAATGGCTTATGTCTATGTAAAAAATAAAGAAGATGCATTAGATCTTGTTCAAGAAGTGGCCTATCAGTCATTTAAAAAAATCAGTACATTAAAAAAGCCAGAATTTTTCAAGACATGGCTTATGAAAATTACGATTAATTGTGCACTAAACTTAATCAATAAAAATAAAAAAGTAATTCCGCTAAATTCAAACCTAGACATGCTTATGAGAACAGAAGATGAAGATATTGCACTGACTTTATCTTTAAACAATCTGATTGATACTTTACAAGAGGATGAAAAGAGTGTCATTTTACTAAAATATTATGATGATCGGACATTAAAGGAAATTTCGGAGATATTAGATATCCCACTAGGAACCGCAAAATCTGTCCTATACCGCGCTCTAGATAAGCTTCGTCAAAATTTAAAGGAGGTAGATAGCTATGCATAATCATCTTAAACAAGAGCTTTCACAAATTGACATCCCTGCAGAAATCCATGAAAGAAGTAAATTGGGCATTAAAAAAGCAAAATCTGAAAGAGGCGGTAAATTGAATCGTTTTGTAAAAAAACGATTAGCTATCGCTGTGATTTCCGCTACGTTAATGATTCCAACAGGCGTATTTGCTTATCAAGCATTACTTGCCGATGAATTATATGGTTCTTTTGATAATCTAAAAAAACATGCTGCGAATGTGACAATGGAAAGTTACTTATTATTCAATGCCAAACTCGATCAGGCAAAAGGTGACCTCGGAAAAGAAGAGTATGAACAATTTAAAGAATTACTAAATGTCTTTACAAGTGCCAAAATTGAATATGGTAATCACAATGGCAACATCGATTATTCTCAAGTTCCCGTAGAGCCATTAGAGGACATTAAAGCCGCTATGTATGAAGTGCAACCATACTTTGACAAATTGAACGGTCTCCCATCAAGTAAAGACGTTTTAACGGCTGAAGAATATGAACAATATATACAAGCCCTCATGACCTATGAAACGACGATGGCACAACTAGGCGTTTCAAGTGTTCCAGATGTCGAGAAAATGCCTAAAGAAATGCAACAGCAATTCATCGAAGCTCAAAATTATTTACAATATGTAAATGACAAGCAGGTTGAAGTGAAAATTGACTTGGGAACTGAATAATAACAAGAAAACAGCTTGGGACAAAAGAGAAAAAGTGTTAGATTGATGGCAGTCAAGCTAACACTTTTTTGCTACGCCGTTGTTGGCCGCTTCGGTGGTGCTTTCCGCTCAACACAGTAAGCCGCAACCCACGCTAATGCGCGGAATGCCCGCGTCTTACGCTGTGTGCGTTCTGAGCAGGAGTCAACGCCTTCGCTACCAACAACTAGTAAACCCTTCTAATTTTTTATTTATTGCAAAAGCAAGAATAGCTAAGTTCTCCATATAGCAAAAATTTATGAATACCTTTCCTCTGTTCCTTAAATTTTTTTAGTTATGCCCCAGCCTCGTTCTATATTTCTACGCCTAATCGAAGCCGATGACGCAACACTTCTACGCTGTGTTGCGTCATAATTTTAGTAGTACGCTTCAATTCCCTTAATCAATGTATAAAGCAAATAATGTTGCAACTTATAGGTGCAAACGTAACGTCATAAAGTGTAAAATATCCACTATAATTAAGTTGTATAATGTTGTTGCCCAACTAATAGTAGTTGGCAGTGTCATCAATATCTTTTCTTCGTGGTTTTTGAGCTGTTGTGCTATATTCAAAGTGTCAGGAGTGAGTTGATTGAAAAAGTTATTCACAATTACCGCAATAATTCTTGTTTTACTCGGAGCAGCTGGCTATGCCATGTGGCATTTTGGGACAAATATTGCTTCCGAAAAAATTATCGAAAAAGTAGAGTCTACTGTAGATGACGAAAATCTAGCAGAAGTAAAATCCTATATCGAGAACGATCCGAAAGTTCAAGAAATTATAAGCGAGGCAGCAACTACAAATCCGGAAACTCTTCCCTTCCAAACTAAGGAAGAAGCGATACGTGTGTTAATAAAAAAAGTGGGCGTTAATCGTTTATTTGAAATTCAGGAACAAGCGCAAAACGGTTCAATTAGCGAGGATCAAATCTTAGCGGAAATGGAAGGTAAACTGTCTGAAGATGAAATTTCTGCTTTAAAATATGTTTTGTATAAAGAATTGACTAAATAAAACTAGCCATTTAAATGTTTAAATTGAATAAAAGTAGAGATGCTAAGAAAACACAGCTATTTTTATTTCTTACACTAACGCCAACCACTCAAAAGAGTCACAGTAAAAAGTGGTTGTGGTAACCCATTTGGTGCTGGTGGTTCTAATGATATGGACTCGATTCCTCTTTAGTGGAATCGAGTCTTTTTTAGATACTACAACCAAGCACCAATAAATCATGGTTCCTCTAACAAATCCTCATTTCCGACCTCCGCCATGCTATTTTATAACCTACCAACGCATGCAACTCCGAAACGAGCTAACCTAGTCCAATCATAAAAGGACAAAATTTGAAAATAAACTATATGAAAACACTATTTTTAAAAATAGGGATAATTACCAATAATAAATTGACAATTTAATTACTACGTTGTATGGTTAGTTACATAAGTAACGAACCAATTAACTAGGAGGTGGATTGTGATTTATTCGTTAAGCAATGAAAAACCAATCTTCCAGCAAATTCGTGAACGGGTTGAAGACGCCATTCTTGATGGGCAACTACAGTCTGAAGATCGCATTCCATCAACCAATGAATTTGCCAAAGAGTATCAAATAAATCCTGCAACAGCAGGCAAGGGTGTGAACGAATTAGTGGAAAAAGGTGTCATTTATAAAAAACGAGGCGTAGGCATGTTTGTCAGTATGGATGCACGTAAAATTTTAATAGCAGAACGTAAGGAAAACTTTTTTGCACAACATATTGAACCGTTGAAAAAAGAGGCGGTTCGCTTAGGCATCTCTGATGAAGAATTACAAAATATGTTACAGAGGGGATAATTTATGAAGATTGATGTGAGAAATGTTAGCAAATTATATAAACAGAAACATGCTTTAAAAAATGTGTCATTTACGATTGAAGGACCAAAAATCATCGGTTTCTTAGGTCATAATGGCGCTGGTAAAACAACATTTTTAAATTTATTAGCAGGGCTTATTCCTACAACTGAAGGTCATATACGCATCAATGGCGAGAATGTTTTCAATGCACCTGCTATATTGCGTAACATTTGTTTTGTTGCAGAGAGTGGCAATTTTCAAGAAGATATGACGGTCGCACAATGTTTAAAGGCTAATCGTTTTTTCTATCCAAAGTGGGATGAAGAACTTGCAAATGAGCTTCTTCAAGTGTTTGCCCTTAACCCTAAAGATAAAGTGCGCAATTTATCGAAAGGGATGGTATCTGCACTCGGTATTATTACGGGGTTTGCTAGTCATGCAGCAATTACCATTTTCGATGAGCCCTATATTGGCTTAGACGTAGCTGCACGCAATACATTTTATGATTTACTAATTGATCAACAAATAGAACAACCGAGGCTATTCCTTTTATCGACACATTTAATAGATGAAGCCAGTGAATTGTTCGAAGAAATCCTAATTTTGCAAGAAGGCGAGCTATTGCTGCAAAAAACGGCGGAGCAATGGGATCAGTATATTGTTGCAGTAAAAGGAAATGTTCAGGAAGTTGAACGCGCAATACAAGACTTAGAAGTCATTCACAAGCATATTTTTATGCATGATATGACGGCCGTTGTCTATGCCCACGGTCGTGCAATCGAAGGTGAAAATATTTCATTAGAAAATGTATCTTTACAAGACCTATTAGTGTATTTAAGTAAACAGCAGAAAGAGAGGTTAGTAAAATGAAAACAGTACAAGGTAGCTTATATGTATTCTATCAAAGCTATAAAAAAAGCAATATTATTTTTTGGTGCATTTTATTTGCCATCGTCCTACTGTCATTTTTCATCGATACCTTTTTTGGGCAATATATTACTTTTGCTATGACCATCTCTATACCTGTCTATATTTTTTATAGTACGATGGGGGCCAAAATTTTAAATAAAACATTGCCTTATTTTTTAAAGCTTGGCTTAAGCCGTATGCAGTATGTTTGGAACGTAGGCTTATTTTTCATCGTTTGGAGCCTTATTGGTGCATTTATAATTGCCTGTACACATAAAATGATTACTTTTCTATCAAATCTATTAGATTATCAAAACATGGTCATTATTCACCCTCTCTTCTTTTTTAGCAGTTCAGATTCATTTTTTCAGACAATGGCGATAGATACCGTGTTACTACTACTTTGTTTAATCTCAAGCCTGCTTTTAAATGTCGTCTTTTATCGCTTCGGCACATTAGGTGGTTACAGTTTTATTGGAATAATGGCTTTGATTCCGATAATGATGGTAATTTTCGGATGGTACTCACCTCTTTTTATGACATTATCGAAAGCCTCCACTTTGCAAATAATCGGTAGCTTATTAGTGATGATTATTATTATTTATATTGTCATCTCAAGTGCATTACGAAAAGCTCCGGCAATGCCCGCATAAAACCTTGAAGGGATCGACAAAATGAAAAAGATTGTTATGAAAATTGTAGGTATAGAACTGCTTCTTATATTTTTTTATGTTGCAAATGGGGCTTACGTTTCCATTCAACAACCTTCTAATCCGTTTTGGCAGTTTGTTATATTGATTCCTTTAGCAATCGCTCTCGTTCTTTATATAACGGCAAAAAAGAAATGGCGTCATTACTTCTTTATTCCGATTAATATCGGAAATATATTTGTCTACTTACCCCTAATTTTCGTATTATGTATTATTTTATTTGGTACAAAAGGTTTGAATTTCGATTCTATTAGTGATTTATTACTCATGTTTTTCATGCAAATGTTTGTTGTTGCTTTTATTGAAGAAACCGTTTTTAGAGGCATCTTACTTCGCTTATTATTATCTAAAGGAACTTTTACTGCTATTTCGCTTTCGAGCATTCTTTTTGGCGTGACACATGCATTGCAGCTTATTGGGGGGCAATCGCTCGAAGATACCGTTATACAAATTATTTATGCCCTTCTTGTAGGTCTCGTTCTATCGTTACTTATTATCGATGGTCAATCTATTATTTTGACGATTACCTTCCATGGTTTCAATAATTTCTTTAATTTTATGGGAAATGCAGAAAGTTCCATGCTAACAGCGTATCTTATCATCATTGTATTATTTGTTTATTTGTTATTTTTATGGAGACGCGTTAAGAAAAAGGCATCGGTACAATCACTTCGGAGTAGCAGTCCTTTACACGATTTCAACCGTTCCTAATAGATATGACACATTGTAAAGAGAGGATAAAAATGAAAAAAACTGCCGTACTTTTATATCCACAATTCAGTGAATATGAATTAAGTGTAGCATTATCCATATTAATGCAAGGGAAAAAACCTATCGTAACGGTTGGCTTAAATCATCATCATAAGATTCAAGGCGAATCTGGTTTAACCTGTCTAGCTGATAGGCAATTAAGCGATATTAATATAGAGGAGATTGATAGTCTCTTATTACCTGGCTGCATGGATATTGGAACATTAGTAGATGAGCAAGAATTATTATATTTTATTCAGACATTGGATTCACAAGGCGCAGTCATAGCTAGTATTTCAAGTTCCCCTTATCTTTTAGCCAAGGCAGGTGTACTAAAGAATAAATACTATACAGTTGGTTTACCACTTGAAGGCATGAAACAATTGGGTGTTTTTGATCTTAGCTATTACTCTGATGAACTAATCGTTCAGGATGGTAGGATTATCACTGCGAGAGGTAGAGGTTTTATTCAGTTTGGTTTAGCCTTTGGTAAAGCGTTACAGCTGGATTTTGATGAACAATGGTATAAATAACGGTGCCTGTCACTCGAACAATTTTGAATTCTTTTTTAATTCATATAAATATAAAATTAAAGGATAGTTCACGCCAATAGCTAGGCTTCAGAACTATCCTTTATTCGTCTTCATGAAACTTTTATTTAACAGCTGGATCTTCGTTTCTTTGCTGTTTACAAAGTAATACTATTCGTAAAATGACAAATAGCCTAAATCCCTTTTTGACATTTCACCAAATTACTTTTTCAAATTAACATCACAGGAGCAAGAAAATTCATGCTATTGGGGCGTTTAAGAGATTTAACTAGCCCTTAATAGGCATACAAATAGACCATTTAGTCTTACATCTCATATGTTAATTATGAACCACAACTTATCAAAACAGGAGGTAATAACATGTTTAATCGTAAGCGTCACCATGGAAGAGGACCACAATGCTGCCCACCACAAACAATGCCAACACAATTTGACCCACCACAATTTTTACCGCCAGAGCAATATGTACGCACAAATTACATTCATACAGTTGTACCACACGTTCAACCAGCACATATTACAACAGTGAACAAACATATCATCGATCATCAATACTACTTCCCTTGCACAGAGAACGTAGTAAATGAATGCTGTGAAAATCATACACTATGTGGTATGCCACATAATCACTGCCATATGCCACAACAACATATGGGTCACCATAAACATATGGGCATGGGGTATTAATTTATATGCGATGAGACACTTGATGTCTCATCGCTTTTCTTAAATAGACCACATTATTTTTCGCCTGCTGTTTTTACTTGATTCCGACCTGCTTGCTTAGCAAGATACAATGCTCCATCTGCCGCTTCAATTAATGCTTCTGTTGTACTAGCCATTTTAGGATACTCTGCCACTCCCGCTGATAGCGTTACTGGACGACCACAAGGACTATTCGAATTTGCTAACTGTTGTCTTAAATTTTCCGCTACAATTACTGCTTCTTTAACAGTCGTATTAGGTAATAGAATGATAAATTCCTCACCGCCATAACGACAACAAATATCGTTTTCACGTGCCACTGCTTTCATTTTTTGGGCTAAATATTGTAGTACTTTATCTCCCATTGCATGGCCATAGGTATCGTTGACGCTCTTGAAATGATCCAAATCGAGTAAAATAATTGAATGCATCAATTGATTTTTCTCCCATTCAGATAGCGTAGCATCCATTGTTCGTCGGTTTGTTACCCCAGTTAAAGGGTCGGTTGTCGACTGATCTTTAAAATAGGAAACTTGCCCTTGCAAAAAGGACAAACTTCGAATAAGTGCACTCTTTAAATAATATGCTTCAAAATACCAACTGCGTACGGACTTTAACCCTTCAACACTTCTGGAATCTAAGCTCTCTTCTGTTAATGTTGCCAGCTGCTGCAACGGGCGGGCAATTCGCGCTGCGGTCCATAATAAAACAAAAATCGACAACAGCATAAGAGGTATTGCATTAATCGCTACTTCCTGTACTCGATCAAACGAAGGCTCTAGCGCTACTTCTAATGGTCGTTGAGAAATGACACCCCAACCAGTTATCGGTACTACACTATATCCAGCCAACATTTCAATATTTTTCGTATTCGTGACTAGCTGTGCACCATTTTTTCCTGATATTACTGCTTTCACTACTTTATTTTCCATTACAACATCATTGATACGACTTGAATCTTGATGGTAGATAATACGTCCATCTGCATCTACTACAAACACATAAGAACCGTCATTATAATAATGCTCCCCTAACAGCAAATTAAATACATTATGTTCTTTTAAATAAATTGTACCTGCTACCATTCCTAAGTATTCGTTCTGCGCTGAAAATATAGGATACGAGATAAAAATAATAAGTCTCCCTGTAATCCCTTTATATGGTTTCGATACGAGAGGCGTTTTTTTGGATAACGCCTCTTTCCCTCCTACAGAGGTCAAATACTTTCCTTTTACATCTACAGAAGGTGGTGAAACTGACAGTACTAGACCATCCGCATTCGATACTATAACGGAGTTAAACATATTATTTTGCATTTTCAATCGGTCTGTTTCTTTATCCAATGCTGCTTCATCGCCCATAATTGATTCCATATGATCTGCGCTGTAACCTAAAATTTGAAAGGCTTCTTCTAAGTAGGCGCTTGCGGTAGTTGCCAATTTTTGAGCATATACACGATTTGTTTCAAGTGAATTTTCCTTGATGGAATCCACATTCATACGATAACCACTCCATATGCTACCGATGCTTGTGAAAAAAAACGCTGCCATTGCTAAACCCATTATTAAATGCTTTAGCCTTAACTGTCTTGATTTCATGGTCTTCTTTTACTCCTATTTATGTATTTTGACTAGCTATTACTTAAGTTAAAAGACGCATATTTCTTAATCTATTAAAACACATATATCATTTTATTTTACAATTTATTTGTATATATTTAAAGTTATTGTAAAAGCAATATTGTCAAAGGCCTATATAATTCTTAAAAAACAAAACTATTATCATAATTTGGACATAAAAAATTACTATAACCTTAGTTATAAATTTTATTGTCAGTATATTTTCGTATTTTTTAATAAGTATTTGCTGATAACATCTTAAGTAATTGCTAAAAAAATCTTATTAAGCTTCCTATGTGAATTGCACAGACGTAAGATACAATAAGAGCTGCATTTTCCCCTTTCGTTAGCACTTATCATTCAATTATATAATAATCCCTTACTGATTTGCGGGAAAAATCCAATTGAATAAATAAGCGCAAAAAAAGACTATTTACAATCATTGCAAATAGTCTTTTTCTTTTATATTTCTCCTTTTCGGACATGCTCAATTAATCTTTCTAGGTATTGTATGGAGCCCTGTATTCTAAAATTCGCATAATCGCTAACAAATTCAGCCAGCACTTCTACTCCTGGTTTCATAAACTGTTGTCTATCTGAATTAAAGAGATTATCCCATTTTGAATGCATCGCGTTTAACTTTTTTTCTAAAATATGAATAACCCGATCGCGGTCAACATGTTTCATATTGGCTAAACCAATAACCATATCACCAATTGTGTTTGCATTTTCAAGCGATTTATAAATCTTTTTTGGCAAGGCTTCGCGTCCTTTTTCCGTTATAGCAAAAACGTGCTTATCTGGTCGATTGTCTTCTTTTATAACTTCTTTCGTCTCGATTAGTCCTTGCTTCGCTAACGATTCAAAATGATAGTATAACTTACTTTCCGTTAAACCATTAATTGAGTCAAGAGACTGTAATTCAGAGATTTGTTTTTTTAAATTATAAGGATAATTATCTTCTTCCATAAGCTTGCTAAGAATGAAAATTTGAATTGCCATTATTTCAGCTCCTTAGGCAAATATTAGTTCCATTTTATCAAAACTAATGATTTACTTCATCAGAATTTTAAGCACTTATTTCTTTGCTCTATTTTTCTACAGTTATTGGTAGTGGTTTATGAAGCATCCAAACGATCAGCACATTTATAACCATCGCTACAAATCCAACTGTTGTTAATCCTAAAATAAAAGGTGTGGCACTAATACTACCAAAAATATTGCTAAAGTATGCTTGAACAGAATAATACATTGGTGAAATATGGCTAATCCACTCATACGGTAAATACATCATTTCACGAGATATTGTTGCACCGTTAGCGATTGTCTGAATTAATAAAATTGGAATGTTTAAAATCATTCCTGCTTCCCCAATTAATAATACAACAACCGCATTGAAGTTAAAGCATGCCCAATAAATTAAAATTTGTTGGCCCAATATTTGGAAGAACACATCCGTTCCCGATAAATCATTGATAGCAAATGACATACCCGTTGATACGAGCCCAGCCAAAATACCAATTAGTATTGCTGTTAATTGCATATAAACGAATAAACGTGTTTTCGTTGCTTTCCCACGATTTGCTTTAAACGCTCCTACTAATTGCATGGCGCCAATCATAGCACCTACATAAAGCGCCATCGTTAAGAACATTGGCAGCATATTGTTATGCATACCGTCTGGCACATCATTCATTGTCTCGATATTTCCTACATAGCTATTTTCAATTTGCTCTGCTAATTTGGCTGCTTGCTCTTGTGGTAAATGTAAGTTCATTAAAATCCCTTGCGCTGTTTGTTGTGAAAACTGTGCACTTAGTTGCTCATTTAGTTGCATAACAATTTGTTGCATAGAGGATGATACAGCGGTTGCACTTGCTTCGTTAATGGAGAAATCAATGCTTGATGAAACATCTCCTTTTTGTAAATCAGCAGAAAATGTCTCTGGAATATGAACGACTAATGCTAAGTCGTTTTTCTCTAAATCTTTTAATGCCTCTTTATTAGTAATATCTGTTTGAATATCCTTAAATGGAAGCTGTTCTGTTAAGCTATCAGCTATTTGAGCACCATATTCCCCTTTATCATCATTAATTATCGCAATCGGTAATGCATCAATATTGCCAGGTATCGCTGTGTAACCTGGTAGGAAGATACCTAACATACATACAGCATAAAAGATCCCCATAAAAATAGAGCCCTTGGCACCTTTCGTTTTTAAAAATTCTTTAAACTTCATTAAATTAGTACTTCCTTTCTACGAACACCTAGTCTATTTATAATCTAAACAAAATAGTTTAATTTAAGTAGTTTAATTAAACCGTGAGTGTAATTCTACAAAAATACCGTTTACTTTGCAATGAATACATATAGCTAGCTATCATTAATTTTTTACTATTTGTCCAAACTGTGAAGTAGGAATTGCATGTTTTTAACATTTCAAAAAGTGAATAACAGCAGCTTACAATCCATTGCGCAACAAAAAAGCATTGCAGTTAATAACTCCAATGCTTTTTATAGCGTATAGCTCCCCATGGGCACTACCTATTCATCTCGTTAAATAAATCATAGCCATAAAATAAAAATTTTAATTTTACTTTTATGATACATTGTTCAATTCTTCTATTTTTTTCTTCTTCAGAATACTCCATTGGCATTTTTACACAAACACCCAAATCGATCCACTTGATTATTTCTTTTTGTTTATCCCAATAGATATGTTCTAGTTTAAAATCAAAATCATATCGATTAACACTCATCATTTCTTTTTTGGCTTTAATCAATTGATTAAGAATTTTTCTTAATTCTTCCAAACTTATACCTTCTTTTAGCATCTCCAGAAGTGTTTTACCTTTTGCTTTTTCTATAAATAAGTAATCTCTTTTTTTATAAGCGAACATTTTAGGAAAATATGGACTATCATGTAACTCCAACAGAGCACAAATATCATTATCACCTTTTCCTTCAGGTAATAACTTCTTTAATATCATTTCATTTTCTTTATCCTCAAAAACAATGGAACGTCTTCTAGAATTTTGTATAATTTTCACATCTTTATTTAATACTCTTTTAAAGTTATATAAGTAAATTGAATTCTTACTTTCTTTCGGTAGCTTATGAAAAAATTTTGTTATTTGCACAGTCAATGCTCCTTTCATCCATAAAAAAATTTTAAAAAATATTTGGTTATTATTCAATAATTAACAAAAATGTTTTTTTAAAATAATTAAAAACTATATTTTAGGAGTGTCAAAATAGCTGTGGGTTTGACAAAAGGATTTGTGGGCAAAAAAAAACGTTGGAGCCCATGAGCTCCAACGTTTTTTTGATTAATACATTTTTAAATATTGGTCGCGTTCCCATTGGTGTACGGTTGTACGGTACATATCGAACTCGATTTCTTTTGCTTCTTTGAAGTTTGCGTAAATGTGTTCACCTAAAGCTGATTGAGCCACTTTATCTTGTGCAAGTAATGTTAACGCATCGTCAAGTGCTGGTGGTAAATTTGCAATACCATTTGCTTTGCGCTCTTCTTCTGTCATTACATAGATATTGCGGTTAATCGCTGCTGGTGGCGTTAATTGTTGACGGATACCTTCTAGACCCGCTTCTAAAATAACAGCCATCGCTAAATATGGGTTTGCTGAAGGATCCACTGAACGTACTTCTACACGAGTTGAAAGTCCACGTGCAGATGGAATACGAATAAGTGGTGAACGGTTTTGTGCAGACCATGCAACATAACATGGCGCTTCATAACCTGGAACTAAACGCTTATAAGAGTTTACTGTTGGGTTTGTTACAGCTGTGAATCCTTGTACGTGTGCAAGAACACCTGCCATAAATTGCATTGCTGTTTCAGAAAGACCTAGCTCTGTAGATTCATCGTAAAATGCATTTTCTTTACCTTTAAATAAAGATACGTTGAAGTGCATACCAGAGCCTGCTTCACCAAACAATGGTTTTGGCATAAATGTAGCATGTAGGCCGTGTTTACGTGCAATTGTTTTAACAACTAGTTTGAATGTTTGGATGTTGTCACAAGCTGTAATAGCATCTGCATATTTAAAGTCGATTTCATGTTGACCTGGTGCTACTTCATGGTGTGAAGCTTCGATTTCAAAGCCCATTTCTTCAAGCTCTAACACGATATCACGACGACAGTTTTCACCTAAATCTGTAGGCGCTAAGTCAAAATAACCACCGTGGTCATTTACTTCTAATGTAGGTTCACCTTTTGCATCTAATTTAAATAAGAAGAATTCTGGCTCAGGTCCTAAGTTGAAGCTTGTGAAGCCCATATCTTCCATTTTTTTAAGGATACGTTTTAAGTTGTTACGTGGGTCACCAGCGAATGGTTCGCCTTTTGCAGTGTATACGTCACAGATGAAACGTGCTACTTTCCCTTTTTCTGAAGTCCAAGGGAACACTACGAAAGAATCTAAATCAGGATATAAATACATATCCGATTCTTCAATACGCACGAAGCCTTCAATGGATGAGCCATCGAACATCATTTTGTTTTCTAGTGCTTTGTCTAGTTGACTAACAGGAATTTCAACGTTTTTAATAGTACCTAGAATATCCGTAAATTGTAAACGAATGAAACTTACATTTTTCTCCTCGATTAAACGCTTGATGTCGTCTTTTGTGTATTTACCCACAGTTTTCCACACTCCTATAAATTGTCTTGCTTATATCATTACCCTACCCTACTAAAAAAATAATAAACTGATTGTAATTTGAACCATTTCGTATTTATTTTAATAGAATCGGGATAAATCCCCACGTCGGATGGATGATTTTTGCATGCGCTGCGCTTGACGCATTTCTTCGCGCATAATCCGACGTAATTCTGTGTCGGTTAAATCTGGTTCTTCAGCGGCAACAGGATCTGATTTTTTGGCAAATATTTTTTTAATCTTCGCCATATTCATGCCCTGCTCCAAGTAATCTTTTATTTCAAGAAGTATATCGACGTCATTTAATGAAAACATACGACGATTGCCTTCTGTTCGGTGTGGCTCAATTAAATGGTGTTCTTCATAATAACGAATTTGGCGTGCCGAAAGCTCGGTCAATTGCATCACGATACTCATGGATAATAACGGCATAGTTCGTCTAATTTCACGACTCATTTAAGTCCCCCCCAATACCCGCTTATCATATAACGAAAAAAATTCACTGTCAACAAAGATGTTAGGTTTCCTAACATGGTTTTTTAATTTTTTTTAGAATTGATGCAAAATTGTTAAAAACTAGTCAAAATATCTGAACGAAACATACACATTTACAGTTTATCTATTTATATACAAGACAAGCCCCATCACGAATCTGTAATGGGGCCTTACTAATAAAGTCTATTTTTGCAAGCCTTGAACTGCGCTACAAATAGCAAATTTCACGTGCTCATATGTCAATCCACCTTGAATAAATGCTGTAAACGGTGGACGAATTGGACCGTCTGCTGTCAGTTCAATACTCGAACCTTGAATAAATGTCCCTGCCGCCATAATAACATCATCCTCGTAGCCTGGCATATAAGCAGGCTCTGGTGCATAATGCGCATTAATTGGAGAGTTCGCTTGAATTTCACGACAGAAAGCAACCATTTGCTCGGCTGTGTTAAACGATACCGATTGAATTAAATCTGTACGTTCAGCATGGTAACTTGGGAATGTCGTCATGCCTACTTCCTCTAACATAGCCGCTGTGAAAATCGCACCTTTTAATGCTTGGCTAACTACATGTGGTGCTAGGAAAAAGCCTTGGTAAAAGTCACCCAGCGTATTTAATGTTGCGCCCGCTTCCGCACCAATTCCTGGTGATGTCATACGATAAGCACATTTTTCTACTAAATCAGCTCGTCCTGCAATATAGCCACCTATTTTAGCTAAACCGCCACCTGGATTTTTAATAAGCGAACCAGCCATTAAATCAGCACCTACTTCTGTAGGTTCTTGTGCTTCCACAAATTCTCCATAGCAGTTATCTACAAATATAATAGCATTAGGTGCTAATTCTCGTATCTTGGCACACATTTCTGCAATTTGCGAAATCGTAAAGGATGGACGTGATGCATAGCCTTTTGAACGTTGAATGGCTATCATTTTTGTGTTCGGTGTAATGGCTGCAGCGACTGCCGACCAGTCAACCATTTCGTTATCGATTAAATCTACATGTCGATAACCAATTTTATAGTCCTTTAGCGAGCCCGTATCTTTGTCTCCTCCATCGACAATCGACTGTAATGTGTCATATGGTTGGCCTGATATATAAAGCAATTCATCACCTGGTCGTAACACGCCGAATAGACTAAGCGTAATTGCATGTGTTCCAGATATGATTTGAGGGCGAACAATTGCCGCCTCTGCTCCAAAAACTTCCGCATACACACGTTCAAGATTGTCACGGCCTTCATCATCATAGCCATAGCCATTGGATGGATGTAAATGAAAATCGCTCACTTGATGCGTTCTAAATGCTGAAAGTACTTTTTGTTGGTTGAAGAATGCCATATTTTCTACTTTCGTATGATATGGGCGGACTCTTTCCTCAATTTTTTCCGCTAATGCTAACGTTTCTGCTGTTAAATGGGTTGTAAAAGTCATTGTTTTCGTCTCCGTTTCAAATTGTTCTTTCCTATCTTATCAATTTGTTTGCAACCCTGCAAAAATTGCTATTGTGTCTAGCTGTTAAATACGCTAAGCTAAGGGGCGGACTTACTACAAATTATTCTCGTTTAAGGAGGGAAAGTGATGGCTTGGGAAGTTTTTAGCATCATTGGGACAATTGCCTTCGCTATTTCCGGGGCAATAATTGCAATGGAAGAAGAATACGATTTATTCGGTGTATATATACTTGGCATTGTAACTGCATTCGGTGGCGGTGCCATTCGTAATTTACTTATCGGTTTACCAGTAACAACGTTGTGGGGCCAGGATATGATGTTTCAAATTGCAATCGCTGCCATTACGATATTTTTTATTTTTCCTCATCATCTTATACAGCATTGGCATCGTTGGGGCAATTTCACAGATGCCATCGGCTTATCGGCTTTTGCTATACAAGGTGCATTATATGCAGTGAAACTCAATATGCCCATTAGTGCGGTTATTGTAGCCGCAGTCTTAACTGGTTCAGGTGGTGGGATAGTGCGTGATTTATTGGCAGGACGTAAGCCACTCGTGCTACGTGATGAAATCTACGGTGTCTGGGCAGCACTTGCTGGTCTACTTATTGGATTGGAATTACTAGAAGGGGATATCTTTTTATACGTGTTATTCGGGGTAATTACAATTTTACGAGTTCTTTCATATATGAAGAAATGGCGCTTACCTTTGCGAAAATTGAATCGAGCTTAAGAGACTTTAAAAAAACAGAAAGCGGCTGGGACAAAAGAGAAAAAGTGTTAGATTGAGTGCCATCAATCTAACACTTTTTTGCTGCGCCGTTGTTGTCCGCTTCGGCGGTGCTTTCTGCGGGTACACACGTAAGCCGCAACCCTCGCTAACGCGCAGAATGCCCGCATCTTACAGTGTGTGCGTTCAGAGCAGGAGTCACCGCCTTCGCTACCAACAACTAGTGAATACTTCTATTTTTTCGCAATAACGGACAAGTCCCCATAATAGCAAAAATTTACTAACATCTTTCCTCTGTTCCTTAAATATCCCAGCTTCCTTTTTTGCTATAGACGATTACGCTCTAAATGTTTAGCTAAGATTTTTCCCTATCGGCACTTAACAAATGATTACTTCTCTACCAGCCCGACAGACTCAGCTAATGTCGCCATGTTGCTCACCATAGAGCAAGCTGCATCTAGAATTGGAAAGGTTAATGCTGCACCAGAACCTTCTCCCAATCGCATGTTCATATGAAGCATTGGCTCCACGCCTAGCAGTTTAGCAGCAATTTTTGCCCCCGGTTCTTCAGAGGCATGGGAAGGAATAATATAATCTTGGACTTTCGGTTCTAATTCATAAGCGATAAGAGCAGCGACTGTCGAAATAAAGCCATCAATTACAACGGGCTTACGATTGGCAGCAGCCGCCAGAATTACACCAGCCATCGCACCTATCTCTAACCCACCCACTTTTGCAAGTACATCAATCGCATCATGACGATTCGGTTTGTTTAAGGCAATGGCGTTTTGAATGACTTCAACTTTATGCGCAATTCCTCCTGATCCAACTCCTGCACCGAACCCTGTCACTTCTTGTGGGTGACACGCATGAAGTACAGATAAGATAGCCGCGCTTGGTGTAGTATTACCAATCCCCATTTCACCTGTACCAAGTACATTAACTCCTTGTGCTATTTCGGCCGTAGCTACTTCAATTCCTACTTCAATTGATTGAATGGCTTCTTCCCTTGTCATGGCTGGACCTTTTGCCATGTTATCCGTCCCGTATTTTATTTTTTTCATTATAACACCCGCATCGAGCGGAATATCCTGTTTTACCCCTACGTCCACTGTCACAATTTTGGCATTCGTTATGTTTGCAATAGCACAAACACCTGTTATCCCTTTTGGAAAATTTAATGTTTGAAGAAATGTTACATCTTGCGGATTGGATGTTACGTCTTCATCACACACACCGTGATCGCCTGCACAGACAATAATTGCTTTGTTATCAATTTTAGGATAGAGCTCTCCTGTAATACCAGCCAATTGTACAGCCAGTGATTCAAGTTTTCCTAAGCTACTCGGTGGCTTGCTAAGAGAATCTATATATTCTCTTGCTTTTTCCATCATTTCGTTATTGGCATGTTGAATTTGTTGAAGTGTTTGTTGTAATAATTGCATGTTCATTTCTCCTTTTTAAATAGCCTATTACATAAAGATTGAAATAAAAAAATGGAAAAACCTGTAGTTTATTTCATAACAAATAAACTACAGACTTTTCCATCATCTATATCATCCGAAGCAATTAGGCAGGTCTCCTGGCTCAATTTCAACATCTTATAGAACCTTCCCAGCTATGCTAGTGGTATTCTCTATAAAACTCCGTTTTACAGTGGTGGGACCGCTAAAGATTTTCACTTTATTCCCTATTCTCCCAAAGTGGGCACCTAATGCTTTTATGTAATTACTTTAAATTTACGACAAAGTGTTTTTAGTGTCAATATTGAAAAAATTTTTGTACTAGCACTTTAGTCCAATAAAAAACGAGGTACTTAACAAGCGAACCTGTTACATACCTCGATATACCTTCTTATTTAAATTCTAATTCTCCATCATAAGCAAGCATGCCACCTTCAAGGTTTGTTACGTCAAAGCCTTGTGCTTCTAAGTATGCACAAGCATTTGCGGAACGTCCACCTGCTTTACAAACGATAATATATGGTTTAGTCGTATCTAATTCACCCAAACGCTCAGGGATTGTCCCAAGTGCAATATGTTGCGCACCAGGGATAACACCTTGTGCTACTTCATCGTCTTCTCGCACATCAATAATGTAAAGGTCTTCGTTTGCATCTAATCGTTCTAATAATTGTGTTGTATCCATCGATTTCATCTATAAAATCCTCCAATATATCAATTTCCTATTACATTATAGCGTGAACGAAAAAAAACAGCTAGTGATGTAACACTAACTGTTTCTATTTACTTTATTTATTCTTCTACCTCTAAAAATTCGACTTGCTTTGCTGGAACGAATGTAGAAATTGCGTGTTTGTAAATGAGATGCTGTTTACTTTCAGCATCTACTAATAATACTGTAAAGTTATCATAGGATTTCACAGTTCCTTTTAACTGGAACCCGTTTAACAGAAACACAGTTACAAAAACACTGTTTTTACGTAGATGGTTCAAAAACGTATCTTGCAAATTGATTGATTTCATAGAATGCGCCTCCCCTACTCTCTTTCTACCTCTTCATTCCTATAGTAGCATGTTATACCAATTTATCAATTAGTAATTTTTAGAAATTATTAAAGTTTTTAGTCTTTTCAAATAAAGTGAATATCCATTTTATTGCGAAAATAAGTCAACTGTCTTTTCGCATAGCGTCGAGAATTTTGCTTTAAATTTTCGATTGCTTCTTCCAATGTACATCGACCATCTAAGTAATCATACAATTCCTTATAGCCAATCGCTTGAATGGACTGTACACCACGAATATTTTGCTGCCATAGTCCCTGCACTTCTTGCAGTAGCCCTTTGTCCATCATGACATCTACTCGTAGATTGATGCGATTATAAAGTTCTTCGCGGGACATATTTTGACCAAGCCCTATAATTAAGTGGCGATACAATGGGATTTCTCCTCGATTGTGTTCCTCTGACGCCTTTGAAACACCACTTAATTCAATCATTTCTAACGCTCGAATTACACGTCTTGTATTGTTTGGATGAATCGTTTCAGCTGTTTTTGGATCAAGTGCTGCTAACTTTGCATGCATAGCTTCTGGACCTAACTTTTCTAGCTCCTCATAATAAGCTTTACGCGCTACATCATCAACCTGCTCCTCTGTAAATTGAAAATCATAAAGGACTGCTTGTACATATAGGCCAGATCCTCCAACAATAATTGGTAGCTTACCACGTGCCTGTATTTCACTAATTTTAGACCGTACTAACGCTTGATACTCCGCTACTGAAAAGGATTCCGTTGGCTCTTTGAAGCTTAATAAGTGATGTGGCACACCTTCCATCTCTTCTTCAGTAATTTTCGCTGTACCAATATCTAACCCTTTATAAATTTGCATGGAATCGCCATTAATAATTTCACCATTGTACTTTTTGGCTAGTTCAATGCTTAGTGCTGTTTTACCTGAAGCTGTTGGTCCGACAATAGCTACGACCTCTGCTTGCTGTATTTTATTTTCTATCATACTTTTCTAACCACCGTAATAAAACTTGATGAACCGCCTGTTGATTGTCTTCATTTAAAATTTCATGTCGTTTATCTTCAAATAAATAGACTGTAACATCTTGTAATCCTGCTGCTGCAAATTGTTCAGCTACGGAATAAACACCTAGACCACTATCACCAACAGGGTCTTTGCTACCACTGATCAATAGAATCGGCAAGTTTTTCTGTATTTTTTCAATCTCTTTTTTTCGATTCAATACCATAAAGCCAGCTGTTAAGTCAGCAAAAAATTGATTGCTTGGGATAAAGCCACAATATGGGTCGTCCATATATTTTTGCACTTCCTGCTCTACCGAACATAGCCAGTCATATCCCGTTTTAGGATTTGGAAACTGCTTATTAAAGCTACCAAAGCTCAACTTATTTAATAAAGGGCTCTCGGTTTCTTTACCACGCTGCATTGCGAATACTTGCGCAACATAATGTCCTATCCTATGCAATGTTGAAACACTACCTGTTCCACAAAGAATAACGTTATCAACATTAGTTCCGTAAAGTTGAATATATCTTCTAGCAATAAAAGACCCCATACTATGCCCGAATACGATTAATGGCACATCTGCAAATTGGTCATGTATGGTCATTATGACTTCATGCGCATCTTCCACAACCCGATCAAAACCATTTTTTTCAGCGAAAAAGCCTAATGTACCGTTATAACCTGCCGTCTCCCCATGCCCGCGATGATCATGCATGGACACGGCATAACCAGCCGCACAAAGAATCTGTGCAAAGTTTACGTAACGACCGCTATGCTCTGCCATACCATGTAAAATATGAAAATGACCTTTGCAGGGAATAGTCGGCGTCAATATGCGTGTAAACACAAAATGCCCATCTGACATTTTCATATAACGCTCCATCTACTACACCTCCACATTAGGAAAACTTGTCGCATCTAGAATCGCTTGTTCTAATTGAGCAATATAGGTATTTCTTTGTGACTCTGAATAGTGTAAACGCTGCTGCATCACTTGCACTACTTGTTGTTTATAACGTTTCACTGCATCAATATCAAAGTATAGTAAGCCCGTACGACGAATAAAGAAATCACAAGGGGTATACACCATTTCCGCTTCTATGCCGTATAGTAGCATCGCATGTAAAGCGAGGGGCATTGTACTACCATGCTCATGTAAATATTTCACCTGATTAAATAATGCGTCAACATTGGTACCGTATTTTTGCACTAAATGCTTCGCCTCATCATAATTCAGTCCATACTGAACACCTTCTCTTGCTTTATAGGCAGTATAGTCTGGGAAATTAATCGCATTAATGCCCTTTGCACCAGAAAGCGACAACTCACGTGTCATACATGGACTTGCATGCTTAAATTTATGTGTTTTCACAATTTTATCAACGATCGTTTCAGCCATTTGACGATAGCCTGTTAGCTTGCCGCCTGCAATGGTCATCAAACCACTTGATGCTATCCATATTTCATCTTTACGCGAAATTTCTGAAGGATTTTTGCCTTTTTCAAAAATAAGCGGACGAACACCTGCCCAAGAAGATTCTATGGTTTCTCTTGTAATTTCAACTGAAGGGAATACTGTTTTAGCAGCCTCAATTAAATAATCTACATCTTGTTGTGTGGCAGTAGGATGTATTGGATCGCCTTCATAAACTGTATCTGTTGTTCCTATATATGTTTTGCCATCACGGGGAATGGCAAAAGCCATACGACCATCTGGAATATCGAAATATAAAGCTTGTTGCAATGGGAAATCCTTTTGACTAAGAACGATATGGACACCTTTTGTTAAACGTAATTGTTTTTTATCTGTTTGCTTATCCTTCTGACGTACTTCATCTACCCAAGGGCCAGTAGCATTGACGATTTGCGCAGCATGTACTTCCACTGTTTTTCCAGTGATATGGTCTTTTACTTTTGCCCCAATCAGCTTTTTCTTGCTATATAAAAACTCTGTCATTTCTGTATAGTTTACACAAAGCGCGCCATATTCAACCGCTTTTTTTAGCACTTCAATTGTTAAACGTGCATCGTCTGTCCGATACTCTACATAATAGCCACCACCAACTAGCTCATCGCGCTTTAAAAGCGGTTCTAGTGTGGCTGTTTCTTGTGCACTTAGCATCGTGCGACGTTCTTGTTTTTTGACACCTGCTAGTCTGTCATAAACCTTTAACGCCACCGAAGTCGTAAACGGTCCAAGTGTACCATGCTTATATAAAGGTAACAGCATCTTTTCAGGTGTCGTTACATGAACAGCATTGTCATAAACAATTTCACGCTCACGCCCAACTTCTGCCACTACCCCTACATCAAATTGTTTTAAATAACGAAGACCTCCGTGAATAAGCTTTGTTGAACGGCTAGAAGTACCAGCCGCAAAGTCTTGCTTGTCAATTAGTGCAACTGATAAGCCTCTGGATGCCGCATCAAGTGCAATTCCCGCACCCGTAATGCCACCTCCAATGACTAATACGTCAAAGCTATATTGCTCTAAATAATCCATAATTTTAGGACGATGCTCAAATGAAAACATACTTTCTCCCCCATTAGCTATGATTTGAATAAACGTGTAGCCTCCACAGCTCTCTGCCAACCCGCATATAAATCCTTACTTTGCTCTGTAGTCATTTTAGGTTGATAGGTTTGCCCGTTAACCCACAATGCTGTTAAAGCCTCTTTATTTGGCCAAAAGTTCGTTGCTAGCCCAGCTAAATAGGCTGCACCGAGCGCAGTTGATTCATTAAGCTTTGCTAGCTCTACCTTCAACTGCAAAATATCACTTTGGAACTGCATTAATAGGCCATTACTGACAGCGCCACCATCTACCCGTAACACTTCAATTGGTGTGCCCGCCGCTTCTTCCATTGCATCGAGCACATCTTTCGTCTGGTAAGCTAGTGATTCAAGTGTTGCGCGGATAAAATGTTCTTTCGAAGTACCACGCGTTAAACCAAAAATAGCCCCGCGTGCATCGGTATCCCAGTATGGCGTGCCTAACCCTACAAATGCAGGAACTACGTAAACACCATCGGTATCAGCTACCTTTGTCGCATATTTTTCAGAGTCCTTTGCGGTACGAATCATACGAAGCCCATCACGCAACCACTGAATAGCTGATCCTGCCACAAAGACACTGCCTTCTAACGCATAGGTCACCTTACCATCAATGCCCCAAGCAATCGTTGTCAACAAACCATTTTCAGAATGTACCGCTTGGTCACCCGTATTTAATAACATAAAACAACCCGTACCGTACGTATTTTTAGCCATGCCTTTTGCAAAGCATGTTTGACCGAAAAGAGCGGCTTGCTGGTCACCGGCAATTCCTGCAATTGGAATTTCTTCACCAAAAAATATACTTGGTGCCGTTTTCGTATAAATTTCTGACGAGTTTTTCACTTCTGGCAACATCGACATCGGAATATTTAAAAGATCGCAAAGTTCTGCGTCCCATGTTAGTTCATGAATATTATAAAGTAATGTCCTTGCTGCATTTGAATAATCCGTAATATGTGCCCTTCCTTTTGATAATCGCCAAACAATCCACGAATCAATCGTACCGAACAGTAAATCGCCTTGTTCTGCCTTTTCACGTGCACCATCAACATTATCTAAAATCCATTTAATTTTTGTTGCGGAGAAATAAGGGTCCAGTCGTAATCCTGTTTTTTGCTGAAACACGCTTTCATGGCCTTGTTCCTTCAACGCTGTCACGATGTCTTGTGTTTGCCTTGATTGCCAAACGATTGCATTGTAAACAGGCTGCCCCGTCTGTTTATCCCAAACAACCGTCGTTTCTCGCTGATTTGTAATGCCAATTGCGTGTACTTCGCTTGCTTCATGTCCACTTTCTGTTAACACAGCTGCGATAACAGCGAGTACTGAACCCCATATCTCATTGGCGTTATGCTCAACCCAGCCAGCCTTTGGAAAATACTGTTGAAATTCCTTTTGTGCCACATGGACAATTTCACCTTTATGATTAAATAATATCGCCCTTGAACTTGTTGTTCCTTGATCGATTGCTAAAATAAATTCACCCATTTATTCCCCTCCTTAGGTTTTCACACCACGCTCGAAATCGCTGTAGGCTTTTTTAAGGATATTGGTTACAATACGAACGCATATGCTTCGTTGTTATTACATTACCCGTTTAAACATTTTTTCCACTTCATAGGTTGTAAAATGGATTAACACCGGCCGACCATGTGGACAAGTAAACGGATTATCCGCTCTACGTAAATCATCTAATAACGCAACCATTTGCTCTTTCGTCAAATAATGATTGGCCTTAATAGACTTTTTACAGCTCATCATAATGGCTGCCGCCTCACGCATTTTTTTGACATCTGCTGTTTTTGTGGTCAATACTTGCTCGATTAACTCCTCAATGATGTCCTGTTCCTCACCATTCGGAAACCAGCTAGGATGCTCACGAATAACAAATGATGACTGTCCAAAATCCTCTAAAAACACACCAACGGCCTCTAGCTGCTGTCTATTTTCACGCAGAATCAGTGCCTCGTCTGCTGCATAATGGAAGGTCAATGGCAGTAATAACGCTTGCCGTTCATTAGGATTTACTTGTCCTACTTTTTCACGGTAAAACTCATATTTAATACGTTCTTGCGCTGCATGCTGGTCGATTAAATAAAAACCGTCCTCCATTTGCGCAACAATATAAGTGCCATGTATTTGTCCTACTACTTCAAGCGCAGGAAATGGTTCTTTTTTAGGCTCTTTGATTGGAGATTCTACTATTTGAGGCTCCTCATTTAAAAAGTCCATATGCTCGTTTGGTGACGCTTCTTCTATTTGATTGGTTTCGATTGGTTGAATTGGTTGCCAGTGCTCTTCTATCACTGTAGGTGCAGGTTCTTCCATCGGTAATATGCTAGATTCCTGAACAGTTTGCGCATCATAAAGCTTTTCAACGATAGCATTCATTTTTTCTACATCAAGTTGTGGTACAGGTTTCCACATGTTCAGCTGTTCCGTTGCAGGTTTTGCAATCTTTTCCTTCTTCTCCATAAGTGGAACACGCATAACATCGCGAATTTTGCCACGTATCGTTTCTTCAATCAATTTAAGTAGCTCTGGTTCTTTACTTAAACGAATCTGGTGTTTGGCTGGATGGACATTGACGTCTGTTAAATAAGGGTCCCCTTCAATAAAGAGCGCTACAATTGGAAATCGTTCTATCGGTAAATACGTATGATAGGCATCAATAATGGCCTTTTGCACTAAATAATGTTTGACCCAACGCCCATTCACAAACAGCGACATATAATTTTTGGAAGCACGTGTCACCTCTGGTAAAGACACATAACCCGTTACCTTATAGTCATGGGACTCGCCGTGAAATGGCACCATTTTTTTTGCGTTGTGCACGCCATAAATTGCGGCTAGGACTTGCTGTACATCACCTCGTCCATTCGTCTGTAATAATTGCTGACCGTTATGTAGCAATCGAAAGGCAATTTGTGGATTACCGAGTGCTAGCCGATTCATTAGATCTATCGTATGCCCAAGCTCGGTTTGTATCGTTTTCATATATTTTAAACGAGCAGGGGTATTGAAAAATAGCTGTGCCACTGTAATATCCGTTCCTTTTCGTAAAGGGCCGGGCTTTTGCGTTGTGACATGTCCCCCTTCTAACTCTACATACGTGCCTGATTCGCCAGTTGAAGTAAGCATTGTCATTTTGGATACCGATGCAATCGATGCTAATGCCTCCCCACGAAATCCTAACGTACGGATACGAAATAAATCATGCTCCTGATGAATTTTACTTGTTGCATGGCGTGAAAAAGAGATTAGTGCATCTTCCTCATCCATCCCACTACCATTATCAATTACTTGAATTGAAGTGAGCCCCGCTTCCAGTAAAAAAACATCAATGGACGTACTGCCAGCATCAATCGCATTCTCGACTAGTTCTTTAACAACAGATGCCGGTCGTTCTACTACTTCTCCCGCAGCAATTCTATTGGAAAGCCACGCGTCCATAATTTGAATTTTTCCCATGGCGCATCACTCCTTTATTTTTTAGCGTTGACTAATTGCTGTTGTAATTCATATAAGATATTCATGGCCTGCATTGGTGAAGTACCAAGGATATTCACCTTCTCCAAGTTTCTCAATACTTCAGCCTCAGCTGAAGGCAACGGCTCTTGTTCCGTAAATAATGACATTTGCACGGGCTGTTCAACGACCTCTTGTGATACCGGCAGCGCTTCCCCTGCTTCAAAGTTTTCGAGCAATATACGAGCTCTCGATAAAATTTCCTCTGGTAATTGTGCCAATTGCGCCACGTGAATGCCGTAAGACTTATCCGCCGCTCCCTTTTTCACCTTGTGTAAAAAGACAACTGTACCATTCTTTTCAGTGGCAGAAACATGCACATTTTGTAATCGAGGTAAATCCTTTTCTAAAGCTGTCAATTCATGATAATGCGTAGAGAAAAGGGTATTGGCACCTATTTTGTCATGAATATATTCCATCATGGATTGCGCAAGACTCATTCCATCATACGTAGAAGTACCTCGACCAATTTCATCAAACAGCATTAAGCTATTTTCAGTGGCATGCATAATCGCATGCTGTGATTCTAGCATTTCTACCATAAATGTTGATTGTCCAGCAGCTAAATCATCTGCGGCTCCAATGCGTGTGAAAATTTGATCTGTAATTGGTAATCGCGCCTTTTCCGCTGGTACAAAGCATCCCATTTGTGCCATTACAACAATCAAGGCAACTTGGCGCATATATGTACTTTTACCGGACATATTCGGCCCAGTAATGAGCATCATATTGTGATTTTCTTCAAGTACGCAATCATTCGGTACATACATTTGCTTATTGAGCATTTTCTCAACTACAGGGTGACGACCTTCAATAATTTCTAGTGCACGACCCGCGTGAAATTCTGGCTTTGTAAAACGATATTTCTCTGAAACGCTCGCAAAGCTAAGCAATACATCTAATTCACTTATACTTGCAGCTAGTGCTTGTACCCGTGGGATGTATGATTTTAATTGTTCACGAATTTCAACGAAGAGGTTGTACTCTAAAGCTAAGCTTTCTTCCTCTGCATTTAAAATAAGTGCCTCTTTTTCTTTTAATTCCTGCGTAATGTAACGCTCTGCATTCGCAAGTGTTTGCTTCCGTTCATAGCGTGTTAAGTCCGCCAAATGAATATTGGACTTTGTAATTTCTATATAGTAGCCAAAAATACGGTTATAGCCAATTTTCAAGTTTTTAATGCCTGTTTTTGTACGTTCTGCCTGTTCTAACTGGGCAATCCAGTCCTTCCCATTACGAGATGCATAGCGCAGTTCATCTAATCGTTCGTTATAACCATCCCGAATCACATCGCCTTCTTTAATGGTAATGGGTGGATTATCTGTTATAGCACGTGCTAATAAAGCTTCAACGTCCGCACATGTATCGAGTGTTGCCCCTAGCTTTTGCAATGTTTCTTTTTGTGCTCCAATTAGCTGTTGTTGAATAATTGGAACTTGACGTAATGAGTCACGAAGCTGTGCTAAGTCACGACCCCCTACATTACCGAAAGCTACACGACCCGCTAAACGTTCTAAATCATAGACTTGTTTTAAGGAAGATTGTAATTCTGATCTGACAAAATATTCTTCTAATAAATCACTCACCATTGCAAGTCTTGCCTCAATAGCTGAACGTGTGGCTAATGGTTGATGTAGCCATTGTTTCAGCTTACGCCCCCCCATCGCAGTAACGGTATCATCTAATAGCCATAACAATGTACCCTTTTGGTCTCCGCCACGAATGGATTGTATAAGCTCTAAATTTCGTTTCGAACTAGAGTCAATACGTAAATAGTTTTTCATTTCATTAAAGGTAAAGGCTTGAATATGCGAAAGTGAACGCATTTGTGTCTTATCTATATAATGAAGTAACCGCAGGCAGGCCACTTGTATAGTTGCTGGCACTGCTTCTAAATAGCTGGCTGCTTTGTCCATCGCCATTTCGTCTTCTTCAACGGATAGTACAATGCCGACATTGATTGCATGTTCTGCTAACAAAAGCTGTAAGCTCTCCGTCACTATTAATTCTCGAATACCATATGCTTGCATTTGCATAAGAAGGGCTTTCCCATCCCCCTCAATGGATGAGGCAATCGCTTCCCCTGTAGATAAATCCAAGTAGGCATAGCCAAATGTAGTAGCATCCAGCTGTTCTGCTGCGCCAATGTAATGATTGCTTTTACCATCTAGCGCCTTCCCTTCCATAATGGTACCGGGAGTAATCAGTTGGACTACTTCACGTTTGACTACGCCCTTTGCTTGCTTTGGATCCTCTGTTTGCTCACAAATGGCAACTTTATAACCTTTTTGCACAAGTGTTTCTATATAATTTTTCGCCGAGTGATGTGGCACGCCACACATCGGAATACGCTCCTTGGCACCTGCATCTCGACTCGTTAATGTAATTTCTAATAGTTGTGATGCATTAATGGCATCCTCAAAAAACATTTCGTAAAAGTCACCTAATCTAAAAAATAAAAAAGCATCCTGATAATCTTCTTTGACTTGCAAATATTGTTGCATCATTGGTGTATAGGTTGTCATATATAAATTCCCTCGCTCTTGCACTAAAATCAAATATGCTTTGGCATATTTACGTCTAAATCATTTTATGTGTTGCCTCTATGTGCACACCGTTTTCGTTACTTCCTTCATTGTGATAGCGAACCTTGACGCATCAGTACGTCTTCACCAGCGCTTATGCTTGGGGCTAAGTGTTTGTTTAGCAACGATTCTGTACGATCCAAAGTTTCACCCTCAACGATTTTCTTCAAAGACAAGTAGACGTCATCCTCTGATTGTTAGTTTTATTATAACAAAAGATACATGCGAAACGCTTATTTCACCTTTGTAAAGATGCTAGCATTTCGCATGTATCAAAAAAATATCATCTTGTGATTTATCTTGGTCGTTCATCAGGAAACGATGAGGACTCTAAAACAAACCTACCGTCACTGCTTGAGCTTGACGAGCTGGAACTAGAGCTAGACGAGGATGAAGAGGAAGATGAGCTTTCATCATTAAAGTTCCATTCCTCTTCGAAATCTAGCGGATGTACACTAATGCAAATTGTCATTTCACCCATTACCTCAACAACAGTCTCACGCTCTACTACAATTTCAAATTTCGTGCCACATGGAGAAATTATCGCTTCCATGCAATTTGGTTCTTGTATCACACGCACACGTACATCATCGCCAACTGTTACTTCGCCATCTCTAAAGTGCAGCTTTACCTTATCTTTATAGTGAACCGTTTCTGAAAACACTGCTGTTTTCGAATGATTACTATAAGCATACCATACATTGACATCAAACTTTCCTGACACTTCTACAAATTTACCGACTTTTTTTGCTGAACAAGTATGGTTGATTACCCAGCAACCGAGAATGCTCGTCGGTTTATTTGTTGGACATAACGTTACACGTTCTTCTGTTCTCTTCTTCCCTTTGGCAACTACTGCTTTCGTCACGATTTGTCGTAAACGTTTCAGCGCAATTCCTCCTTCGACTCTTTTCACTCCATCATATGCAGGTAGCGCCCATTGGGTGAACAGATTTCATAGAATCTAATTGATTTACTTTCTCCATTTTTGCATTCAACAGCGTTAAGAGGGGCTCTAATTCAGTACCGACGCCATCCTAAATTTCGGCATAAAAATAGCCCGAATGCTGTCATTCGAGCTGTTTCTTCTATTATTTATGAGCAACTACCTGGCTGTGTATTTTGTACATACGAACCCGTTTCACCACGTAACACATCGCCACCTGTTGAGCGTACAATTTCGTTCGTCACATTGTTAGCAATGGTATTTGATACTAATTGTAATAAGTCGTTGACATCACCTTGTGATTCTTTAAATTGCTGCACAACAGGAATATCATTAATTTCTTCTTCAATTTTTGCAATTTTGTCTTCAATCATTTTTAACGCTTTTTCTTTGCCTAGGTGTTGAAAGTTTACTGCTTGCTTTTGTAAGCTTTTTAAACTAGCAATACGTTCACGAACAAGTTGATTTTCATTAATTTGTGCTTCAGCTTTTTTGAAAAACTCAACTTCTGGTGTATTGGCAATCATATGCGCAATTTCATGGGATTTCTTAATTAAATCTTCTTTTGTATACAATACTTGAGTCATTTACGCTTCCACCTTTTCATTTTTTACTACTTCCACAAATTCACCAGTTAATGAATAAGAAGTAGCCTCTATTATTTTCACTTTCACTAACTGACCAATCAACTCTGAAGGTGCTTTAAAATTGACGAGACGATTTTTACGCGTATAGCCAGCAAGCACATCATCACGACGTTTACTTGTTCCTTCAACTAACACTTCAACCACTTCGCCCTTCAAGCCCTCTAGCGCTTTTCTAGAATATTCTTGTACGACAGCATTTAAACGATGTAGACGTTCCTTTTTCACCTCTTCAGGAACATTATCAACCATCTTCGCGGCTGGTGTTCCTTCGCGTGGAGAGTAAATATACGTAAAGGCCATATCAAAGCCTACTTCACGATATAAAGATAACGTCTCTTCGAATTGCTCTTCCGTTTCGTTTGGGTAACCAACAATAATATCTGTTGTTAATGTAACACCTGGGATTGCGGCTTTAATCTTATCTACTAAGCTAAGGAAATGCTCACGACTATATTTGCGCGCCATAATTTTTAATACATCATTTGAGCCTGATTGTACCGGTAAGTGAATGTGTTCAACTAAATTGCCACCTTTCGCCAATACCTCGATTAAATGATCATCAAAATCACGCGGGTGACTTGTTGTAAAGCGAATCCGTGGAATATCTATTTTTCGCAATTCATTCATTAAATCACCCAGTCGATAATCCATGTCCTCAAAATCTTTGCCGTAAGCGTTGACATTTTGCCCTAATAGCATGATTTCTTTATAGCCTGCAGCAGCTAGCTCACGCACTTCTGCTATGATTTCTTCTGGACGGCGACTACGCTCTTTGCCACGTGTATAAGGTACAATGCAGTACGTACAAAACTTGTCACAGCCATACATAATATTGACCCAAGCTTTTATGGAACCTAGACGTTTTTTCGGCAAGTTTTCAATAACGTCGCCCTCTTTCGACCAAACCTCTACAACCATTTCTTTTGACATGTACGCTTCTTTTAAAATATTTGGCAGGCGATGAATATTGTGCGTTCCAAATACCATATCGACGTGTGGATACGTTTTTAAAATTTTATTGACGACGGATTCTTCCTGTGACATACAACCACAGACGCCAATCAACATTTCTGGATTTTTACGTTTATATTTTAGCAGGAAACCAAGCTCTCCAAATACTTTGTTTTCTGCATTTTCACGAATCGCACATGTATTCAGTAACACCACATCTGCTTCTTCGATAATGTCTGTTGAAGTATAGCCAAGTTGCATAAAAATACCAGCCATTACTTCTGTATCATGCTCATTCATCTGACAGCCATACGTACGGATATAAAACGTCCGCCCTTCACCCATGCCAGCGAATTGTTCAGCAATTTGGAAGTCTTTATGATATTTCACTTCTTCTTTGCCACGTTTTTTTGCATCTTTTAATGAAGGTGCCGTAAAGACCTTCTCAAAATATTTACTATAATCCTTTTCAGGCTTGTCTTCTTTTTTTGGTTGATTGACTTGTTGACTCGTTAAGCGTTGTTCCTCATTCATTGCAGGTCAGGTAACTCCTTTCAAACGAAATCCGTGCATTCGAATTCCCATTTTACTATTATACTGAATGATTACTACTTCCTACAAGGTTTGCGTACTAAATGTCGTGGTTTTGACTTAAATACACTTTCTTAACCAGAAGAATTCGACATGTCCCCGTTTGTAACATCTAGTTGCCACTGCTTGAAACAGAAAAAATCACCGATGACAGGTATCAACGGTGATCTTCGTTAAAGCTCGATATATTTCTTGGTGCGTTGTTGGAAGCCTAAAAGCTTCTTAACACCCAAAGTTTTTAGCCAATCTGTATTGGCAAATGTATAGTTTCCTAAATCATCTGGGAAGTGGGCGTCTGAAGATACGGTAAACTCGACACCTCGTTTCACGAGAACTTGCAAAAACAGTGGACCGGGGCACATTTCTTTAACCGGATAGCGATAATATAACCCTGCGTTTATTTCTGTAGCAGTTTGTGTTGCGACAAGCGCCTGTGCAATCTGTTCATACCATAAAAGATTAAACGCCTCATCCTGCACATGATAATTAAAGACTTTAAAATTATCCAAATGAGCTACAAAATCAAACATATTAGACTGAATCATTTGCACAACCGTGGTATAAAACTGTGTATACTTCATCTGTAAAGTTGGCTGGTCCATCTTTTTAAATAGATGCTCCGTTTGTGGATTATCAAAACCCCAGCCATCTATAAAATGAACCGAGCCAATAACATAATCCCACGGATGCCCTTGTAGGAGCGCGGTCAATTCTTCTTCACCGCCTACAAAATAATCCGCTTCAATCCCTAGCCTTAACTCAACACCGTGCTGACGCCATTTGTCCTTTGCCTTGTCAATTGCCATTACGAAATCGTCCATACTTTCTGTCATCACACTATTTAGCCAATATCGTTGGAGTTGACCGATTTCTGTTGATTCATCCAATTGCATATAACGCTCAAAATAGGAGCGTGTTTCCTTAAACCGATACAAATGATCCACAATGCCTACCTCTCGTAAACCAAGTTGCTTTGCCCGTTGTAAATATAAATCGAGCCATTCTTCACTATAACAGCCATTATGCAATCTTTTAGCAAGCGTTGCCACTTGCCACTCAATTAAAGCTTTAGAGCCATTGTCAACATTTTTTAGGTCATGAAAATTGGCTATGGCTTGTGATGTTCGCTCCAACCAACGAAAAGAATATGGGCCCTCCTCTAAATGTACATGGTAATCAATTGTCATCAACTCTTCCCTCCACTACATACTGTCCACTGTTCTTCGTACGCTTGCCATTCCTCAGGACAAGCCATATCACACATGATTTCCGTACATTGTGCCAAATCACAAATTTGATAAAATGATTTGCCATTAAGCTTTGATGCATCCGCTAGTAATATACAATTCTTACTTTGTTGAAGCATTTTTTGGGAAATCAAGGATTCATCTAAATCATAATCATAGACAATGCCATCCTTGATGCCCCCGCATGATAAAAAGGCCTTATCAAAGTTCATATGACTTAACCACTCCAACGTCATCGCACCTGCAACTGAAGCTTGCCTTGGATTTGTTGTACCGCCTAGTAAAATAACTTTCCCTGTCATCCGTCTTTCTTCAATGGCGAGATTAAACTGTGCGGCGGCGGCAATAGAATTAGTCACAACCGTAATATCATCAACTGCCATTAAGTAATCCGCTATATGGACTGTCGTCGTCCCTGTATCAACGGCAATCGTATCTCCATCACAAATACGCTGTGCGGCCTGACGTGCAATAGCACATTTCGCCTCTTTATGCATTTGCAGTTTTCGCAAAAATGCTGGCTCCGTTCGAACGTTGGTATATTTGATTGCCCCGCCATGCACTCGGGTCAATAAATGCTGTTGTTCTAGCTCATCCAAATCTCGACGAACAGTTTCAGGTGCTACGAGCAGTGTCTCAGCAATATTCGCTACAATAATTTTGCCATCAAGCTCTAACTGCTTTAAAATAAATTCAAAACGTTCAATTTTTGCATATGTCATGACAGTGCAATCACATCTTCCTTCGCTACATAACATTTGTAGTTTTTACCCACTTCAAGCGTATGCCCACGTTGATGTAACTGTTCCATTGTAAACATACAGTCACCTTCAAGCGTTGTACGGATAATATTGCCACTCATAAGTGACTGTGTCGCTACACCGCGAAGGCAAAGGTCACCTTCCATCATCTCTAAATGAAGAGCTTCTGGTCGTATGGCAAACTTCTTATTATCTCCAGGTAATTTTTCTCCAATCATTGTCTCTAACACTTGTCTAGGAATAACATTATAATGACCAATGAAATTAGCGATAAATTCACTTTGTGGATTTGTATAAATTTCTGTCGGTGAACCACATTGCGCAATTTGCCCATTGCTCATCACAAATATTTTGTCTGACACAGCCATAGCTTCATCTTGATCATGTGTTACTAGAATCATCGTCATGCCAAGCTTGCGTTGTATTGCCCGTAAATCGGTCTGCAATTTTTTTCGTATTTGGGCATCAAGTGCACTAAGAGGTTCATCTAAAAGCAATACTTTCGGTCGCACAATAAGCGCACGTGCAAGCGCTACACGTTGCTGTTGCCCGCCTGATAACTCCTTTGGATAAGCATTCGCTTTTTCTGTCAAATGAACGATATGGAGCATATCTTGTACACGTTGTTCTAGCTCTGTATTATTAACTTTTTGCATCCGCAAACCAAATGCTATATTTTCTTTAACAGTCATATTAGGAAATAGCGCATAAGATTGAAAAACCATGCCCACTTGACGCTCTTTCGGTTGGACACCGTTCATGTTTTGTCCTTCCAATTGAATTTCTCCTGCTGTAGCATTTGTTAAGCCCGCAATAATGCGCAAAATGGTACTTTTCCCACAGCCACTCGGCCCTAAAAGCGTAATTAATTGACCTTTTTCAATTGTCATATCGATATTGGATAAGACAGTTGTTTGGTCATATTTTTTATGAAGTCCTTCAATCACAATATAGCTCATAAATTCGTCGCACCTTTCGAACGTTTCGTTAATATCGCAATAGCGAACGTTAATATGCCCATCAGAACGATATAAATAAAGACAACTGCGCTAGCAATATGACCGCTCGTACTTAGCTTTTTCATTAAATAAATTTGTACCGTTTCAAAGCGTGAGCCGACGACTAAGTTAATAAGTACAAATTCTCCAAATAGCACGGAAAACGATAATAATGCACCTGCAAACAAGCCTGGATAAACGGTAGGCAACAGTATTTTTGTAAATGCCTGTGTTTTCGTTGCGCCTAATAATTGCGCAGCATCCAATAACTGTCTTGCATCTACATTACGCAAGCTATTGCGCGTGCCTTGATAAATATAGGGCAAAATACCGATTACATAGGCACCCAATACGACCAAGATCATGGGTACACCTATTGTTGAATACACCCGAATTAAGCCAACAGCTAAAATAATCCCTGGAAATGAATAGACCATTACAACGGCAACTTGAATCCATTTCTCATACTTTGGAAAATACAAAACGATGACAAAAATTGCAGGGACAATAACGATTAGTGCGATGATAACCGCCCCTCCCGCAAGGAGGACAGAGCGGCCAAATGCTTGCATAAATGCCGTATCTTGAAACAGTGTAGCAAGCCACTTGAATGTTAGCCCCTCGGGAAAAATACTTTTATGCCACTTTGACGAAAAAGCATACAGCATTGTCGCTACAATCGGTAATAGCAAATACAACATTAAAAAGAGGAAAATGATATTAGCTAAACTTCTTTTTTTCACTTTAATTTCCCCCTTGTCTTTTTAATGCTCCATTCACTTATCAGCATGGCGGTTACCATTGTTACCGCTAGCAATACAGCAATCGCACTTGCCAACTCGGGTTGTGCAAATATATCCCCTTTAATGAGTGCTCCAATACGAATGGCCACTAAATTGTAATTACTATTTGTCAATGCGTAAGCAGATGCATAGGCACCCATTGCATTGGCAAACAACACACTAAAGGTTCCAACAATCCCTGGTAACATAACAGGTATCCCTACCTTCAGCCAAAACTGTAAAGTAGAAGCTCCTAAAAGAGCGGCTGCTTCCTTCCATTGCTGCTGAATACCATCATAAATTGGATACAATAGCATCAATGCTAATGGCAGTTGAAAATAAATATAAATGAGTAATAGACCACTCCAGCTATAAAGGGAAAATGACGATAAAGCGCCAATTTCCCACTTATCAAATAGCAAAGTAAATAATCCACTATTCCCAAGCAAGACAATAAATGCAAAAGCTAAAGGAATACCTGAAAAATTAGATGTTAAATTGGTTAGTATTAAAATTTTTTCCCGTACCGGCTGCGAAAAGTGCGTAATAGCATACACGGCAAACAATGTAACGACGAGCGCAATCACAGCCGAAATAACAGATAATGTAAAACTATTTTTAAAACCTTGTAAAATATACGTGTTTGTTAATACAGATTTATATTGTGCTAACGTAAATCCTTCGCTATTACTAAAACTCGTTATCAGCATATACAGTAAAGGCACAAGGAAAAACAACAGGACAAGTAATAAGAAAGGTGTAAGCCAGGCAAACGATTGCCGCTTGGAAATCAAAACAATCACTACTTTCTAACTTAAAGATTTTGAAATTTATAATGAATATTGTTCAAAATTCCCTGATACTATTTATTGTTTTATTTTACTGTCTGGACGCCCTCTAATAGTAATGGCACCATTTCCTCTGAAGGCGCTATATTTAGCAGGTGACAGCAAAGAGGTGCCACTTGTAGCTGTGATACTACACCGTCTTTTATACCTGCCTTCACGGTTTGAGAGATGACAAACATCGGTACATGTCGATCCTCTATCGTTGTCCCACCATGATTGCCATCACTTGTCATCCCATGATCTGCTGTCACAATGACATCATATCCCTGCGCCATGCATTTAGGTATAAACAACGACAATAGTGCATCCACAGCTAATACACGATTACGATATTGCGCTGAATTTGCTGTAAATTTATGCCCATCGTCATCTACATTCATCGGATGAATATATAAGAAATCTGGTTGTTTTTGGTCCATTAACCATGCGGCATCTGCAAACAAATGGCTGTCAGGATAATGATCCTCAAAGTAAAACAAGCCATTTTCAATCGGAAGCTGTTTATCGAATTGTAAACGATCCTCCATATGCTGAAAGGGTGCACGATTATAAAGTTCACTTACCCAATAATAAGCAGCCGCTGCAGTCGATAAACCATTTGACTGTGCTAAATGGAATAAACTATTTTGTGTTGATAGGCGCACCGTCATATTACTAGTGACGCCATGAACAATTGGTGGAGTGCCCGTTAAAATCGTTTCATATAATGGTCTCGATAGTGATGGTACTTCCGAACGAACCTCAAAACGCGAGGCCATTTTACGTTCTACTAAATGTTGCATAAAGCCCATATGTGTACAGGCAGTATCAAAACGAAGTGCATCAACAACAATAAGGACAACTTTGTTATTTGGCATGAATTAATACCTGCTCTTGATACATTTGTGGAATTTGCTTTGTTGTTTCCTCCCACTGCTTTTGGTCGCTAACAGGTTGCGCATTTTTATACATATCTGCTGGTAATAATAAATCCTTTACTTCTTGAGGTAATTGCACATTTTCACGAATTGGTCGGGCATAACCCTTTGCTAAGTTCTCCTGTCCTGCATCCGATAAAATATATTCTCGTGTTAACATCGCCGCATGTGGATTTTTCGCATATTTATTAATAACGGTTGCGTAGCCTGATGTGACAGAGCCTTCCGATGGGATGACTACATCGAAACGTTGCTCATCAATTTGATGACGATAACCTAGTGCATTGAAATCCCATAAAATTGCAACATCAATCTCCCCTTTTTCTAAATTAGCGACTGTTGGATCACCTTGTAGGCGTCCTTGTTTTGCTAATTCCGCAAAAAAGTCGATGCCCGGCTGAATATTAGATTCATCTCCACCGAAAGCCATTGCTGCAGCTAATATCGCAAATTGTGCTTGGTTTGCAGTTAACGCATCTCCAATGCTGACATGATAGTCGCCATTTTTAAGATCTTCCCAAGACGTTGGTGGATTTTTCACATTGTTTTTATCTGTTAGAAATGCAATGGTCCCTGTATAACCAACAATCCAATGGCCCTCTTCATCTTTTGCCCAGTCAGGAATATCATCCCAATAAGAAGTTTTGTATGGCAATGTAAGACCTTTATCTTTAGCGATTGGACCAAAGGCAATTCCTACGTCGCCAATATCGGCTGTCGCATCGTCTTTTTCTGCTTCAAACTTCGCTAATTCCTCTGCACTCGACATATCTGTGTCCTGATGTTTGAGAGTGTACTCTGTTTCAAGCTCTTGCCATGTCTCTACCCAGTTTGCCCATGTATCTGGCATACCGACTGAATTGACAGTACCTTCTTGTTTTGCCTTTTCTGTAATTTCATCAAGCGTTAAATCACTTTTGATGTCATTTGCATTAGACGAACTGTCAGAACATGCTGCTAACATAGATATTGCTAATACACCAACTAAACTTTTCTTCCATAGCTTTTGAATTGCCATGAGTTGGACCCTCCATTTGTTTATGTTTATTTTTATTTGCTTACAAGAGTAATCTTATAAAACAAACATTAAGCAAGTATGGATGGATTAAAAATATTTAGTAAAAAATATTGATCGTTTATAAATTTATGTGAAGTTTTTTAAGTCGTAGGGGAGTTGTATAAAAGATGCTATTCTATCAAGAAGATAAAGAGGAATCCAGTTACGTATGCGCACGTTTGTTTAGTTTTCAGACGTGCACACACCCTAGATGAATCAAGAAAGTCCTAGAAAATCTGCATATGTATGCGGTTCATTTTCCTTTAAAATCGTTAAAAATGTAAAAGCAAGTTGAACAACTGACCACCATTTCATATTGTAGGCCATTTCAAAACGGATAGGTTCTAAGGTAAAAACGTCCTGAAAGATATGTAGTGGCTCGATTTGTTCATCTTTTAATATAGATAGAAAACCTAAAAACAATGTATGATCTTTCACTTCAATCATTTTCCCATCAACGAGTGCATCGATATTTTCTGGCTGATGAAATTTACAATGCGTTGCAACATAGCGCTCTAAATCTTGCGCACGTTGTCGTTCTTCTCGTTCCTTTTTTTTCGCAATAAAATCAATGATATTATTCACGAACATCGCCTCTTTTTTTCTTTTATTGTATCATTTTTTCATTTAATTTTACCCGCGCACGCCCCTTATTAATCATTGATGAAGTAATTTCAGAATTGTTTGGGTGCCTGACACTCAAACAAAAAGACAGAAGGCATTAAGATATTCCATCTTAATGCCTTCTGTCTTCATTTTGAAAGCCACAATCGAGCATAGTGGCTTTCAATGTTTTTATTTACATAAACTCCTGCACAAGTGCATCGAATTCATTTTCGCTCATTTTAATGTCGATATCCGTTAATGGCAACTCAGCGTAGCCAGGTACTTTTTCTTGATAAGAAGTTGTTTCTTTATCCTGATAAATAATACCTGTTACTAAGCCTTCATGCTCCATTACTGTGCGCATTGCCATGCCACGGTCAGCATTATCATAACCTTCAATATCAGCTAGCTTTGTTAAGTTTTCTTTAAACCAATCGTACGTATTCACTTTGTTGTAAGTAACACATGGTGAAAATACGTTGATGAAAGAAAAGCCTTTATGGTTAATGCCCGCTTCAATTAAAGCTGTTAATTCTTTAATATCCGTTGAGAAGCCTTGTGCCACAAACGTTGCACCACTAGTTAAGGCTACTTCTAACGGTTTTAATGATGGCTCAATTGCACCACCTGGCGTTGATTTTGTAATAAACCCAGCGGCCGAGCGTGGAGATGTTTGCCCTTTTGTTAAACCGTAAATTTGGTTATCCATCACAACATACGTAATATCAATATTTCGACGGATGGCATGGATTGTATGACCCATACCAATCGCAAAACCATCTCCGTCACCACCAGAGGCAATGACGTTTAAATCACGATTGGCCATTTTCAATCCTTGTGCAATTGGTAATGCACGACCATGGATACCGTGGAAACCATATGAATTAATGTAACCTGAAATACGACCTGAACAGCCAATCCCAGAAATAACAGCTAGCTCATTTGGTTCGATGCCTACATTTGCTGCTGCACGTTGAATCGCAGCCTGTACAGAGAAGTCGCCACATCCTGGGCACCAGTTCGGTTTCACTGTATTACGAAAATCCTTAAACGTTGCCATTAGCGAGTCAACTCCTTCACTCTATTTTCTAGTTCACCTGGTAAAAATGGTGTACCGTTATATTTTGTAATCATCTCAATTTTATCGTGACCACCAATATTCATTTTCATGATATTAGCCAATTGACCTGTGTAGTTGTTTTCCACAACGATTACTTTTTTCGCTTTCGCTACAAGAGGTGCCATCTCAGCAGAAGGGAATGGGTGAATTAAACGGATATGCGCATGGTTCACCTTCATGCCTTGTGCGTTTAAACGCTCTTGTACTTCTTCAATTGCTCCACGAGTTGAGTTAAAGCCTACTAATAATACATCCGCTTCTTCATGTGGTGCATTTTTGTAAACTGGTGTATCAAACTTCAGGGCTTCTAGCTTGCGGAAACGTTTGTCCATTTGTGCACGTCGATTGCCCGTTGCTTCAGATGGTTTCCCTGTTTCATCATGCTCAACACCAGTAACATGGTGGATTCCATTTAAGTGACCTGGTAACACACGCGGTGAAATACCGTCTTCTGTATCTTCATAACGTTTGAAGTAAGCTTTATCTGCTGAAGCTTCAATATCATCAGTGACAATTTTACCGCGACGAATTTCAATTTTATTGTAATCGAATGGTTCAACCGTTTGTTTACCAAGTGATAATTGTAAGTCTGTCATTAAAATAACTGGCAATTGTAATTCCTCTGCAATATTAAACGCTTGAATAGTATCAAAGAATGCTTCTTCCATTGTAGAAGGTGCGATGACCACTTTCGGAATTTCACCATGCGTACCATAAAGCATAGCCATTAAATCAGATTGCTCTTGTTTCGTTGGTAAGCCAGTAGATGGACCACCACGTTGTGTATCAATCACCACTAGAGGCTGCTCAGTCATACCTGAAAGACCGATTGCTTCCATCATAAGTGAAAGACCAGGACCTGCTGACGCTGTAAATGAACGAACACCACCGAAGTTTGCACCAATCGCCATCGTCGCTGCAGCAATTTCATCTTCTGTTTGAATCACAGCGCCACCGAATTTTGGCAATTTTTTAATAAGGTATTCCATAATTTCAGATGCAGGTGTAATTGGATAAGCTGCCATAAAGCGTGTACCCGCAGCTAATGCCCCAAGTGCTACTGCATCATTACCGATCATAAACATACGGCGTTTACCATCAGCTGGCGCTAATGCCCACTCACCGACACGATTGCCTAATAATTCGTTCATCATGTCATGACCGCGCGCAATGGCCTCCATGTTTTTCTGAACAACCTCTTCACCTTTTTTACCGAAGATGTCATCCACAACATTTTGGAACACAGCGTCTTCTAAGTTTAGAAGTGAAGCAGTAGCTCCAATAGCAACCATGTTTTTCATTAACGTTGTACCTAGTTCAGCTGCCACTTCTGTGAATGGTACGGCAAATAATGGCGCTTTTGAATCCTCTGGCTTTACAGGTTCAAATTTTGCATCGGCTAAGATAATCCCTTTTTCTGTTAATTCTTTATAATTGACGTCGATTGTTTCTTGATCGAACGCCACTAAAATATCTAAATCATCCGCAATGGAACGTACTTCTGTTGGACGAACTGTAATTTTATTATTAGTGTGGCCACCTTTTATACGAGAAGAGAAGTGACGATAACCGTATAGGAAATAACCTAGACGATTCATTGCCATCGAGAAAATCTCACCTGTACTCTCAATCCCTTCACCCTGTTGCCCACCGACTTTCCACGAAAGCTGATGTAACATCTCAACAACTCCTTAAATCCAATGTATACTATTATTTTTTTCCTTCATAAGTTTAACACGAAGAAACGGTCTACACTATTGTTATTCAATGAATTAGACGAAATTCAGACCTTTGACTGAAAATGTTGTTCAAAAAGTTGTAATTTTCAAATCAATTAAGTATAAAAAATTAACTCACTAATTTCAAGTGCAGAATAATTGTATGAGTGACTGGCATGTAAAAAAATCCACTTCGCTTTTTGCGGGCACGATACAAGCCGCAACCCTCGATTTTACGAGGCTTGTTGCGTCATATGTTGTGTGTCCCACAGGAGCAATCGTGGATTTTTACTTTATTCGCCCTACTGACAGAGCGATAAAAATTCAGAATTGTTTCGGTGACTGGCACTAATAATCGGTGGGGGTTTCCCCCCACCGATTAAAGTTCTACTTTATTATCGAACTCGTTTTTCTACTAGCAGCTTTAAGGCTGTACGTTCTTCGCCCGCAATCAAAATATCGGCAAACGCCGGAGCGCAAATTAAATCTGTGCCACTTGGCGCTACAAATCCGCGTGCAATGGCCACTGCTTTCACGGCTTGGTTAAGTGCACCTGCCCCAACTGCCTGCATTTCTGCTTGCCCTTTTTCTCTTATTACCGCGACTAATGCACCTGCAACTGAATTTGGATTAGAGCGTGACGATACTTTTAATGAATCCACAATTATTCCTCCCCGTTTCGCGAATAGTGTTTACGCTCAACAACTCATGTCCCCCTTTTTGGTCCCCAAGTTATTGTCCGTAGCTCATTTTATGCTCGGCAATATGAAAATAGACTATTTTTCAATTCTTATATATTGTAAAGCCTTAAAAAAACGAGTTATTTTCTTTCGTTAAAATAGCTCGACACAACAAAAAAACTACTGCACATAAAAAATGCACAGTAGTTTATCTTACGCCTGAAACGGATAGTCCTCATTAATATAAATTCTTTCACAACGCAATGCCTTCCCTGTCTTGTCATCAATCTCAACAAAAAAGCCACTTAACACATCACGGCCCTTTTTCGGTACTTCAAAACGAGACGGCATATTTGTTTGGAACTTGTAAATCACACTTTCCTTTGTCATGCCTAAAATTTCATCATATGGACCAGTCATACCTACGTCTGTAATATAAGCAGTACCGTTAGGATAAATGCGCGCATCTGCTGTTTGCACATGCGTATGCGTTCCAACGACTGCCGATGCCTTGCCATCCAAGTGCCAACCAAGCGCTATTTTTTCGCTTGTCGCTTCAGCGTGGAAATCCACAAATACAAGCGGTGACGTTTTACGAGCTTCTTCAATCAATTGTTCAGCCATTGCAAACGGATCTTCATGCGGTGGCAAAAATACACGACCGTGTAAATTAATAACTGATAATGTAACGCCATTTTTCGCAATTTGCACCATGCCTTTACCCGGTGCCTCAGACGAAAAGTTCGCAGGGCGAATTAAATAATCAGCATCATCAATAAAATCAAAAATATCTTTATTATCCCAAGTGTGGTTACCCATAGTAATAACATCTACACCCATTTGTAATAAATCATTATAAATATTACGTGTAATCCCACGACCTGCTGCTGCATTTTCACCATTTGCAATAACAACATCTGGACTAAACTTCTTTTTTAATCGTGGTAAATATTTTTCTACCGCATCTCGGCCAATTGAACCGACGATATCTCCAATAAAAATTACTTTCATTTTACAAAACCACTCTTTCTATCAATAACACTCATTAGAGTTTACCATTTTTTCTTCATCAATCGCAAAATATAAAGAAAAACCATCACTAAATTATATCCCTTGTTTGCATTTCCTTGCTTTAATTTCTCTTTTAAGCCAAAAGCATCTCGTCTAACTGGCATTCATTAACGTTGATGAAGTACCTGTTTTGTTTTACCGGCAATTTTTTTGTCGTTCGCTAAGCTTTCTTCTGCATGTACTTGCCCTACTAAATAAGGACCAAACCGCCATTTATTCAGCAAATACGTAGCACAGATAGAACATATTGTGCTGCATAAAAATGTTGTGATAATAACAGTAAATACACTTAAATCATCTATAAATTTTATAAAAATAGTTTTTAGTAAAATAATAAAAAGAGGATGTAGTAAATAAATTCCAAATGAGTATCGGCTAATAAAAGTCACAAACTTAGGCATGTACTTTACTTTATTTGCCATATAGAACAATAGAAAGGCTATGCTCAATGTATAGGGGATTACATCAATCCTCTTGGAGTGAACTTCAGTAATCAAGCCAGACCATTGACTGGCGAGTAATATACCGAGTGTAAGTATACCTACACTCGGTAAGAAATAACGCAATCGTTGGAGTAACAATAAAAACTGCTCATAGTTTTTACCGCAATAATAGGCGACGACAAAATAGGCAATCCAAGCGGGAAACGGCATCTTATTTAACACATTCCATTCCACTTCTAGATAAGGAAGGAACGATAAATACCGAAAAGGATCGAAAAAATTAAAGACTGCAAGGTAAGAAAAATTAACAAGACATGCCGTCATAATCACTTGGTAAGCACGGTATTTGGGTACAACAAATTTCACAAATAATGGATGTAAAAAATAAAACTGAAAGACGATCACGATAAAATACCCGTGGAAATCACCTTCAAAAAAATTTAAAATAATCTTCTTATCAAATTCAACATTAGTCATGCTTATTGAATGAAAAGCCGCATCCAAAAAACCGATAAAAATAAACGGAAGAAAAATATAGTTCAAACGTTTTTTATAAAATTTTTTTGGCAGTTGATGTGGATAGGAATAAGCAATAACAAACTCCGAAATAAAAATAAAGATAGGTGTTCCAAACATTAATGCTAATTGAAGCGATGTCAGCACAATAAATATTGTACTTTTCTCTATATCGAACAAGTCCAATCCTAAAGTGACACTATGCATTAAAACAATTCCTAAACAGGCGACAAACCTTAGTAAAAATATTTCCTTCACAACTGGCTTCATTTTTCCACCTGCCATTTCTAAACAATCTATCTTATTTTCTCTAGCTTGTATGCTTCCTCACTACTAGAAAACGTTGCTAATCATTGGAAATTACACGTTTGAAATGCTGCAAAATTTCTCGCATCGTTGTCGGTTGAAACATAAAATTTCCCAGCACAACTACTAAAATGGTCCATAAAGCAATGCATATAGCTGCTAAAAACCATGCCTTTACGCTCACGATATGTAGTTCGATGAAAAATAGAAATGGGGATGCCGCGATAAATGCCAAAACAAAATTCAGCACTATTTTTTTAACCGTAATACGTACGGAATTTTTTAATATTGTTTTAGATGTATAAAAGATTAGGTCACAAGTACGATAGGCATACGAACAAAGCCCGCCTATTAAAATACCTTCCACCCCTAAAAATTGAACTAAAACAAAGGACACAGAAAAATTAATGGCCGCTTCCATAATCGCTCTATTTTTCGTCTCTTTAAAATGCCCAGCCGAATTTACTAATGTATTCGCAGGAATTCTTATTGCATTGGCAATACCTACTATGACAAAGAGTGCTGCTAACCATGGTCTTATATAGTTTGCATCCTCAACACCCGCTGTATAAATTGTTATAAAAGGCAAAATTAACAGGGCTGTGCATGTATAACCGAAAGCAACGACTGCAAAAAAAATACATTCAAAATGATGAAAATGTCGTTGCAGTGCCTCTCGCTCTTCTTTTACAAGTATGTCTCCAAAGGCTGCTAACATCGCACCGGAGAAAGCGGAAATAAATAATGTAATAGCATTAAATACCATATTGTATACAGTAAATACACTAACCTCTGCAAGTCCAAGAAAAATAGTAATGAACATAAACGGTGTATTAAAAACAACAAGCGAGGCGATTTGATGGATTAAAGCATCCCATCTTTTATTTATGGCTGATGTATTTGGTGTTCCTTTACTATTAAAATATGGGTATTTTTTTTGGACATATACTTTTAAAAAAAGAATATCTAGTAATAATAGAATGCTAGAACTGCCAACTACAATAATGATTGAAAACCCCAGTGTTAATAAAGTCAAAGAGAGCATTGTACTAACAACCAATAAGCATGTTTGAATACGGAACACAATATAGCTTTTTTGATCTGCTGTTAGCAAAACGTAATATTTCCCAATCAAAAAATAGTCCCATACACCACTGATACCTAAAATAAGCACCATATAAAATGCGGTTAGGGGTGACACATCTTCCTTTACTAACAGCGGATAGAACATAGCCAACAAGGCTACTAATACAACAAAAACCATACCCGAACGTCGATAAAAATAGTGCGTCGCTGAAAGGATGCCATTTATCTGTTCTTTGTCGTTCCTAGCTAACGGTTTGTAAAGCGCTGCGATGGATGCACTGCCGATACCCGCTTCTACAATTTTTAAATAACCTAAAAATTGCTTAATCGATGTCACAAGTCCATTCGTAGCAGAACCGTAAGTCGTCATAAATAATCGAGGCAAAATAAAATTAATCACGGCGGTCACAACTTGCAACATGACATTGGAAAATAAGTTTAATAAAATTTTCCTTGTTCTCATTTCGCTCCTTTTATAGCCTTACGAAAATTAGTTTTTTGTTTCATCCTAGCCAATACATATAGTAAAAAAATAGATTGTCTCTTTAATAATACAGTGATAATTTTCACTTTGAATGGCAATGTATTTGGACAAATTGCCTGTAACACCTCGTTAATGTCGCGATGTTTAAGCATTTTTTTGAGAAAGACTCTTTTTTCTCGTAAGCTCTTCTTATTCTCTCGATGAAATTCATTATGGACTCCTGCAATCACTAAATAGGTCAAATAATACTGTAGTTGATTTGCAAAATAAGGAGCTGGGGATAAACCTCTCAAATGTTTATATAAGACGAGTATTTTCTCAAAAAACTTCTGATCATAGCTAGCTGTCATAGAGGAAGGATTTTGGCGATAATGATAAAGATACTGTTTGTCTAATAGATAGATACTTTTCGCATTAAGTAAGCTTGGATATGTACAGGCAACATCTTCCCCCATGCGTATTTGATCATCGACACGAAATTGAAATTTTTCAAGAAGTGACTTTTTAAATATTTTATTTGAAACAGAAGGAAATAATCCAAACTGATAGTATCGCCCCGCATACAACATCATCGGGTAAACTTCTTTTATCATTCTATCCTTTCGATATAATCCAGGTTTCACAATTTGCGTACTTCTCACTTCATAATCTAGATAATTTTCTATAATATCGCAAATCACAATATCTACATTAAAAGCTTGTGCTGCATCACATAGTGCTTGATACATGTCAGCTTCAATCCAATCATCACTATCCACATATCCAATATATTTCCCTTTTGCAATGCTTAGGCCCGCTTTGCGCGCACTAACAAGGCCACCATTTTCTTTATGCACGACAATAATTCTTGCATCGCGTGCAGCATAATCGTCACATATGTTGGGACTATTATCCGTTGAGCCATCATTGACCAGTATTAATTCAAAGTCCTCAAACGTTTGTCTTAAAATGCTATCTACACATTGTTGTAAATACAGCTCCACATTATAAATGGGCACAATAATACTTAATAATGGCACTGCATCACCCCCCAACCTCATGCTCCTGCGTTTTATTAAGTGTTAAGGCAAACATAATCATCAATATATGAAAAGGGAAATAATCCATAACGAACGAATCAAGTACAGTATTAGCGATTAACATAATATAGAGAGGAATTGCGTTGATGGTTAGGTATTGAATGTTTGTTTTACGATTACTACTATTTTGACGGAGAACTTTATTTAAAGAGAAGATGTATAGTAATGCAAGTGTTATTCCTAGTACCCCAAGATAATAAGGCGTGGATAGATACATTGTGTGTGCCATTTTTGCAGTAGAGAAACTCGTGCCAAACCCCGCTCCAAAAACTACGATTTTCGTACTTTGTAAAATTTCTGTCGCAAACATATTCCAGCTACTTACTCGACCAGTCGTAATAGCATCTGTCGATGTTCCTGCGCCAAAAAAGCGAACCCAATAAATTTCGAATAGTCTCTCGTAAAAAAAAAATAACGAAACACTTACCATTACTACAATAAATGAAGCAAATTTAATCGCTGTTTTGACATTGTTCTTTATAAACATTATGAACGTTAATAAAATCAATGTGATCAATGTGATAATAAACATTTTAGAATAAGTAAATACACCAAATATAGATAAGATTAGAATAAGCACAATCGGTGTAACCTCTAATTTGTTGTTGTAATAATAAAGAACGACTAGGCACGCAATGGCTATTAGAATTTGCAAACTAAAATAATTCGGATCTAAATCTAAACCTGTAAACCGCGTATTAATGGTACTTGTTGTTTTTACTGTATTAACGATTGTCATGGACTCAATAAAGTGATTAATCGCTGGAACAGAAAAACTTACCCACCGTACGATAGCAGCGCATAATAAACCTGCTGCATAAACATACGTATATCTTCTATAATAAACATTGGAATCGATAAACAGAACAGCAAAAAAGATTACACTATAATTTAATACAAAGCCAAACGCTTCGATGACATTGCCGCTACTAAACAGTGTTGCCCCAACAGCAAAAAACACAAAAAGAACATATGTTAAAACAAGCTGTGTTGAAATCCTCTTTTTGTGTAGAAAAAGCGTTCCTATACTTAACACAATATAAAAAAAGCTTAGCACGACAAAAAGTGAGTGACCTGTTAATTCAAACTTTATGACATATACCCAAGAAATAAAGAACAGTAAATAATCTAGTCGATGTTGTTGTTTAGCCAACAGCATCGCTGTCATTACAAATAAGATAAAAAACCAAAGAAAAAGAGGATTACCTGTATACATTTTGAACACAACAAAAATACTGGAAACAACACAAAGCAATATACTATAATTTTTCCTTTTTTCGATCATTTGCGATCAAACTCCAATACTAATTGCTCTCGTGCCTTTCGATTTGTATAGCTATTTTCTTCAATATACTTTTTCATCTTGTCGAGGCAATCCTTACTTTGGATGATATTAGCTATGACCGCGTACATATCCTCTATATCCCCATCTGTTATCAATCCATTGAATCCATGTTGTATTTGTTCACCTGCTGCTGCAAAATTCGTCGTAATCACAGGCGTTTCTAATATTAATGCCTCGCCAACTACCATCGGATAACCTTCATACGCTGAAGTTAATATAAGGACATCGCTTTCTTTAATAAACGGATATGGATTATGACATTCCCCAACAAATTCAACTACATCATCTACACCTAATTGTAATGCTAATTGTTTATTAAAAAGTAAGTCCGGTCCATCGCCTATAATTCGCCAATAAAATTGCTTGATAGAAGACTCCTTTAAAAGCTTACATATATATGGAATAAGGTCGAATCTTTTTGTGGCATTGTCCATTCTACCAACAGATAATAAATCCATTGTTCCTTTTTCAAATGGCATATAATCTGTTGCTAACTCTTTTATTTCCGTTATCGGAAAAAAATTGTAGACAACGTGTATTTTATGTTGATATAGCGGGAGAAATTTCAGGAAATTTCGCTTACATGCTTCAGAAACACATATTAATCTATCAAAATTTTCATAGGTTTTGACACAAACTTTATAATTAAAATTTGCTCTTAATGGATCGGTATGTATCCATGCAAGCTTTTTATGTGCCTGTACAAATTTATCGACGAATAAATTTGTACCTCGGTTAAAATAACTATTTGGTGCGTCATTAAAATAAGAAATGGCTATATGATAATGTTTTTTAGGGCGATGTTTTTTTAAAAGTAATGTATAAAAGTTGTTAGAGCCCATGATGCGTACAAGCAACATACATACTAAGCGCAGCATAATATACCAGCCGTTTTTTCTCTGTTTCACGACATAAAAGGGGGTAGCGATTAGTTGTAATAGTAAGTTGCCGATATTTACATTGACGTTAGGAGGGATGTCCTTTAAAAGCTCACCTTCACCGAATGTAAAAATATCAATTTCATATTGTTCATCAACACTAAGTTCTTTCAATGTATTAATTAATGCCTTTTGAATACCGCCCATCTGAAAATTTTGCGCAACAAATAATATTTTCATATCGTCTGAAGTCCCCCTTGAAATGTAATATTATGTGCTGCTATAAATGGCTGTATAATGTAATAATTCGCTTTTCCATTTCGCTCCAGCTATAGTGGTCTTCGTATAACAGCTTCATTTTACGAGATATTCCTGGCCATTCTTTTTTGCGCTCAATTAACTTTTCAATAGCTTGTTGTAAACTATGTTGATTATAATCAATTAACTCTCCTAGATTATGTGCTGCTACTACTTCCGACATTCCTGTATTTTTCACCATAATTAAAGGTTTTCCCAGCATCAGTGCCTCGTAAAATTTATTCGGTGCTGCATAATAGTGATTAGAAACTTTGGGGTCGTAAATCGCAGTCATAATGTCACAACTATTTTCTAAAGCGAGTGTTTTGTCATATGGAATCTTCCCGTAATAGAGGATATTGTCATACTTTTGTGCGAGTTCGGCCAATTCATCTGCATACTCGCCAAATCCACCTATATGCAATTCATAGTTTCCATTCACTTTTACTATTTCAACTAGTTCTTTAATAAGTCTTTCCTTTGCTAATATGCCAACATAGACTATTTTTACTTTCTCTTTATTCAAATGAAAATCATGATTTAACGGTATAGGAAGTGGCGTATTATAAATCACCTCTATTTTTTTAGGTGATGCATTCGCTATTTGACCTTTTCGTTTTTCTGTACAAATAATGACAGCATCCACACGATTCAACAGAGCGATATCTATCTTTTCAACAACTTTCCCTATCATTGCTGGTCCATGAAAGGGTGCAGTAACGGAATCAAACATATCATAAATAACTTTTTTATGGAGTAACTTCCCACATATCGTGCCGATAAATGCTGTATCGAAGTCACAAGCATGTATAATATCATAGGTATTTTTATGTTGAAGTAGCCATTGAAATAGTTTTATTTGAAATCGCAATAGTGGAAATAAATTTTTTTTAAATCCTCCACCAAAAGTAGCAGGGATGCCAAACCTTGTGATTTTAATGGCCTGTGTACGCTTTAAAAATTGTACCTTTTCCTTATATTTGCGATCTCTATCCCAAGCTACTATTTGTACATGCCAGTTATTTTTTATAAGGCTGTCCACTTCCTTTTCAACTCTAGGATCTGGAGATATTGGATTACTTCTCATAAAAACAACTCTCATCCCTACGGTCCCCTTATTTATTTAATACCTTCAATTAGTCATACAAGTTTGTGCCTACTTAAAATAAACGCCAACCTTTTTTTGTGAATTGATGATCAGGTTCATCTACTATGATAGGCTGATTGTTGATGATTCGTGCATTATTGGCTAAAAAATCATCCACTGCATCTAATTGTTTGTGCTTTTCTAAAAAACGAAGACCTTTTTCAAATAACAATGGGCGTGTCGTTCCATTATGCACATCCGAACCATATGTATGAACGAGGTTCGAGCGAACTAATCTTAAAGAGAGCTGTTGAATTGATTTGCCAAATAGACCAGCTAAACTGCCTGCGGTTATTTGTGCGAGTGCCCCCTCTCGTATAATTTGCTCCAAGCAACTTGGATCTTCTGCTATGGCTGTATTGCGTTCTGGATGTGCAATGATTGGCGTGATACCTGCTGTCAATAAATCGTAAATCATTGTTCGTGTATATGTCGGCATGTAACCTGATGGAAGCTCTAATAATAAGTAATTCGAATTGGCTAATGTGTGCAACTGCCCACTTTCGAACAACGCTAAAATATTCCCCGCTAGTCTCACCTCGTGCCCAGGATAAAGTGTTAACAGCATGTTTCGGTTATTAATTTCCTGTTGTAATTGTGCAATTTGTTCATTCACTTCATGAAAATGAACATTATATAATGGATGCAGAACATGTGATGTCGCTATCATAGCTGTAATGCCTTGTGCAATAGCTTGTTCAAATAATTGGAATGTCTCCTCTACTGTTTCGGGACCATCATCAACATTCACTAAAATATGGCTATGCATATCGACCATTACATTTCACTTCCCTATCTATGCCCAGATACTACCGGTAATAGTGATCATAATATTCACCGAGTGGTGTTTTATAATTGTTTAAAACGACACCTAAAATATTCGCCTTTGACGCCTCAAGACTTAATTTTGCTTTTAGTACGCTTGTATTTTCCACAACACCACTATTGACAATTAATAGTGTGCCATGGCATTTATTAGACAAAATTTGCGCATCTGTGACCGATAGCAATGGCGGAGCATCAAAAATAATAATGTCAAAATCTTTTATCAATTGAACAATGACGCTATCCATCGTTTTAGAAGCTAAAAGCTCTGCTGGATTAGGAGGAATTGGTCCACTTGTCATAACAAAAAGATTCGGAATATCTGTACTGTGTAACACGTCTGCCATTTCATATTGTCTAGTCAGTAAATTTGATAGTCCTCTTATATTTGGTAAGCGAAACGTATAATGCATGGTTGGCTTACGTAAATCTGCATCAACAATTACTATCTTTTTTCCTTCTTGTGCAAAGACAACGCCTAAATTAGCCACATTTGTGGACTTTCCTTCGCCCGGTGTGGCAGATGTCACTAAAATCGTTTTGATTTCTTGGTCGGGCATTGCAAAGGTAATGTTTGTTCGGATTGTACGAAATTGCTCTGAAACAAAGGAATTACTATTAGCTACTGTCACAAGCTTCCTGCCCATTTTGGCTAGTTTTTTTTTATTTGCTCTTTTATGTTGAAACATCGTTACTCCCTCCTTCTGGTACGGGATTCCATCATATATTTTTATAGGTTGCATCGTTTATTTTGCTAATGATACCCATAATCGGCAAGCCAATGATTTCTTCAATATCTTGCTCTGTCTTAACTGTTGTATCAAAGCATTCTATCAATACAGCAAAGCCAGCACTTACGATGAATCCTAGCATTGCAGCAGCTACAATATATAAATTTTTGTTTGGCGCTACTGGCTCAGGTTTGTCATCTAATGTCGCTACTGACAAAATATTAATATTGTCTATCGTCATTAACACTTGAATTTCCTCTTGAAATACCTCTGCTACTGTATTGGCAATATTAACTGCCATATCGGGTTGCTTGTCTTGAACGGCAATATTCACAACTTGGGAATTACTCGCACTCGATACAGTAATCTGTTCTTTTAATTTCTCTGGTGTACTATCTAAATCGAGCTGGCTAATCACTTTCGATAAAATAGCAGGACTTTGAATAATGACATTATACGTATTAATTAAACGCAAATCCGTTTCCACCTGTTGTACGCCTAAACGTGCTTGTTGGTCGATATTTTTTTGATTTACTAATAGCTGTGTTTGCGCTTCATAGGTAGGCTTTATTATAAAAAAACTAAAGAACGCAATGACTAATGCTAAAAAAAGTGCAAAGCTCATAATATACAGCAATTGCTTTCGTACTATTCTCAATACATCCTGCAAGGTGATAGATTCTTGCAACGCCCCTCACTCCTTGACATTACATATGCTAGCAATACTCATTTTCGTTATTTCCTCCGATAATTTTTTCGGCAAAAAGTTTTATTGCCTATTATATTATCGATTTCCCTCTTTTATTCATCTTGGAAAAGAGCTAATACGGCGGTTTTCTTATATAAAATTGGACACAAAAAAAGTGTTCCCATCTTTAGGAACACTGCACAATGCCAGATGTTGTTGTTCATTTCTTATTTGAGCTAAATGTTAGCTCTTTTGAAAAGACAAGACACTGCTTGATTCGTTCATACACATAAAAAAAGCCCCCCTTGCTTGTAGGCAAGAGGAGCCATTTATTTTATTATTTCGCGTACTCCACTGCACGTGTTTCGCGGATAACAGTTACTTTAATATGTCCAGGATAATCTAGTTCTTCTTCAATGCGCTTACGAATATCACGCGCAAGTCGATGAGAAGCTAAATCATCAATTTTTTCTGGTTGAACAATAATACGGATTTCACGCCCTGCTTGGATGGCATATGATTTTTCAACACCATCGTAACTTTCAGAAATCTCTTCTAATTTTTCTAGTCTGCGAATATAGTTTTCCAGTGTCTCACTTCGAGCACCAGGACGCGCTGCAGATAATGCATCAGCTGCAGCTACTAATACTGCAATGACAGATGTTGCTTCTGTATCACCATGGTGAGAAGCGATACTGTTAATAACAACAGGATGTTCTTTATACTTCGTTGCTAATTCCACGCCGATTTCAACATGGCTTCCTTCAACTTCGTGGTCGATTGCTTTACCTATATCATGCAATAAGCCAGCACGACGAGCTAACGCTACGTCTTCACCAAGTTCAGCAGCTAGTAAGCCTGCTAAATGTGCGACCTCCACCGAATGTTTTAGGACGTTTTGCCCGTAGCTTGTACGATATTTCATGCGGCCCAAAATCTTCATTAAGTCAGGATGTAGATTGTGGATTCCGATTTCAAATGTCGTTTGTTCCCCTGTTTCACGAATTTGTTCATCTACCTCGCGACGAGATTTTTCAACCATTTCCTCGATGCGAGCAGGGTGAATACGACCATCCTGTACCAGCTTTTCAAGTGCAAGTCGAGCCGTTTCACGACGAATTGGATCAAAACCAGATAAAATAACGGCTTCTGGCGTATCATCGATAATTAAATCGATACCTGTTAACGTTTCGAGTGTACGAATATTTCGACCCTCTCTACCAATAATACGACCCTTCATTTCATCATTTGGCAAGTTCACAACAGAAACAGTTGTTTCTGCTACGTGATCTGCTGCAAAGCGTTGTAGTGCCAATGATAAAATTTCACGCGCTTTTTTATCAGATTCCTCTTTCACACGCGTCTCAGATTCCTTCGTCATCACAGCAATATCAGTTGCTAGCTCTTTTTCTACTTCACTTAAGATAATAGTCTTAGCTTCATCTCTTGTTAATGCAGAAATGCGCTCTAGCTCTGTTTTTTGCGCTGCAACGAGCTCGTCCACTTTGCTTTCCATCTGTTCAATATGCTGTTGTCTTTCAGCTAGAGCTTGTTCCTTACGCTCTAAGCCGGCTTCTCTCTTATTTAGAGCATCATCCTTGCGATCAAGATTCTCTTCTCTTTGCAATAAACGGTTCTCTTGTTTTTGAAGTTCTAAACGACGGTCACGAATGTCATTTTCTGCTTCAGTGCGAAATTTGTGAGTTTCATCTTTGGCTTCAAGTAGTGCTTCTTTCTTTAATGCCTCCGCTTCTCGTTTTCCTTCTTCAACGATTGTTTCAGCGACATGTTTAGCACCAGTGATTTTTGAGTCATTCACTTTTTTCATGTAGATATAGCTAACAGCGGCACCAACGATGAGTCCAAGCAAAGCGGAGATGATAGTAATTCCATCCATATGAACACCTCCTCTTGCTATTTGGGTAATACAGTTTCAGTCGGCGCATACAAAAATTGTACTGCCTATTTTAAAGTCATAATTCAGAAATTATACATATTTAATTGTATAGCTAGCCCCAAGCTCTGTCAAGGATAGACGGGCATCTGTTCGCCTATCTGACAGAAAAAAAGTAAGTCATATCCATAAGGTCTATAAATTTACTGCACCTTTTGTGCTAGATAAAATACCTGTGCTCCTTAAAAATTTATTTATTCGGGACAAAGGTTATAATACAATTATTACCACAATTGCGTACATCTTAATACAATTATTTTCACTTTCTTTGACAAAACGAAGACTTCTTTCTTAATGGCTATATTTTGCAGACGGTCAATCGTAATTCATACCTATCAATGAAAACAAAAAAATCGTCCTCACCCCTTTAGAGTGAGAACGATGCATTATTATTTTTCATCTTCAAGAAGAAGCATTAACTCTTCATCCATTTCCTCGTCATCATGTGCAGCAATTGTATACGATTGTGCAGCAATGCCGTAAGACGAACGAATTTTATTTGCGATTTCATCTAAAACAGCAGGGTTTTCTTTTAAATATTGTTTTGCGTTTTCACGACCTTGGCCTAGACGCTCATCGCCATACGCATACCAAGATCCACTTTTTTGAACGATATCTAATTCTACACCTAAATCAACCGTTTCGCCTTCTTTAGAAATCCCTTCACCATACATAATATCAACTTCAGCAGTACGGAATGGTGGTGCCACTTTATTTTTAACAATTTTAATTTTCGTACGGTTACCCATAATGTCATTACCTTGTTTGATTGCTTCAGCACGACGTACTTCTAAACGGACGGAACTATAGAATTTTAGCGCACGACCACCAGGAGTTGTTTCTGGGTTACCGAACATAACACCAATTTTTTCACGAATTTGGTTAATGAAAATAGCAATTGTTTTTGATTTATTGATAGCACCTGAAAGCTTACGTAATGCTTGAGACATTAAACGAGCTTGTAAACCAACGTGAGAGTCACCCATATCGCCTTCGATTTCAGCTTTTGGTACGAGCGCTGCAACAGAGTCAATAACGATAATATCAATCGCACCACTACGCACTAATGCTTCTGCAATTTCAAGCGCTTGCTCACCCGTATCTGGTTGAGATAATAACAGTTCATCAATATTTACGCCTAATTTTTGTGCGTAAATTGGATCTAATGCATGCTCAGCATCGATAAATGCAGCTTGTCCGCCCTTAGCTTGTACTTCTGCAATAGCATGAAGCGCAACAGTTGTTTTACCTGATGATTCTGGACCATATACTTCAATAATACGTCCACGTGGATAGCCACCAACACCTAATGCTGCATCAAGCGCTAGCGAACCACTTGAAGATGTAGCGATTTCTAAATCTGTTTTTTCGCCCAGCTTCATGATAGAGCCTTTACCGAAATTCTTCTCAATTTGTTTTAACGCCTGTTCTAAGGCTGCTTTACGATCACTCATTATTTTTCCTCCTTCGAAACTGTTCACTGTTTTTGTCTATCTCTACTATACTTGTTTTTGAGAGAACACGCAAGAAAAAAGCGAACATTTATTCGATTTTTGTGCAAAATAAAAATTTGGATAAGTTTTTCCTACCCAAATTCCCATTTTGAACTATTGTAATCTATCTATCCTATTTCAGCGTAATAGCTTCACAACCTATGCGTCTTGGCATTCTTCTTACACTTTTAGAAGTGATAGACTTGTGAAGCAAGTTACATACGTTTCTTGTAACCTCGTACTTCCAATTGCTGCATTAAATAGTGACAAGTAAACTTCACGGCACGCAATCGGTTTGTATTGCGCATACCGGATAAGTGAAGTAAATACGTAATTGGCTCTTCGTCACCTATTGCAATACCAATCCATACCGTTCCTACCGGCTGATGATCATGTGCCGTAGGACCAGCCGCACCTGTTAGCCCGATACCGATACTTGTACCAAATTTTTGAAGTACTGCACTAGCCATTGCCGCTGCACATTCACTGCTCACAATACCATGCGTATCTAATAATTGTTGAGAAATGCCAAGCTGCTTGACCTTCGCATCTTCGGTATAGGTCACTACTCCTCCAATGAGCACATTGCCTACCCCTGGTATTTCAGCCAGCTCTGATTGAAATAAACCAGCTGTTAAACTTTCTGCCGCAGCAATCGTTAAATTATTGTCCTGTAACATTTCCACCGTTTTTGAGGCAAGTGAGTCATCATTTACGCCATATTGATAGTCGCCAACAATAGCACGAATTTCTGCCACTTTTGCAGCAATCAACTGATGCGCTTCGTGCTCTGATTGGGCCTTTGCTGTTACGCGTAAAGTGACCTCTCCATCAGCTGCTAGCGGGGCAACCGTTGGATTGGTTTGTGTATCTAAAATATCCTGCACACGCACTTCTAACTCTGCTTCTCCAATACCATAAAAACGCATTACGTGAGACACAATCACTCCGCCATCGTTAAGCATTTTACCAAGCTTTGGCTTCGCTTCAAATTGGAACATCGGCTCTAATTCTTTTGGTGGGCCCGGAAGTAAAATATAAGTGCAATTATCTTTTGTTAAAATCATTCCCGGTGCCATACCATGATGATTAGCAAGCACCTCACTACCTGCTAATACTAGCGCCTGCTTGCGATTATTTTCCGTCATTGAACGGCCTCGTTTAGCAAAAAACTCCTCAATGTATGTTAATGCAACTTGATCGAATACAAGGTCTACCCCAAGATGACGAGCAATCGTCTCCTTCGTCAAATCATCCTTCGTTGGACCTAAGCCTCCTGAAAAAATAATGAGATTAGCGCGCGATTCCGCTATGCTAATGGCTTCTTCTAACCGTTTTGAATTGTCACCAACAACGGTATGATAAAACACATTAATTCCTAACTCAGATAGCTGATTTGAAATAAATTTTGCATTTGTATTTGTAATCTGTCCAAGTAATAACTCTGAGCCAACTGCAAGGATTTCAGCATTCATAATCCACAAGACCTTTCTTATTTAGACTCAAGTAACACACGTCGATTTAGATAGAAATAATCCCATCCAGACCATAGTGTAAAGAATAATGCAATATATAGCATTATTTTATCAAACGGAATTCCAAAATACACAAATATTGTATTGTGTAAAAGGGCTGCTGCAATCGCAACAATTTGTGCCCATGTTTTGATCTTGCCAAGCTGATTGGCTGCTACCACTTCTCCACCGCCTGCAAGAATTAAACGTAAGCCAGTTACAGCAAATTCGCGGCTAATAATAACAATAATAATCCAAGCTGGTGCCATACCAAGCTCTACCATTAGAATAAACGCTGCAGAAACAAGTAATTTATCTGCTAATGGGTCTAAAAATTTACCAAACGTTGTTACAAGATTATACTTTCTCGCATAGTAACCATCTACCCAATCCGTAGTCGATGCAATAATAAAAATAAGAGCTCCAACAAAATGATGGACTGGCATCTCTGCACTAAATAAGGTCATTGTTCCCCAGCCGAAATCAAACATCATAACAATGACAAAAAACGGAATAAGTAAGATACGTGAAATGGTAATTTTATTTGGAATGTTCATTTTACTAACACCTTTCATGATGAAAGAAAGTAGTCATCATAGGATGACTACTGTTCTTTATTGAAATTGACGACAATATTTTGCGTTACGATTTGCTGTGCATACGTTAAAAGCTCGTCATTAATATAGACCTTAGCTTGCGTAGAATTACCTAAACGAATACGTGCATAGCTTTGTGCTGTTGCATCAAACTCTACAATTTCCCCGGCTTTATACACACGAGTATCAGTCAGTAATTCTTGCTGCTGTTGGTTACGAATACCAATAAATGTAGGTCCTGATACTTCAATTCGTATTTTAAATGTATCAGTACCCGTTAAAGTGTAAGATGTTGTAGCGCCATCTGCTTCGATTGTACCTGCTGAAATCGTTTGCTTAACCTCTTCGGTTTTACTATCATCTGGTGTTACATCTTCTGTCTGCTCTTTTTCTGTATTAGCTTGAGCTTTTTTATCTTCTTCCTCTTTTTCTTTTTCATTATCTATTGGTTTTGGTTTTTTATCGTACTCCACCATTGGTGTCGAATCATCAAATTCACTTGATCCTGTTTTACTTTTTGATTGTAACAGAACCCAAATTGCAACAATAATAACGATAATAAATAATGCAACAATGACTTTTGGCATGGCCTCCATCATTTTGTTTGAAGGGCTTTTTGAAACCTTTCTTCTAGTTGAAGTTTGAGTCAATGATTGGCTAACTTGGTCGTTCGGTGTCCCTGGCAATTCGCTTTTAAATGTCTCTAAAATTTCCTCTGGATTTAACCCAACAGCCTCTGCATATTGTTTAATAAAAGCTCGTACATAAAACGAACCTGGCATAATTGAATAATTGCCTTCTTCAATACCTACTAAATAACGTTTTTGAATTTTCGTTATTTCTTGTAAATCGTCTAAGCTGTAGCCTTTAGACAGTCTCGCCTCTTTCAGTCGAGTCCCTAATTCCGCCACTAATAACACCTACTTTAATATCAAATTAAAAATTAAATCCTCCAAATGAATCGGATTCGGACATCATCTGATTTTTTTCCATTATTTCATAAGTAATTTCTTCATCTGGGTGATGCCGTAGTTCAATGATATAATCAAAATCCTCAATCTTATATTCAGAATGCTGAACAAACATATCCGGATGCTCTACAACTTTAATCGAAGGCATATTCATCATTTCACGCACTAATTGTAAATGTCGCTCATCAGCGGAACGACGCGTTACAATGCCGTCCAATATAAAAATATTATTGTCACTGAATTCATCGCCTGCAAGCTTATTACGAATAGTTTGTTTAATCATTGTAGATGATAAAAAAATCCACTTTTTATTGGCACAAACACTTGCCGCAACAATAGATTCCGTTTTACCAACCCGAGGCATCCCACGTATTCCAATGAGTTTATGACCTTCCTTTTTAAAGAGTTCTGCCATAAAATCCACTAAAATACCTAGTTCATCTCGGACGAAGCGAAAGGTATTTTTTTCATCTGCATCTCGAGGAATATAATGACCATGCCTAATAGCTAAACGATCACGGAGTTTTGGTTGTCGAAATTTAGTAACGTGGATATGTTCCATTGTCAAAACAATTGTACGAAAACGCTCAATTGCTTCATCATTGTCTGTATGCACTAACATACCACGCCTGTCTTCATCGACACCATTTATTGATATAATATTGACACGAAGCATCCCTAAAAGTGAAGCAATATCTCCTAATAATCCAGGGCGATTCACCTGAATTTCATATTCAAAGTACCAATCGCTCAAACACACTCGTTCCCTTCCTATTAGTTAACGTAAAAAATCTTTTATAAGTTCCATCATAGCTGATTTTTTATGTAATGGAAAGTTAGAATACATGGAATTATAGCGTTATTTTTAAATTCTTACTAAAATTTATTGTCCTACTGGAAATAGACTTACATACGTTCCCTTTTCCACGCAAATATCGATTTTTAATATAGAAAAAAGAGGAGAGTAGCTCTCCTCTTTTTTTACTGTACATGTTTATTTTGCACAAGTTTTACGACACAATTCGCCAACGCTTGCTTTTCATCATCAGAGGCAACGCCCCATAAATCCGACAGCACTCGTTCTTGTTCATTTTTAGGGTCGATATTTGTCGCCAAATATTCGCCAATTTGTACAGCAGCTTGTTGAATCATTTTCTTTGGCATACCACTTGATTCAGCCTGCATAACATTTTGTCCTAAAAAAGATGTCCATTTTTGCCAGTTTTCTAAAATGGTCATATGTTTCCTCCTCCTTTACACATGTAGTATGTGCAAAAAGAAGAGATATTATATGTACCAACCACCATTTAATCGAATTATTTGTCCTGTCACATAATTTGCTTTTCCTGACAGATAAAAACGAACCATTTCAGCTACATCTGTTGTATGACCGACTGAACCTAATGGAATATCTTCTAAAATGTATTGCAGTTCTTCATTACTTAAATGGTTATTCATCGAAGTATTGATAAAGCCTGGGGCAATGGCATTAACACGAATTCCAGATAATGCGGCTTCTTTGGCATAGGACTTCACAAAAGCATGCTGCGCGCCTTTCACCGTAGCATAAAGCGCTTCTCCAGCAGATCCTGCTTCGCCCCAAATAGAACCGATAAAAAGCACATAACTGACATCATGAGTACGTAGTTTTGAAGATAATAAAGCAGTTAATTGCATCGGGTTTTGCACATGAACACGCCATAATGCATCCATTTCCTCCGCTGTTGTATCCTCCAACAAGGCATAATGTGCTTGCCCATTGGCAAAGACAATTGCTTGGACACTAAATATTTGTGAAGCCAATTTTTGCGCTGCTTGTATATTTGTAAAATCTCCTTGTACAAGCATAAATTCCTGCGCTGGAAAATCGCCTGCGAGCGTATCACATAAAACTTGAGCCATTTGCTTGTTATGAGCATAATGCACATAGAGAGACCAGCCGTCTTGTGCCAAACTTCGACAAATAGCACGACCGATCTCACCCGATGCACCTACTATTAGGGCAAACTTTTTCATTATGCGCCCTTCTCTGTTGGTAACACTTTGAATACAGTTTGTTGCGATTCACCTTGAATAGAAGCAAACGCTTTAGTTAAATCTTCAATTGTTAATTCTTCTAAGACAGGGACAACATCGAATAAATTCATCTCATTAAAAGAATAACGTGTAAATTGATTCGCAATAAATTCGATTGAATTTAATGCACGTAAGAAAAAGCCAATTTTTTTACGCTTGATGCGTTCTAAATCTGCACTGGCAAATTGCGCACCTTGTTCGTATTTTTCTAATTCCGCTTTAATCGCTTTTGCTAATGCATCAGGTTCTGTAGAATCAGAGCCAATCAATGCAAAGCCAAAACCTTTTTCTAACGTAAAGTCAAACGCATACGATTCATCAATCAAGCCTTCATCATAAACGCGTTCATAAAAGCTTGAAGTTCGCCCAAAAATAAGCTCTAATGCAATTTGTACGGATAGCTCATGTTGTAACATTTCACGGCCAGACAAATTCGTGTCTTTCGCTTTTAAGCCCATGTAGACCTTTGGTTTTTGCACATCCATGTGCAATGTGCGTTCTTTTACAGCAACATCTGTTGGCTCTTCCTCAAAGAAACGCTGAATTGGTGTAGGCTCTGGGAACTCTTTTTTGCCTTGATTTTCACGTATAAACGCCATCATTTCTTCAGGCTCCACGGCACCAATAGCAAATAATAACATATTAGATGGATGATAAAACGTATTGTAGCACGTATATAGATGGTCAGCTGTAATGCCATCAATCGATTCGATTGTCCCCGCAATATCAATTTTCACTGGGTGAGTATGATACATATTTTCAATTGTGCCAAAGTATAGGCGCCAATCCGGTTGGTCATCATACATTGTAATTTCCTGACCAATGATCCCTTTTTCTTTATTAACCGTAGCCTCTGTAAAGTATGGCTCTTGAACAAAATTCAATAAAGTTTCAGTGCTTTTATAAATATTATCTGTTGATGAAAATAAATACGCAGTCCGTGTGAAAGAAGTAAAAGCATTGGCTGAAGCACCATATTCGCTAAATTTCTGGAACACATCGCCATCTTCTTTTTCAAACATCTTATGCTCTAAAAAGTGCGCAATGCCATCCGGTACTGTAATGCTTTGCGATTCTCCAAGCGGTACAAATGTGCGGTCAACAGAACCGTACTTTGTTGTGAACGTTACAAATGTTTTTGAGAATCCTTTTTTTGGTAAAATATAGACATCTAAACCATTTTCTAGTTTTTCATAGTAAAGTGTTTCATCTAATTGTTTGAATTCAATTGTTTTCATTGTGCGGCTTGCTCCTTTCCACTTAAGAAATAGACCGCTTCTAACTTCACTTGCTTCGCCATGTCGACAACATCTTCTTTTGTCACAGCTTGCCACTTCGTTGCCCAAGCTTCGACAGAAAATTCCTCTGGTAAATCTTTGTATTGGTCAAAAATTTCAATTTGACCACGCGCAGAATCAAGCGATTCCTTTAACTGATTTGTCAGCATCGCTTTCGTTTGGTCTAATTCTAAATCGGTAATATTCCCTGCTTGTATTGCCACAAGTTGTTCTTTAATCAAATTTAGTGCTTTTTCTTCATTTTTCGCCTCAATGCCAGATACCACAAATAATAAGCCATAATGTGATGCATATGAGCTTGAAGCATAGTAAGCCAAACTTTCCTTTTCACGAACATTCATAAATAATTTGGCATGTGGATAGCCACCGAAAACACCATTAAAGATTTGCATTTTAGCAAAATCCGCATCACCAAATCGCACTGGTGTACTAAAGCCAATATGCAATTTCCCTTGCTTCATTTCCTGTTGTTCGCGTACATAATCATTTTGTGGGTGTTTTTGAGGCACAACAGTTGGAATTTCTTCAGGTATACGATCTTTAAAAGGCAGTGCCTTTTTCAGTTTTGCAACAAGCTCTTCTTCATTGATATCGCCTGCAACATAAATATCGATTTTGTCAGTAGTTAGCATTGATTCGTACGCTGCCACTAAAGATGCTGGTGTAATACTTTCGATGTCTTCCACTGTCCCATTTGCTGAAATAGAGGCAGGCTCATTTGGACGTAGAATTTCCTGAAGACGCATCTGTGCAAAGCGAGATTTATCGTCAAAAATGGATTCAATACGTTGGATGACCATTTTCTTTTCGCGTTCTACTATTGATTCCTTAAATACACCGTTTTCAAAATTCGGCTCAAAAATAGCTGTATGCATGATACCTAGCACTTCATTTAATACACTTGTATTCGCCAAAAATTGATCATTTACGGTTTCCATATTCATCAATACCGTATGCTCGTTACCACGCTTTGATGTATCAAAATACAACACTGTCCCATAAAGGTCATCTAAAAAACTACGAAAAGCGGCAGTTGTTGTATATTTTGCATTGCTATGTTGCAATACATTGGTTAACACCGTACGTTCAGACGCACATTTGGCTGTTAATGCTCTTCTCCATTTTATCGAGAAATTTACTGTTTTAAATTGGGTCGTTTGTCGGATATGCAAATTGACACCTTTTGCAAAAGGTATTGTTTTAAACATATGAAACCCTCCTATCTTTCTTAATATAACAATGTACTACAAATACTATACATGTCTATTGTCTATAATTGCAAAAAGAATCCAAAGTATGTATGTGGAAAGTGAAAAAATTTACTGTATAAGGCAAAAGACTGGGCTTGGTTTGCCCAGTCTTTTTATTCGCTTCATTTCTTTCCAACCTCGTCCAGTCATTCAACGAATAAAACCTGTTGCCTGATACTTATCGTTTGCCTTTAATGTAAGGTTGACCACTTGCTTTTGGTGCATTCGCTTTCCCAATAAATCCGGCTAACGCTAAAATCGTTAAGACATAAGGTAAAATTTGTAAATATACTGCTGGAATATCTTGCACATACGGAATTTGATTCCCTGCAATACTTAACGTTTGGGCTAAACCAAAGAATAACGCTGCCCCTAACGCTCCCATTGGATGCCATTTACCAAAGATCATCGCCGCAAGTGCCATGAACCCTTGCCCAGCAATCGTTGCATGTGAGAAATTCCCTGTAATTGTTTGTGCATAAACCGCGCCACCAAGACCACCAAGTGCACCTGAAAGAACAACAGCGATATAGCGCATTTTATTAACGTTTACACCCATTGTATCAGCTGCCATTGGGTGTTCTCCTACTGCACGTAAACGTAAACCAAATGGTGTTTTATAAATGATAAACCAAGCACCTATTGCCACAGCAAAGGCTAAAATCGAAGTGCTATATACGTTATGGAATAATAATGGTCCAAAGAACGGAATATCCTCTAAGTAAGGAACAGCAAAACGACGAATTGGTTGTTCAATCATATCTGTCTGACCTTTATCATAAATCATTTTCACTAAGAATACTGTAACCGCTAAACCAAGTAAGTTAATAGCTACCCCAGAAACCGTTTGATCGGCACGGAATGAGATTGCCGCGACGGCATGTAGTAAGGAGAAAATTCCTCCGATAATCACTGCTGCAAGCATTGCCACCCATACTGTTGCGGAACCTAATTGTGATGCATATTCTAAATTGACAAAAATACCAACAAATGCGCCGACAATCATTAAACCTTCTAGCCCGATGTTAACAACACCTGAACGTTCAGAGAATACACCACCGATTGCAGTGAAAATTAATGGTGTCGCATAAAGGATTGCAGAAGGGATGATGAAATATAACATTTCTAAAAAGCTCATGTTATTGTCCCTCCTTTTTCTTACTTAACTTTTGTAATCCTACTCGAATAACGTAGCCTGAAGCTACAAAGAAAATAATCAAGGCGATAATAATTGATACGATTTCCTCTGGAATCCCTGCAGCATTCGGCATATTAAGAGCACCATATTTTAACGAACCAAATAAAGAAGCCCCGAATACTACGCCAAGTGGTGTATTTGCCCCAAGTAAGGCAACAGCGATACCATCAAAACCAATCCCTGTGAAGCCTGCTTTAATGGATGCATTTTGGAAAGTACCAAGTGCCTCCATCGCGCCACCAAGACCAGCAAACATACCTGAAATTGTCATGGCTAAAATAACGTTTTTATTGACACTCATACCAGCATATTCTGCCGCGTGTTGGTTAAAACCAACTGCTTTTAACTCATAACCACGTGTTGTTTTTTCTAAAATAAACCACATTACCACTACCATCAGAAGTGCTATCAGAATCCCATAGTGAAGACTTGAGTTGTCTGTAAGCTCTCTTAAAAACGGAGAACGTAATGAAGCCGATTCAAGTACACGTTCTGTTTTAAAGCTACCATCTGACAATTTTTTAATAACAGCGTTCGCAATATAAAGCGCTGTATAGTTTAGCATAATTGTCGCAATTACTTCATGAACTTTAAATTTCGCTTTTAAGAAACCTGCAATAAAGGCCCAAAATGCACCTGCTGCTGCTGCAGCGAGTAATGCCAATGGCAAGTGAATAATTTTTGGTAGTTCAAAAGCATAGCCTACCCATGCTGCTGCAAGCCAACCTAAAATTAACTGACCTTCAACCCCGATGTTGAATAAGCCAGTACGGAAGGCAAATGCTACCGCTAGACCTGCTAAAATATACGGTGTTATTTGACGAATTGTGTTCCCGATTGAATATGAATCTCCAAAAATACCTGTCCAAAGAGCACTATAACCTTGGATTGGGTCATAGCCGCTGACTACCATTACGATAGCACCAACAATTAAACCGATAATGATTGAGATGATAGGAACGAGTATATTAATGACACGATTTGACATTAGTCGTTCCCCTCCTTCGCTATATTTGTGCTATTTTTTTTACTTTGTCCCGCCATTAATAGACCAAGCTCTTGCTCTGTTGTTTCTTTTGGATTTAGCTCATCCACAATTTGACCGTCATAAATAACAGCGATTCGGTCTGAAACATTCATTACTTCATCTAACTCAAACGAAATTAATAATACGGCTTTCCCTTTATCACGCTGCTCGATTAGTCGAGAGTGGATAAATTCAATTGCCCCTACGTCTAGCCCACGTGTCGGAAGTGCTGCAATCAGTAGATCTGGATCTCGGTCAATTTCACGACCAATAATCGCTTTTTGCTGGTTACCACCCGAAAGTGCTCGTGCAGGCGTCATCTCGCCATTCCCTGTACGCACATCATATTCTTGAATAACTTGTTTCGCTTTTTCCGATACCTTTTTATAATCCATTACAAAGCCTTTAGCAATCGGTGGTTGATAATATGTTTGGAGTGCAATATTGTGACCGATTGGGAAATCTAACACTAGTCCATGCTTATGACGGTCTTGTGGAATATGCCCTACACCTTGTTCTGTAATTTTACGTGGTTTCATGTTTGTTACATCTTTGCCGTTAAGCTTTACCGTACCGCTTTTCACTTTACGTAAACCCGTAATTGCCTCGATTAGCTCTGATTGACCATTACCATCAATACCAGCAATTCCGACAATTTCACCTTTACGAACATTAAGGTTAAGACCTTTTACTTTATCGATATTACGGTAGTCTGTTACGACTAACTGCTCAATCGTTAGTACTTCCTCGGTTGGATTAGCATCTATTTTTTCTGTTTTAAACTCAACCTGACGACCAACCATTAATTCAGCTAATTGGTCAGGGTTTGTTTCAGCCGTTACAACCGTACCAATCCCTTCCCCTTTACGAATAATTGTCACTCGATCAGATACATCCATAATTTCTTTCAGCTTATGTGTAATTAAAATAATGGATTTACCTTCAGCGATTAATCGGCGCATAATTTGAATAAGCTCTGTAATTTCTTGTGGCGTTAAAGAAGCAGTCGGTTCATCGAAAATTAAAATTTCTGCGCCACGATATAGCGTTTTTAAAATCTCAACACGTTGCTGCATTCCTACAGTGATGTCTTCGATTTTTGCATTTGGATCTACATCGAGCCCATACTTCTCAGAAAGCGCTTGCACCTTTTTCGCTGCATCTTTAATATTGACTACACCCATTTTTGTAGGTTCTGAACCTAAAATAATGTTTTCTGTTACTGTAAAGTTTTCCACCAACATAAAGTGTTGATGCACCATGCCAATCCCCAAATCATTGGCAACATTCGGGTTTGTAATTTTAACAGCTTTCCCACGAACACGAATTTTTCCACCCTCTGGCTGATACAGACCAAAAAGGACGTTCATTAAAGTCGATTTACCTGCACCATTTTCTCCTAGCAGTGCATGAATCTCGCCTTTTTTTAGTTGGAGGGTGATGTTATTATTTGCTACGAATCCACCAAACTCTTTGCGAATTCCAAGCATCTCAATCACGTATTCCAATATTGTCACTCCCTTATTAGGCAATTTTCTCTAAAATAATTTTATTCACTGGTGTATTTCTACCTGCCTCTATTGCAATACAGTAAAACCCTCACCTAAAGATAAGGCATTTTCTAAATGAAAAATAAATTAATACAGGAAAGGTCATCGTTAGAAACCTTTCTTCTATTAACTTGTTACCATCATATCTTAAACTTACGATAATCTAATATAATAATTCTATTTTTATATAAAAAAATATAGAAAAATATAATATATCCAAACAGAGTATTACAAATAGTCGAAATATAACGATAGATTGAAAAATCATCATAAGGGCAGTTGTAAAGCCCTTATGATGATTAAGAGATGAATTATTTTTCCACTTTTTCTGGAACTACGATTTCACCGCTAGCAATTTTTTCTTTATATTCGTCAATAACAGCTTGTACGTCTGCTGGGATTGCACCGCGAGAATCAGCCAGTTTTACACCGTCTTCAGCAAGACCGTAAACAACTGTTGTACCGCCTGGGAATTCACCATTTTTCGCTTTGTTTGAGAAATCTACTACTGCAGCGTTAACACCTTTTAACATAGAAGTTAAAGTCACGTTTGTTTTATCATCTACTTTACCTTCATCATATTGGTCAGCATCTACACCGATTACCCATACGTTTGCCTTAGGGTCTTTTGCTTTACGCTCTTTTGCTTCAGAGAATACACCGTTACCAGTTGCACCAGCAGCGTGGAAAATAATATCTACGCCTGAAGAGTACATGCTGTTAGCAGCAATTTTACCAAGGTCCGCTTTATCAAATGCACCTGTATAGTTGCGTTGAATTTCGATATCTGGGTTAACAGCTTTAGCACCTTCAACGAAACCAGCTTCAAAACGATTGATAACTGGGATATCTACGCCACCTACGAAGCCGATTTTACCTGTTTTAGACATTTTAGCAGCCGCTACACCTGCTAAAAATGCACCTTCTTGTTCTTTGAAAAGAATAGAAACAACGTTGTCAGCTTTTACTTCAGCATCGATTAATGCGAAGTGTTTGTCTGGGTTGTCAGCAGCTACCGCTTCAACAGCATCAGCCATCATGAAACCAATACCAAATACTAGGTCAAAGTTACGACGTAGTAAATTGTTTAAGTTCGTTTCGTAGTCAGCGTCAGATGATGATTGTAAGTAGTCGAAACCACCCTCACCTTTTTTAAGGTTGTGTTCTTTACCATAAGCTTGAACACCTTCCCATGCTGATTGGTTGAATGATTTATCGTCAACGCCACCTACATCAGTAACCATTGCTACTGAGAAAGTTTCTTCTGTGTTGTTATCACCTGATGAAGCATTGTCTTTTGCAGGTTTTTCTTCGTCTTTCGTACCACATGCACCTAAAATTGCACTTGCAGCTAAAACTGATGATAATACTAAACCAAATTTACGTTTTTTCATTTTGTTAACCCCCCAAGGTATTGTAATTAGCAGGAAAATAATTTAGAAATGTTCTACACCCGTTTACGTACTACATGGAAGCTGAATTTATCAGCTCGGAAATAATTTTTTGAATACAGCACTACTTGATCATTGTCATCGTAATGGAGCTGTTTCAATACTAAAAGAGCTGTTTCACGACCACAATTTAAAATCGGTGATGCTTGTTCATGATACCCAACCGGATCAATATACGTTACAGCATAGGCAACATGAATTTTACCCGATTGCTCAAGTGCCGAGAAAAGTGAAACTTCTTTTTTGTCAACAAAGTCAGTAGGCAGGAAGCTAGCTGGTAATTTATCTATACAATAAACTACTGGTTCACCATCTGCTGTTCTGACGCGTTCAATCGTGAGTATTTTATCTTCGCCATCACATTGGAAGCGTTTTAAATCTTCATCAGAAGGGATATTCTCAGTTGCCTTTAAAAACTTAGACCCTGGTTCCATACCTGCTGTTTCGATCATAGAAGAAATACTGGATAAATGCTCGATGCCTGATGTAAACAACGGCTTAGGATTGACAAATGTACCAACCCCATGTCGACGCACTATCACATTTTCCTCTTCCAACAGTCGAAGCGCCTCTCTAAGTGTTGCTCGACTTACTCCTAGTGATTTCGATAATTCAAATTCTGATGGAAGTTTTTCATTTTCTTTGAAAACGCCCGTCTCGATGTCAGACTTTAAACGATCAATTACTTGAAGATAGAGATGACGATGATCTGCTTTAATAGTCACATAAATCACCACCAAAATCAGAGATCAGACATCTGATGTACAACATTCCTACTAATCGTTCATAAATATAACATTTTTGCAGAATGAAATAAACTATTTTGAGCAAAATCAATAATAGAAATCATCCTTTCCTTACTTTCGACGCAAACATTTGGACATAAATTCCGCAATGACCCCATGTTTTTTCCTTAATTATCATATTGATGAATTAGCACCTGTCGAGGCTTGCTTCCCTCTGGAGGCCCTACAATACCGCGTTGTTCCATCTGATCGACAATGCGCGCAGCACGAGAATAACCAATACGGAAGCGACGTTGTAGCATTGATACCGAAGCGGTCTGCATATTTACTACTAATTGCACAGCCTCGTCAAATAATTCATCCGTTTCTTCTAAAACAGTCTCTTCTTCACTTGGAATCATCTCTTCCTGGTACTGTGCTTTTTGTTGTTCTATAACAAAGTTAACAACCGCTTCTACTTCCTGATCAGATAAAAAGGCACCTTGCACGCGCTTCGGCTTCGATGCACCAGCAGGTAAAAATAACATATCGCCACGTCCAAGCAGACGCTCTGCTCCACCCATATCTAAAATCGTTCTCGAATCGATTGCAGATGATACTGCAAATGCGATACGGGATGGGATATTCGCCTTAATAACACCCGTTAGAACATCTACACTTGGTCTTTGTGTCGCTAATATTAAATGGATGCCCGCTGCTCGTGCCATTTGTGCTAAACGTGTAATGGAATCCTCGACGTCATTTGAGGCAACCATCATTAAATCTGCTAACTCATCTACAATAACTACGATGTATGGCAATTTAGGGTGCTTTTCCTCTGTTTGTTCATTGACCTTTTGGACATGCCCATTATAACCTTCAATATTTCTTGTGCCTGTATGTGAAAATAAATCGTAACGTCGTTCCATTTCCGAAACGACCTTTTTCAAAGCTTGCGACGCTTTGCGTGCATCGGTTACAACCGGTGCTAACAGATGAGGAATTCCATTATAAACATTCAATTCCACCATTTTCGGGTCAATCATCATCAGCTTGACTTCATGTGGCTTTGTACGCATTAGTATGGATACGACAATGCCATTTATACACACACTTTTCCCGCTGCCCGTTGAACCTGCCACAAGTAAATGCGGCATTTTATTGAGTTCTGCTAACACAGCTTGTCCTGTAATATCACGCCCTAAAGCTACTTGTAATAGCGATTCAGGCTTTGCTCCGTCTTTTGACTCTAGTACTTCTCGCAATGTAACGATTGCTACCTCACTATTTGGAACTTCAATACCAATGGCAGACTTTCCAGGAATCGGTGCCTCCATCCGAATATCTTTCGCTGCAAGTGCCAATGCAAGATCATCTTGTAGGTTGACAATTTTACTGACTTTTACACCAATATCCGGTAAAATTTCATACTTTGTAACAGCAGGTCCCAAATGAACTTGTGTCACTTTGGCTTTTACACCAAAGCTTTGCAATGTTTGCTCTAGCTTTTTCGCATTTGCCTGAATAACGGAATATTCACCACTTTGGTCATGTTGTGGAGGCATTTGTAATAGATTGAACGAAGGAAGCTGATAATCGGCATTTTCCACAGCATCTGCACTACCAATATGAACATCATCAACAAGCTCTCCATCTTCAATATCCACAGGCTCAGCAGTTTGCAACGGTTCTACTCGCTCATGTGAAACGTTTTGCGTAAAGGCAGAAATAATTGGCTCATGAGGAACTTCCTCTTCTTCCTCATAGGCTGCTGGCGCGTGATTGACCGCTGCAACCTCGTCTGTGCTTTCCGCTCTGGAACGACGACTTTTCGGTTTCTTAGGCTTATTTTTTTTCTTTTCTTGCTGTTTTTTTTGCCATTTCCCAAAGAGCACAGGCATTTTTTCAGCTAAATATGGAACGAGTGCTTTTCCTGTTACTAAAATTAAGCCAATAAAGAAAAGGACCCAAGCTACCACTTTAGCTCCTGTGGCTTCAAATAATACATGAAGACCGCTAAATAACAGTGCACCTACCATACCACCACCAAGTGCATTGCTTCGATGAACTACGCCATCCGTATCGATTAATATTCGCCATGACTCCCTCAAAACAGACTCCGATAATAAACCACCTGATTTTGTTAATTGCTCGAATAAAATGCCATGACTAAAAATAGTCAAGCTCATAACAATGAGCACCATCCCTAACATAAGCCGGTCCTTCATGCTTACTTTTTTCTGTCCAATCATAAGAAGCAATGCGACAAATATAAGCATAAATGGCACTGCAAAATGTAAATTCCCTAAAAGAAACATGGCAATGGTTTGTAAAATACGCCCAATCATGCCATATTCAAAAATCATAATGACCGCAATCGCGATTAAGATGAGCCCTAAAATTTCGTACATGAGCGGATGCATTTCTTTTTTATCGGATGTAGGTTTTGCTTTCGTGACTTTTTTCCTTTTACTACTTGCCATCTTTTTCACCTTCTTTTGCAATCCATTCTATATATGTAGCGAATAATATCACGTAGAACTCGAATATTTCAAAAAAAGGATTTTCCACCGTTTTATCGGCTAGAAAATCCTTCCTCCTTCGCTACTTCTTCAAAGCTTGCTCTACATTACTTCTATCAAAAAACAAGCTTATTTTGAAGTGCTTGACTATGTCATGTCACATTTTCATGTTAGACAATGACATACTTTTTGACATTCAATCGGTAACGCAACAAAATGTGGCGTCACTCATTAGCAACATGCGTTAAAGAAATCTTTTAAAATTTTAATACTCCATAATGATTGGGATAATCATTGGGCGGCGCTTCGTTTTTTGGAATAAATAGGTATTTAATGTATCACGAATTTCTTGTTTAATGTTTGTCCATTCGAAAGTATCTTTCCCAACATATTTTTCAATCACGTTTTTCGCAATTTCAGATGCTTCCACCATTAGCTGCTCTGACTCACGCACATAGACGAAACCACGCGATAATATTTCGGGACCTGAAGCAATTTTCTTTTGTGCACGGTTTAAAGTGACAACAACAATGAATATACCATCTTGCGAAAGTAATTTACGATCACGTAAAACAATATTTCCAACATCGCCTACACCAATACCGTCTATTAATACATTACCAGCTTGTACACGACCACTCATACGCATTTTGCCATTTTTGTATTCGACAATATCACCTTTATCAGCGATAAAAATTTGTGATTTTTGCATACCAAGCTGTTGTGCTAACTTAGAGTGTGCAATCAGCATACGATATTCCCCTTGAACTGGAATAAAGTATTTCGGCTGCATTAAATTCAACATTAGCTTTAAATCTTCTTGGCTACCGTGACCCGATACATGGACATTTTTACTTGATGTCAAAATTTCAGCTCCAGCTTTCGCAATGGAATTCATCGTATTTGCCATTTGTACTTCCATACCAGGAGACGGCGTAAACGTAATGAGTACTGTATCATTTTGTTTAATTTTAATGTCTCGATGATGCTTACGAACAATTTTCTCTAATGCATCTAACGGTTCGCCTCTATTACCCGTTGCGATAATAATAATTTCTTCTTCTTGATATTTTTGCATTTCAGAGATTGGAATAATCGTATCTTCTTCTACCGTTAAATACCCTAACTGTACACCTAAATCAACAGCTTTTTCTAAAGGTTTCCCCACAATAACCACTTTGCGGAACGATTTTTGCGCTTGCGTTAGGACTTGTTGAATACGAATGAAATTAGACGCATAGACAGCTACTAAAATACGACCTGGTGCCGAATGGAATGTTTTTGATAATTGCTCTTCAATCACAATTTCAGATGTCGTATAGCCTGGTCGCTCTGCTTCACAAGACTCAGATAGTAAAATAAATACGCCTTCTTCACCTAATTGTGCCATTTTGGCTAAATCCGGTTTAAACTTACCTGTTGCCGATTGGTCGAATTTAAACTCTCCCGTATGAACAATCGCTCCTTCAGAAGTATGGAACACAACCCCTAACGAATCGGGAATACTATGTGTTGTATGGAAGAATGTCACATACGTAGAGTTGAAATTCATACGGCTACGATTTGTTACTTCAAAGAATTTTACCTGATGTGGTGCAGGTAATTCTTTTAAATGTTCTTTTGCAAGTGCAATCGTTAATTTTGATCCATACACTGGTGCCTTCACTTTTTGTAAAATATAAGCGATTGACCCAATGGCATCCTCATGACCATGTGTTAAGAAAATCCCTTTCACACGCTCTTTGTTTTCTTCTAAATACGTAATATCCGGTATTACGATGTCAATGCCCAACATCTCGTCTTCTGGGAACATTAAACCGCTATCAACTACAAATAGCTCTTCGTCAATTTCTACTACGCACATTGCTTTTCCAATTTCGCCCACACCACCTAGTGGAATGATGCGAATTAATTCATTTTTCTTTTTTGTCAATTTGTTTCCTCCTAAAAAATATCCCGAACAGCAACCACTTATTTTCATTATACGGTTTGCAAGGCTTTTGCACAAATTATTTTAAGTGCCTGGCACCCAAACAATTCTAGCGTAAAAAACCATTGCGTTTTCCGCAGGCATGTTGTAAGCCGAAACTCCTCGCTAACGCTTGGATTGTTGCGGCTTACACCTACATGTTCCCACTGGCGCCTGCCTTGGATTTTTACTTCGCTTGTGATGAAATTGTTTGAGAATTGTTTGAGTGCCTGGCACCGCATCAATAAAAAAACTATAGATAAACTCTTATTGGTGAGTTTATCTATAGTTTCACTTATTATCTAAAATTTTTAGCTTTTTCTTGGTACGTTTCCCATATTTGGTCGAAGTTAGCTTTTTCTTCATCTGTCATTTCCACCATTGGTAGTCGAACATTTAATGTATCAAAGCCTAATTTTGTCATCGCATATTTGATCGGTGAAGGATTCGGTTGTGCAAATAGCGCACGCACTAAAGGTAATAATGCTCGATGAATTTTTGCAGCCTGTTCATGCTTTCCTTCTTCAAATAATTTTATCATTAACTGCATATCATTTCCGACAACGTGTGAAGCAACTGAAATGACACCAGCCCCACCAATTGCCAGCAACGGTAATGTTAATCCGTCATCCCCGCTATACACTAAAAAATTATCTGCAGCTTCAACGTTTTCAATAATATCGCCCATTTGATCTAAATTCCCGCTCGCCTCTTTAATCCATGAGATATTAGGAATTTTACTTAAATCAACAGACGTCTCATAGGCCACGTTTATACCTGTGCGTCCTGGTACATTATAAAGCATCACAGGCAGCTTTGTTTCTTTTGCAATCGTCTCAAAGTGCGCGTAAATACCTCGTTGGTTTGGCTTATTATAATAAGGTGCTACTAACATAATGCCATCAGCACCATTTTCTTCAGCCTTATGCGTCATCGCGATTGAATAAGCTGTTTCATTATCCCCTGTACCTGCAATTACTGGTACACGGCCCGCTACTTTTTCTACTGTAAATCGTACAACTTCAATTTTTTCTTCTGTGGTCATAGTTGGGTTTTCAGAGGTTGTGCCACATGCAACAATGCAATCAGTACCATTATCAATTAAATGATTAATAATACGTTCTAGTTCTGGATAATTAATCGTACCATCTTCTTTAAACGGCGTTATCATTGCCGTTCCAATTCGACCTAAATTCATCCTTACACCCCTCTTATAGTAAGTTATCCTCAAGCATTGCTTCTGCAATTTGAATAGAGTTCAATGCAGCGCCTTTTAATAAATTATCTGATACGATCCATAGGTGGAATCCTTTTTTATTGTCTAAGTCTTGACGGATACGTCCTACAAAGGTAGCATCTTCCCCTTCTGCGTAAATCGGCATTGGGTAAGTTTGTGTTGCGATATCATCTTGTAATACAATTCCAGGTGCATTTCGTAATACTTCGAAAATGCCTTCTACTGTTGTCTCTTTTTCTACTTCAATATAAACAGATTCAGAGTGTCCTGAAACAACTGGTACACGTACGCAAGTAGCAGCGACTTTTAACTCTGGTGCGTGCATAATTTTCTTCGTTTCATTAATCATTTTCATTTCTTCATATGTAAAGCCATTGTCAGTAAATTTATCAATTTGTGGAATGACATTACGAGCAATTGGGAAATGACGTTTGTCGCCACCACTCGGTAAAATATTTGCTTCTACATCTTTACCTGCATCCCAGTTTGCGCTTTGTGCTTTTAGTTCTTCAATTGCTGAAATCCCTGCACCAGAAACTGCTTGGTACGTCGATACCAATACTTTTGTTAAACCAAATGTTGCACGGATTGGTTCAAGCGCTGCAACCATTTGGATTGTTGAGCAGTTTGGATTGGCGATAATCCCCTTATGTTTAGCAAGATCGCCGCGATTCACCTCTGGTACTACTAGGGGTACCTCTGGATCCATACGGAAATGGCTCGTATTGTCAATGACTACTGCCCCGCGTTTAGCCGCTTCTGGCGCCAGCACTGCCGATACAGAACCACCCGCAGAGAATAAAGCGACATTGACGCCTTCAAAAGCTTCAGGTGTCGCTTCTTCAATTGTATACGTCTCACCATTAAATTCGATTGGTTTTCCTGCGGAACGTGCAGAAGCTAAAAACTTAATCTGTCCGATCGGAAATTTTCGTTTAATTAGCTGTTCCATCATTTTTGAACCTACTGCTCCTGTTGCACCTACAACCGCAACTGTTAACTGCTTAGTCATCTGTCATCTCTCCTTGAATACAAGTTCCATAATGTGTGCTATTGTATCATAAAAATACTGAAAATTGTGTGCAATTAATGATTTATTTGAAATATTGTATCAACAGTGGTTGTAATTGCTTTTTCTGCGTAATTGCTGCATGAACCGTGTCGACCATTTGGTCAAAATCAGCAATTAATGAATTGGGTTTTCCATGTGGTGAATCCTGACCGAATGGAATAAAGTAGATGTTTTTCGCATTGAGCAGTTTCATAATATTGATGCCATTTAAGCCCAGTGCATCATTTGTGGAAATACCTAGAACAACTGGGGAGCCATTTCGTAAAGTTGCCTTTGCAGCCATGAGAACAGGGCTATCCGTCGCGGCATTGGCAAACTTACTAATACTATTGCCAGTCATCGGTGCTATGACCATTGCATCCAACGGATTGGAAGGCCCAAATGGTTCCGCTTCTTTTATAGAAGAAATGACTTTTTCCCCTGTTAATGCCTCAATTTTCGCAATCCATTCTTCCCCTGTTCCAAAACGTGTTGCAGCATGTAATACTGAATGCGTAATGATGGGGATAACGGTCGCCCCTGCATCAATAAAATTTTGAATTTTTGGTACAACATCTTCATACGTACAATGTGAAGCCGTAATGCCTAAACCAACTCGTTTACCCGTCAGCAATTTTCTTCCTCCTCTATTGCCTTGCACAAAATATCTGCCGCATCATGTGCAAAGTATTTCCCAGGTAATGATGGCAATAGTACATATGTCTGCAATTGGTCCGCATCAATATCTAAACAGCCTGGCTCCGAAGCTAAATCATATAACACGGCTGGCACATGATCCTGAAACGATTCTGTAATCCACTTCGCTGGAATCGTATTAATGAAAATCCCATCATGTACGGACCATTTTCGATCGTCTAAATTCGAAGCTTTATAGCCATATGCTTTTGCTTCACTCACTTGTACCACCGAACGCGCAACAATATGCACATTAGCGCCCATCTTTACGAGTAAAGAAGCGAGCATTTTGGCGATGCGCCCAAAGCCTGCGATAGTAAAGTTTTGTCCGTAAATACATTTCTGCTCGAGTCCGTAAAACGTGGCGATAAATCCCTCCGCCGTCAACCTTGCATTTTGCCAAATAAAAGACTCCTGCTGTAAATAACAGTTTGTGTCATTTTTTTCTAGCAACTGCTTCCAATGCATTGTCAATCGACCTGTATAAAACTTCACTTGTGATATGCCATACAATTGCTCAACTTCTATCTTCAACGGAAGTATAGGGAGAACAATTTTATTCGGCTGGAACTCTAAAACAAGTTTATTTAACTCCTCATTCCAAACAGAAGTTCTTTTATAAAATACTGTACGTGAAGGACTTCGCAGCATCGTCGCTAATTCTTTTAATCTTGAGTCCTCGCCGATTACCAGCCATTTTTCGTTTTCCAAAAGCTCACCTCACTGTAAAAATTCAGACTGTACTGTCGTCGTTTTGTTAAATAAAATACGATCTTCTCCAATTAATATAATTTCATGCCACGGAATCATTTCACTAACTTTTACTTTCTTCTTTTGGAATGGCATTTTTTCTTTAATAATCTCAAATCCATGTATCTTTCCTGTCTGCACATCTAATAGGCATTCTGTGTGTGCCAGTATGCCAAAATGTACACCACCTTCAACTTGAATCAATTCTTTATCCACCATTTCAGATAATAGCATGCCTCATCTCCCTCCTTGAGCCGTTAACCCAATATATGCCGAGTTTTTGCAATTCGTGCCCCATACGAAAGTACTTCTAGGTTGCAACTTTTATACATACTGTGTATAGTGTGTATATACAGTTTTAATCGTGAGGTGAAAATAAGTGCGTATCCATTTAAGCAATGCGAGTGATAAACCAATCTATGAACAAATAACTGTTCAACTAAAAGAAGCCATTTTAGCAAATAAGCTTCACGCCGGCGATGCACTACCCTCTATACGTGCACTCGCCAAGGATCTTAAAATTAGCGTGATGACAACCAAACGAGCTTATGCGGATTTGGAGCGAGACGGCTTTATTGAAACGGTAGCGGGAAAAGGTAGCTTTGTTACTGAACGTAACCAAGATTTTTTACGAGAGGAGTTATTGCGCCAAGTAGAGGAGCATTTGCAAAAAGCCGTAAGAACAGCCAAAACTGCAGGACTTGCAAAAGAGGAATTAATAGACTTACTTTCATTAATTGTAGAGGAGGACAACTAAATGAATGCCATTGAAATCCATGATTTACACAAAGGCTTTGAAGGCTTTTCACTAAAAGATATTAGTTTTTCAGTACCTCAAGGTACAGTAATGGGCTTTGTGGGTGAAAACGGTGCAGGTAAATCCACTACCATAAAATGCATGCTTAATTTATTGAAAAAAGAATATGGCGAAATTTTGCTATTCGGTAAAGATATTGTCGAATATGAGCTTGCGATAAAAAACGACATCGGTGTCGTTTTCGACGAGTTACATGTACCTGAAACGCTGAATGCGACGCAACTCGACAAATTTATGAAAAAGGTATTTAAATCATGGGATTCTAATTATTATTTTGAGCGATTGACGCAATTTAAGGTGCCTAAACGAAAAAAGGTAAAAGAGTTGTCTCGAGGAATGAGGATGAAGCTATCGATAGCGTTAGCATTGTCCCATCATCCAAAATTATTAATTTTAGATGAACCAACAAGTGGATTAGATCCAATTATACGTGATGAAATTCTCGACTTATTTTTAACGTTTATGCAGGATGAAACTCATAGCATATTATTTTCATCACATATAACAAGTGATTTAGAAAAGATAGCTGACTACATTACATTTATTCATAACGGCGAAATATTATTTAGTGAAAGCAAGGATGTCTTACTGTATGACTACGGTATTTTTAAAGGGACTAATGAGGAAGTAAGCGAACTACCTGAGCAAGCAATTATTCAAAAACGCGAAGGTACTTTCGGGCTTGAAGTACTTGTGTTAAAAAATGAAATAAGCGAAGCATTTACCGTTGAAAGACCGACTATTGAGGATATCATGCTATTTTTCGTGAAAGGTAGTGTTCAGTCATGACTGCTCTTCTAGTAAAAGATTTAATGACGATACAGCGTCAGCTAAAGACCCAAGCTTTTATACTTATCCCCATGCTACTTTTTTCCATAATGATGGGGCAAGGATCTATTATTTTTTCCTTTATATTATTTATCCTTGTTATTCAAGCCATTACTGCCCTTACCTACGATGAACTTTGCAGTTGGGATAAATATGTCAATACTTTACCCATTAGCAAGAGCGAAATTGTCCTTAGTAAATACATGCTTAGCCTTGTATTAATGTTAATTGGTCTGATTATTGCATTACCTGTAGTTTTTATCATAAGTCATTTCACAAACGATTGGGAAACTGCTAATTTTTTCCTTACATTTAATCTGCTAATTGCTGCGGCATTTTGTTTGCTTGCTTTAATCTTACCGATTTATATTAAATACGGCTCTATTAAAGGTCGAATCGTTCTAATTGTTTTATGCTTTATTCCTGGTTTACTCGTTGGACTGTTAGAGGAGTATTTTGCGGATGTTTTGATCACGATTTCCAAGCTACAACAGTTCAGCTATTTAGCACCATTTATTGGACTATTAATTTTATGGTTATCTTCTCTTATTGCAACAGCAATCTATAAACGCAAGGATTTTTAGAGGGGGATGCACAATGAAAGCTTTCTTGTGGCATAGATTGTCCATGCAAAAAGGGCATATTTTTATAGTTATTATTAGCTTAATTATAACTTTAATCAACTTACGTTATTTTAGTAACGCTTCTATCGCCATGAAGAGGAAACTAAAGGGACCCGTTCCTTTAGAATGTTCATTTATATAGTAGGTATTTTTTATTAATTTTCCAATTCATTATTACTTAGCAATGGTGGCCGCCAATTTGTCCGTCATACTAATACCAACAGTAATTAGTACCATAATTAGTGTTGTCGTTTTTGGAAAATGCCATGCGTTTTATAGAGCAAAAGAGATTTGTTAATCATACCGGCAATAAGCAAAGCCCCATCCAAAGTATCGTGATGGGGCTTTGCTCATTAGTTCAATTGAGGGTCAATTTCCATTCCATCGTTTTCTGAAAGAAAGGCATCCAATGTTTGAATCGATGGATGCCTCGCACTAAAAGATGAAATTTTATGATCGTTATCCGCTTTATGTTAAGCTTCAGGTCCGATGATGGAAATCGCTGGCTCAGCTTTTAATATTTTCGCAATAAGGCGATCCACTGACTCCATCGTTACCGCATCAATGGACGCAAGTACTTCATCTACTGACCGGTGTCTTCGGTGTACTAATTCACTGGTACCATTTCGGTTCATGCGTGCCCCTGTTCCTTCAAGGCCAAGCACAAAGCTTCCTTTTAACTGTTCCTTGGCATTATCTAACTCTTCCTCCGTCACGCCCCCCGCTACGATATCAAGCAATGTGGCATCAATGGTATGTTGCAATTGTGATAGCTGTTGACGGCTTGCACTACCGTAAATTGTAAATGCCCCAACATCTGCGTAGCAAGATTGATAAGAGAAAATTGTATATGCTAAGCCACGCTCTTCCCGTACTTCTTGAAATAGTCGGGAACTCATATTGCCACCAATAATATTATTTAAGGCAATAAAGCTATACATATCCGGATCTTTGACGCCAATTGCTGGGTAAGAAAGAGCTAAATGTACCTGCTCCGTATCTCGTGTTTTCGTTATTTCTCCAGGATGGAACTGGGGATTTGTTAGAACAGGCACAACAGCAAGAGGTGATGCCTCATAATGTCCGAATAAATCTTCAATCGTTGTTAATAGTGTTGGAGAAATATTGCCTGCCACAGAAATAACAATGGATGCTGGTCCATAATGTTTCGCCATATAATGGCGAATCATATCTGCTGTAAATGTTTTTAACGTAGCGGCGGTCCCTAAAATCGGGCGACCAAGGGCATCATTAGGATACATGACTTCCCAAAGCTTTTCATGCACATCATCATCTGGAGCATCTTCACTCATTAATATTTCCTCTAATACGACTTGACGTTCCTTTTCTAATTCCTCTTCTGCAAATGTCGAATGAAAGAACATATCTGCTAGGATGGTAATAGCCAGCTCTGCATGATGGTCTAAAACTTTCGCATAATAGCAAGTATTTTCTTTTGAAGTAAAGGCATTTAGTTCGCCACCAATACGGTCAAACTCTTCAGCGATTTGGCGGGCACTTCGCGTTGTTGTACCTTTAAAAAGCATATGTTCGATAAAGTGCGTAATCCCATTTTCCTCTGGTAATTCAAAGCGTGAACCAGCATTGACAAATATGCCAAGAGCAACAGATCTAACATGATCAATTTGCTCTGACACAATACGCACTCCGTTTTGACATGTATGTACTTGTACCAAATAGTTTCCTCCTCTTATACATCCGTTTTATTTAAAAAAGGCTGCGCATCATACGCAGCCTTTTTTTATCAAATTATTTACCTTGTTCTGCGCGTTCTTTTTCTTCTTGAATAACCACTTTACGAGATAAATTCACACGACCTTGTTTGTCGATTTCAATTACTTTTACAAGTAATTGATCGCCTAGTTTTAACACATCTTCCACTTGCTTTGTACGTTCTTCTTGAATTTCAGAGATGTGTAATAAGCCATCTTTACCTGGGAAGATTTCACAGAATGCACCGAATTTTTCGATACGTTTTACAGTGGATAAGTAGTATTCGCCCACTTTTGCTTCACGTACGATGTCTTCGATAATTTGTTTTGCACGAGCGTTCATTTCTTCGTCTGCTGAAGAGATGTAAATTGTACCATCTTGTTCTGTATCAATTTTTACGCCAGTTTCTTCAATAATTTTATTGATTTGCTTACCGCCTGGTCCAATAACATCGCGGATTTTATCTGGATTAATACGTACAATCACGATTTTTGGTGCATAAGCAGATAATTTTTCACGTGGTTGAGCCAATGTTGCAAGCATTGATTCTAAAATATGCATACGGCCAATTTTAGCTTGAGTCAATGCTTCTTCTAAAATATTACGTGATAGACCGTCAATTTTAATATCCATTTGAAGTGCTGTTACGCCTTTAGCAGTACCTGCTACTTTAAAGTCCATATCGCCTAAATGGTCTTCCATACCTTGGATATCTGTTAAAATGGAATAATGCTCGCCTTTTTTAATCAGCCCCATCGCGATACCTGCAACAGGTGCTTTTAACGGAACACCAGCATCCATCATAGCTAATGTAGATGCACAAATTGAAGCTTGTGATGTTGAACCATTCGATTCAAGTACTTCTGATACACAACGGATTGTGTATGGGAATACTGATTCATCAGGAATGACCGCTTCTAGTGCACGCTCACCTAGAGCACCGTGACCGATTTCACGACGACCTGGTCCACGAATTGGGCCAGTTTCCCCGACAGAGAATTGTGGGAAATTGTAGTGATGCATAAAGCGTTTCGATTCCTCAACACCTAAGCCGTCAATAATTTGAACATCACCAAGTGCACCTAATGTACAAATTGATAAGGCTTGAGTTTGTCCACGTGTAAATAATGCTGAACCGTGCGTACGTTGTAATAGCCCTGTTTCAGAAGAAAGTGGACGAATTTCATCCAACTTACGACCATCTGGACGGATTTTATCTTCTGTAATTTGACGACGTACTTCGTCTTTTACCATTTTATCTAAAATAGTATGAACTTGTTTCATTGTTGTTTCATCGGCTTCTTGCTCTTCATAAGAAGCAATAATACGATCTTTTACCGCAGTGATTGCTTCATCACGGGCATGCTTTTCAGCTGTTTGAATAGCGTCATGCATGTCAGTTTCACAAGCTGCTTTAATATCTGCTTGAATTGCTTCATCAATTTCAAATAATGTGACAGGTAATTTTTCTTTCCCTACTTCAGCAACAATTTGTTCTTGGAAAGCAATTATTTTTTTAATTTCTTCATGACCGAACATAATTGCTTCTAACATTACTTCTTCAGGCACTTCTAAAGCGCCTGCTTCAACCATGTTAATAGCATCCTTGTTACCCGCTACAGATAAATGGATTGTTGACATGTTCGCTTGCTCGACAGTTGGATTCACGATGAATTCACCGTCAATATAACCAACTTGTACACCGGCAATTGGTCCATCGAAAGGAATATCAGATATTGCTAATGCTAATGATGAACCTACCATTGCGGCCATTTCAGATGTGCAATCAGGGTCATTAGACATAACCATTGAAATAACTTGTACTTCATTACGGAAACCGTCTGGGAACATCGGACGAATTGGACGGTCAATTAAACGGCTTGCTAGAATTGCTTTTTCAGATGGGCGTCCTTCACGTTTAATAAAGCCGCCAGGAATTTTACCTGCTGCATATAAACGTTCTTCGTAGTTTACTGTTAATGGGAAGAAATCAAGTGGTTTTGGTGATTTTGACATTGTTGCTGTTGCAAGTACAGAAGTATCACCGTAGCGTACTAATGCTGCTCCATTTGCTTGTTTTGCTAACTGTCCTACTTCAATTACTAGTGGACGGCCAGCCCATTCGTAGGAATAGACTTTCTTTTCGTTCATTCAATGAACCCCTCTCTATTATAAAAACACTTACTCGTCTGTATGTACTAATAGTAAGTGTACCAAAAATGCTTGTTCTATGCTAAATATTTCATGAAATAATCATACATTTAAATTCAGTTATTGCCAATTTATTTAGGATTTATTGCTTTATTTGGTTTTAATGGCGTTTTTGCTTGTTTTCTTCTTATATTTTACTTATCTTGTTGCGATTCGTCGTTAGCTAGAAAGTTTATAAACATAAAGAAAAAGCGGGAATAATCCCGCTTTTCGATTGTCAATTAGCGACGTAAGCCTAAACGATTGATTAGTTCACGGTAACGTTGAACGTCAGTTTCACGAAGATATTTAAGTAAGTGACGACGACGACCTACCATTTTAAGAAGACCACGCTCAGAGTGGAAATCTTTTTTGTGTGTACGTAAGTGAGTGTTTAAAGCGTTGATTTCAGCTGTTAAAACTGCAACTTGTACTTCTGGAGAACCAGTGTCACTTTCGTGAGTACGGTACTCAGCGATAATTTCGTTTTTACGTTCTTTTGTAATAGCCATTTGTATTGACCTCCTAAATAATTGTTAAATCCCCATTAGCACAGTAAACGTTGGAGTCATCGGTATACCGAGCTAAGGTTAAGCACTTTATGCACTTATGAATGTTACCATAAAACAATGGGGCAAGCAAGTAATAACATAGCTCATACCATGTGGTGCTGCGGACAGCGCTATTTCATAACATGAAAAAATTGTATAGCCTCTTGCTTATCTTTCTCTATTTGAATTTTTAGTGCTTCAATTCCGTCAAACTTCCGCTCGCTTCGAATACGTTTATACCAAGCAACATGTACTTCTTCCCCATAGATGTTTTTCTCGAAGTTTAAAATATGTACTTCGATCGACAGTTGCTTATCGTTTGGATCTTTAAATGTTGGTTTATAGCCTACATTACATACCCCATCATACCAATTATTTTGTACAAGCAGTCGTACTGCATACACACCACTTGCTGGAATGTAAGTACCCTCTAATGCTTGAACATTTGCAGTAAGAAAGCCCATTGTACGCCCACGTTTATCGCCATGCACCACAATACCCTTTATTTCAAATGGACGCCCTAGAAGCGTACGTGCAGCTTCCATATCGCCCTCTTGTAATAATTTACGAATGCGTGTTGAGCTAATTTTCTCAAGCGAGTCCGTTTTCTTATCGACCACCGTTACACCATATTCGCCATTGCTCAAGGCACGCATATCTTCCAACGTGCCTTTTCCGAATGCTCCAAATGAAAAATCAAATCCTGCTGTAACATGTTGAATATTTAACCCTCGAATAAAGGTATCAATAAAAGCAGCCGGTGACAGCTTCGCAAAGTCTGATGTGAAGTGTACAACAAATACCGTATCCACACCTAGTTCTTCAAACAACTGCAATTTTTGCTGTAATAATGTAATATAAAATACTTTTTCATTGCGTCCGCCTAGCACTAATGATGGATGCGGATCAAATGTCATAACGGCAGTCGGGATTTGTCGCTTGTCCCCCTCTTGCTTTGCCGCTTCAATAACCGCCTGATGTCCAATATGTACACCATCAAAAAAGCCAATTGCCAATGAGTACGGCTGTATACTTTCTCGCTGTTGTAATTGGTGTGGGTATTTTAAATGAATGACCTCCATACAAAAAATCCTCCTACTCTATCGTTGGGAACATTTTATGTGGCTTCATCAACCCTTCTTTTGTCGGATGGGCTTGATAAACCGCAAATGCTTTCCCTTTGATTCCAAACACAATTTTATCATGCACCTTTAATAATGCATCTGCTGGAAGCACTTGTCCATTGAAAATTTCTTTTTCAATCGATGATGTTATTTCAATATATGGATAGTCTGATAAGGCATATTCTACTGGAAGAATGCATGTATGAATTTGTTCATTTTCCATTAATTCGGCAACTTGTGCTAGTGTAAAACAATTGTCTTGTGTAAATGTGCCCGATGCAGTTCGCACAAGCTCTTGCATATGTGCAGGATAGCCAAGCGCTTCCCCAATTTGTACAGCTAATGTACGAATATATGTGCCTTTGCTACATGAAATCCTTACAGGAAATGTAATTTCATGCCCTTCGTAAATTTCCTTATCATCAAGTAACTCTAAAGCATAAATTGTCACCTGTCTTGTCGGTCTTTCCACCGTTTCGCCTTTACGTGCATATTCATATAACCGTTTCCCATTGACTTTAACAGCTGAAAACATCGGTGGTGTCTGATTAATAACACCCGTTAAGGAAGCTAAGACATCCAGCAACTTCGCACGCGTAAACGCCTTATTTGTAGTATCTTCCGCAACCGTTTCCCCTTCTGCATCTTCAGTCGTCGTTGTGCGCCCAATGGAAATGACTGCCTCATAAGTCTTCCCTGCATCCGTTAAATATTCGGCAATACGTGTTGCCTGTCCGATACAGATGGGCAGAACCCCTTCCACTCCTGGATCTAAAGTGCCCGTATGGCCAACTTTTTTTGTTCGCAATATTTTTCGTAATTTAAAGACGCAATCATGACTCGTCATGCCACGTTCTTTCCAAAGCGGTAAAATACCGTTCATCTAAATCCCCCTTTTGCACCATCACATGAAAAAAGCCTGCCTGCATGAAGATGCATGTGGCAGACTTTTACTGTTGTTATTCTTTGTGTAAACCACGTAGTAATGAATCAATGCGATTACCATACTCAATCGATGAGTCAAATTCAAAGATTAATTCCGGTGTTCGACGTAACCGAATACGAGAACCGATTTCAGAACGGATAAAACCAGCAGCTTTTACTAAAGCTTTTAGCGTTTCCTCACGTTCACGTTCATTGCCTAATGATGTAATATAAATTGTCGCTTGTTGTAAATCACCTGTTACATCTACACCAGTAACAGTAACGAAGCCAACACGCGGATCCTTAATTTTACGGCCAATAATATCACCAAGCTCTTTTTTCATTTGCTCAGCAACACGGTTTGAGCGTAGAGACATAATTAGTCACCTCTATTTCGATGTTCAGCTATTTGCGTTAAGGGAATGAATGTGTCAATAAATGGTTTTAAACAAGCCTTTTATTGACAATAACCATCCAATCTCTCAAATAACCTTTGCTGCTTATAAATAATCTCGCCACACATTAAGTTGTTCCCAAGACGGATTTGACTGCAAATAATGAAGGGCGTGATTGATTTCACGCTCTGCTGCGTCCTTCGAGGAAGAAACAGCAACAAGCGCTAATTTCGTACGTTGCCATACATTTTGATGGTCAATTTCGGCAATGGATACATTAAACTTCTGTTTTGTGCGCGTAATCATACGCTGTAAGACAGCGCGTTTTTCCTTTAACGAATGGGCAGTTTGGATAATAAATTCTACCTCAACGTATACAATCATTATGCACGTTTAACTTCTTCCATAATGTAGGCTTCAATGATGTCGCCTTCTTTAATGTCATTGAAGTTTGTAATCGTAATACCACATTCGTATCCTCTTGCCACTTCTTTTACTTCATCTTTGAAACGTTTTAATGTATCTAATTCGCCTTCGAAGATTACCACGTTGTCACGGATAACACGGACACCTGAATCACGTGTTACTTTACCTTCTGTCACGTAAGAACCTGCAATTGTACCAACTTTAGATACTTTAATTGTTTGACGAACTTCTGCTTGACCGATGATTTTTTCTTCAAATTCTGGGTCTAGCATACCTTTCATCGCTTGTTCGATTTCTTCAATTACTTTATAAATAACACGGTGTAGACGAATATCTACGCCTTCTTCCTCTGCTGCACGTTTTGCATTTGTATCTGGTCGTACGTTGAAACCAATTACAATTGCATTCGATGCTGCGGCAAGAGAAATATCTGATTCTGTAATTGCGCCAGCGCCAGTATGAATAATTTTCACATTTACGCCTTCTACATCAATTTTCATTAATGAAGCAGCCATTGCTTCTACAGTACCTTGAACGTCAGCTTTAACGATTAAGTTTAACTCTTTCATTTCGCCTTGACTCATTTGTTCAAATAAGTTATCAAGCGTGACACGTTGTTTTTCAGAACGTTGTGCTTGAATAGCTGTCATTGCACGAGTTTCCCCAACTTGACGAGCTGTTTTTTCGTCTTCGAAGACAACGAAGCGGTCCCCAGCTTGCGGTACATCGTTTAAACCTGTAATTTCTACTGGTGTTGATGGGCCAGCTTCTTTTACACGGCGCCCTTTATCGTTAACCATCGCACGAACACGGCCATAAGCGTGACCAACTACGATTGGATCACCGACTTTTAATGTACCGTCTTGTACTAATAGTGTTGCAACAGAACCACGGCCTTTATCAAGCTGTGCTTCAATTACAGTACCAAGTGCTAGACGATCTGGATTTGCTTTTAGCTCTCCAACTTCGGCAACAAGTAATACCATTTCTAGCAATGTATCAATACCTTCACCTTTTAATGCTGAAATTGGCACGAAAATTGTATCGCCACCCCAAGCTTCAGGTACTAAACCATGTTCGGTTAATTCTTGCATTACACGATCCGGGTTTGCTGAAGGTTTATCCATTTTGTTGACAGCAACAATAATTGGCACTTCTGCAGCTTTTGCATGGTTAATGGCTTCAACTGTTTGAGGCATCACACCGTCGTCAGCCGCCACTACTAGAATTGTTAAGTCCGTTACTTTTGCACCGCGCGCACGCATTGTTGTAAATGCAGCGTGCCCTGGTGTATCAAGGAACGTAATCTTTTTGTCGCCTTCAGTTACTTGGTAAGCACCGATATGCTGTGTAATACCACCAGCTTCTCCAGCTGTTACTTTTGTATGACGAATTGAGTCAAGTAAAGTCGTTTTACCGTGGTCAACGTGACCCATAATTGTTACTACAGGTGGACGTTCTGATAATTCAGCTTCATTGATTTCTTCTGTTTGCTCGAAGTGAGTTTCTAAATCCGTAATATCTACACGAATTTCTTCTTCAACTTCTACACCGTAGTCTGCGCAAATTAACTCAATTGCATCCTTATCTAATTCTTGGTTAATTGTCGCCATTACGCCAAGCATAAATAATTTTTTAATGATTTCAGATGGTTCACGGTATAATTTTTTTGCTAATTCAGCTACTGAAAGCGATTCAACAAAAGTAATTTTTTCTGGTAATTCTTTTTGTTTGATTGGTAATGTTGGTTGATGCGTTTTTGGATGACGGCGTTTACCACCGTGGATTCCTGGTTTTGGACGTTGGTTGTATCCGCCGCCTCTGCGATTATTATTATTATTGTTATTATTATTATTTTGTGTCATATTTCTATTTTGATTACCTTTAGTATTCTTAGATTTTTCGTTAGACGAATTTGATTTTTGTTGCGTATTATAATGATTTGCTTTCGGCGTCGATGTAGCAGATTGCTGCTTTTGTCCATCTTGCTTTTTCACCGATTGCTGTGGTTTTTGTTGTCCATTCGCTTGTGAACGTTGTGTTACATTTTGAGTAGCTTGCTTTGCCTCTCTTTTCTCTGTCGGTGCTTTAAATGATTGATTTAACTTTGCCACAGTATCTTTTTCCAACATAGACATATGGTTCGTTACACTCACATTTAATTTACTTAGCGCTTCAATAACCTCTTTACTCGATTTATTCACTTGTTTGGCATATTCATGAACTCTGATTTTGGTCATCTGCTCACCCCCGATTATTTTTCGTTGAGTAGACTAGACAATTTACTTGCAAAACCTTTATCGGTAATAGCTAAAGCCACTCGGGCCTCCTTACCTGTAGCATGTCCTAGATCATAACGATCGCCAATTACATGATACTCAACGTTGTAATAAGTGCATTTATCTTGAATTTTTTTACTAGAGTTTTTAGAAGCGTCGTTTGCAAGCAGTACAAGCTTAGCATTACCATTGCGGACTTCCTTTACTACTAACTCTTCTCCTGAAATAACTTTACGAGCTCTTGCAGCTATACCAAGCAAATTAAACACTGCTTGATTGGTCATAAAATAGCCTCCCTACGAATGAGCAATAGTAGCTCTTCGTATATCTCTTCAGGAATTTTTGCATCAAGTTGGTGCCCTAAAACATTTTTCTTACGCGCGATGTCAACCGCCTGTTCAGACTTTGAAACATAAGCGCCTCGTCCAGGCTTTTTCCCTGAAACATCTACGCTAACCTCGCCCTCTTTCGAGCGAACAACACGAATCATTGCTTTTTTCGGTAGCATTTCTCCAGTAGCTACGCATTTTCGAAGTGGTACTTTTTTATTTACCGCCATAAGAATCACCTTTCCTCTCTGAAGCTTCGTAAGAGGTGGACCAGCCATAACCAAAACGCAAAGGTAGAATTTTGTGATTTGAACATTGCGGAGTACAATCTCGTCTCTCAACACTCAAGACCTTCGCCACAGTTCCTGGCTTTATTCAGTCGGCCCAGGACGCCCACTGAATAAAGCCAGGTGACCAGTCACACGGGCTTTCTTACTTATTCTTCGTCGTCTTGATATAAGTCAACTGTAGCTTCTTCGTAGTCACTATCATCAGCAGGTACGAAAGTGCTTGTTGCAGATGGATAAATCCCTAACTCACGTGCATCTGTCTCACTTTTAATATCGATTTTCCAACCAGTCAATTTTGCAGCTAGACGAGCATTTTGACCACGCTTACCAATTGCAAGAGATAATTGGTAATCCGGTACTACAACAGTTGTTGATTTTTCTTCTTCATTTACTTGCACATCTAAAACTTTTGAAGGGCTTAATGCATTTGCTACAAATACAACAGGGTCTTCTGACCATTCAACGATATCAATTTTTTCACCATTTAATTCATTGACGATTGTTTGAACACGTGCACCTTTCGCACCTACACATGAGCCTACAGGATCAACTTCTTCGTTATGTGCATGTACCGAAATTTTAGAACGGTCTCCCGCTTCACGAGCAATTGACTTGATTTCTACAATGCCTTCATAAATTTCAGGTACTTCCATCTCAAATAATCGACGTAATAAGCCTGGATGTGTTCGTGAAACGATTACTTGTGGACCACGTGTCGTACGTTCAACCTTTGTAATATATACTTTAATACGGTCATGTGGATGATACGTTTCACCTTGGATTTGTTCATTTTGTGGTAATGCAGCTTCTACTTTACCAAGACCCACGTAAATATTACGTGCATCTAAACGCTCGACTACACCCGTTACAATGTCATCTTCACGATCTACGTATTGCTCATAAATTAAGCCACGTTCTGCTTCACGCACACGTTGTGTAACGACTTGCTTCGCTGTTTGTGCAGCGATACGCCCAAAATTACGAGGCGTTACTTCCTGTTCAACAATATCTTCTAATTGGTAAGCAGGGTTGATAGCCTTCGCATCTTCTAAAGCAATTTGTAAACGGTCATCTTCTACTTCTTCAACAACATCTTTACGTGAAAATACACGAATTGAGCCTTTGTCTAAGTTTAAGTCTACACGAACATTTTGAGCTTGGTTAAAGTTGCGCTTGTAAGCTGTAACTAATGCCGCCTCTATCGCTTCAATTAACACATCTCTTGAAATTCCTTTTTGTTCTTCCAGCGCCGTTAGCGCATCTAACAAATCACTACTCATTTTATTTTCACTCCTAAATATGCATTATGCTGAAAAATCGATGGCAAGTCGTGCCAAAGCGATTTTTTCCTGTTCAATTGTTACTGTAATTTTGCGTGTTTTAATAGGTACTTCCATCACTAATGTATGTTCATCGTATGACGTTAAGTAGCCTTGGAATTCCTTCATGTCCTTAATGGGCTCATAGGTTTTCACATAAATAAATTTGCCAACGGCTTTTTTAAAATCAGTATCTTTTTTTAATGGACGTTCTGCACCTGGTGAAGATACCTCTAAATAATAATTTTGTGTAATAGGATCTTTTTCATCCAACAGTAAACAAAGTCGTTCACTAACTTGAGCACATTGGCCGATGTCAATTCCACCCTCAGGTGTATCTACATAAACACGTAAAAACCAGTTACGTCCTTCTTTCACAAACTCAACATTCACCAATTCAAGATTTAACTCTTCGACAATCGGTGTAGCAAGTTCTTCAATTAAAGATGGTACTTTGCTCATTGTTTCCTCCTGCATTTTCAATTTCAGGCGTAATAAAACAGAAATTCCACCAGTAATGTTGGTGAAATTTGACGGTCTTACCTGCTGTTAGTCTAAAAAATTTGTTTTGCTTCGGTATAACAACAGAAAAGAGCGGGAATGCCCCACTCTTTTGCTGGAAAACTATCAACAAATTATTACCATAAGGATAGCACAATTTACGTCACAATGCAAACTTCCTTATTTTAGACATTAGAAGAGCGATAACTGGTTTGCATCAGGCATACCTTCTAAACAACCTAATTGATCCATATACTCAATTAATGTTTTCGATACACGTCCACGTTGCTGTAAATCTTCTTTCGATAAGAACTCGCCATTTTCACGTGCAGCTACAATGGTTTTGGCAACGTTTGTGCCAAGCCCAGGAATCGCATCGAATGGCGGTATTAAAGAATTGCCATCAATAATAAACTCACTAGCCTGTGAACGATATAAGTCCACCTTTTGGAAGCTCATGCCACGCTCGCACATCTCCAGTGCAAGTTCCATTACTGTCAGTAAGTTTTTTTCTTTCGTTGACGCATCTAAGCCCTTCATGTTAATTTCATCGATTCTTGCACGAATCATTTGGGAACCTTGCGTCATCGCGATTAAATCAAAATCATCTGCCCTTACGGTAAAGTAGGCAGCATAATACAAGATTGGGAAATGCACTTTAAACCAAGCAATACGTACTGCCATTAAAACGTAGGCAGCGGCATGGGCTTTAGGGAACATATATTTAATCTTTTTACATGATTCGATATACCAACCAGGCACCTTATTTGCTAACATCTCTGCTTCAAATTCCTCTGATAAGCCCTTCCCTTTACGCACAGACTCCATAATTTTGAAGGCTAAAGATGGTTCAAGTCCTTGGTAGATTAAATACACCATAATGTCATCGCGACAGCCGATTACTTCTTTTAACACACATGTACCATTTTGTATTAGCTCCTGTGCATTACCAAGCCATACGTCTGTTCCGTGTGATAGACCAGAAATTTGCACTAGCTCCGAAAATGTTGATGGTTTCGTATCTTCTAGCATTTGGCGAACAAATCGTGTACCAAATTCCGGAATGCCTAGTGTTCCTGTCTTACACCCAATTTGCTTTTCTGTCACACCTAGCGATTCAGGTGAACTAAAAATTTTCATAACAACCGGATCATCGGTTGGAATTGTTTTCGGATCAATGCCAGATAAATCTTGTAACATACGAATAACAGTCGGATCATCGTGTCCAAGAATATCGAGTTTTAAAATATTGTCATGAATGGAGTGGAAATCAAAGTGTGTTGTTCGCCACTCCGAATCTTGTGCATCCGCTGGGAACTGCACTGGTGAGAAATCATAAATATCCATATAATCTGGTACAACGATAATCCCACCTGGATGTTGACCTGTTGTTCGTTTAACACCTGTACAACCCTGTACTAAACGGTCTACTTCAGCACCTCGGAAATGAAGATTATTGTCGCTCGCATAGCCTTTAACGTAACCATATGCTGTTTTCTCTGCAACAGTACCAATTGTTCCAGCACGGAACACATAATCTTCACCAAACAGTACTTTTGTATAGTTGTGGGCTTGTGGTTGGTATTCACCCGAGAAATTCAAATCGATATCAGGTACTTTATCTCCTTTAAAACCAAGGAAAGTTTCGAACGGAATATCTTGTCCGTCTTTTTTATAAGGTGTGCCACATTCCGTACAATCTTTGTTCGGTAGGTCATAGCCTGAGCTAACAGAACCGTCATTAAAAAACTCGGAATGCTTACAATTTGGACAAATATAATGCGGTGGTAATGGGTTTACCTCCGTAATTTCCATAAAGGTTGCCACTAATGAAGACCCAACCGAACCACGAGAACCTACTAAATAGCCATCAGCAAGTGACTTTTTCACAAGCTTTGCAGAAATTAAGTAAATTACACCGAATCCATGCCCTAAAATCGACTTTAGCTCTTTCTCGATACGAGCTTTAACGATTTCCGGTAACTCTTCACCATAGATACGATGGGCCATCTCATACGTTAAATTGGTTACTTCATCATCAGAACCTTCAATTTTAGGTGTATATAAATCATCCTTAATCGGCTTTACATCGTCAATCATAGCCGCAATTTTTTGCGTGTTGGTAACGACGATTTCTTTTGCAAGATCAGGACCTAAAAAATCAAACTCTTGCAACATCTCGTCCGTAGTTCGAAAATGAACCGCTGGCAGCTTAGATCTATTTAAAATATTGGCGCCACCTTGAGAACCAATCAGTATTTGTCTAAACATAGCATCGTTCGGATCTAGATAATGAACATTTCCTGTAGCGACTACAGGCTTATCCATCTTCTTGCCAAGTTTCACTAGCTTGCGAATAATATCCTCAATGGTCCATTCATCGCGCACGACATTACGTTCAATTAACGGTGCATATACAGCCTTCGGTTGCACTTCAATATAATCGTAAAACCTTGCGATTTGTTCGGCTTCCTCGGGTGATTTATTCATCATCGTCTCAAACAATTCACCATTACTACAGCCTGAACCCACTAACAGTCCTTGTCGGTATTGTTCCAACGTCGCACGTGTTACACGCGGGACACGATAGAAAGTCTTTGTATGCGAATGAGACACAAGCTTAAATAGATTTTTTAAACCGTCATTATTGACTGCTAAAATCGTACAATGCATCGGACGCGCTTTTTTATAGGCATCGCCACCGCCGATATGCTTATTAAAATCATCGTGATATTTAATGCCGAGTTCATCCGCTTCTTTTAATAGATGCAATAATAAATAACCTGTTGCTTCCGTATCATAAATGGCACGGTGATGTTGTGTTAATTCAATGCCGAATTTTTTACATAATGTATTTAAACGATGATTTTTCATCGTAGGATGGAGCAAACGGGCAAGTTCTAATGTATCAATAACTGGGTGAATGGTATTTTCCAAACCGTATTTTTTATAACCTGTATAGAGGAAGCCCATATCAAAAGAGGCATTGTGTGCCACGACGATAGCGTCCTCTATAAAGGCATGGAACTCATGAATCACTTGTTCCACTTCCGGCGCATTGCGAACCATCTCATCTGTGATGCCTGTCAGTTCGATCGTCGTTGCGGACAATGCATGATGTGGATTGGCAAAACTTTCGTATTTGTCAATCACATGTCCGCCTTTAATTTTTACTGCTGCAAGCTCTATGATGGTATCGTATGCAGTAGAAAGCCCTGTCGTTTCGACGTCAAACACCACATAGGTAGCATCATCTAATGCACGATGCTCAGAAGCATACGCAATCGGTACACCGTCATCGACTAAATTAGCTTCTAAACCGTAAATCACTTTTATGCCATGTTTTTTGCCCGCACTATAAGCCTCTGGAAACGACTGCACAACCGCATGATCTGTTATCGCAATCGCTGGATGACCCCATTTCGCCGCTTGAGCCACTAACCTATCTACTGGTGTAACTGCATCCATTTGACTCATCGGTGTGTGCAAATGGAGCTCTACTCGTTTTTCACCTTCTGGTGCCTTGTCTTGTCGTGTTTCTTTTTTTATTTCATTAATATCATTTGCCATCACAATTAAATCACGAATAAAAGTATCGGTTTGAACCGAGCCACGTACTTTCACCCACATACCCTTTTTCAAATGCTGCATCAATTCTGCATCGTCGTTATCCCGTGAGAACATTTTTACAACAATTGAATCTGTATAGTCGGTAATTTTAATTTGTAGAAGTGAGCGGCCACTTTTTAATTCTTTAATTTCGGTATCGAACACAAATCCTTCAATAATGACGCGGCGTTCTTCTTCGACTATGCGCTTAATTTCCATAATTTCATCGTCTTTAATTTGCATACCAAGCTGAAATGGACGATCACCAAGGGCCGCCAATGCTGGATTATCCTTTTTGTCCTGCTCACGTTTTTGGAAGTCTTGCATTGCTTGTTGAGCCATCGCTGCTTCTTCTAAACGTTTTTGCTCGATGAATGCTTCTTGGGCTTCACGCATTTCTTCTGTTTCCTCTTGCAGCATAAAATCAAAGGCGATATGTGGAAATCCAAATTGACTGTAGCTAAGAGCTAGCTTTTCCGCATATTTCGTTTTCAGCATCATCAGTTCCATTTCCTGCACGCAGGATAACGTAATTTTTTGCCCATTCCACATCGGTATTTGCGATACAAGGCAATTTTTTAAGGTTGGTGCCATATCGTCGATTTGCTCAACAATGGTTAACCAATACGCTTGAATCAGCTCTTCCGTAACATTTTTTTCAATTGTTTCAAAAGTTGTTTCGATTTGAGCTATAGCAGCGAATTTTTCAGCTAGATGTGTACGAAATAGTTGATATAACGGAAATGGAAGTATGCCACGTAATTTAATATTAAAATGCCAGAGTCTATTTTTTTTATGCACAGTAAGACGGGCTAATTCGCCTTCTTCAAAAAAGGACATATAAACATCTTCTGTTAACTCTAGTTGTTGCAAGAGCATTTGAAATCTTTGTCTTGCTTCTTGTTGCTGTTCCAATCAATGACACCTACTTTCACTTTAATGGGAAGAGGCAATCTAATCACCTCTTGCTCATTGTTATCTAGCAAATACGTTTTCAACTATGATGCAAAAAAATTCGCTCCCTTTCCACGGGCTATTCTAGCAAGCCTCACTTTGCTTTTATAGCAGTGAGATTTGCTTGGTTTCCCGTAGGCGTGTCGCGAATTCGTTTGCTTGTCCTCATTCATCTTCCAAAAGATGTTACTAGTAAGAACATCTATATCTTTTGGCTATTATGTTACCAAAGGATATTAATTTTTGCGGAAAAATTCATTTAAACGATCAATGACTTCTTCTTTTTTCCATTCAAATGTTTCGCCTGTTTGACGGAATTTCACTTCGACAACACCTTCTGTTGCCTTTTTACCGACTGTTACACGAACTGGTAAACCTATTAAATCTGCATCTGCAAACTTCACACCTGCACGTTCAGCACGATCATCTAATAGTACATCATAGCGATATGATTTTAATAAGCCATATAACTCATTTGCTAATGAAACTTGTGTTTCATCTTTCGTATTAACAGGGACAACATGAATGTCATACGGAGCGAGTTGTATTGGCCAAGTAAAACCATTTTCATCTTGGAAATGTTCAGCTACGGCAGCTAAAATACGTGACACTCCAATACCATAGCAACCCATAATAAACGGCTGAGCCTTTCCTTGCTCATCTAAAAATGTTCCATTCATTTTTTCAGAATAGGTAGTACCTAATTTGAAAATATGACCAACCTCGATACCTTCTGCAAATTTAATGATGCCTTGTCCATCAGGAGATGGGTCTCCTTCTTGAATAAAGCGAATATCTAAGTATTCATTGACAGCAAAATCTCGCTCTGGGTTAACATTTACTAAGTGGAAGCCGTCGTCATTGGCACCCGCTACCCCGTTACGAATTGATTTAATTGCATGATCTGCAACTACTTTGACGTCTACAGGTAATTTCACAGGGCCGATTGAACCTACGCCACAGCCTAGCAATTGACGAATAGCTGCTTCGTCAGCAAGTTCTACAGAACCAGCATCTAGCGCATTTTTTAGTTTAATATCGTTAATTTCGTGATCGCCACGAGCAAGCACTACCACTAATTCACCATCAACATTAAATACTAATGATTTAATAACATTTGAAGGTGCTACTTGTAAAAATACAGATACTTCTTCAATTGTTTTTTGATCTGGTGTTGCTACTTTCTCAAGATCTTTTAACGCTTCATTGGCTGGTTGATATTCTACAGTGACCTCTGCCATCTCAATGTTTGCCGCATAGTCCGATGTATCAGAGTAAGCAATTGTATCTTCCCCAATTTCAGAAAGCACCATAAATTCATGTGTACCTTTACCACCAATTGAACCAGCATCGGCAATAACTGCACGATAGTTTAAACCAAGACGCGAGAAAATATTAGAATATGCACGGTACATATCCTCATATGTTTCATCTAAGCTTTCCCGTGAAGCATGGAAAGAATAAGCATCTTTCATAATAAACTCTCTTCCTCGTAATAAGCCAAAACGAGGGCGTTTTTCATCGCGGAATTTTGTTTGAATTTGATAGAGTGTTAATGGTAGTTTTTTATATGATTTAATTTCATCACGAACTAAAGTCGTAATGACCTCTTCATGTGTTGGTCCTAAGGCAAAGTCACGATCATGACGATCTTTTAATCGCATTAGTTCTGGACCGTATTTTTCCCAACGGCCGGATTCTTGCCATAGTTCAGCAGATTGCAATGCAGGCATTAATAATTCGATAGAATTGATGGCTTCCATCTCTTCGCGAATAATATTTTCGATTTTTGTTAACACACGTTTTGCAAGCGGTAAATACGAATATACCCCACTTGTATTTTGACGAATAAACCCTGCACGTAATAATTGCTTATGTGATTTTACATCTGCATCAGCAGGTACTTCACGTAACGTTGGGATAAATGTTTTACTTTGCTTCATTCAGTGTTCCACCTTTTTAATAAATAAATTTATACTCTAATTAGCATAAACAAATTTAGCTTTGAACGCAATGTTTCAAAATAATTGCGCTCAAAGCTATTTTCCATTTTATTTTTACTTTAGCATAACCATATTTCTATTTTACGTTCTAATAGTTACGCATTATCTAAATATTGGAAACGCAAAAGTCGATTGTCATTACGTACTTGCTAGAAGAAGAAACGTTGGATATCGTTCCACGTCACCACTACCATTAATATCATCAGCAAGACGATACCTACAAAGTGCACCATACCTTCTTTTTGACGATCAATTGGTTTGCCTCTTAAAGCCTCAAAGCCAAAGAATAATAATCGGCCTCCATCTAATGCTGGAAGAGGTAATAAGTTCATAATACCAAGGTTGATACTTAGCATGGCAGCAAAATTGATTAAGGCAAAAATACCAAATGTCGCAACTTCTTCAGTTGTTTTATAAATCCCTACAGGTCCTGATAATGCATCAATAGTAAATTGTCCTGTAATAAGCATACCTAGTAATTCAAAGATTTTAACCGTCATATTATACGTTTCTTGAGCTCCGTATACTACTGCTTTTAATGGGTTATAAACACGCGGACTTTCATACTTTACACCAATTTGTCCAAGCTTTTCGCCGTTCTGCTCCACTGCTTTCACTGTCATATTGAGGTTTTCGATTTGTCCACCACGCTCAACCGTTACATTAATCTCTTGGTTAGGGCGATTCTGTACAATGGCAGCTAAATCTTGCCACTTTTCAACTGCTTGTCCATCAATCGAAGTCACCTTATCCCCTGCAAGCATTCCAGCTTGTGCTGCTGGATCATTTGCTACTACTTCTGTAATAATCGGCTCATATGTCGGTACACCGTTTAGTAAACCAATAAGCATATAGATGAAAAAGGCTAATATAAAGTTAAATAATGGTCCAGCAAAAATGGTCATCGCACGTTGCCCAACTGTTTTTGCGTTAAATTGACGATCATATGGCGCGATCACTGTTTCTCTGCCATTTTCTACAACAACACAATCTCTTGCAACACTGTAACGGACTAATTTTTCTTCCTCATCATAGCCTTCAATAAATAATTCTCGTTCTAAATCAGCACGTTCCACCTCTAAAAATAATAAATCTGGTAATTGTCTATTATTTTGATTGAAGATAATTTTTTTGGCGATATTATCTTCATCGACAATAAGCCCTACACGGTAGCCAGGCTGTAATTCAATACCATCCATATCTTCGCCTGCCATGCGGACATATCCACCGATTGGCAATAAACGGACTGTATAAATTGTTTCCCCATGCGTCTTGCCATAAATTTTCGGACCCATACCGATTGCAAATTCACGCACCATAATTCCTGCACGCTTTGCAAATAGGAAGTGACCAAGTTCATGGAAGAACACGAGCAAGCCAAATATTAAAATAAATGCAATGGCTGTTTGCATAATACCCCACCTTTAAAAGCGAATAGTTAACGAAAGCTTCCTGTCGTTATTTTACCATGTCTAACACTATTTTTCTTGTTTCTCTGTCCACATGTAAAATTGTTTGCAAATCTGGCACGAATACATTTTTGTGTGCCTGCATGACACGTTCAATTGTTTCATCAATTTCAAGGAACATTATTTTCCCTTGTAAAAATGCTGCTACTGCCGCTTCATTCGCAGCATTCATTGCCGTTAAAATGGTTCCTCCTGTACGCCCTGCTTCAAATGCTAATCGCAACGCTGGGTACCGTTCAAAATCCATTTCTTTAAAATGCAGTTGACCAATTTGCGCTAAATTAAGGCGTTGACCATTTTGAAGCGGCATACGGTCTGGATAGCTTAAAGCATACTGAATTGGTACACGCATGTCCGGCGTACCAAGCTGAGCAATTACGCTAGTATCATGATACTCAACTAGAGAGTGAATAATACTTTCTCTGTGTAAAAGTACATCAATTTTATCATAAGGCATATCAAATAAAACATGTGCTTCGATTACTTCAAGCCCTTTATTCATCATAGTAGCTGAATCTATCGTAATTTTTGCACCCATTGACCAGTTCGGATGATTAAGTGCATCTGCAACCGTGACATGTTTTAACTCCTCACGTGTTTTGTCGCGGAAACTTCCTCCAGAAGCAGTAATGATTAAACGCTCAATATTTTTCGGATTTTCGCCATTCATCGATTGGAAAATAGCCGAATGCTCACTATCCACTGGTAAAATTGTAGCATTGTATTTCTTTGCCTCTGCCATAACTAAATGACCTGCTGTGACAAGCGTTTCTTTATTGGCAATCGCAATCGTTTTGCCCATGCGAATAGCAGCTAGTGTCGATTCAAGTCCAACGCTACCAAGCACTGCATTCACGAGCACCGTCGAATCAGGATGTGTAGCAACCTCTACAAGCCCTTTTTCACCAAATGTAAAGTGTACTTGCGGGTAGTCTTTTGCGAGAATAAGTGCATCTTCCTCAAGCTGAACCGATACCAGTTCAGGCTTTAAAGTCTCTATCATTTCACGTGTTTTTTCTATGTTTTTTCCTGAAGAAAACGCTACAAGATGAAATGCATCACGTTGTTCTTTTAAAATATCATAGGTTTGCCAACCGATAGAACCAGTTGCACCCAATAAACTAATTTTTTTCACGACAAAACGTCCCCTTTTTCTATCTAAGCGATCAATTTCATAATTCGCATTTTCATCCATCATTCATCATTGCGTCCAGATTTTATTTCGTGCTTGCTCGACAAGCAACTGGCGGACGTCTTTTGTATTAAGTCGAGCTAATTACGGCTCGCTTTCCAAAGTGAAATCGTCCGCCTTGCGCCCATTAAAATATCTTTTCCTAAAACTATTGGCAACCGGCGCTTACTAACAAGGTCTTGCTATACTTAGCTACCAAATAAATGTAAAAAATGCAATAGTGGCACGACAAATAATAAACTATCAAAGCGGTCTAGAATCCCGCCATGTCCTGGTAAAATATTGCCTGAATCTTTTACGTCAAAATGGCGCTTGATAGCTGATTCCACTAAATCGCCCATCTGACCAATTATCGAAGCAAAAATCGTGATAACAATAAGTGAAACATAACCGTTAGCAAATGGATAAATCGCTTGCATAGCTATAGCAAAAATAACCGCTATAACAATCCCACCAACAAAGCCTTCAATCGTTTTTTTCGGCGATATTTCAGGCCAAAGCTTATTTTTACCTAGTTTTCTACCTACAAAATAGGCTCCTGAATCTGTTGTCCAAACAACAAGTAAACAATACACAACAAACTCAAGACCATAGTTTCGCGTTTCGATTAAATAATGGAAACCTAATCCTACATAAAACGCCCCAAGCAAAATAAAGCCAACTTCATCAAATGTAATTTTATTTTTTACTAGGACTACATAGATAAGTAACAGCATGACCAGTCCGTAAATAACCATTAGAACCGAAGAATAGCCTATTGCATGTACTACCTCATTTGCCCAATCTTTTGGTATGACAAGCATAATAAGCGTTAGCAAACCGATAATACCAGGTACTGAAAAAATCGAAATACCTTTCATCTTCAGTATTTCATAAAAGCCTACAACAGCCATTGCTAGTACAAGTAGTGTAAAGGGCACTTTTCCATAAATAACAAATGGAATAAACAGTGCCGCGGCAATGATTGCTGTGATGATTCGTTGTTTCAAGATGTTTCTTCTCCCTTCAACCCACCGTAACGGCGATTACGTTTTTGATAGTTTTCCACCGCTTCCAGAAAGTTTTCCTCGCTAAAATCTGGCCACAATGTATCTGTAAACCAAAATTCTGTATAGGCGAGCTGCCATAACATAAAGTTACTTAATCGCACTTCACCACTTGTACGAATGAGTAAGTCTGGCTCTGGTAGATGAGCTGTCATTAAATGAGCTGTCATACATTCCTCATTTATGTCTTGTATAGTTAATTGACCGTCCTGTACTTTTTGAAGCATCGTTTTCATGGCACTTACCATTTCTGAACGACTACCGTAATTTAAAGCAAAGTTTAAAATTAACCCTGTATTATGCTTCGTCTCTTCCATTGCCTCATACAATGCTTTTTGTGTATGTGCTGGCAAGAGTGTCGGATCTCCAATCATTTCAACTCGCACATTACGCTCCATCATTTCCGGTAAAAAAGATCCTAAAAATTCTACAGGTAGACGCATCAGAAAATCGACTTCAGGCTTTGGCCGTTTCCAATTTTCTGTAGAGAACGCATACACTGTTAATACTTTTATGCCAAGATCAGATGCAAATCTAGTTACCTTCCGTACCGTCTTCATACCTTCATGGTGCCCAGCAACACGTGGCATGGCACGTTTTTTAGCCCAACGTCCATTTCCGTCCATAATAATCGCTACATGGGCAGGAATCGGCTCGCTTTTCGCAAGGGCAACACGTTCCTCCAATGATAGTGTATCCATATTTACTTGTTTACCTAATAGCTTCTTAAACATGCTAACTCCCCCACTACAACTAATCGGACGTATACTAACCTATCATAACAAACAAAAGTGCCTTTTGTCTTTTTTTTCCCTCTAATTGACTATGTATGAACTAGCTTATTTTAGAACAACACACATCTCAAAGAAAAATCTTGTCTTGCTACATTCCGCAACTGCTAGTAAGCCAGAACAATGTAAATCATATACTACGTGTAAACGAGTTAACCATTACGGCTGTAAATAGCAGGTGAAAATTGTAACACCGATAAGAAATGAATACTTTTACAATAAAAGAGAAAAGACGTCCTGTTATGTATAGGACGCCTTCATCTCATCAAAAAGTTCCATCATAGAAATGCAAAGCGCCTGCTTACACTTCTAGAATTTCTTTTTCTTTTTCTTTCGCTACTTGGTCTACTTTCACGATGAACTCATCTGTTAATTTTTGAATATCGTCACCGTATCCACGTAAATCGTCTTCTGTGATTTCGCCTGCTTTTTCAAGCTTTTTAAGATCATCATTAGCATCACGACGAACATTACGTACTGCGATTTTTGCATCTTCAGCTTCTTTTTTCACTTGTTTTACAAGGTCTTTACGACGTTCTTCTGTTAACGCAGGAATCATTAAACGAATAACAGAACCATCATTTGTCGGTGTAATACCGATATCTGACTTCATAATCGCTTTTTCAATTTCACCTAAAATGGTTTTATCATAAGGTGTAATCACGAGTAAACGAGCTTCTGGTACTGAAACACCTGCAAGTTGATTGATTGGTGTTGGCGCACCATAGTACTCTACAGAAATACGGTCTAGTAGAGATGCGTTTGCACGGCCTGCTCGGATTGATGCTAATTCACGTGAAAAAGCAGCAATTGATTTGTTCATTTTTTCTTTCGCTTGGTCTAATACTTGTTTAGTCATTGTGCATTCCTCCTAACAACAGTTCCAATTTTCTCGCCCAGTACAGCACGTTTAATATTACCTTGTTCCGTAATTGAGAAAACAATTAACGGAATATCGTTATCCATACATAAAGTTGAAGCAGTTGAATCCATTACTTGTAACCCTTGCTGAATAACGTCTAAGTATGTGAGTGTATCATATTTGATAGCAGTAGTATCGACCTTTGGATCTGCAGAATAGACACCATCTACATTATTTTTCGCCATTAAAATCGCATCGGCGTCAATTTCCGCTGCACGTAATGCAGCTGTTGTATCTGTAGAGAAGAACGGGTTACCTGTACCTGCAGCAAAAATAACTACACGTTTTTTCTCTAAATGACGAACTGCTTTACGACGAATATATGGCTCTGCTACTTGTGTCATCACAATAGAAGATTGCACGCGTGTTTCGATACCTAATTTTTCAAGAGCATCTTGTAAAGCTAATGAATTCATAACCGTTGCTAGCATACCCATATAGTCAGCGGCTGCACGATCCATGCCCATTTCACTACCGATTTTCCCACGCCATATATTACCGCCACCTACAACTACAGCAACTTCTACATCAAGATCTACTACTTCTTTCACTTCTTCAGCAACAGACTTGATAATTTTTGGTGATAAACCGAAGCCAGCCTCTCCTGCTAACGCTTCACCACTTAGTTTAATAACTACTCGTTTATATTGTGGCACACTCATTGTAAACCTCCGTCAGACATTTATTTAAAACTTTTCTTTTCCTTTACCATTATAGTATATCTAACAATAATTGCTAGTTGTGAATAATGGTAATAGAAAATTCTATCCTTTTTTAGCTCATCTCGGAAAAATAGGGAACACGTTATGTTGTGTTCCCCATTTTTGTCTAGAAAATCTAGTTATTATTTGATTAGGATCAAATGCAAGCCAATCCATCAACTGAACTAGTCTACAAATTAGTTACCTTTAACTTGGTTCATTACTTCTTCAGCAAAGTTATCTTCGCGTTTTTCAATACCTTCACCAACAGCGTAGCGTACAAAACCAGTTACATTACCGCCAGTTGAAGCAACGAAGTCGCGAACTTTTTGATCTGAATTTTTAACGAATGATTGGTCAAGTAAGCATACGTCTTCGAAGTATTTACCAAGACGACCTTCAACCATTTTTGCAACGATGTTTTCTGGTTTACCTTCGTTAAGTGCTTGTTCAGTTAACACTTTACGCTCACGATCAACTTCTTCAGCAGAAACTTCTTCACGAGAAACGTAAGTTGGGTTAATTGCTGCGATATGCATAGCGATATCTTTAGCAGCAGAAGCATCTGTAGAACCTTCTAAAGATACTAATACACCAATACGGCCACCCATGTGTAGGTAAGAACCGAAAGCATCTGCATCCGTTTTTGTTTTTACTTCAAAACGACGAAGTGTAATTTTTTCACCGATAGTTGCTACAGCTGTTGAAATTTGGTCAGCGATTTTTACGCCTTCTGCATTTTCAAGCTCTACTGCAGCTTCTACTGATGCTGGTTTAGCAGCAAGTAATTGCTCAGCTAAAGAAGAAACTAATACTTGGAATTTATCGTTTTTCGCAACGAAGTCAGTTTCAGCGTTTACTTCAAGAATAATTGCTTCGTTACCTTTTTCTAAAATATAAGTTGTACCTTCTGCAGCGATACGGTCAGCTTTTTTAGCAGCTGAAGAAAGACCTTTTTCACGTAGGAAATCGATTGCAGCTTCTAAATCACCATCAGTTTGTACTAACGCTTTTTTACAATCCATCATACCAGCGCCAGTTTTTTCACGTAATTCTTTTACTAATTGTGCAGTAATGTTTGCCATTTAGTGTTGCCTCCTCAAATTGGTTAAACTATTTATAGTGGTAGGTTCTAAAAAAGGTGATAAGGGTTCTGAGCCACTTATCACCTTTTTGTAAACGTGAATTACTCAGCAGCAGCTTCAGTAGCTGGAGCTTCTTCTTCACCTTGTTTTGACTCGATTAAAGCGTCAGCCATTTTAGCAGTTAAAAGTTTAACAGCGCGAATAGCATCGTCATTAGCAGGGATAACATAGTCGATTTCATCTGGATCACAGTTAGTATCAACAATACCTACTAGAGGGATGTTTAATTTACGAGCTTCAGCAACAGCGATACGTTCTTTGCGTGGGTCAACCACGAACATAACGTCTGGAAGATCGTGCATATCACGGATACCGCCTAAGAATTTAACTAGACGTTCGTGTTCTTTTTTAAGTTGGATTACTTCTTTTTTAGGTAGAACTTCGAAAGTTCCTTCTTCTTCCATTTTTTCGATAGCTTTCATACGTGCAACACGTTTTTGGATTGTACCGAAGTTAGTAAGAGTACCACCTAACCAACGTTGGTTGATATAGTAGTTGCCTGAACGTTCAGCTTCGTCTTTGATCGCTTCTTGTGCTTGTTTTTTCGTACCAACGAAAAGAACTTTACCACCGTCTTGACCAACTTGACGCATGAAGTCATAAGCTTCCTCTAATTTTTTAACAGTTTTTTGTAAGTCGATGATGTAGATCCCGTTACGCTCAACGAAGATAAATTTCTTCATTTTTGGGTTCCAACGACGAGTTTGGTGACCGAAATGTACACCAGCTTCAAGTAATTGTTTCATAGAAATTACTGACATGTGAATTTCCTCCTAGAATGTTTGGTTTTTTTCCTCCGCATTTATCGCCTGCAACAAGCTACCCTAATCTTAGAGCACCACTTACTGCATCAAAATGCGTGTGTAGTAATAACACCATTTGCTACTATATCACAGCTTTATGGCATTCGCAACTGTTTTAGCTATGAAACTTCAATAAAAGCTCGATTTCTGTCTTTCCTTTTTGCAGCTTTTTCGCAATTTCTTCAGCCGTTTTTCCCTGCTCAGCCATTTGAACAATTTGTTGTTCCATCGTTAACGGCTTTGATTCTTCTTTTTGTAGACTATCAACCTTTGGCGCAGCCGTTTGCACAGCCGTCGTTCCTCCCTGTTGTTGACGAGAATATGCATTCGCTACGATATTTTTCGGCATTAAAATACGTGGCTCACTATTAACTGTCACTGCCTTCTTCTCACTATCGGTTTGTGACAAAGGCTGTCCTTGACTTTTAGGCACAGCTATTGGTTGTGCCTGTTGCCCAGTATCAGCTGTCATAGTAGATTTTGGTACCACTTGCAAAGCTTGAATTAGACGATTATTTTCATCCTTCATTTCAGCTAAATAGAGGCTAATCGTATCATCCATTTCTCGCATTAAGCGTTCCTGTTTTACTTCTAAATCTTTGAATTTTGCTAATTTCGTATTTAATATAATAATGAAATAAAATGATAGTAGCTGCAAAACAAAGAGAACAGCAATTAATATGGTTGTCATAGTAAACTCCTATCCACTAAAGTCCACGAAATTACCTTTGAACGGATGCTGCGCCTGTTTTTCTGGTTTTTCGTTATGGTTCTTTTTCTTTTTACGCGTTCCTTTTATATACTCGCCACCCGCTTCTTCCTCTTCGCTAATCTCCGTCATACCTTCTGAAGTATTTACAGCTTTTTGCTTGCGCTCTAATTCCTTTTTTAACGCTTCATTTGCATGTACTTGTTGAGCTAAAGTTTGTTGTTGTGCCTGATCTGCCATTTTACCCGCTTCAAACGTTTTTGGAATAGCTATTTGTAATTCGACACCTTTTAAACTCATTAAAATTCCTCCCTCAACAATCCGTTAGATACTAGACATTAATCATTTCATTCGACAATAGCTTTCGCAACTTAAATAATGCTTTTGAGTGAATTTGAGAAATACGTGATGTTGATAATTCGAGCATTTCACCTATTTCAGTTAGTGTCAACTCTTCTGTATAAAATAAACTCAGTACGAGCTGCTCTTTATCATTAAGCTTTTGTATATTTACCGCTAAATCATCGAGTAACTCCGATTTTATTACGACTTGCTCTGGAGTCTTTGTCGTATCATCACGGATTACAAATGACTTCCCTTCTGCTTCTTCCTGATCTTGTTGCTCATTGATGGAGAGTACATTTGAGAAGAAATGCTCCTGCACCGTTTGGTAAACCTCTTCCACAGGTAACTCCATATGCTGTGCAAGCTCCTCAGGCGTCGCATGGCGCATTAACTGTTGTTCTAATTGTTCAATTTTGGCATCCATCTTTTTGGCCTTTTCTCGTGCAGAACGAGGTAGCCAATCCTCTTTACGTAAGCCATCAATTATAGCGCCTCTCACCCTAAAAGAAGCATATGTATCAAACTTTAAGTCTCGATTTATATCAAATTTATTTAAAGCATCAAATAGACCTAGCATGCCTAAGCTTGTTAAATCGTCACGCGATACACTCTTAGGTAAACCTGCACCAATTCGCTGCACATGGTACGTCACAAGAGAAGTATATTTTTTTATTAATAAATCACCCGCATCAGGATCACGTTCATTCACCCATCGATTCCACAGCTTTTGTTCATCGTTTAGAATTGGTTGTGTCATAAAATCCACCTCTCTACTTTGCGCCTGTTTGCACGGACTTTTTGCGCTTTCCTCTCAAATGCTCCAAGGAATAGTTCTGTCGCTTTGTTAACTCTGTACGCTTGAAAAACTAAAAACATACACATGTCTATCAAAAAAAAGACTCACTTATCACATTTTGAGTATTGTGCTTACAATGACTGACAGATTTAGATACAAACCTATGCCATTCTTTCCTTTTATTATAACAACATTCGACTATAATTTCATATGATTCTCTAACACTATTCTATTATTAATAGCTGTTCTATTTTAGGCAGAAGAAAACTGCCTCCAATAATTAGTCGACAGCTAACATTAGAGGCAGTTTAAAGTGTTCTGGCTTATGCATTTACTTGTTGTTCATCTTCACGATGCATCATCGTTCGAACGGCTTGTGCAATATCTTCTGTGCTTTCATCTTGAAACTCAACCGTTGAATTAGTCGTAGCAGTTTCTTTCCCTGTCTCATCGACAACAGAATCACTGTTTTCTTCTAGTCCACTGTCATCTTGTGACAGGTCGGCAGTTGGTGTAAATAACACATACGCAATTAAAAACCTTACAATATACATAACAAAAAATACGATGATTGCTGTTACAAATGAACCGATGATAATACGTAATGGTGGATAGGGCTGTTGCAGTGTCATAAAGAAATAAAGGGAAAAGGCAATCAATGCCCCCCACAGGTTATAAAAAATAGAACCAAACATTATATTTCACTCACTCCTTGGTTAACCGTTCGAATATGTAATATCGACGTAGCAGGATTAAATTCAATTGTTCGACCGCTATTACCGCCCGTATTTTCGGCTACTAAAGGAATTCCATGACGTTTTAATTCAAACTTTACAGCCTCCACATTACGAGGGCCGATGCGCATGGAATCTTTGTCTGACGTAAATTGAAACATTTGCGCACCCCCCGCAATTTTTGCCTTCAGTTTAAATTTTTGAACACCCTCTAGCTTTAATAAATCAATCATAGCTGAAATGCCCGTATCTGCAAATTTCGCTACATTTATTGACTCTGCTCTACCTAAACTTGAATCTGGTAGCATGACATGTATTAAACCAGCTATTTTCTTTGACTCATCGTATAAAATAACACCTACACAAGAACCAAGTCCTGAAGTTCTAATCGTATTCGGAAATTTCGCTACATCCATTTGAGCAATTCCAACTTTTATAACTTGTCCATTATTATTGTTGTTAAGCATAGGCTATGAAACTCCCAATGCTTTAAAAATAGCATCAAAAGAATCTGGATCAGGCAGTAAGAAGAAATGTCCCCTCACTGTTTCATGATCCTCCACACCGTCTTCAAAAATGGATGTATTAATTACGATGACATTATCACTCACGTGCGATAATTCAATTAAGCCAATACTAATAATAGCACCAAACATATCTACACTTAGACCAGGCACAGTTGGATAAATTTTTAAATTTGTAAAATCTGATAACGCGGATAAATATGAACCAGATAAAATATTCCCCATTTCCTGCATGGCGGATAAACCTAACTCCGAAACAGGCGGGTTTTTAAAGTCGAATGATTCATCCTGTATTAGACGACGGATAAAGCGATTTGCTTGTTCAATCGGAAGTATGAAAAACATGCTTCCTTCAGCATCTCCCTCGATGCGTAAAAAAATCCCAACTACAACGTTTTCAGAGCCACCAGCAAGCTCCATCATGTCATTAAACGACACCATTTCAACCTTTGGGACACGCATATCGATTTTTTTACCAAGTAAATTGGAAAGAGCTGTTGCAGCATGAGCAGCTCCAATATTTCCAATTTCCTTTAATACGTCTAAATGTAGTGATGTAATCTTTTGATTAAGTGTCATAATCGAATCCCTACTTTAGTGGATTTAATACTTTCTCTAAATGTAATAATATTAATAATCGTTTACCTATTTTGGCTACGCCAGAAATAAACTCTTCTTCAAGAGATCCTACTACCTCTGGTTGAGGTTCGATTGAGCTCGCTGGAATATCCAACACATCGTTCGCTGAATCTACAACAAAGCCTACTTCCATGTCTTCTAAAGAGATAATGATAATACGAGTCGTTTCTTCGTGCTCAGAGATTGGTAATTCAAAACGTTCGCGTAAATCAATAATTGGTGTTACGACACCTCGTAAGTTGATGACACCTTTTACATATTTCTCCGTTTTAGGTACACGTGTAATATGCATAAGTTTCTCGATACCTTGGACGTGTGATACTGGAATCGCATATTCCTTATCTGCTAATTGGAAGACAATTACTTTAATATTTTCTTGTTCAACTGCATTTGTCATAGTAAACACCTCTCTTATTCATTGACCTTATTTTATAAGTGCATTGCAATCCACAATTAGGGCTACTTTACCATTACCTAAAATTGTTGCACCGGAAATTGCAAAGATATTCGTTAAGTAGTTTCCTAATGATTTCAGTACAATTTCTTGTTGGCCAATGAATGAATCTACAACTAAACCAGCAAGTTTCTCGCCTTTACGAACAATTACTACTGAATGGAATTCATCATCTTGTAGCTCTTTACGAGGTACTTCGAAGATTTCTTCTAAGAATACAAGTGGAACCACTTTACCACGGAAGTCAATCACCTTTTGGTTATGCGCATTCATAATATCTGATGAACGGATAATCGAAGTTTCAATAATTGATGATAGTGGTATCGCATAAATTTCTTTTTCTATTTCTACAAGCATTACCGAAATAATAGATAGTGTTAACGGCAATTGAATGGAGAAAATAGAGCCTACATCTTGTGTAGATTCAATCGAAATGTTACCACCTAACGATTCAATCGTTGTTTTGACAACATCTAGCCCTACACCACGACCTGATACATCTGAAATAACATCTGCCGTTGAGAAACCAGAAGCTAAAATAAGCTCATTAATTTGATTGTCTGACATGGCAAGAGATTGTTCACGCGTAACAACTCCTTTTGAAATCGCTTTTGCCAACACTTTTTCGCGATTAATGCCTGCTCCGTCATCTTCAATTTCGATAAAGACATAGTTACCACTGTGATAAGCACGTAACACCACTGTGCCTTCTTCTGGCTTTCCTTTTGCACGGCGTGTAGTAGGGTTTTCAATACCGTGATCGACAGAGTTACGGATTAAGTGAACGAGTGGATCGCCAATTTCGTCGATGACTGTTCGATCTAGCTCTGTTTCTGCGCCAATAATCTCAAGGTTTATTTTCTTATTAAGGTCACGAGATAACTGACGAATCATTTTAGGGAAGCGGTTGAATACTGTTTCCACAGGAACCATACGCATTGTTAAAATAATTGTTTGTAGGTCACCCATAACACGGCTCATTCGTTCAACAGTTTCGTTTAACTCCCCGTGATTCACTTCAGTTGCAATGGATTGTAAACGTCCACGATCAATAACAAGCTCCTCAAAGAGATTCATTAAAATATCGAGACGTTCAATATTTACTCGAATCGTTTTGTTTCCTACAGGTGCATGACTTTTATCTGCTTTGGCAGGTGTTGATTTTGCTGGTGTAGGCTTAGCTGAAGCTTCAACTGGTGTATCTACTACCTCTACCGGTGTTGCTGTAGCGGTTGCAGTAGCGGCTACTTCTTTATTTGCTTCATATTGTTTTTCACTGAATTGCTCTTGATTAATCTTTGCAACACTTACTTCATCAACTTCGGAAACCTTCATTAACTTCTTCTGCATATCTTCGGCAGATTCTTTCGTTACGAACGCTACATAAAATAGTTGATCGAATTGCTCATCTTCAAGCTTCTCAACAGATGGCGTTGATTTAATAACATCCCCATCTTTTTCAAGAATCTCGAATACCATAAATACGCGAGCTGCTTTTAATAGACAATCTTCACGCAGTCTGACTGAAATTTCAAAAGCATTAAATCCTTGTTCAGCCGATTGCGTTATAACTGTTTGCTCGAAGCTATCATATTCTAATACACTTGGTACTTCTGGTGTAGCTGCAGTTGCTACTACTTCCGGAAGTGCTTCCTCGCCAGATTCAATGCGCTTCAACTGTGCGACAGTGGAAGAAACATCTCTTTTACCGTCTCCACCATTAGCAATATCCATGACCATTTCTTCTAAATGATCCACAGATTCAAATACAATATCTAAAATTTCTGGTGATACATGAATTTTTTCATTTCGAATTGCATCAAGGACATTTTCCATTTTATGCGTTAAATCTGCTAAGTCTTCGAAGCCCATAGTCGCTGACATACCTTTTAATGTATGAGCCGAACGGAAAATTTCTCCAACGATAGCCAAATCATCTGGGTTTTTTTCTAGTTCTAATAAATGCTCACTACAAGCTTGTAAATGCTCTTTACTTTCTTCGATAAACATCTCTAAATATTGATTGACTTCCATTAAGAGGACACCCCTTTTAAGGCAAATATTTCATAATTGTTTGTGCAATATCATCTACATCAGCGACTTCATCGACAAGCTGCGTTTCCACCGCAGCTTTCGGCATACCATACACTATGCAAGTTTCAGCTGACTCTGCAATAGCAACCACATTTCCGGTATTTTTTAATGCTTTCAGTCCCTTCGAACCATCATAGCCCATACCTGTCATAATGACTGCTACCTTATCAAAATCTTTAAATTGACTTACATCTTCAAACATCACATCTACAGATGGGCGATGGCCAGAACGTGGTGGTTCGTGATTATCTAGCACGATGCCAAATGAGGTACCAACTTTTCTTAACCTTAAATGGTATCCTCCAGGGGCGATATAGGCCACGCCATTTTGTAAAATATCGCCTTGCTCTGCTTCTTTTACCGTAATCTCGCTCAATTGGTCTAAGCGGGAAGCCAGCGATTTTGTAAAGCCCGCTGGCATATGTTGAACAATAAGAATTGGCGCTTGAATTGTTTTTGGAATTTTAGTAATTACTTCTTGTAGTGCACGCGGTCCACCAGTAGATGTCCCAATCAACACAATTTTTTTACTAACTTTACTCCATTCAATATGTCCCTTAGTGACATTCGTACCTGTTGCGTTCACATTGACTGGAGGTATAACTTTACGTTCCTTCGACAATTCTTTTCTTACTGAAGTAGGCGATACAATTGGTTCTTGTTGTCTTTTGCTAATTGATGGTTTTTTCAATTTAGAAATAGGTACCAACGAAGCTTGTTCAACTTTATGGACAAGTTCAGATTGGATTTTATGTAAATCAAGAGAAATTGTTCCGCTAGGTTTCGCAACAAAATCAACTGCTCCATACTCGATCGCAGTTAGTGCATTTTCAGCCCCTCGCTGGGTTGTACTCGAAAGCATGACGACAGGCACTGGACAAATTGTCATAATTTCATTTAATGCATCGAGTCCATTCATTTCAGGCATTTCAATATCCATTGTCACGACTGTTGGTTTTAATGTTTGGATTTTCTTAATCGCATCTTTTCCATTTCGTGCTGTTCCAACTACTTCAACCCTCGAGTTTCCAACAAAAAAGTCACTAATTAGCTTTCTCATAAAAGCAGAATCATCAACGACTAAAAGCTTGCTTTTATGTACAAAGTCCAATTAATCACGCCCTTTCGAAAAAATACTTCTAAGTTTAGATAAGAATTTACTTGCTGACTGTTCATGTGCATGCACTTCCTCCATACGTTGTTCCATAAACCGAGCCACTATCAGTTGAAGTGTTTTAGAAATAAGTGCTTCTGGATATGCGATTGAAAATGGTACTTGCTCGCGCACAGCATTACGCACAACAGGGTCCTCAGGTAAGGAACCCAATACTATAACCTCTTTGTCTAGAAAACGTTTCATTGTAAGCTTTAAACGTTCAATCGTTTCAATACCTTCTTCTTTAGAAAAAGCACGATTACAAAGTAAATAAAATTGCTTATCCATATCACGAACATGAATATATTTCATCATCGAATAGGCATCTGTAATAGAGGTTGGTTCAGCTGTTGTAATAACTATAATTTCATCAATAGATGTTAATAACTCTAATGACCATTTTGTCGCGCCTGCTCCCATATCAAATAGGATATAGTCGAAGTTTTTTTGGAGTTGTTCAAAAGCATGAATCAGTCTCTCAAACATGGCCTCCGACCATTCCAGTACACTCGACATACCAGAGCCACCAGCAATACATTGTAAACCATGTGGCCCTTCAAATATTACCTCATCTAGTGATTTATTTCCTTCTAAGTAATCTTTTAAACTATAAGAAACATTTTTTCCAATTAATATATTGATATTCCCCATCCCAATATCCATATCTACAATTGCTACTTTTTTGTCCTTACTCGCTAAATTAATTGCAAAGTTCATTGAAAAGTTACTTTTACCAACTCCACCCTTACCGCTAACAACGGCAATTGTTTTACCTAATTCACCTTGCCGTTTCAGCATTTTCAAGCGTAATGTTTCTGCTTGATCTCTCATTTTTCTTCACCTTGGAAAAACATATTAAGCACTGCTTCTAAATCAGCTTCTTCAATATCTTCTGGTACTTCTTGACCATTGGTATAGTAAGCAAGTCCTTTATTATATTTAATCATTAAATTAATCATTGTGCCAATAGAATTTGTTTCATCAATCTTCGTAAAAATAAATTTTTCAATTGGAACACTTTTAAATTGCTCAATAATATTGGTCATATCCCTTTCTTTTGCCGTCATAGCAAGTACTAGAAAGGATTCAGCTTGATCATCAAACTTAATAAGACGCTGTAAATCGTCTACATATTTTGCTTCCTTATAATTGCGGCCCGCAGTATCAATAAAGACTAAATCTAAATGGGACAATCGTTGCACAGCTTGTTCGTAATCTGTCGAATTATAAGCAATTTCAACAGGCGCTTGTAATAGGCCCGCATACGTTTTTAACTGCTCAATGGCAGCAATTCGGTATGTATCTGTAGTAATAAAGCCTATTTTTTTCTTTTTCTCTAAAACTGCTCGAGCTGCCATTTTAGCAATTGTCGTTGTCTTGCCGACACCCGTTGGTCCTAGCACATTAATATATTTCCGTTCATAGGATAGGCCTGCAATCGGCAACCCTTCTAGTTTTTTACGCAACAAGTTTTTGGCAATTAGCTTGCATTGTGAAAAATTGATTTCTGAAGCTTCTTTGAAATGCGCAAAAAGCTCATCACCAATCGTTGTGATGAGCTCCTCATTTAGCTCTTGCTGTCTTAAGTATTCAATGAAGGATAAGAGTTCATCGGGATATTGAGCTTGGGTAGCCTTCTTGTGCATTGATTGCATTAATGATTTTAAATCTGCAATTTCCTTCCTCAGTTCTTCAGACATACCTGACTCATCTTGCAAAGTTATTTCTTGCTTAGGCTGAGCATGTTGAATAGCTTGCACAGCATTCGTAATCTCTAGTAAACTAGCATTTTCTTTTTTAGCAGGAATCATAGGCATACTTGCAGGTGCTGTTGGAGCCGTATTGCTTGGCTCCATCGTGTCAATCCCTGCAACAACTTCAAAACTTTTCTTTTTAACAAGCCCAAAAAGTTTCTTTGTTACGACTACTTTTGAATTCAAAATGACAGCATCGTCGCCTAAATCAGCACGCACAAGCTTCATTGCTTCTGGTATGGAAGATGCATAATATTTTTTCATTTTCACTCAACATTCACCACCCCAACACTTTGAATTTCAATAGAAGCATCAAGTTCATTATAAGATAATACCGGAATCTGCGGGAAATAGCGTTCTGTCAGCTGACGTAAATACATACGAACAGCTGGTGAGCACAATATAATAGCAGATTGTTCCATAAAGGACACACGCTCAACCTCTGATGCAATGGTCTCTAGCACCGTTTGAGAATCTTGAGGATCCATCGCTAAATAATTGCCGTGATCCGTTTGCTGAATGCTATCTGCAATCATTTTCTCTACTTTACCCGATACAGTAATGACTTTCAATGATGAGCTGTCTCCTACATATTGAGAGGTAATTTGACGAGCTAATGACTGACGAACATACTCTGTTAATATATCGGTATCACTTGTTAGTTTTGCATAGTCTGCTAATGTTTCGAAAATAATTGGCAAGTTACGTACAGAAACATTTTCTCGAAGAAGCTTGCCCAGTACTTTTTGGATTTCTCCTGTAGATAATGGTGCAGGTGTTAATTCTTCAACTAAAATTGGATGTGTTTCACGTAAATGGTCAATTAATTGTTTCGTTTCCTGACGTCCTAATAATTCATGCGCATTTGCTCGAATCATTTCTGTTAGGTGTGTTGACACAACACTCGGTGGATCAACAACTGTATAACCAGACATCTCGGCATCCTCTTTCACTTGCTCTGTAATCCATTTTGCAGGAAGACCAAATGACGGTTCAACAGTATCAATACCCTCGATTGAATCATCATCTCCAGGGCTCATCGCTAAATAATGATCGAGTAGGAGCTCCCCACGAGCCATTTCATTACCTTTAATTTTTATGCGGTATTCATTTGGCTGAAGTTGAATATTATCACGAATACGAACAACTGGAATGACAATCCCTAGTTCCAATGCTAGTTGGCGTCGAATCATGATGACGCGATCCAATAAGTCCCCACCTTGGGCTGCATCTACTAGTGGGATTAAGCCATAGCCAAATTCAAATTCAATTGGGTCCACATTTAATAAATTCACAACATTTTCAGGGCTCTTCATGCCGTCTGTTGCCACTTCTTCCTCAATTTCAAGTAATTCTTCCTCATCCTCTGGTTTCTTACGTTCCATCATGTAAGCACCTGCAATAAGTGAAATACCAATTGGTAACGTTACCCAGTTAGGAATTGGTGTGAATAAACCAAGTAAAACAATAGTACCCCCAGCAACATAAAGAAGCTTTGCTTGAGCGAATAGTTGTCCTGTAATATCTTCTCCTAGACTTCCTTTAGAGGATGCGCGTGTTACTACAATCCCTGTTGCTGTTGAAATAAGAAGTGCAGGGATTTGTGAAACAATACCATCACCAACCGTTAGCTTTGAGAAATGGGTTGCTGCTTCCGCAAATGGTAAGCCCATTTGTACAACACCGATAATAATACCAAATAATAAGTTGATAATTACCATCACCATGGAGGCGATTGCATCCCCTTTTACGAATTTCGTAGCACCATCCATCGCTCCGTAGAAATCCGCTTCTCCCGCAACTTTGTCACGTCGTTCACGTGCTTCTCGCTCAGATATTACACCTGCGTTTAAATCCGCATCAATACTCATTTGTTTACCAGGCATCGCATCGAGTGTGAAACGAGCAGCTACTTCTGCAACACGTTCCGCCCCTTTTGTAATAACGATAAACTGAATCAATACAAGAATTAAAAACACTACTAAACCTACGAGAACATTCCCACCAACTACGAAATCCCCGAAGGTTTCAACAACTGATCCAGCATCTCCATTTGCTAAAATTGCACGCGTTGTGGAAACACTTAAGCCAAGTCGAAACAGGGTTAACAGAAGAATAACGGAAGGGAAAATAGAGAAATCTAATGCTTCCTTCATACTCATTGCTGTTAAAAGTACTATTAATCCTAACGTAATATTAATGACGATTAAGAAACTTAGCATCCACGGAGGAAGAGGGATGATGAGCATCGCAACGATTAAAATAACCGCACCTAAAACCCCTATATCGCGAACCTTCATTTGTGTCCCTCCTACATAAAAGCTTTAAATTTTCCGCTTAATACGATAAACATAAGCGAGTACTTCAGCTATTGCTTTGAAAAATTGTTCTGGTACCTGATCGCCTATTTCTACCTGATCATACATGGCTCTGGCTAATGGTCTGTTTTCTACCATTACGACATCATGTTCTTTCGCAATCAGTTTAATTTTTTGAGCAACAAAGTCTGTCCCCTTCGCCACTACACGAGGGGCATCCATACTGTCCTCATCATACTTTAGAGCGATTGCATAGTGAGTTGGGTTAGTGATCACGACATCAGCATTTGGCACTTCTGACATCATTCGACGCATTGCCATTTCGCGCTGACGTTGCTTGATTTTTGATTTAATCAGCGGGTCACCCTCACTATTTTTGTATTCATCTTTAATATCTTGTTTAGACATTTTCAGATTTTTTTCATACTCATGTTTTTGATACATCCAGTCCAATAAGGATACACACAGTAACACAAGAGAAGCCGCAATTCCCATAATGCCAACAAGTTTACCAACTGTAACAAGGGTCACCCACGGACTTTTAAATGATAGTGCTAAAACTTCATGTAAATTTGACCATATGATAATTGTTGTAACTCCACCAATAAAGGAAATCTTTAAGATTGACTTTATAAGTTCAACAATGGCTTTTACAGAAAAGATTTTTTTTAAGCCTTTAATTGGATCCATCTTTTTCAAATCAAATTTCATCGGCTCTAATGTGAATAAGAAACCAAATTGTAGAAAATTACCTGCCAAGGCTCCTACAAACGCAATTGCCATTATCGGAACAATGACATAAGCCATTTCTACCAATGTTTCGGTAAATAAATGCATTACACTGTCAATCGTAAGTGTTTCTACACGTACGTTATGGATAAATGTTTGCCTAAAAAAAGCTAACAGATCGTCTCGCAATGATCCTGCAAAGAATAATAGAAAGATAAACACCATGAGCATTACAATCGCACTGGATATGTCCTGACTCTTTACGACCTGCCCTTTTTTTCTAGCATCTTGTCGTTTTTTAGGTGTCGCCTTTTCTGTTTTTTCACCTGCAAAAAACTGTAAGTCTAAGTCCAGTAGTAGCAACATCTTATCCACCACCTAATATCGCCATTAAATCGCGCATTCCGTAAATCATAATCGTAATCAACTTTTGAATGACTTGTATCATAACCGCCATCATTGTGAAGAGCACTAAAAAACTGACACCAATTTTAATTGGAAAACCAACCACAAAGATATTTAATTGTGGCACCGTTTTTGCCGTTATACCAAGTGCTAAATCCACTAAAAACAACGTTGCTACAACAGGTGCTGCCATTTGAAACGCAATGGCAAAGACGGCAGTAAATGTTGTCATGACAAACTGGATATAATCATCTTGTGCGAAATTAGGAAATCCCTGATCTATAGGTAAAAACTGATAACTATAGAAAATTCCATCTAAAATCATATGATGACCATCAATCGCCAATAAGAACAGCAACGCCAATGTATTGAAAAATTGACCGATTAATGGACTTTGCGCCCCTGTTTGTGGGTCTATAATATTGGCAATGGCAAATCCCATTTGGAAATCGATAAAGCTTCCGGCAATTTGAATTGCCGACATGATGATATAGCCTATTAGACCTAATAACAATCCAATAACAGCTTCTTTCATCACTAAAAGTATGTAATCACCATTAAAAAGAAATGGCTCTACGTCTATTGTATAATACATCATCCAAGCTAAAACGAATGCGAGGGAAATTCGTACTTTCTGCGGAATCGTCCTATATGAAAAGAAAGGTACCGTAACAAAAAAAGCTGTTACGCGCACTAGTACTAATAAGAATACCGTTATTTGAGGGACTAGTTCATTCATGTACTCACCCTATATAACGCGTTAAATTCTCAAAAATGTCTCTCGCATAGCTCGTAACTTGTGATAACATCCACGGACCAAAGAAAACGATGGCCACTAATACTGCGACGATTTTTGGAACGAATGCTAATGTTTGCTCTTGAATCGAAGTGGTTGCTTGAAATATACTTACCGCTAAACCAGAGATTAAAGCAACTAATAATAGCGGTCCGCTTGTTAGAAGGATAATCATAATGGCACGCTCTGCTATTGAAATAACCATTTCACCTGTCATACTGTATCATCCCCTAAAAACTTTGTAGTAATGATTTCATTACGAGGTACCAGCCATCGACGAGTACAAATAATAAAATCTTAAACGGCAATGAAATCATAACCGGTGGTAACATCATCATCCCCATCGACATTAACGTACTTGCAACAATCATATCGATTACAAGGAATGGAATAAATATCATAAAACCAATTTGGAAAGCGGTTTTAATTTCGCTAAGTGCGAAAGCAGGTACTAGCATAGTAAGTGGAATTTCCTCTACAGATGCTGGCTTTTCTGCCTTATTATATTGTAAAAACAAATCTAAATCTTTTTGCCTTGTGTGCTTACTCATAAACTCTTTAAACGGCACACTTGCCTTCTCATATGCTTCTTCTAGCCCAATTTCTTCAGCAAATAGTGGCTGTAATGCCTCTTTATTGACCTCTTGAAATGTAGGAGCCATGATAAAGAAGGTTAAAAATAAGGCAAGTCCAACAATAACCTGATTAGGAGGCATTTGTTGTGTCGCCAACGCTGTACGCACAAATGAGAGCACAATGACAATCCGCGCAAATGATGTCATTAAAATTAAAATGCTCGGGGCAAGTGACAATACAGTTAATAATAAAAGGAGCTTAATAGAAGTTGAGACATTGGTTGGGTCGCTGTTGGAAAAATAATTGACTATATCATTCATTTATCATCATTCTCCTTTTGCTTCCATCTCTCTAATTCTTCACTACGCTCCTGTTTAATTTCAGAGATTTTTTTTCCAAAAAGTTCACCAAACGAATCTTGTTGTGTATTTGTTGATGAATTTTGTTTATTTTTTCTCTTAAACTTAGAAATTACTTCTGCTATATAAGGTGATGTTGCCGCAAATTCCTGTTTTTCGTTATAGAGCGCTAACAACTCTTCAACTTCCTGCGGATCGGTAATTTCACGTATCAGTTGGACATCTTCACCGACACCTACTAAATAAATCGTTTTACCTATTTGCAACAGTTGAACAGACTTTTGCGCACCTAACGATAAACCGCCTAAATTTTGTACCATTTGATTTCGTTGAAAAGTTAAATTTCTTTTATTTAAAAACTTCATCAACCCATAAAATAAAGCTACAACAAAAATAAGCGCCAAAACCATTTTTATGTATTCCCATGCAGAAACATCTCCAGCTGCTGAAACAACTGTATCTTCTTTCGCAGCTGGGTCTGAATTATCCTTACATTCCTCTGGTTTTTTCATACAATACTCAATGCTATTTGTATCGGTATCTGCATGAACAGAAACTGTTGGTGGGTACACAAATAGGAAGGTTACAAGAAATGCGAAAATCATCGTGACACGAAATGATTTTAACATTTGCATGAAATCATCCTAGTGCTTTTTGAATCGCTTCAATTACACGATCAGCTTGGAAAGGCTTAACAATAAAGTCTTTCGCGCCAGCTTGAATTGCATCGATTACCATCGCTTGTTGTCCCATTGCTGAACACATGATTACTGTTGCGCTTGGATCAGTACCTTTAATCGCTTTAAGAGCCGCAATACCATCCATTTCAGGCATTGTAATATCCATTGTTACTAAATCTGGCTTTAATTCGTTGTATTTTTCAACAGCCTGTAGACCATCGGCAGCTTCCCCTACAACTTCAAATCCGTTTTTGGATAAAATATCCTTGATCATCATGCGCATAAATGCAGCATCGTCTACAATCAAAATTCTTTTAGACATGGTTAACTCCTCCAATTGAAACTATCTTAAATTATTTAAACGCTCTGCTTGACTTAAAACATCTGTAATGCGGACACCGAAGTTTTCATCAATAACAACAACTTCGCCTTTGGCAATTAGACGACTATTTACTAGAATATCAACTGGTTCCCCTGCTAATTTATCTAATTCTATAATCGATCCACTAGCTAGTTCTAAAATCTCTTTAACAGAACGTTTCGTACGTCCTAACTCTACAGTAACTTGCAATGGAATATCAAGTAGCATATTTAAATTTCTAGCCTCAGATTGAGAGATTACATTTGGATCAAAGCTAGCAAACTGTGCTTGCTGAACATTTACAGGTTGAACTGGTCTTTGTTGCGTATGAATTTGTTGTTGTTCTTGATACATTGGTGGTTGCTCTTGATACATCGGCTGTTGCACTGGTGCAGCGGGTTGTTGATATGCCGGTTGCTGTGCTGGTGGCGGTGTATGTTGAACTGGTGGTGGCGCAATTGGCGCTTCCGGTGCAATTGTAGCTGCAACTGGCTCTGCAATCGCCTCTGTTTCACCTAATAATGATTTGACAATATTTTGACTAAACTTAAGTGGTAATAATTGCATTAAGTTCGAATCAATTAAATTACCAATACGAAGTCGGAATGAAACTTTTACTAGTAAATCGTCCTCTGGAATATTGTCTCGACCTTCATTTTTAGAAATATTCATTAGATCGATTGTCGGTGGCGAAATATCCACCTTTTTGTTGAATACTGTCGACATGGATGTTGCCGCAGAACCCATCATTTGATTCATCGCTTCTTGTACTGCACTTAGTTGAATCTCACCTAGGTCAGGCTTAGGGTTTAAACCGTCCCCACCTAACATTAAATCAGCTATAATGGCAGCATCTGATTGTTTAATTACAAGTAAGTTCATACCTGTTAAACCAATCGTATATTCTACCTGTACTGCTACATACGGATGAGGAAATTCCTCTTCTAACTTATTGCGGTTAATCATTGAAATACTAGGGGTAGTAATGTCTACTTTTTGTCCTAATAACGCAGAAAGAGCAGTAGCTGAACTACCAAAAGATATATTGCCAACTTCACCGAGTGCATCTTGAGCAAACGAATCAAGGTAATCCTCTACTCTTACCTCATTTTGTTCTTCTTTTGTAGAAGCTTCGCTGTCGTTCATTCTATCGTCCAACGTTTCGCCCCTTAATAACGCTTCAATTTCTTCTTGGGAGAGCATTTCATCACTCATCTTCGTCTCCTCCTTTCAAAGGGTCGATAATCTGGATTGCTAATTTTTTACCCTGTTTTCCGGGTTGTACTGTGAATTTAGGCAATGTACCTACTTTCAGCAGCAGTGGATCATCAATTTTTTGTTCTAATTGAATGACATCACCGACTTGCATCATTAAGAAGTCTTCAATGGTGATGTCGCTAATGCCTAGCTCAACAGAAAGAGGCAATTTAGCTTGTTTAACACGTGTTTCAAGCATTTTTGTTTGCTCTGGTGACATCTCTTTTGTATTAGTTTGCATCCAATAGCGAACAGATAGATTTGGTACAATTGGCTCTAAAACAACATGCGGAATACAAATATTAATCATACCGCTTGTCTCACCAATAATCGTATTTAACGAAATTACGACTACCGTTTCATTTGGTGAAATCATTTGTAAAAACTGAGGATTTACCTCAAGCTCTACTAAAATCGGGTCGATTTCAGCAACATTTTCCCATGCTTCGCGTAAATTGTCGAATGAGCGTTCAAAGAGATTTGTCATAATTTTTGTTTCAATTTCTGTTAAGTTATCAACATTACTATGACTTGCTCCACTACCACCCATTAAACGATCTAACATCGAATAAGCAATGTTCGGGTTTATTTCCATCAATATATTACCATCAAGTGGTGGCACTTCAAACACATTAATGAGCGTCATATTCGGAATTGAACGAACAAACTCTTCAAAGGGTATTTGGTCTACTGATGCTACTGTAATTTGTACATAGCTTCTTAACTGTGCAGAAAAGAAGGTAGTCAGTAGTCGTGCAAAATTCTCATGTATTCGGGTCAAACTTCGGATTTGATCTTTTGAGAAGCGCAACGCTCGCTTAAAGTCATAAACTTTAACCTTTCGCCCCTCGTCCTCTTTTTTAATGTCATCCGCTGACATTTCTCCGGTCGAGATTGCGGATAGTAGCGCATCTATCTCAGATTGGGATAACACATCTCCTGCCATTTGCCCACCTCCATTTCAAGCAGTTTCTAATTTTTATTGAAAGATGTAGGAGGTAATATATACTTGTTGAATTTCTCCCTCTTGCATCAATTCATTTAACTGTGTTTTTATTGCCTTTTCAAACATTATTTTACCTTGCTTGCCATCTAAATCTTTTTGTTCCATTTCTGAAAGCTCTTGAATAATTAAATTATTCGTTTGGAAATCACGCTTCTTTAACTCTTCTGCAGCGTCCTTGCTAGAAGTTTGGATTTTTAGCGTCATGCGCACAACCCTTTTATCAGCAAGATTGGTCATAATTTCAGGAACATCAACAGAGGCTTCTACAATATCGTCTATTGATGGTTCAAGTGATGCTGCCGGCTTATTGAATTGAGTAAATAATACAAACGCAATAACGCCAATAAGTATAATCGCCACTAGTACGATGATAATCATCGTTAACACTTTATTATTCTTCATCTTCTTCACCTCGTAGATGCGGGTTTGATAGTACTTGTATATTGTTATAAAAAGCTGCTGCCTTTTGTCGCACCTCATCTTCACTCTGTAACACAATAATTTTTGTTCCTGTTGTTAAAGTAATAGTCGTATCTGGGAAAGATTCGACTGTTTCTATGTATAAAGCATTCAGTGTAAATGCTTTGCCATTTAGTCGTGTTAGTTCAATCATTGAAATAGGGCCGGTCTAGCGCAAGAGCCGGCCCGACCCTCCCTCATATTGAAAATTATGTTTTATAGCTCGAACGCCATCTACGTATAGCCTCTTGTTCCATCATCCAAAGGTCTGCTATATTACTAGCATCTATTTGGCTATTGCATACTTGAAGGCTTAAAAACTATGAGATAGCAGCTTTCGAAACTAGAAGTAACTAATTTCTAAACTATCGTTTTAAGTTAACTAATTCTTGAAGAACCTCATCCGATGTAGTAATAATACGCGTATTCGCTTGGAAGCCACGTTGCGCTACAATCATTTCAGTAAATTCTTCAGATAAGTCTACGTTGGACATTTCAAGTGCCCCTGCCGTAATTGACCCCATACCTGCTACTGTAGCAATTTGTCCATAAGGTGCTCCAGAGTTAGCAGTTGCTTGGAAGTAGTTACTACCTACTTTTTCAAGACCACCTGCATTAGGGAATTTAACCATAACAATTTGACCTGCATATTGTCTATATCCATTGGCATCCACATATTCAACCGTTCCATCTGGACCGATACTCACCTCTTTTGCAGTTGTTGGAATTTTAATTGGGTTATTACCGTCAAAAGTAAATGTATCGTTTTCTCCAAGTAAATCCTCCGTTATGCCATTCAGCGGGCTTGCATTTTTATCTGCTTCTGCATTACTTTCAGTTGAGTCTGTTTCATACAATGTATCATTGGCATGACCAACTAAATATTTCCCCTCTGCATTCACTAAATAACCTGCATTATCCATGTAGAAGTTACCTGCACGCGTATAAACAACGTTTGTATAGTTTTCTGCAACACCATCCGTATTTGTTACAGAGTCAGCTACCATAAAGAAGCCTTCACCTTGAATGGCAAGATCCAATGGGCGGTTTGTCGTTTGACGTGAGCCAGAACCGTGAACTGTATCAATTGCTGCAAGTGTTGAACCAAGACCTACTTGTATAGGGTTTGTACCACCACGAGTAGGTGTTGCAGCTGAAGCACCTCCGCTTGTTTGAGATAGGATGTCTTTGAAAATCACGCGACCTTTTTTAAATCCATACGTGTTTACATTGGCAATATTATTGCCAATAACATCTAGCTTTGTTTGGAAGTTTTTAAGACCTGAAATACCTGAATACATAGAACGTAACATAAGTTGTCGTTCTCCCTTCATTTTTGAATTGTGTGCCTCTGTCAGTCAGCAACACATAGGCTTCCTTACTAAAGAAGGTCCAGCCTTAAAGCACGATTGTGCCATCAATATTAGTAAACAGTTGTTGCTTTGCTTCCGTGCGATCCATTGCTGTAATAACAGTAGCATTTTTAGCACTGACAATTAAAGCTGCTTGATCCATCAAGACTAATGGTTGTTTGACACCTTTGGAATGTGCCTCAAATACCTTGTCAGATACAACCTGCCATTCCTGTTCAGTAATCGCGATATTACGCTCTTTAATGCGTTCATGAGCATGCTTACTGACTTTTAGCTCCTGTTGGTTCGTCGCCTCATGTAAATGTGCACTAAACGATTGCTGTGTATTGGTAGGTGTAGGTTGCTTTTGGCGAATAGTTGGATACAATGGGACACGATGAATTGAAAATTTATCCATCTTTCTCCACCACCTTTATTCGCTTATTACTGTAAATTCTTTTCCTGCTAGTTTTTTACCATTTGCTAATTCGTAATAAATAATGCCATCTTTATTAGATACAGAAGTGATTCTGCCTTGTGCATCTTGTTCCCCGTCTTTGTACGTAACATTTTTGCCGATTAGCTTACTCGCTTGCACAAGCGGTGATTCAGTTGATGTATTGTTTTCACCTGTGCTCGTTTCTTTATTACCAAGAATGGCAGAGATGTTTCCAGGATAGATTTCCTTACCATCTGCTAATACAAACACGGCTTCCCCATCAACAAATTTTAAAGATTGGATAACGCCTGAACCTTCTTTTACAATCGGCTTATTATCTTTATCCACTTCTTTTGTGATTTCATGCCATTTTACTTCTTTGCCAACAAATGATGTATAGTTCATAAGCTGCGATTGTTGTTGAGACATCAGTAATGATTCCATCGCCTTTGTCATATTTTGCATTTGCTCTAAAGATGAGAACTGCGCCATTTGAGCAATAAATTCTCGGTCATCCATAGGATTTGTTGGATCTTGATGTTGTAATTGTGTAATTAATAACTTTAAAAATGCATCTTTACCGAGCTCACTACTACCCGTTTGTTTAGTTGGTGCACTATAGTTTGAATAGTAAAGATCATTTGTAATTTTCGTTTCAGCCACTGTTTACACCTCCTCAATTTCTAAATAATCATGGAAGGACATACTCTCTTCGTTATCCTCATTTTGTTGCTCTTGTTCTTCTTGCTGTTGTCGCTTAAAGAAGTTGTTAAAGAAGTGTTGATCTCGCTGTTGTCTATCAGCATCCTGCAACGACTGTGCAATATCGAGTCGCTCCACTTGGATATTTTGCTGAACAAATGCTTGCTTTAATTGATGTGCTTGACTGTCAAGCAGTTCACGCCCGTGCGCAGTAGATGCTAGTAGACGCGCAGTTAAAACACCGTCATTTTGGACAAGCTCGATTCGAATTGTACCAAGATTTTCAGGATATAATTTTAATGTTAAACGTGTAATCCCTTGCGCATTAGAAATTTGAGCTTTATTGATGATTGCCTGCATTTCTTTCAGTAATGCTTCCGATTGAGCTGGCTTAGCTGTTGGCAAAGTTACTTGGAATGTATCTGCTTTTGTTTGTACTGTATTTGCTGTCACCATTTCATTAGCATTTGTATCGCTTTGTTTCGTCACTTGTACTTGCTGAATGACTTGTTGGAAACCTTGCAACGGCAATGTAACGGTTGTTTTTGTGGTAACTTGTTGTGCAGTTTGAATCGTTTCAATTTGCGTTTGCAACGTTGTTAAAAATTGTTGAACGTTTGACAAGCTATTTTCTTGAGACATTGTTAAATCTGTTTTTTGTCCAACCAATTGTGTTAGTTTTAATACTTGAAGTAGGGTTGTAGCCTCTTCGGGCGTTACTTGTCCTTCCCCTTGTAAAGCAGCTACCAACTGTGTCTGTAACACAGGTGCTTGAGCGTCTACTAAAGTGAGTAGCTCCCATACATCGCTCGCTTGCTGTTCTTCCCCTAGAAGTTGTTGAACCAATTTCTGAAGTTGCTCTTTATCTACATTCAATGCAGCCATTAAATTGTCTAAATTCAACATCTCATCCATAGCTACTGCTTTGCCATCTTCCCCTATTTGAAGCATTAACAAGCCTTCGTCATGCGGAATTTCTAACAAATCTAACAATTCCTCGATAGATTGAGTATTTAATAATTCCTCTAGTTCAGCTAACTTATCGTTGTCTTGTGTTTCACTGCTTTGTGATATGTTATTTTGCTGGTTCGTTGAAGCTACTACTTGTCCAAATACAGAACCAAATCTTGATACTTTATCTTGAGCTGTCCCTGCATTTGTTTTTACTTCAGCATTACTAGCTGACACAGCTTTCGGCGAAGCAGTATTTACTTTAGAAGCCGTCATATTCAACATTGCAATATTCATGTTTTTTCACCTCCTTTTCAATTGTTTTTTTATTGTTTAGCCATCAGTTCAGTATATTTCGCAGCATCTTGTGGTTCCATTTTTTCTAGAATAGCTGCTAACTTATCCGGTTTTAAGCTTGATAAAATGCGCAACGCCTGTGCATCGCTCATTTTTATAAGCACCGGTGCTGCTGCTTTAGGTGACATCTTATCAAAAGTAGACAAAATATCATTGAAATCACGTTTCACATCATCTTGTTCTCGATTTAATTTTTCTATTTCAAACTGTAATTTCTCTTGTTCCGTCAACAATTTTTCTTTCTCAGTTGTCGTGTCATCTAATTTTTTTTGCAATTGAGCTATTTCGGCTTCTTTTTCTTGTAATTCTGCCTGTAAACTTACAACTTTGGAATCATCAATTACAACAGCATCTTTCGCTTGCTGTGCCTCTGATTCAACAAAAGGTAAGCTACTTACTGCTTTTTTTCCTAAATCAAAGACGTTCGTATTCATTAACGTTGCTACAACAAGTAACACCGCTACTACGAACATAACAGGTATTAATATCCATATAAAAAACTTTTGGAAACCTCCTGATTTACGTGGTGGCTGTTGTACTTCTAATTCAGTTTTAATACGGTTTTCTTTTTTCGCCATGAAATCACCTGATTTCTTTCTTGAAATACGTAAGTGAAGAAATTTCATCTAAAAATATGCTCTCAATGCGATCTTGTTCTTGTTGAAAAGACTTATAATCTTTTTCACGCATTTTTTCAAATTTACGTACTTCCAAGTTTTTTTCTAATAGTTTTTCTTCGTACCAATTCATTTTAGAACGTGCCTGTACAACTTTTTGTTGTACGTCGGCAATAGTCTTTTCAAGGCTATCAATAAAACGAGCATAGTGATGAATTTCCTCTATTGATGATCCTACAACTAAACGTTCTTGCTGAAATTCTATTAAATTCTCTTTCTTTTTCAGCAAGTCATACAACTTTGTTGCAACCTCTTCAAAAGAACGAACAGATTCTTTATAGGCAATTTCAGTTTCATTTTTTTCTTGTTCTCGAATGGTTAGCACTTTTTCAAAACGATACATATAACTTACCAACCTACTTGCCACCACCGTTCGATAATGTAATCAACTCATTCATACTTTCCTCAAGCGTCACCTTATCTAAATACCCTTGCTTTAAATAAGCCGTAATGAGCGGTTCATAATGAATGGCCTCATCAATCTCTTTGGATGTCCCACGCTTATAGGCACCGATATTAATTAAGTCCTCTGATTTGTCATATGTATAATAAAGCTCACGTAAACGCTCGGCCGCTTTTTTATGCGCTGGCTCTGCCACATGATTCATTAAACGACTGACACTTTTCAGCACATTAATAGCAGGATATTGGCCCTTATTAGCGAGGTTTCGGTCAAGTACAATATGTCCGTCTAAAATACCTCGCACAGTATCAGCAATAGGCTCGTTCATATCATCACCGTCAACTAATACTGTGTAAAAGGCAGTAATCGAACCTTTTTCATTTGTCCCAGTGCGCTCTAATAATTTTGGTAAAATCGCAAATACAGATGGCGTATAGCCTTTTTGAGCAGGGGGTTCACCTGTTGCAAGCCCTATTTCCCGCTGTGCCATTGCAACACGCGTCACGGAGTCCATCATCAACATGACATTTAAGCCACGATTTCTAAAGTACTCTGCAATGGCCGTTGCAGTAAATGCTCCTTTAATACGCATTAGCGCAGGTTGATCTGACGTAGCTGCCACAACGATTGAACGGCTTAACCCTTCAGATCCTAAATCTCTTTCAATAAATTCGCGCACCTCACGGCCACGCTCTCCAACTAACGCAATGACATTTAAATCAGCTTGTGTATTGCGCGCAATCATACCTAGTAATGTACTTTTACCTACCCCAGAGCCGGCGAAGATACCTACACGTTGTCCGTTGCCGACAGTTAACATTCCATCAATTGCTTTTACTCCAACCTCAAGTCTTTCGTTAATAGGCGGACGAGTAAGGGGATTGGGTGGGTCTTGTTCTGTCGGTACAGACATTAATCCTTTCGGTAACAAAGTGCCATCAATAGGATTCCCCATTGAATCTAGAACTTTCCCAATTAACTCTGGTCCAACTTTAATTTCAAGCGGTGCCCCTGTTCCTTCTACTAAGCAACCAATCGATATTTCTCGAAGCGAGGTATAAGGCATCAAAACAACAATTTCATCTTTGAAGCCAACAACCTCTGCTAAAATGATTTGATGACCGTTTTTTGACGTTTCAACATGAATTTTACACACATCACCGATGGAACTATCGGGACCTTGCGACTCAATCATTAAGCCGACAACTCTCGTTACTCTACCAAACTTTTTGAAAGTCGGTATATTTGGAATATGTTCGATTAATTGAGCCGTTTTCATGTCGATCATTCCTTACTTTCTAATATTTCAAGTAGCTTGATTCTTAATTCATTTAATTGCTCGTCAATACTGACAACTATCCGACCATGATTTGTTTCGATATAGCAATCTGTTTCGTTTGCAAAATCCTCATTAACAAAAATCATAAATGGTACGTCTGTGGGGAACATTTCTGCCAATTCATCACGATTAGATGTAATTAAGCCATAATATGTAGGAGAAACGTAGATTTTAATTTCTTTCATTTCTCTCGCTTCTTTAAGACCTCTATGAACAATGGATAGATATAGTTCATTGTTTTGCTCTAATGAAGTCCCTATAATACGTTCTGCAGCAGTTAAGCCTAGTTCCAAAATAATTGCTTCTTGATCTTGGATATATTTTTTTGCATTTTCCCCAGCTTGTGCAATGATTTCATTCGCTGTTTGAAGGGATTGCGCCATTGCTTCTGTGGCTCTGTTTGTACCATCCTCATAGCCTTGACCATACCCTTCATCATACGCTTCTTGTACACGATTTGGGCGTTCTTCTTCCCAGCTTTGTTTCATATGCTCAATTTCTTGGAAGTGCATTTGCTTCTCTTGTTCAAAGGCTTGTCGTGCCGCTTGAATTCCAGCTCGAGCCTCTGCAAGTAAGCGATCACGTTCGGCAAATACATCTTCCATTGTCATTTGATGATGAGATGTTTCATCTGTTTCCATTTCGGGTATATCAAACATATCACGAATTTGTATCTTCTTTACATTATCGCCATTGGACTGTGTGTATACAGAACGGATGATTCTAGACAATGACGTCATCTCCTCCACCACGTGCAATAATAATCTCACCAGCATCCTCTAAGCGACGAATAACAGCAACAATTCGCGATTGAGCTTCTTCTACGTCACGCAAACGAACTGGCCCCATAATTTCCATTTCTTCTTTGAAAGTATCTGCCATTCGTTGTGACATATTTCGGAAGATAATATCTTTTACTTCTTCGCTTGACACTTTCATTGAAAGGAGTAAATCTTCGTTTTCACAATCACGGATAACACGCTGAATCGAACGGTTGTCAAGCGTAACGATATCTTCGAATACAAACATGCGTTTTTTGATTTCTTCAGCAAGCTCTGGGTCTTGAATTTCGAGTGCATCGAGAATCGTTTTTTCCGTTTGTCGGTCTACACCATTTAATACTTCAACGACTGCATCTATACCACCTGTTTCTGTGTAGTCTTGCGTCACAGTTGAAGATAGTTTACGTTCTAAGACAGACTCGATTTCACTAATTACTTCTGGTGAAGTTGACTCCATCATTGCGATACGCTTAGCTATATCAGCTTGTACTTCTTGTGGTAATGAAGATAAAATAACACCCGCCTGTCCTGCTTCTAAATAAGAAAGAATAAGGGCAATTGTTTGTGGATGTTCATTTTGAATAAAGTTAAAAATTTGTGCAGGATCTGCTCTACGTGCAAAGTCGAATGGGCGCACTTGTAAGGAAGAAGTCAAACGATTAATGATTGTTTGAGCTTGTTCAATACCTAGTGCTTTCTCTAATACCGTCTTCGCGTAGCCAATACCGCCTTGTGTAATATAATCTTGCGCAAGTGCAATATTGTGGAATTCTTCAATAATTTCTTCTTTTACATTTGCTTCTACTTTTTTAACACTTGAAATTTCTAACGTTAAACGTTCAATTTCTTCCTCAGTTAAATGTTTATAGACAGAAGCTGAAACCTCAGGCCCTAGTGAAATTAACAAGAGTGCGGCCTTTTGTTTTCCGGTTAATTCCTTATCTTTCTTGGACACAGCAGAACCTCCTAGTTAGTCTTCCGCAATCCAACTACGCAGTAACTTTGCAAAATCATCAGGCTTTTCTTTCGCCATTTTTTCAAGTTGCTTACGACGCATTGTAGCTTCCGTTTCAATTTCTTCATTAATATCATCAATCATCAATTCTTCTTGTTCTTCTAGGATACTTAACTCTTCTTCTTCCTTCGCACGTTTACGTGAACGGATAATAAAGAATGCAAGTAATAGAATAACAGCTAGTAAAATACCTCCAACTACCCAAACCCACCATGGGATAACAGGTGTTTCATCAGCAGTATCAGCTACCTTACCATTTAACGCTTGGACAGAAACAGCCACTTTTTCATCAATTTGCTCTTGAGTAAGTTCCGCTGCTACATCCTTTGAAATTGTCGTACGAACAATAGTACTTAAAATTTTCTCAATGTCTTGTTGTACACCATCAGGTAGTGATGCTGCGTCTGTAGCTGTTGGTGGCTCCACAATTACTTGGATGCCAATGTCTTGAATTTTATATGGTGCTTCTTGAATATCTTTACGAATACGGTTGACGTCATTATTGATCGTTTCTTCCGTACGTTCGTAATCACCATTTCCTGTTGCACCCTCATTGTATGTTGTGAAATTATCTGTTGTTGTTTCAGCTTCAGGTGTACCCATTGCTGCATTACCAGTACCAGAATATTGCTCTGAAATACGTTGGGCACTAATCGCAATCCCTGCCATATTCTCTTCATCAACTGGTGTTACTAAGTTTTCTTCACGATTTTCCTTTTTAAAGTCAATGTCTGTTGTAACCGAAACAATTACTTTATCTTGTCCCATCAGTGTCCCTAGCATATTTTGCACTTGACGTTGTAAGTCACGTTCAACCAATTTCTTCATTTGTAATTGACCTTCAGCTGTAGTTGTCGATGTACCATCTGTTGTTGCAGCATTTAAATCAAAGTACTCTGAGAATTGATTCGAGATCACAATGTTATCTGTTTTTAAATTCGGAATACTTTTTGAAACTAAGTTGTACATTGTTGCAATTTGTTGTTCTGTAAACTTATAGCCAGGATCTGTGTTCAATACAATGGATGCAGTTGCATCTTCTTTTACATCCTGTATGAAAACTCCTTCTTCAGGCAGAGTAATCATCACTTTTGCATCTTTTACGCCCTCTAGATTTTTGATTAGCTTAGCGATTTCTGTTTCAGTTGCAGCTTTTTTCAATAAATTGAATTCATTGTCCGTCATACCGAAGCCAGAACTATTAGCAAAAGAGTAATCAATTGTTCCAGTCTGTGGATATCCTTCTGATGCTAGTTGCACCAATAATGAATCTACCTGTTCTTGGGGCACTAATATAGATGTGCCTCCTGGGGCAATTTCATATTTTACACCTTGAGAATCCAAAGCTTCTTTTACTTGCCCGATTTCTCTTGTGGATAAATCTTTATAGAGCGGAACATATGTAGTTTTTGTTGCAAAAAACGTAATGATAGCTGCAAGTGCTATCACACCTACTACAGAACTAAGCATTACTATTTTTTGTGTTTTACTCCGACTTTTCCAAAATTGGCTGGTGTCGGTTTTTATTTTCGTCAATCGTTCATTCATTATGAATCCTCCGGTTATAGTGAATAACCTAGCAATCAATAATTCGCGATAACAGTGGAATCTCATGGAAGTATGAATATAAAATATTTAGTTCCATGAGAAGCCTAATTAATTGGATTGGTGTCTTTTCTTCACCAACGCAATTAAATTAGACACTCATTCGCATTATTTCTTGGTAAGCTTCAATCACCTTATTGCGAACTTCAAGTGTTGCGTTTAATGTAATGCTCGCCTTTTGAGATGCAATCATTACTTCGTGCAACTCCACATCTCCACCAGTTATTAGCTTTTGTGTTAAATTATCAGAAGTGATTTGCTGATCATTCACTTTCGCTATTGCCTCTTTTAACGAATTCGCAAAGCTTTGTTGCGCTTCGTAAGGTGTCGTATTTAGTTTATTTGTTTCATTTACAACCTGAGTAGGTGTCATTAGTGAAACGGACGAAATTGCCATTATGTATCCATCCTTTCTTTATGTTTATTTACCAATCTCCAACGCCTTTGTCAGCATTGACTTATTTGCATTTAAAACCGTTATGTTGGCCTCGTAAGAACGCGTAGCAGACATTAAATCTACCATTTCTTTTAACGGGTCAACATTTGGCATGTTGACATAGCCTTCTGCATTAGCATCTGGATGTGTCGGATCATACACTAATTTGAAAGGTGTTTCTGTATCTTCCTTAATTCGTGATACTTTCACGCCATTCCCCACGCCACCTTTAGCATTTTTTCCGATTGCTACATTAAGAAACTTTGAAAATTGCCCTTCTTGCGCGGAAAAAGTGACAGACTTCCGTCGGTAAGGCTCCCATTCCCCATTTACTTGCTTAGCACGGGTAGTATCCATGTTTGCCATATTGGAAGAAATAACATCCATGCGCAACCTTTGTGCTGTTAAAGCAGAGGCAGTGGTATTCATTCCATGAAAAATAGACATTTATTACTTACCTCCTTTAATAACTGTATTGAGTGTATTTAACTTACCATTTACACGGTCGATTAAAGCATTGTAGTAGATTTGATTTTCTGCTAATTTCGTTTGTTCAGCATCCATATCTACAGCATTTCCGTTATTTCGATATCGTAAGCCAGCAATATTATGAACACCTGGTGTCGATTGTTTTATTTCGAAATCATAATGTCTAATATCTGTGCGATATGCCGAAATAGATGTTTGTTTCTCATTCTCCAACATATCCTTAAAACTTACACTTTTCGCCTTATAATTTGGTGTATCGACATTCGCAATGTTATTTGCGATTGTTTTATGATTCAAAGTTGCATAGGAAAGTCCGTTTTCCAGGCTACTAATAGTTCCTCCAAATAAGTTCAAAACCATTCACCTCATTTTAATTCAATCTATGTACTTCTTATTTTATCCAATAATACAATTGTAATTAAGATGATACGTAGTGTCTATTGTCTTTTGTCATTTTTTAATAGTAGATACGCCCTATTTTTTTAGAAGTTTAACCAGGACAAATATGCCCCATCCCTTGGGGCACTAAGCGTCGATGCGTTTCGTCTTATTTCTAGTTATTTTACACTATTTCGACAGTGTTTACTGTATTAGTATCAATTATCTCCCTGTTTATTACTAGATAGGGTTGGATAAAAATTACAAATTGTGATTTTTCGGCAAAAAAAAGTCCCTTTTTACTATATTTAATATGATTATATAAGTAACCTTCTAGAAATGTAATTATGAAATTTTTCACGTATCGACAAAAAAAGGCTACTTAAATGACTATCTTATGTACAGATGTACTTTCATCGAACTGATATCTTTTCAGGCGCTTCCCTGAAAAATTCTCTAAATGTAAAGATTAGATTCCTTCGAAATCAGCACATTATTCTCGGATAAGCATTAATTCTTTGCTTAACGAATTTGAATTGTCCCTTCGTTTTGGTAAAGCCAACTCCCCATTTCCACAATAAACAGACCATAGGATGCAGTTACAATACTTACAAAAGATGGATTTTAAATTTCTCTACTAAAAAAGCCCTACCATATTTTTCCCTATTAGAAATACAAGATTGGACCCATTCACAAAAATGACACAAATACCATTTGGTGACATACCACTTGCACGTAAAGAAAAGCTAAGTAAGGCTTAACAATTTAGCAATCTATAGTTGAGATAACTAAAACAACACTTAGTTACAGTGAAAAAGCTCCCTCAAATGATTTCGAGGGAGCTTTTTTAATTATTTCATTTTAATTTCAGCTAGCGCATTTAAGAACTTATCGTTTAATACTTTAATGTAAGTTCCCTTCATACCTAGAGAGCGTGATTCAATGACACCCGCAGATTCTAGTTTACGTAATGCATTGACGATTACTGAACGTGTAATACCTACGCGGTCAGCAATTTTTGAAGCAACTAATAAACCTTCGTTACCGTCTAGCTCTTCAAAAATATGTTCAATCGCTTCTAATTCACTATATGAAAGTGAGTTAATCGCCATTTGTACAACAGCTTTGCTACGTGCTTCTTCTTCAATCTCTTCTGATTTCTCACGTAAAATTTCCATACCAACTACTGTTGCACCGTATTCAGCTAAAATTAAATCATCATCTTCAAATTGAGCGGATAAACGCGCTAAAATTAAAGTACCTAAACGTTCACCACCACCAACGATTGGAACGATTGTTGTTAAAGCGCTTTGGAATAAATCTTTATTTTCTACAGGGAACGCAGTATGTTCATTGTTTATATCTAAGTTTGAAGATGTTTCTGAAATTGTAAATAAGCTATGTGTATATTCTTCTGGGAATTGACGCTCTTCGAACATTTTTTTCATACGCTCATTTTCAATTTGTTGGTGAATTGAAATACCTAGAAGCTTCCCTTTACGGCTGACAATATAAACATTGCTGTCAATAATATCACCTAGTGTGTCAGCCATTTCTTTAAAGTTTACTGGCTTACCTGCAGATGCTTGGAGCATCGAGTTAATTTTACGTGTTTTTTCTAATAAGTTCATTATGTGTTCCTCCTATAAATAATCCATACCGTATTTAGTTAATATTCTAAAGTTTTTTACAATTGAATGATACTAACAAGCCTTGCCTACAGTATAAACTGTGACAAATCTTTGTTTTTTACAATACCCGCTAGCTTTTGGTCAACATAAGCAGCAGTTATTTCGATTTGCGCCGGTGCAATTTCAGACGCTTCAAACGATAATTCTTCTAACAAACGTTCTAAAATGGTATGCAAACGACGTGCACCAATATTATCGGTTTCTTGGTTAACCTCTGTAGCAATTTCTGCAATTCGTTCAATTGCATTTTCTGCAAAATCAATTGCTACACCTTCTGTTTCTAACAATGCTTTATATTGCAAAATAAGTGATTGATCTGGTTCCTTTAAAATACGAACAAAATCTTGCTTCGTTAATTTTTCTAATTCAACACGGATAGGGAATCGCCCTTGTAATTCTGGAATTAAATCGGACGGCTTTGACATATGGAAAGCACCTGCTGCAATGAAAAGCATATAGTCTGTTTTGACCGCCCCATACTTTGTCGTCACAGTAGAACCTTCGACAATCGGCAAAATGTCGCGCTGAACACCCTCGCGTGAAACACTAGCAGAAGAGTTCGTATCTTTGCTTGCGATTTTATCAATTTCATCAATAAATATAATCCCAGATTGTTCTGCTCTAGCAATCGCTTCTTGTGACACTTCATCTGCGTCAATCAGCTTATTTGCTTCCTCTATAGTTAAAATACGACGTGCATCTTTTACTTGCACTCTGCGTTTTTTCTGTTTTTTAGGCATTAAGCTAGACAACATATCTTGCATACCACTATTTGCAGACATATCCATTCCTGTTCCTTGCAATGCATCAAAAATCGACGGACTTTGCTCCGTTACTTCAACTGTAACCCACTCATTTTCTAATTTGCCATTGCGTAAATCAATTGCGATTTGCGCACGTTTTGAACGCACTTCCGTTTCTTCAGAAGATGTATCATCATGCGTTTGTTGTTCTTTGCCACCAAATAACATTTCAAACGGATTTTGCATAGCCTGTTTTTTACGTAAAGAAGGGACAAGTAATTTTACAATGGCTTCATTTGCCAACTCTTCCGCTTGCTCCTTCACAGACTCCATCATTTCTTCTTTCACTAAACGATGAGAAGCCTCTACAACATCGCGTACCATAGACTCCACATCACGTCCAACATAGCCCACTTCGGTAAATTTCGTTGCTTCAACCTTTACGAACGGTGCATTCGTTAGCTTTGCAATTCTTCTTGCAATTTCAGTTTTCCCAACTCCAGTTGGTCCAATCATTAAAATATTTTTTGGAATAACTTCAGCCTTCATATCATCCGCTAGAAGAGAACGACGATAGCGATTTCGTAATGCAATAGCTACCGCTCTTTTCGCCTCATTTTGCCCTACGATAAAACGATCCAAATGCTCAGTAATTTGTCTTGGCGTTAAGTTTTGTGGTGTCATTAGTTAAGTGCCTCCACGATAATATTATGGTTTGTAAATACACAAATTTCAGCGGCAGTTTCTAACGCTGCCTCCGCGATCTCTCGGGCAGTCATTGTTTCACCTGCGTATTTTTTTAGAGCACGACCTGCCGATAATGCATAATTCCCACCAGAACCGATCGCTAAAATACCATCATCCGGTTCGATTACTTCTCCCGTTCCAGATACAAGGAGTAGTGTACTTTTATCCATCACAAGTAACATCGCCTCTAATTGGCGTAGCATTTTATCACCGCGCCATTGTTTTGCTACTTCTACAGCAGCTCGCTGTAAATTCCCATTATATTCGTTTAACTTCGCTTCAAACATTTCAAAAAGTGTAAATGCATCAGCTACCGATCCTGCAAAGCCTGCTAACACCTGACCATTAAACAGACGTCTGACCTTCTTTGCAGTGCCTTTCATGACAACCGCATTGCCAAGTGTCACTTGACCATCGCCAGCCATAGCGCACCCGCCGTTGTGATGTACCGCAAATATCGTAGTCGCATGGATTTGTCCCATTTGCCTTCCTCCTTAGCCTCTATTATGCCCTTGGATGGGCATTCATATATGTTTGACGAAGATGCTCATTTGTTACATGCGTATAAACCTGTGTTGAAGTTAAATGCGCGTGGCCCAGTAACTCCTGCACCGTCCGTAAATCCGCGCCATGATTCAGTAAATGTGTAGCAAAAGTATGGCGAAGCATATGTGGGTATATTTTCGTATGGAGTGAGGTCTTGTCAATCATTTCATTTAAAATATGACGTACCCCTCGTGGTGTAAGTTCCCCACCACGCATGTTGACAAATAATTGCTCATGACTTGTTTGTTTCATCAAACGTGGACGAGCCTGCTCTATGTAGTGCTGTATAGCCACACTCGCAAATTGACCAAATGGTATAATACGTTCTTTTCTTCCTTTACCCATTACCCGAACAATAGAATAACGGAAATCTATATCCCCTACCATAATGGATGTAAGCTCACTCACACGAATGCCCGTTGCATATAATAACTCTAAAATCGCCATATTGCGCAACGATTTCAAATCATCGCCTACATTCGCATCAAAAAGCTGCATCAATTCTTGTTCGTAGAAAAAGCTTGGTAAACGTGATTCTTTTTTCGGATGATAGAGCGATCGAAAAGCGCCATCATCCAAGCCGTGCTGTTTATTTAGAAAGCGAAAAAAGGAGCGGATTGATGAAATCTTCCTTGATACAGAAGTTCTTGCTTTCTTTTCATCGTACAACTTCGTTACATATAGACGTGCATGTATATACTCAACACTAGCTAAATCATTAACGCCCTCTGCCTGTAAAAACGCTAAAAAATCTAGTAGGTCTGATTCATATTCTCGCACAGTATGAACAGAGAAGTTTTTTTCTACCTGGATGTAAAGCATAAACTGTTCAAGTGCTTCTTGGGACGAAACTAACATGAAAGATTCACCACCAATGAATTATTCGTAACCTTCTCTCATTACTATTACCAACAAATTCAAATGGTAAAACAATTGTGGCCATCTAAATTAATTTGTCGCTTTAGTAATCTTTAAAAAACATACATATTGACACTATACCTATCTTCGTAATATAGCAAGTGAAAATGGTTATATTTTGAGAAAATCTCTATACAAAATAATAAAATACGTGTAAATAAGCATTTTGTCTACATAAAAGAAAAAGCCTCTAAGAGTATATCAACTTTTAGAGGCTTTTGGCAATTAAATTGTTTGTGAATTCACAAAATTTTGAATTGTGCTCATTGCACGAGCAGCATGCATTTCTGCACGTTCAGGTTTTGAACGACGTCCAGGTGGTAATTCAGGGAATATGCCGAAATTGACATTCATCGGTTGGAAGTTTTTCGATTGTGCTTCTGTTATATAACGCGCCATACTGCCCAATGCCGTTTCAAATGGGAAAATAATTGGCTCTTGTCCCAATGCTAAACGTGCCGCATTGATACCAGCAATTAAACCGCTTCCTGCTGATTCTACATAACCTTCGACACCCGTCATTTGACCAGCAAAGAAAATATTTTTTTGTTCACGTAACTGATATGTTTTCTCTAAAACTTTCGGAGAATTAATGAAAGTATTTCTGTGCATAACACCATATCGTACGATTTCAACATTTTCTAGTCCAGGAATTAGTTGTAGTACTTCCTTTTGCGGCCCCCATTTTAAGTGGGTTTGGAAACCTACGATATTGTAAAGGGTACCTGCAGCGTCATCTTGGCGCAATTGAACAACCGCATATGGTCGTTTACCTGTTTTTGGATCTTCAAGCCCTACTGGCTTCATCGGTCCAAATAACATTGTTTTTTCACCACGAGCTGCCATTACTTCGATTGGCATACAGCCTTCAAAATAAATTTCTTTTTCAAATTCTTTTAATGGCACAACTTCTGCTTCAATCAATGCTTGGCGGAAACGATCAAATTCTTCTTTTGTCATAGGACAGTTTAAATAAGCCGCTTCCCCTTTGTCATAACGAGATTTTAAATACACTTTATCCATATCGATGCTATCTTTTTCAATAATTGGTGCTGCTGCATCATAGAAATATAAATAGTCGAGACCTGTTAATCCTTGAATTTTTTCAGCTAACGCTTTTGAAGTAAGTGGACCTGTTGCAATAACCGTAATGCCCTCTGGAATTTCTGTAACTTCTTCATGTATTACTTCCACTAGAGGGTGATTTTTTACCGCTTCTGTTACATAGCCTGCAAACTCATGACGGTCAACTGCAAGTGCACCACCTGCTGGTACTGAGCATGCATCGGCTGCTTTTAAAATAACAGAGTCTAATAAACGCATTTCTTCTTTAATAACACCTACTGCATTTGTTAGTGTATTAGCACGTAGTGAGTTTGAACAAACAAGCTCTGCAAATTTATCAGTATGGTGGGCAGGTGTTTGTTTAACAGGACGCATTTCATAAAGTTTAACTTTTACCCCACGTTTAGCAATTTGCCAAGCCGCTTCACTTCCTGCAAGGCCAGCACCTATTACATTTACAACTAGTTCAGTCATGTTCTTACCATCTTCCTATCATTGTGTTGGTGTCTCTTCATAGTCACATTTCGTACACTGAATTTGGACACCTTTTTTTAATTTTTTCTCTACTAATAATGCACTACATTTCGGACATGGTCTACTAATTGGTTTATCCCATGATACAAATTCGCATTCTGGATATTGATTACATCCATAAAATAAACGCTTTGTTTTACTTTTACGCTCAACAATTTCTCCTGTTTCACAAGAAGGGCATTTCACTCCAATTGGCTTCATAATTGCTTTTGTATTTCGGCAATCGGGGAAGTTCGAGCAAGCCATAAATTTTCCATAGCGACCCAGTTTGAATACCATTGGTGAACCACATTTTTCGCAATCCTCACCAGCTGGTTCATCTTTAATTACTACTTTCTCCATTTCAGCATCCGCATGCTTTACATGAACTTCAAAGTCTTTATAAAAATCATCAATTACTTCAACCCATTTACGACTACCTTCTTCAACATCATCGAGATCTTGTTCCATTTTTGCTGTAAATTCGATATTGATGATATCAGGGAAAAATTCCAGCATTTGTTGGTGGACAATTTCACCTAGCTCTGTCGGCATAAATCTTTTTGCATCAAGCACAACATAGCCGCGGCGTTGAATTGTATCGAGGGTCGGTGCATATGTCGACGGTCGTCCTATTCCTAACTCTTCCATTGTTTTTACAAGACGTGCTTCTGAATAACGAGGTGGAGGCTGCGTAAAGTGTTGCTTCGGTTCGATTTCAAGTGATGTCACCTGATCCCCGATTTCCATTTCCGGTAGAAGTTTCGTCGTTTCTTCAGTTTGATCATCTGTACCTTCAATATAGAGTTTCATAAATCCGGCAAATTTGACCTGTGAACCGTTTGCACGGAATAAAGCATCGTTATTCTGAAGATCTACAGCTACTGTATCTAAAACAGCAGGTGCCATTTGACTCGCAATAAAGCGCTCCCAAATCAAACGGTATAAGCGTAGCTGATCGCGACTAAGCACTGTTTTTAACTCATCTGGTGTTCGCATCGTACTTGTAGGACGAATGGCTTCATGGGCATCTTGCGCATTCGATGCTTTTTTTGCCTGCTTCGTTTCTGTTGAGATATATTCTTTCCCATACTTTGTCTCAATATAAGAAACCGCTTCCGCTTTGGCAGTTTCAGATATACGTGTTGAATCTGTACGCATGTACGTGATTAAACCGACTGTCCCTTCTTTTTTACCAATATCAATACCTTCATACAATTGCTGTGCAAGCATCATCGTTTTCTTCGCACGGAAATTTAACTTTCGGGCTGCTTCTTGTTGTAAAGAAGATGTCGTAAAAGCAGGCGCGGCATTTCGTTTACGTTCTTTTTTCGTCACATTGACAACTTCAAATGCTGTACCTTTGACATTTTTTAAAACCGACTTTACTTGCGCTTCATTCGATAATTTGATTTTATCTTTGCCGTTACCATAATACAGTGCATCGAATGTCTTTTTGCCCTTTTCAAAAGAGCCTTCAATCGTCCAATACTCTTCTGGTTGGAAGTTTTTAATTTCATTTTCACGATCAATGATCATACGAAGTGCAACTGATTGTACGCGACCTGCTGATAAGCCCTTCTTTACCTTTTTCCAAAGAATTGGGCTTATATTATAGCCTACTAGACGATCTAACATCCGACGTGTTTGTTGAGCATCCACTAAGTCCATATTAATGGCACGTGGGTTTTTAAAGGAATCTAAAATCGCATCTTTTGTAATTTCATTAAAAACAACTCGACAGTCTGAATTAATATCAATATTTAATGCAGTCGCAAGGTGCCAAGCAATCGCTTCTCCCTCGCGGTCTGGATCGGCCGCTAGATAGACTTTCTTCACTTTTTTAGCCGCAGACTTCAGTTCCTGCAAAACAGGTCCTTTTCCGCGAATCGTAATATATTTAGGTTCGTAATTATTTTCAGTATCTACACCCATTTGACTTCGTGGTAAGTCCCTCACATGCCCAACAGATGCTTTTACTTTATATTTTTTTCCTAAATAACGTTCAATTGTTTTTGCTTTTGCTGGTGATTCTACAATCACTAAATAATCCGCCATCTATGTCTCCCCCTTAGCGAGGTCTATTGCTAATTTTTTAAGTTACCTGTTGCAAAATGTATAACAGATTTTAAGATAATGCAACTTTTTTTCAATTTTTGCTAGAAAAGAGCGAAAGTGTTTCAACGATTTGGTGACCATCGCACACGGGTATGGCTCCTTCTATAAGTAATTTATTTGTTCCTTTTGACTGCTCTTTATTAATCGGTCCTGGAACGACAAATACATCTTTACCTTGCTCTAATGCGCATTCTGTCGTAATTAATGTCCCACTTTTTAGTGCAGCCTCCGTGACAACGATTGCTTGAGTTAGACCACTTATTAACCGGTTACGCATAGGAAATTGCCATTTTGCCGGTCGCATATAAGGTGGATACTCTGTAACAAGTAAATGGTTTTCTGCCATGTGCTGAGCAAGTGCTTGGTTTTCCTTAGGATAGACATAATGAAAACCATGACCTAACACGGCAATTGTTTGTCCACCAAATTTAATCGTCGCTTCATGAGCCATTGTATCAGCACCTCGTGCAAGCCCACTGACAACCGTATATTCGTGCGCAACAAGCGGAGGGACGATTAAGTCCATTGCCGTTCTTGTATAGGCTGTAGCCTTTCGAGAGCCTATTATAGCTATCCGTTTATCTCTTGCTAGCAGAGCAGACTGACCTTTCACATACAATACAGTAGGTGGACTAGGTATTTCAAATAATTGCGCCGGGAAATATGGGTGATTAAATGGTATGGGGAAAATATTTGCTTGTGCGTAAGCCTCTTCAAATGGCAAATTTCGAACACGTTGAAAATTCCGAATCATTAGCAGCGCTTTTTGCCACGTTATTTGCAATGCACCCGCAATCTCTTCAGGGTGCGCTTCTTCAAAATAATTCAATACATCCACCGGGGACAATAATTGTTGAAGTTTTTGGAGTGGTAATGGATATACATAATGTATAGCTAGTAATCTCTGTGTATCTACTGAGAAAATCATTTAAAAACCTCCTTTATAATAGAAGAAATTAAATGACCGCAATTGTTATTTCAGCACAAAAAATAGAATATGAGCCGTCCTGTAGCTTCGCCTTGTCGACTTTTGTTGTGTGCATTTCGCATGTAACTGTCCAAACACCGCCGTTTGTAAAGCTACGAACAGGTTTACCATCTACCGAGACAGAGAAAAAGATGTAGCCACAATGTGCTACATCTTCCATTTTAATGGGTTTTACATTTTTCGTATAGCCCTTTTTCTTTAATTACCTTAATAAGTGTTTCGCCGATAACAGATGGTGTTTCAGCGACTTCAATACCAGCTTCGTTCATTGCTTTAATTTTTTCAGCAGCCGTTCCTTTACCGCCAGAAATAATGGCACCCGCATGTCCCATACGTTTCCCTGGAGGTGCTGTTTGTCCACCAATAAAGCCAACAACCGGCTTTGTCATATTTGCTTTAATCCACTCAGCTGCTTCCTCTTCAGCAGTACCACCAATTTCCCCGATCATGACAACTGCATATGTTTCAGGGTCATTGTTGAATGCTTCAAGGGCATCGATAAAGTTAGTCCCATTTACAGGGTCTCCTCCGATACCTACAGCCGTTGTTTGACCAATACCCGCTTGCGTCAATTGGTGTACCGCTTCATACGTTAATGTGCCAGAACGTGAAACTACACCAACATGCCCTTTTGTATGAATATAACCAGGCATAATACCAATCTTACACTCATCAGCCGTAATAACACCTGGACAGTTCGGACCAACTAGGCGTGTTTTTTTGCCTTCCATAAAGCGTTTAACCTTCACCATGTCAAGGACAGGAATATGTTCTGTAATACAAATTGTTAATTCTAGCTCAGCATCAACAGCTTCTAAAATGGCATCTGCTGCAAAAGGTGCTGGTACATAAATAACCGATGTTGTTGCACCTGTTGCTGCTACAGCCTCAGCTACAGTATTGAACACAGGTACGCCTTCAATTTCAAGACCTCCCTTACCAGGTGTTACGCCTGCTACGATTTTTGTACCATAATCAAGCATTTGCTTCGTATGGAATAGCGCTGTTTCGCCTGTAATCCCTTGTACAATTACCTTTGTATCTTTATTAATAAATACAGCCATTGTTCTCCCTGCCTTCCTTAGCCTACTAGTCCCACAATTTTTTGTGCACCGTCAGCCATTGAGTCTGCTGCCACGATGTTTAAACCTGATGCATTTAAGATTTCTTTACCAAGCTCTACGTTTGTACCTTCTAAACGTACTACTAACGGTACAGATAAACCGATTTCTTTGGCTGCTGTTACTACACCATCAGCGATAATGTTACACTTCATAATGCCGCCGAAAATATTAACGAAAATACCTTTTACATTTGAGTCAGAAAGGATAATTTTGAAAGCTTCTGTTACTTTTTCGGCTGTTGCGCCGCCCCCAACATCAAGGAAGTTAGCGGGACTTCCGCCATAATAACTAATTGTATCCATTGTTGCCATTGCTAGGCCCGCACCATTTACCATACAGCCAATGTTGCCATCTAGTGAAATATAGCTAAGGTCATATTTCGATGCTTCGATTTCTTTTGGATCTTCTTCATCAAAATCGCGTAATTCGACAATATCTTTATGACGATACAACGCATTGGCATCAAAATTAAATTTAGCATCTAGTGCTACAACCTCTCCTTGTCCAGTGACAACAAGTGGATTAATTTCTACTATTGAAGCATCTTTGTCGATAAATGCTTGATATAAACCTAACATTAATTTAACAGCTTTCCCTACTAGGTTTGCTGGAATATTCATATTAAACGCCATACGACGTGCTTGGAAGCTTGTTAGTCCAATTACAGGATCAACCACTTCTTTGAAGATTTTTTCTGGATTTGTTTCAGCTACTTCTTCAATATCCATACCGCCTTCTTCTGAACCCATAAATGTTACACGAGAAGTAGCGCGGTCTAATACTAAACTTAAATAATACTCTTTTTGAATATCAGAGCCCTCTTCAATATACAAGCGTTTTACTTCTTTACCTTCTGGACCTGTTTGATGAGTTACTAAAATTTTACCTAATAACTCTTTTGCGTATGTACGCACCTCATCAAGGTTTTTTGCGATTTTGACACCACCAGCTTTACCGCGTCCACCTGCATGAATTTGCGCCTTGACCACGGTTACATTTGAGCCAAGTTCCTTCGCTACCTTCACTGCCTCATCAGGGGAAAAAGCAACTTTTCCATTGGGTACTGCAACACCATATTTTCTCAGAATCTCTTTCCCTTGATATTCATGGATATTCATAATACATCCTCCCATCAAACATTTGCATAAAATTGTTTTACTAACATAATCTATTCTAACGAAAGATTCTGATAAAGTCTACACTTTGTCTTTTGTTCGAATTTTATCTAAAATTATGACGTTTTCTTCTACTTCGTGTACTAAAACAGAGAATTCTTGAAATCAGAATTCTTTATTTTTTCTATATTTTTGCTATGTTGTTGGTCTAGATGATAAATAAAAGCAAACACTTCAGCCACCGCTTGATATAATTCTTCAGGTATTGACTCATTTAAATCTAATTGTCCCAGTAATTGCACAAGATTCGGATCCTCATATATCGGCACATCATGTTCACTTGCACGTGCCAATATATTTTCTGCCACTTTCCCTTTTCCTTTTGCTACGACAGATGGGCTATCAAATTGTCCTTGTTTATAAGTGAGGGCAATCGCTTCTTTACGCGTCTTTTTTTCTTCACTCATATGCGGAAATCCACCCCACTAATTTCCTCCTGCTGTTGTACTACAGGGGTTGTTTTTTCAAGTTGGGCTTTTTCAAATTGTTTAATAAAGACTCCCGATAGCTGATAATTTTTTTTTGCAAGCCCTAATTTCAATGCTGTTTTTAGAGATTCTGCCTGAAAAGCAATATCTGAATTTTCGTTAAATACTGTGACAGTGACGACACGATTTTGAACTTGCATATCAATTACGGTTTCTTTCATTGACTCCATTTGTAAATAAAACAATATACGTGCGTAGTTGGCATCAATCTTTCCGTCTTCTTTCATACGCCCATTCCATTGTAATGTGGCATCCATTTTCTTCCCAAAAAATTCAAGGGGCACTTGCATCACGAGCTGGTGTTGATGACCATTTTCTCCTGACACAAGTTGCATACCATTCATGCGTGTCATTAACAGTTCAGCCGCTTCCCTTAGTTGTGGCGTTATTTGAGCTTCTTGAAGCAATGTATGAAGCTGTGGTTTTAATTGGTGCGCAATTGCTTGTAAATCCGCTGATTTACTACTAAGCGTCGCCTCGTAACTAATGCCTAAACTTTTCAATACCGTTTTAAGAGCATGCTCCATCGCTTTACTATCCATTGAATTTCGTACATGTGCATCAGCTTCTGTAAGCATTTGTTGAATAGTTGGTTGTGGCGCCTCCGTACTTTGTTTTACAAGATTTCGCATCAGCGCTTCATTTTGTAATGGAATTGTCGACTCTTGCTTAAACAATGATAATAAATGTTCTTTTACAGAAAGCCCATTGCCATCTTGCGTAAATAACCGTTCAGGTGCATTGTGAGCGAACGCTTTGACTAGCTGCTCTTGCATTTGCTTCGCAAAAATCTCCAATGTTTGTTTATTAGTTGGTAATTGATTAAATCGATCAATCATTTGGTTCAGCTGTTGCTTTTGCTCATTGGACAATAAATTTTGACTCGCTGTCCAAGATTTTAGCTGTTCAATAAGCTGTTGTTTCTGTTCTGGTTTTGTCGCTAAAATTGTTTGGATTACTTGGCCCGCCTGCTGAAGTTGACCTTGTTGTACAGGTTTTGCTTCATTTAGAGACGACCAATTTTGTAAAGTTGCTTGTTGCGGTAAAATCCCCGCTTCTTTTAATAAAGTTAAAGCTTGTAATCGTTCACTTGCTGATGCTGCGTTATTAGTTAAAAGTTGAATCGATTTTGCGAGCAGTAACGTACCTGTTTCTGCCTCGAAAGGTTTTGCAATGGCTAACACTTGTTGCATCAAATTTTGTTTCACATTAGCTTGTAATGCTGTATCCTTCGCTAATAATTGTGTAAAATTATCCATTATTGCCGACATACCGGATGTTTTTTGCCCACTAACAAGTGCTTGAAACACATCTTGCGTCATTGGCATTTTTAGCTCAACCATTTTTTGAAGCGCTTGTAAGGCATCTATCTTTGTCACACCTTCAGGCAATACCTTCATCCACATTTCAGCTTGCATAAGTTGCTCTTTAGAAATCGGTATTTGAGCCTTGATAAAGTGCGCTAACACCTGTTGCATTTCTGACGTTTTGGGCAAATTCATCGAATCTAGTAGCTGATTTATTTGTTGGTTTGTAGAAACCTCTTGCCCCATCGGTCCTGTAACAACTTTTAACTCTGTTTGAGGACTTGTCCCTGTTACTTGAAAGAAATGGGCGTCCCCTGCTTTTAGCGGTACTTCCAGTTTAGCAATCAGTTTTTGATTGCCTACTTGGACCTCTGCCGTTTGATCTGGATATAATTGTTTAATCGTGCCATGAAATACTTGTCCTTGCTTTAATGCCAGCGGTTGATTTGCTGGAGTTAAAGTAGTTTGTTGCATTTGTATTGGATTAAACGATGTTGCTGTCATCTAATTACTCCTTTCTTACATTGATTTTATAGGTTCAAAAGACTTGCGATGATGTATCGTTGGTCCGAATGTTTCAAGTGCCTCTAAATGTTGTTTTGTACCGTAGCCCGCATGTTGTGCAAAGCCATACATAGGAAATTCTTTGTCCAATTGTTCCATATATTCATCCCTAGCTGTTTTCGCTAAAATAGAAGCCGCTGCAATGGCTAAACTTTTTGCATCGCCTTTAATAATCGAATCCTGTGGCATCGTGATTGGTAGTGTCATAGCATCCACTAGCACATAATCCGGTTTAATGGACAAGGATTCCACACTTGTTTTCATCGATTGCTTTGTCGCTTCATAGATGTTCAGTTCATCAATCGTTTGCGCTGATTGGAAATGAATGAAATAGCTAATAGCATGTTCTTTCACCAATGCCGCAAAAACATTGCGTTTTTCCTTTGTTAATTGCTTCGAATCATTTAATCCTACAAGAGCTTCACAGTTTTTTGGCAAAATAACAGCTGCTGTTACAACAGGTCCCGCTAAAGGCCCACGCCCTGCTTCATCTACACCGGCGATGAAGGCATTTTCACCACCATAGCACTGATCGAAATCTATCTTCGCTTGATGCTCTTCCAATAGCTGTCGTTTCTTTTCTTGGCGTTTATTCCAACTATGCCACGCTTTCTGCACACCTGCACGCTCGTCGGTTGCAATTTCCGCCATCCATTCTTGCCATTCTTCAGCTATTTTTAGTGCTGCTGTAATCTCTTTAATCGTTTTCATCATTTTACTCCCTTTTCTTACTCTATATCATTTATCGGCAATATCTACTGTTCCTAAAAGAAAAAGGCTAGGACAAAAGGAAAAAGTGTTAGATTGACGGCAATCAATCTAACACTTTTTTGCATTGCTGTGAATGTTCGTTACGGTGTTTGCTTTTCACCTGATACCTCTTACACTACGTGTACCTTCCAGGGTTCACTAGAAGTTACGAGCAATTTTGTCTCTTTTAAAGGTTTGTCCCTATTACTTTTTCGCACGTTATTGCTGTGTCGCTTCTTTTTCAAGCTGCTCATCCACAAAGTCAAATGTTAGCTTTCCTAATAGTAATCCACGAATATCTCGTACGATTAGCTGGGCTACTTGATCGTAGTCGATTTCTCCACCTGCTCCAAAAACACGACGAAGCTTGCCAATATGGTCAAACGTTTCCACTAAGTCGTCATGCATAAACTGAAAACCATAGCGTTCTTCCATACGTGTTGGATAATGTGTCGATAAAAATCGTAACCCATATACCGCCAAATCTTCCATGTTAGTAATGGTATCTTTAATAGCACCTGTTAAAGCCAGCTTATAGCCTACTTCTTGGTCTTCAAACTTAGGCCATAAAATTCCTGGTGTATCTAGTAATTCTAGTTCCTTGCCGACTTTTATCCATTGTTGCGCCTTTGTCACACCAGGCATATTACCTGTTTTCGCAATATTTTTCTTTGCTAAGCGATTAATAAGTGTGGATTTTCCCACGTTTGGAATTCCAACAATCATTGCTCTAATGGCTCTCGGCTTCATCCCTCTTGACTTCATGCGGTCAAATTTTTCTTTTAATATTTCTTGTGCCGCCTTGGTCACAAGTTGTAGTCCTTTTCCTTCAAGCGAATTGATTGCCACTGCTTTATGGCCATGCTGTGCAAAATATTCTACCCATTTGCGTGTTTCGTGCTCATCCGCCATATCTGATTTATTTAAAATAAGTAGACGCGGCTTTTGGTTAATGACCTCATCAATCATCGGATTTCTCGAAGATAATGGTAAGCGTGCATCGATTAATTCAAATATAATATCTACTAGCTTTAATTTTTCTGTTACTTCTCGGCGTGCCTTCGCCATATGCCCTGGAAACCATTGTATAGTCATTTCTATACCTCCTAAATAAGAAAAGCGCATTCGCCCAATTCAGTGCGAATGCCTTCAAATCGAATAAGAAAACGTATGCTCTTAGACGTCAAGAAAGGGAGTATTAGCCCCCTTTCAAACATTACTTCACAATTTTAATATCACTATACGGCCAGAAAATCAGGCTCGTATTACCTATAATTTCTTTTTGATCGACAATACCTATGTGACGGCTATCTTTGCTATATCGACGATTATCGCCCATCACAAACACATAACCTTCCGGAATTACATCATGCAGTGATGCATCAATGTCATTTAACGTAAAATCTTCCGTTAATGTACCTTCAGTAATTTCAGCTTTGTATGCATCTAAATAAGGCTCATCTATCGGTTCTCCGTTAATGTATAACTGATCGTCTTTATATTCCAATGTTTCACCAGGTAAGCCAATTACACGTTTAATGTAGTTTTTTTGCTCTGGTGCATGGAACACCACGATATCAAAGCGCTTAGGCTCTCCAATTTTATAACCAATTTTGTTGACAATCATTCGGTCGCCATCTTCAAGGGTTGGCATCATGGACTCACCGTCAACTGCAATTGGTGTAAATAAAAAATAACGAATAACTGCTGCAATCGCAAATGCAATTAAAAGAGCCTTTGTCCATTCCCATAATTCATTCTTTTCTTTCACTTGTTTTTCCATTATGAATTGCCCCCTTGTCTATCTTCATTTTAGATGATTATTATTTAAGATGACAAGCAAAAAGAAAAGGAGCTTGCAATACAAGCCCCTCACTTTTAAGTCATAATTATCGAATTTCTTTAATACGAGCAGCTTTACCACGTAGGTTACGTAGGTAGTAAAGTTTAGCACGACGTACTTTACCACGACGTACAACTTCTAAGTTAGCGATTTTTGGTGTGTGTACAGGGAATGTACGTTCAACACCTACACCGTAAGAAATTTTACGAACTGTGAAAGTTTCGCTAATACCGCCACCACGACGTTTGATAACTACACCTTCGTATACTTGGATACGTTCACGAGTACCCTCTACTACTTTCACGTGTACCTTAACAGTATCACCAGGACGGAAAGCTGGTAGATCAGTGCGAAGCTGAGCTTTAGTAATTTCTGTAATAATGTTTGACATTGTTTTCTCTCCTTAGACAGATGCTCTTGCACGCAATCTATGCCACAGCGGAACACCGTAATTCAGCACTTCACATAGAAGCACAGATTAGATGTTATCACATATATGGCATGCAAGCAAGCATCTTTATTGTTGTTTTTTAAGTTTTTCCAAATACAATTTTTGCTTGTCTGTTAATGGATAATGCTCGAGTAAATCAGGTCGACGCTCGAATGTTCTTTTTAACGATTGTTCCTCGCGCCATTGTTCGATTTTTGCGTGATTGCCTGATAATAATACTTCGGGTACTTGCATGCCTCGGAATTCAGCAGGACGCGTATAATGCGGATGTTCTAACAGACCCGTTGAAAAAGAATCTTGAATATGGGAATCTGCTTGTCCTAACACGCCCGGTAAAAGGCGTACGACACTATCTATAACCGTCATTGCGCCTAACTCACCACCTGTTAACACAAAATCACCAATCGATATTTCATCGGTAACGAGGTGCTGGCGAATGCGTTCATCATAGCCTTCGTAGTGACCACATAAGAACACTAATTCACTTTCTTGCGCTAGCTCTTCCGCTTTTTTTTGGGTGAAACGTTCACCCTGCGGACACATTAAGATAATACGTGGCTTTTTACCCGCTGTAATGGCCTCTACAGCACTAAACATCGGCTCTGGCTTTAACACCATCCCTGCACCGCCACCATACGGATAATCGTCTACCTGATTATGCTTGTTGCCAGAAAACGCACGAATATCTGATACTTCTAGCTTTACAGCCCCTTTTTCTTGAGCTTTTTTTAGTATCGATGCACCAAATACACCCGAAAACATATCAGGAAATAGGCTTAATACGTGAATATGCATCATAGTAAGCCTTCCATCACATGAATAACAATTTTCTTTTCTTCCACATCAATATTTTTGACGATGTCTTCAATGTATGGAATGTAATGCTCTTTTTTAGCACCCTTCACTACCCATACATCATTGGCACCTGTTTGCAAAATATCTTTGACTTCGCCAATTGTTGCACCTTCTTCAGATACAACCGTACAGCCTATAATTTCATGGAAGAAAAATTCATTTTCTTGCAATAAATCATCGGTCATTTGATCTTTCGTGATTTTGAGCATTCCTTCTTTGAACGGCTCGACAAAGTTGATATTATCCATACCTTCAAATGTTAATAAAATAAAGTTTTTATGGCGGCGTACGGATTGAATTGTTACCCACGTTGGCTTTTTATCGTCTTTTTTAAACGCTGCAAGCTTATTCCCGACCGCAAAGCGTTCTTCTTCAAAATCTGTCGTCGATAAGATACGTACTTCACCACGAATTCCGTGCGTGTTTACAATACGACCTACATTAAACCATTCCATTCATTTCACCTCTATACCGTTATATATCCGTACTATATAAAAAAAGGAAGGAACCAGCAAGCTCCCCCCTCTTCTATCCAGATTTTACGCTACACATTTACAGCTCCTTCGAATTCTAGCAACAACATAGTCGTTAAAATTGTTCAGTGCAAAATGGCGACAGGTTGCATAATTGCTACATTGTTACCTTATTGCGCGTAAACGAGCGTGAAAATCTTTTTATCAATCCAATATATCGACGTAAGTCTTTTTTTGATGGTGACTACCTGCCGCTGAATAAACAATTGTACGAATCGCTTTCGCTACTCGCCCTTGTTTGCCTATGACTTTCCCTCGATCCTCTGGATGAACAAAAAGTTTATAAACAATTCGATTTGCATTTTCGTCCGTCTCAATACGGACTTCTTCTGGATAATCGACTAACGGTAAAACGATTGCTTCAATCAGCTGCTTCAAAGACGTCTCCCCCGATTATTTACTGAATTTTTGGTTATGGAATTTTTCCATGATACCTTGTTCTGAGAACAAGTTACGTACTGTATCTGATGGTTTTGCACCGTCAGCTAACCATTTAAGAGCTTTCTCTTCATCAATGTTTACAGTAGCTGGTTGAGTTAGTGGGTTGTAAGTACCAACTGTTTCGATTGAACGACCGTCACGTGGTGAACGAGCGTCTGCAACTACGATACGATAGAAAGGAGATTTTTTAGCTCCCATACGTTTTAAGCGAATTTTAACTGCCATTTTAATAGCACCTCCGAATAAGTTTCACACAAGATAGTATATTATCAATGTTTATGTTGTTTGTAAAGTGTTTTTTCTTAACACCTATAAAATATTATTTAAACAATGAATCAAAGCCTGGTAATTTCATCTTTTTCTTGCCTTTACCTGTCGCCATACCTGTCATTTGCTTCATCATTTTTTTCATTTCATCAAATTGTTTTAACAAACGGTTGACCTCTTGAATAGACGTACCTGAACCTTTGGCAATGCGCTTTTTACGGCTACCGTTAATGATTTCAGGATTTGTCTTTTCAGCAGTTGTCATAGAGTAAATAATGGCTTCTACACGGCCCATTTGCTTATCGTCTACTTTGACATTGTCTAAGCCTTTAATTTTGCCTGCACCTGGTAGCATTTTTAATATTTCGTCGAGTGGACCCATTTTTTTCACTTGTTGTAATTGCTCAACAAAATCATCGAGTGTAAAGCTTTGCGTTTTGAACTTTTCTTCCAGTTCTTTCGCTTTTGCTTCATCGACGTTTGCCTGCGCCTTTTCAATTAGGGATAACACGTCACCCATGCCTAAAATACGAGATGCCATACGCTCCGGATGGAACGGTTCAAGCGCATCCATTTTTTCGCCCATACCGACAAATTTAATTGGTTTCTGTGTCACCGAACGAATGGATAATGCTGCACCACCGCGTGTATCGCCATCCAGTTTTGTTAAAACAACCCCTGTAATGCCGACAGCCTCATTAAAACTTTCTGCAACGTTTACAGCATCTTGCCCCGTCATGGCATCTACCACAAGGAAAACTTCATCAGGCTCTTTTAACGCACGGATATCCTTTAATTCTTGCATTAAATCTTCATCAATATGCAAGCGACCTGCTGTATCGATAATGACAACATCATGATGTTCTTCTTTCGCCAGTTCAATTGCCTGACGAGCAATTTCAACTGGTGATACATCTGTGCCTAAAGCAAAAACAGGTAAAGATAATTGCTTTCCTAATGTTTGTAATTGCTGAACCGCAGCAGGGCGGTAAACGTCCGCAGCCACTAGTAATGGTTTACGATTATATTTTTTACGTAAAACATTTGCTAATTTCCCAGTTGTTGTTGTTTTACCCGCACCTTGCAAACCGACCATCATAATGACAGTTGGTGGCTTTGTATTAAATTTAATCGGGCTTTGTTCGCCGCCCATCAGCTCCGTTAATTCGTCTTGAACGATTTTAATAACTTGTTGACCTGGTGTTAAGCTTTGCATAACATCTACACCAACAGCGCGTTCACTTACTTTTTTAACGAATTCCTTGACTACTTTTAAGTTAACATCCGCCTCGATTAAAGCAAATCGGACTTCACGCATCATTTCTTTAACGTCTTGTTCCGATACTTTACCCTTACCTTTAATCTTTTGGATCGTTCCTTGGAGTCGTTCCGCTAATCCTTCAAAAGCCACTGCTTTCGCCTCCTAATCCCATTCTTTCAACTGTTCAATAAGCGCCAACTGCTCCTCAACCGGCATACTTTTTTCTGTAATTCCAGCTGTAAGGCGCGCAAGCATTTGCGTACGTTGTTGAAATTTTTCCAGTAAACATAGTTTTTCTTCATATTCTTCAAGCATCGCTTCAGTTCGACGAATATTATCATAAACAGCTTGACGTGAAACTCCATATGATTCAGCGATTTCTCCAAGTGAGTGATCATCTAAATAATACAGTTCCATATAACTTCTTTGCTTATCTGTTAGTAATGCTTGATAAAAGTCGAAGAGAAAGTTCATGCGTGTTGTTTTTTCAAGTAGCATCGAGTTTCTCCCCCCGTTGTTAGTCATTTGTATCATAACGAAAATCGCCCGTCTGTGTCAAGGTAATCTCCTTGTCTAAAAGCATTCTATTAGCTGAATAACGCTATTTCACCATTCGCTAGTATTTCTCTTTTAAACAATGTGTTTCACCTTTTAACAGTCGAGCGACCATTCTTTCAACTACAATCTTTTACTCTTCGCTATTTTGCAGTTCTTTATCTAAGCCTTCAGCAAATAAGCCGTATACATAGCGTTCTGCATCAAATGGTTGTAAATCATCCATTTTCTCACCAAGACCTACAAATTTTACAGGAATGTGTAATTTATTTCGAATGGCAAGCACAATACCACCTTTTGCAGTACCATCGAGTTTCGTTAAAACAATACCTGTTACATTTGTTACTTCTTTAAATGTTTGTGCCTGCACAAGTGCATTTTGACCAGTCGTTGCATCTAGTGCTAATAATACCTCATGAGGAGCATTCGGTATTTCCCGTGAAATAACTCGGTGTACTTTTTCAAGCTCATTCATTAAGTTCACTTTGTTTTGTAAACGGCCCGCCGTATCGCAAATTAAGACGTCCGCTCTACGATTTTTCGCCGCACGTATTGCATCATACATAACAGCTGCTGGATCCGAACCTTCTGATTGCTTAATTACTTCACAACCAACACGGTCTCCCCAAACTTGTAATTGGTCAATTGCCCCTGCACGGAACGTATCTCCTGCAGCTAAGACAACTGTTTTTCCTTCTGATTTTAGACGATGTGCTAACTTACCAATTGTTGTTGTTTTCCCAACACCGTTTACACCTACGAATAAAATAACTGTTAACTCACCATTAGGCTGCATATTTAGTTCGATTAAATCTTCTTCCCCTTGCTCGTAAATTTCCACAAGTTTTTCAGAAATAATCGCTTGGATACCATTTGTATCTTTAATATTTTTGCGCTGTACTTCAAAGCGTAATTTATCCATTAACTCCATAACTGTTTCAAAGCCAACGTCTGCTTGTAATAATAGATCTTCTAGTTCTTCAAAGAAGTCTTCGTCTACTTTACGGTAACGTGCTACTAAATCATTCACCTTAGAAGTAAAGGAATTACGGGTTTTTTCAAGACCCGCTTTAAATTTTTGTGTAATAGACCAGGCTGAAGGTTTTTTTTCTTTTACAGGCTCCTCTACAATCGCAATTTCCTGCACTTCTTCCTGTTTTTCTTCTTCCACAACATTCGAAGCTTGTGAAACGATGAAGTCCTCACTTGCTGATGATTCTTCTACTTTTTCTTGCAGCTCTTCATGACTTGATTCCTGTTGAACTGGCTCTTCCGTCTCTTCAAGCTTTAATACGGTAGATGGCTCTTCGACTAAATTTTCTACTTTTTCTTCTGTTGGATTTCCAATTAGCTTATCTTTTAAACGTTTAAAAAAACTCATGCTTGTTCGCTCCTTTGCTCCGCAAGTACGGGTTCATCTTCTAATTTTACTGATACAAGTTTTGATACACCTGATTCCTGCATCGTAATACCATACAGTACGTCAGCTCCCTCCATTGTACCTTTACGGTGTGTAATAACAATGAATTGGGTATTGCGACTAAACTTTTTCAAGTATTCGCTGTATCGAACAACATTTGCCTCATCCAATGCCGCTTCTACTTCGTCGAGTATACAGAACGGCACAGGTCTTATATTTAAAATGGAGAATAGTAAAGCAATCGCAGTAAGTGCACGTTCACCACCAGAAAGTAAACTTAAATTTTGCAACTTTTTCCCTGGTGGTTGTGCAACAATTTCAATGCCTGTATCAAGCATATTGTCTGGATCTAGTAATACTAAATCTGCCTGACCGCCCCCAAACAATTCACGGAATACCCGTTTGAATTGCTCTCGAATGGCAAAAAAGGTTTCACTAAAACGAATTGTCATTTCTTCATCCATTTCTTTAATAGCTTCGTGTAAAGTATCCTGCGCTTCGAGTAAGTCCTCACGCTGCTCTGTTAAAAAAGAATGTCTTTCTTGAACACGCTCGAATTCCTCAATCGCACTTAAGTTTACAAGACCTAATTCTTCAATGGATTTTTTCAATAATTTGACGCGACGTCGCATATGCTCTTCGTCTTCAATGGTTAAAGCGACTTCCAATGCTTCTTCAAACGTTAGTTGATAGTTTTCTTCGAGCTGATTTTTAAAATTACTCATCTCAAATTCTACGCGATTGCGCTTTAATTCATTCGCACGTATTGCTTCAATGAAGCCTTTATGTATACGTTGCAATTCCTTTAGCTGCTCTTCTAACGTTGTTAATTCCTGTTGTTGTGCCGCTTTCTCTTCCTTTTTCTGGGTAATCGTAACTTGTAACGTTTCTCTTCTAGCTTTCCAAGTTGCGACTTGCTCCTCTACTTCTTCATCACTCAATAATTTTGTCGATTCATCAGATTGAAGCCAGATTATTTCCTGAGAAATATTGTCGACTTTTTGGCGAGCTTTGTTTAATTGTAGGGCAAGTTGTGCGGTCGCAATTTGTACTTGTGACATTTGCTCCTGCATTACCGCTAACTCTGAACGTTTTTCTGCCGTTTGTTCGCGCAGAACATCTTTTTCTGTTTCACTTTGTAGTTTAACTTTACCTAATTGCTCTACCGTCTCGTTAATCGCTACTAATTCTTCAGCAAGCGCTGCTAAACGTGCAGTAGCTACTTCCTTTTGAGCAAGCAGCGCTTCCTCACGTGTCTTCACATCTTGCGTTTCATTTGAAGCAAAGGACACTCTGGCGGATAGACTTTTTTCTACAACTTCTAATTCTCGAAGGCGACTTGCCTGTTGCATTTCATCTTTACGCAATTGTTCGCCCTCTAGTTTTAATTGTTCTACTTTGTCACGTAATGTAGCCAATGTCTCTTTTTCCGTTGCTACAGCCTGCTCTGCACTATAAATCGACGTTTCTAATGCTTCTAGTTTGGCAATAAGACCATCGAGCTCGGCTTTTCTTGTAAATAGGGAAGATTGCTGTTTCGCTGCACCACCCGTTAAAGAACCTCCAGCATTGACAATATCCCCTTCGAGCGTTACGACACGGTAACGGAAACCACATAATCTTGCAATTTGACTTGCCCCTTCTAAATTCGCTGCGACGATGACATTGCCAAGCAAATTTTCAACAATGGAACGATTGTCCTCATCGAACGTGACAAGGGCATCTGCCATTTGTACGAACGCTGGATGCTCCGTAGCAAGCTGAATGGCTGACGGATTGATTTTGCGTGATTTCATAACCGTTTTTGGTAAGAATGTTGCACGCCCTGCTCTTTTTTGCTTTAACCAACGGATAGCTTGTTGGGCGTTCTGTTCGTTCGTCGTCACAATATGTTGGGAGGCGGCACCTAAAGCCGTTTCTATCGCTTGTGAATATTTGCCATTAACCTGAATCAATTCAGCCACTGCGCCTTCAATGCCAACTAATTCACCTTTATCACGTGCCAACAATACTTCTTTAACACCATGGAAGAAGCCAGAGAAATCAGCTTCTAGCTCTGCTAATGTATCTTTTCTGGCTTTTAATTGTTGCTGGTGCTGATAAGCCTTATACAGCATTTCTTGCTTATCATTAAAAGAAAGATTCACTTTTTTAAACTGCATTTGCAATGCTTCATATTGTTCGAGCTTCTGTTGCAATGCAGTCGTTGTTGCCGTATGTAGGCCAACAAGTGTTTCTTTCTCCGCCACAACTTCAATCAACTCTTGACCAATCTCATCCGTTTGGTCAGTCATACGTGCTGCCATTGCTTTTTGTTGTGATAATTGTTGTTCGATATTTTTTAATTCATTTTTGACTGTAGCTTCTTCGTTTAATGAGTCGATATAGCGGTTTTTATGCTCTTCCATTTCCTGTTCAATTTCTGTAACTGAACGATTTAAGGATTGCTCTAATTGCTTAATGATTTGCTTGAGCTTTAAAACTTCTTGTTGTTTTTCTACAAACAATTGTTTTTTCTCAAGTTCTTGTGCAACTAATACCTCTACTTCATTTTGCGCTTCAAGTAATGATGTATTCAACTGCTGTAATTGGTTCGTGGCATTTTGGCGTTTTTCAGCCATTAAGGCTTTACGGCCATCCCAACGTTCCATTTCCATCGTTGCATCTACAAGCTCAGATTGGGCAGCATCCAATAAAACATCCAATTCTTTTAAATGTTTGCGAATACCCGTCGTTTGTGTTTCTAGCTCTTGAATATCCCTAGCTTGTTTTTGCTCTGTTTCAGATAGCTGCGCATACTCTGCTTTCAATGCATGCAAAGATTGTGCACAATTTTTCAAATCGTGCACAAGGATTGCAATATCAAAATCCTTTAGTTCCGTGGACATTTGTACATAGTCTCTTGCGCTAGAAGCTTGTATTTGCAAAGGCTCCAAACGGCTATCCAACTCATGTAAAATATCTAAAACACGGTAAAGGTTTTCATCTGTTTCTACTAGTTTATGCTCTGCTTTTTTCTTTCGTAGCTTGTATTTTAAAACACCAGCCGCCTCTTCAAATATTGAGCGGCGATCGTCCGGGCGGCTATTTAAAATTTCATCGACACGGCCTTGGGAAATAATTGAAAAAGCCTCTTTCCCAAGTCCCGAATCCATAAACAAGTCCGTAATATCCTTCAGGCGACACTGCTGGTTATTTAATAAATATTCACTATCACCTGAACGGTATACGCGTCTTGTTACGCTGACCTCTGTATACGAAAAAGCAAGCTGTTCATCAGTATTATCTAAAATTAATGTTACCTCTGCAAAGTTTAGTGGCTTTCGAGAGTCACTCCCAGCAAAAATAACATCTTCCATCTTTGCCCCACGTAACGACTTTGCCGATTGCTCCCCGAGTACCCAACGAATAGCATCAGTTACATTACTTTTCCCACTGCCATTAGGTCCAACAACAGCTGTAACACCTGGTACAAAGTCAATACCAATGCGCTCCGCAAAAGATTTAAAGCCAATCACTTCGAGTCGTTTTAGGAACATCTATTAAGCCTCCTCTTTAGCAGTATGCTCACGCATTGCGCGCATCGCACATTGTGCTGCTTGTTGCTCGGCTTCTTTTTTTGATTTTCCTCGACCAATACCAAGCTCTTGTCCATTTAATAACACGCTTGATACAAAGGTACGGTTATGCGCTGGGCCCTTTTCATCAATAATTTCATAATGAAGTAAACCGTTGTTTGTTTGCTGTACCATTTCTTGTAACTGGCTTTTAAAATCCATCACATGCGAAAAAGCACCGACTTCTACCTTTGGGAACACGATTCGTTCTAAAAATGTCACGACCGTTTGCAAATCCTGATCTAAATAAAGAGCACCTACAAATGATTCAAAAACATCTGCAAGTAGCGCTGGGCGTTCCCGTCCACCTGTTAATTCTTCACCTTTTCCAAGCAATACAAAGCGACCAAATCCTAATTCATTTGCAAAAATAACAAGGGATGGCTCACAAACGATTGATGCTCGTAATTTTGTTAATTCGCCCTCACTCATATGCGGGTATTTCTCAAAAAGGTATTTAGAAACAGACAGTTCAAGTACAGCGTCGCCTAAAAACTCGAGACGCTCATTATCCGTAAACAATTTACGGCGATGCTCATTCACATAAGATGAATGCGTGAATGCTTGATACAATAAATTTTTATTAATAAATGTGATGTTTAATTCATGCTGTAATAGCTCGAATTGATTGCGTACTTTTTCAGGAAGTACGCCTGATTTCTGCATAGTTCCTTTTCTTCTCATAGCCATTGAACAATCTGCCTTCCTAATAGTTTCTACCGTCTTAGTGTACCTTTTTCAAGGCATTTATGCAAAAGTATTTCGGCATAAATACAATGTTTTGGAAGTTTTTTCGTATTTTTTTAACAAAAATAAAAAAAGGTACGTCCATCGTTCGAAAAACGAACCATTTCGTACCTTTAAAATACATCAAAGCATATAAGCTTTTGCCATTATGCTTTGATGTAAGTCTACAATGGTATCAGATTTTGTATTATCAAAATCTGTGTCATCTACCAGAAAATTAGTTAATTTTACCTTCGATGTATGAAATAGCAGAACCAACTGTTGAAATTTTTTCAGCATCTTCATCAGAAATTTCCATATCGAATTCGTCTTCAAGCTCCATTACAAGCTCAACAACGTCTAATGAGTCTGCACCTAAATCATCACGGAAAGAAGCTTCTAGTGTAACTTCACTTTCCTCAACACCTAAACGGTCTACGATTACTTTTGTTACGCGCTCTAATACTGTAGTCAAAACGTTCACCTCCCCTCAAATGATTATACAAAAAATTAAAAATTATGCTATAGCATATTATTACATCACCATGCCGCCGTCAATATGTAGCGTTTGGCCTGTCATATAGTTTGCATCTTCAGAAGCTAAAAACGCAACTGCTTTCGCAATATCCTCAGGTTGCCCAAGTTTAGCGAGAGGAATTTGTGTCAGCATGCCTTGTTTTAAATCTTCTGGAAGCTGTTCAGTCATTTCAGTTTCAATAAATCCTGGTGCAATGGCATTCACTAAAATATTACGTGACGCAAGTTCTTTTGCCGTCGTTTTTGTTAAGCCAATAACGCCCGCTTTTGCCGCTACATAATTAGCTTGCCCTGCATTACCAGCAACACCAACGATAGAAGATATATTAATGATGCGCCCTGCACGCTGCTTCATCATTTGACGAGTGACTGCTTTTGTACAAAGGAACACACCTTTTAAGTTTGTATCGAGTACATCGTCCCATTCTTCTTCTTTCATGCGCATCAATAAATTATCGCGAGTAATTCCTGCATTATTTACTAAAATATCAAGCGCGCCAAATGTTTTGACTGCCGCATCCATTAATGCAGTAACTTCCTCTGTTTTTGAGACACTTGCTTGAACGGCAATCGCCTCGCCACCATTTGCTTGAATTGTCGCAACGACTTCCTCTGCTTTTGCCTGTGAGCCGCTATAGTTAACAACAACCTTTGCACCTTCATCCGCAAGCTTCAATGCAATCGCACGTCCAATTCCTCGTGAAGCACCTGTTACAACTGCAACTTTACCTTCTAATTTACGCATTGATTGACCACTCCTTCGACGCTTCTAATACTGCTTCTAATGACGCTTCATCATATACACAATACGTTGCCACTGAACGATCTATTTTCTTAACTAAGCCACTTAACACTTTACCAGGGCCACACTCGATAAATACATCCACGCCTTGTGCAATCATTTCGCGCACGGATGCTTCCCATTGTACAGCGCTATACACTTGTTCAACTAACTCTTGTTGAATAGCTGGTACATCTTGTAATTCATTCGCCTTCACGTTGCTAATTACCGGAATTTGTGGTTCAGATAAAGTAATTTCGGCTAGCGTAGCTTGTAATTGTTCTGAGGATGGTCGCATTAATTCTGAATGGAAAGGTCCACTTACTACTAACGGAATTGCACGTTTTGCACCCGCTTCTTTTGCAGCTACAGAGGCCTTATCAACGCCTTCCTTAGTACCAGAAATGACAATTTGTCCTGGACAGTTGACGTTTGCAACTTGAACTACATCACCTTCAGCTGTAACTTTAGCAGTAACTGCATGTAACGCCTCAAGCTCCATGCCAAGAATAGCTGCCATTGCACCTTGCCCTGCTGGTACAGCTTCGTTCATGTATAAACCACGTTTATGAACAACAGCTACAGCATCCTCAAACGATAGCACACCTGCGATGACTAATGCACCGTATTCTCCAAGAGAGTGACCAGCGGCATAATGTGGCGTAATGCCAGCAGCACGCAATTTTTCAGCAACCATAACACCTGTCGTTAATAATGCTGGTTGCGCATGGTATGTTAGTGTTAACTCTTCAGCAGGTCCCTCTAGCATTAATTTAGATAAGTCAAAACCAAGTGTTTTGTTAGCACTTTCGTAAAAAGCCTTGCTTTCTTGCGAATTGCTTATAAATTCTTGACCCATACCAACCGTCTGTGAGCCTTGGCCTGGAAAAATAAATGCAATTTTCGTCATGTCTTACTAATCCCCTTTGTTAATCAATTTCTAAGTGACGTACTGTATCAGTAATCGTTGATATCACTGTATGCTCAACCATTGTATTGGCTTGACGGATTGCACTAAAGATTGCTTTCGCATTGGATGATCCATGCGCTTTAATTACAGGTGCTTGTAAACCAAACAAACCTGCACCGCCATACTCTGTGTAGTCCATTTTATTTTTTAAGTCACGTAAATTATTTTTCATCAACATTGCTGAAATTTTCGTTTTGGTAGAAGACATAAATGCCTCTTTTAGCATTGTAAATAACGCACCCGCTGTTCCTTCTATTGACTTCAGTACCATATTGCCTGTAAATCCATCTGTCACAACAACGTCTGCTACCCCATCAAGTAAATCACGCGCCTCAACGTTGCCGATAAAATTCAAGTCTGCTTCTTTTAGTAAAGCAAAAGCGGCTTTCGTTAAATCATTGCCTTTTTTATCTTCAGTTCCGATATTTAAAAGACCAATACGTGGCTTTTGTAGACCGCCTACCTTTTTGGCGTATATATCACCCATAATCGCATATTGCAGTAAATGCTCTGGTCGTGCATCTGCATTCGCTCCTAAATCAAGCATTAAAAACCCTTTGCCATCAAGCGTCGGTAATGTCGTAGCTAGTGCAGGTCGTGCAATACCTTCAATACGTCCTACCTTAAACAAACCACCTGCCATTAATGCACCTGTATTTCCCGCCGAAAGACAAGCGTCTGCCTTCCCTTCTTCCACTGCATCCATCATACGTGCCATCGATGAATCTTTTTTACGTCGTACAGCACGTGCAGGGTCATCTGTGCCCTCGACCACTTCTTCACAATGAATAACCGTTAAACGGTCATGCATTTTCAAATAAGGATCAAGCTTTTCTTGCTGTCCATATAACTGAATTTCCAAATTAGGAATTTGTTCTAATGCTAATAATGCACCTTCCACTACTGACTTTGGCGCATTGTCGCCACCCATTCCATCAAGTGCTAATTTCATTCTTGTTCACCTTTACCTTTCGTGCGGTACATATCGAATTCACCAACCAAAACTGTTTCACCATTTACAGTAGATACTATTTCTACTTTTGTACGATGGCGTTCATCATCTCTTCCAACAACGACCGCCTTAGTAATAACACGATTTCCGGCTTTTACAGGTTTCACAAATGTAATATTGGAGTGCACTGTTAATGCAAGTTCATCATCAATTACCGCTACAGCTAATGAGTTTGCTTGTGCAAATAAATGATGTCCACGAGCAATGCCATTGCGTTGAAAAACGTGCTCATCTTTTACGTCAAAAATTGATAATGCACGATTGTCTAATTCTATATCAATAATTTCACCGATTACTTCGTCAATCGGTAACGATTTCACTTCATTTTCATAAGTTTTCGAAGCCACATCTTTAATTCGTTCACGCAATTCGGGAATTGCTAATTCCATACGATCCAATCGTATTGTTTGAACACTTACCTGAAACTCCGACGCGAGTTGTTCATCTGTGACGAATGGATTTTCCGCAATCGTTTCAGATAATAATCGCTGTCGCTCTTTTTTCGTTCGTCTCAACGTCATTCGCCACCTTTTGAGTTGTTATTAGCACTTGGTACTAATATCAGTATATAGAGTATAAAAAAAGAATGCAAGACTTGTTTTCAAAAACAAGCCCTCACATTCCTTATTACACAACGCTACATTAATCAAATCGTTCGCCTTGAAGGACGCCAGACTCTTGTAGCATTTCACGCAAATATCGATACGTCTCATCATGCCAAAATGCATCTGTTTCAATCATTGCTGTTGCATCTTTCCGTGCCGTCTCCAGGGTTCTATAATCATGTACTAAATCAGCTACTTTAAAATCAGGCAAGCCGCTTTGCTTACGGCCGAAAAAGTCTCCTGGTCCACGAAGCTCTAAATCTTTTTCAGCTAGACGGAAACCATCATTTGTTTCGGTCATAGACTGCATTCGCTCTTTCCCCTCATCGGATTTTGGATCAGCAATTAATATACAATAGGATTGATGCTCACCACGTCCTACACGACCGCGGAGCTGATGTAGCTGCGCTAAGCCAAAACGTTCCGCATCGTAGACTACCATAAACGTTGCATTGGGCACATTTACGCCGACTTCAACAACAGTCGTAGATACTAAGACGTGAATATCACCCTCGCTAAAGCCTCGCATTATCGCATCTTTTTCATCTGCTGGTAAGCGACCATGCATTAATCCAACTTTAAAGCGTCCAGTAAAATACGATGCGAGTTGCTCATAAATCTCTACGGCATTTTGTACATCCAGTTTATCCGACTCTTCAATCAAAGGACAAATGGCATATGCTTGTCTACCTGCTGTCAGCTCTAACTCTAGTTTAGCTAATACAGAACCGAGTTGTTCTTTTTTCATCCAATGGGTTTCAATTTCTTTACGCCCTGCTGGCATTTCATCAATTAACGAGACGTCCATTTCACCGAATGCTGTAATCGCCAGTGTTCGCGGGATAGGCGTTGCCGTCATAAAGAGCACATCAGGGTTTTCTCCTTTATCACGCAAAATTCTACGTTGCTCCACACCAAAGCGATGCTGTTCGTCCGTTATAACAAAGCCCAGTCTCTTGAAGAGAACATCAGGTTGGATAAGAGCGTGGGTGCCTATAACAATATCAATTTCTCCATCAGCAAGTGCAGCTAATAGTAGACGGCGCTCCTTCGTTTTCGTTGAGCCTGATAATAATGCGACACGTACACCAAATGGCTCAAACCAAGCGACTAAGTTTTCAGCATGTTGCTCTGCTAATATTTCCGTCGGTGCCATTAACGCCCCTTGAAATCCAGCTGTCACAGCAGCATATAAACAAATAGCTGCTACGACCGTTTTTCCCGACCCAACATCGCCTTGTAGCAAACGATTCATGCGATGCGGAGCTTTTAAATCCTTACATATTTCATTGACAACACGCTTTTGAGCACCTGTTAACTCGTATGGTAATGAAGCAATAAATGCCCGTAGTTTTTGCAAGTCAAATTGTATAACCGTACCGTGTTCAGTATCCTTACGTAGTTTACGTAAAGCTTGAATACGAAGCTGAAAGTTTAATAATTCTTCATAAGCAAAGCGCCTTCTTGCTTGTTTCGCGTGTTCAGCATTTTGCGGAAAATGAATACCTTCCAGCCCATCGCGTATTGAGACCAACTTATAGGCATCCTGCAAATGCTGTGGAATCGCATCTGGTAGCACTGCACCAAAGTCATCTAACACTTGTCGCATATATTTACGAAACCGTTTTTGTGGAATTAAACCTTTCAAACTATAGACAGGTTCAAAGTCTACTTGGTCGATTTTCGGTCCAAAAGTGACAGTGGTGCCATTAATAACTTGTCTGCCTCTATCCCATTTGCCCGTCACTGTCACAATAGTACCTGGTATAAGCTTTTGCTTTAAATAGTTTTGATTGAAAAATACGACTTTTACTAAATGTCGCCCCGCAAGCACGGTTACTTGCAAGCGAGATTTGTTGCGTCCTAAAAACAACACAGTCGGCTCACGTTCTACTTTACATTCAACGGTAACACGTTCATTATGTGGTGTTTGCGCTAAATCCTTTAAACGGAAATCCTCATGCCGATGTGGAAAGGTCCATAAAATATCGTTTACCGTCTCGATACCCAGTGTTTCTAAGTGTGCTGCGGTTTCTTTCCCGACTCCTTTTAATTCGGAGACAGGACTGGTTAATTCAGTCACCTGTCACAACAGCTCTTGAGATTTATTGTGTCACAAATCACAAGAGCCTACCTCCCTTCTATGTCAATTGTTTTATAGTTATTCGTAGATACATCCGTTCTCTTTTTAACTGTATCATAAAACTTTTCTTTCGTGTCGACACAGCAACTGAATATTAGGGTAGATTGCCATCGAGGGTAAAACGGTCACTATCGCCACGAAACCTTCAGGCCCCCGCTGTAGCGGATTGCAAAGACATAACAAAAAAGCGTTAGATTGATTGCAGTCAATCTAACACTTTTACAATTTATTCTATTGTGATTCTTGCTTTTAGTATGCTTTGTAAATCGCCATTATTAAGAATCGCATTGCTAATTGCTTTGCCTGTCGGCGTCGCTGCAAGTCCACCACGCGCTGTTTCTTTCAAGTTCGGGCTCATTGACTGACCGATGCGATACATCGCTCCAATGACTTCATCACATGGGATACGACTCGTAACACCCGCTAATGCCATATCTGCTGCTACAAGCGAATTCGCTGCACCCATTGCATTACGTTTAACACAAGGCACTTCGACTAAGCCCGCTACTGGATCACAAACGAGACCTAGCATATTTTTCAGCGTAATAGCAAATGCTTCTGCACATTGTTGAGGTGTCCCTCCTGCCATTTCCACTATTGCTGCCGCCGCCATGCCGGCTGCCGAACCAACTTCAGCCTGACAACCACCCGCAGCACCCGAGATAGAAGCATTATTTGCTACCACAAAACCAAAGGCGCCTGAAGTAAATAAATAGCGAATCATTTGCTCACGCGTTGGGTTTAGCTTATTTTTCACTGCAAATAAAGTGCCTGGCACTACTCCCGCAGAGCCTGCTGTAGGTGTTGCACAAATTGTGCCCATGGCAGCATTTACTTCATTCGTAGCAACTGCTTTACTGACCGCATCCAATAATAAATCTCCAGAAAGCGATTTGCCTTGTGCAATATAATTTTGAAGCAGGACAGCGTCACCACCAGTTAAACCTGTAACAGACTTTACTCCTTGTAAGCCTCGTTCAACTGCTTCCTCCATCACTGTTAAGTTTTGATCCATTTGTTGCATAATTTCTTCGCGTGTTCGTCCACTTATTAGTATTTCTTGTTCAATCATTAGCTCAGAAATTTGCTTTTCTTCACGCTCCGCTCGTTCTACAAGCTCACGGACATTATGAAATAATACATCCATTTTGCGACACCCCCTTAGTTGTTAATTTTTGACACTTTTGTAATATGTGGTATTAATGAAATTTGTTGAAGTACTTTGTCCTCAATATTTTGATCTATCTCAATCACCATTAAAGCCGTTAAGCCACGTTCGATACGTGAAACTTCCATATGGCCAATATTGACATTATGCATTGCTAAGCAATTTGCCACATTGGCAATACAGCCCGCGCGGTCATCATGTACAACAAGAATGGCAGGCATGCCACCCGTTAAGCGAAGCTTGAAGCCATTGACCTCGCTTACTTCAATTTTTCCCCCGCCAATTGAAATACCGACAATTGACATTTCACCATCATCGTCACCAAATACTAGTCTCGCTGTATTCGGATGCTCTGTATTAGCTGTTTCTGGAATAAATTCATATTGCATTCCAGCTTTTTCTGCATGCTCAAAAGCCGTTTTAATTCGCTCATCAAATGTATCAAAATCTAATAAACCACCAATTATTGCTACATCTGTCCCATGCCCTCTGTATGTTTCAGCAAACGAACCATATAGGTGGATTTTCACCCATTTCGGCTGTCTGCCAAATAAATCTCTTGCAACACGGCCAATACGCGCTGCACCTGCTGTATGAGAAGAAGATGGACCAATCATAACAGGTCCAATAATATCAAAAACCGATGTAAACTTCATACAAGCACCCCTCTATTCTATTCATATAATAATTTTTCTTTTACTTATATCATGCTTGATAGTTACTATAAAAGTAAAGCACTACTTTATCAACTTTCAGAAAATTAAAACGACTATAATTTCTTAACAATTTATATTGTTTCTTTATTGTACTCCCTACAAATACAAGCACACTAAAGAGCTATTATTCCAGCATTTACAAGTTGACTGTCCTTTGAAGAAATACACAAAACGATCTATTTTGCTTATTTCCTCTTGTTTTCAATGCGGGTATTCCTTTTACCATAAACAAAAGCAGTACACAACTTGTGCACTGCTTCGTCTACTCGTTCACTCTGCTACCTAATATTATTCTACCGAAATAATATATGGATATAATCCTTGTTTACCATTAAATAACTCCACTTCGACATCTGGATAGTTTTCTTCGATAAATTGGATTAATTCAGAGGCTTTTTCTTCAGACGTATCTTCGCCATAAATAATTGTTACGATTTCCGTATCGGCATCTACTAAATCTGTTATAACTTTCTCAGCAGCATCTTTTAACGCTGGTGTAGAGAGCACAATTTTCCCTTCTGCAAGCGCCATAAAATCGTCTTTATGAATTTCTACGCCATCAATCGACGTATCACGCACTGCATAAGTGACTTGCCCTGTTTTTACATGAGCAAATGCTTCTGTCATCGCTTTTTGGTTTGTTTCCACTGTTGCTTCTGGATTAAATGATAGAATGGCTGCCATCCCTTGAGGAATTGTTTTTGTTGCCACAACTGCAGCTTCAATACCCAATAACTCTACAGCTTGCTCTGCTGCCATTACTATATTCTTGTTGTTTGGTAAAATAAGTACTTTTTCAGCACCAATTTCCTGTACAGCTTTCACAATATCTTCAGTTGAAGGGTTCATCGTTTGTCCGCCCTCAATCACATAAGAAGCACCGATCGAGCGTAGTAATTCAGCCACACCTTCTCCCATTGCAATCGTAACAATTGCATAAGGATGCTTTTCAGCTTTTTTCGCTGGAGCTGGTGCAGATGCTTTGTGATCCTCGCCAACGATAGCAGAATGTTGCTCACGCATATTATCAACTTTGATTTTAATAAGACTACCATATTTTTGCCCCATCGCTAAAACAGTGCCCGGTTGCTCAGAATGAATATGCACTTTCGCAATTTCTTCATCTGAAATAACAAGCAACGAATCACCTAATGGGCTTAATTCATTACGGAATTGTTCCTCACTGAACGGCTCTTTATCATCTTCAAAACGAACCATAATTTCCGTACAATAGCCAAATTCAATATCTGCAGTATTCATAAATTCTTGGGCTCTATGATGTTCGGCATTAATTAAATCATCTAATGTTGCATCATTTTTCTTTGGTAGTGGCTCGCCTTTTAAAGAGGCTAAAAAACCTTCGTAGACAAATAGTAATCCTTGACCACCACTATCCACGACGCCCACTTCTTTTAACACCGGTAAAAGGTCAGGTGTGCGCTCTAGTGAAGCCTTTGCTTCCGCCGTAAATGCTTCCATAACAGCAATGATATCGTTTTCACTTTCAGCAACTTCTACACCTTTTTTGGCCGCTTCACGTGCAACAGTTAAGATTGTTCCCTCAACTGGTTTCATTACTGCTTTATAAGCTGTATCTACACCTGCTTGGAAAGCACCAGCAAATGCTTTTGCATTAATTGTTGTTTCTTTTTCTACAAATTTACCGAAACCTCGGAATAGTTGCGATAAGATTACACCTGAATTTCCACGTGCACCCATAAGCAACCCTTTTGATAACGCTTGTGCCGTTTTCCCAATATGCTCTGACGCTTGAAGTTCTGTTTCCTTAGCACCAGATGTCATCGATAAGTTCATGTTTGTCCCTGTATCTCCATCTGGTACTGGAAATACATTTAAAGAATCTACATAATTTGCATTTTGGAATAGGTGATGAGCACCCATTTGCACCATTTCAGCAAATTTTAATCCGTCTAAAGACTGCATTCGAATTTGTTCCTCCTCTTACTCATTCGCTACACGAACGCCCTGCACAAAGATATTGACAGATTTAACGCTCATACCTAATGTTTTATCCACTGTATATTTCACTTTCGACTGTACTTGATAAGCAACTTCCGAAATTTTAGTCCCGTAACTAACAATAATATACATATCAATATGTAAATCTTCTTCTTGTTGTCGAATTACAACACCTTTTGCAAAGTTCTCTTTACGTAAAATATCAGTTAGACCATCACGAATTTGATGTTTAGATGCCATGCCAACAATACCGTAGCATTCTATAGCAGCGCCACCAGCAATTTGTGCAAGTACATCTGTTGAAATATCAATTTGGCCGAATTCATTATTTAATTCAATTGACATAGAAATGCCCCCTTGGCTCTTTTTGACTAAATTATATTGTACCACTTCGGGTATACATTAAGCAACCTAAGTTGCCTTGAAAGCGCTTTGTGTCAACGTTTTTAGCGTTCCATTCCTACCCAATTAGCTTGCAGTATTTATGGTAATCTGTTCTGAACGACCTATTAAACAGCATTTCCTTAAATGTCACGGTCAAAACATTTTCATTAAATGTATTGGTAGACAAAAAAGCTGATGTATTTAAACATCAGCTTTTTTGCGGGATTCTGCTAACACCTAAGATGATCTCTTTACTACTGGTGTTTCAGTTGTTTCGCGGGTATTTTACTTTGCTTCGCGGATATTCGCTACTTTTTCGCGGGTATTTGCTTTCTTTTCGCGGGTATTTCACTCTACTCCGCGGGTATTCGCTTTCTTTTCGCGGGTATTTCCCTCTACTCCGCGGGTATTTGCTTTCTTTTCGCGGGTATTTCACTACTCCGCGGGTATTTCACTCTCTGCTGCATATAAGCTTTTTATCAGGGTTTCAATCATCACAGGCATTTCTTTAAATGCACTATCTACATGTAAACGCTCTGTCTTTTGATGTGCATCTTTGCCGAATGGCCCCACATTTAACACTGGACCCTTTAATGCAGACATAGCTTCAAATGGAATACTATACGTATCACCATAAACAGGTGTGTTGCGCTCAAATGACGTCCAGCCATTGGAATCATCTGTATAATTGACATAACTTAAATCACAAATGCCATTGAAATAGTGTATTTGCTCGACTTCAATAGCAAATGTTTTGGCTGTTTTCTTCATTAATTCAATTGATTGCTTGACGAGCGGATGCTGTGAAGAATTAATAGCTGGGTAGTACGGAGGTGCGTACAACAGCACCGTTGCTGGTGTTAACTCCTGACACCGAATCATCAATTGATCTACAATACGAATCGACTTCTCCCGATCATCCCACGCTGTATTTGCTAGCACTTGGTTTTTAATATGCTTTACTTCATCTGCGCCAAGTTTTTGAATAGCATGTTCTAAAACTGCCTCATAGCGAAGTACATTTACTTTCCCAACACCTTGTACTTGTTCACGTTCACAAATTTGCTTATATTGCATATTACAAGCAGCCATTGCCTCCAATGCAACTTGTTCAAAAATTTCCATGACCTCTGTTGCCGTCCGCTTTAACAAAAATACATTATAAAGTGCGGCTGCGCGATATGGCGTCTGTGTAGAATACTCCATTTTTAAATCCTTTAATTGTAAGGATACTGGCAATGGTGTACTTTCACCGAGATCTGTTTCGCGGAAAACTGGATTCCACTCCATATACTGTGTCATAAAGGATGCAATATAATTGGCTGTCATGCCTTTTAATGGCTCACCTACATGCGTCTCTTTTCCATAAAATAAAGCAGCCGGCATAATCTTACCGATTGTACCTGAATATATATATTCATTAATATCAGAAGGTCCTTGTGAAAACGAAGGCTCACTATTTAAATATAACTTATAAGTTAAATCGTATTGTTCACGTAACCTTACTAACTCGACTACGGCTGCACGCATACCAGCAGAATTGACTTCCTCATCCGGTACTGCTGTTAAAATTAGATTGATTGGCCATTGTTCAATACTCGCTTTTTCAATCAATTGCATGTGCAAAGCGAGCCCCATTTTCATATCCATTGTGCCACGACCAAATAAATAATTTCCCGACTCTAAATCAATTCTAGCCGCCTCTGGCAAATCTTTTTTATATTTAGGTTCCATCAGCATACTCGTCAACTCTTCTGGTCGACAAGCAAATGGCTCAAGCTCTCCATATTCCTCCGTATGAACCGTATCGAAATGACTAATTAAGACTACTGTTTCAGTAGCCGTTGGATGCTTGTACAATGCTGTAACCGCATGGCGACCAAGTCCCGCATCATGCAGTTCTATAAAGTTAGGATTATCTTGAAAATAAGAAAGCGTTTGTAACATCTCTCTTAATTTAAAGGCGAATTCATTTTCACCTGCTGTTAATGTTCTGCTTTCCCAGCTTACAATTTCACATAATAATGCCCGCAGTTTGTCTGGTGTATTCCATAAATAATTGTTCATATTTAAAATCTCCTTTATCCACTAAAAATGAAACATCCATTAAGCATTCAGTGACTCTTCTTTGTCAGAAGTGATGGTGCTCACTTTACTCAATTTCACTTTATAAAATAGCATACACGCTACAAAGAACCCTATGCCGTATAACAACCCTATTCTTTGAGTCGGATCAAACGCTAAAAACACTAATATAATGACACAAAAAACAATACAAAATATTGGAATTAACGGGTACAATGGCGTTTTAAATTTCAAATCTGCCACATTGCCTCCCCCTTTTACATAACGGTATCGGAACATTAATTGAGACATTGCAATGCCCATCCAAGAAATAGTCACCGAAATTCCCGCTATAGACATAAGCAACACAAAAACTGCGTCAGCTTCCATCACACTTGTTAATAACGATAGCAGTGAAAATAGCATCGTAAAAATAAGCGCATTTAATGGCACTTTATTTTTTGTTAATCGACCAAAGTACTTTGGAGCCATGCCTTCTTTTGACATCGACCATAGTAATCGTGTGGACGCATATAAGCATGAGTTCCCTACAGACAATATTGCTGTTAAAATAACGAAATTCATAATGCCCGCCGCATATGGAACACCCGCTATTTTCATCAATGTAACAAAAGGACTTTCAAGTAGCCCAAGTTCAGATGATGGGAAAATGGCAGACAGTACTATTATAGAAGCAATATAAAATACGATAATTCTAAACAAGATTGTCCGTATTGCTCTTGGAATGTTTTTTTCTGGATTTTCTGTTTCACCAGCAGCAATTCCTACAAGCTCGGAACCTTGATACGAGAAAATAACATTCATCATCGTGACAAAAATAATCGTAATACCTGCTGGGAATAATCCTGTCGGTGCTAAATTCGTTAAATGAGGTGTCGGCCGATCTGCCAAAGGAATCAAGCCAAAAATAGCAGCTACACCAATTAATATAAAGGCAATTACAGCAACTACCTTAATGCTTGCAAACCAGAACTCCGCTTCTGCGAAACCTTTCGTTGTTAAAGCATTTAATGTAAACAAAAGCACCATGAAGACCGCACACCATATCCAAATCGGCACATTTGGGAACCAATGTTGCATTAATATGCCCGCTGCTGTAAACTCCACCCCCGCGGTGGCAGCAGATCCAACAAAGTACATCCAACCTAATGAAAAGCCTGCTGACGGACTGATAAATCGTGTTGCATATGTTTGGAAAGAACCTGTGACCGGCATATACACGGCCAATTCACCAAGACAGTTCATCACCATATATAAAATTAAACCACCAAATAAATAACCAATTAGTGCTCCACCAGGGCCAGCTTGATTAATTGTATAACCTACATTTAAAAATAAACCTGTGCCAATCACACCACCAAGTGATAACATCAATAAATGTCGACTCTTCATAGAACGCTTCAATACATTATTATGCTGTTGCTCCCCTTTGCTCAACGCGTTTCCCCATTTCCGTATTTTATCAAATTATTCAATTTTCAGATATTTAAAGTACTAAAACACCCAATCAATTTTTCCCCTACAAATTGATTGGGCATGTTTTTTATTGACTTAAAATCGTAGTGACAAACAGCTTAATCCGCCATCATGCTTTCTAAATTCAGACATTTCAAGTTCAATCGTTTTATAGCCTAAGTCATTTAGTTTGCGATTGGTATCAGGATAACCTGCTGGAATAATGATAGCATCGTTTACTTGAATGCAGTTTGCAGAGTATTCATCTTGTTGTGGAATAACAATTTTCTCATAAGATTCAAATGCTGGATGATCGATAAACTCTCCAGCTACAACCATACGATTTTGCCCAACATACGCGATGCCCGTTTTTAAATGGAAGAAATCTTGTAATGGAATAATCGTTGCTTCATAGCCTTCCTTTTCAACGATTTCTTTAAATTGTCGTGCGCCTTCTTCATTTGTACGCGCTGAAATCCCTACATAAAATTTCTTTTCAGCTTGCAAAACATCACCGCCATCAAGTGTTCCAGGTCCTTCAATATAATATAGCTTGTCATAGAAATTTTTAACTGCTGGTTCGATTGCTTCAATTTCCCGATTGCGTGCTTCTGCTCCTGGATTTGTGATAATCGCAAATTCAGAAGTTAGTACCGCTGTATCTTCTACAAAAGTTGCATCTGGAAAAGCTTCATCTGCATCAAGTTGAGTAACCTCTACACCACATTTTTTTAATGCTTCTACATAGCGTTCGTGCTGTTCAAATAATTTTTCTAAAATAGGTTTTCCTAGATCACTTGTTGTTAATCCGTTAACAAAACTATTGCCTGGTGTTTTTACAATCACATTTTTAAACATATCATCCGTCCCCTTTTTATCCTCTGACTACTGGGCAAGTTAGACATGTAGGTCCACCTGTGCCTTTTACCGTAATTTCGTTACCTTTATATTTATATACCGTTGCACCCGCATCTAATAACTGCTGTTTAGTAGAAGGATTACCTTCAGGAATAACACATACTCTCGGCGCTAACGCTAACACGTTACAGCCCAAATTATCATACTCAGCTTTTGGTACTTCCACTAATTGAATTCCTCTTTCGATCAGAAGCTGACGGAAAAATACTGGCATTAAACGCGAATGTACAACAGCCAAATCCTTGTCTACCATACTAATAAACGACATTAGATGTAGGCACTCTGCTTCACCTAAATCATGAGGAAGTTGCACAACGATAAATTCATCGACCATAGTAGCTGTCATTTCCTTAATTTGACGAATCGCTTCATCGTTCGTGCGGTATCCTCGACCTACTGCAAGCGTACGGTCATCAAGCCAAACCAGATCCCCACCATCTGAAACAGCATCACCCGACAATTCTCCAATTATCGCAATCCCTTTGTCTTGCAAAAATTCCTTATAAACAACTGCCTCATGTTGTCTTAACTTTTTACCAGATTTCAAAATAATTGCGCCCTGTGGTGTGAATTTCACAGGATCATGCGCATAGAGCGAATCTAATCCTACTTCATTTGACTCCGGTAAATAATCAATTTGTTCAACATACTTCTCTAGAACGGCTATAAACTCAGCATATTCTATAAGAGCCTCCTGATAATTAGGTTCTGATAAATAGTTGAAAGTTTTCCATTCATCCGCAAGATGCTCTTGGCTTTTAAAAGCGTCTTTTGGATGTTTAATGATTACATGTTTTAAAGGTGCATACATGGATGAACAATAATGCATACCTTCACCCCTTTTCCGTGTAGTGGAAAACGTTTCCGTTAAGAGGAAAGTTTATATAAAAAATATAGGTGTTTTATGATATACTGTCAATATATTTAGAAAAATTTTAATATTATCTTTTCCAAAGAGAAAACTAACTATGGACAACAATGAAGGAACTAGACGAACAGGAAGAATAAAAATAAAATAAGATTAGAGGAGGTGGGACCATTATGCAATTATTAGAACGTGCAATGACAATTGCGAAAGTGTTAGCTTCAGAAGCATCCGAAGGCAGTTTGTCTATTTCAGAGCTTTCCACCAAATGCGATTTACCATTGAGTACATTACATAGAATTTTAAAAGCGATGATTGCGCAAGGAATGATTGAACAAGACACACAAACGAAGCATTATCGTCTCGGCACCATATGGATGGAGTTAGGTTTGCAAGTGTATGATACGATGGACTATATTAGCAAAATTAGACCGGAATTAGAAAGACTCGCTAGAGAAGTTGAGGAAAGTGTTTATTTAAGCAAACCTGCGGGGTTAGATACGATTATTATCGAACGTATTGATAGTGCTGCAAACCCGATTCGTATTTATGATCAACTAGGTATTCGCATTCCAATGCATATTGGGGCAGCCAATAAAGCGTTGTTAGCCTCTTTACCGCCCGTAGAAGCAAAAAAAATTATGCAGCAACTCGTTCCTATGGAAGAAATGGCTGAATTAGAAGCGCAATTAGAACAAATTCGATTACAAGGCTTTGCCATTAGCCACGGGGAGCGAACAGCCGGTACTTCCTCAGTCGCTGTAGCCGTTTTTAATGGCTTTGGTGAAATTATCGGTGCCGTCAGTATTGGTTTTGTTAGCTTTAACGTCAGCGATGAACATATCAACTTTCTTACACAACGTCTTGTAGAAACAGGGAAACGCGTGTCTACAAAACTTGGCTATCGCGGAAAATAATCTATTAAAAAATCCACTGCGCAATGAATCGAGTAACCATTGTTCAGTGTTTTTTTTATAGCTGTTTTTGCCTGTAAAGGTTTTTTTCTTGAAAGGTTATGTGAAAACTGTTGCACTGAACGACTTGGTATGTTAAATTATTATGGTATGTGAAATACCGAACTGAAATAATAATCTTTCAGCATCAACTGTAAGGAGGGAATACAACATGCCAAAACAATGTGTAATCACTGGACGTAAAGCTCGTACTGGTAACAACCGTTCCCACGCTATGAACGCTAACAAACGTACTTGGGGCGCTAACCTTCAAAAAGTTCGTATCCTAGTTAACGGTAAACCAAAACGTGTATGGGTTTCTGCTCGTGCTTTAAAATCAGGTAAAATCGAGCGCGTTTAATAGCCGCTTCTAAAAAATCGATTTCGCATAAAGCGTAAATCGATTTTTTTCTTTCATTTTTCAAGGCACACTACCAACCGCCTTTATATAGCTATTAAACAGGAAAAATCCGACTGGCATCAGTCGGATTTTTTAGCTTCTTTCTTATCTTTTTTAAATAGATTAATACACGTACGCGTAATGCTACTAACAAATTTCGGCAGTTGGAACGTATATACTTTCAGGACTCTCTCCCCCTTACGCTAATCTATGCTTCTTATCATTAAACATATGCCTTGCGTGAAGGATATAGACCCTGAAGTGCCTATTATTTCATTACTTGTAAATCGAGTTGAACCTAACGAAATTTCTTCGTTCGTTGTTTCATATTTTACATGCCTTAAAGTAACGCCCTGTATTGCTTGCTCATGGGCAAAAAAAGACAAATAGCGATAACGCTCATCCGCTTGAATTGTGTGGGTGCCTGGCACCAAAAACTGTATCGTGTTTGCATGGTTGATAATTTTCAACACAAGATCAGGATGTTCAAGCTGTAATCGATAAATGGAACGCACAGCCGCCTCATAATGATCTAAACGCCCACCTGTAACCCCTGTTAACACAATTTCTCTAGGAGCGTAGGTTAACGCTTTTAACAGCGCTAAATCTGTGTCGGTTTCATTCTTTTCTTCACGGAAGCGTTGGGCATCCTGCGCATGTTTCATAACATTTTGATATTCCTCTTGTGATAACGAGTCAAAGTCGCCAACAATGGCATGCGGTGTAATACCTTGCTCAATTAAATACAGTGCACCTCGGTCCGCACCAATAAATAGGACATCATGTTGTTTACTATACGATTCTAAGGAACAAAGCTCCTCTTTCGGACCGCCTGCACAAACGACAACAGTAGTCATCCTTTAATCGCTGCCTCACCAGCAGCTAAAATCTCTTGAAGTGCCGCTGTACGATCCTCTTTACTATAAATCGCTGAACCTGCTACAAAAATAGTTGCACCTGCTTTGGCACATGGAACAATTGTTTCTGCATTAATACCACCATCAATTTCAATCGCAATGTCTAAATTACGCTCTTTAATAATTGTGGATAATGCTTCAATTTTAGGTACAACAGAATGAATGAATTTTTGACCACCAAATCCAGGATTCACTGTCATGAATAACACCATATCAATATCTTCTAATATGTGCTGAATCGTTTCAATCGGTGTATGCGGATTTAAAACGACACCTGGCTTAACACCGTAAGAACGAATTAATTGAATCGTACGATGTAAATGGCGACAAGCTTCTACATGTACCGTAATATAATCCGCTCCTGCTTTGGCAAATTGTTCAATATATTGATCGGGATTTTCAATCATTAAATGAACATCTAATGGTAAATCAGTTAAAGGACGAATCGCATCCAACACAATGGATCCAAATGAAATATTCGGTACAAAATGACCGTCCATTACGTCGATATGAATAAGCTTTGCACCTGCTCGTTCTACATCTTTTACTTCTTCTCCTAGTTTAGCAAAGTTTGCTGCTAAAATTGATGGTGCTATTTGTATCATGATTAATACCTCGGCTTTCGATCCATAATTTCTTGCATAAATTGTTCATAATGTTTGTAACGGTACTCGCGTATTTCGCCAGCTTCGACTGCAACTTTAACCGCACATTTTGGTTCTTTTAAATGCAAACAGCCTCTGAATTTACAGTTCTCAGCAATTCGCGTTATCTCTGGGAAACATGCCCCTAGCTCTTCTTTTTCAATTTCATCAAAATCAAACGAACTAAATCCAGGCGTATCCGCCAATAAACCATCACATACTTCTATCAGCTCAACATGGCGGGTCGTATGCTTTCCTCGTCCTAAGCTCTGTGAAATAATGCCTGTTTTTAAATTTAAATCAGGTATTAGCGTATTGAGAAGCGTTGATTTCCCAACACCAGATTGTCCCGCAAGCACCGATGTCTTTCCTTTTAAAATCGGCTGAAGACGTTCTACTAATTCTTCTTCATCTTTATAAGTTTGAAGCACCGTATACCCTATGTTTTCATAATCTGCGATATAGCCCTGTAATTCCTCACGCTCATCGTCTTGTAATAAGTCCATCTTCGTCAGACAGATAATGGGGTGTACATGAAATGACTCTAAAACAACTAGAAAGCGATCCAATAAAATCGTATTAAAGTTCGGCTCTTTTACTGAAAATACTAAAATGCCTTGATCGATATTGGCGATGGGCGGACGAACTAGTTCATTTTGACGATCCATAATTTTTTGAATCGTACCATCCGAGCCTTCCGTTTCAAGTGTATACTCTACAAGATCACCGACGAGTGGCGATTCTCCCCGATTGCGAAAGACGCCACGTCCTCGGCACTGTATAAGTTCCTTCCCATCGTAAACATAATAATAACCACTTAACGCTTTACGGATTTGGCCTTGCGCCATCCAATTCCCCCTTATTTAACATCATCATAATTAAAGCTATCCGACTCAATAATTTCTGAATCACGGATAATTTTATAAGCCGCTTCTTCGCCTTCTACAATGACAAGTTGTATTTTGTATTGTTGGTCACTAGTAATGGTGAATTCATCAAAAGCTTTCACCATGGTATGATTTTTATCTTGAATTTCAATGCGTATTACTTGTTCAGCGCCTTCTTCTGTCGGTTCATATGGAATTAAAACATTTTTAATAAGTGTTTTCACTGGTTTTTCTGCAGGTCCTTTACTTAAAACAACTGCAATTGTATCGCCTTCCATTAAGCTGGTACCTGGTTTTGGCGTTTGCGAAATAACACTACCTGCTGCAACGGTATCACTATATTCTTCGCGAACAGTGCGCCATTTCAGCCCTACTCTTTTTACGTAATCATCCATTTGAGCTTTCGTATAATTCGCTACACTATCAACTGTAATCATTTTTACACCTTGGCTAATTGTAAATGTAATCGTTGCATCTTTAGCGATTATTTCCGCTCCTTCTTGCGGATCTTGCTCAATAATTTGCCCTTCAGGCAGTTTGGAATGCACATAATTTTTTTGGATGATTAGTTTATCCTTTAACAAAGCCTCTACTTGACTAATTTGTTGTCCAGTATAGTCATCAATTTTAACCGTTTCGACACCAAGACTAACTATTAATTCTATTTCTGTTCCTTTAACACGCTTTGCATCTTTTTCCGGATCAGTTTCAATGACTTTGCCCTTCTCAACATCTTCAGAATTTCGCTCTTCTTGTTGTTCAGCAACAACAAAGCCAGCTTCTTGTAATTTCTTTGTCGCATCTTCGACCGTTAAATTGGTCACATCAGGTACGGCAATTTTTTTCGGACTAAATAAATCTGTTGCAAATAAAAAGAAAAGGAACATTGCAATCACGACGATGAATAACCCTGCCACATACTTTGGCCACTTTTTCTTTTGTTTGACCGGCTCTACTTTTTCAACAGGTTTTTTCGCCTCTACCTTCTTTTGTGCGATAGGTTCCATTGCTCTTGTTTTAGTCAAATCTTCATCTTTTCGTATGAACTGTTCCTTAATGATAGGGATGGCTCTTGTCGCATCATTATCAATAGGAATTGTAAATTTTGGTTCATTGATACGAGCTGATGATAATACTGTTTCCAAGTCCTCTTGCATTTCTTCTACCGTAGCATAGCGATGAGATGCATCTTTTGCAGTTGCCTTTAAAACGACATTTTCAAGACTTTGTGGAATGGTACCATCAAATGCTCGAACAGATGGTGTCTCTGATTGCAAATGTTTAAGAGCAATTGAAACAGCGGACTCACCAGAAAACGGCAATTCGCCAGTAAGTAATTCATACAAGACAATTCCAAGCGCATAAATATCTGATTTATTTGTTGCCGTTCCACCACGTGCTTGCTCTGGTGATAAATAATGGACAGTGCCCAACACAGAGTTTGTTTGGGTGAAAGATGTGGCACTTAGCGTCATAGCTATTCCAAAATCCGTTATTTTCACATTTCCTTCCGCATCCATTAAAATATTTTGCGGTTTAATGTCACGGTGAATAATATGATTTTCATGAGCATTGGCAATCGCTGACGTTAATTGCTTCATAATATGCACACTTCGAGCAGGAGAAATCGGTGCAAATTCCTGTATGTACTGCTTTAACGTCTTTCCTTGAACATATTCCATGACAATATAATGTAAGTCTCCATCATCACCTACATCATAAATACTAACAATATTCGGATGTGTAAGGCTTGTAACTGAAAGTGCCTCACGTTGAAAACGTCGATGTAATTCATCCTCATTGGTAAAATCATAGCGTAATATTTTTATCGCTACGTCCCTATTTAATATCATATCATGCGCCAAGTATACATTGGACATGCCTCCGCCACCAATGAGTTCTATAATTTTATAGCGGTCACTAATTCGTTTTCCTACAAGCATACTTACACCTCCTCATCTTGCCTTGTGAGTAACACGAGGGAGATATTGTCTTCCCCCCCGCTTGCATTTGCTAGTTCCACAAGCTTTCGCCCTTTTTCTTCAATTACATCTGGATAGGTAATGATAGATGCCATTTCATACACTGATAGTTTATTACTTAAACCGTCAGAACAAATGAGTAAATACGATTTTGGCGCTAGCTCTACTTCATAAAAGTCTGGTTCAATAGTTTCCTCTGTTCCAACAGCTTTTAAAATGAAATTTTTCTTTGGATGCGTCAATGCTTCCTCTTCGCTAATTTCACCATTTTCAAGCAGAACATTAACATAGGAGTGATCTCTTGTTATTTGTTGTGCGCCATCATCAAAGAAATAATACACGCGACTATCACCAACATGTGCAATGAAGCAATAATTCCCTTCAATTAACACGGCGATAAACGTCGTCCCCATTCCTTTACAGTCTTCGTGTGATAAAGAATAGTTGAATATATTTGTATTTAAAAGCTTAACTGCTTGTCGTAACCATTCTTTTTTTGATGTCATAGTTGCAAAATGATGTGCCTCTGCTTGTAAAAACACAGTTTCCATTTGTTTCATTGCCATATCACTCGCTACATCGCCAGCATTATGACCACCCATGCCATCCGCCACAAGTGCGAGTGCGAGCCCATCTGGACGTTTAAAAAAGGCAGCGCGGTCTTCATTAATTGCTCGTTTTAAACCAATATCACTTTCGACTGTGTATTTCATCACTGGTCACCTCGTTTCTTCAGATCTCTCTTTCGCACGTAATTGTCCGCAAGCCGCATCAATATCAGAACCTTGCTCTCTACGGATTGTTACATTGATACCATTTTTCTTTAATGTTTTTTCAAAAGCAAAAATTTTACTGCGAGATGTGCGAATATAATCACGTTCTGGTACGTAGTTTACAGGAATTAAGTTAACATGGCATTTTATACCTTTTATAAGAGCCGATAATTCTTCAGCCACTTCAACGGAATCATTTTCACCAGACATTAAACCATACTCAAAACTAACACGACGTCCCGTTTTTTTCGTATAGTAACGAACGGCTTCCATCAGTTCCTCTAATTTGTAGGCACGTGCAATAGGCATTAATTTTTGACGAGCCTCTTGGTTCGGTGCGTGCAAGGAAACAGCAAAGTTAATTTGCAGCTGTTCATCAGCAAATTGATAAATTTTTGGTACAATACCTGATGTTGAAACGGTAATATGACGGGCACCAATGTTTAAGCCCTTTTCATGATTGATTACTTTTAGGAAGTTCATCATGGCATCATAGTTATCGAAAGGTTCGCCTATGCCCATAATAACGATATGAGATACACGTTCGTTTACTTCATCTAAAGCTTGCTGTACTTTGACAACTTGCTCCACAATTTCCCCCGCTAATAAATGACGTTTTAGTCCACCTAACGTTGATGCACAGAACGTACAACCAATTCGACAGCCAACTTGCGTTGTGACACAAACGGAGTTGCCATATTCATGGCGCATTAAAACTGTTTCAATGGAATAGCCATCTTGTAATTGGAATAAAAATTTAATCGTACCATCTTTTGATTCTTGTTTAATAATCGTTGACAACGTTGTTAAAGCAAAGCTTGCCTCTAACTTGTCACGTAATGCTTTAGATAGATTAGACATTTCCTCAAATGTTTTTACTCGTTTATTGTATAGCCAATCAAAAATTTGTGCCGCGCGGAATGCTTTTTCCCCATTTTCTATTAGCCATTCTTCTAATTGGTGCGGTTGTAATGAATAAATGGATTCTTTTAAATTTGGTTTTTCTTTTTTCGCTCGTCGAACAGGCTTATCTTCCGCTTCCTCGACTAAATCGTTAATACGTTCATTAAATTGCTCTTGATCCACCATTAGTTGGATTCTCCTTTTTTACGAAAGGCCGCGACGAAGAAACCATCGCTGCCGAAGTCTTGTGGAAAGACTTGAAGCATGCCATTTGCTTGCTTTTCCGCTAATTTTGTTGGTAAAGATTCTAGTTGTATAGCTTCCATTTCTGGATGCTCTGTTAAAAAGGCCTCAACAGTGCCTTCGTTTTCTTGTTTATCGACTGTGCATGTACTATAGACAAGCTTGCCATCTTGTTTTAATACTTTCGTTGCCGCATCGAGGAGCGCCAGTTGAATTTTTTGAAGATTTTCTAAATCCTCTTCACGCTTCGTATATTTAATATCTGGCTTACGACGCATAACCCCTAAGCCACTACAAGGTGCATCGACTAACACCGCATCGAATGATTCCAATTGTAAAAAGTCTGGAGCCTTGCGTCCATCAATCGGAGCCGTTTCTACAATATCAAGTCCTAGACGTTCTGTATTATGGTCGATTAAATCTAATTTATGTGGATGTAAATCCGTTGCCAAAATAGAACCTTTATTGCCCATTTTCTCCGCTAGATGCGTTGTTTTACCACCTGGTGCTGCACACATATCTAAGACGCGCATACCAGGAGAAGGATTCAACACATTTGCAGGAATCATGGAGCTTTCATCTTGAATGGTAATCACACCATCTTGAAATGCCTTTGTACGAGCAGGTTGCCCATTTGTGACATGAAGACATTCTGGCATTAGGTCACTTTGCTGTACTGTTAAGCCTTCCGCTTGTAAACTGGCAATCGCTTGTTCTGGAGTCGCCACGGTTCTATTGACGCGCACCGTTTGCACCGGTGGAACATTATTTTCGTGAAGCATTGCTGTCGCTACTTCCAGACCATAATTATGAACAAAGCGTTCAACTAACCATTGTGGATGACTCGTTGCAATAGCAAGACGTTCGATAGGGTCTGTTATATCCTCTATCGCTCTTACGCCTTGACGCAAGATAGAACGCAAAATACCATTGACTGTCGAAGCAATCCCCTGGTGCCCACGACGTTTTGCAATTTCTACCGCTTCATTTACGGCTGCATGCGGTGGTATACGTGTTAAAAAGTGCATTTGATATAGCGACAAACGCAGTAGCCAACGCACCCAATGATCTAGTTTACCACGAATAAATGGCTCTAAATAGTAGTCAAGAGTCATTTTATATTGAAGCGTCCCATACGTAATTTCTGTTAAAAGTGCACGATCCTTTGCTTCTATTTTATGGCGTTTAATCGTTTCGTGTAAAAGTAAATTACTATACGCTTGGTTTTTATCAACTGCTAATAGGATAGAAAGTGCGGCATCTCGTACATTGCCATCCCAAATTACTACGCTTTTTTTACTCATTTAAATTGGTCCCCGATCTGTAATTTCGAACCTGTGCCTCGCAAATAATCCTCTGCCGTCATTCGTTTTTTTCCTGCTGGTTGAATATCGTATAATGCCAGTGCTGTCCCATTGCCAGCCGCAACTTCAAAATGATCCTTTGCAATTGCTACCACTGTACCAGGTGTCACGTTATGTTTCGCTTGTCCAACTTGTGCCCACCAAATTTTAAAGTTGCCTTCTTCAAATGTTGTATAGGCTACTGGCCAAGGGTGTAATCCTCGCACTTGATTGTAGAGAGTCGTGGCATCCTTTGTCCAATCAATTCGCTCCTGTTCACGCGATATATTGCTGGCAAATGTCACTTGTGTTTCATCTTGTACTGTCCGGCTATTTGTTCTATTAATAATAGAAGGAAGTGTTTCTTTTAATAGCTCACACCCTACAACACTTAATTTATTAAATAGACCACCTGTATGGTCATCTTCTTCAATAGCGATTGCCTTTTGAGATATGATGTCGCCTGCATCTAACTTCTCCGCCATATACATAATAGTTACGCCTGTTTCTTTTTCACCATCCATAATGGCTTGGTGAATTGGCGCTCCTCCACGATATTTCGGTAAAAGGGAGGCATGCACATTAATGCAGCCAAGTGGCGGTGCATCAAGCAATTCTTTCGGTAAAATTTGTCCAAAAGCTGCTGTAATAACGATATCTGGTTGTAAATCTAGTATTTGCTGTAATTCCTCAGAGCCACGCAGCTTTTCTGGTTGAATAACAGGTAGTCCTAATTCCAATGCCGCTGCTTTAACAGGTGGCGGTGTTAGCACTCGCTTACGTCCAACTGGTCGATCTGGTTGCGTCACAACAGCCTTGATATCATACCCCTCATTGTGTAGCATACGCAAAATTGGCGCTGAGAAATCAGGTGTCCCCATAAAAATAATTGACGTCATATTATTCCTCCTCTTCTGCGTACATTTCTTCTAGCTCTTCTTCTGTCACAATGCGTTTAATTTTGGAATCAAATAAAATGCCATCTAAATGGTCGATTTCATGTAAAATCGCTCGCGCTTCAAAGCCGCCAGCTTCAAGCTCATAGACACGCCCTTCTCGGTCACAAGCTTCAATTTTTACATAATCAGGACGTTCAACTTCTCCATATAATCCAGGGAAGCTTAAGCATCCTTCGATATCCACTTCTGCTCCGTCTGTTTTAATAACAGTAGGGTTAATCATTTCTAAAATATCTCTTTCTTCACCTAGTTCAACAATTGCCACGCGTAGTCCAACATTAATTTGTGGTGCGGCAATCCCCACACCATCATATTCCACCATCGTGTCATATAAATCATCAAGTAATGCAATAATCTCTTCGTTAATTTCTGTTACTTCAGCACATGGTGTAGATAATACTTTTGCTGGATGTTCGATCACTTTTTTAATCGCCATTTCTCGTTCCTCATTTCTATTATATAAGGCGCTCTCTTGCCTTAATTTCAATATTAGGCAAATCGCCATTTGAATCAATTATGATGTATTCAAGCTTGCTCAAAAAGCAGCTATTGCACCTCTTTATATTGTAGACGGGTCTAAATCAACCGTCATTAATATCCCCTGTTTAATCCAATCTGCTCGATACATCGCAAGTAAACGTTGCAAGACAGGTATCAGATTTGGTTCAATTTTATATTTTATCAAACATTGATAGCGATATCTATTTTGGAGACGGCTAATACTCGCCACCGTTGGGCCAATAATGGACACTTGATTGGATAAATTCCCTCGAAGCCAATCTGCTGCGCGCCCCGCATACTCTGCTGCCATCATGACATCTTCATGGGATACTTGTATAAGTGCTACGAAATAATAAGGTGGGTAGCCAGAACGACGGCGTAAAAACATTTCTCGTTCATAAAATGGCTCGTAATCTTGTACTTTAGCTAATTCAATTGCATAATGCTCAGGCGTATAGGTTTGGATTACGACTTCGCCCGCTTTATCATGACGGCCTGCTCTACCACTTACCTGTGTAAGTAATTGGAAAGTTCGCTCCGCCGCACGGTAGTCTGGTAAATGTAAGGATGTATCGGCACTAAGCACACCAACAAGTGTAATATTAGGAAAATCAAGTCCCTTTGCAATCATTTGCGTACCGAGTAAAATATCAGCTTGCCCCTCACCAAATGCTTGCAAAATCTCTTCATGTGCCCCCTTGTGCTTTGTTGTATCAACATCCATTCGTAGTACTCTTGCTTCTGGAAATAATTTATAGATTTCTTCTTCTACCTTTTGTGTCCCTGTACCAAAATATCGAATATGCTCACTTTGACATTGCGGGCAAATTTGTGGCACCTGTTCTTCATAACCACAGTAATGACATTTAAGTTTTTCAGTTGTACGATGATAGGTTAATGAAATATCACAGTTCGGACATTGTACAACCGTTCCACAATCACGACATAGCACAAAGGACGAATAACCTCTTCGATTTAAAAACAACACCATCTGTTCTTGTCGTTCAAGTCGCGTCCGTATCCCTTCAATCAGTAGTTCAGAAAACATTGAGCGATTTCCTTTTTGGAGTTCCTCTCGCATATCTGCGACATATACAGTTGGCATTGCTTGATGCAGCGCACGCTGTTTTAACGTTAATAATGTATAGACCCCTTTTTTTGCACGAGCATATGACTCAAGAGCGGGTGTCGCACTCCCTAAAATAACAGGACAACGGAAGTATTGGCTTCGCCAAATGGCTACATCTCTCGCATGGTAACGGGGTGAATCTTCCTGCTTGTAAGTCGATTCATGTTCTTCATCTAAGATAATTAACCCTAAATTAGTAAAGGGGGCGAAAATGGCTGAACGAGCACCTACGACGACGCTTACTTTCCCTTGTTGAATTTTGCGCCACTCATCATACTTCTCTCCAACAGATAACCCACTATGCATTACGGCAACCATCTCACCAAAACGACTACGAAAACGCTCCGTCATTTGGGGCGTTAACGAAATTTCAGGCACTAGCATAATGGCTTCCTTGCCTTCATTTAAAACCTTTTGGATTGCTTGCAAGTAAACTTCCGTTTTGCCACTACCTGTAACACCTTGCAATAAAAAGGTGGAAGCAGATTGTGTATCAATAGCATGCGTAATTGCCTTTAATGCAACTGCTTGTTCGTCCGTTAATTGTAAGGACTGTGTACGTGCAACATCCTTTGTAAAAGGATCGCGATACACTTCTTCCTGTATAAAACTTGCTGCGCCTTTTTCAATAACCCCTTGCAATACAGCAGCAGAGACAGCAGTTGCTTCATAAATTTGCTGTGGTGTAAAAACTTCACCTAAATGCGAAGCCATCCACTCAATTAAAGAACGTTGCTTCACAGCTCTTGATGCCTCTTGCATAGCATTGCTTAATGCTTGTTCGTCTTCAGAAATCTTTACCATACGAACTGCTTTTACATTGCCTTGTTGCTTTACGACATTTTCTATTTTTACAATTTTATCGGCAATTAACGTTTTTAAGAGCGGCAATAATCCAGCCCGTTCAAATTCCTTAAAGTTTGCCTGTTGTCGCTTCCCGAAAATTTGTTGAACTGCCATTGGCAAAATCGTTTGATGATTGAGTAATTTGACGATTTTTTCATACTTAGCTCTTAATGCGGATGGTAGCATTACTTGCAATGCATCAATTTCATAGCAAATTGTTTCATTTTTAAGCCACTTTGCCATCAACAACATTTCTTCAGTAAAAACAGGCTCTATATCTAAAATTTGAGCAATCGGCTTTAGTTTATTTGTCGGAACTTCTGTTTCATGTTTTAAACCTACAACAAATCCTAGTACATTTCTCGGCCCAAATGGTACTTTTACACGACAGCCTTTCTCTATAACAGCTACCCATTCTGCAGGAACCGAATAGTCAAAAGAGCGATCTACATGGTATGTTGAAACATCCACTATGATTTCTGCATATAAAACGCTCATTGCAACTCACCTTGTAATATATGCTGCCATAAAACCTTTGCAAATTGTGTCGTATCTGAAATATTGACAATTTGTCCGTTTATTGTTGCTGTTTGACTATCATCAATCCATTCATCGGCTATTACTTGTAACATCGGATTCCCTAGTACTTTTTGTCCAAATGTCACTGCCTCTGTACCTTCAATGGATAGAATAGGGGCACTTTCAATTGTTGGTATGTTGGCTGCGTGGATAAATAAAAGCTGTGCGTTTTGCTTTTTAACGTTCTCTACTTGCGTTATAAGGTCATACACATTTGTTGCTTCTTCACCTAACAGAATGACATGTGCCCCTAGTGCTTGCGCTTCTCTCGCTAACGCTTGCCCAATCTTACCATTGGCCTTTGTGCTAATCACATGCTGATTATCCATAGGGATATAACTTGCTCCTGCTGTCACAAGCACCGTTCGTCCTACTAATGGCTTTGGAGCAAAAAAATACTGTTGCACAAGTGCCGTAATTTTCTCTGGCTCTTCTAAACGACCTTTCCCAACATAGCCACATGCTAAAAAGCCTTCTGACGGTTCGATAAATTGATAACCATCTGTTGCTAGTTGTGCCAAATTGCGCTTTACCGCTGGATGATCATACATATGGACATTCATCGCAGGTGCAATCCAAACGGGTACAGTAGTGGCAAGTAATGTCGTTGTCACCATATCATCTGCAATACCGTTTGCAAGTTTGCCAATCACATTGGCAGTTGCAGGTGCGACTAATATTAAATCTGCCCAGTCAGCTAAATCTATATGGGCAATGACATTGGAATCTTTTTCATCAAATGTATCGAAGTAGACATCATTTTTTGACATGACTTGAAAGCTTAATGGATTGACAAACTGTCGAGCTGATGCTGTCATGATGACCTTTACACGAGCACCCGCCTGTGATAGCTTACTCACTAGCGCTACAGCTTTATAAACCGCAATACCACCTGAAACACAAAGTAAAATATTTTTATTCATCTACAATGTCGTCCTTTCAAACGATAAGCTCCCAAAGGACAATTCCTCGGGAGCTCTCGACATTTTTGTATAATCAAAAAATCACTGCAGATTTTAACATTAACTGGCAAAAGCTTTATACCATCAATGTTAGATTTCGTCTTCGTACACAGCGGACTCATCCTGTGATACTTTCGTAAGTACACCTGCTGCTACCTCTTCAAGTGCTTTTCCTACATATTTATAGGAAACATATTTGTGTAGGCGCTCAGTACCTTCTACTTCTTGCATTTGACGAGCGCGCTTTGATGCTAAACTTACTAAAGAATATTTTGAATCAATTTCTTTCTTTAAGGCATCTACTGATGGGTATAACATTGGTTTATTCTCCTCTCAACATTGACAAATATCTTTTTTCAACACGTTCTCTTCGACAATGCTCGGCTTTAATAATCGCATTTATACGATCACAGGCATTTGTCACTTCATCATTTTCAACTACATAATCGTATAAGCTCATCATTTCAAGCTCTTCACTTGCAGTTGCAATGCGCTTTGCAATAACATCCGCTGTTTCTGTCCCACGGCCAACTAAACGATCTTTTAATTCCGTTAAACTTGGAGGGGCTAAGAAAATAAATAAGGCATCCGGTGCTTTTTTACGAATTTGCGCTGCTCCTTGTACTTCAATCTCCAAAAATACATCACGACCAGCATCAAGTGTTTCATTTACATAGGCTAACGGCGTGCCATAGTAATTTCCTACAAATTCAGCGTGTTCTAATAAGCCACCTTGGTCAATTAACGTTTCAAACTCTTCACGTGTCTTGAAAAAATAGTCTACACCATCTACTTCACCTTCGCGAGGATTTCGTGTTGTCATTGAGATGGAATACTCATAATTCGTATTCGGTTGAGAAAATAATTCTTTTCGCACTGTCCCTTTTCCTACACCAGACGGGCCAGACAGAACAATTAATAATCCACGTTCTTTTATCATTTATTCTCTATATCTCCCTTAATTTATAACAGATGCACGCATGTTATTCGATATTTTGAACTTGCTCACGCATCTTTTCTAAAATTGTTTTTGCCTGAACTACTGCAACGGCTGCTTCTGTCGATTGATTTTTAGAACCTATCGTATTGATTTCGCGATGGATTTCCTGCATTAAAAAGTCTAATTTACGCCCGATTGAAACGGTTTCTAGTAACGTTTCTTCCAGTTGGTTAAAATGACTATCTAATCGATCCAATTCTTCCGTTATGTCCACTCGTTCTGCAAATATCGCTACTTCTGCGAGTAAACGATCTTCTAAAAGCGCTACTTCTGCAATTTCAGCAATCCGTTCTACTAAACGTGTACGATATTTTTCAACAGCAAGTGAAGAACATGAACGTATTTGATTCACTTGTTCCTTTAGCTGTTCTTTATATTGTACAACAACCTCTTGCAATTCTTGCCCTTCACGCTCACGCATTTGAATCAACTGTCCAATGGCTTCTGTTACCGCATGTTCCACAGCACCTAATAAATCTTCTGGCGTTAGTTGCGGCTTTTCTTGCACTAATGCTTTCTCAAGCGCTAGTAGCTCCTGCATCGTCCATTTTTCTTCTAGCGGTACTTTACTTGCTAATTGTTCTTTTGCCTTACGATACGCTTCAATTAATGACCAATTAATTTCAATAGATTGCTCGACATTTTCTAAATCTTTTACATATACCATCACATCAATTTTCCCTCGGGATAAAGCTTGTGAAATTAATTTCTTAGCAAAAACTTCTGCTTCAAGCCATTCTTTCGGAAATTTTGCATGAATTTCTAAAAAACGATGGTTGACCGAGCGTATTTCTACGGTTAACTGAAAGTCTCTTGTTGTTGTGACACCTCTGCCAAAACCAGTCATACTACGCACCAAGGTTCGTCACACCTTTCTTTGCATACTGGGATAATTATAACATAAGCTCTGTCATTTATGACGTCTCTCCACAAAAAAATCGCTAGAGCAAAAATTAATTCTACCACATCTGTAGCTATATTTTAATATTCACCTAAAAAATGCTATGATAAACATACTAAAAAAGCATTCGTGCTTGAAATGGCTGTTTTGGGAACACTTTATAAAATCATGAATTGCACCATTGTAGTTCGTTTCAGCAGACCTTTTCAGCGCAAATACGAAAAACACAATGATGCAATATATCGTTGGAAAGAGGAATTAAAATGGCATTTGATGGTTTATTTACTTATTCAATGACAACAGACCTACAAAAATTAGTAACAGGTCGTATTACGAAAATACATCAACCTAACGCGCAGGAAGTTGTTTTACAAATCCGTGCAAATGGAGGGAACCATAAATTATTATTTTCTATCCACCCTTCCTATGCACGTGTACATCTTACAGAGCAAACAATCGAAAATCCTGCTGAACCCCCTATGTTTTGTATGCTTTTACGTAAGCATCTAGAGGGTGGTTTTATTTCTTCTATTAAACAGCATGAGTTAGATCGTATTATTATAGTAGAAATCCAAAGTAAAAATGAAATCGGTGATCCCATTGTACGGGAATTACATGCAGAAATTATGGGTCGCCATAGTAACCTGTTATTAATAGATACAGAACAAAATAAAATTATCGACAGTTTAAAACATTTATCACCTTCGATGAATAGTTTCCGAACAATATTACCTGGACAGCCTTATATCGCCCCACCTGCACAAAATAAATGGCAACCTCTTACGGTCACTGATGAGCAAGTAGCTGCATTTTTCGCAGAGCCAAAAACCGCTAAAGAAGTTGTGTCGCAATTTATTGGCTTTTCTCCTTTACATGCAGAGGAGTTGCTATTTCGTTTAACAGTTGCGTCAAACAAAGTTGGATGTTTCAAAGACTTTATGGCAGATTTTAATGATGGTGGCAAAGAACCAATGTATGTATCCGCACATAATAAAACATACTTCTCCCCAATTGCTTTAACACATTTACAAGGAGAGAAAACGGTCTATCCAAATGTCCATGAGCTTCTTGACCGTGTATTCTTTGCTCGCGCGGAACGAGATCGTGTGAAGCAACAAGCAGGAGATTTAGAACGCTGGTTACAAAACGAAATCGACAAACTATCATTAAAAATCAAAAAACTGACGAAAGACTTTGAACGCGCCTCCAAACTAGATCAGTTCCAATTGTATGGGGAACTATTGATGGCCAATATTTACGCTTTTGAAAAAGGTGTGAAGGAAGTGACCGTCACAAACTATTACAGTGAATCTGCTGAACAAGTAACGATTCCGGTAAGCGAGCGCAAAACACCGATTGAAAATGCACAAAGTTATTACACGAAATATACGAAGGCTAAAAATGCCCTTATTATGGTGCAAGAGCAACTCGAAAAAACAAGAGAAGAAATTACTTATTTCGAAATGTTAGCACAACAAGTGCAACAAGCATCACCTGGTGATATCGAGGAGATTCGTGAAGAATTAGCAGAACAAGGCTATTTAAAACTTCGTCACGCCAAGAAAAAGAAAAAACAGCTTAAACCTGAACCCGAACATTATCTATCATCTACAGGAATGCCCATTTCTGTAGGGAAAAACAACAAGCAAAATGATATGCTGACATTTAAAATAGCAAAGCGTACAGATATTTGGCTTCATACAAAAGATATACCAGGCTCTCATGTAGTCATTCACGATGCTAATCCAGATGATACGACATTGCGAGAAGCCGCAACCCTTGCCGCATATTTCTCAAAAGCTCGTGACTCATCCTCTGTTCCGGTAGATTATACAGAAATACGACAAGTCAAAAAGCCTAATGGTGCTAAACCTGGATTCGTTATTTACTTCGAACAAAAAACATTGTTTATAGACCCAGATGAAACGGTTATTTTACAATTAAAGAAACAGTCTTAAAAATAGCATTAGAGAAGAAGTGTAAGATTGATTATGGGATTGCTCCTAAAAAGATCATCCAACCAGTTGACGGTATTGAACCGGCGACTGGTTGTTTAGTATCGGTTAAGCTTTAATAATTTATATAGTCTTTGACCTTGATTGACATCTGTCTCACAGTGTAACAACTAACTGTACAGCTACTTCTCCAACCACTTCCTCTCCAACTCTGCGTACTTTTTAGCACCTCAATTTGTTGCTTTAAATACCGATTTTCCAAATGCTAATTTCGATTGTTCATTGTCCTGTTCAGGACCTTTACTAAAGCTATATTATTCGCCTACAGGTTGTTTCAAACGATTGACTTCGCCATTTCGCATCCAAGTTTCCACCTGTGTTTTATGGCGTATATTTAATTCCAATAGAATCTGTTTGATAGGTACACCCGCTAATCGCCTCTCAATGACTTTCATTTTCACTTCATAGGGATAACTCTTGTTCCCATAGAAAAAACACCTCCAAATGAAATTTAAGTATCTATACCCGAATTTCAATCGAAGATGCTTTTTTTATTTGTCTATACCGCTGGGGTCAGTTCCCTCATAAAGTTGTACTGTTTTACGAATTTTTTCTGTACTCAACTGGACTTAAACCGTCCAGTTTTTCTTTTATTCATTTTTTATTATAGTAACGTTGTAATCTTAGATGGTTTTTTCTGATTCTTAAACAGATTGAAAAAATGTTTGATAAATACATTTATTTAGAATGCCCAAAGAAGATCTCCATGAGCGTATTATCTAAGCAGTTCCCTTTACGTGACATCCTTTAGGTCATTCCGTACGTATCTACCATTCGTTGAAAGTAACCAATTTAATAAAGCTATTATTTCCATTTATTTCTAAAAAGTCTTAAAGACCTAGATTTATATGGATTTACAAAGTTAAGCAAAAAAATAAGGCACTTTCTATTCAAAGAATAGAATGTACCTATTTTTAATCGAAAAACAAATCTGTTATAGAAAACAAGTTTTTCACTAATCTCATCTACATTTCAAATTTAGTTAGATAGCCAGAATATTCAACTTTCCACCAATCCAAACCATATGGTTCTACATTAACTTTACTAAGATTTCCCCCATAAGGACTGTTGTTTATCATTTCTGTTACAGATAAATATTTAGGAGTACCAGAAGCTAGTGGGTATTCAGATTTGATATAGTAAGCATATCTTGTAACATAAACTTGTGCAGCAAATGGCTCAACAGTAACAGATGACTCCACTTGGTTTGGATTTTGAATTGGTGAAGAAGGTTGTACTACCTCTTCAGCACCTGCCGAAGTGCTAAATAATCCTGCTGATAATACTAGTGTTGCTACACTTAAAGTAATTTTTTTGAACATGGTATAATATACCTCCTAAGTTATTTTTTGTGCTATTTAAATATAACACGAAAATAACAAAAAGTAAATATTTGTTTATTTTGAATATTAAAATAATTAGTGCGGTTAGTTGGTCAGTAAAAAAATGCTGTATTTCCATAGTCCTTTAATTAAATTGAATTGGCGCTATACGGCGGAAGGGACAGAAATTCAAACTGTTCTTGATCTTTTCTAAAAATGGTTGGATTAGTTTTGCATGATGGATATGGGCATTATCAAATACAATAACGAAAAGCTTATTTGGATAACTAGCAACGACTTTTTCTAAGAACCTCAGAAATTCGACCGCTGTATATTGTTCTTATTACAAACCAAATACATCGCCTGTTTCGTAATCTAATGTCAATCCAATTTACACTTTGATCTCAACCATATGTGGGATGATTTTTTGTTGATTTTTTGGAAACCAAGTATTACCAATGTCTTGGTATTCACTGAACATCTACTCATCTTCAAATAAAATGCGAACAATTTGCCATTGATTAGTTTTTTCGTCTGTTCAAATTCTTTAAGGAAAACAGCTTGTTTGAGTGTATCCCCTTTCCAAATGTATACGTTGGTTGCATATAGTTTAAACCTGTATATTCGACATTTTTTAGTAAAATTTGCCCGAAAATAATATATATATAACTCAGAGTGAACAAATAATTTGTTGTCTTTCTGTTCTTTCATGGCAAACATAAATTTTTCTAAAACAGCAGGGATTTTTTCTTTAGGGATTAGTACAACGCATAATTTTTTCCGTATCATATCTGTTACGGGAAAATGAGAAAAATAGTTTTAATTTAAAATATAATCACCTTATATATGTTTTTTCTATTTTCGTCAAATTTACCCTTATCATCATCACATAGCATCTTTCATATTCAAAAGTATTCTCAGCAATCCGTACTATATAACGATAAAAATTTGTGTCCATTTCAATTTTCACAGGCAATGTGCCCTATCCTAAAATAAAAAGATTTTTAGCATGAATATTCTGAACTGTTTCTATCTCCGGTTATTGACTTCTCGCTTCTACGATGTCTTAATTTAACTATAAAAAATTTTAAAGCAATTTAGAAAGGGCGTATTACTATGTCTGTTGGCAAAAAATTAAGCTTCGGTTTTTTCTCAATTATTTTGATCTTATTTATGTCTTTGCTTATTTTGTTCAACCAATTTTCCAATATTGAGAAGAAAGTTGAAGCTGCATTAGAAGACCGCGTTTCCCAAGTAGAACTGTCAGATAGTATTCAATTTGAAATGGCAATGCAAGGTCTTTTTATTCGCGCAATGTTTATAGAAGATACAGCAAGTAATAAGGATAGTTTAATTAAACACGCTGGATTGTTAGATGAGCACGTTGCCGAAATTGCAAAAAAAGCAGATTCGCCCGAAATGGTTGAATATGCCAAAGAGCTTATTACATATAACGATGCTTTTAACAAAGCAGCTGATCGTGCTTTAGCTTTACATGATGAGGGAAAATTAGATGAGGCATTAAAAATAGTCAATAGTGATGCACAACAAGCAAATCGAGGACTACTAGAAGTATCAAATAAAGTTGTCGATTACCAAAAAACACAGCTAGAGAATATTACAGCAGAATCTAAAGAAGCAGTAAAAAATTCACAAATCATTTCGATTATAGCGATTATTATTGGTGTAGCACTTGGCATATTCCTAATGCTTTATGTACATCGCAAAGTTACTAGCCCTTTAAAATCTGTTGTAGCCGCTGCCAACAACATTGCAAACGGTGAATTATATCATCAAGATATTACCAATCACTCCAAAGATGAAATTGGACAACTAGCGATAGCCTTTAATACGATGAAAAGTAACTTAAGTAGTTTAATGACACATATTCAAAATAACTCAGAACATTTAACAGGCGCAGCCGAGGAGTTAACGGCCTCTACTGAAGAAGTTTCTGCTACAACAGAAGAAGTATCTTCACGCATTAATGAAACCGCCGCCGCGGCCGAAACCGCAACAATTGCTGCAAAGGAAAGTGCTGCCGCCATGGATGAAACAGCTACAGGTGTACAACGTATTGCAGAAGCAACACAACAGCTTCACCATAGCGCCATCGCCACATCAGAAACGGCCAATACAGGCAACAATATAATAGAAGAAGCCCAACAGCAAATGAATGTAATCAATGATTCTACTCAACTTATTAACACACTCGTTCAAAAACTAAGTAAACAATCAGTAGAAATCAGCAATATTACGGAAGTTATTACAGCAATTACAGATCAAACCAACCTGCTCGCTCTAAATGCCGCTATCGAAGCAGCACGCGCAGGTGAACACGGGAAAGGCTTTGCTGTTGTAGCAGATGAGGTGCGCAAGCTAGCCGAAGAATCAAAACAATCCGCTAATAAAATTGTCGTTTTAACACAAGATATTCAGCAAGATACAAAAAATGTAGAAAAAGCAGTAGTCGACGGTCTTCACTCTGTAAATGATGGTGTTAAAATGATTGGAGAAGCAGGCATTGCTTTCGAATCCATTGTTCAAGCAATTACGACGATGTCCGATCAAATTGAAGATATTTCAGCAACATCAGAAGAAATATCTGCCAGCGCTGAACAAGTAGCCGCATCAGTTGCTGAAATTGCTTACGGCGCTTCAGCAAGTGCGGATAATACAAAGATTATTGCCGAAGCAATGAAAGAACAAGCAGCTACAATTCAACAAGTAAACTTCGTTGCCACAGAATTAAGCGAGAAATCATTAGAGTTGCAAAATCAGATTCACCAATTTAAGTTATAAAACAACAAGTAAACATTCTAGGTAAACGCTGAAAACGAGACAGCGTTCATCCTAGAGTGTTTTTTTATATGATTTTTTTAGAAATAATTGGATAAACTGATTGAAAAAGCGATATATTTTGACATGAAATCATTTTTATACAAAATATAGCTGACTTTGTTGATTTCTGTCGAAAAGAAGAACCCGCAAAAACAAAAATCTATTTTTAATTAAAAAACACACCCCATTTTATATGAAAAAAACCCATTATAAAGGTAAATGAATTATTTTAAAAAAATATTAAACTACTTCCTTGCGCTAAAATCCGCCTATAAACAACATAAAAAGTCATGTTAAATCAACCAAATTTCTCTCATTTTCCCTTTTTTTCTCTCCCAAAGCTAAATACTAGATAAATACAAAACAAAATTTTTATATATCATTTATAGATAGTATTATTCCTATTTTCAGATTAGAAACTGCAAAAAATTACCTAATAAAAAATCATATTCACTTAGTTTTACAATGATTTTCTACAAAACTATAAAAATTCTTCAAGGTAGAACATCTATGACTTTAGAATCATTTTTTATTTCGTGATAATATTATCAAAAAAATAGGAATTTTCCGTATAGTAAATCATTTTTTTGATTTTGTTTCATTTTTGATATTTTTAGCTATTTTAAATCAAATTCTCATTATTTAAACACTTTTGTACTCTAAAGTGATAAACAGAAGAAAATTATTATTCTTGTAAATGTCAGATAATACTATATAAATTTGAATCTTTTTTATTTTGTGCACAATGACTTTTTTGGTATATTAAATAGGAGCTTCACAAAAGGCTTAAAAATTGTATAAGGGGGATTCACATGAATAAGAACAAAAAGTTTTTATTACTAACTGTCCTTGCAGTATTTTCATTAGTACTTGCTGCATGTGGCTTTGGTGGAGATTCGTCTGACAAAGCAAAAGACGATAAAAAAGATTCTGGTTCATCAGAAACAGCAAAAGAGCTGAACTTAGTAATACCTTCTGAGCCACCATCTTTACACCCACAACTTGCAACAGATTCTACATCTAGTGCGATCTTAATTAACGTATTTGAAGGTCTAACTCGTTCAGACGCTGAAGGACAACCACAGCCAGCTATGGCTGAGAAATGGGATGTAAGTGAAGATGGTTTAACTTACACATTCCACTTACGTGATGCAAAATGGACAAACGGAGATCCAGTAGTTGCTGGCGACTTCGAATATGCTTGGAAATGGGCTTTAAATCCAGAAAACCTATCTGAATATGCTTCTGTATTCTACCCAATTAAAGGTGCTTACGAATACAACAATGCTGAAGGTACAGTTGATGAAGTAGGTATTAAAGCTGAAGATGACAAAACATTAGTTGTTACTTTAACTAACCCAACACCTTACTTCTTAGAGTTAACTGCATTCAAAACTTACTCACCAGTCAACCAAAAAGTGGTTGAAGGTAAAGAAGATTGGTACGCTGAAGCTGGTGAAAACTACGTAACAAACGGACCTTTCACATTAGATACTTGGAAACACAGTGATTCAATCGTGCTTAAGAAAAACGAAGGTTACTGGGATGCTGCAAATGTAGCACTTAATACAGTAAACATCGGTATGGTTGAAAACGAAGCAACTGCTGTAACAATGTTCAAAAATAAAGAAATTGATTACTTAGGTTCTCCATACCAAACAGTAGCGCTTGATGCTATTGATGGATTCAAAGCTGACAAGTCATTAAATATCGATGACCATGCAGCAATCTATTGGTACAAATTTAACACAACTGATAAAATTACTGGAAACGCTAACATTCGTAAAGCGTTGACATTAGCAATCGACCGTCAAGGCTTAATTGACAACGTAACTAAAGGTGAACAAAAACCTGCATTAGGTATGGTTCCATCTGCAATCAGTGGTTTTGAAAAAGACCGCGGTTACTACAAAGATAACGATGTTGAAGGTGCTAAAGCAGCACTTGAAGCTGGTATGAAAGAACTTGGTATTAAAGACGCGAAAGATATCAAACTTAACTTATCATTCAATACAAGTGAAGGACATGCTGCTATCGCTCAATACATCCAAGAAGGATGGAGCAAAAACCTTGGTATTACTGTAAGTCTTGATAACTCTGAATGGCAAGTTTACTTAGAAAAACTTAACGTTCTTGACTATCAAATTGGTCGTATGGGCTGGATTGCAGACTACAACGATCCTTACACATTCTTAGAAATGTTTGATACTGCTAAAAACGGTAACAACGATACTGGTTGGGAAAATCCAAAGTACAAAGAATTGTTAAAACAAGCAATTGCTGAAGTTGATACAGCGAAACGTCTTGAGCTATTAAAAGAAGCTGAAGCTGTCGCAGTTTCAGAATTCCCAGTTGCACCAATCTACTACTACACAAACCTTTCAGTAAAACAAAAGTATGTTAAAAACATGGGACCAGATAGACTTGGTATCATCCAACTTAAAAACGTTGATTTAGACGCTAAATAATCTAAATAATATTTTTTAAGCTCTACAGCGAAGAGCTGCCTCGAAGCCACTTCGGCGCGAGTCAGCTCTTTTTAAAATACGAAGGCATATATTTGTCAGAAAATTGACAAATAGAAGGAGGAGTTTTATGTGATTAATTATATTTTGAAAAGGCTGATGTATATACTTCTCGCGCTTTTCGTCATCGTAACGGCTACGTTTTTCTTAATGCGTCTTGCTCCAGGTAGTCCTTTTGCAAGTGAACGTAATTTCCCTCCGCAAATCGAGGAAAAGTTAAACGAAACGTATGGATTAAATAACCCTTGGTATATTCAATATAAAGATTATTTAATCGATACGGCCTCATTTAATTTCGGTGAGTCTATGAAGTATAAAGCGCGTTCTACAAATGACATGATTAATGAGAGCTTCCCTGTTTCGTTAACTCTTGGGATTGAAGCTATGCTATTGGCGGTTGGATTCGGTGTATTAATAGGCGTAGTTTCAGCGCTTTATCATAATAAGTGGCCGGATTATTTGGCAACGTCCTTTGCGGTGCTCGGAATATCGGTACCATCGTTTATTTTGGCAGGCTTAATGCAGTATTTCTTAGCTTATAAATTAGGCTGGTTCCCTGTTAGTGGATGGAAAGGCTTCGTTTATAGTATCTTACCTGCCCTTGCTATTGCGTTCTCACATATGGGCTTTATCGCTAAACTAACACGTTCCAGTATGCTTGAACAAAACAGCAGTGATTATGTAAAAATGGCTCGTGCGAAAGGGATTGGCAAATGGACAGTCGTTTTCCGCCATACTTTACGTAATGCCCTTCTACCAGTTATCACGTACCTTGGTCCATTAACAGCTGGTGTTGTAACAGGTAGTTTTATCGTTGAAAATATATTCGCAATCCCTGGTCTAGGTAAACACTTTGTACAAAGTATTACAAACCGTGATTACACAGTTATCATGGGAACGACAGTGTTCTATTCAATCATCCTTTTATTTGCGGTATTAATTGTCGATATTTTATATAGCTTTATTGATCCGCGAATTAAGTTGAAGGGAGCGAAAAAGTAATGACGCAACAACCGATTAACAAAGATATGTTTAAAATTGTCGGTGGAAATCATGAAGCAACTGATAAATTAGCTGATAAATCCGTTTCCTTCTGGAAGGAAGTATTTATTCGTTTTTCACATAACAAGATGGCGATTTTTGGTTTAGTCACTTTAATCATCATTATTTTAATGGCGATTTTTGCACCGATGCTTTCACAATATAAATACAGCGATCAACTTGGTGTTTTCAACTCCCCACCATCTGCAGAATTTTGGTTTGGGACAGATGATTTAGGGCGTGATATTTTCGTACGTATTTGGGCAGGTGCTCGTATTTCCTTATTTATCGGTATTACAGCGGCGGTTATTGACTTAATTATCGGCGTTCTTTGGGGAAGTATTTCAGGTTTAGCTGGTGGTCGCGTTGATAATATTATGATGCGTATTGCCGACGTATTAACTGCGGTTCCTTACCTATTAGTCGTAATCGTATTATTAGTTGTTTTACAACCAGGTTTATTCCCTATGATTATCGCCCTTTCGATTACAGGCTGGATTAACATGGCTCGTATCGTCCGTGGTGAAGTATTATCGATTAAAAATCAAGAATATGTACTTGCTGCACGTACTTTAGGTGCTAGCACAGGGCATTTAATTTTAAAACATTTAATTCCAAATGCGCTTGGTGCGATTTTAGTAACAATGACATTAACAATTCCATCTGCTATTTTCACGGAATCGTTCTTAAGTTACCTTGGACTTGGTGTCCCTGCTCCACACGCTTCATGGGGTACAATGGCATCTGACGGAAATAAAGCGATTGCTAACGCTCCGTGGCGCTTAATTTTCCCAGCAGTATTTATCTCGCTAACAATCTTTGCGTTTAATGCTATTGGTGATGGCTTACGAGATGCACTAGATCCAAAACTACGTAAATAAGGAGGTGGCCGAAATGAGTAAAACAATTTTAGAAGTAAAAGATTTAAAAATTAACTTTAAAACTTATGCTGGACTTGTCCATGCTGTTCGTGGTGTAAACTTCGATTTAAAAGAAGGTGAAACGCTAGCGATCGTTGGTGAATCTGGTTCTGGTAAGAGTGTTACGAGTAACGCCTTAATGAAATTAATTCCACAGCCACCTGGTATTTATGAGTCAGGACAAATTTTATTCAATGGCCGTGATTTAATTCCACTTAGTGAAAAAGAAATGTCAAAAGTGCGCGGAAATGAAATTGCTATGATTTTCCAAGATCCGATGACAAGTTTGAACCCAACGATGAAGGTCGGACGTCAAATTACTGAAGTAATTTTACAACATAAAAAAGTTTCAAAAGATGCGGCGAAAAAACGCGCGATTGAACTTTTAACGCAAGTAGGTATTCCATTCCCTGAAAAACGTTATAACCAATATCCACATGAATTTTCAGGCGGGATGCGCCAACGTGTTGTAATCGCTATTGCACTTGCGGCAGATCCGAAGTTGTTAATTGCCGATGAGCCTACAACAGCATTAGACGTAACTATTCAAGCACAAATTTTAGAATTAATGAAAGAAATCCAAAAGAATTCTAAAACATCTATCATTTTCATTACCCACGACCTTGGTGTTGTGGCTAACGTTGCTGACCGTGTAGCCGTTATGTACGCTGGTCAAATCGTTGAATACGGAACAGTAGATGATATTTTCTATAATCCAAAACATCCTTATACTTGGGGATTACTTGGTTCTATGCCTGATTTAGATAGTAATGAGGACGAGCTATTACGTACGATTCCTGGTTCACCACCGGATCTTACAAATCCTCCAAAAGGTGATGCGTTTGCTGCTCGTAATGAATTTGCAATGGCCATTGACTATGAGCAAGAGCCACCAATGTTCAAAGTAAGCGACACACACTATGCAAAAACTTGGTTGTTGCATCCTGACGCGCCAAAAATTCCACTTCCAGATGCGGTTGCTAAACGTATTGAAGGCTTTATTGCGAAGGAGGAAGAATTCAATGACTAAAACGGGTGCAAAAAAAATTCTTGAAGTTAAAAACGTAAAACAATATTTCGGTTCACCAAGCAACCCTATTAAAGCTGTTGATGGTATTAGTTTTGATGTCTACGAAGGTGAAACACTTGGTCTTGTTGGTGAATCAGGCTGTGGTAAATCAACGACTGGTCGTTCAATCATTCGCCTCTATGATATTACAGGTGGCGAAATTATTTTCGACGGTGAAAACGTTCATGGTAAAAAATCTAAAAATGAATTAAAGAATTTTAATCGTCAAATGCAAATGATTTTCCAAGACCCATACGCATCGTTAAACCCGCGTATGACGGCTGGAGAAATCATTGGGGAAGCTTTCGATATTCACGGTTTGTATAAGGATAAGAAAGCACGTCGCGAAAAAATCAACCAATTGCTTGAAGCTGTTGGTTTAAACAAAGAGCACGCTAACCGTTATGCCCATGAATTCTCTGGTGGTCAACGTCAACGTATCGGTATCGCACGTGCGCTAAGCTTAGATCCTAAGTTTATCATTGCCGATGAACCTATCTCTGCACTTGACGTATCGATTCAAGCGCAAGTTGTAAACTTATTAAAACAACTACAAAAAGAACGTGGCTTAACGTATCTTTTCATTGCCCATGACCTTTCGATGGTTAAATATATCAGTGACCGTATCGCTGTTATGTACCGTGGTAAAATTATGGAAATCGGTAAAGCAGATGATATTTACAATCATCCTGTACACCCTTATACAAAATCATTATTATCAGCTATTCCGCTTCCAGACCCTATGTCAGAAAAGCGTCGTCAACGTATTCCTTATAAACATACAGAAGTTGACGAAAGCGCCACATACCATGAAGTTGGCGAACAACATTATGTATATGGTACTGCTGATCTTGTGAAAACTTGGGTTGCCACTAAGTAATATATATGATCCATCCACTGCAATTATGCATTGGATGGATCATTTTTTTAGGATTATTCTTTTAAACATCTCTTTACGCTTATTTTATTGGCGCATCAGCTATCAATTCAAGATCTTGAATCTCTGTACCTGTTTCACGATCAATATTATAGCTTTTTATTCGTTTATTAATCGCAATCGTGGATGTACTAAATAACATCGGAATAACCATTGCCTTGTCAGCCATATATTCTTGCCATCTACGGAATGCTTGCGCACGATACGTGGCATCTAACGCCTCTTGTGAGTCAATATCATTTAATAGCTTCGTTAAATCATCCGAAACGTAGCGACTAAAGTTAAATGCGGCTCCTTTGCTGTACAATCCTGCTGGTGATGGGTTCGTACCAGTACCCCAACCTGCGATATACATATCAATTTCAGGGTCATCTGCTTGTACTTTATCGTAGAAGTTGTTAACTTCGATTAAACGACCTGTTGTTAGTTGCACATCAAGCCCTACATCTTTCCAGTTTTGACGATAATACTCGACGATTGCTTCAGCAGTATCAGAGTTTGCCCTTGCTGCTAATTGAATGACAAACTTATTGCCCTCTTTGTCTTCCCGAATACCGTCACCATCGATATCTTTATAGCCTGCTGCATCTAGTAATTGTTTCGCCTTTTCAGGATTATAGTGGTAGCCCTCAAGCGTGTCATCATAGTATGTTTTAAATGCTGGTGGAATTAATGAATTCGCACGCACCCGCAAGCCTTGATAAAATTTATCTGTTACCGTTTCAATATCCATTGCATAAGCAATCGCTTTTCGTAAATCAGGATCATTCATTTTTGCATTTTCATTATAAACATTCTCGCCTTTTTCTTGATCGTATTTCCCTAATTTAAAGCCTAGGTAGTCATATGATAAGTCAGGACGACCTAATATCGTTATATTCGATAAGTTTTTTATATTCTCATAATGCGTAGCTGGGACTGAAGCGATATCGAATTGCCCTGCTTTCAGTGCCTCACCAATAGTTGAAGTTGAAACAACTTGAATAACTACCTTATCAATCTTTGGTTTACCTTTATAGTAATGTTCATTAGCCACAAACTGTACAGACTCCCCATTTACAATCTGATCATATTTAAATGCACCGAGAGTAATTGGATTTTTACGTACAGCATCAGAAGAAATTAAATCTTTTATAGCAATCGATTCGAGTTGATGCTTCGGTGCCGCATAGCCCCATAAGCCATCCCCTCCTGAATAAATCGCTGGTGATACTTTCTTTAACGAAATTTCAATTGATTTATCATCTATTTTTTTAATGCCAGAAATCGTATCTGCTTTGCCATCGTGGTACTCTTCTGCCCCAATAATGTTTTTAAAGTCATCATCATAGCGTACACCGCCATAATCCGGATGACCGATAATCTCATATGGATAAATTAAATCCTCAGCCGTTAACGGTGTGCCATCTGACCATTTCACATCCCCTTGAATCGTGATTGTTGCCTTTTTATTGTCCGTATCGACATCTAACTTGGCAATTCCCTCATCCGTTATTAAAAAATCTCCATCAACCTTAAATAGACCATTTGATGCATAACCCATAATGGATGCATCCGTGGCATCCTCATAGAGCTCAGCAATGAAGATGCCTTTAAATGGTGAATCTGCAACAAGCCCTACATGTAATGTACCACCTTCAATGGCTTCCCCCTCATTTGTAACTTCCATCGGTAGCAAACTTGTATCTACTTTGTTATCTTCTGTTTCGGCTGGTTTATCATTGCTATCTTCCGCCTCGTTTGCCTGCTCTTTATTCTTGCTACTGCAAGCAGCTAATAACAACATGATTATGAATATCACGAATAACGTCAACGACTTTTTTGTCATCGTTATTCCTCCCCCTTACATTGACATTGTGAATATCGCATCTGTACTAGACTTAAATTGCCCTATTTGATTGGTGTTTCTGCTAGTAATTCAATATTTTGTTTCTCTGTCGTATTTCCATATTGAATATTGTAATTTTTAATGCGTTTATTGACAGGAATAATCTCAGTACGGAAATACATTGGAATAATCGTTGCTTTATCATTCATATAAACTTGCCATGCACGGAAAGCTTGTGCGCGATAATGTGCATCTAGTGCTGCTTCAGAATCAATATTATTTAATAGCTTTGTAAGGTCATCTGAAACATAGCGACTGTAGTTAAATGAGGCTCCTTTACTATAGAGCCCTGCTGGTGAAGGGTTTGTCCCCGTACCCCATGCAGCCATATACATATCAATTTCAGGATCATCTGCTTGTACTTTCTCGTAAAAATTATTGAATTCAAGAAGACGCCCTGTCGTTAATTGCACATCTAAACCAACATCTTTCCAGTTTTGACGATAGTATTCAACAATCGCTTCATCCGTATCAGAACCGGCTATTGCCGCTAAACGAATGGCAAACTTATTGCCGTCTTTATCTTCGCGAATACCATCACCATCTGTATCTTTATAGCCTGCTGCATCTAATAGTTCTTTTGCCTTTTCAGGATTGTAATAATAGCCCTCTAGCGTGTTATCATAGTAAGATTTAAAAGCTGGTGGGATTAAGGAGTTCGCCCGCACCCGTAATCCTTGATAAAATTTATCTGTTACCGTTTCAATATCCATGGCATAAGCAATCGCTTTACGTAAATCAGCATCATTCATTTTTGCCTTTTCATCATAAACATTCTCGCCTTTTTCTTGATCGTAGTGTCCAAGCTTAAAACCTAAATAGCTGTATGCTAATTCAGGACGCCCTAATATCGAAATATTCGTTAAATTCTTTATACTATCATATTGATTGGCTCTAAATTCTGATGTTAAATCGAATTTTCCTGTTTTCAGCGCTTCCCCCACCGAGGTCGAAGGAACAACTTGCACAACTACTTTCTCAATCTTTGGCTTCCCTTTAAAATAATGCTCATTGGCAACCAACTGTACGGACTCGCCATTGACGATATTGTCAAATTTAAATGGCCCAAGTGTAATTGGATTTTTGCGTACAGCATCAGAAGAAATTAAATCTTTTATGGCAATGGATTCGAGTTGATGCTTCGGTGCTGCATAGCCCCATAAGCCATCCCCTCCTGAATAAATAGCGGGTGACACTTTTTCAAGTGCGATTTCAATCGATTTGTCATCTATTTTTTTAATGCCTGCTATCGTGTCTGCTTTGCCATCATGGTACTCTTCAGCACCTATAATATTTTTAAAATCATCATCATAGCGCACGCCTTCATAATCGGGATGGCCAATAATCTCATATGGATAGATTAAGTCATCTGCCGTTAACGGTGTGCCATCCGACCATTTTACATCGCCCTGTATTGTAATAAGCACTTTTTTATTGGCAGCATCAACATCTAATTTGGCAATTCCTTTATCGGTGATTAAAAAGTCTTCATCCAATACAAATAAGCTATTTGTTGTGTAATTCATAATTGCTGCGTCATAAGCATCAAGGTAATACTCCCATGAGAAAACGCCTTTGAACGGGGAATCTGTTACAAGTCCAACATGTAATGTGCCATCTTGCACAGCATCCCCTTCGTTCGTTACTTCAAATGGAAGTGTACTTGTATCTACTTTGTTATCTTCTGTTTGTGCTGGTTTATCATTGCTATCTTTTGCTTCGCTTGCTTGCTCTTTATCGGAGCTTTTACAGGCAGTTAATAGCAATATGATTGTCAACGTCACGACAGTAATCAACCACTTTTTTGTCATTGTTATTACCTCCTATATCATCCCAATCTTTGTTTTGCATCAGCGGCACGACGAAGGGCTTGACCGATATAATTGATGCCAAGTATCAATAGTAAAATTAATAACGATGCTGGTAACCATACCCACCATTTCTCGGCTAACACAAGTGGATTTCTAGCGTAGCTTACTAAAGTACCTAAACTTGGCGTAGAGGGTGGTAGCCCAAATCCTAAAAATGATAAGCCTGTTTCGATTCCAATATTGCCAGCAAGACTTAAAGTAAACTCTACAATTAATAACGAACTTAAATTAGGCAAGACGCCTTTAAACATAATTGCGAAATCACTTGTCCCCATTGTTTTAGAAGCGCTTACATAATCTCGTCTCCCTTCCGATAATGCTTTACTTCGAATTAACCGTGCAATGCCTATCCATTGAAATACACTAATAATCATCACGAGCTCAAAAACACCATATTCAGGGATAATGGACACAAGGACTATAAAAATCATAAATGTCGGCAATGTAATAATAAAATCAATGATGCGCATCATGACATTGTCTACAATTCCGCTGTAATAGCCCATAATAATCCCTAGCGCAATTCCAATTATATTTGCAATAACAGTCACCCAAATGGCGATTAACAGTGAATTTTTAGCGCCAATCACTAATTGCCCAAGTACATCACGTCCTGCTTCATCCGCCCCTAAAATATAGCCATTCTCGCCTGGCTCTGTGTAGCGTTCAAACAGATTGATTTTTAACACGTTCTCTTGATCGAGCAGCCAAGCAGTAATAAAAATAGAAATGATGATTAGTGTAACGCCCACAAAAGAAAACATTGCAACTCTATCTTTCTTAAACTCTCGTAAAACAACTTGTATACCTGTTGGCGGTGTACTTTCCATCATTACTGTTTCATTGTTATGTTGTGTCATGTCCTTTCACCTCAACATTATGTTTAGTCGTTAGTCTATACGGATACGCGGATCAACAATGCTCATAATAATATCCGACAACAGACTACCTAATAATGCTAAGAAACCATACAGCATAATCAGTGCGGTAATGACACTATAGTCGCGACTCGTTATCGAACTAATAAACAATTCCCCCATACCTGGATAGCCGTAAATCGTTTCGATAAAAATGGAGCCGCCTAATAAACCTGTAATTGTAAACCCTAAAAACGCTGCAATTGGAAGTACTGAATTGCGGAAAATATGCCGCGTATAAATTCTTCTTATTGGAATCCCTTTACTGCGAGCAGTTTTGACATAATCCTGTGTTTTGGCATCAATAATTTCTGAGCGTAAATATTGGATAATACCTGTAGTACCCAAAATAGCTGCCGTCATCGCAGGTAAGAGCAAGTGATATATTTTATTCCAAAAATAGGTTAATGTTCCCGATTCTAGGCCAACATCAACGGTTCCACTCGTTGGAAACCACATTAGGCGATAACCAAAAACAAATAAAAACACGAGTGATAAAACAAATGTCGGAATCGCAAAGCTAATAAAGCTATATAAAATAATGGCTTTGTCTAACAATGTATCTTGTTTACGTCCTGCAAGCATTCCAAGCGGTATGGCTAATAAATAAACCAGTATCACACTAAGTAAAGATAGCCAAAATGTATTGAGTGCACGCTCCCCAATCAATGTTGACACCGCAATTTTATATGTATAGCTTTGTCCAAAATCTCCTTGAAGAGCATTTGTAATCCAGCGATAATACTGTTCATACCAAGGATCATAGAAGCCTGCTTGTATTCGTAGTTCCTCAATTCTTGATGGGTCTGTTTCAGGTGTGATTAACCCTGTAAACGGATCACCAGGCATTTGCTTTGCCAATATAAAGACGATTAAACTCAATATAAACAATTGTGGAATCATGACGAGTACACGTCTAACAACCGTTTTCCACATGTTACAATCCCTCCTGCTCAATTTCGGACATCGCCACTTTATGCGTATCGGAAATAGATTTTAAAGGGTATACTTTGCCTTGCTTATCATAGTATTGATGATGGTCTTTTTGATACTTCTCTTCGACTTTTTGTCGTACTGCTTTGCGCTCCATCCTTGTTTCAGGCTCAATATGCGGAATCGCGGACAGTAAGCGATTTGTGTATATATGCTGTGGATTGTTATAAATATCCTGACGGGTACCAGTTTCCACAAAGCGTCCCTTATACATAATGGCAATGTAATCACACATATGTTTCACGACACCTAGATCATGGGAGATAAATAAATAACTTAGCCCATATTCTTGCTGAATGTCTTTCATAAAATTCAACACTTGTGCTTGCACCGACAAATCAAGTGCCGACACAGGCTCATCTGCAATAATCAATTTCGGATTACAAGCAACCGCGCGCGCTATACCAAGACGCTGCTTTTGCCCTCCAGAAAATTCATGAGGATACTTTAACAGCACATCCTCTGACATACCGACAATGGCTAGTAATTCTTTAATTCGCTTGCGCTCCTCCTGATCACCGAGCTTCATAAAGTTACGTATCGGCTCTGCCAGTATATCGATTACGCGCTTTCTAGGGTTCATACTAGAATGAGCGTCTTGAAATATCATTTGAATATCACGACTATAGGCTGACCCTCGCTTGCGACGTCGATTGGTAACATTCTGTCCTTCATAAATAATTTGCCCCGTTGTTACCTTTTCAAGACCAATAATGGCTTTACCTGTAGTAGATTTCCCTGAACCTGACTCGCCAACTAAACCGTATGTTTTTCCTTTTTCAAATGCCATTGTAATGCCATCAACCGCATACACTTTATCTTTTATCGTATTGAAAAAGCCACCTCGAATCGGATAATGGACGTTTAAATCTTTAATTTGCATAAAGCTCATCCTGACACCCCCTCGCTTTCTCCTGCAAAATGAAAGTGTTGCCAGCATGTACAACGAACAAAATGCTCAGGTGCAATTTCATGTAATTGTGGATGACTTTCATGTGCGGATGCGTCAATCCATGGTATACGCGAGGAAAATCGACAACCTTCACGTGGCAAATTTACAAGTGAAGGCACCATGCCTTGTATTACCTCTAGGCGTTCATGTTCCTCATGAGTTTGTGGAATCGAGTTTAATAGGGATCGTGTATATGGATGTTTGGCATTGTTAAAAAGCTCTTGAACAGGCGCCTCTTCAATCACTTGGCCCGCATACATCACAGCAACTCGATCCGCAACCTCTGCTACAACACCTAAGTCATGGGTAATTAAAATAACGCCAGCATGTGTCTCATCTTGTAACGCTTTTAACAGATCTAAAATTTGTGCTTGTATCGTTACATCCAATGCTGTTGTCGGTTCATCAGCAATGATGATGGCAGGTTTGCTCGATAAAGCAATGGCAATCATTACGCGTTGACGCATACCACCTGATAATTGATGAGGAAATTGTCGGGCAACCCGTTTAGGATTCGCAATACCTACTTGCTCTAACAACTCTATTACACGTTCGTCCCGTTGTTGCTTTGTAAGTGTTGTATGATAAATAAGCCCTTCTGCAATTTGTTCGTGGATGCGCATTAATGGATTTAATGCCGAAAGAGGATCCTGAAAAATAAAGCCTATATCATTCCCTCGTAATTGATTGAATTGCTCTTCACTTAACTGTGTTAAATTTTGTTGATTGTAAAGTATTTCTCCCGTCACTTTTGTATTCATTGCATTATGTAAGCCTACAATTGTTGTAGCTAACGTACTTTTCCCACAGCCCGACTCTCCAACTATAGCCAAAATCTCATTTTTTCTAAGCGAAAGCGAAACATCTTCTATTGCTGCATGATATGTGTCTTTTAATCGAAAGCTCGTCGTTAAGTTTTTTATCGTCAATAAGTCATTTGTACACAAACAATCTCCCTCCTACAATTATTTATCTAACCATCCACTTTCTCTATATTAGAATTGCAATATATCTAAAATCCCCCTTTCATCACTCTTATTTTTTGTGAAAAATAATGTTTATCAAAATTACCTACCACAAGAAAAAACACGCTTTTCTATAGATAGAATAATCAGATAATTGAATGTATTGCTATTTTATCTAGAAATAATACGTAAAATCAAGCTTATTTTGCAAATTACTATTATAAAATTAAAGTGCATTAGCCTAGTTTTCACTACAAGAAAATTAGTTTCCTTTTGTCAAATTTGATTATTTGTTATCTTTAAAAAATAAATACGTAAGGTGATAGTAGTTATTTCAAAATAATTAATTGAATATAAAATTTTAACTGGTAGTTGTATTCAACTGAATATATTAACTATCAATAAATTTTATAGATATATTTATGGTTATCTATTTTCCATAACAAACATTCCGCATTAACCACTTCTTATTACATTAACAAAATTAAAATATAACTAATATAAATAAGTTATATTTTAATTTCAATTTCAGTAATGTTATTTAAGTTTGTAACTTTTTACAGAAAAATAGTTAGTTTTTACGCTTTATAAAATCCTTACATGTACAATTTTGATACCTCCCGTTTTCATGCCTTGAGCGGAGGATTTTTCCCTTGCTCCGCGGGTATTTCACCCTGCTTCGCGGGTATTTTCCCCTGCTTCGCGGGTACTCCCTTGTTCCGCGGGTATTTCTCCTTGCTCCGCGGGTATTTCCTTGCTCCGCGGGTATTTCACTCTGCCCCACGGGTATCACCTTGCTCCGCGGATATTCTCCCCTGCTTCGCGGGTATTTCACTCTGTTCCGCGGATATTCTCCCCTGCTCCGCGGATATTCTCCCTTGTTCCGCGGGTATTTCTCCTTGCTCCGCGGGTATTTCACTCTGCTTCGCGGGTATTTCTCCTTATTCCGCGGGTATCTCCTTGCTCCGCGGATATTTCACCTTGTTCCGCGGGTATTTCACTCTGCCTCACGGGTATTTCACCCTGCTTCGCAGGTATTCCCCCTCCCAAAACAAATAGCAAATGGCACCTATCAAAGTAAAATTTACTTTGATAGATGCCATTTATTCACCAACATTATCTTCTTGATTTCGGATTCATTGCATCTTTCAGCCCTTCACCGATAAAATTGATCGATAAGATGACCAATGTAATCGCTGTTGCAGGTGGAATCCAAATCCAAATTTTATCTCTTAATACATCTGAGTTTCTAGCCTCAGATAACATGTTACCCCAGCTTGGTGTATCTGCTGGCACACCGAAGTTTAAGAAACTTAACGCGGACTCGATAACAATCGTTACTGCCATTAATAGCGTAGCTTGTACAATAATCGTAGAAGCGACGTTAGGTAGTAAATGTTTGATAATGATTTTCGATGATTTACAGCCGATCGACTCTGCAGCTAAAATGTACTCATTTTCTTTCTCCGCAAGAATTCGACTTCGAACAACGCGGGCAACACTTCCCCAACTTAATACGGAAATAACAATAATTAATGTCCATAAGCCTGAAACTTTGCCGACTAGAATCGTATTTAAAACGATAACGAAAACTAATAATGGGAACATTAAAACAAAGTCTGTGAAACGCATTAAAATTTGGTCAACCTTGCCCCCAAAGTAACCCGAAATCGCCCCAATCGTTGTCCCAATTAAAACAATAAAAAACATACAGCCGATGCCAACCGTCAATGAGGATCTACCAGCATATAGCATTCTCGTAAAAACATCACGACCATTCGTATCCGTTCCAAGCCAGTTCTCACTTGAAGGTGGCTGACTAATTTTCGTAAAGTCTACACGCACGATATCTTTTGTCGTAATATACGGTGCCAAAAACGATAGAATAATAACGATTAGTAAAAAAATAAGGCTGATCATCGCTAATTTATTTTTAAAGAACTTTCTTCTCGCTATCACCCATGGAGAGGGGCTTTTATTCGGTGTTTTTTTTGGTGCAGAAGCTTCTTGTTTTGTTACAATCTCCACATATTTCCCCTCCTTAATCTAGTCTAATTCGCGGATCTACTATACCGTACAGTAAATCGGCTACTAAATTTCCAAAAAGTGTTAAGAACGAAAGTAACATAGTTATCGACATCATGACCGCATAATCTCTTCTTCCAACGGAATCTAAGAACAGTGCACCTATTCCGGGATAAGTAAAGATGGTTTCTGTAATAACCGCACCGCTAATTAATGTAGCGATGTCAAACCCAAGGAAAGTAATAATCGGAATAATCGAATTTCTTAAAATATGCTTGTTGTAAATTTTTGATTCCTTTGTTCCTTTTGCTCTTGCCGTACGTACAAAATCTTTTCGACTGTTTTCAATAATATCGTTGCGCAAAAATTGCGTGTAGGATGCCGTTCCCATTAATCCTAAAACAAGGGCTGGTAATAATACATGATGGATCCTACTTAAATAATAAGCAAATGTGCCTTCCTGTAGCCCTACACCAACTGAGCCGTTGAATGGGAACCACCCTAATTGGAAAGAGAACACATAAATAGCGACAATGCCGGCAACAAATGACGGAATCGCTAAAGCTAGGTAATTATACGAAGCTATTAGATTATCACCTAATGTATAAGGTTTTCTTCCTGCATACATCCCCATGATAAAAGCAAAAATATACGTAAAAATTAAAGATGTAATGGCTAAAAATAATGTATTTGGAATTCGCTGTGCAATCACTTCCACTGCAGGTTTTTTATAAACGGTTGATTTGCCAAAATCCCCTTGTACAAAATTCGCCATCCATCTTCCATATTGCACGATAATTGGATCATTATAGCCTAACTTCTCTCTCATTTCCTCGATGTATTGTGGGTTTGTATTGGATGGATCAATTTCTCCCGCAAATGGATCTCCTGGCATCATTTTTGCTAAGAAGAACACAACTAACGAAATAAGGAGTAACAATGGAATCATGCCGAGTAGTCTTCGAAGTGTGTATTGAAGCATGTGACGTCCCCTTATCAATTAAAATTTACTACTATCAAGCTCCAATTCGAGCCTGATAGTAGTAGGTTTCTCAGCCTTGATTAAGCACTAACTTACTCAACAATGTGCCATTTATAAACGTCTGTTTGGAATCCAACAGCGTTAATATGAACACCTTGTAGTCGATTGTTAATACCATATAAATCTAGATTTTCCCATAATGGTAGTGCTGGTAATTGTTCGTTAAAGTATTTTTGCCAATTAACATACATTTTTTTACGGTAGTCTTTATCAAATGCTTTTTCACTTAATGCTTCTTTTAATAATTTGTCATTCTCTGCATCTACATAACGACCGTAGTTCCATTCTGCATCATTAGCCCATAAACCTGATGGGTCTGGATCAGAACCCATGCTCCAAGAACCGAAGAATGCCTCTAATGCTGCATCATCGTTATCTTTCATTTCATTGTACAAGTTAAACTCAACTAAGCTTCCTGTTGCTAATTCTGTTTTTACGCCAATATCATTCCAAGATTGAATGATTGCTTGTGAACGACCTTCAAATGCAGCTGGTCCTGCATAGTGACCAAATAAAATTTTGAATGGTTGACCTTTTGGATCTTCGACAAATCCATCTCCGTCTGTATCAACATAGCCTGCTGTTTTTAACAGCTCTTTCGCTTTATCCACATTAAACTCGTATGCATTTAAATCTGAAGCATCTGCAGCAGTCCAGAAAGTAACTGGGATAACTGTGTTCGCTACTTTCGCTTTTCCTTCTAAGAAAGCATCGATCATTGCTGGACGGTTAAGAGCATATAATAGTGCCTGACGTAATTCTTTTGAATTGAATTTATCAAAATCAGCTACATTTTTCAGTGTAGCTTTATCACGATGACCAAAACGAAGCCCGATATAAGAATAGCTCACACCAGTTGTTTCTTCGATACGTACATTGCTTAATGCAGAAAGCTCTTTCACAGATTGTGGTCTAATATCCATGATGTCGATTTCTCCGTTTTGGAACGCACCCGCAGCTAATGATGGGTCAATTACTTTTACAATAACACCATCAAGCGCTGGTTTCCCTTTCCAGTAATCATCAAAACGCTCTAATTCAGAATACTCGCCGTCTACCACTTTTTTCACTTTAAACGCGCCTAATCCTACAGGGTTTTCGCGCACTTGTTTTGATTCACTTAAATCTTTTACTGCAATGCCTTCATAATGTTTCTTAGGCATTGGGTATTGCCAAATGCTTTCTAAGTTATTAATTTTCACTTCTTTAAAAGTAATTTTAATTGTGTAAGGATCTACAACTTCAATTCCTGAAATTTTATCTGCTTTGCCTGCTTTTTTCTCTTCTGCCCCTTTTACGCCTTCAACATAGTTGAAACGAGGACCATCATAATCAGGGTGTGCTAACGTTTCTAATGCGAAAACCCAGTCTTCACCTGTTAGTTCCTCACCATTATGCCATTTTACGCCCTTTTCGAAATTGAACGTATACGTTAATTTATCTTCACTAATATCCCATTTTGCAAGATTTGGTACATATTCTAATTCATCATTTACATCATACACGCCATCCATCATGAAATTTTGGATATAGCTATCTACGATACTTCCTGCAAAGGCAGGGTCAAATACGCCCTCTGGCGCTTGGTCTGTTCCGAATGTAACCACGCCACCTTCTTTAACATCAGTAGTTGCCGCTGGCGTTTCCTTATCTTTTTGTGCATCTTTGTCAGTTGTCCCTGAATCACTATTACATGCTGCTAGGAATAAAGCCATGACAAGCATCAGTAACAGTGACCATAATGTTTTTGTCTTTTTCATTCTTTTCCCCCGTTAAAATTTTATTTTGAAAAGCATTGTTTCCTGTTTTTTCTTGCCGTTGTTAATATAAGTGGCAAGCAACGTTATGGTCTGGCTTCACCTCCTTTAATACTGGTTTCGTTAAGGAACATTCCATCATGGCTTTAGGGCATCTTGGATGGAATGGACATCCTGTCGGAGGATTTGCGGGACTTGGTACATCACCTTCTAATACAATGCGCGTACTTTTTTTGCGAGGATCCGGTACGGGTATCGCGGAAATAAGCGCTTGTGTATAAGGGTGCAATGGTTCATCATAAATACTCGTCTTGTTAGCAATTTCAACAATATTTCCTAGATACATCACGCCAATGCGATCACTCATATGCTTCACAACACTTAAATCATGCGCAATAAATAAAAAGGTTAAGTCAAACTCATCCTGCAATTCTTTTAATAGGTTCAAAACTTGAGATTGAACAGAAACATCCAAAGCAGAAACAGGTTCATCGGCGATAATTAGTTTTGGTTTAAGAGCTAGGGCTCTCGCAATACCAATTCGCTGACGCTGTCCTCCTGAAAATTCATGCGCATACTTATAATAAGCATCTTCAGGTAAGCCTACTTTGCGCAATAACTCCACAACTTCACCCTTTAATGAATTGAGCGTTTTGTTATGGAAATTCATAATGGGCTCCGCTACAATACTGCCAACCATTTGCATTGGATTTAACGATGCATAAGGATCTTGGAATACCATTTGGATATCTTTTCTTATCTCTCTTAATGATTTGCCTTGTAATTTTGTAATATCCTGACCATTAAAAATGATTTGTCCTTCAGTAGAATCTAACAATCGAATAATAGTACGCCCAGTTGTTGATTTTCCACAGCCTGATTCCCCTACCAACCCGAGTGTTTCACCATTTTTAATAGAAAATGAAATATTATCGACCGCTTTCACATGTCCGACCGTCTTTTTTATAAATCCGCCTTTTATCGGGTAATAAGTTTTTAGGTTGTTCACTTCAAGTAAGTTTTCTTTACGTTGTTTGATTGTAGTTTCTGTCATGTTGTTACCTCACACTTTCTTTAGGATAGCAACCTTCATATAGTAAGCACGAAACCTCATGACCATCAGCCATTTGTGCAAGCTGTGGCGTTACTGTACTACACTCAGGTTTTACAGACGGGCATCTATCGGCAAAGCGACAGCCAAAAGTAGGCATATTTTTTAATGAAGGCACGATGCCCTGGATTGTTGTTAACTCACTCACCTCTAAATCAATACGAGGAATCGATGCCATTAACAGCTTTGTATACGGATGTTGTGGGTTATAAAACAAATTATCTACATTCGTGCGTTCTACAATTTTCCCAGCATACATAATGATGACTTCATCACACATTTCTGCCACTACACCTAAGTCATGCGTGATCAAAATAATGGACATATCATTTTTCTCTTGAATTTTTTTCAGCAGCTCTAGAATTTGGGCTTGCACAGTGACATCTAGTGCAGTAGTCGGTTCATCAGCAATTAAAAGCTTTGGATGACAGGCAATCGCAATTGCAATCATTACCCTTTGTCGCATCCCTCCAGATAATTGGTGGGGATATTCGTCAACAATTTTGTCTGGTCTAGGGATGCCTACACTTTTTAACAATTCGATGGCTTGCTGCCTTGCTTCTGTTTTGGAGATTGACAGATGATTTAATAAAATCTCTTCAATCTGATTACCAATTGTAAATACAGGGTTTAAAGATGTCATAGGCTCTTGAAAGATCATACTAATATCTTTTCCTCGTATTTTATTCATTTCATCGCTTGAATAATTTTCTATATTTTGGCCTTGGAACTTTATTTCCCCGCCAGTAACTTTGCCAATTCCTTGGGGCAGTAGCTGCATAATTGACAGTGACATAACACTTTTACCACAGCCTGATTCCCCTACAATCCCTACAATTTGACCAGGCTTAACCGAAAAGGACACATTATCGACTGCATGATAAATATCCCCTTCTATATCAAAACCAGTTTTTAGGTTCTTTACTTCGAGCATTAAATTCATTTAATCATCACACCTTCGTAAATTTTTTCTAAATAGAAATATGTAGTAAATACTAGCGATGTCCAAACTTTCCTGATTCAATATTCAGAAAAAAGATTTGAAACGGATTAAACTTATTTCAAAATTATTTCTACTCAAATAATTAATAGTTTTTATTATATTGAATTTAAATACATATTAATAATTTTTTTACAGTATAAACAAAAAAATAACTTACTATTTACTTATAGAATTATCTGAAAATTATCTCTACGGCTATTTTATCTAGAAATAATACATTTAATCAAGAGTTTTTTTACAACTCTTCATAATGTTATATACATAATAAACCGTACAACTATTACAAAAATTTTTTCTTTTTACAAATTAATTCTAATGAAATATTTGCCAATCTATTTATCAATTCTACTTTTCATTATTTTTTTGCTATTTAAATATAATAAATAATGCGATTATTCAGTTCTTACTTCTTCACACATCGCATTCTTTTATTTGGTAAACTTGATTATTATTGGACTTACTTTAATTTTCTGTTTATTTTTAATACTCAATTATTATTAACATATAATTTTTCCCTTTAAAGCATTAATATTAAAAAGCGATTTTTATTACATTAGAAAACTTTATTTTATTGAATTTTCTTTAACATACATCTCCTTATATTTAATTTTTATATTTCAATCCTTCACAGTTCCTTTCCAATAAAAAAACGACCACAGGTTATCATAACCGTGATCGTTTCATTATTCTTTATTAAACAGATTCGTTATAGCTAGTCAAAAATGCGATTATAACTCTCCAGCTTTAAGTTTTGCATGCCAATCTTTTAAAAATGGAATATCTTCTTCTTTAATGGCACCAGATTCGTTCGCTGCTTCAATTAGATAATCGAAGTTTGTTAAAGATACGTACTTTATGCCCGCTTCATCAAATGCTTGTTCAGCACGTGGTAAGTTATACGTATAAACACATACAACCCCTAATACTTCACAACCCGCAGCACGTAAAGCTTCAACTGCTGTAATGGAAGAACCACCTGTTGACACAATATCTTCGACTACGATGACTTTTTGTCCAGCAGCGTATTTTCCTTCAATCTGATTGCCACGACCATGTTCTTTTGCCTTTGAGCGTACATAGACCATCGGTAAGTCTAAAATATCACTTACCCATGCAGCATGTGGAATGCCTGCTGTGGCTGTACCAGCTACGATTTCTGTTGCACCAAAGTTCTCTTTAATCACAGTGGCTAAGCCATTTGCCAATTGTTTACGGATAACTGGGTCAGAGATTGTTAGACGCGTATCACAGTAAATTGGAGATTTAATACCTGATGCCCATGTAAAAAGTTCTGTTGGATTTAATTCGACAGCGCCAACTTTAAGCATAGCGTGTGCGATTTCGTTTTGTAATGTCATATTGATGCCTCCCATAGTTCACTTACCATTTTATATGCTGCCACTGGATCTTGCGCACCTGTTACGGCACGGCCTACTACGATTAAAGAAGAACCATCACGTTTGGCGCCATCCGGTGTAGCGATGCGCTTTTGATCGTGAGCGTCACCACCTGCTAAACGGATACCAGGTGTGACACGTAAAAAGTCTTGGCCACACACTTCAGCAATTGCTTGTGCTTCATGTACCGAGCAAACCACACCATTCAAGCCTGCTTGTTTTGTTAAGTTTGCATAATGCAATACCGATTCTTGCAATGTTAACGCAATTTTTTGCTCTGCTTGCATTTGCGCTTCCGTAGTGGATGTTAGTTGTGTCACTGCAATCAATGCAGCGCGCTCTTGACCTGCGGGTGTCCCTGCTTCCAAACCTTCGAGTGCAGCTTCCATCATCGGACGCCCGCCCGCTGCATGGACATTGACTAAATTAACCCCTAATTTAGCTAAGCCCTTCATCGCTGAGCCAACCGTATTAGGAATATCATGTAGCTTTAAGTCTAAGAAAATATCATGACCTAAATCTTTCACTTTGCGGACAATATCTGGACCTTCTTGCATATAAAGCTCCATACCAATTTTGACGAAAAGAGGCTCTTGAAAATGTGCTAAAAACTTGAAAACTTCTGCTTCTCCTGGGAAATCAAGTGCTAGAATTGGTTTTGTATTCATTAACGATGGCTCCTTCCGATAATATCCGTAATATGTTCTACACCTAAAGCGTCAAGCTTTGCAGGTAATTCCTCAATGATATTCGGGCAAACAAAATGATCGACAAAGTTGGCTGTTCCAACCGCGACTGCTGATGCACCAGCAGACATAAAATCAATAACATCTTGTGCTTCGCTTACGCCCCCCATCCCAATAATCGGAATATTGACTGCCTTATACACCTCATATACCATACGAATGGCAACAGGTTTTACTGCAGGACCTGATAAGCCCCCTGTACCGTTGGCAATGACAGGTTTACCTGTACGTTCATGTAAGCGCATGCCGATTAATGTGTTAATCATCGTAATACCATCCGCTCCACCTGCTTCAACAGCTTGCGCAATTTCTACGATATTTGTAACGTTTGGTGATAATTTCACGTAAACAGGTACTTCCGACACTGCCTTGACAGCTGCAACCAAATCTCTTGCTGTTGCTGGATCTGTCCCGAATTGAATACCGCCACATTTTACGTTCGGGCATGAAATATTAAGTTCTAGTGCTTTGACATTGGGTGCAGCTGAGATGCGACGTGCTACTTCCACGTAATCTGCTGTTTCCGTTCCCGCTACATTGGCAATAATCGGCACATCATAGCCTTCTAAAAACTTTAATTCTTCATTCATTACTTTTTCAATACCAGGATTTTGTAAACCAATCGCATTTAACATTCCTGCTGCTGTTTCCGCTACACGAGGTGTCGGATTGCCAGGTCTTGTTTCTACAGTTGTTGCTTTAATCATAATCGCGCCAAGTTTCGATAAATCGTATAGTTGCGCATACTCACGACCAAAGCCGAAGCAACCTGAAGCTGGCATAATTGGATTTTTTAAATCTAAGCCAGGTAATTGGATATTTAAACGACTCATAATGCCACCGTACCTTTCGGGAATACTGGACCGTCAGAGCATACTTTGACATAGTCTTTATCAATTTGATCTGTTGTCTTACATACACACGCGAAGCAAGCTCCAATGCCACAGCCCATTCGCTCTTCAAAAGATAAATAGCCTTCTTTTTCAGGATAGAAACCTTCTAAAGCTTTTAACATCGGTAGAGGACCACAAGAATAGAACACATCAAACTCCGGTGCACGTGATTCTAAAACGTTGGTCACAAAGCCCTTTGTTCCTTTTGAGCCATCGACTGTTACATAATGTGTTTCACCAAGTGCGTTAAATTCCTCTTCGTAGAAGCATACATCCTCTGTTTGGAAGCCTAATACATGGATGGTCTTCACACCACGTGCATTAAGTTGTTTTGACAGCTCATGTAAAGGAGGTACACCGATGCCGCCACCAACTAATAATGCTGTCCCACCTGTCTTTACTGCATCAACTGGGAAGCCATTACCGATTGGGCCAAGGACATTGACTAGCTGCCCTTCACGATTTGTCGCTAACACCTTTGTTCCTCGACCTTCCGCACGATAAATCATGGTAAATTCACTGTTGTCTTTATCTATGTTTGCAATACTAATAGGTCGACGTAAAAGCGGCTCCAATGAATCTGACACCTTTACATGGACAAACTGGCCAGGAGTCATATCCTGAACCAGTTCACCACGAAGTGTCAATTCGAAAATGTTTGTCGCAATTTGCTTTTGAGAGACGACCGTCATTTTCTCTTGACGAATCATATTAATGTACTACCTCCGCTTTCGGCATTTGTTCTGCTGTAAATGTCATTGATTCAATTACACGTAGCATTGCTTCTGCTGTATCTAGAGAAGTTAAGCAAGGCACACCATTTTCTACAGACTCACGTCGAATGCGGAATCCATCACGCGCTGGTTGCTTGCCTTTTGTTAATGTGTTCACTACTAACTGCGCTTCACCATTTTGAATTAAATCAAGTAACGTTTGTCCTTTGGCACCGATTTTACCTACTACATCAGTACGAACACCAGCAGCTTCAAATGCTAGTGCAGTACCTTCAGTCGCTACAATGCGGTAGCCTACTGTTGAAAAGCGTTTTGCAAGTGCAATTGCTTCTTCTTTATCTTTATCAGATACAGTGAATAATACTGTGCCTTCTGTGCGAATTTCCATACCTGCTGCAACTAAGCCTTTATATAGTGCTTTTTCTAATGTTGCATCTTTCCCCATTACTTCCCCTGTCGATTTCATTTCAGGTCCTAATGTAATGTCCACTCGGCGTAATTTAGCGAATGAGAATACTGGTACTTTAACAAATACACCTTTTTGCTCTGCCGCTAAGCCAGTTGGGTAGCCTTGTGCTATGATTGATTTTCCAAGAATGGCTTTTGTTGCAATGTTCGCCATTGGGATGTTCGTAATTTTACTTAAGAACGGTACTGTACGAGATGAACGAGGATTTACCTCAATGACATACACTTCACCTTGGGAAATAACATACTGGATGTTCATTAAGCCGATAATGCCAAGACCTTTTGCTAAACGCGTTGTGTAATCCACTAATGTATCTTTTTGTGCTTGTGTTAATTTTTGTGGTGGGTATACAGAAATCGAGTCACCGGAGTGTACCCCTGCACGTTCGATATGTTCCATAATACCTGGGATTAAAACATTTTCACCGTCACAAATCGCATCGACTTCAATTTCTTGCCCCGTTAAGTAACGGTCTACGAGTACTGGGTGATCTGGTGATGCCTCAACAGCGTTTTCCATATAGTGTTGTAATTCTTGTTCGTTATAAACAATTTCCATTGCACGTCCACCAAGTACATACGAAGGACGAACTAGTACTGGGAAGCCTAAGCGTTCGCCAATGGCAAGTGCTTCTTCCGTTGAAACAGCTGTTTCACCTGGAGGCTGTGGAATGTCTAATGCATGTAAAGCTTGTTCGAATTTATCGCGGTTTTCTGCACGGTCGATATCTTCTAATGATGTACCTAAAATTTTCACACCATTTGCAGCTAATTTATCAGCAAGGTTAATGGCTGTTTGACCACCGAATTGGACAACTACACCAATTGGTTGTTCTAAATCGATAATATGCATAACATCTTCGATTGTTAATGGCTCGAAGTATAGCTTATCTGAAATCGAGAAGTCCGTTGATACGGTTTCTGGATTTGAGTTAATAATGATTGCTTCATAGCCTGCTTCTTGAATTGCCCATACAGAGTGCACTGTTGCATAGTCAAATTCTACCCCTTGACCGATACGGATTGGACCCGAACCTAATACAATAACGGATGGTTTATCAGATTTGATGGATTCGTTTTCTTCCTCATAAGTACCGTAGAAATATGGTGTTTCAGATTCAAACTCTGCTGCACATGTATCAACCATTTTGTAGACTGGGATAATGCCGTTTTCTTTACGGTACGCATATACTGCCTCTGGTGTTGTGTCCCATAGCTCGGCAATTTTTTTATCAGCAAAGCCTAGACGTTTTGCAGTGCGTAATATTTCTTTATCGTTTTTATGGTTAGCAAGTGTTTGCTCCATATCTACGATGTTTTTAAATTTATTTAAGAAGAATAAGTCAATTGCAGACCATTCATGGATTTGCTCGATTGTTACACCACGGCGCAATGCTTCACCGATGAAGAATAAACGCTCATCTCCCGCTTTACGGATACGTTTTTCAATCCAAGAATCAGAGTTATCTTCTGCATGTTTTAGCTCTAAATGTACTTGACCTGTTTCAAGAGAACGAACAGCTTTCAGCATAGCTTCTTCAAACGTACGACCAAGTGCCATTACTTCACCTGTTGCCTTCATTTGTGTGCCTAAGTTACGTTTTGCTGATTCGAATTTGTCGAATGGCCAGCGTGGAATTTTTGCGACAATGTAGTCTAGTGCTGGCTCGAAGCAAGCATACGTTGAACCTGTCACTGGATTTTTGATTTCATCTAATGTTAAACCTACTGCAATTTTTGCTGCTAGCTTGGCAATTGGGTAACCCGTTGCTTTTGACGCTAATGCTGATGAACGAGAAACACGTGGGTTTACTTCGATTACATAGTAGTTAAAGCTATATGGATCAAGTGCTAACTGTACGTTACAGCCACCTTCGATTTTTAGTGCTCGGATAATATCTAATGAGATATTACGTAGCATTTGGTTTTCACGGTCAGAAAGTGTTTGCGTTGGTGCTACGACGATAGAGTCACCTGTATGAATCCCTACAGGGTCGACATTTTCCATGTTACAAACTACGATGGCATTGTCAGCCGCATCGCGCATTACTTCGTATTCAATCTCTTTAAAGCCAGCGATTGATTTTTCAAGTAAGCATTGTGTAACTGGCGAATATTTTAAACCTGATGTAACGATTTCTTCTAAGTCTTGATCGTTATAACAAATACCACCGCCTGTACCGCCAAGTGTGAATGCAGGGCGTACAATTACTGGATAACCGATTTTTGCAACAAAGTTTTTCGCTTCATCTAAGTTATGAATAATATCTGATTCCGGTACTGGAGCACCTAGTTCATACATCAGGTTACGGAATAAATCACGGTCTTCTGCTTTATGAATAGCATCGAGCTTCGTACCAAGAATTTCGATATTTAGTTCATTTAAAATACCAGAGTTATCTAACTCAATCGCCATATTTAACCCTGTTTGACCACCTAGTGTAGGTAAGATGGCATCCGGGCGCTCTTTGCGTAAAATACGTGAGACAAATTCAAGTGTGATTGGCTCAATGTATACTTTGTCTGCAATTTCTGTATCTGTCATGATTGTTGCAGGGTTTGAGTTTATTAAAATAACGCGGTAGCCTTCTTCTTTTAATGAAAGACAAGCTTGTGTTCCGGCATAGTCAAATTCTGCTGCTTGTCCGATGACGATTGGACCTGACCCGATTACTAAAATAGTTTCTATATCTGTACGTTTAGGCATGTTGTTTCCCCTTCCCTGCTTCTGCTTCCATCATTTCAATGAATTCATCAAATAAGTGGTTTGAATCTTCTGGTCCTGGTGATGCTTCTGGGTGATATTGTACTGTGAAGATTGGATATTTCTTATGACGGACACCTTCACAAGTACCATCATTTAAAGCGACATGTGTTAATTCTAAATCTGTATCTTTTAATGATTCTATATCGATTGCATAACCATGGTTTTGAGATGTTAAATCTGTACGTCCTGTGCGTAAATCTTTAACTGGGTGGTTACCACCACGGTGACCGAATGGTAATTTAAATGCCTTCGCACCACTTGCTAATGAGAAGATTTGGTGACCTAAGCAAATACCGAACATTGGCACTTTTCCGATTAAATTACGTACTGTTTCGATACCTTCTGCCACGTCCTCTGGGTTACCAGGGCCATTTGACAGCATAATACCGTCTGGATGCCATGCTAAAATTTCTGCTGCTGGTGTGTTGTATGGTACAACAAGGACATCACAATCACGCTTGTTTAATTCACGTAAAATACCGTGTTTCATACCGTAGTCAATTAACACTACTCGTTTGCCACGACCTGGTGATGGATAGGCAGCCTTTGGTGATACTTCGCGCACGTGATGTGTAATTGCTGGTGTCGCTTGTAGTTTTGCCACAATTTCTTCTACATTTACTTCTTCGTCAGCCGCAGTCAAAATGGCCTTAACTGAACCTTTGCTACGAATAATGCGTGTTAGCTTACGTGTATCAATACCTTCAATCCCTGGGATATCTTTTGATGTTAAGTATTCATCAACTGTTAAATCACATCTGAAATTCGACGGTGTTTTTGCTAGTTCGCGGACAACAAATCCACGAATTGCCGGTGTGATTGATTCGAAATCATCACGATTAATACCGTAGTTACCGATAAGTGGGTATGTTAACGTTACGATTTGTCCATAGAATGAAGGATCTGAAATCGTTTCTTGATATCCTGTCATCCCCGTAGTGAATACGACTTCACCTTGTGAAGCTCGCTCACTACCGAACGCTGTGCCTGTAAATACTGTGCCATCTTCTAAAATAAGTAAACGTTTTTTCATTACTCTGCCTCCTGGTATACGATATTACCTTCAAAAATTGTTACGACTGGCCAACCTTTTGCAACCCAACCATTGAATGGTGTATTGCGACCTTTTGATACAAATCCTTCTGCATCAATCGTTTGTTCTTTCTGTAAATCAATTAAAACCATGTCTGCCGAAGCCCCTACTTCTAACGTTCCATATGGTAAGTCAAAAATTTGTGCCGCTTTTACAGTCATCCAATCTACCAATTGCTTTAAAGTCCATTTCCCTGTTTCAACAAATTGTGTGTACAATAGCGGGAAGGCTGTTTCAAAGCCTACGATGCCGAATGGTGCACCAACCATGCCACAGCATTTTTCTTCTATTGTATGTGGTGCATGGTCTGTGGCGATGCAGTCAATCGTGCCGTCAAGTAGTGCTGCGTGTAGAGAATCCTTATCATCTGCACCTCGTAATGGCGGGTTCATTTTCCAGTTTGCATCATCGGATGGGATATCCATCTCTTCTAGTAATAAATGGTGTGGACAAACTTCTGCTGTGACGCGGATGCCTGCTGCTTTTGCATCGCGTACTGCACGCACTGATTCTTTTGTTGAAACGTGACACACATGGTAGCGTGCTCCTGCCGCTTCTGCAAGCAAAACATCGCGAGCAATTTGGACAGATTCACAAATGGACGGAATACCTGGTAAACCTAGCTCTTTGTTACGCTTGCCTTCATGCATAACACCATCATAAATTAATGAATTATCTTCACAGTGTGCGACAACGACCATGTCATGCTTTGCCGCATCCTGCATTTGTTCATACATCGTGGATGCAAGCTGAATACCTACACCATCATCGGAAAACGCTACTGCGCCATGTGCTTTTAATTCTTCAATATTCGTACGAACTTCCCCTGAAATATCTTGTGTTAATGAGCCGTATGGTAGTACACGAATTACTGCACTTTCTTGAATAAGCCCATTTATTAATTGCATGTTTTCAACCGTGTCAGGCACTGGTTTTGTATTTGGCATAGCACAAATTGTTGTAAAACCGCCTTTTGCGGCAGATGCTGAACCTGTTGCAATTGTTTCTTTATGTTCAAACCCTGGTTCGCGTAGATGTGTATGCACATCCACAAACCCTGGTGCAACAACTAAACCATTTCCTTCGATTATTTCTGCACCAGCTACATTGACCTCTTGTCCAATGGCAGTAATTTTGCCATCTACTATGGCGATATTTACTGTTTGCAATTCACCTTGTTCATTTAACATTTGTACATTTTGAAGTACTTTCGTCATGTTATTCTCTCCCTTGTAAGATCGTTTCAATTATTGCCATACGTGTGTATACACCATTGCGTACTTGGTCAAAGATGCGAGACCGTTCACATTCTACTAGCTCTGATGCAATTTCTACATCGCGGTTAACTGGCGCTGGATGCATAATAATTGCTGTGTCCTTCATTTTCTTCTCTCGTTCTACTGTCAAGCCATACTCTTCATGATAGCTTTCTTTTGAGAAGCTTTTATTTACTTTATGACGCTCATGTTGTACACGAAGTAACATAATGACATCACTTATTTCGATTAAATCGTCCCAAGAATGATGTGCTTTAAAATCCCCTGCCCATTCTACTGGACAAAGAAAATGTACATTTGCCCCTAACCGCTGTAATGCGGATGCATTGGATTTTGCTACACGGCTATGAGAAATATCTCCGGCGATTGTAATATTTAACCCTTCGAAAGAACCAAACTCTTTTTTTATCGTATACAGATCAAGTAATGATTGGGATGGATGCTGACCAGCGCCATCTCCTGCATTTATAACGGCAACATTGATGCCTTCTAGTAGCTCGTTATAATATTCATCTTCTTTGGCGCGGATAACAACCGCATCCATGCCAATCATTTCTAACGTCTTAACTGTATCGTACATTGTTTCACCCTTTGTTACACTTGAAAAGCTTGCGTCAAACGGGATAACCGTACAGCCTACTTTGCGCTCTGCCATCTCAAAACTTGTTTTCGTACGTGTACTCGGTTCAAAAAATAAGTTTGCTACGTTATAAGCACGAGATAACGATGATGTTTCGCCATTTTCAAACGCCTGCGCACGATGTAAAATGCTGTTAATCTCTTCAGTTGTTAAATGTTCCATTGATAATAAGTTCTTCATCATGTACCTCCATTAGGTTGTGTGTCATGAACGTCTATGTATGACGTCCTTCATTATTTATTTGGCTAAATAATGTAAAAGCCCCGCTGATGTCGTCAGCGAGGCATAAGGAGGCGTGACAAACTATAGTAAGCCTATTACTTACTTATTGCTTGTCCACAACTTCCCTTTTTTTGCCTCTCTGGACAATTCATTAAAAGGTACTACTATGATTGATTATTTTGATTGTATGGTACTGGTATATCAGCTTCTTTTTTACCTGGTAGAATTGCATTTAGCACAACACCGATAATCGCTGCTAGCGCCATGCCTTCTAAACTTAATGATTCTGTGACGATAAATTTCGCACCGCCGATACCAATTACAAGGATAACAGAGGCAATCACTAAATTGCGGCTGTTACCAAAGTCCACATGGTTGTCTACTAGCATACGTAAACCGCTTGATGCGATGATACCAAACAGTAGAATGGAAACACCACCAAGAACTGCTGTTGGAATCGTTGCAATCACCGCCATTGCTTTCCCGAAGAATGACAGCACAATTGCTACGACTGCCGCACCTGCTATTACATATACGCTGTAAACTCGTGTAATGGCAAGGACACCAATGTTCTCACCGTATGTTGTCTTTGGTGGACCACCTATAAATGCACTAATCAAGGTCCCAAAGCCATCACCTAGTAAAGAACGGTGTAAGCCTGGTTCTTTAATATAGTCTCGATTGACTACTTTTCCTAATACAAGTTGGTGACCGATATGTTCTGAAATGGTTACAATCACAATCGGTACCATCGCGAGTAAAATTGTCGATGTAATCGTAAAGTCATAATTTACACCTGGGATAATAAAATGTGGTAGTGCAAACATTTTCGCCTCTTTAATTGGTTCGAAGTTGACGATCCCGATAAAAATCGAGTAGACATAGCCAACTATTAAGCCGATTAATATTGGCATTGTACTTAAAATCCCCTTAAAGAAGATGGTAAAGATAATCGCTGTAAATAATGTGACAAGTGCCGCTGAGAAATGTAGCAAGTTATATTCTCCGTCAACATTCATTGCCATGTTAACTGCTGTTCCTGATAAGCCAAGACCGATAACCATAATAACTGGCCCTACAACGATAGGCGGAAGGATTTTCATAATCCATTTATAACCGCTCTTCCAAATAATAAGTGACACAATGCCGTAGGTAATTCCGACTGCCATCGCTCCGATCATAGCATTACCTGGATTTACACTTAAACCATTGTCATCTAAACCACCTGCAGCGATTAATATCGGTGCGATAAAGGCAAAGGATGAACCTAAATAGGCTGGTACTTGAAACTTCGTAATTAATAAGAAGAACAATGTGGCAATCCCACTTGTTAGAAGGGCGATTGCTGGGCTAAGCCCAACCAGTTGTGGTACTAAAATTGTTGACCCAAACATAGCAAACATGTGTTGGAAACTTAATGTCACTAATTGGACTGGGGTCGGTTTATCATTTATATCTAATACTGCCTTTGACATGACGCTTCCTCACTTTATAATTAGTCTTCTTTATAAATAATGACGCAATCTTCGCCATCAACTTCTAGTAAATTAACGACGATACGTTCCGTTCCTGATGTCGGAACATTTTTCCCAACATAATCCGCTCGAATTGGTAGCTCACGGTGTCCGCGATCAATTAGCACTGCTAGTTGAATTTGCGCAGGTCTTCCTAAATCCATTACTGCATCTAGTGCCGCTCGAACTGTACGTCCTGTATAGAGTACATCATCGACTAAAATAATTTTTTGATTGGCTACCACATAATCAATATCTACTTGCTCAACATGTGCCTGTTCATTTTCATGCTTTGTTGATAAGTCATCTCGATAAAGGGTGATGTCCAACTCCCCTGTACGAATCGCTTTACCCTCGATTTTTTCTATACGTTCTGCTAAGCGTCTTGCAAGGAAGGCACCGCGCGTTTTAATCCCAACTAATATACATTCGTCAATTCCTTTATTGCGTTCAATAATCTCATGTGCAATACGTGTTAATGCTCTTGTCATCGATGGCCCATCTAATAGCTCATTTTTTGACATTTTTTGTCCTCCTCTCTTTCCTCTATTTTCATCGGGTTGTTACAGATGCTTACACACTTGCAAAAGCATCATTGAAACGGCATAAAAAAACCTCTCGAGGCGAATAGCCTGAGAGGGTTGAGTACGTGTTTAAATAGCATGTTGGAAAAATTTGCAGCACAAATTTTAGCAACACGTTCACATGTACCTTCTCAGCCTCTCTGGACTGCCATTAAAGGTGAATATTAAGTTAAAGTCGTTCATTCACTTTCGTTAGTATAGACCTTCTTTAATTATCCGTCAATCCTTATTTCTTAATTCGTCTAATAATTGTACATAATCAACAGGAAGTGGTGCTTCAAACTCCATATATTCGCCAGTAGTCGGATGCGTGAATCCTAAAACACCTGCGTGCAATACTTGTCCACCAAAATCAAGGGTCTTTCTTGGTCCATATTTTGGGTCGCCAACAAGTGGGAATCCAATATACTGCATATGGACACGAATTTGGTGTGTACGTCCCGTTTCAAGACGACACTCTACTAATGTGTAATCACCGAAGCGTTCAATTACTTGGAAGTGCGTCACCGCATGTTTCCCTTTATCCACAACAGCTTGTTTTTGACGGTCCTTTTGATCACGTCCAATTGGTGCATCAATTGTCCCTTTATCGTGAGCAATATGTCCATGCACAAGCGCTGTGTATTTACGTGTGACTGTTTTATTCACAAGCTGCTCAACTAATGATTCATGTGCTTTATCATTTTTCGCTACCATAAGCAAACCTGATGTGTCTTTATCGATTCGGTGTACAATACCTGGACGCATGATCCCATTTATGCCCGATAAATCTGTGCAATGATACATTAAACCATTTACCAGTGTACCCGTCATATGCCCTGGCGCAGGATGGACCACCATTCCTTTTGGTTTGTTGACAACGAGTACATCTGCGTCTTCATACACGATTTCAAGGTCTAAGTTTTCAGCAATAACGTCTAAAGGTTCTGCCTCTGGTACGATGATTTCAACAACATCGCCTGCTTTCACCTTGTATTTTGCTTTTACTGCTTCACCATTTACTTTAACAATTCCTTCTGTAATCCAATTGCTAATTTGTGTACGAGACCATTCATTCTGTATACTCGAAACCGCTTTATCAATGCGCTCTCCTTGTTGCTGTTCTTCAATTGTATATGATACTTGTGTCATTGTTTCACCTGTTTCTTTTCTTTTTTATCTTCGGCGATTAAACCAATCATTAATACGACAACGGCAATTGTTAATGCTGCATCCGCAATATTAAAAATCGGGAAATCGTAATTAATAATAGGGATTAATACGTCGGCAAAATCTACTACTTCTCCTCTAAATATACGGTCAATAAAATTACCAATGGCACCGCCCAATAACAGCATTAAGCCCACTTGAAAAAGAGGCTTGCCCTTTGCCTCTTTATGATAAAAGTAAATGATGGCAATAATAACACCTATTGTCACGATAGAAAATAACCACATTTGCCCTTCAAGCATCCCCCAGGCTGCACCTCTATTACGATGAGATAAAATACCAAACCAAGGATCCCATACGGCAATACGTTCACCAAACTCCATATTTTTCACAATTAGCCATTTTGTCCATTGATCAAGAATAATGACAAAAGCGGCCAATCCATAATATTTATACACAGCTATTCCTCCGTTCACTCAACATCCTACCTATTCTACCATAAGAGCTTATATAGCAATAACTAATATAACATGAAAATATGACAGAAACACACGCTGATACTTTAAATTAAGAGGTGTCAATAATCAAAAATCGCTTTTGATTTTCGCTCTAAGTGAACGTTTTTCGCGGGAGTCGTCTCTCTCTGCGATAACCAAAGGCTTCTTTTTAAAGAAATGAATAGAAATCTGTAGAAAATTTTATAGGGTACTACTTTTTTATGACAGGCATAACCTTCATCTTTTCATTTCAGTGTGTGAGAGCGAAATATTATATGAATAGTCAATACTAGTTGATTGGAGCGGAAAATCCATTTTTGCGGCATCCGCCGCAAAAATTAGTTGGAGCCGTGCCTGCGGAAAGGGAGCGCCTGAAACGGAAATCAACGTTTGCCTAAGTTTGATGTCAAAAATAAAAAGACAATAGACCAACTCAAATTTCTTTGAAGGGGTCTACCGTCTATGTTTTCTTCACTAAAAGAACTAACGTGCAATGTTAATCATCTATGCAGTTTCGGATTCCTTCGAGTGCACTCGCTTCATGAAATCGTTTACATCAGCAGGTACTTTACGATCTAATAATGACACAACAATAACAGATAGGAAACCGACTGGTACTGTTACGATGCCAGGGATTTTGAATTGTAGGAAACTTGGAAGTGTTCCTGGTAAGAAAATCATCCACATCGACACGAGGAGACCAATCACTAACCCTGCAATTGCTCCTTTTTCGGTCATCCCTCTCCACCAAATACCTAATATAAAGATTGGTGTAAATGTACTTGCGGCAACCGTAAATGCTAAAGCAACTAAATGACCGATGGAAGCATCCTTTACGAGTAACCCAAGTCCGCCATATAAAATACCTAAAATAACAATCGCCACTTTTCCAGCAACTACACGCTGTTTTTGTGTAATATCTTTTTTCATAAAGCTAGCATATAAATCATGCGCTAATGCACCAGAGCTTGTAATAAATAATCCTGATAAGTTAGAGAAAATAGCAGCGAATGCCCCTGCAATCACAAGACCGAGCAGCCAATCGCCCCCTAATGCAAGCGCCGTTGTTGGAATAACCATATTATTGCCACCAAGCACTAAATCTCTCATTACTTCCTCACTCGCAGTACCTGAAATGAAAATAGCACGACCAACAACCCCTAAAAATACGGCTAACAAGAAGAATGCACTCGCAATACCAATCGCCATTAAAGCAGATTTACGTGCAGCCTTAGCACTCGGATTCGTATAAAAGCGCAATAAAATATGCGGTAACCCTATCGTACCTAATGCTAAACCAATGGTCATACTAATCGTTTGCCAAAACGTCGGGAAATAGAAGCCTGTCCCCGTCCATGCGGCACCATCAAAATTTATATCACTTCCATCCAAGGCATACGGTGATGTCCCAGTAATAGGTCCATTAAAGGAATTGATGGCTGCTAAAATTTTATCGTAATGCAAGCCACCATACATCGCTGCAATAAGCATCACAATAAATGCACCTAGACGAATCCACAGCTCTAATGCTTGGTTGATCGTCGTGCCCTTCATACCACCGATTCCTACATAGAAAATCATCACGACACATGTAAAAATAATACCAAATTCATAAGAAGTCCCAAAGAACATACTTAATATTTGTGCTGCGCCTAGTAGTTGTGGCGCCGCATAGAAACCTGAAATTGCTAAAACTACAATGACTGCGGCTAAACGAGCTCGTCTACTATGAAAGCGATAGGCTAAAAAGTCTGCTACGGTAAATGCACCAAATCTTCTTAATGGCCCAGCAACAAAAATAGCTAATAGCGTCAAACCAATCGAGAAGCAAAATGCATAATAGGCTCCATCATAGCCTAATTGAAAGGTTAAACCAGCAATCCCTAAAAATGTAGCTGCACTTAAATAGTCTCCCCCTATAGCTGAACCGTTCGTAAACCATCCAAAGCTCCGTCCCCCAACGAAGAAATCAGATGCTGTTGTATTTTTTTTCGTTAAATACGTAATGTATACAATCGTTCCCATTAGGGCAATTGTTAATAACATTTTTGGTTCTAAAATTGTCTCTAACATTCAACCTACCCCCTTAAGTTACACTACTTCGTTGACATCTCATATTTTTTCAAGCGCTTTTCATACAATGTCGTATGCACAAAGGCAATGACAAAAGCCATCAACATCATGACGATTGTCGTAACAAACCAAGTAACGGTCATACCGCCCCACAATTTCTTAAACGCAAATTCAGGAGCAAACCAATTCATCACTGGAATAGTAAAAATTAAAATAAAATAAAATACCGTTAAGCTAAATCCTGTAGTAAACTCATCCTTCATAATTTTATGTGTTGTCGGATCTAACGGTGGCAAATCTTTCACATCTACAGTTCCAGCTTCTACATACTCGTAATCATGACTTCCTGCCATATTACTAACCCCCTTTTGTATAGATGAATAATTATCTGAAATTTCAAATTATTATTCGCTACAACTATTCTATTCTATTTTTCCAATAATATAGGTACAATATTTTGCTGTATTAGTACAAAATATTGCTATTTTAAGTTAAAATATTTCTAGTAACCTTCATTATATTTTTTGACTTTAGAAAGGGGCTGTTTAGTATTTTAGGCGTCGTATGGTACGTTGAGAATTCAATTGAAAAACAGCAAATGCTAGGGTGGTTAGAAGAATTCCTCCCTAACACATTTACTGAATGTACACAACCAAGTGCACATGAAGTAGTTATATTCGTCTATGAAATTAGGGGATTATTTGATTGGATTAAGGTCAATCGTTTAAAGAAACATTATCCTAACAGTATAATTGTCCCGATTGTTGCAGTACACCTAGCTTACTCGGCTGGTATTGCCATTGAATTAAATTTACAAGCGCTTCTAATAAAACCGTTGCACAAACAAAAGTTTTTACGAATTGTAAAAAAGCTTTATACTTCCTATAAAGAACAGCAAGCAAGTACAGTCACGATGCTTGAACTTTCGCAACAATTTCCTCAAGATCATACATCGCCGTTTCGCGAAGCGTTTTTGAGACGCTTAATACGGGGAGAAATCAACAATGAACAGGAAATTGTACAAGCCTCTTCCTTTTTATCAACTGACTGTATTCCCAATATCGTTTTCTTAATTCAAGGCTACGTAGATATTCAGCACAACCGACCGATTCCTTATGATGCTAGTAGTGTAATTACAAATGTTTTTCGTCAACACTTTGCCGATAAAGCACCGTTGTCCTTTTTAAATTTCGAGCGTTATTTATTACTGCTCATGCGGATTCCTATAACGTATACATCCTTTAAACATTGGGAAGAGGGCGTCACTACTTTACTGACAGTGATCGAGCAATTGAAAAACGATTATAGTATCCATCTTTTTATGGGCATTGGTGGTGTTTTTTTGCAATCTATGCAAGTCAAAGAATCCTATAGTCAAGCTAGAAAAGCACGTAGAAAGCCACCAGTCGATAATATTCATATACGATTTTATGAGGATTTAACGAAGCATGAACAGCTACAAAAGGCTATTCACTACATTGAGGAGCATTACGATGAACAGCTAGTTATTAGCGATGTAGCAAAATCTATTAATTTTAGTCCTACTCACTTTAGCCGATTATTTAAAAAAGAAACGGGTCGTAATTTTGTCGATTATGTAGCGTATACACGCATAATCAAAACACTCCCATACTTGCGGAAATTTGACTACACCATTGAAAAAATCGCAGCAAGCTCTGGCTTTAATACACCCAATTATTACAGCCTTACATTTAAAAAATATGTAGGAATATCTCCAACGGATTACCGAAACACAATCGAAATATTGTTTAAATAAAGATTACTTTTGCATGTTTGTATCCTAAAACCTATTCATCTAGACATCCTCGCTTACCTCCCATTTATGGTCTACTTTCCACTATGTTCTTAATTTGGATCGGTATGTTCAACATTTTCCACGCATTCAAAAAAATGAGCAGCCGATCTAAAATCATCGAGCTGCTCATTGTTCATTAATTTTTATACATAATATTTTTCAATAACTTCGGCACAACGAGCACACACTGTTGGATGTGCTTCATTTGTTCCAACTGTTGCAGAAATTGACCAGCAACGCTCACATTTTTCGCCTGTTGCTTTTTCAACAACAATAGAAACATGTTCTAACGCTAACGCTTCAGCAGGAGCTGATTCAATTGCTGCTACCTCAAAAGCAGAAACGATAGAAAGTTGCGCAAAATCAATGTTTGCATCATGCAATAATGTTAACACTTCTGGGTTAGCATAAACTGTTATTTTCGCTTCAAGAGACTTACCGATTGTTTTAGCATTACGCGCTTCTTCTAATGCTTTTAGAATATCATCACGCACTTCGATAATCGCTGCCCATTTGCCACGAAGCTCATCAAAGTTTACTTGCTCATCTACTGATGGGAAATCAGTTAATTGCACTGACACCTCTTCTACAACACCTTGTGCATGTAAGTAAGACCAAACCTCATCCGTTGTATGTGGAATAATTGGTGTCATGACTGTTACTAATGTCATTAATGTATCATACATGACTGTTTGCATTGCACGACGGTCTTTATTGTCATGCCCTTCAATATAAACAACGTCTTTTGCGATGTCTAAGTAGAAAGAAGATAATTCTACAGCAACAAAGTTATTCACCGCATGGTAGACAGCCGCAAAATCATAGCGGTCGTAAGCAGCACGCACCATTTTTAAGACATCTTGTAAACGCATATAAATGTATTGATCCATTTCGCGTAAATCTGCATAGGCTACACGATCTTTTTGTGGATTGAAATCAGCTACATTACCGTGTAAGAAACGGAATGTATTACGGATTTTACGGTACACTTCAGACACTTGTTTTAACATATCCATAGAAATACGCACATCAGCCGTATAATCTACAGATGCTACCCATAGACGTAAAATATCAGCACCATATTGGTCCATTACCTTTTGAGGGATAATAACGTTTCCTAGTGACTTACTCATTTTGCGACCATCGCCATCAAGAACGAAACCATGCGTTAATAAGCCTTTATAAGGCGCATAGCCATTAATCGCCACAGATGTAATTAACGAAGAGTTAAACCATCCACGGTGTTGGTCAGAACCTTCTAAGTAAAGATCTGCTGGATATTTCAGTCCACGTTCGACTAGCACACCTTGGTGAGATGAACCTGAGTCAAACCAAACGTCCATAATATCATTTTCTTTCGTAAACTCACCATTCGGGCTACCTGGATGTGTAAAGCCGTCTGGCAATAATTCTTTCGCTGTCATTTGGAACCAAATATTTGAACCATGCTCACGGAATAAAGCAGAAATATGCGCAATTGTTTCTGGTGTAATGATTGGTTCACCATTTTCAGCATAGAAAATTGGAATTGGTACGCCCCATGCACGTTGACGAGAAATAACCCAATCGCCACGATCACGGATCATATTATAAAGACGTGTTTCACCCCAAGCAGGTGTGAATGTCGTCGATTTAACCGCTGCTAATAATTCATCACGGAAGGCATCGATAGACGCAAACCATTGTGGTGTAGCACGATAAATAACTGGTTTTTTCGTACGCCAGTCATGTGGATATGAGTGCGTAAAGAAGCTTAATTTTTCAAGTGCGCCAACTTCTTCTAATTTGGCAGTAACCATCTTGTTTGCATCATTGTAGAAGACACCTTCAAAACCTGGTGCTTCGTCTGTATAACAACCGCTGTTATCCACTGGACTAAGAATAGGTAAACCATAAGCTTTCCCAATTTGATAGTCATCTTCACCATGTCCTGGAGCTGTATGAACACAACCTGTACCTGCTTCAGCAGAAACATGTTCCCCGACCATCACAAGCGATTCACGGTCGTAAAATGGATGTTGTGCTACAAGACGATCTAATGCTTCCCCTTTTACTTCTTGCACAACTTCGTACGTTTCCCATTCAAGCTCTTTTGCAACTGTTTCTAACAATTCTTTCGCAATAATGAATTTTTTATCTGCTACCGCCACAACCACATAGATAAACTCTGGATTTAACGAAATCCCTAAGTTTGCAGGTAGTGTCCAAGGTGTAGTCGTCCAAATAATAAATTTCGCATCGGCTGGCACAACACCTTTTGCGTCTTTAATAGCAAAGCTGACATAAATAGAAGCTGATTTAACATCTTTATATTCAATTTCTGCTTCCGCTAATGCAGACTCAGATGAAGGCGACCAATATACTGGTTTTAAACCTTTATAAATATAGCCTTTTTCCGCCATTTTACCGAATACTTCAATTTGGCGCGCTTCAAATTCTGGTTTTAACGTAATATATGGGTTTTCCCAATCGCCACGAATGCCTAGACGGCGGAATTGTGCACGCTGATTGTCAATTTGCTCATAAGCATATTTTTCACAAAGCTCACGGAAATCTGCAATGGACATTTCTTTACGTTTAACACCTTTGTTTGTTAAAGCTTGTTCAATTGGTAAACCATGTGTATCCCAACCTGGAATATAATTGACATGATAGCCAGTCATGGAGCGATGGCGTGTAATCATATCTTTTATCACTTTATTTAACGCATGGCCAATATGAATATCACCATTTGCATATGGAGGGCCATCATGTAACACATACTCTGGGCGACCAGCTGTACGCTCCATTTGTAATTTATTGATGTCCATCTCATTCCATTTTTCTTGCATTTTTGGTTCATTTGCTGGTAAGTTCCCACGCATAGGAAAATCCGTTTTCGGCATTAATAAGGTTTCTTTATACTCCACCATTTGTAATTCCTCCTTTATTTTTCGCAAACAGAGAACAACTGCTTAGCATTCATGGCATGCAGCTTCTTCAAAGCCTCAGCAAAGTGAATGCAACACGACTTGCGCTTTTTTTTAAAACGATGCTATTTCGAATGTCCTGCGAATGTTGCCCCAAAGTCAAAACAGTAACAACAAAAAAGCCTCTCAATCCCTGTAAGGGACGAGAAGCTTGAACTCGCGGTACCACCCTAGTTGTAGTACATAATATACTACCGCTTGAAAGCACGTTAACGTTGTGCGCTCCGAAATAACTTACTAGCCGTTCAGTTATTTAGCTCAGAAGTGATTTTCTTTGTTATTTGCTTGTATGGGCTCCCACTATCCCCAAATCGCTTGTCAACGCCTAACAAATACTGTCTTCGTCTCTGCCTCTATGCATATAAGTGCTTATTTTATTTACTATTACAATAGTATATGGAAATCCACGAATTGCGTCAAGTCATATTCATCACATGATACCTTCACATTTAAGTAAAAGCCTTATTTACATTTCTTCTGACTCTTGCGCTTCCTCAACAGAAGACTGAATTTCGGTTAAATCAATATCATACTGCAATAAATGATCCCAATCATCTGCATTCAGTAAATCTAACTGTGCTTCTACAAGCATTTTAAAACGATTGCGGAAAACCTTTGATTGTTTTTTCAGTTCATCTATCTCGATTGTTACTTTACGTGCTTTCGTTAATGCCTCATTGACGATGCGATCAGCATTTTTTTCTGCTTCCTTCACAATAAGCTTTGCTTCTTTTTGCGAATTTCTGCGTACTTCATCAGCCGCCTCTTGGGCAACCACTATAGATTTTTGTAATGTTTCCTCTAAAGAATTAAAATGTCTCGCTTGCTCTAAAGCCATTTCTAATTGCTTATCGACTTCTTTTTTTTCACGCAGTAATTTTTCATAATCTTTAATGATTTGATCTAAAAATTCATTTACTTCATCTTCAGCATAACCTCTGAAAGATTTTGTAAACTCCTTATTATGTATATCAATAGGTGATAATGGCATACGATCCTTCTCTCCTTTACATGTACATTCGTAATTCTTATTATACAATTGTTCTAACAACTTAGCAGTAAAAATAAATGGAAATTACATGTTTTTTAGCCTTTTTGGGTCAATCGACCGATTTGTAAACGGATTTTATCTTTCTTTGTTCGGCCTTCAGTCATTATTATTTTCACTCGACCACTTCCACGTATGGACAAAATATCACCTTCTTGACACTCAAAAGCAACTGTATCTCGTTCAGTCCAGTTTACTCGTACTTTTTTTCCTATAATAAGTGCTTGAGCTTTTTGACGTGAAACCTTTAATACCGTCGCAATAATGACATCTAAACGCATAGAAGACACCGTATGTGACTCCTCCTGCCAGTCCTCTTCATTTTCGATAAGTGCTTGGAACTCTTTCATTGATTCGACATGTACTTTTACTTTCCCAATCCCCGTTAAATGAAGGCGTACATAATCTGCCACCTCTTCCGCTACGACAAACTGTACTTGTTGTTCATTGACACGAATATCCCCGAATTTGGCACGATCAAGGCCCAGTGATAAAAGGGCACCGAGTACATCGGGATGACGTAATTGCACAAACCTTGCAGGATAGTGAATAGTAAAGACTTTCAACTGATAATCTTCCTTCTGGGGCTCAAAATATGTTGGGAAAATAAGCATGCGCTGACGTTCTGCCTCATGAAATAGACCATCACTTGTTGTATGGAGCACATTGTTTTGCCCAATAACAGATGCTACAATAAAACGCTGTCTTGGGTCTAAAAAATCAGTAAGTTTAGGGGCATAACGATCTTCCACCTCGCGCTGCCAGCTTACTACTTGCTCAATAAAGGGTTGCTCGTCCTTCCTAAAATGTTGTATTAAATGCTCCATCTATCGTTCACCTCATCTACCTCATCCATTTGTTCATTCATTAGAAACTACTACTTTTTTAAGCCTAGTATTTCCCCTTTACACAAAAAATCCCCACCAACTGTGAGGATTTTGACTAAAACATAAAGAATATTTTTTGAATTACAATAAAAAGTCCGTTTTTAATAAAATTCAACATAAATATTGCTACAATCGGAGAAATATCAATCATACCAATAGTTGGAATAAATTTTCTGAAAATCCCTAAATACGGCTCACATACTTTTTCTAAAAAACGGCCAATTGCTGAACTTTGAGCAGCAGGTACCCAAGACATTAAAACATATGCAACTAGCATAAATGAATACACAGTAAATGCTAAATCCACATAATGCAAAATGATATATAAAGTCATATAAACTACAATCCTCGCTATTAATTATCGTCTAAAATAAAATTGGAAATTTCGCCAGACACTTCTACATTATCTGGTGTGCATAAGAAAATATCTTTGCCTATACGTTGAATGTCTCCACCAAGTGCATAGACTGTACCACTTAAAAAGTCGATGATTCTTATACCTTGTTCTCGTTCGATACGTTGTAGATTAACAATCGTTGCACGTTTGTTCTTTAAGTTTTCTGCGATATCTTGTGCCTCTGCATAAACTCTCGGTTCTACTAATACAACTTTCGCACCCTTTGTATTCATAGCTGCTTGTAAACTGACAATATTATTATTGGCAGCTGTACTTTGCGGTACAATTTCATGAATCTGTGCTTTACGTTCCTTAATGACCTTTTTAGGTTTAGCTGCATGAATCGGTTGTTGCTGTACGGGTTGTTGCTGTTGAATAGGAGCTTGCGTGATTTCTTCTTCTAATTCTTCTTCAAGATAAAAGAAGTTTTTAATTTTATTTTTCATGCTCATCCTGTTCCCCTCTTTCATTTCCAACAAGAGCCGTTCCGACTCGAACGAATGTAGCTCCTTCCTCTACCGCTATTTCAAAGTCATTAGACATGCCCATTGATAACTCGGTACAAGGCGCGTGTGCGAATCCTCGTTCGGCTATTTGCTGTTGACATTGTTTTAATTGCTTAAAAACAGAGCGAATAATTGTTTCGTCCTCTGTATTTGGTGCCATTGTCATTAGACCTACAACTTGAATTTTCGTAAAGTTTTGTAAAGATTCAATAAATGTAACTGCGTCATCAATCGTTAAACCATGCTTTGATTGTTCACCTGACACATTAACTTGTACAAAACATTTTACAGGTTTTGTTGCTCTTTTTTCAATCTCTTCAGCTAAACTTAAACGATCTAATGAATGTAAGTAATCAATTTCATTAATAACTTGTTTTACTTTTCGAGTTTGTAATGATCCAATATAATGCCAGTGTACATTTGCTTGAATGGCTTCAATTTTTTGCTTTAAGCCCTCAGGACGATTTTCACCTAAATGTATAAGCCCTGCATCAATTGCTTCTTGTGTTCGTTCAACGGAAACCTCTTTCGTTACAGCAATAATTTGTACGTTAGTTGCTTCACGATTTGAGCGTTGTTGTGCTGCTTGTATTTGACTATTAATTTTGTCTAAATTTGTTAAGATCTTCGTCACTGTTTTTCCCAACTTTACAACTTAGTTTCCTTTATTGTAACAAGCAACTCTTGATTTATCAATGAATAGCCTGACCTATTAATACTGATACATTCACGTTGCTTAAACGACATGAGGGGCTACAGTCTTACTGTTCAAAAAATAGAAGCAAGCCACACAGATGCTATGATTCTACGATAATGCCTTTACTAGAATGACATCCTTTCCTACAACAAGAACATCCTTCATATGGACTTTTCTAATCGACTCTTCTCCTCTAAAAAAACCTAGATACTTTCTCGGCTCCGCAATCATAAACGCAGTTACATAGCCAGTTTCTTTCGATACCTCTGCATCTACGACAAAGCCTAAAAAACGTCCATTGCCTGCTTCTATTACTTCTTTTTGCTGTAACATTGAGAAACGCATTTGTATCCCTCCTAGTAAATCAATACCACTCATACCAGTGTCTTTTTTATTTAAGCTACAACTTGCATTGTTACATGCTAACTTGCTGCTACACAAAGCAACATCCTCACATTATTGTTCTTTATTAGCTTTAATAAAATCTATGACATGTACCATCGTTTTATTTTTATATTGGACTTATACAATGAAGATAAAATGCGCACCGAAAGTTTCGGGTGCGCATTGTCTACTCACTTATAATCTTTCTGCATCGTTTCAATGGCATTTTTTTCAAGACGTGAAATTTGCGCTTGGGAAATCCCTAATTCTTTGGCAATTTCAGTTTGTGTCTCACCATAATAAAAACGCTTTGCTACAATCATTTGCTGACGTACATCTAATTTTTGCAAGCTTTCCTTCACCGACACGTAGGCAACCCATTGATCTTCCGATACATCATCATCACGTAATTGGTCCATCATATAAACAGCGTCTCCACCGTCTGCATAAATAGGCTCTTGTAATGAAACTGGGTCTTGAATGGCATCTAAAGCAAATAATACATCTTCCTTTTTCATGTCAATCATTTCAGCAATTTCTTCAATCGTTGGTTCTCGCAAATTATCGGTTATCCATTGTTCTTTTGCCTGCATCGCCTTATACGCAATATCTCTAAGAGAACGAGAAACACGTAGTGCATGATGATCACGCAGATGGCGACGAATTTCACCAATGATCATTGGTACAGCATATGTTGAAAATCTTACATTATGCTTTAAATCGAAATGATCAATGGCTTTCATGAGGCCAATACAGCCTACCTGAAATAAATCATCTGCCTGTTCACCCCTATAGGCAAATCGTCCGACAATACTTAGCACTAACCTTAAATTGCACATTACAAGCTCTTCCCGAATCTCAGTTTCTCCTGCTTGTAATCGAATGAAGAGTTCCTTCATTTCTTCGTGCTTTAAAATTGGCAAAGTCGATGTATCTAAGCCGCAAAGATCTACTTTTGTTCGCATATTCGATTCCTCCGGATGTTATTCTCTGACTAAACCGTTACATCAGTTTGTCCGACAGAATCGAGAATATGCAGAAAAAGCATGACCAATTTTAGGTAGGATAAATTTCCCTATCTAAGAAATTGGCTGATTTAAATTTTCTCGTAAATCTTGAATAATTTTCTTTTCTAGCCTAGAAATATATGATTGCGAAATACCTAAATGATCGGCTACTTCTTTTTGTGTCATTTCAATTTTACCGTTTAAACCGAACCGACATTCCATAATATATCTTTCACGTGCACCTAATAAATTAATGGCATGGAACATATGTTGACGTTCAATTTTCTTTTCAACATTATCTAAAATAATATGTTCCTCTGTGCCTAAAATATCAGACAATAGTAATTCATTTCCGTCAGCATCAGAATTTAGTGGCTCATCTAGTGAAACTTCACCCTTCATGCGACTCGTTTTACGTAAATGCATCAAAATTTCATTTTCAATACAACGTGATGCGTACGTGGCAAGCTTAATATTTTTATCTGTATTGAACGTTTCAATCGCCTTTATTAAGCCAATCGAACCAATACTAATTAAATCTTCAATCGGCGTACCCGTATTATCAAAACGTCTAGCAATATAAACAACAAGACGTAAATTACGTTCAATAAGTGTATCTCTAGCTCGTAAATCTCCGTTCATAAAGGATGCAATGACTGTGACTTCTTCTTCTCGACTTAGTGGCACTGGCAATGAATCATTTCCCCCTATATAGTACGTTTCACGACTCCGAAACTTACCCCATAATTTTTTCAAGCTAGCAAGTAGCCTAAGAAGCAATAGTTCTCCCCCTCTATGAGTTATTTGAAAGCGCTGAAAAATGTAAAATTGCTGCTGTGCTATGTGGAAAATTTTTAGCTTTTTTCGTTAACACGATATATTCATTTGTTTTCACTTGTGATGACTCCCCTTTTATATGCCATTCATCAAAGCGAAAACCTAAAACTACTGTTTGTTGCTGTACAGTATTAACATGAATAAATCGAATAAGACGCTGATAATCTACTGAAAACATTGATACATCGTAAGGATCTGTTTCTTGCCACTGCATTAATGCTTCACGAATTGTCACTGGTAAATAAGGCCGTAGCGCTGCATAGGAAACAAAATGGACAGGTTTTCCCGATAACGGCTCGATACATTGATTGCCTGTATCTACAAATGCCGAAAGTGGAATTTCTTTGTCAAAAACCTTCAAGATTGTTTGAAATACAAATTGTCCACTTACTCTCTCCAGCTTAACAAAGCCCCATTGCTTATAAAAAATGATTAAATTACCAACTGCGAGCAATAAGCAAATCACAATAAAATGCATGACAGAAAGATTCTTTAAATACGGTTGTAATGCTGTTAACAGTCCACCGATAACAATCGTAGCTGTCAGGACAATCGGTCCTTGCTTTTGAAAGCTTCGAAGCTTAAAGCGAAAGGCTAGACCGATTAGTACAATGAAACTTAGCACAATCGTAAGCAGCGTTTGACCACCAATTACAGCTATTAAACTACTAATTATTGAACTCATTAATAATCTCGTATTCTTTACAAAAACGCCTGTAACTTTTGCTGTAAACGTCAGTATTGCTAGATTATAAAGCGTATTAATGAGCACCAGCCATTCTCCATACATAACAGCCGCCTCCTACTTACAAAGTTAGCATGCCAGCGCTACAAATATTGTCAAACAATCGCATGATTTCCTAAAAATGTTTTGACAAAAAACATCGTTTCCTTACACAAAAAGTGCCAGTCACGCAAACAATTCAGAATTGTTTGCGTGACTGGCACTTAAAAAACTCGTATTTTACATGATGTAAAATACGAGTTTTGATTATCCACGATTTTTGCGGTTACGTAAAAATGCAGGGACTTCTAACATATCATCTTGTGCATAATTTTGATGATTTTGACGCGGTTGTTCTTGTTGTACATGAACTTCTTGACGTTGCTCACGAATAGGCGCTTGTTGTTGTGGAGCAGCTTGTCGATTATTATTAATGCTCGGACGCACATTTCCTCTGTGTTGTTGTAATGCCTCTTCAGAGAAGCCTGTTGCAATCACCGTAACAATGATTTCGTCTTTTAAATTTTCATTAATAACCGAACCGAAAATCATATTCACTTCTTCATCTGAAGCCGATGCCACAATATCTGCCGCTTCTTGTACTTCAAATAAGCTAAGGTTCGAACCACCTGTAATGTTCATCAGTACACCTTTAGCGCCATCAATAGATGATTCAAGTAATGGACTTGAAATTGCTTTTTTAGCAGCTTCTGCTGCACGATTTTCACCTGTCGCAATACCAATACCCATTAACGCAGAACCTTTGTTAGACATAATTGTTTTTACGTCCGCAAAGTCTAGGTTGATAAGACCTGGTGTTGCAATTAAATCCGAAATACCTTGTACACCTTGACGTAAAACGTTATCCGCTTCACGGAAAGCTTCCAGCATCGGAGTCGATTTGTCGACAATTTGTAAGAGCTTGTCGTTTGGAATGACAATCAAAGTATCTACGGCTTCTTTCATGCCTCCGATACCACCGATTGCTTGTGTTTGTCGTTTGCGTCCTTCAAAAGTAAACGGTCGTGTTACGACACCAACAGTTAAAGCGCCTAAATCGCGGGCAATTTGTGCGATAACTGGTGCAGCACCAGTACCTGTGCCACCGCCCATTCCGGCTGTAACGAATACCATATCCGCTCCGCGTAATACTTCTTCTAATTGCTCACGGCTTTCTTCAGCCGCTTTCTTCCCTACTTCTGGATTAGCTCCTGCTCCTAAGCCACGTGTAAGCTTTGTACCGATTTGTAGCTTAATTTCAGCTTTCGATAAATTTAAAGCCTGTGCATCCGTGTTTACAGCGATGAAGTCAACGCCTTGTACACCATGCTCTATCATTCGGTTAACAGCGTTGTTACCGCCACCACCCACACCAATGACTTTTATAACTGCAAGTTGATCGACACTTGTATCAAATTCTAACATTCTTTTTTCCTCCCACGGTAACTCGACTCTGTATCATTCATTACGCATTCAAGTTAATCAAAAAATTTATCAAATAATTTTTTTGCTCTACCGATTACGCTTCCTTTTGATTCTGAAGGTGCAGCATATTCTTGCTTTTTAGATGCAGGCGCTTGTGCACCGACAACCGCATATTCAATAGGCTGCGTATTCGTACCTTTTCCGTAAAAATCATCTTCTAAATAGGCGTAACGAATCAGTCCAACTGCCGTCGTAAATGAAGGCTCTCTAACGCCAATATAATCTGGAGTATATATTCTAACACGCGTTTGCAGTATTTGGCGTGCTAATTGAGCAATACCATCTAGCTTTGCAACACCACCTGTTAAAACAACACCGCCTGGCAAATCGCGAACGCCTAAACGTGCTAACTCATCAATTACTAGTTCAAATAGTTCTTCTAATCTTGCACCAATAATTTCAGAAATATAGCGTTGGCTGTACTGGTCCCTAGAATCTGTACCCACAACTGGCACTTCAAACAGTTCATCGTCTGAAGCATCATCGTAAAAGGCATGTCCAAATTGGTGTTTTATTTGCTCCGCTTGATCTGTCGGTGTTTTTAAAACAATTGAAATGTCTTTTGTAATATGATCGCCACCTACCGGAATAACACCAGTATGTGTCAGTAGCCCTTCTTCAAATACTGCAATAGTCGTTGAGCCACCACCCAATTCAATAAATGCTGTACCTTGGTTTTTCTCATCTTCCGTTAATGCAAAAAAACCAGCAGCTAGTGGTTGTAAATATATTTCTCTAATGCTTAATCCTGCTTTCTCTACGCAACGAAGTACATTGTGTAACAACGTTTTAGAGGTCGTAATCATTGTCGCGTCCATTTCGAGACGAATACCTATCATACCTCGTGGATCTTTAATTTCATCTAAATTATCTACTATAAACTGTCTAGGAATGATGTTGACTAATTCACGTTCAGGAGGTATTGACATGACTTGTGCAGATTCTACCACTCTGTCTAAATCATCATCTGTAATTTCTCTATTTTCACTATTTACAGCGACAACACCTTTAACTAGTTGTAACATCGTCTGGTTCGCTGGAACGCCTAAAACGACTTCGTCGATTTGATAACCAGTCATCCGCTCTGCTTGTTCTACTGCTTTTCGAATAGACTGAACTGTTGCATCAATATCAACAATCGCACCTTTTCGAACACCATTCGATTTTACATTACCGACCCCAATTACATGTAATTGTCCGTCGCTCATTTCACCTATTAATACTTTGATAGAGGAAGATCCTATATCGAGTGATATATACAATTCCTGCTGATTCAATTCGCTGCACCTCCTTGAAAATGCTCTTAATTTCATTCTATTGTAAATCTTGCATAATGTCTAAGCAAATCGAGTATTTTGGTCAATTTTTCTCTCATTCTATGGAAGTTTTCTTCTTGTTGTGACGTTTTTCATCTAACCGAGTTAGTAAAATACGCCTAATGATTGCTATATTTTGGAACAAACGTACTCCAAAAGCGAAAATGGCTGCTAAATATAAGTCTACACCTAAATTCACACCTAAAAATGCCAGTCCCGCCGCAAGAACTATATTAAAAAAGAAACCTGATACAAATACTTTATCGTCATATACATGCTGTAATTGAGCTCGTATACCGCCAAATAACGTATCTAAAGCAGCCAGCACTGCTATAGACAAATAATTTTCATAAATAGAGGGGATTTGGATATTTGTTAACAAGCCTAGTGCTAGTCCCAACACCAAACCTAGAAATGGTAGCCACATAGTTTATTCTCCTTTTTTGACTTCTGTTAAATAATCATTCGTCAACGGCTGATCGTATGCCGGTATGGTTACCAATTCAGTCGGCTCCTCTATTACTAAATTAAAATTATCTAAATAAAATGAATCGATAAATGTGGAAGCTTGAATGGAATTATACATTTTTTGAGCTGCTTTAAATGTCGTTGTCCCAACATAAATTTCGAATGGCGGCGAAGAAAGTGCTACACTGTTCACCGTTGTTTTCCCGTTTATGTCCCTAATAGCTGTGGTATGAACAATACGATTTCCATCAATTGCAACACTAGGAGCATCATATTTAAATAATTCATTCAGTAATTGGGTAAGTAAGTCTGGAGAAATCTCTTTTATTTCATACCCCATTGCTACTAATTCTGGGGCTGGCTCCACTCGAAGTATCACCCCAGGACCTGTTATATCCGTAAGACCTGCCTGTTGCTTTAAACGATTTACTGTCTCATTTAAAACACCTTGTAAATTAGTTTTTTCAGATTGCTCATAGCGACCCACTACCTCATTGAGTGAGCGAATATCTGCTAATAATGTGGAATGCCTTTTCTTTTCTTCTGCTAATTCCTCTCGTATGGCCCAAATATCTCGTGTATCTCGCTCAGCTGGTTTTTGAATGGTATTGTATTGTACCGCTATCATCAAACCGATAATAAATAGCACGATCGTTATTCGGGTGTACATATTTTTTTTCAAAATAGCCCCTCCTAGACGCATCGCAAACAATTACTCCTTGATATCATCAAATTTAGACTTTGCATTCCATAAATACAAATCATTATCTAGGACATCCACAGGAGGCTTAACATAACTTTCAGCCCATGTTCATACATAGAATCGCTGTAGTTAACTTTCTACTTTTACATTAGGCATCATTAACTTTTGATTTTCTTCTAAGGACACCACAATGTTGTCATTTAACAATTGATCTACTACACCACCACTTAAGTTCAATGAAGCGCGGAGTGTCCCCGAATCCCCAATAGCCTCGATGACAAATGGAGCTGGGTGTTGCTTGCCGTCAATTGTAATAACAGGACCATTACATCTAATGTAAGAATTCGCCATGACCCGTTGTCCATTAATGGCAATCGCTTGTGCCCCAGAAATTTTTAATTCATTTAGCAACTTAAAAACATGACTTTCGTGGACGATATAATCATTAGGGTTTGCAGATTTAGGATCGTAATCACCATCTTGAAGCGTAATACGTATACCCTTTCCTTCTGAATTTAAATCACCTAATAGTAAGCGTAAATCTTCTGCTTCTTGAACTAATTTCTTAGAGTCCTTTTCATTTGATGCAAATTTCTTTTCATAGTGCCGAATTTTTTCTTGTAACATGTTGGCTTCTTCTGTGAGTTCTTTATTGCGCTCTTGTTGTTCAATGAGCTCCTCACGATATGAATCTTCTTGTTCAAATAGCTCTGATTTAATGGCGCTAGTTTGGCGATTGTCTTTCGCTTGGTTGTAAGAATAGCCGATGATAAACCCTGTTGTTATGCAAACGATGAGCAGCTCAAATTGTTTCCTCGTAAAGAAGTTCCCTTTACTATTCTGTTTCTTGTTGTTCATCTTCATTCACTTCCTGATTGGCCACTTTTCCATCAGGGTTGTCCTCCATATCAATGTTCACTTTGTTGTACTCATCATTAAAGGGACGGTAATAAGAGCCGACTTCTATGTCGATAACACCCTTTTCTAAATCTGCAATTTGCGCAACAATGGATGGATAATAATTTAGCTTTTCAGCTAATGTTGGTATCACTGCACGTACTTCATAGCCGTCATTCATATAAAGCTTGACCGCATTAGGATTGGCCTCATTACTGTTAGTATTGACTTGTGAGATTAAAGCTAAAACTTCAGGTTTTAATCGGGCTAATTGCTCTACAAGCTTGTTAATTGTTTTTTCCCCCGTTATGCCAATAAAAACGGGCGCATCAATGGGGATATTGTCACCAGCTTGCTCGAATTTTTTACCATTCTCTAATAATGGATAATAGGTTCCATCACCCGCTAGATACGCAACTTTTTTCCATTCCTTAATATTAATCGTTACGCCTCTCAGCCATTTACGCTTTACTTGTACCTCTTGCACCCATTTGTCCTTCAATATAGCCTGTTCTACATCTTTAACCGTAAAACCCCACATCGACTTTCCTGGTGCAAGTGTACTAGCATCTAAATAATATTGTTCGTCAGCTAGTTTAGCACCGTTCACCGTAATGTTTTTAATATCACTGTAAGGAGATTGAAAATAAAGGAGTACAGCTAGCACCAAAAAGAAAAGTAATATTAGGACTATGAATTTACGATTTGTACGCTTTTTTCGTCGCAGTTTTAGCGTAGGTATGCGATCTTCTATATCAATTACTTTCTCCATAAAAGTACTCCTCCTTTATATTTATTTCGCTAATTGATAAATAATACCTATTATTAACCACATTGTTACTAAAGATGTTCCACCATAGCTAATAAAAGGTAATGTGACACCGGTTACAGGAACCAAACCGATAACTACTGCAATATTTAAAAATGCCTGCACCGTTAACATTGTCACAAGTCCAATAATGGCGTAATAGGATGTTCTTGATTTAGCCTGTACTGCAAATTTATAACCAGCGTAAATTGTCAACACAAACAGCGCTAAAATAACAAGTCCACCTACTAAACCGATTTCTTCTAAAATAATCGCATAAATAAAATCATTTTGTGGTTCAGGTAAATACAAAAACTTTTGTCTACTTTGGCCAAAGCCATGTCCAAAAATCCCTGCTGGACCAATTGCCATTAACGATTGTACAGCCTGAAATCCACTGACTAAAGGGTCGGCCCATGGATCAAGAAACGCTTCAATTCGTTTAAGTCGATACGGTGCCGTTGCAATCAATCCTACTAATCCAGCAACTCCCGCTACCATAATCATTGCATAAAGTTTTAACGGATACCCTGCCACAAATAACAGTAAAAAAACAGAGACAACGAGTATAAAAACAGAGCCAAAATCGGGCTGAAGCATAATCAGTGCAACCGGTATTATTACTATGACGGCATGACGCCAATTTACTACTGGTGTTCCGGTTTTATGTTGCGCCAAGATATGACTCATGTAAACAAGAACGGTAATTTTCGTTAGTTCAGCAGGTTGTATTGTTAATGGTCCTACACCAATCCAACTTTGTGAACCATTTCGCTCAAGACCAATCCCTGGTATAAGAACAAGGACAAGTAAAACCAACGAAAATAGATAAGCCATCTTCCAAAAGGATTGCTCTTTCAAGATTTCTAATCGAATCGTGATCAAAAACACGACAATGCCTACCCCAAAATACAAACTTTGTTTCATATAAAACGGCATTTTTCCACTATAATGAACGGCACTCCAATAGGTACCTGCAGAATAGACGAAAATAATGCCGATTACTGATAGCATCAAAGTTGTGACGAGCAATAAATAGCTTTCTTTCCCTCTCAGTAATGCCATCCTTCCACGTCAAGTATATTCTAAAATAGTTACAGGCTCATTACAGCTTCATTACAGCATCAATAAAAACATCCCCGCGGATTTCAAAGCTGTCATATTGATCCCAACTTGCACATGCAGGTGATAGTAAAATAACATCTCCCTCTGCAGACATTGGTGCGGCATAATGTACCGCATCTTCTACATTTTGAGCAATGACCGTTTGTGGAACACCACAAGACTTAGCAAATTCTACAAAGCGTAAGCCCGTTTCACCGAATGCTACTACACCTTTGACATGCCCCATGCAAGGTCGTAACTCTTCAAAAGAATGTCCACGGTCTAAACCACCCGCTAGCAAAATAACGGGTGCTTGGAATGCATCTAGCGCACTTTTCGTAGCTAGACAATTAGTTGCTTTAGAATCATTGTAAATTTTTCGACCATTCCACTCACGGACAAATTGGGTACGGTGACGAACACCTCCAAATTTAGCTAAAACTTCTTCCATTTTAGCTTTTTCGCAGCCAATCAATATACAAGCTGCTACTGCCGCTAAAATATTTTCTAAATTATGTTTACCCGGCAACGCAATACTCGCTCTGTCCATAAACGGTTCACCTTGCCAATAGATTGTTGTATCATCAGCGCTAATCCCTTGCTCGGTACGTCCCTTCGAAGAAAACGGCACTTTCTTTGCATTGGATTTTGCAGCATAGCCTACAACAATCGGCTGATCCGCATTGAAAATGAAATAATCTGTTTCATCTTGATTGCGTGTTACGCCAAATTTTGCTTCAGCATAGTTATCAAACGTACCGTGATAATCAAGGTGTGCATCATAAAGATTTGTTAATATAGAAATTTTTGGTTTAAATGTTTTAGTGCCCATCAGTTGGAAAGACGAAAGCTCTGTCACAATGACATTATCTTCTTGTGCTTCTTTTGCCACACCACAAGCTACTGTCCCAATATTACCTGCGATTAATGGCTTCTTCGCACCATTTTCCAGCATTTCGAATATTAATGTCGTCGTTGTCGTTTTACCATTAGAACCTGTAATACCGATAAATGGTGCATCACTAATTAAATAGGCAAGCTCTATTTCTGTCCATACAGGAATTTCACGTTTTATCGCATCTGCTACGATATTATTGCTGTAAGGGATACCTGGATTTTTAACGACTATTTCAAAGCCTTCATCCAGTAAATCCTCTGGATGACGACCACAAATAACGGTAATTCCTTTTTGCAATAGACCTTGTGCATCAGGACTTTCATCAAACGGCTTAGAATCATTGACTGTCACAAAGGCGCCAAGCTCATGTAAAATCTCCGCTGCTGCAACACCACTTTTAGCTAGGCCTAAAACAAGGACTTTTTTATGTTGTAAATCTGTATACTCTCTCATTAGAACGCCTCCGATAAGACTGCAATCAATGCTACTGCTAAAGCAGTTGACCAAAAGACAAGTACAACTTTCCATTCTGACCAACCTGATAATTCAAAATGATGGTGGATAGGACTCATCTTAAAAATACGTTTTTTGCGAATTTTAAAGCTACCCACCTGCAAAATGACAGATAGTGTTTCAATCACAAACACTAATCCAACTAATACAAGTAAAAACTCTTCTTTAACTAAGACAGATACCATCGCTAATGCACCACCGAGTGCAAGTGAACCAGTATCCCCCATAAATACCTTTGCAGGGTTTGCATTGAATAGTAAAAACCCTAACAAAGCACCTGTTACCGCAAATGTAAATAAAGCGATATCAGCTTGATCTTGGAATAGTGCAATAACACCGAATGCCGCAAAAGCAATAGATGCTGTACCTGCCACAAGCCCGTCTAGACCATCCGTTAGGTTGACAGCATTAGAAAAACCAACTAACCAGAAAATTAAAAACGCTACATAAAAAATACCAAGATCAATTGTCCAGTCTGTAAAAGGAATAGCTAACGTTGTATCAAAAGAACTTGCGTGTAATAAGAAGTATGCAAGTATTGCAATGACAATTTGCCCTATTAACTTTTGAATAGATGTTAACCCTAGATTGCGTTTAAAGATAACCTTCAAGCCGTCATCTAAAAAGCCAATCAAGCCAAAGCCTACGAGCACAAGTAAAAGGACCACGGTTTGTGAGGTGAATAAATCTAAAAAGCTTCCAATGCCAACTGTTGTAAGGATGATGGCGATTAAAAAGATAATGCCTCCCATCGTTGGTGTACCTGCTTTTTTCATGTGCGATTTTGGTCCTTCTTCACGAATACTTTGCCCAAACTTCAATCGACGAAGAAGTGGAATACTAATTGGTGCCAAGATAACTGTTACTATAAAAGCAATAGCTAAAATGGTAAGCGTTGTTGCGAGTTTCATTGAAAAATCTCCTTTAAATCTTGTTTCACTTTCTTCTTCACGAAAAAAGTACAAACTCTCATATAATTATTACTACCCTTCATAATAATAGTGGTTCTTTCCCTTTTTTTAAAGGTAAAGTTACATTAGTTCACTAAATATAAATGAATGGTGCCGTCTTGTTTGATAACACTATCCACTTCAGGTAATTGACTACCAATTTTAGCTCCTTCTCCATGCCATTCGATACGGAATGGATAATGTTGCTTGGCAATGTCATCCTTCGTTTGACCAATAAAACTTGGTACTTTCACAGTAAGCGGGTCACCCCAACGATAATCCTTTTCAAGCTGTTCCTTTGATTTTTCAATACCAATAAAAGGAGCTACATCTTCAATAATTTGACCAACAATCGGAGCCGCTACCACGCCACCAAATTGTGTTGTTTTCTTCGGATTATCTACCGCTACGTATACGACAATTTGCGGATTATCCGCTGGTGCAAAGCCTATAAAAGATACGATATACTCGCCATCTTTATACCGGCCATTTTCAACTTTTTGTGCTGTACCTGTTTTACCCCCAATACGCAGACCATCTCGATACGCTTGTCGACCTGATCCCTTCGCTACTACCGACTCTAATGCTTCACGTACTTTTGCAGACGTTTCTTCACGAATTACTTGTCTTTTAATAACTGGTTCTGTTTCATTAATCGTTTCACCCGTATCGGGATTAAATATTTTCTTTACAACATACGGCGTATACAGCTTGCCCCCATTGACCGCAGCAGCTACTGCTTGCACCTGCTGGATCGGTGTTACGGCTACCCCTTGACCGAATGAAGTGGTCGCTTGTTCTACAGGGCCAAATGCCTCTTTCGAAAATAGTATCCCTGAAGCTTCACCAGCAATATTGGAACCTGTTTTTTCTCCAAAACCAAAGTCTTTAATATACTGTAATAATCTTTCACTGCCCAAACGTTGACCTAATTCGATAAAACCAGGGTTACAAGAATTTTGTACAACTTCTAAAAACGTTTCATGTCCGTGACCTTCACGCTTCCAACAGCGCAATCTAGCACCGGCAACCATTGTAAAGCCTTGATCGTAAAAAGTATCCTTCTCCAAGTCCACCAAGTTCTCTTCTAAAGCAGCACTAAGCGTAATAATTTTGAATGTAGAACCTGGCTCATAGGTCATCCATACTGGCAAATTCCGATTATAGATAGCAGGCTCGACCTGCTGATATTCAGCCGGATGAAAGGTTGGATAGGAGGCTAAAGCTAGTATTTCACCTGTATTAGGATTCATTGCTACCGCCATTGCCTGATCTGCTTCATAACGTTCCATTGCCTGTGATAATTCACGTTCAACGACTTGCTGTACATCGACATCAATCGTTAGCTCGATTGTTGCCCCATCTTCTCCTGCTTTCCATGCACTTGCAACATTGGGTAAGTTATTACCTTTGGCATCTGTAAAAAGCCGTATAGCTGAAGAATTTGCTCGCAATAGTTTGTCATACTCATATTCTATACCTGCTAGCCCTTGTGCATCATATCCTGTAAAACCTAAAAATCGCGATAGAAGCGTGCCATAAGGATAGTCTCTTGAGTAATCTACACCACTATATAATCCCTCAATTTGCATGCCTTGTAGTTGAACAGCTTTCTCGTAGGAAATATTTTTCCCTTCAGGTGCTAGCTTTACTAAGTACGCCTTTTTCTGCATCTTTTCCAACAGTTTTTGTTGGTCTACTTCGAGTACCTGTGCTATTTTTGCGGCTGCTCCTGCAATATCTTTACTTTGCGAAGGCATAAAATATAAGGTAGGCGCCAGCTTATTGGTCACAATACTATTACCATCCCTGTCCGTAATATGTCCTCGCTCATTGGCAAATGGAATTTCACGATCCCAGTTTTCTTCTGCTTTCTGTGTCAATTCTTTTTGGTCAAATACTTGTAACACAAATAACCGAATAACTATCGCAACAGCTACACACAAAAACAAAACATATAAAATACGTAAACGTTTTTTGGAATGGATAGAAATCCACTTCATTCGACATCACACCTTGTTTTTTACAACGTATGAAATAAAGTGGACTTCTATTCAATGGCTATTCATCATCTACCTGTTCAATTTCTCCTTCGGACGGTGCTTCAACGTCTGGTACGAAGCTTTCAGCAGGTGTTTTCAACTTCACTACAATTGGCGCACTATCTGAAATCACTGTACCTGCAGATACACTTTGACTGACTGCAAAGCCCTCTCCAACAACTTCAATTTCTAGACCTGACATGGATTTAAAAACTAATAGATTACGTAATGACCAGTTTGTAAAGTTTGGCAATGCAATATCCCCTGCTGTTTTCAAAAAGACAAAACTACCTTTGACAAGTTTTTGGCCGCTTTTCGGATATTGTTCTAAAATTTCTCCTCCAGCTCCAACAATTACTGGATTTAATCCATCGTTTGCCAGTTCAACTTGAATAGCTTCTGCATGCTGACCAGTATAATCTTGTATAGCTGTATGATTTACATGCTGAACATCAGCAGGGCTGATATTTAAATGTTTTAAACTATTTTGCATAACTGGCTTAAATATTTTGGAAACTGGTACAGAACCTAGCTCACCTTTAAGCTTTGGTTTTTCCACCGACACATACATAATGAGTTGCGGATCATCATATGGCGCCATTCCTAGGAATGAATACAAGAACTGATTGGCTCCCCATGAATAGGTTCCGTTTGCCTTTGGTATTTGGGCTGTACCCGTTTTACCAGCTACTTGGTATTCATCAAGGATAAAGTCCTTCGCTGTCCCAAACTCTGATGTTAATGTCGAAGCAAGAATTTCACGTACTTGTTTTGCTGTATCTGCTGACACTGGTTGACCTTTTTCTTCCGGCTCATGTTGTTGGATAATTTCACCAGTTGATGAATCTACAATCTTATCGATAACATACGGCTGCATCATCTTACCGTCATTCGCAATCGCTGTCATCGCTTGGATTAGCTGTATCGGTGTCACGGTTGAACCTTGTCCATAAGTCGTTGTCACACGTTGAATTGGATATTTCGATAAAATCGTACCCGTTGCTTCATTCGGTAAATCAATGCCTGTTTTCTTACCAAAACCGAATTTACCTAAGTAATCAACAAATACATCATCACCAATACTTTTTAATAAATTGGCCATTGCTGTATTAGATGAACGTTGGAAACCTTCTAGGTACGTAATTCTACCCCAACCTACTTGGTTATGATCACGAATTGTTCGGTCATACACTGTATATTGCCCAGACATAAATCTTTCAGATGGCACCCATTTACCAGTGTCGATGGCAGAAGCAAGCGTGAATGTCTTCATCGTCGAACCTGGTTCAATGGTTTCTTCAATTACAGCGTTAAGCCACTTCATATTCGTACTTTCACGTGTATCGGGATTAAAAGTTGGACGCTGTGACATCGCTAATATTTTCCCTGTTTTCGGTTCAGCTACAACGACAATCATGGACTCGGGATTATATTCTTTCTCAACTTGCGTCATAGCATCCTCTACGAAACTTTGAATCGTTTTATCAATTGTTAAAAAGATATTATCGCCATCTTTTGCAGGTGTCACCATTTTTTCACTGCTTGGTAATAAGTAACTAAAGGCATCGGTTTGATATTTTACTTTGCCATTAACACCCGTTAACTCCTTGTCATAGGTAAGTTCTAACCCCATTTTCCCTTTCGTCGTTACGGTGCCGTCCTTATTGTCTTCTTTCAGAGCAAAACCAATTAAATGTGAAGCAAAAACACCATTCGGATAATAGCGTTTTAAATCGCTAACAAACAAAATCCCAGGTAATTTTTCTTCTTTAATTTTGCTCATGACTTCATGGTTAATGCCTCTACCTGCCACACCAAACTCCACCTGATATGGCAAAGTTCCATCACTGCGGAGCTTCGTTAGCCTTTTATAAATATCCTCTTTATCCATTTTGATATATTCACTTAAGATTTCTGCCGTTTTTTCAGGGTCTACAACATGATGGGGTCTCTTTTCATCTGTAGTAGCCTTATCACTAACTACGGCAATGAGTCGATAACTAAGCGTATCTTCAGCTATAACTTGTCCATTTCTATCAAAAATTTTGCCTCGGTTTGCTGTGATTGCACTTTCTTTGTTATATTTAGCCGCTGCTTTTGCAGCGAGCGCTTGTCCTTCCACTTCACCTGTCGCTTGTAATGTAATCATTCGCGTGAATAATAGAAAAAAGAGCCCTCCATAAAAAACTAGTAATAGAAAGGCTCCCCATTGGAATCGAAATCTCTTTTTTTTCATTCTCCCGGCACTACCTTTACATTTTTCTCATTTTGAGTTAAACCGAGTTCTTTTGCTTTTTTCCATATATTTTCGTATGTAGAAAGTTCACTTACACGAACTGTTAAGTCAACATTCTGTTTTGCAATCTCATCTGCTTCTGCTTCGATTTTTTGAATGTCCATACTTGTCGTTTGAATCGCTGCTTGATTATTCAAAACTAACACTGACAATACAACTATGATACTCACTAAAGCTAATAGCATCATTTTTTCAAACTTCTGGTTCGTTTTTTTACGACGTATGATAGTGGGTTGTGGACTAGGTGGTGTTATTGGTTGTTGCACATGTTGCTGTTGGTGCTGCCTTACACGTACTGCTGCCATTTACTCACGCCCTTTGTCGTTAATTTTCTCCACCACTCTAAGCTTCGCTGAACGAGCTCGATTGTTAACTGCTAATTCTTCCTCAGAAGGTAGAATCGGCTTTCTAGATATAAGCTTTAAAGTTGGCTTCATGTCATCTGGAATTACAGGTAAATTTGGTGGTAATTCCGGTAAAGATGACGCTTCTTTAAAAATCGTCTTGCATAGGCGGTCTTCCAACGAATGGAATGTAATCACACTAATACGGCCACCTACATTAATCATATCAATCGCATCGACTAACGAATCCTCTGCCGCGCCTAGCTCATCATTTACAGCAATTCGAATTGCTTGAAATATGCGCTTCGCAGGATGTCCACCTTTACGGCGAGCCGCTGCTGGTATACCCTCTTTTATAAGTTCTACAAGCTGTCCTGTTGTTTCAATTGGAGCAGTTTTACGAGCCTCTTCAATTTTACGAGCAACTTGCTTCGAAAATTTTTCTTCCCCATAACGGAAGAAAATACGAACTAAATCTTCGTACGCCCAGTCATTCACGACATGATATGCTGTAAGCGCTGCCGTCTGATCCATGCGCATATCGAGTGGTGCATCATGATGATAGCTAAAACCACGCTCCGGCGTATCTAATTGCGGAGAAGAAACGCCTAAATCATATAAAACGCCATCTACCTCTTGGATACCAAGTGCTAGTAGCTCTTCTTTTAAATAGCGGAAATTCGAATGAACAAATGTTACACGCTCTAAATAAGGAGCTAATCGAATTTTCGCATTTTCAATGGCCGTCGTATCTTGGTCAAAACAAATGAGACGACCTTTATCAGATAATTGTTGTACTAAATATTCACTGTGTCCTGCTCCACCAAGCGTACAGTCCACATATACACCATCAGGATCGATGTTCAACCCATCAACAGTTTCTTTTAATAGCACGGTTGTATGATCGAACATACCAATCGCTCCCCTCAGGCCTTAACCTTTTCAGTCGACGTTTTCACGTCTCAAGCAAAAATTAAAAATCAAAGCCAATCATATTTTCTGCAATTTCATTAAAAGATTGTTCAGACTCCGCAAAATAACTTTCCCAAGCATCTTTTGCCCATATTTCAATCCGATTCGAGACACCTAACACAACACATTCTTTTATTAAATGAGCATGTTGCATAAGAGTTGAAGGAATATTAATACGACCTTGCTTGTCTATTTCTACTTCCGTCGCCCCTGAAAAGAAGAACCTCGCAAAAGCACGAGTATCTTTCTTTGTCATCGGTAAACCTTTTAATTTTTCTTCGAGTTTTCGCCATTCATCCATAGGATAGCCAAACAAACAATTATCAAGTCCGCGTGTCACAACAAAGGTTTCACCTAAGGCTTCACGAAATTTCGCGGGCACGATTAATCGTCCTTTTGCGTCAACAGAGTGTTGATATTCTCCCATGAACATGCTAGTCACCCCACTTTATTAAATAATGTACCACATCGCCCCACTTTCCTCCACTTTTTTTAAAAAAAACTTGACAATTTCATCTCATATGTGTGTTTAGACCTTTAGACAAGTTTTCATTTTGTGCTAAAGGGCATAAAAAAAAGAACTACCCTTAGTAGGATAGCTCTCTTTTTTCCTGTAAAACCGACAGATTTCTTCAAATCTATGTTTACACCCTAGCTATTAATAGCCCTAAAGGCATACGTTTACAAGATTATAAATAAAGGAAATAGTGGTGATTTCCAATATGGTATGTTTTCTTCATCATTTCTTCAATTAACGTAGGTCCAAACTCATTTATATATTGATACGGATTATAAGAACGCTCTTGGAACCCATCATTTGGATACAGCTCATTTTGAAGTGTCATAAATTTTCGAATAGTAGTCTCATGCTTACTTAACACCGTTTGTTCTACCTTTTGTTGTAAATACTCAAACTGTCTAACATGATTTTCTTTGTTTTTTTCAAGTATTTTATCTAATGACATTTGTTGTTCTGCAAAATAGCGCTCAAGTGTAGCGTATTTTTCTAAAAGCAGTTGTTGCATGTCTGAAATTTGACGCTTCGCTTCAGCATCTTGCACTTCAGCAATAAATTGCTCCTTTAAAGCGATTGCTTTACCATTCCATATATCCTCAACCGTTAAATGATATTCACGCAATAGTTGATCTACATGGCGCGTAATCATCGTAATATTGAGACGTGGCGCAAAAATTGGCATTTGTAAACCTAATACAGCAAACGCATCCTTTAATGTCGCCCAGTATGCAAGCTCACCAGGTCCACCAACAAACGCTAATACAGGTATCGTCATTTCCTGCATTAACGGACGTGTCACAACATTATTACTTAAATTTTCAGGGTGTTGCTGTGCAATCGTTAAAAGCTCTTCTTGCGAAAGCTTAATATTTGCTGCTAAATTAACAAATTGATGTTGTCGTCTTTCTAATAAAAAACGCTCTCCATCTCTAACATAGAACAAATTAGCTGCATCTTCAGTTGCTAATATCGGCTTACCATAACCCGCTCTATCCAACGCAGCTTCTTTTTCTGTTACTAGTCTTGCAATTTCTTTACTATGATGGATCAGCTGGACAAAGTGGTTACGTTCATATTGACGGAATTTCACATCAGCTGCATCAATCATTAGAAGACCTTCGTCTTTGAACAACGTATTCATTAGTCTAGCAAAGAAATCAGTAAATGTTTCACTCTCGTTTAACGCATCCAAAAGTTGATTGAACAATCTTTCAGTGTGCGCTGTTTCACCAAAGTCCTTGATGATCGTATTAATTAATTGAGTCATCGCTTCTTTGTTTAAGTTTGTTGTCGAAGCCATTGTTTTTCTTCTCGAACGCTCACCATACGCACGTTTTTTTATATCCGTATCACGCATTGTAAATGTATGGTTAATTTCCTCTAAGTCATGATCTTCCCCAGCAATCCAAAAAATCGGTACAACTGCTCGTTGAAGCTTTTCACTTTGCTCTTTTGCTAATGTTATGACCGAAATTGCTTTATGAACCGAGTAAAGAGGGCCAGTTAGTACACCCGCTTGTTGCCCACCGACAACCGCAACAGCTCCTTGCTCTAGTTGTTGCAAATGCTCATTCGCTTTATCTGATAAGCCAAGTGGCTCCATAAACTGACGAATTATTGCTGTTAACTCTTTTTGATCACCTGCTCGCTGTTCTAAATATTTTGCTCGCATTGCAAACGACTTATCATTGTATTCATATTCAAAAAACTCATGAATGGCAGTATTTGGCGACCAGTAATCTGCTAGCACACGATTTTTTACGGGTACTTGGATTGACTCCAGTTTCATTTAACACAAACTCCTCTACTCACTAAATCATCGTATTCCTTGTAAACATTTTTTAATGCTATTATTTTACCCCTTCTGTCTTCAACATGAAAAGAAAATGCTTATACAGATTGTAAATATTCTACAACAGATTGAATCATACCGACTAGACAAATTAAAAGATACGCTGTACTAAGTACTAAAAATAAAAAACGCCAAATTTTTCGCAAGAGCGGCTTCACTTCAATTTCCTTTTTCGTACGCCAATCAACATATGTAAAAACAATCGCTAGCACAATCGCTAGCATGACTAAAAGAGCCCCCACATTCACTCCCCACAGCGCACCAATTGCCAATGGCACAGAAAAAAACAGCCAAAACGTCGTGACATCTGATGCGGCACCAAATGCATGAGTGCCTCTAATATTAACCTTTCGACTAACAGCATAGACAATTACAAATAACAGAACAGGACAAAAAATAATAACACTTATGACTATATGTAAAATATCTTTCACTATTGCTCACCGCTCTCTTCCATCGCTAGAACTTGGTGATATAAAGTTCGCAAAGTAGGTAAAAGATAACCTTTTGCTGAGGCTTTCTGTAAGACCGCCCCTACAATCGTATCCACTTCGCTTTTTCTTCCCTGTATGCGATCAGCTAGCATCGAGGATGTATTCTTCCCTGTTTTTTCACACAAAGTTATTACTGCCGAAAATGGAATCGTCTGTTGAATATCTACAAAGGCCTCTGCTAACTCTTGATATATGGTATGCATTAAAAAGAACGCATGCTTATTTGTTAATAATTCACCATTCTTTATTTGCAATATAGCCGTTAATGGATTGATCAAACAGTTTAATACCGCTTTTTCAAAAAGCATTTGTTCGGCATTTTCAACCAGTTCTATTGGGCATAAAGGATTTTGCATCTGTAGCAACTGATGAAATAGTCCATCGTTCCCACGCGCTACCCCTATTTTACATAGACCCATCCCTCTATGTTGGACTGTTGTTAAATTAATTATTTGGGCACCAAAAGAAACCGAGCAAAAGGCTATCGTTTGCTGCGGTAGACGTAAAGCTTCATCAAAATGCGCTAAACCATTTTGCACAAATAGCAATGGCACTTCCTTTGGAACTTCTACTAATTGTTTATAAATATTTTGTAGTTGCCGATATTTAACTGCTATTATAATCAAATCTGGTTTTGATACCGTCTTCAACTCTACTGTAGAAGCAATTTGATGCACTGTCTGCGTTCCATCTAACTGAACCCTCGTTAAGCGCTTTAATTGAAGTTCATGTGCTTGTTCCTGTCTTCTCACCACTAACGTTACGTGCATATGAGCTTCTGCAAGGAAACTAGCCATTAGCTGGCCTACTGCTCCAGCTCCAATAACTACTACATTCACAATGTTCGTCACCTCCACTTAATGAAAAGAGGCTATCTAACAGTAAAAGCAAACTTTTAAACAGCCTAAATTGACAAAGCTAATCAACATTTTTCCAACATTTACTACACTCGTCCTATCATAACACAATCATTACTTTGCCTTACGCTATAGAAGGAGGTGCCTCAGAAATACCTCTGAGACACCTCCTTTGCAGGTGTTTCTATTATACAAGATTGGTTGGCAATTACGATACAATAATGGTTGTTTTCATACAATGAAGGTAAACATATAGTCAACATTTGCGATTACACCTTGATTTCTTTAGCTTCATTTCCTTATAAGCACTGTCGCTCATCTGAAAATGAACGCCATCTCTACTAATAGGCATTTTTCCTCCAAAATGTTAATCTTTCATTAACGAATAACCTTGCTGTAACCATTTCACTAGCTTTTCATGCTCATTTTGTAATTCACGATGTTTAATTTCAAGATTTTGATAGGCTTCCGTTAATTCATCAAAACTCGTTAACGCTAATTTCAAATGGCTTCGCATAGATTGTTGAGGTTGATTGCGAACAGCTAAAAGCGATTGACTATATTGCCCACGTAATGTTTTATTCCAACGAAAACCACATGCTTGTTTTGTACGTCCTAGCTCATTAGCAGCCATTTCAAATGCCTCTAACTGCGTTTTACCGTTTTGCACATTATGCAAGACAATTTCTGCTAATCTTTCATCGTCTTCCTTCGTCCATTGATCTTTTCTTTTTTTCAGTTCCATAATCTATCACCCTCACATTTTTTACTACTATATGCGTTATCAGGCAAAATAGAATCACAGGACGAAAAAAGACAGTGATTATGTTTCGAGCTAATCACTGCCACTATACACTACTTACTGTTCTTTTTTGTTAGAAAATTATTAACTGCCTCGTGATGCGCTTCACTTTCCCATAATTTTGCACATGTGCGAACTTCCTCCATAACACGCTCATACATATTACGCTCTCGCCATTTACGAAGTTCAATTTCTTTATACGCTTTGTGCACAGCAGGATGGATTTTGCGCATATGTTCAATAAACTCATTCAAAGCAAGTTCCTTCGATCCTTCAAATACACGCATTGCCCAACCAATCTCATATAGTAAGTCAGCCGGATATGGCTTTGCATCCACTAGCATCTTCATTGCGCGGTCATGGCGTAAACCTCGTTCAAATAAGTAGGTTCCACCACCCCAGCCACTTGTAATTGCTAATGTCCCTTGAATAAAGCCACATTTAGCATGACTAGCCACTAAACGAAAATCACAAGCAGTGGCAATCTCACACCCACCGCCTACAGCAGTGCCATTAATTAGCGCTATCGTCGGTACTGGTAATGTAGCAAGATCATATAATATTTCTCCCATCTTACTTAACATCCCAAAGGCTTCATCTTCTGTTTCAAGAGCATGAAACTCCGATAAATCCCCTCCTGAACAAAAAGATTTTTCCCCCGCTCCTGTCACGACTAAAAAACGCACATCGTCATGATTTTGTATATATGTAATTACTTCTCGAAGACCATTCATTACCTCATCATTCACAGCATTACGCTTTTCTTCACGGTTTATGGTAAATGTCATGATCCCATCTTGATTATCAATACTATAAGCCACTATAGTTCCCCCTTTGTCCCCATCAATTATGCGTCGGCTTAATCGGAGTCTACTTGAAAAGCCCCCTCCGAAAATGCACAACATCCGCTAAAACCTTATCACTTATTCAGCAATAGTTCGAAACCTCACTGAAGCAAGCTAAATAAATTGTATCACACTATTGTTATAGCACTATATAAATTTAAAATATTTATGAAAAATTCTGTTATTTCAAGCAAACAAAAAGGCTAGTAAAGAGCCATGGTCTCTTTACTAGCCTTTTAAGTGAGCAAACACTGTATTATTTGCTTACTACTTCTTTACCTTTGTATTGTCCGCAAGCTTTGCAAACACGGTGTGATAATTTTGCTTCACCACAGTTTGGGCAAGCTACCATACCAGGTACAGATAGTTTGAAATGCGTACGACGCTTTCTTTTTGCAGTTTTAGAAGTTCTTCTAAATGGTACAGCCATTGATGGCACCTCCTTACAGATCGTCTATTCGTCTGTTTGATCAAAATACTTAGCTAAAGCAGCTAGTCTTGGATCCACTTTTGGTTCGTCAGTTTTTTTGTGAAGCGCCACGTCTTCATCTGTTGCGTAAGACCAATTTTTACCACCTTGCACTTGTCCTTCGGTATTCTCTTTGAATACTTGCAATGGTACCTCAAGAAGCACTAGCTCCTCAATCACTGGCTTCATGTCGATTACTTCACCATCAATATAGTGAATATCACCGTCATCTTCCCCTCTTTTTTCCTCGTCAATCCAGCTGAATATTTCAACTGTCTCAACTTCGATAGGAAACTCAACATCTTCCCAAGTGCGAGCACAAGGTAGTGTTAACGTTGCTGTCACAGTTAGCTGACAAGTCATTTGCGATGCACCGAATGTACATAGCCCTTTTACATGAACGGGCGAAATTGCTCGAATATCCTGGTTTCGCTCCATCACCTCATCCAATTGGACATAGGTATCGATCGGCATTCCGTCTTGACGGTATTTAGATAATTGATGAATTGACCATTTCATTCGTTTAATCACCTCGAGACAACACTGTTGATTATATAATGTGTAAAAATAGATGTCAAGATAATTTCTTGTCACCACTCGAAAACCCACCTATAATTAAGTACATCTAATTTGTATTTAGCCTCTTGCCTAACCAACATTGAATCATCAGTAGTTATAAGCAAAATTTCAGATAGAGGCACTGTAACACTATTTGTAGCATCTTGACTGGTCAAAATCAAGAAGCGAAAAATAAACATAAAGGGGGTTTTACATGTGAAAGCAGTCGGCATTGTTGTTGAATACAATCCTTTTCATAATGGACATGCTTATCATTTGGAACAGGCAAAAAAAGTAGCGCAAGCGGATATAGCAATCGCTGTGATGAGCGGGACATTTTTGCAGCGTGGTGAACCTGCCATGGTAGATAAATGGACACGTACAAAAATGGCACTCGCTAGCGGTGTGGATATTGTTATTGAGCTACCGTATGTCTATAGTACCGCACCTGCAACTGATTTCGCAAAGGGGGCGATTTCATTATTGTCGGCAATCCGCTGTGAGGCATTTGCCTTTGGTAGTGAAGATGGTTCCATTCAGCCCTTTTTGAACACCTATCAGTTAATTTCGCAACACCGTACTGAATACGACTCGCTTATTAAAGAAAGTGTGCAAACAGGTGTTAGCTATCCTAAAAGCTTACATTACGCCTATGAACAGCTTTCTCAAAAGTTCCCTGCACCATACATTGATTTAGCACAACCGAACAACATACTAGGATTCCATTATATTGAAGCAGCTATGATGTTAGGGAGCCCCATAAAACCTTTAACCATTCCTCGTATAGCAGCAGGATATCACGATGCACTACAGGAAGGGGCATCGATAGCAAGCGCAACCGGAATTCGCAAAGCGCTCGCTTCGACAGGATCTTTACAAAGTGTGCAAGAAGTACTGCCGGATGCATCCTTTCATTATTTACAAGATTGGATTTTACAATACAAGAAATTCGCTAGTTGGGAGGCTTTTTGGCCGCTCTTACAGTTTACCCTTATAAGACACAGTGCAAGCGAGTTAACACGCTATGCAGAAGTTACAGAAGGTATTGAACATGCGCTACTAAAAGCAGCTAAAACAAGCAACTCCTTTAGTAGTTTTATGGAGAAAATTAAATCTAAACGCTATACATGGACACGTCTACAACGCATGCTAACACATATTTATACCGGTTTTACAAAAGAGCAACTAAAAAGCTTTCAAGCCCCTTCTACGATTCGCTTACTTGGTATGAGTACAAAAGGGCAAGCATACTTAGGCGTACATAAAAAGGACTTTACATTGCCTTTAATAAGCCGAGTTGCCTCTACGAATGATGCGATGCTTGCAGTAGATATACATGCTGCTGAAGTTTATAGTTCTAGTATAGAACTAGGCGCACAGCAAGCTACATTGCCAAAAGATTATCAAATGCCGCCGATTCGATTTTAACGACACGACCTAACTCAATAAAATAGATGGCTACTACCGTTGCGAGTGGACGCTTTAAACTCCTTCTAAGGGAGGGGGCCTATCTCATTATTATGCTAAAGCACTTATATCCAACGCTCTAGTTGCAGGATAGCTTCAGACAAAGACTTCTGCGGGGACAGCACATAATTAAGACGTAACGACAGCACAGTAAAAAGTGTTAGATTGATTGTCAGCAATCTAACACTTTTTCAGTTTGACCAGTTAAAATATCGCATTATTTTGGTGCTAGCTGTTTTAAATAGGCAATCGCATCATCGACTGTTTTCACAGGGACAATTTTCATTTTCGTCCCAATTTCTTTAGCCGTTTTGACAGCCGTCGCATAGTTTGATTCTAACTCAGGATATTTCGCTTTCATCTCAGGTGAAATTTCATCATCTGGTGCAAAAAATATTTCCATACCGTCACGATCGGCTGCAATAATTTTGTAGTCAATACCACCAATACGCCCAACAGAACCATCGATTAACATTTCACCAGTTCCAGCAACAGCATAGCCTTTTGTTAAATCCTCATCTAATAATTGATTTAATATTTCTAGTGTAAACATAAGCCCCGCTGAAGGCCCACCAATATCTTCGGTTTTCATCGTAACACTTGGATTAGTTTCAATTGATTTACTCTCTGCATAAGTAATCCCTAACCCAGCTCGCTTTTCCTCTGCTTGGGGAATTTCTTTCAAGGCTATCGTTTCTTGTTGTTCCTTTTTATCGCGTAAAAACTGAATCGTCACTTGATCGCCGAGTTGTTTTTTGGACAAAAGCTCCACAAGCATTTGTTGATTCGTAATTTCTGTACCATCCACTTTCGTTATTTCATCCCCAGCTTTTAAAAATCCATCTGAAGCGCCACCATCTAACACATTTAATACAAATACACCATTGAAGTGTATTTTCGCCTCTAAGCCCGCTCTTTGAAAAGCTACATATTTTGCATTGAATTGAGAATCTGACATTAATTTCAGTTGACGAACATTATATTCCTCGTCATCCTCTAATGGATTTCTTACTTGTTTAATATCCATTATTTTTTCATATTTTTGTGTTTTCGCCCAGAGATACGAAAACGGTGTAGCTTGTTGCATAGCAACTGTCATTAAACTCATCGAACCTGCCTCATCAGCATGATTATTGGCGACAGTGACAAATTTACTAACATCGTATGCACTTCCAGGCTTCATAATATAAGCGTCTAGTCGGTATAACATAACAAAACAAAGCGCGACTAAAAACACTGCATAAAGACCAATTTTTTTCTTCATTGAATGGACACCTCCTAAGACGCACGCAAAACTATTAGTTCATGTTTTTGCCTTTTTTACATATATTGATTTTAGCATTTGCCTATGTGAATGACAAAAAGTTGAAACGAGATGATATCATGTTTGCGACAATTCAAATAGCGCTCTGCATACTTCTTATCCTATTACTCTTGTTGTTCCCACAAACTGCTCATAGTGGTACCGATTTAGGATTAAATCTTTTTATGGAGGCGTTATTCCCTTATTTATTGCCTTATCTTATTTTAACGCAATGGTTACTTCGTTTAACCGCTCCTATGCGTGCAAAAACAAAACGAATTTCTCTATACGTACAAGCCTATCTTATTAGCGCACTTGGTGGATACCCGACAGGAGCCACAACAATTGTATATTTAAAAAATAGTGGTCAATTACACCTAAAAGAGGCGAACTTTTTACTTGCCGTTTGTCATGCCCCAAGCCCTCTTTTCGTACTAGGTTTTGTCAGCCTTGATTTATTAAACAGTAATACGTTTGGTTGGCTGTTTTTATGTTTACTACATAGTTTTAATATTTGTTGCTTAGTAGTTGGTTATTTTTTATTTCGTAAAACCGACCCTCCTACCATTTCTGTACACAATACCGTCTTATATACAGCCCCATTTTCAGAGAGCATAAAAGAAACGGCACCAACCATTCTATTAGTTGGCACAACCATCATTTTTTTCACAACCATTCAAACTATATTACAACAAGGATTAGATAAAATGTTACCTGCTATTCCACAAACAGTTGAGCTTGCTATTGCAGCAATTCTTGAAGTAACAAACGGATTAAAAATGACGGTTACTGAGTTTTCTGATTTCCCGTATTTATCATTACTCGTTGTCATAATGTTAACGATGCAAAGCATAAGTATTCATTTACAAATTTTTGTTATTGCAAAATCAGCCAAGCTTTCTGTCAGACCTTACATCAAATTTCGCCTTCTTAGCATAATCATTGTGCCAACAATTTATGCTGCTTTTTTCTTACTATAGTGCCAGTCACCCAAACAATTCTGAATTTTCCTTGCTTAAGCCGCGTAAAATGGTTGTATATAAAAAAGACTATAGACTGGACTCGATTTTCTTCAAGTCCGTCTATAGTCTACAGATTATTTGGCAAAACCATATTTTTCTTTTAAAGCTCGTTCAACACAAGCTGGAACTAGTTCACGGACATCGCTTCCGTATTTCGCTACCTCTTTAACAATGCTAGAGCTTAAGAACGAATATTGATTTTTTGTCATAATAAAAAATGTTTCAATCGTTTCATCTAGAAAACGGTTCATCGAAGTAATTTGCATTTCGTATTCAAAATCCGAAACTGCTCGTAATCCACGAACAATGGCTTTGGCATTCTTTTCTTTTGCATAGTCAATCAGAAGACCAGAAGAACTCTCGATTCTGACATTCGGCAAATCCTTTGTAACTTCCGCCATCAATGACATCCGTTCATCTACAGAAAATAATGGATGCTTCGATGAATTGTTTAACACTGCCACATAAACCACATCAAAAACATCTGCAGCACGCTTGATAATATCTAAATGACCAAATGTAACAGGATCAAAACTTCCAGGAACAACAGCAACTTTCTCCAACTTACTCTCCCTCTTCCCCAGCACAACGATAAACCGAAATAATCGTTCCGCCATATGTTTCTTGTCTCTGTAATAGAAAAGCACCAAAGCTAGAAGGCAATTCTACCACTTTTGCATGTTCACATAAAATAATACCATTGCGTTGTACTTTATCATGCTCAACAAGCACCTGTACTAAATCATAGTATTCTTTATGGTGGTAAGGCGGATCTAAAAATACAAGATTAAATGTAATATCACGCTTTAACAGCGCTTTCACAGCACGCTTTGCATCAATGCGAAACAGCTCTGAACAATCTTCATATCGACACTTCTTGATATTTTCCTGTAATACCTGATAGGCTTTTGCGTCTTTTTCAATGAAGACAGCATGTTCTACACCTCGACTCAGCGATTCAATTCCTAAACCGCCACTTCCAGCAAATAAATCGAGGGCTGTTCCTCCATCAAAAAATGGACCGATTATATTAAAGATGGATTCTTTTACTTTGTCTGTTGTAGGTCTTGTTGTACTCCCCGCAACAGCCTTTAGGGGCATTCCTTTGCGTTCTCCTGCTACTACTCTCATAGATGTAATTCACCGTACTTTCTGCTACATATAGAAAGCATTTTTGCAGCGAAAGACATCCTCCGCTGCAAAAAATTATTCTTGTTCTTGTGTTAACACTTGAATACGACCATCACTTTTTTGTAGTTCTACTAAAAATAGACGTTGTAACCAAGCTTCTTCTACATAATAATGATCCACAATTTTTATAATTGGATCAGAGATTGTGGAATATCTACGTTGATTGAACACGTAAAATCCAGATTCTTTTGGGAAACGGAATGTTCGATTATCACTATTCACATAATAGCCGTTTTTCCCTTCACTAGCTGTATAACCTAGGTATGGTAGCAATGTATCAGCACTGTATAATACTTGACCTTCATATAAAATAACATGAACATCTTTTTTAATTGTGCCATCTACATAAATACTACGCTCATCTTCCAATAATAATGGATACGTACCATTTTCTTGGCTTGCATTCAGTTGGAAATACGAAGTTTTTGCATTCAATACTGTTGATAATAGCTTGTCCATTGAAACTGGCGATATCGGCTCTTGTCCAAGATTGTGCATCGCATCTTTCCATGCTACCTGTTGTTCTGATGTCATGTACTCTTTTAATGTCTTCACAATTGCCTTTGACTTATCTGAGCCAATTGAATCCTTCACTAAATAGGATGCCACAACTTCAGCCAACCATGCCGGTGAATTTTCAAATGTATATTGCGATTGAATTTGCGAAAGAATCACTTCCTGCTCCACCGCTTGAGGTGTTAGCGTCGGTAAAAATAATAAACGTTCATCATGTTGGGCAACAGGATTTTTCTCTTGAATAATCGCTATATGCTCATCATTTAAAAACTTTATATTTTCAAGTGATTTTAAGAAATCGTTTGAAATAGCCTGCTGTGCATAAATTGTTAAAACAGGCGTCTGTTCTTGTGCCTTTAAATTACCAGCCTGCCAATAAATATCACTAACTGCACCGTTTCCACTAAACATCGTATAGTTAACAAGTGATAATTGTTGCTGACCTACTAAAGGTAAACCTGTAATCCACTGACCAACAGTTTTACTATCTGTTGAAATATGAATGACAGAATAAGATACTTCTCCATTCGATAAAGTGGCAAATACATTTTGAAGAAGCATTTTGTCTTTCAGTCCGCCCTCAATAGGGATTATGTATGAAACAGATTGTGATTTTGTTTCGCCTTTAGCAAAATAAGATGCTTCCTCTGATAACCGTTTACAACTATTTTCATTCTCGATAAAACATGTTGGGTTTGTTGCATCGTCCGGCCATTTTATTTTCACCTTTTGATTTGGTAAATTTTTAAAATGATGACGAATATCAAGACTATTTTCACGATACACAATCTCAATTTCTTGAGAATAGTGGAATGGACCACCGTTTCCTGATTCTAAATCAGAAGAATATGCTTGATATTGGAAAAACAACACACCTGTAACGACTAATACTAAAATTGTAAAGAAACTCATTGCAAATTTCATGTGCTTGACCTCCCGCAGCATGATACTATGTGTATTGGAAAGGATGTGCAATATAAATGCCACAACAATTTATAGAATTAGGAGAAGGCTATGGCGATGTTTATGAACTACTTGAAATTATTAAAACGAATCAAGGTCGCTTTCACCAAGCCTTTATACTAACGTCTACAAAAGAAGATAAACAGGTTGCTTCTTTAGCTATTGCTTTAAAACCAGTCGGAGAAAGTAAATTCATGCCGATTTATATTTGTCGCGAAGGGATCCCATTTCAAGAGGACAAGCCTTCAAAGCGTCAAATCATGTTCGAAGAAAGTATTGAACAACTGGGTCGAAAAGCGGTTGTTGTAGAAATAAAGCACTCATCTATATTTTCGGAGCCAAAACTATTTTATCAATACTTAATTGGAATAATGAGACTACATCACTATATCCCAGCATTAAATTAATGTTATAGGCCCGTTTTATAGTCGTATTCCTTCGCTTTATCCGGCTTTGCATTTTCGAACTCAGTTTTAACGAAGGGACGATAAGATTCCACAACGTCTTTCACAAATGGAAGGCGTTGTAATTTTATTGTCATCATTTCAATGTCCTCTCGATCGCAATACAGTACTACATACTTTTGCTTACGAGAAATGTAATGAACATGACCATATTTTCGAAGTGATTTCGCATGTTTTAATTGATGGACGTAAACGATTAGCCCTTGTCGTTCGTTCATATAGTTTTCCCTCATTTCTTACATAAAAGCATACCATAGACCGGAAAATGATAGCAACAGAGTTTAGCTGACAGAACGCTCATTTTTCCGTTATAATGGAAAAGCATAGCGCGTTTATCGACAGATTTACATTCTCTCATGCTAGATAAAAGTGCTTTAGCTTAAACATTGCAAGTGAATTCGCCAGCACCTTTTATATTAATTTGATTGTTAAGGAGGACGAATATGGGTAAGAAAACGAAGATAGCTATTGCAATAGCAGCAGCCAGCGCAGCTGCTTGGGCAGGTAGTAAAGCTATTTCTAAACCTCAACAGCGTGAAGGGAAACAAGCATTACAATTTGATCGCCCGATTATTTTGGCACATCGCGGCGGAGCACATTTAGAACCCGAGCATACAATGCTTGCTTTTGAAAAATCGGCACAACTAGGTGTAGACGGCTTTGAAATAGACATTCGCTTAACAAAAGACGAAGAAATTATCGTCTTCCATGATGCTACCGTAGACCGTACAACTGATGGATATGGTGCAGTATCAGAAATGACATTAGAAGAAATAAACGCATTAAATCATGGTTATCAATTCGAGGATTTATCAGGCGAATATCCTTATCGGGATAAAAAAGTTGACGTTGTTACACTACGTGAACTGCTAGAAAGCTATCCAAATATGTTAATCAATATTGATATTAAAGATGCACCAGATACGTATGAAGGTAGTTTAATGCCTTCAAAACTATGGCGATTAATAGAAGAATTAGGGGTAGAGGATCGAGTTGTTGTCACTAGCTTTTATGGTGAACAAATTGACCGTTTTAATTTATATGCACAAAATCAAGTCGCACTTGGCGCAGGTGAGTCAGATGTTCGTAAAGCATTCGCTTCATTCTCAAGTCAATTTGGACATTTATATCACCCAAAAGTAGATGTATTCCAAATTCCTCCAAAGTCAGGTGTCGTGTCGCTCGATTCACCAAAGTTTATTCAGTTTTTAAACAACTTAAACATTCCAGTTCATTATTGGACAATTAACGATTTAGTGACTATGAATAAATTAATCCATAACGGCGCAAAAGGTATTATTACCGATCGCCCTGATATCGCAGTTGAATTACTACTACAACATGACTAAAGACAAAAAGGTAAGAGCCATTTCCTTGAATGCTCTTACCTTTCTCTTTTTAAAACGCTTATGATAACTGTTCTAAAATTGCATCCGTTACCTCTCTCATTGTAGCCGTTCCTCCTAAATCTCCTGTTTTTATGCCTTGAGCTAAAGTGGCTTCCATTGCATTTAGCACCTTTGTGCCGAGTTCTTGATAGCCTAAAAAATCTAGCATCATTTTACCTGTCCATATTTGCCCAAGGGGGTTAGCAATTCCTTTACCTGCAATATCAGGTGCAGAACCATGAACGGGTTCAAACATTGAAGGATAGTCGCGTTCAATATTTAAGTTAGCCGCTGGGGCGATACCAATACTTCCCATAATAGCACCACCTAAATCTGTTAAAATATCACCAAATAAATTGGAAGCAACGATAACATCAAAGTTTTCTGGTTTCATGACTAAAAAGGCAGCTAATGCATCAATATGATTAGTCGTATGCCCTATCGTTTTATAATCTTTCGCAACTTCCGCAAAAACATCATCCCAAAATGGCATGCTGTATGTTAATCCATTCGATTTTGTCGCACTCGTTACATGCTGGCGACGTGTTTTAGCCATTTCAAAGGCATATCGCATAGCCCGCTCCGTCCCTTTTCGCGTAAAAATCGCATTTTGAATGGCGATTTCATCCTGCCCACTATGCATACGGCCACCACTCTCTGAATATTCTCCTTCTGAGTTTTCACGGACAACAACAAAGTCAAAGTTATGTGGATTACGCAACGGCGATGGTAAGCCTTGTAAAAGCTTTGCTGGACGGACATTAATGGACTGCTTCATTTCACGACGAATTTTAATTAGCAAGCCCCACAAAGATATATGATCTGGTACTAAATCAGGCATGCCCACTGCGCCTAAAAAAATTTGATCATAGCCTCGTAATAGTTCAATACCATTATCAGGCATCATTTTACCTGTCTCTAAGTAATAGTCACACCCCCAAGGAAATGTTGTCCATTCAAATTGAAAGCTCCCATCTAGTTGTGCAATCCTATCTAAAACTTCTATTGCGGCAGGTACTACTTCTTTTCCTATACCATCTCCTGGTATTACAGCAATTCGATATATTTTCATTTCATTGACCCCTTTTTCCAACTTTACTTACACACTTACTATATAATTTTTCTTGTAAAAAAAATAGCAGCAATGTCGTTTGACGTGCTTCTGATTTTATAGAAATAATACACGTTGATTTACGTTCCATGCGCTCTCTTTCCGCAAGCACGGCTTCAACTAATTTTTAGCTCGTGCTGTGCCTGCAGGAGTGTCGCGCATTCCACTCCATTCAGCTAATATCATATACAAATAAGATTATTTGCTCCTCCCTACAAAAAAGAAGGATTCTTTTATAAATTTCCACAAAAAAAGACACAACACCTCGAGAGGTATTATGTCTATACATGAAGCAATGTTGATTCGCACTGCTTAAATTATGCTGAACACGAGCAAGAGCCACCTGAGCCACAACCGCTTCCACATGAAGAATTCGATGCAAAGAACGGATTGCTAACCGGTACTTTCACTGCTTCCGATACGGTTTTACCAATAAGCATGCTTATTTCATCAAGCAAATCTTGAAAATCATTTTCAGCTAACTTTAATGCTGAAATCTTTTCATTTAAATCCAGTGCTCGCTTTTGCTGACGAATCGATTTCATAATTGTATGATAATCCGGATGATATTTTCCGAAACGTTGTACATCTTCGTATTGCTCCTTCATGCGACCAAATGCATAAATAGCTTCGACTAATTGCGTATCACTATAGACAGCATTATACGCGAGCTTTAGCGTATGCGCAGGTTCAGAGGAAAGAATCATTTCACAAAGCGCATCGGCCTCATCCAAAATGATTGCCCATTCAGAGGTCATCATCATTTTAATTCCCCCAATCTATTTCCCATCATAACAGATTTTATGGTAATTTTACATTAATGATAATTCTAAATAAAGGAGTTTTATAATTGGTAACATCATCTAAAGGGCAAATTGAAGAATTACTCGCTACTATTTTACATCATAGTACAGCGGAGGATGAGGAAGTATTGCTACACTTGCTCAATGGCATTCGCGATAAACAACAAGGCATACATCGACGGTATATAAATGCCGCTTTACATATGGTAGGCAACTTTGAACCAGAAGTGAGTGAAGTACGAATACCTGTTACACCTGTTATTCATAATACTATTAAAGTCCCACATGGAGGAATTATTGCAACAATTGCTGATGCAGCAATGGGGGGATTAGCTTCACGTTCTGTTGCAGAAGGCTTTAATGTTGTGACTACTAACCTTAACATATCTTATATAGCAACTACGACCAACAAAGAATTAATTGCACGAGGACGTTTTGTTCATAAAGGACGACAAACGCTTGTCATGGAATGTGATATCGAGGATGAGACAGGGCGTAAACTGGCGATTGCTACCGCTTCTTTCTTCGTTATTCAGCGCCGTCCGTCTTAACTTCTAAAAAATAATCTTTAATACATTGTTGGTCGGAAAAAGGGAATTTTTGATTTTTTATTTGCTGCGTTTGTTCATGCCCTTTTCCGGCAACAAGAACAATATCTCCTTTTTGCGCTTTTGCCAATGCCTGATGTATCGCTACTTTACGATCCAAAAAAATTTCATAGTATTGCTGTTCAGAGAAACCTGCAATAATACTTTCATTAATGACGATCGGGTCCTCATCACGCGGATTATCAGTCGTTAAAAAAATAACATCTGCATACTTACTTGCCACAGCCCCCATGGCAAATCGTTTTGCCTTATCTCGATTACCTCCACAGCTAAATACAAGATAAATGGTCTTCTTACTATCGAAAGTTTGTAATACAGCCTGCAATGCTTCAGCTGTATGTGCGTAGTCTACATATACATCAATACCGAGCGGGTTATCAATTCGCTCAAGTCTACCCTCCGGAAGCTTTAGCGCCCACATATGCTCAGCAAGTTCATCAATGGAGAAGCCTATACGCCACACCGCCATTAGTGCAGCTACTGCATTTTGCACATGATACTTTCCAACAAAAGGTATAGCCATGATGTGCTCACTTGCCGTCGTTTGCAGACAGATAACTGTTTTTCCAACAGATTCACTCACAATTTGGATATGTAAATCATTGTGATTGTCAAAACCAAATGAGCATGATTTTTTCTTGTCGTAAATACCAACGGAACGACAAAAATTATCATCGCCATTTAACACCAATTTTTTCGATAAATCTGCTAGCCTCTTTTTTGCACGCTTATATGCTTCAAGTCCCCCATGGTCTTCTAAATGATCCTCTGATAAATTTAAAAATACGCCACAGTCAATATCACAATGATCTAGTCGATGCTGTTGCAAACCCATTGAAGATGCTTCTAACACAACGTGTGTCACACCTTGACGTACACATTGTTTTAATATAGGATGTAGCTCTTTTGCTTGCAGTGTTGTTAATTGCTCATATTCAGTTTGTTGTTTTTGTCCATTAATAAAAAAGCCTACTGTTCCAATAACTGCTACATTTTTATGTACAGCTTGTAGTAATTGGCTAACAAAATGGCTCACCGTTGTTTTTCCATTTGTTCCTGTAATGGCGATAACTGATAATGCCTCTGCCGGAAAAGCAGCTAGTTTTGCACTTGCATAAGATAAAAACAATGCGGTATTCGGCACCCACACGAAAGGGATATTTTGATCGTTGAATGGTATGGCAATACTTTCCTCGGATACAACGGCCGCTGCACCCCTTGCCAGTGCTTCTTTGACAAAACGATTGCCCGATGTCTTTTTCCCTTTCCGTACAATAAAGATATCTCCAGGCTTCACCGCTTGTGCATAATCCTCAACACCAGTAATTATTGTGCGAATGGATCCACCGGTTACACTACATGGCCAATCTTTCAATAGCTCAGCTAATTGCAAGGTCTCATTCCTCCCTTCAGTTCTCTATCATATGACGGCCTTTATAACGGTGTGACGAAAAATACAGGTAGCTCCAAGTGCCAATAAAGTGCAATCTTGCACATCATGACCTAGAGTAGAGCTATTCAATTTTTAACACAAAAAAAGATTGTCTTGATTACATCAAGACAATCTCTAAAATTGTGTGAGTGACTGGCACCTTATTATTCTTCTGAATTCTCAACCGATTCTTCACTCGTATCTTTCTCACTGTCATCCTTTTGCTTCGTCGGTTCCATAAAAATTTGGGTATAGTAATTTAAAAAGACACCTGACCCTACTGCCGAATATTTATCATTTAAAATGACTTTACGATGTTCTGGTGAATTTTGCCAACCATGCATTGCTTCAATAGCATCGAAGTACGCGGTCGCTAGATTTTCATTCGCATTATTAAAAACAATACCCTGTGCATCTAAACGTTTCTTTAAATCACCGTTCGTTGGTGATTCATGACCAGAAAAATTTTGTACCTTCATATCTTCACTGTGTAGTTTTGCCACTTCTTCTAATTTTTCATCAAGTTCCAATGGTGCTAAATGGTGATGAGCTCGTGTGACGTTAATTAAATCATCGAGCTGTCTAGCACTTGCTTCATTAATTTCCTGTTGTAAAAAGGAGGATGGAGGTGTTGGACTCACAAGCTCACCTTGATAAATCATTTCATAAGGCTGATGCAGGACTAACGTCTCACTATCTGTAAAGCGAACGCCTTGTAGCTCACCTGTTTCGCTATCAACATAAAGCTGTGCAAAAAGCCCGTCAAATTTAACGAGTAGTCTTGTCTGCATATCTTCTTCACTCATAGAAAAAATAAAAATATTTTCTCCTACATTCGCTGCCACTTCATAATCAATAATTGTCATTCGGTAAATATCGTCGCGCTTCTGACCAATTTTAAAAGGTGAAGCATCCAACTTATCTCCGGCTATGTATACTTGTGTCACAATATTATTTTGCACACCTAGCATAAAAAATGTTGACACACTTGTGTTATAAACCCACCATTCGTAACCAAATGATGAAGGCTCTTTTCTTGCTGGTTCACCGTATTGTTCTACAATCATCTGAGTTCCTTGTCCAATAAATGTCGACATCCCACTTTGTGGACGGGACATCGCACCTACATCCGGCTGCTCCAGCTCTGTTTTTGGAATAATATTTGAATTGGCATTCGGTCCTTCGAGCGGCTCATTTTCTTTTGCAGTATTAAAGAACATAAAGCCGATAAACGCAATTGTTGCACAGACAATTAAAATGCGAAATAATGCTTTCATACACGACTCCTTTTCTTCACCATTATTGTAAGTTATTATATCAATTGTAAACGTGTTGACACAATGTTGTCATTGCAACAATGTCGAATATGCTCTATTATAAAAATGAGCGTATACTTTGTATAAAAAGCTAAAGGAGGATTATTAGATGTATTTTGAGAACACTAACCTTGAAAATTTAACAGCTGACCAAGAACTGATTGAAAACATTATGAAAAAAAATGGTTTAGAATGTGATGGTGCTTGGGATTACGAACGAATGACTTTTGACCGTCGTTTTGATACTCGTGAAGGTCGTTACTACCTACGTGTATTCGCCTATGCGCAATCTGGTGATGTTGGAGCACACGATGCAGTTCTAACATTAATGAAACCAGTTCTTGGTAAATACTACTATCCACACGGCGTTGAGTATGGTGCAGATGAAGTTTTCCCAGCTCACCTTGTCAAAAAATGTGACGAAATCTTAAACAAAGTAAGATTAGACTTAGAAGCATTCGCAATTGAATCTCCTTCTAATAAAAAAGCATTGGAGCCAGTTAACGCATAATTAGCGCTAACGACTTTCTCGTGAAAGCCAATGCCTTCACCACTTGCATCTTATTAACGACAGAGTTGCTTCGAAGCGCAACAATCTTAAAAAATGCGAGCTTGTCATAACAAATAGATATGTATCAAGAAAAGACTGGTGGTCCAGTCTTTTTTATTTTGAGTAAAAAAAATATTTCTTCTCATACTAACAATATCTTTCAAATGATGTAGGTGAGATTCTTGATACAATTTCTTAAACAACCTTTTTTTCGTCATCCAATAATCGTTATCGCTTTAGGATTGATTATACTTTGGTTTTTATCCTTATCTTTTCCCATACTTCTTGCCTATGTAACTGCATTATTATTAGAACCGCTCATTATCCGTATGAGCAAACGCTTTCGAAAAAAACGGAAAATTATCGTCTCCATTTTTTGGTTATTATTTTTTTGCATAACACTATTACTATGTATTTTGGTAGGCTTTATAGGCTGGAAACAATTTTCATCAATTATTATTCATATTCCAGATTATCTTAACCAATTATCAGCACTCTGGATTCAAATTCAATCTAAACTAGCTAACTATACGTATCATTTACCTTTAGATCTCGTAACACAAATTCAATTCATGATTGCACGAGCACTTTCTTCCATTGAAAAATTTGCCCTTTCGTTAACAAATATAAATGTTTGGTCATCATTACTGACACATATACCAAATCAATTGTTTGATATTTTCGTTTATTGGATTGTGTTATATATGTTGCTTTTAGATTTACCAGCCATTAATCGAAAACTTCTGACTCCTATCCCCTTTCATTACCAACAAAAAATACTCTTTATTGGGGAACGAGTAAAAGTGGCATTATTCGGCTTTTTGAAGGCACAATTACTTGTTGGTGTTTGCATTTTTGCAGTAGCCTTAATCGCATTTTACTTGTTAAAAACACCTTTTCCATTAATATTAGCACTTTTACTTGTCGTATTAGATATTATTCCCTTTTTAGACTCGTTTATTTTGCTAATTCCTTGGGCAATTTACAAAGCTTTTACAGGTGACTATGTCTTTGCTATTGCCTTAATTGCGCTGACAGTCATTCTTTTCTTAATACGACGCATGATTGAACCAAAAATTATTGGAGACAAAATCGGGCTTTCATCACTTTCCACTTTTATCGCAATGTTTGTTGGCTTTAAAATATTTGGATTTCTCGGTATTTTAATCGGTCCTTTACTCGTTGTTGTAGCACTATCTTTATTCAATCAGCCTTCTATAAAAAATCTCCCACCTACGAAAGAGTAAGGAGGGAGATTTTTGCGTTAAAATCCTAAAATTGCTTTAATAACAGACGTTGTTTCACCTGGTTCAAATAGTATATACAGTAACATGTATACCATAACACCTGTGACTGCTACAAAAAACCAAATAATACTAGTAATTGGTCCAATGCGTTTGTGAAGCTTAATGTTCATTTTTAAACCTGAAATAATACTAACAATCCCAAACACTGCCCCAGCAGTTGCTAAAGTAATGTGGAAAATTAGAAAGAATGTATAATAAGGTTTTAAATCCTCACCGCCACCAAACGCTGTATTACCAATAAAGACCGTACGTGAAGCATAGATGATAAAGAAGCAAAGTGCAGCAACACCAGCAGCTAACATAACTTTTTTATGCGCTTCTACTTTTCCCTTTATAATTAAGCCCCAACCAATTGCTACAAGTACTGCACTTATCACGATAAATGATGTACTTATAGTAGGCAAAATTTGCAATTCCATTCACAAAACCCCTTATACAATATAAATTTCACTTATTACAGCTGATGTTGTTCTCTTTCCCATTTCTGTTGGTGTGCTTTTAATGCATCGGCAGTAATTTTATCAGGATCTTTTTGCTCAGAACGATACCATTTTGTAAAGATAGCCCCGATTAATACACCAAAGATAATTTCTTGCAATATTTTCATAAGCACTCCACCAAGTTGCTGATCCGCCACAGGCTTCATATCTGTAAATAGCTCTGGTCCAGATAATGACAAGCTAGATAAAGTGGAGGCCGGTACACATAGCTCCATTGCCTTTAACCAAGCTTCACCACTCGTATACGTTTCATACATCGCATTCGGTGCGAAAATAATTAATGCACACGCAGGTGTAATTAAAACAGCATTGGCAATAATGTAAGCTAGTTTATGCAAGGGTTTCATTTCAGAGCTATTTGGCATTTTTTGAATTAAAGGCCAGTACATTAACACAGCAGAAACAAATAATACAAAAGTATATGTACCATGTAACGTCTCGTTTAATTTAATGTAGTCTAAAACTGACGGTAAATGATAGAAAGAAAATAGACCAATAAAAACAAATATCGCAACCACTGGTAATGTTAACACTTTAAATAATGGTTTGACAACTGGCGCTTCAATTGCAACTTTCCATACCCACCAAGGAATACCCTTAATAAGGAAAATTGGTACAAGTAATAAAAGAATAGCCATTTGCACCATATGCATCGTAAACATGATATGAGCCATAACATCTATTGGAGAGCCTTTTATAATATAAATCGTAATCATTGCCAATACGAAATAAATCGCTTCACCTTTTTTCAGCGGCTCACTGACTTTAAAATCTTTACGCCATTTCGTTGTCACTAAAAAATAAATTACTGTTATAAAAATGAGAACCCCTATTAAATACGGGCTCCATAAAGCTTGGAAACCAAATATACTAAGTGGCATACTATTAGCGCTCCTTTACCTTATTTCAGCATACATTGCTAACACCTAAAAGTGTAATGCACGCTAAAACATTCTACTTATTTTGGAAACAAACTTCTACAAACAAAGTTAAGCCTCTGGCACATGTCCTAGATTTAAAAAGCAGACACTATAAAATAACACCTATTTATACCGAGACGTAATCAAAACTTCAGTACTCCCATTATAAAACGCTTACAGCTATACTGCAATGAACGAACGGTGAACAATTTACAAGCAATCAATTTCTGTTTGTAAACGAAAAAAGCATGTCTCTGCAAATTGCAGAGAACATGCTCATTTTTGGTGATTACCACCAAATAATTGTTAAAAATGCTAAGAAGAATGTAAATGCGATTAAAATCCCCATCCACATAAAGAAAGCAATCACACCACCGAAGTGTGTTTTTTTGTCTTCTAAGTGCATGAAAGCATAAAGTTGTAGGACAACTTGAACGCCAGCAAGCAATAGAACAAATGGAGCTATAAAGTATTTAGAAAAACCAGCTGCAACGACAGCGAACGCGATAAATGTTAAGAAAATCATAATCGCAAAGTTGATTACTTGTTTACGCATATGAACGGCATTATGATGACGATCATATTCAAATTGAGCTTGAGACTTAGCAACTACAGGTGTATCATGTGATGACATATTATCCGATCACTCCCATCAAGTATACTGCTGTAAAGATAAATACCCAAACTACGTCAATAAAGTGCCAGTATAAGGCAGCCACGAAGAACTTAGGTGCATTATACAAGTTAAGACCACGTTTAGCGTTACGGATAAGTAAAGTTGTAATCCAAACTAACCCTAAAGATACGTGGAAACCGTGTGTACCTACTAGCGTATAGAACGCAGTTGCGAATGCAGATTGGTCAAATGTGAAACCAAGATGCACATAGTGTTGGAACTCATAAATTTCTAGGGCAAGGAAACCAAGACCTAAAAGTAAAGTGATGGCTAACCAAGTTTGCATACCTTTGTAATTAAAATTACGCATATGGTAAATTGCATAAACTGAAGTTAGTGAAGATGTTAATAATAACATCGTCATGGCAAATGCTAACGGTAATTCAAATAAACCTTGTGTTGTGAACTCCATGCCAGCTGGCCCTTTGTTCTTAAGTGCTAAATAAGTAGCAAATAAACTTGCGAAAAGCACAACTTCACAGGCAAGGAAAATCCAGAATCCAACGATTTTATTTTTACCTTCCATCGTTGCTTGTTCAGGATGGTCTGGCCAAGTATGAGGAGTAAATTTAGTATTGTAATCCATTATTTATTTCCTCCTTTACCGTAAAGTTGTTCTTCAATTTCAAGAATGTCTTCTTTGTGTAAGTGGAAACCGTGATCATCTTTCACAGAACGGACAATCATTGCACCAAATGTAATAGCAAGACCGATAATTAACACATAAATTGACCATGGTTTATCAGCATCTGTATTATAAAGAGCACCGAATGCTGCGATAAATAAACCTAAAGAAATAACGAATGGAATTGCAGAGTTGTTTGGCATATGGATATCACCAATTGGCTCAGCAAATGTCACTTCTTTATTACCTTCTTGTTTTTCAATCCACCATGGATCTAGACCACGAACAAGTGGTGTTTGACGGAAGTTGTAGAATGGAATTGGTTGTGGAATTGACCATTCTAAAGTACGACCATCGCCCCATGGATCGCGACCTGCTGGTTTACCTTTGATAGACATTAAGCAGTTGATTACCATTAAGATAACCCCTACACCCATCATCAATGCACCGATTGTAGAAATATAGTTGAACTGATCCCAACCTTGACCTTCCATGTAAGTGAATACGCGACGTGGCATACCCATTAAACCTAAGAAGTGTTGCACGAAGAATGTTAAATGGAATCCGATAAAGAATACCCAGAAAGTCAATTTACCAAGCGCTTCGTTTAACATACGGTTGAAGAAAATTGGCCAGTAGAAGTGCGCTGAACCGAATAAAGCCGTAACGATACCACCAACGATTACGTAGTGGAAGTGAGCAACGATAAAGTAAGAATCGTGTAATTGGTAGTCAAGTGGAGCAGATGCTTGCATTACCCCAGTAACACCACCCGCAACGAATGACGGGATGAAACCAAGTGCATATAGCATTGGTGTCGTAACTTTAATAGATCCGCCCCAAATAGTTAAGATCCAGTTGAATACTTTCATACCTGTTGGAACGGCGATTGCCATTGTTGCAACAGCGAAGATTGCGTTCGCAGTTGGCCCAAGACCAGTTGTGAACATGTGGTGAGCCCAAACCATGAAGCCTAGGAAACCAATTAAAATTGTTGCGAATACCATTGAAGAGTATCCGAATAGACGCTTACGAGAGAATGCTGGGATAATTTCCGAGAATAAACCGAAAGCTGGTAATACTAAAATATATACTTCTGGGTGTCCGAAGATCCAGAATAAGTGTTCCCAAATTACTGTGTTACCACCCATTGTATGGTCAAAGAAGTTACCACCGAACATACGGTCAACTAACATCATTAATAAACCAATTGTTAATGGAGGGAATGCGAATAAGATTAATGCACTTGCTACTAATGTAGTCCAAGTGAATAATGGCATACGCATAAATGTCATACCTGGAGCACGCATTGTAATAATCGTAACGATAAAGTTAAGACCTGAAATTAACGTACCTGCCCCTGAAATTTGTAAACCAAGTACATAGAAGTCAATACCATGACCTGGAGAATATAAAGATAATGATGCATAAGATGTCCAGCCCGCATCAGGAGCGCCACCCATAAAGAATGACAGGTGAAGGAATACAGCACCTAGGAAGAACAACCAGAACCCTAAAGAGTTAAGGAACGGGAATGCAACGTCACGTGCACCAATTTGTAATGGTACAAGCATGTTCATAAATGCGAATAGTAATGGAGTCGCAGCAAGGAATAACATTGTTGTTCCGTGCATCGTTAATAATTCATTGAAAAAACCAGCTGACACGAAATCGTTATTTGGTTTCATTAACTGAATACGCATTAATAACGCTTCAAAACCAGCGATAGCGAAGAACAATGTACCGGCTAATAAATACATTACAGCTAACTTTTTATGGTCAACAGTTGTAATGTAATCCCAGACAGCTGCTCCAAAGCCCTTTTTCTGTGTATATGAGCTCACAACTTTTACCTCCCTCAAAGTTTGTTACATAAACAAAAATTATTTCTCTACTGATAAGCCCATGATGTAAGTTGCAAGAGCTTGAATTTCTTCATCAGTTAAATCACCATAGACTGGTGCAGTACCTTCAGGATTCATCATTAAGTTACCTGGTTTGAATTCTCCTGGATTTTTAATCCATGCTTTTAAGTTTTCTTCATTATGTTCTAAGAAACCTGCAACTCGGTTACGGTCACCGAATGTAGTTAAGTTAGGACCAACGCCGCCAGTACCGCCTACGCCAGATACAGCGTGACAAGCTAAACAGCTGTTAGCAAATGTTGCTTCACCTAGATCAGTTGAATCTTTAGAAGCAGTTTGTCCTTCAGTTGCTTTCATGTTTGCTACCCAAGCATCGAATGCTTCTGGGCTAACTGTTTTTACTTTAAAGTCCATTAGTGCGTGTGAAGGGCCACATAGCTCAGCACATTTACCATAGAATACGCCATCTTTAAGATCTGCTGATTCTTTATCAAATACTAAGTAGAATTTGTTTAAGTTTTCTACGTTCGTATCCATTTTACCGCCAATCGCGGGAATCCAGAATGAGTGCTTAACATCAGCAGCTTTTAAGTTAAAGTAAACTTTTTGACCTGTTGGTACAACTAATTCTTGAGCTGTTACAATCCCTTGGTTAGGGTATTCGAACTCCCACCAGTATAATTTTGCAGTTACGTTTACTGTTAGAGCCGTTTTGTTACCTGCTTCATCTACTTCGTCCATTGCAGCAACATCTGCAAATTTATAAGTAGCTGTAACAACCGGTACAGATAAGATTAATAATAAAATAATAGGAATAACTGTCCAAATTACTTCAAGTGTGTGACTACCTTCTACTTGCTTAGGAATAACATTTTCGCCTACTTTTGAACGGCGGAACTTTAAGAATGCAAGTAAATAGATAACAGATACTACAACTATAACTAACGTCATAATTCCAGTAGCCAACAATAATAGGTTGAATTGTTCTTTACCTACTTGACCAGATGGTTTCAGTGCAGAAATATAATCTTCACCACAACCTGAAAGGAAAACCATCATCACTGCTAGAAGTGAAAAAAGACGCCACTTTTTAAGCCCTTTCATCATAGCTTAATTAAACCCCTCTTTCTTTGTTGTATTTTCATGTGTACCTAGGACATTGGTTCTGTCTATATGAATTCTTGTGAAAGAAAGAATCCCTAAATTTAGCTGAACACCGCAAATATTATAATTGCCACAAATAAGATCGTCATATGATTCAATGAGTAAATAAACATTTTATTTGCCCATTTCATATCATCTTTTGTGGTAAAGCCCTTTAAAGCTAGTATTAACCAGCCTAAGTTCAAAGTAGTCGCAAGCACTAAAAATCCAATTCCAAGCTCAGGTAAAAGGAACGGTAACGGGAATAATAAAAGAATCCAGAAAAACATTGAGTACTTCGTTCGTTTAAAACCTTTCACTACTGGTAGCATTGGAATATTAGCTGCACGATATTCTTCAGTACGTTTCATAGCAAGCGCATAAAAATGCGGTGGTTGCCATGCAAACATAATAAGAAAGAGAGCAAGTGCTCCTGGGCCGAGTGCAGGTTCAACTGCTGCAAATCCAATTACAGGTGGAATCGCCCCCGAAATACTTCCGACTATCGTGTTACTAACATGCTTCCTTTTTGACCACATTGAATACAGAACAACATAAGCGAATATTCCTACTAGTCCCCACATGCCGGCTGCAAATGATGCCGTAAATAACAAAATTTCACCTACAATTAAAAATGAGAGGGCAATGGTCAATACAAAATTCGGCTTAAATCTACCTGTAACTGTCGGTCTTGACTTCGTTCGTTTCATAATGGGATCAATATCTTGGTCAATGAAATTATTCATTGCACCAGAACCGCCAATTATTAATGCAGCACCCAGCATGATACAAACGATGACATTAAGCTCTTGCAAGAAATGTCTACCAGTAAACTGAAATGCCAGCCACATCCCTGTAAACGTTGTGACAAGATTCGAGTTAACGATCCCAATTTTTATCAAAGCTAAGAAATCTTTTACAACAGATGTTGATTCTGGATCAGTGTTTCTAGTAGCCGATAACGTACGACCGTTTGACATGTTACCTCTCCTTTCATTTTTGTAAGCATATTCCGCTAACAATAACTATAGCGAAATTTGCGATTGATTTCTAGACGTTTAGTGAAATTTAGATGAAGTTGTAAAAATTAGCTTTGTCTAGAAATATAATTAAAAACAACATATCTATAGTAAAACATTTTCTAAAATGAATTGTGAAGGTTAAAGTACGAAATTATGAACAATTTGTGAAATGGAATCGACATCTAATACTCCCTTCTCTTTACAAGTTGTATTTTAATTGTATTTTAGATATCATCTAGTAGCAGAAACATTACTTTCATGTAATATTGATAGATAAAGTAGGTGACTCATTTTATGCAACACAACAGGTATATGAAGTGGTTTGCTGTTGCCGCTACAGTGGGAATGCTCCTTATTTTACTTGGCGGGGCACTCGTTACAAAAACAGATAGTGGCTTGGGCTGTGGTCGAAACTGGCCAGATTGCAATGGTTCTCTTATCCCAAAAGAAATTACAACAGAAGTTTTAATTGAATTCTCCCATCGTCTTGTTACAGGAGTCGTATCCATCTCAATTCTCGTTCTAACAATTTGGACATGGCGGAAACTTGGTCATATTCGTGAAGTAAAATTTTTAGGTTTTTTATCGATGTTCTTCTTAATTGCACAGGCACTTATTGGAGCAGCTCAAGTATTATGGGGACAAGGAGACTTCATTCTCGCTTTGCATTTTGGAATCTCACTTATTTCTTTTGCAGCCGTTCTGATTCTTTCTATGATTGTATTTGAAGTTGATCGGAAGTTTGATGCTGATAACGTATTTATTGGGAAAAAACTACGTTGGCATACAATTGCTGTCACAATTTATTCTTATTTAGTCGTTTATACAGGGGCACTTGTTCGACATACAGATTCTAGTTTAGTATGTCCTGACTGGCCATTTTGCTACAACGAAACACCGTTTGCTCAACCTAACAATATGTACGAATGGGTTCAAATGGGACATCGACTGGCAGCTATCATTATTTTCATTTGGATTACATACATAACTTGGCACGCTATAAAAGAATACAAACAACAACGTGTTATTTATTATGGCTGGATTACTGCTTTCATCATCGTTATTCTACAAGTTCTAGCAGGTATGTTAGTAGTCCTTACTCGATTGAATTTAACAGTAGCTTTATTACACTCATTGTTCATTTCACTTTTATTCGGCCTTCTTTGTTACATGATTATGCTCGTAGCACGTAGCAACTATAATGAAAAAAATAAATAACTAAAAAGATTCGGCACGTTGCTGTCGAATCTTTTTTATTTTCCATCACATCCTTCCTCCTAACCTCAAAATAATGCGTGGCTTTAATTTTTGCGAAGAAACAACTGGATTATATTATTTTTTTGATGTCTTCGTAGTTAACAAATAGGCACCTTCAGCAATAAAACGGTAGACAATTACAACCTATTTGTGGCTAAGTCAGTGCAATGGCTAAAGACGCTGAATGTCGAGAAAGAAAGTGGGCTTTAATGCTCTTTTCAAACCATCTGTTTTGAAAATGGATTTATAACACACCTTAAGCACTTTCTACTACTAAGAAAAAGGTTATTAGTGCGCTACAATAGCTACTAATAACCTTTTTTTATCGTTAATTATTCAATTTCAATTAATAAATCACCTGTTGAAATGGCATCTCCCGCACTTGCGTATACCTCTTTCACTATACCATCTTTTGGTGCCTGTACAGTTGTTTCCATTTTCATGGCTTCGGTAATTAACAAGTGGTCACCACGTTTGACAGGGCTGCCTTTAGATACAACGACTTTTAATACAGTCCCTGGCATTGTTGCCCCAATTTGGTTCGGATTGCTTGGATCTGCCTTCAAGGCTATGCTGCCATCCACTTCTACCGTCATATCTTGAATGACAAGCTCACGCGATTGACCATTTAATTCAAAGTAAATAACACGTGTACCATCATGCTGTGGTTCACCTATTGATACCAGCTTAATAATTAATGTTTTGCCCTTTTCGATTTCTACTTCAATTTCTTCGCCTAGCTTTAAGCCATATAAAAACGTTGGCGTATCTAGCACTGAAATATTACCGAAGGACTCTAGCGTTTTCGCATACTCATCAAATACTTTCGGGTAAAGTGCATAAGCGAGTATATCTTTCTTCGTAACAGGACGATTTAATTTATCCGCCAATACTTCCTCAAGCTGCTCAAAGTTAACCGCCTCTAACAGTTCACCTGGACGAACAGTAATTGGTTCACGCTCTTTCAATACCACTTTCTGAAGTGCCGCTGGGAAGCCCCCGTGTGGTTGCCCTAAATAACCTTGGAAAAATTCAATAACAGAATCAGGGAAATCAATCGTTTTCCCTCTAGATATAACAGTTTCTTCATTTAATTCGTTTTGCACCATAAATAATGCCATATCACCGACTACTTTAGATGACGGTGTCACTTTCACAATGTCTCCAAATAATAGGTTGACACGTGAATACATGCGTTTTACTTCATCCCAGCGATCGCCTAAGCCAACAGCCTTTGCTTGTTGTTGCAAGTTACTGTATTGACCACCTGGCATCTCATGGACATAAATTTCAGAATGAGGACTAATCATGCCACTTTCGAAATCTTTATAGTATTTACGCACATCTTCCCAGTAATAAGAAAGCTTTTCAAGCGATTCAATTTCTGCACGAATTTCACGTTTGCTACCCTTCATCGCATAATATAACGAGTTAGCACTTGGCTGTGACGTTAAACCTGCCATTGCACCGAGAGCAGTATCTAAAATATCTACCCCAGCCTCGATGGCTTTTGCATATAAATAAATCCCATTGCCACTTGTATCATGCGTGTGCAAATGAATTGGTAGGTTTGTCGCCTCTTTAAGCTCCGATATTAAGCGGTAAGCAGCTTCCGGCTTTAACAACCCAGCCATATCCTTAATCGCTAAAATATGGGCTCCTGACGCCTCTAGCGACTTAGCCATATCTTTGTAATACTGCACGGAGTATTTTGCACGTCCGTCATCTAAAATATCACCTGTGTAGCAAATCGCAGCCTCTGCAATTTTCCCTGCATCTCTTGCCGCATCAATGGCAACTTCCATCCCTTTAATCCAGTTTAAGCTATCGAAAATACGGAAGACATCAATACCCGATGCAGCCGATTCGGCAATAAACGCACGAATTAAATTATCTGGATAGTTCGTGTAGCCTACAGCATTCGCCCCACGCAATAGCATTTGGAACAGTACATTCGGTATTTGCTCACGTAGCTTCGCTAAGCGCTCCCATGGATCTTCCTTTAAAAAACGATACGCTACATCAAACGTTGCACCACCCCACATTTCTAGCGAGAAGAAGTTATGCATCATACGTGCTGTTTCATCTGCAATTTGATACATATCTTGTGAACGCACACGCGTAGCTAATAAGGATTGATGTGCATCGCGGAACGTTGTATCTGTTAATAACACTTCATCCTGTTGTAAAATCCACTGTACTAAACCGTTTGCACCTTGCTCATCTAAAATTTGCTTTGTACCCGATAACGGCTGCCCATTCAAATCTACAAGTGGTTTAATCGGCTGTGAGAATATAGGCTTGGCCTTGTTTTCCACCCCTGGGAAACCATTTAACGTCACATTACCGATATAACTTAACAGCTTTGTCCCGCGGTCTTGTCGCACAGGGAAATTGAATAATTCAGGCGTTGTATCAATAAAGCTCGTGTCAAACGAACCTTCTAAGAAATTTTTATGCGTTACTACATTATTTAAAAATGGAATATTCGTTTTTACCCCGCGAATACGAAATTCTTTTAAGTTACGGTCCATTTTCGCAGCCGCTTCTTTAAAGGTCATACCTGATGTTGAAATTTTCACAAGCAATGAATCATAATACGGTGTAACAACGGCACCTTGGAATCCGTTCCCTGCATCTAAACGAACGCCAAAGCCACCACTTGAACGATATACCATTAACTTCCCTGTATCTGGCATAAAATCATTCGCTGGATCTTCGGTTGTCACACGTGCTTGAATCGCATAACCAATCATCGGAATATTCGCTTGTTGCGGTATGTGTATTTCTTCGCTATGCAAGCTGTAGCCTGCCGCCACCTTAATTTGCGCATGGACGATATCAATGCCTGTAATCATTTCCGTAATTGTATGCTCTACTTGAATTCGAGGGTTTACCTCGATGAAATAAAAGTCATCGCCCGCAACTAAAAATTCAACTGTCCCTGCATTTATGTACGAGACATTTTTCATTATTTGAACTGCTGCATCACAAATTCTATTTCTTAAATTTTCTGAAATTGAATTTGATGGCGCAATCTCTACAACCTTTTGATGGCGACGTTGAATCGAACAATCACGCTCATATAAATGCACAATATTACCCATTTTATCGCCTATAATTTGGACTTCAATATGTTTTGGGTGAAGTATGCATTTTTCTACATACACTTCATCAGACCCAAAAGCTGCTTTTGCCTCTGATTTGGCACGTTCGTAAGCAGATGCAACATCGTCCTTTGTTTGCACAACACGCATGCCGCGTCCACCGCCACCTAAAGAAGCTTTAATCATAAGCGGGTATCCATATTGTTCACCAAAAGCTTGTACTTCTTCTACTGAAGCAACTGGACCATCCGTACCCGGAATAACAGGAATATCTGCGTTAATGGCTTGTTCACGCGCTTTTACCTTATCTCCAAACATATCTAAATGTTGTGAAGTTGGACCGATAAATAAAATGCCCTCTTCCTCACAACGACGTGCAAATTCCACGTTTTCTGATAAAAAACCATACCCTGGATGAATCGCATCAACGCCTGCATCCTTAGCGATTGCAATGATGCCTTCAATATCTAAATACGCATCGATTGGTTTCTTGCCTGCCCCTACTAAATAAGCTTCATCCGCTTTAAAGCGATGGAATGCTCCACTGTCCTCACGTGAATAAATAGCGACTGTGTGAATGTTGAGCTCCGTACACGCACGGAAAATTCGAATTGCAATTTCTCCCCGATTGGCTACAAGGATTTTGTTGATTGATTCCATAGGTATCCCCCTTATGTTTGTGATTTCCTTCTTTCTACCTTTTCGAACATGGAAACATTAATCAATATCCCCATAGCTAAAGATAGCAAAATTATAGATGTCCCGCCGTAACTAATGAAAGGCAGCGTGACACCGGTTAACGGGATTAACCCGGTTACACCCCCAAGATTAATAAACGATTGCCAGGCAATCCAGCTCGCAATCCCAGCAGCAATCATACGTGCTAGTGGATCTTTTGTTCGCAATGCAATGGAAAAACCTTTATATACAATAAATCCTAAACCACCTAAGACGATTAGAACTCCCCAAACGCCAAGTTCCTCCATTACAATCGCCATAATAAAATCGGTTTGTGGCTCAGGCAAATAACCTAATTTTTGAATAGATTGACCGAGTCCTCTACCTTCTAGACCGCCACCGCCAATTGCATAATAGCTATTGACAACTTGGTGACCCACTCCATTTTCAAAATCAAATGGATTAAAATAAGATTCGATACGTCCTTTACGGTTCCCTTTTAATAATTCACCTTTAAATAGCCAGAGCATGCCTAGAATAGCTGTACCAAATGCACCTAAAACACCAAAAAACTTCCAAAACGTTTTAAAAGGAATACCACTTGCTGCGACCACAGATACAGCGATACCACATAAAATAATAACTGCCCCTAAATCTGTTTCAAAGGCTACACCAGCTACAACAAGTATCCACAGGAAAATCGGATAAAAAATCTCTGTTGGCTGAAGCTTTTCAAATGTATATTTTTGAGATTTCCGATAAAATGCTGCTGCAAAATATAAAATTATAAATAGTTTCGCATATTCGGAAGGCTGGAAATTCCCCAATCCTGGTACACTAATCCAACTTTGAGAGCCTACTTCCTCTGCCCCATTACCAGCTACTTTTACCCAAGTAAAGAGCACAATTAACACAATCGTCAGTAACAACATAATATTCTTATTTGCATAATGCTTATAAGGGAAAAATGCTGCGGCCACAAATCCTAAAGACGCGACTGCTAAGTTAATGAGTTGTTTTTGATAAAAATAATCAGGTGCTTGTTCTTTGTGGACGATTGCCACCATCATACTTGAGCTATAAATCATTACTAAGCCAAATAAACTTAACAACAAAACCGTAAAAAATAATGGGTAATCAAAATTTTGAGCATATCGTTTTAAGTATTGTTTCATTGGAAAACCTCGTTCTAGAAAAAAAACTCAAATCGCAAGCAGCGTTTGAGTTTTTTCTTTTTATTTGTCTGTATACGCGTCATGTAGTACAGAAAGTTCCTTCTCGAGTGAATCGAGAATGGCCTTGCCTTTTTCGCGTTCAATCAGTCCAAGCTTCACAGCAAAGTCAATTTCACGTGAAAGGCCGAACATTTGTGTATCTAATACTTCTTCATATAAAGGGCATTGTGGCATCGTTAAATGATCCATTTGTACTCGAATGAGGCGAGCAATTTTATCTGCATCAGCAACTAAAAGCTCCAAAGCCTTCTCTTGAAAGGAAGTTTGTGATTTCGTATCCATGAGGACGCCCCCATTATCTGATATTTCTTCGATTCTATCTTAATAAAGTTTATCTTTTAGTCGGTAAAATTGCAAGTGTCTTCGTTGGAAAATAAACAATCCGAATTATATTTCTTTATTATCTCCTTGCATTAGCGTTATACTAATTCATGGATATACAAGATTTGAGGAGGATTTCTATTATGGAAACAATTATTCCTATTAAGGGTGCAGTTTCGTATCAACTAACATTAGATCCAACAGTTTGGATTTTTGACGATCGTAAATTAGACTTAAATACGTACTTCCATGCAAGTGAAGTAGAGGAAGATGCGGATACAAAATATATGCGCGAAGTCGGTGCTCACTGGTCACGTGAAATCATGGAAGGTGCTACTTTCCCACCAACATTAAAATCAGAACGAAAATTCGACCGCAAAGGAATGGAAACGGGCACGTTCGGTATCGAATTAAGTCACTTCTTGAAAAATGCTGAAGTTAAACCCGAAGCGACAAAAATCGTCATTGAATGCAAAAACGGGGAAGAACATGCATTTACAATTGAAGAAGCACAGACATTAATTTTTAAATACAGTCAGGACGGCAAACCTTTAACTGAAGATGGACCCGTTCATGTATTATTTGGAGACGGCTCCAATGTAGACAGCCCTATCAAAAATGTGTTAGCCATTCGTGCGGAATAGGGAGGGAATGCGATGCGCGTAAAATGTGTCATTTGCGATACTATTAACCAGTTAGATGATGATTTACCGTTAGCAAAAAAACTACGTAATCGTCCGATTCATACGTATATGTGCGACACATGCCATGATCGAATTAAGGAAAATACAGTGGCACGTATTGAAACGGGAAATTTCCGCTTTTACCGTACCTCACCACAAATGGACAAAGAATTTTAAGTGACAGGCACTCATACAATTTAAAAAGCGCTCGTCTCTAGCAGATTTAACAGTACAAAACGCAAAACCCTATTAGTACAGGTTTTGCGTTTTTTACTTAACCATTATTTTTGATAATCACTTTTTCCAGCAATTCGACAACTTGATACATAATTGTCGCGAAGAAAGCGATAATGAGCAGTGACATAAGGACAAGATTAAAGTTAAATACTTGGAAGCCATAAATAATTAAATAACCAAGCCCCTTGGAGGCAACTAAAAACTCACCGACAATCACACCAACCCATGACAAACCAACATTCACTTTCAGAGTCGAAATAATTGTAGGAAAAGAAGCAGGCAAAATCACCTCTTTAAAAGTTTGCCAACGAGTTGCCCCAAAAGTTTGTAACACTTTACTGTAATTGGGATCGACACCTTTAAAAGCAGTGTACACAACAATGGTAGTAATGATGATAGATATTAGTGCACCCATTGCAATAATCGAAAAATAACCTGGTCCAAGTGCAACGATTAAAATCGGCCCTAACGCCACTTTTGGCATGGCATTTAATATTACTAAATACGGATCTAAAATTTTGGATAACATCGGAGACCACCAGAGGACAGTTGCAATCAAGGTCCCTAATAATGTTCCGGCAATAAAGCCGATAATCGTCTCCATTAACGTCACACCAACATGTAATGTGAGTGAGCCGTCGCTTACTTTTTCAATAAACGTTTGCCATACATAGGTTGGTGAGCTAAATATTAAACGGTCAATCCATTCAAGCCTCGAGAGCAGCTCCCACCCCCCAAAAAAGACCAGTAAAATAATGATTTGATATAGACGAACGAAGCGCTTTTCCTTCTTTAGCAATTGTTGATATTGTTTAAACAATGTATTATCCAAGACTCTCCAGCTCCTTCCAAATCGTTTGGAATACATCTGAATAAGCTGGATGTTGCCTTACATCGAACGGAGATAATTGTTGTAACTCAGAAGGTATTTCAAACACTTTGTGTAACATGCCTGGATTAGCCGAGAAAAGAAATACCCTTTCACTCATAGCAATTGCCTCACCAATATCATGTGTGACAAGAATCGCCGTTTTCTGATAGGCCTTTAATGTTTCAACAACTAAATCTTCAAGCTTTAACTTAGATTGATAATCGAGCGCTGAAAAAGGTTCATCTAGCAATAATATTTTCGGATTAACCGCTAAAGTCCTTGCAAGTGCTACGCGTTGACGCATTCCTCCGGATAATTCCCTCGGATAATAACTTCCGACATGTGGCAACCCAATTTCATGTAAGAGCGCATTGGCCGTTACTTTATGCGTTTTATTATCCCGCTGCATGATTTTTAAACCAATGGTGACATTGTCCTCAATCGTTTTCCACGGGAATAGATAATCTTGTTGAAGCATGTAGCCGATAAGTGCCTGATTATGTGGCGCAATAATTTCGCCATCAATAAAAACCTTGCCTTCCGTTGCAGGAAATAACCCAGCAATAATGGACAAGAGTGTCGTTTTTCCACAGCCACTTGGTCCTATAAAAGAAACAAACTCCCCTTCACGAATATCTAGATTAATATCTCTTAAAACTTCCTTTGCCTGCGTACTAGAAAAATAACTATGGTGAACATGATCTAGTTTTAAAAATTCCATTTACTCTGCAGCCTTTTTTGCAAACTTTGTATTCACAAGCTCTTCATATTTTACTCGTTGAGGAAGTTCACCTGCTTCCTCCATAATTGTTTGTAAGTTATCCCACTCTTCTTCATCCAAAATTGGATCTGTTGCATAAGAGCCTTGTGATTTATAACGTTCGACCACCGTCTCAATTAACGCTACATCAACATTTTCAAAATACGGCTGAATTATTTTTGCCACTTCTGCCGCACTTTTCTCTTGTACAAAATCTTGTGCTCGCTTCAGCGCATTAGTAAATCCTTGCGCTGTTTTAGCATCATCCTTTAAGTAACTACTTTTCGCCATAAAGGACGTGTATGGTAAATGGCCTGATTCCGTGCCAAATGAAGCAACAATATAACCTTTCCCTTCTTTTTCAAACACACTCGCTGTCGGTTCAAACAACTGAACATAATCTCCTGTTCCAGAAGCAAAGGCTGTAGCGATATTTGCAAAATCAATATTTTGAATAAGTGTTAAATCTTTCGTAGGATCAATGCCATGCTTTTTCAAGACAAATTCGCCAGCCATTTGTGGCATTCCACCTTTACGTTGCCCTAAAAATGTAGATCCTTTCACATCTTCCCATGAAAAATTATCCATCTTTTCACGGGCTACTAAAAATGTTCCATCTGTTTGTGTTAATTGTGCAAAGTTTTGAATCGGATCGTTCGCACCTTGAGCTGTTACATAAATGGATGTTTCTGAGCCAACTAAGGCAATATCAATGCCATCTGAAAGTAACGCTGTCATCGTTTTATCGCCACCGGCAATCGTTTGTAGCTCAACAGAAAGTCCTTCCTCTTCAAAAAAACCTTTTTCCAGCGCTACATATTGCGGAGCATAGAAAATCGAGCGCGTCACTTCTCCGACCTTTACTTTTTCTAGCTCCGCTTTATTACACGCTGCCAATGAAAGGAGCAACAAAGCAATACTACTAAATAACAAACCTTTTTTAAGCCAACGCATTCCATTTCCTCCTTGATTGATAAATAGCCTATCGAGACTAACTTATTCACGTTAGAAGATTTAGGTGCCAACCATTTTGTCATATGTCATTCAATTGATTGAACATAGATGCACAGCTGTTCTTTCATAGGTAGATTGCCTAAGTCGTAAAAATTTTCTCTATTAAAGAAAAAAAGCCCTAGCAAATAAATGCTAAGACTTTTTTATGCCCTTAAAACTTAAGGTAAGTTTTATGGTAAAGGAGCCAAGCTACTATCATTGATTGGCAGCTTGTTGCTCTTCTCTTTTTTCTCGCCACATACGTGTTTTGTATACAATCAAAATTAACGCCGCTACGATGAGGCCTTCAATCATAGGTAGGAATAACGCGAAAAATGTCAACATAATACACCCCAAAAATAGGAACACATAAATGACAATATTTTGAGATAGCTTTAACTTTTTTGCAAAGCCTAATTTATAGACAATTGCAGAAAGTACAAAGACAAGAAGAAATACAACATAGCCTGCAACTTCATAGCTTGGTAAATTTTCATACAGAAATCTTGTAATACCAGCCATTCTCCCATAAACCTTTGTTGTTTCCTCTGCATTTGTTGATGCAGCAACTTGAATAACATTTAGTTCACCCAATAAAGCGGACTTTATATCCAAGACTCCCTCTCCCTTTCATATCAGCGGAAAATTATTGTTCAGCGTTTTTTAATTTTTTCGCTGCTTTCTCACGTTCGTTTTTATCTAGAATTTTTTTACGAAGGCGAATTGATTCAGGTGTGATTTCTAAGTACTCATCATCACCTAGGTATTCAAGCGCTTCTTCTAGAGATAAAATACGTGGTTTTTTAATAACATTCGTTTGGTCTTTATTTGCTGAACGGATGTTTGTTTTTTGTTTCATTTTTGTAATATTTACAGTGATATCAGCGTCACGAGTATTTTCGCCAACAATCATACCTTCGTAAATGTCTGTACCTGGCTCCAAGAATAGTGTACCACGGTCTTCAATCTGCATCATACCATAAGTTGTTGATTTACCAGTTTCCATTGAAACTAGTACACCTTGGTGACGACCACCAATTTTCCCTGGTAATAATGGTTGGTAGCAATCAAACGTATGGTTGATAATACCGAAACCTTTTGTCATCGACATAAATTCAGTTGTATAACCGATTAATCCACGAGCTGGTACTAAGAACGTTAAACGCACTTGTCCACTTCCGTTGTTCACCATATCAAGCATTTCACCTTTACGAGTACCAATAGATTCAATAATAGAACCAACATTTTCTTCAGGTACATCGATTTGAACACGTTCGAATGGTTCACATTTAACACCATCGATTTCACGCACGATTACTTGTGGTTTTGATACTTGTAATTCAAAACCTTCACGACGCATATTTTCAATCAGGATTGATAAGTGAAGCTCACCACGACCTGAAACTGTCCAAGCATCTGGAGAATCTGTATCTTCAACGCGTAAAGATACGTCTGTTTGTAATTGAGCACGTAAACGCTCTTCTACTTTACGAGAAGTAACCCATTTCCCTTCACGACCTGCAAATGGAGAATTGTTTACTAAGAAAGTCATTTGTAAAGTTGGCTCATCGATACGTAAAGGCGTAAGCGCTTCTTGATGCTCAACAGGGCAAACTGTTTCTCCTACGTTGATATCTTCCATACCAGAAACGGCGATTAAGTCACCAGCTTTTGCTGTCTCAACTTCTTCACGTTTTAAGCCGAAGAAACCAAAGATTTTTGTTACACGGAAGTTTTTCACTGTACCGTCTAATTTCATCAGAGCAACTTGTTGACCTACAGAAATTGTTCCGCGGAATACGCGACCAATTCCGATACGTCCAACGAAGTCATTATAGTCAAGTAAAGCTACTTGGAATTGTAATGGTTCCTCTGAGTTATCAACTGGCGCTGGGATAGCTTCAATAATTTTTTCAAATAGACATTTCATATTTTCTTCTTGTTTAGATGGATCAGCATCTAAAGAAGCCGTACCATTTACACCTGAAGCATACACTACTGGGAAGTCTAATTGATCGTCATCTGCACCTAATTCGATGAATAACTCTAATACTTCATCTACTACTTCAAGTGGACGAGCTGAGTCTTTATCTACTTTGTTCACTACTACAATCGGTGTTAACTTTTGCTCTAACGCTTTTTTCAGTACGAAGCGTGTTTGCGGCATACAACCCTCATACGCATCGACAACTAGTAAAACGCCATCTACCATTTTTAAAATACGTTCTACCTCACCACCAAAGTCGGCGTGTCCAGGCGTATCAAGGATGTTGATACGAGTTCCGTTATAGTTGACAGCAGTATTTTTTGCTAATATTGTAATACCACGTTCACGTTCGATATCGTTAGAGTCCATTGCACGTTCTTCAACACGTTCGTTTGAACGGAATGTACCAGATTGTTTTAATAATTGGTCGACTAAGGTAGTTTTACCATGGTCAACGTGGGCGATAATTGCGATATTGCGAAGATCTTGACGTAAGTTTGTCATTATTCCACTCCATATTCTTTTTTCGAATGTTTAACTGTGATATTATAGCACAAGAAGGATGTAAATGTCCTTATTAGAATTTCTATCATTCTAAAAAAATATTTTTAATCACAAATTTACTATAAATTAGGAGGCTCGGTTATGAATCGCGGAAAAATCGTAATGGCCATTTATGCACTAGCAGCTGTGCTAGCAATGTGTTCTATCGGGTATTCAGTAGCAGCAAGCAATATTTGGGGAGTAATAGCAGGTATTGTAGCTACTTGTGTCATTTTCATGACAGCTTTTAAAATGAAGCGTAAACTTCGCGAACAAGGCTTACTTTAATGTTAGTATTTGCTTTCTAACAACCTATATGTGTCCAAAATGACACAATATCACAGAAGGAGCTATCCAATATTGGACAGCTCCTTCTGTGATATTGTGCAAAAAAAGAGGCATTGTCCATGATAGACAACGCCTCTTTTGGCTATCTATTATTAATATTGCTCAATAAAATTGTTAAATGCTTAGCTACTATTCTTCCCAGTCTGCACGCAAACAAGCGATGCTTTGCTTTAATGGTCATTTGCCAAATAATCTAACGTTGCTTGACCTAAAACATTGGCGGCAATCCGCAATGAACGTTCATCAATATCGAATTTTGGATGATGGTGTGGATAGACTTCTTGCCATTGTGGATTTTTTGCCCCCGTAAAGAAAAATGCCCCTGGTATTTCCTCTAAATAGTACGCAAAATCCTCACCACCCATAGTTGGGTCAACAAATTCAACCGCTTCGACATCCGCTACTTTTCTTGCTGACGCCATCACATGCTCTGTTTCTGCTGCATGATTCACCACTGGCGGGTAACCACGACGAAACTCATATTCATAGTCCGCTTTTGTTAAATAACAAGTTGCCTTTAATAGCTCCTCAATTTCACGCTCCAGTAAATCGCGCTCCTCCTCATGGAAGGTACGGACAGTCCCTTTCATATAGACTTGGTCTGCAATGACATTAAAAGGATTTAACGCCTCAATATGACCAATAGATACTACCGCAGGACGCAATGGATTAATACGACGTGCAACAAGCTGTTGTAAATTTGTAATAAATTGCGCTGCAAGCAAGATGGAATCTTTCGTATCGCTTGGATTCGAACCATGACCACCCTTTCCTTTAATCTTCATATAAATGCCATCAGCCGCAGCCATAAATGGCCCAATTGCTGTTTGCACCTTACCAAGTTCTGTTGGTGCCCATAAATGTGTACCAAATATTACATCCACACCTTCTAAACAGCCATCAGCAATCATTGATTTCGCCCCACCTGGTGCAAGCTCCTCTGCATGTTGATGAATAAAGACAATTGTCCCCGCTAAGTTATCCTTCATTTGATTCAATGCCTTCGCCAAAATTAATAATGAAGCGGTATGTCCATCATGACCACATGCATGCATGCGCCCTTTTATTTTTGATCGGAATGGCAAACCCGTTTCTTCTGTAATAGCTAAAGCGTCAAAGTCTGCACGTAATGCCACCGTTTTTCCTGCCTTAGCACCAACTAACTTCGCTACAACACCGTTCCCCCCAACACCTTCACGTACTTCATGTCCTAAAGCACGATGAAATGCAGCAATTGTTTTCGGTGTTTCAATTTCTTCAAAGGAAAGCTCTGGATTTTCATGGAAATGACGACGAAGCTGAATCATTTCCTCTTCATATCGTTTTAATAAACCAACTAACTGCTCTTGCTGTAATACTGCCATTAGTAACACCCCTTATTTTAAATATATATAATCTCCAGGTCCCAGTGGTAAGCCAAGTAGGAACCAAATGGCGAACAGTATAATCCAACCGATTGCAAAGAACACAGAAAATGGTAGCAACGCGGAAATTAGTGTCCCCATACCGATATTTTTATCGTAGCGTTTGGCAAACGATAGCAAAATAGCAAAATACGGTAGCATTGGTGTAATGGGATTGGTAATAGAGTCTCCTACCCGATAGGCCATTTGCGTAACAGCAGGGGAATAGCCTAAATAAAGGAACATTGGAACGAAAATTGGCGCAAGTAAAGCCCATTTCGCAGAAGCGCTGGCGATAAGTAAGTTAACGAAAGCACATATTAAAACAAACCCTATCATCATTGGTAAACCTGTAAAATTTAATGCTTGTAAAAGTTCCGCTCCTTTAATAGCTAAAATAGCACCGATATTACTCCAGTTAAAAAAGGCAATCATTTGTGAAGCAGCAAATGCTAAAACAATAAACGGAGCCATATCCGCAATCGATTTAAAAATTTTCTCAGCCACTTCTTTGTCATTTTTCACTTCTTTTGCCGCAATGCCATAGGCAAGACCTGGTAAAAGAAAGAAGAATAACATAATCGGCACAATACCTGACATAAATGGTGAATTTAAAAAGCCCCCTGTTTCCGGATCACGTAAAAGACCGTTAGATGGAATGACCGTAAATGCAATCACTGCAATATAAATGACTGTCACCAATCCTGCCCATCGTAAACCGCGCTTTTCTAAAGCTGTTAGCGGCTCTAACTTTTCAACAGTGCCTTCAAAGTTGCCAAAACGAGGCTCAGTAAACTTTTTGGCAACCCATGTACCAATCCCAATTAGTAAAAATGTCGAAGCAATTAAAAAATAATAGTTCATCGTTGCTCGACCAGTGTAGGCAGAATCTGCAATCTGTGCTGATGATTCTGTAATTCCTAATAACAATACATCAAGTGAACTAATTAAAATATTGGCACTAAAGCCTCCAGCTACTGCGGCATATGTAATAATTAAACCTGCTAGTGGGTTTCGACCAATGCTCATAAAAATCATCGCTGCAATTGGCGGTAAAATAATGAACGCTGCATCGGCAGCTAGATTCCCCACTAAACCTGTGAAAATAATAAATGGCACGATTAATTTTGTCGGAGCTGACAGCACTAGCTTTTTCATTACGGCAGATATCAACCCTGTTTGCTCGGCTAAACCAATACCAATCATTGTCACAATCACTAATCCCAAAGGAGCGAAGCCTGTAAATGTTGAGACCATTTGCGTTACTATTAATATAAGACCTTCTTGACTTAGCAGATTTTTTACTTGAATAACATCTTCAGTGCCTGGTTGAACTGCTGAAACACCAAACAACGATAATATCCATGATAAAACAAGCACAATACCTGCTAAAATAATAAATAGCGTGATGGGGTCTGGTAGTTTATTACCCGCCTTTTCAATACTATCTAGCATTCTATCAATCCAAGATTTTTTTACTGTGTCTAATTTTTTTTGCATAAGCCCCTCTCCTTCTCTGTGTTATTCGACTTGTGCTATTCATCTTAATCCTCATTTAAGACATTGATAGCATGTGTCCTTAATACAAAGAAACCATATTTTTAGAATATTTTCAATATTTAATTTATAGTTAAGGAGCTTACTCTATGTATAAAATTAATGTTTTCACCGCTAAATTATCTCTCTCATGGGTAACGCAACTAGAGAAAATCAAGCCATCTTTTTGCCATTTCCATTACCATTCCTACACAGATTTTGAGCATTTAAATGCGCTGCTGAAGCAACATTTACTAGCTGGAGATGGTGCACTTTTTAGCGGGCAAATCCCATACTTTTTTTCGCAAACATATTTTCCAAACACAGCTATCCCCATGCTCTATTTTGATATTTCAGAGCGAGATTTTTACCGTGTTTTAACAGAGTTATTTTATGACAATACAATTGCTATGAATCGGATTGCCATTGATTTTTGTTATGAAGAGAATGAATACCTCGGCATTCATGAATGGTCAATCGGTAGACAGCCCTATCTATTTAGTCAAACAATGAACGAGTTCGCAAGCAACGATATTGTTGAGAAGGCTGCTAATTGGCATATTCAGTTACATCGCGACAATAAAGTAGATTTAAGCTTTACGCGCATTGCAGAAATGCGAGAGCGATTGGCACAGCTAAATATACCGTTTATCGCGTTTCACCCATCACTCCATGCTATGCAATTAACATTGGATCAATTGGTCAATCAGCTTCAGCTTCGACAACTTGAGCAAAATAAAGTAGTCGTTGTTCATATTTTAATTCCGATTGATAAATCCAATATCGATGAATTGGAATATCGACAAATTGCTTTATATAAAGCCATTTTAGATTTTAAGCAACGCTATGCAAGCACCTTTATCGTGCATCGTGAAGCTTCTTATATGGCCCTTATTACAACCTATGAGCAATTTTTAATCACAACCGATGATTATACTCATTGTCAACTTGTAGATTTTTTAGATGATACATTACAATTTCCAGTAAAAATAGGTTGGGGTATCGGTAACTCTTTAACGGAAAGTCAGAAATACGCAAAATTGGCTGCAACGCTCTGCTCTTCCAAGGAAACGCAAGGCTATATTATTGAACATGAAAAAGAAATTGGTCCGTTGCTAAACGGCACTTTATTGCAGTTTGATAACGAAAAACAACAGCTCTTACAAAAATTAAGCGTTACCCATGATATTCCTTTATTACAATTGCAAAAAATCGAAGCTGTTATCGAAAGATTAGCCACAACTATCGTCAATGGCGAACTGTTAAGCAAGCATTTAGGCATTACTGTGCGCTCTGCAAACCGCATTTTAAAACAACTGCATGAAAAAAATTTAGCTGTCGAATTACCAAGCACTACTTCCACCACTCGAGGTCGTCCGAAAAAATACTATCAGCTCGATTTAAATTAGCGCATACAAAAAACTGTTTAGGAATCAACATTCCTAAACAGTTTTTTTAAAGTTATACATCATAAGGCACAATATATTTTTCTAATAATTCATGATGAATAGAAGGATTTGCAATAATAAAAGTATCTTGATGTAGTAAATCTACAGTTCGTCCATGTAAATTGGTTGCAATAGCCCCAACTTCATTTGCAATAATTGTTCCGCCGGCAATGTCCCATGGAGATAGCCGCATCGATACATAAGCGTCTAATTTTCCACTAACAACAAAGGCGATTTCCATTGCTGCAGAGCCATAAGAACGCGTACCTCGAACTTTACGAACTAGTTCAATTACTTTTTCATGATGTATATGACGATTTGGTGCAACCCAATGTGCATTAATGCCAATAACGGACTCTTCAATGGTCACAGGTTGTAACTTGCGTAACGGTGACGCATTATACCAAGCACCCTGTCCAGCAATTGCATGAAATAAATCTTCGCGCATTACATCATATATGTAACCAAGTTTTCCTACTCCATCAATAAATATTCCAATTGAAATCATAAAGTGGCGATGTTGCTTTACAAAATTCATCGTTCCATCAATCGGGTCGATAATCCATACAACGCCATCTAATGACTCAACCTTTTCCCCCATACCCTCTTCGCCTATAATATGGTGGGTAGGATCAAAAGATTTAATTTTTTCTATAAAAAACAATTCTGTTTCACGGTCTATATTTGTAACAAGGTCATTCGCATTCGATTTTGTCTCGATCACTAAATTATACGAAAATGCATTACGAATACGGTTCCCCGCTTCAACAATAATACTTTTAGCAAATTGATCGATCTGCTTTAAATCCATAAAAACCCACCCCTCGAATATAGAAAACATTTACGCACGTCATACAAACTTGCTTATCCTTGGTATTCAAGCAATTAAACGATTGTAGCTACACACTTTAAACTTACTCTGCTTCTAGTCAGTAAAATACCTTATACACTATCCACAATAAGTGCAAGCGTCATGTGCAATATGACGCCTTTAAAAGCTTTGCATGTGCAGCGTCAAATGAAAAAGATGAAAACTCCATTATCTAACAATGGTATATTGTCTATTTTACCCTTTATAACAACAAAAATCACCTGCTGTCGGAATATTCAGCAAGTGATTTTCATATGGGGGTTAATTTTTTTTTACGCATAGGCGTGCAAACTTTCCAGCTCCATCTGTATTTCAGCTAGACGCTTTTTGCTTTTTGCGATTGCACCTTCGTCTTTCTCATTCATCGCTAAGAAAAGTGAGGCAAGCTCATAATCTAATTCTAATTGTAAAATGCGTTCATATTGCTTTTCAATGTCAACTTTACGTATAATTTTTACGACTTGTTTCATAAAAGTCACGTCCCTTTTTTATTTTTTTCCAAAACCTTATACGATTCGCTAAAGTTCTTGTTATAAGATTTTTTCCCATATTTTTAATAAAATAAACCTTATAATCGAAAGGAGTTTTTAAAAATGCCTACACTAAAATGGACTAATAAAGATTTTAATGTGTTTCAAATAAATGGTTTAGAACAAAGAATGGATGCCTTAAATTCCTGTGTAAGACCAAAGTTCAATAAACTAGGAGAGAACTTCTCTGCTTTCTTTTCCAGTCATCTTGGAGAAGAATTTTACCCCCATGTTGCCAAACACGCCCGCAGAACGGTAAATCCACCAAATGATAGTTGGGTTGCCTTTGCTCCTTATAAAAGAGGCTATAAAGCATTGCCTCACTTTCAGATTGGTCTTTGGAGCACACATTTATTCATCGTCTTTGCTATTATTTATGAAGCACCGCAAAAAAATTTAATGGCACAACGTTTACTAGCCAACAAATCCTTGCTACAACAGCTTCCGAATGATTTTATTGTTTCTGGGGATCATATGTCACCAGAGGCAATTTCCATGGAAGACGCGAAGGAAGATAAACTAGATGAATTGCTTATCCGTTTACGTGATGTTAAAAAAGGGGAATTTTTAGTTGGCCGTCATATTCCACGAGAAGAAGCGATAAAATTGTCTGTTAGTCAATTCCAACAATTAGTAGAGGAAACATTCACGACATTACTTCCGATTTATAAAATTATTCAAGAAAAATAAAATGCCCTACTCATTTTTGAAAATGTGGCATTAAAATCTTACAAGAACAAAATGTCTTAATAAGTTAAAGCAGTACTGGAATTTATAAGGTTTAACAATTTTGGACGAGGTATTTATCCATTAACCATTACTATCAAACGTAGCTAAAGGACTGAAACATCTTCTTTGAGGTTGTTGAGGATTTTTGCACAACAAGAATTATTAATACTTGTTGTGGCTATGTCACTGTACGTTATTGGAGAATCCAAAATCTGTGAACATTTTTGAAAAAATTGATATTGCTGTAGTTTATGCAGACAACTATAAATTAACACTATAATGCTAGTGATTTCTTAAGAAGAATAATTATTTTAATAAAACATTATAAATAATAAAGTTTCCAAATCCGCTTTGCTTTCAACGGGCACAGATATACACAATCCATTATGTACTTCTGTCTCGCAGAAGGCATGGCGGGTTTTTTAAAAAAAGCATGCTAGAGTATTCCCTAGCACACCATTTTCAAGCCAACGTTTAACGTCTTTGCTTTGGTACAACTTTAATTATCGTACCATCATCCGCTTCTTTTGCTTGCTTCACTACTGGATAACTAACATATCCACTAGCCTCTTCAAATTCGCGAAAAATCGTTTTTTCTTCTGCTTGAGAAGGCACAATTTCTTTAAAGCGACGATATTTTGCCAGCATCACTTCACGTTTAATGCCCTTTTCATACGCAAGTTCGATGCCTTCGAAAAATTTTACAACATCGACAATTTCTTCAGTTGACCAATCAATTGAAAACGGATATGAATATTCCATTTGGACTTAACCACCTTTACATTAGTGTCCCCATTTTACCCGGATACTTTCCGCTTCTGCAACCATTCTTGTAATTAGCTCGTCCACTGTTGGAATATCATGGATCATGCCAGTCACTTGTCCTGCCCAACCAATGCCAGCATCCTTTTCTCCATCGTAAATAAAACGTTTATTGGCACTGCCACTAATATAGTCTTTTAAAGCCTCATAAGTAGGTGTTTCACGCTCTATTTCTAAAATTTTTGCTGTGAAGTCACTCCGTAACGCGCGTGCAGGCGCCCCAATAGATCGTTTAATCACCGTTGTATCTGCCTCAGAGCTCGCGAGTAATGCGTCTTTATAAGCTTGTGAGGCATCCACACATTCCTTCGTCGCAATAAAGCGCGTGCCCATTTCAATGCCCTCTGCACCAAGTGCATGTGCGGCCATCCAACCGCGACCATCACCAATACCACCAGACGCAATCACAGGAATTTTCACACTATCCACCACTTGAGGTACGAGCACCATTGTCCCAACGTCATCACGCCCAAGATGGCCACCACCTTCTTGTCCAACAACCATTACGGCATCTGCCCCTAGTTCTTCAGCTTTCTGAGCCTGTCTACGGGCTGCAACCAGCACTAACTTTTTAATGCCAGTTCCTGCAAGTAAATCAAAAATCGGTGCGGGATTACCGCCCGTCATTGTGACAACAGGTACATGTTCTTCAACAGCCACTCGCACCATATCTTCATAGCCTGTGCCATGCATCCCAATAGCAAAGTTTACACCAAACGGCTTATCTGTTAATGTTCTTAGCTTTTGAATTTCCGCACGTAATAAGTCTGGGTCGCGTAAACTCATCGCCGTTATTTGCCCTAAACCGCCAGCATTTGACACAGCTGCTGCTAAATCAGCATATGCTAAATAAGCTAATCCCCCCTGAATAATTGGATATTTAATCTTCAATAGTTCGGTAATACGTGTCTCCCAGTTCATCGAATCTCTCCTTTCGTTCCATACTATCTTCTCGTAATCACGAAAAAATCCTTTTATTTTTTTAATTAAAGTCTATTTTTTCATGTCGTTAGGTGCTATAATTCATTTGTTTTCTTAGATATTATAAAAGTGAGGTGGTACCTGCGTTGTCACAATTAGAGACTCCATTGTTCGACGTATTACTAAAACATCGGAACAGACATCCAATTCAGTTCCATATTCCAGGCCATAAGAAAGGGCACGGTATGGATCCTGCTTTCCGAGAATTCGTCGGCGACAACGTTTTATCAATTGATTTAATCAACATTGCTCCACTAGACGATTTACATTCACCAAAAGGTGCTATCAAGGATGCGCAAGCACTGGCAGCAGAAGCCTTTGGTGCTGATCATACATTCTTTTCCGTTCAAGGTACTAGTGGCGCCATTATGACGATGATACTGACCGTCGTCGGTCCAGGTGATAAGATTCTAGTACCACGGAATGTTCATAAATCCATTATGTCAGCGATTGTTTTCGCTGGTGCAATTCCTATTTTTATTCATCCTGAAGTAGATAGTGAATATGGTATTTCTCATGGTATTTCGGCGGAAGCTGTAGAAAAGGCTTTAAATGCTTATCCGGACGCAAAAGCTGTCCTTGTTATTAATCCAACTTATTACGGCTTCTCTGCGGATTTAAAACGCATTGTCGAAATTGTCCATCGCCGTAATATTCCAGTCGTTGTCGATGAAGCACATGGCGTGCACATTAAATTCCATGACGAGCTACCATACTCAGCAATGGAAGCAGGCGCGGATATGGCTGCAACAAGCGTACATAAGCTTGGCGGTTCCATGACGCAAACTTCAATTTTAAATGTACGTGAAGGACTAGTTTCTGCTAAGCGCGTACAAGCAGTCTTTTCTATGCTGACAACAACATCCACATCCTATCCATTACTGGCATCGCTCGACACAGCTCGTCGTCAGCTTGCAATTCATGGCTATGATTTAATTGGGGATGCACTACGTTTAGCAAAAGATGCGCGTAAACGCATTAACCAAATTCCACATTTAAAATGTGCAGGTAAGGAAAAGCTTCACTCGTCCGCAACATACGATATGGATCCACTAAAACTGTTAATTAGTGTAAAAGATTTAGGTATATCCGGGCACCAAGCCGAGGAATGGCTTCGTCACAATGCCAATATTGAAGTAGAGTTATCAGACTTATACAATATTTTATGCTTAGTGACATTAGCAGATACAAAAAAGGAGATTAATCTTCTTATCAATGCTTTAAGCCGTATGTCAAAAGCTTTTGATTCAGAAGCTGCTGTTACTGAAACAGTTGTCAATGTACCTGAAATTCCAGCACTTGCAATGTCACCTCGTGATGCTTTTTATGCAGATACAGAAGTAGTCCCTCTTGCAGAAGCAGACAATTGTATTTGCGCTGAATTTATTATGGTCTACCCACCTGGAATACCTATTTTTATTCCCGGGGAAATAATTACACAAGAAAATATTCGTTATATTCAAATGAATATTGAAGCTGGTTTACCAGTTCAAGGACCCGAAGATACAACATTACAAACAATTCGTGTTATTAAAGAACGCAGAGCAATTATTTAAAAAACAAAGCTACCTCTTCATTTTAGAAGGGGTGGCTTTTTATAGTTGAATCATACAGCTGTAAGCATACTTGCATAAAATACCTTTATTTTATAAACCTAAAATCCCCACTCTTTTTCTATCCCTATATTTACACTCTTTCATTCTATTAGTTAAATTCTATTGCACTACTTTCATCAAATTGAAAAAAATTGTATTAATAATTGTATAAAGCAAAAAAATAGCTTATGTGCTGTCCTTTACTTACAATATTTATAAAGGGAGTGAATTGTATGAATACATGGGATGAACGATTTAACACAATTGAATACGTCTATGGCGAACAGCCAAATGCGTTTATAGAAAACTATGTAGATTTTTTAGAGGGGTATGTTAATGTTGCCGCATATGCTGAAGGAGAAGGTAGAAATGCCGTTTATTTAGCTTCTAAAGGGCATGTGGTAACGGCTTTTGATTATGCAAAAAGCGGTCTTGAAAAAACAGCACAGTTATCAAAAAAACATGGCGTTACTGTCAACACACAACTGCAAGATTTACTGCAAGATGAACTACCAGTAGAAACATTTGACGCTGCCGTGATGGTATTTGGTCATTTTCCCGCAGAACAGCAACATGCCGTTTTTCAACGCATCGTCAATTCGGTTAAACCCGGCGGTCGTATTATGATGGAATTATATTCCACGTCTCAATTGTCCTATGCAACAGGCGGTCCACAAAATATGAATTTCCTATATAATCCAGCATCTGTGCTTACGTGGTGTCAGCCCTATAAAATTATTCATTTCTTTACCGGTGAACAAATACGTCATGAAGGTACTCTACACACAGGACTTGCACATACCATTCAATTAATCATTGAAAAAAGTTAACTATGCTTGTGTCAAGCGAAAATGCTAGCACCCTTTACAAGCCCATTATGCCTTGTAAAGGGCTTTCTTTTATAAAAATAGATAGACAAAGAGCGGACAGAGAAAAGCTCCTATAATCGCTGTTAACCCCATAGAAAGCGAACCAACCGATAATTCTTGCTCACCATACTCTCTTAGTTTTACAAGCCCTACACCGTGCGAGGCACTTCCTACTGCTACACCTCTACTGACAGCAGAATCAATCTTTCCAAATTTGAATACGAATGGTCCAATAATAGCGCCAACAAAACCTGCAATCATAACAAAAACTGCCGTTAAAGGAGGAATTCCGCCAATTGTTTCACTTACCTGCATACCAACAGGCGTTGTTAAAGATTTAGGTAACGCCGTCAGCATCCAACTTTCTTTAACACCGATCCATTTTAGCATAACAAAAATGGTTACTAATCCAGTTATCATCGCTAATATGATACCGGATAAAATAGAGACTTTATATTTCATAATAATGGCTCTCTGATTATAAAGCGGGTAAGCAAGGGCAACAACAGCCGGCCCCAACATTTTTTGTAGCCATTCTCCTCCTACCATATAGGTTGAATATGGAATATTAAAAACAAGTAAGATAGCTGCACTGACAATAGTTGTCGTCACTAATGGAATTATTAATGGATGGGGAAACCGTTGATACAGCTTTGTAAATAATATAAACAGTCCAATCGTACCAAGTACAACAATAAGTTCAATCAACAGATAATTCTCCCTTCCCTTCTTCAATAGTTACTGCTTGTTCTTTCTTTGTTACTTCTCTTTTTTCAATTAGTTGGGTTAGTATTCCCGTTACATAAATAGCAATTAATGTACTCGCAATAACTGCTAAAATAATCAACAGACCAGTTGTTGACATCAATTCTGGATAATCAATAATACCAACTGTTGCTGGAATAAAGAACAATGTTAAAACGCCAATTAAAAAGCCAGCACCATCTTGGATGTATTCTACTTTCATTAGTTTAAAATTAAGTGCAAGTGCTAATAACAGTAAGCCAATTACACTTCCTGGAAGCGGAATGTGTAAGTAAGACACAATGCCCACACCGATATAATAAAAAATATTAAGTATGCCAATTTGGACAATAATACGAACAACTCGCATTAATATCATAGTAAAATTTTCGTTCATCATTTCGCCACCGTTCCCCCCTGTTACGCTTATTCTACAACTGAAGGAATTTTCTGTCTATTATAATTTTAGAAAAACAATAGAAAAAAGAGTCAACCCAAAAACAAAATGAGTTGCTCCTTTGTGTACAAAATCCGCTCAAATGCGCATTTTTTCTATATTTACGCCATTGAAAGTAGTTGAGTAAAATGGACTTAACAGAGCTAAAAACTTGTCGCTCCCTATAAAGCGTGCCCTGAACCACCGTCAATATTAACAGCTGTCCCTGTTACATAACTTGCTGCATCTGACACTAAGAAAGTAATGACATTAGCTGCTTCTTGCGTTTCTCCTACACGACCTAGTGGAATAGATTGACCAACTTTACGAGAGTAGTCATCCCACGAAAGATCTTGTGCTTCTTTTTTCCATAACTTCTCAATTTGATCACTTCGAATTAAACCAATACACACTGAATTCACACGAATATTATCTTTTCCTAAATCTTTGCTCATGGCCTTCGTTAAAGCGAGTCCAGCTGCTCGACTAACAGTAGTAGGAAGAGAACTTGCAGGAGGCGTTTTAGCCATTACTGCCGTCACATTCACAATCGCACCGCCGCCTACCTTTCGCATATAAGGCACAGCATATTTTGAGCAATTGATAGCACCAAACACTTTTAAATCGATATCAGCTTGCCACACTTCACTGCTGACCGTTTCAAACGGATTAGCTGACGCTGTGCCTGCGTTATTAATAACAATATCTACGCGTCCATAATGCTCCACAGTACGTTCTATAAGCCTCTTACAGTCTTTTTCCTTCGTAATATCCGTCGGTACAATTAAGACTTCCTCGCCCGTTTCATTTTTAATGCATCCAGCGGCCACCTGTAGCTGTTTTTCACCACGTGCACTAATTACTACCTTTGCACCTTCTTTTACTAGCTGCATCGCCGTATAATAACCAATCCCTTTACTTGAACCAGTAATAATTGCTACTTTTCCCTTTAAGCCTAATTCCATTTCGCCCCACCTCTATGTTTTCAAATAGTTATTTACTAGTTTTACTGTATCAAAGTTAGTAAAATTATACAAAAAAACGACTATAAAGCGAATATGCTTTATAGTCGTTTTATATGTTCAATTATTTTTTCGCTACAATATGGATTGGGTTGCCTAGTAATACTTCAGCAGCTTCCATTGTAATTTCACCTAATGTTGGGTGAGCATGAATTGTTAACGCGATATCTTCAGCAGTCATACCGCCTTCGATAGCTAAGCCCATTTCAGCGATCATATCAGATGCACCAGCACCTACGATTTGAGCACCAATTAATAAGCCATCTTCTTTACGCGCAACTAGTTTCACGAAACCTTCTGTTTGGTTTAATGCAAGCGCACGGCCATTTGCTGCGAATGGGAATTTCGCTGCAGTATATTCAATACCTTCAGCTTTTGCTTGATCTTCGTTGTAACCAACTGTTGCCATTTCTGGATCAGTGAAGCATACAGCAGGAACAGCTAAATAATCTACGATTGATTTCTCGCCAGCGATTGCTTCAGCAGCCACTTTACCTTCATAAGAAGCTTTGTGTGCAAGCTGTGGACCCGCTACGATATCACCAATTGCATAGATGTTTGGAATGTTTGTACGGCATTGTTTGTCAACTTTAATAAGGCCACGTTCACCGAATTCAATGCCAACACCTTCAAGACCCATTTCATCTGTATTTGGACGACGACCTACAGTTACTAATACATAATCAGCTTCGACTTTTTTCTCTTCTCCGCCAACTTCATACGTAACAACTACGCCGTTTTCTGTTTCTTCAACGCCTTTAGCAGATGCGTTTACTTCAATTTCAACGCCTTTCTTTTTAAGGCCTTTTTTCACGATTTGTGTCATTTGTTTTTCGAAACCAGCAAGAATATCTTTGCCACCTTCGATAATTGTAACTTGTGCGCCTAGGTTTGCATAAGCTGAGCCTAGCTCTGTTCCGATGTAACCTCCACCGATTACAACTAATTTACTAGGTACTTCTTGTAAAGAAAGTGCGCCAGTAGAGTTTAGTACACGCTCAGAGAATTTAAACGTTGGAATTTCAACTGGACGAGAACCTGTTGCGATAATAACATTGTTAAATGTATATGTTTGAGCAGATTCACCATTGATGATACGCACTGAATGAGCGTCAACGAAATACGCTTCACCTTGTACAATTTCAACTTTATTACCTTTAAGTAAGCCTTCAACACCGCCAGTTAATTTTTTAACAACGCTGTCTTTAAAAGCTTGCGCTTTTGAAAAGTCTAATTTCACATCAGAAGCGATGATACCCATGTCATCTGAATGTTTAGCATGCTCAAAGCGGTGACCCACTGAAATTAATGCTTTTGATGGAATACAACCTACGTTTAAGCACACACCACCAAGTACATTTTTTTCAACGATTGTTACTTTTTGGCCAGTTTGAGCTGCACGAATTGCTGCTACATATCCTCCAGGACCTGAACCAATGACAAGAGTATCTGTTTCGATTGGGAAATCTCCTACTACCATTTTTGTTACGCCTCCATTAATAATAATTCTGGCTCACTTAACAAACGCTTTAAGTGATTTAAAGCATTTTGTGCAGTGGCTCCATCGATCATGCGATGATCAAAGCTCAATGATAATGCTAACACAGGTGCAGCTACAATTTCACCATTTTTTATTACAGGTTTTTCAGAAATTCGACCAATACCTAAAATCGCTACTTCAGGGTGGTTAATTACTGGCGTAAACCATTGACCACCTGCAGAACCGATATTCGTGATAGACATGGAAGCGCCCTTCATTTCATGCGGAGCAAGTTTACCATCTCGCGCTTTTGTCGCTAAGTCATTAATTTCATTCGAAACTGCAAATACTGATTTGCGATCTGCATGTTTAATAACTGGAACTAATAAACCTTTTTCTGTATCTGCTGCAATACCGATATTGTAGTAGTGCTTTTGAATAATTTCTTGTGTTGCATCATCTAAAGAACGGTTAAATTCTGGGAATTCTCGCAATGTTGAAATAAGCGCTTTTACTACGTACGGTAAATACGTTAATTTTACACCTTTTTCAGCAGCAATATCTTTGAATTTTTTGCGATGTGCTACAAGAGCTGTTACATCAACTTCGTCCATTAGTGTAACATGAGGCGCAGTTTGTTTCGAGTGAACCATTGCCTTGGCAATCGCCTTACGAATACCAGACATTTTTTCACGTGTTTCTGGGAAGTCGCCTTCAAGAACAACTGGCGCAACTTGTGCAGTTTCTTGCTGAGCAACTGCTTCTTCATTTGCCACTGGTGCTTCTGCAGCTTGCACTGCTCCACCGCCGTTTAAGAAATTCTCAATATCTTCCTTTAGAATGCGACCGTTTTTACCAGTACCTGACACTTCATGAATATTTACATCATTGTCTCTTGCAAATTTGCGAACAGAAGGCATTGCAATAATACGTTTTGTACTATCTACTGTTTCTTGCTTTACAGCTACTTCCGCTGTTGCTGGAGCTTTTGGTGCTTCTTCCTTAGCAGGCGCTTTCGCGACATCCTGACCAGCTTCAGCCGTGGACTGAACTTGTGCCTCCGTTTTCGCCTCTGCATGATCGTCACCTTTAAGTTTTAAATCTTCGTAGCCAGGAGCATCTAAACGGATTAATACATCACCAACAACAGCAACTGTACCTTCCCCTACTAAGATTTCCTCTACTTTCCCTTCAACTGGTGAAGGAATTTCTACAACTGCTTTATCGTTTTGTACTTCACAAAGAATATCGTCTTCTTTTACAGTATCCCCAGCTTTAACGAACCATTTTACAATTTCGCCTTCGTGAATACCCTCGCCAATATCCGGTAATCTGAATTCAAATGCCATGTGTACCCATCCTTTCTCTTTGCTTTTCTTCAAATATGCAAACTACATTAGAATGTTAAAACTTTTTTCGCTGTTTCCATTACATCTTTATAGTTCGGTAACCAAACACCTTCAGCTTGTGGGAATGGGTACACTGTATCTGGTGCTGCTACTCGAAGTACTGGTGCTTCTAAACTCAAGATAGCTCGTTCTGTAATTTCAGCGACAACATTCGCAGCAATACCTGCTTGTTTTTGTGCTTCTTGAACAACGATTGCTCGGCCTGTTTTCTCAACTGACGCAATGATTGTTTCAATATCAATTGGTTGGATTGTGCGTAAATCAATAACTTCTACAGAATGTCCTTCTTTTTCAAGTTCTTCTGCTGCTTTTAAGCTTTCATGTACCATTAAGCCATATGCAATAATTGTTAAATCTTTACCTTCACGTTTTACATCTGCCTTACCTAATGGAATTTCATATGCTTCCTCAGGTACTTCTTCACGGAATGAGCGATATAATTTTAAATGCTCTAAGAAAATGACTGGATTGTCATTGCGAATAGAAGAAATAAGTAATCCTTTAGCATCGTAAGGTGTTGATGGTACAACGACTGTTAAGCCCGGCTGTGCCGTCATTAAACTCTCTAAGCTATCTGAGTGCATTTCTGGTGTATGCACACCGCCACCGAATGGAGAACGAATTGTAACAGGTGCATTATATACACCACCGCTACGGTAGCTTAAACGTGCTAATTGTCCACTGATTGAATCCATCACTTCATAGACGAAGCCGAAAAACTGAATTTCTGGAACTGGGCGGAAACCTTGAAGCGAAAGACCGATTGCTAAGCCACCAATACCTGACTCTGCTAATGGTGTATCGAATACACGATCTACACCAAATTCTTTTTGTAGGCCTTCAGTTGCACGGAAAACCCCACCGTTGACGCCTATATCTTCCCCGAATAACAGAACGTTTTCATCATTCTTTAATTCTGTGCGAAGCGCATCTGTAATTGCTTGAATCATCGTCATTTGTGCCATAGCTTATTTCGACTCCTTCTCTTTGTAGATTTCATACTGTTCTTTTAAATTCGATGGCATTTCGCCTTTGTACATATTTTCCATTAATTGTGTTACTTTTTGCTTTGGTGCAGCATCGGCTTTTTTAATTGCGTCTTTTATTTCTTCTTTCGCACGTTCAATAACAGCCTCTTCTTTTTGCTCATCCCATAGTCCTTTACCCTCTAGGTATTTACGGAAACGAACTAATGGGTCTTTTTGAGCCCACTCGTTATCCGTGTCTGACGTACGGTAACGTGTTGGGTCATCCCCAGCCATTGTATGCGGACCATAACGGTAACACATTGTTTCGATAAATGTTGGACCCTCACCATTGATTGCGCGCTCACGTGCATCACGAGTAGCAACGTACACTGCAAGTGCATCCATACCATCTACTAAAATACTTGGGATACCTGCTGCAACACCTTTTTGTGCAATTGTTTTTGCCGCTGTTTGTAATTCACGCGGTGTAGAAATTGCAAATTGGTTATTTTGTACGATGAAAATAGCAGGTGATTTAAATGCACCGGCAAAGTTCATTCCTTCGTAGAAATCACCTTGTGATGACCCACCATCACCTGTATAAGTAACTGCTACAGCTTTTTTACCACGTTTTTGAATACCAAGTGCCACCCCAGCAGCTTGGATAAATTGTGCACCAATAATGATTTGTGGAGGTAAAACATTAACACCTTCAGGGATTTGATTGCCCTCGAAGTGACCACGTGAGAATAAAAATGCTTTATCTAACGGTAAACCATGCCATACAATTTGTGGTACATCACGGTAACCTGGTAAAATCCAATCTTCTTTTTCTAATGCAAAGTGAGAAGCAAGTTGTGAAGCTTCCTGACCAGCTGTTGGTGCGTAGAAGCCTAATCGACCTTGACGGTTAAGAGAAATGGAACGTTGATCTAAAATACGTGTATATACCATACGCGTCATTAACTCAACTAACTCTTCATCTGCTAATTTCGGATCTGCCTCTTCATTTATAATTTCGCCTTCTTCGTTCAAAATTTGAAACATTTCAAACTTTTCTTCGATTTCAGTTAGCGTTTGTTGTGGATCAAAAATATTATTGTTTTTTTTGCTCATTTGTCACATCTCCCTTTCAACTGTATTAAAATAAATCACTTTCAAACTAGTACAACTTATTCTTAGGACTCAGTATACTGAATAAAATACAGTCGGTCAATCATATATTACGCCTTATACCAAAGAATTTTTCTACAAAAACGTTAAGAGTCGACTGTCCTATACTGTATCACTAATAACATAAAACTGTATTACAACAACTTTCTTTAAGCGCTCAAACATTACGTTTCTCTAAATAATGACCAATAGTAGAATACCCCAGTTTTCTGCAATCTAATAGCTACACAATAATTTTTTAAGTTTATTCAAATAAAGTCTTTTTTCATGTGCATGTTTTGATGCGTGATGTATACTTATAAATAAGGTAATACAAAGATTGAAAGGAAGATTCTCACATGATTTTAATGGATGATATAATTCGCGAAGGCCATCCGACACTCCGCACTAAAACAGAGGAAGTTCAATTCCCTTTAACTGATGAAATAAAACAGCTTGCTACAGATATGCTACAGTTTTTAATTAACAGCCAAGATCCTGAAATTGCCGATAAATATGATTTACGCAGCGGGATTGGATTAGCTGCTAACCAAGTAAATAGTCTACATCGCATGTTTGCCCTTCACTTAAAAGATGACAAAGGAGAACAATTGAGCTTTATCGCAATCAATCCGAAAATTGTTAGCCACTCTGTCGAAAATACCTATTTGCCAACTGGCGAAGGTTGCTTATCTGTTGATCGCAATGTTCCTGGTTATGTGCCACGTCACGCACGTATAACAGTGAAATTTAAAACAATCGACGGCGAAGAGAAAAAAATGCGTCTATCTGGCTTGCCAGCTATCGCCTTCCAGCATGAATTAGATCATTTAAACGGCATTATGTTTTATGATCGCATCAATGAAAAAAATCCATTTGCTGAAATTCCAGACGCTGTTCCATACGAACGCGACTAAGCCACACTAGTAGCTAAGGCGGATGCTTTTCACGGACGTACACATAAGCCGCTACCATCCACTAATGTAATTGTTTTAGTTGCCTGGCAATTAGCATAGATACCTAGCATAATATTGGCTCCTAAATCGTAAAAATCCACTACGCTTTTCCGCGGGCACGACGTAAGCCGCAATCCTCGCTGTCGCGCTGTCTGTTGCGTCTTACATTGCGTGCGTTCCCCCAGGAGTCTACGTAGATTTTTACTTGGCAAGTCATAAATACATGGCTAGCACGGAAATTGAATTAGTGCCTGACACCCGCTCTCTGCTAAATTTAATCTATTACCAAAGAAGATCAGCTAAGTTCTTCTCTATAATATGCATAGCAAAAAGTGTTAGATTGATTGCAGTCAATCTAACACTTTTTTGCTTTTATTCTATCTGCTATATTTTAAGCTAATCGCGCATTAATTGTCTCAATTAATGCCGGCAGCTCACGCATTGTTTGAATCGTATAGTGTGCACCTGTTTGTTCAAAAATAGCTTTTGTTTTTTCAATAACGACTTGTTGCTCCTCATCAGATAGACTCATAAATTCCTGTTCTGTTAAGCCCATTTCAGAACTGCCAACTATTACACCAACAGCCCAAACTCCAGCATTTAATGCCTCTTGTATATCTGACGTAGTATCCCCGACTTTAACAACTTGCTTTGTCGCTTTCACGCCAAGTTCTTCTAAATTTCTGAAAATCATATATGGATAGGGACGTCCCTTATCTCCTATATCAGTCGGTGTAACTAAAAAATCAGGCTTGTATCCTTTCTCAGCAGCATGATGTGTCACGACTTCCATCATCGTGGCAGTATAGCCTGTTGTGGAGCCAATGCGTATTCCGGCTTGTCTTAATTGATGCACTGTTTCTTTCACATATGGAATCGGATCAGTGTACTTAGCAAGTGATGCCATTAATTTCGTTTCAAACTGCGAATACAGTGCCTGTACATCTTGTTCTGTAAATGAATGGCCATACACACGTGCCCATTCCTCACTCACTCTTGGCATCTCAAGCATCGTCCGAATATGGTCAATTTTTAACATGCCCATCGGTTTGCGTGCTTCTTCTAGTGTCACCGCAACACCTGCATCTTCAAAAATAGTAAGAAATACATTGACAGGTGCAAAACAACCAAAGTCAACCGCTGTACCTGCCCAATCAAAAATTACCGCTTCAATTTTCATTATTTTTCACCGCCATATAGTTTTCAATAACATGACATAATGTAGTCATATCTTCCTCATGAACATCCCCTATATTACCGATTCGGAATGTATCAAATTCAGTTAGCTTTCCAGGATAAATAACAAAGCCTGCTTGTTTCATTTCATGATAGAAATGCTCGAAAGAAAATCCTTCATATGGATATAAAAACGTCGTGATAATCGGCGATTGCATTTCCGCTGAAATATAAGCTTTAAAACCACAGCGCGATAATCTATCACGCAAAAGTTGATTATTTTTAGCATATCGTTTGTAGCGTGCCGCAACGCCACCTTCTACAGCAAGTTCCTCCAACGCCTTTGCAAAGGCTGCTACAACATGAGTTGGTGATGTAAAACGCCATTTCCCATCTACGCTCATCACTTCCCATTGTTTGTATAAATCTAATGCTACACTTTTGGCCTGTCCTTTACATTTTTCTAACGCTTCTATTTTCGCAACAACAAATCCAAAACCTGGCACGCCTTGAATACATTTGTTAGCACTACTGATTAAAAAATCAATTTGCATATTCGATAAATTCATTGGCACGCCACCAAAGCTACTCATTGCATCTACAATAAATGTTTTATTAAACGATTTTACAACTTTGCCTATTTCATCAATAGGATTTAATATCCCCGTTGTCGTCTCACAATGTACAATCGCTACATGCGTAATAGCAGCATCTTTTTCAAGTATAGCTTGTACTTCTAAAGGTGATGGTTGCTCGTGATAAGGTACACTGTAAACGACATGCTGTAATTGAAGGACAGTTGCCATTTCTACGATTCGTTCCCCGTATGCCCCATTTGTGATAATGAGTACTTTATCTGCATCTCCAATAGCAGTTGTCAGAACCGATTCAACGACAAAGCTCCCACTTCCTTGCATTAAGATAGCTGTATAGTCTGTTTCATCAACCTGCGCTAACGCTACTAACTGTTTGCGTATTGTTTGTGTAACTTGCTTGTAGTCGTCATCCCATGTACAGCGATCCACTAGCATCTCTTTTTTAACTGCTTCTGTAGTTGTTAATGGACCGGGAGTTAATAATTTGTAGGTATTCATATTGTTAGGCTCCTTTATTGTTGTGCTTCTTTAAAGAATGTTTGATGTTTTTCTAATAAATCGACAGTTAAAGTCGTATCCCATTTTTTTAAGTATTTTGGAATATATTTTTCCTCTACTTGCTCACCTTCATAAAGTGCTACTGGATATTGTTTTAACAAATCTGCTCGCGCCTCAGTCGCAATGACCTTCGCTATCTCACTCGCCAATGCCTCGTCCCCTTCTTTATCTACAACGGCAACAGATTCCGTTAACGTGAAGTTACCTTCCGTTGGGTCAATATAGTCGATTGGTAAGCCCTCATTTTTTGCATCAATCGCTTGAATACGCAAACCAAACCCTGCTGCGACTTCTCCTGTTTTCACCTTTTTAATAGGACCAGAACCAGAACTTTCAATATGCGGTCCAGCATTTTTAATTAAATCTGCTAATACTTGCTTTCCTTCTTTTTCGCCATATTCACTCATAATCGCCTGAACTAATAGCCAGCCAGTAGAAGAATCTAAAATATTTGGAAAGGAAACTAAATCTTTGTATTCTGGCTTCGTTAAATCTTTAATTGTTTGTGGCACAGGTAGCCCTTTTTGCGCCAATAAATCTGTATTGATAAAAATAGACCCGACATTCCCTAAAATCGGTAATGCATAAGTTGAACCACCATCTAACGGCTTTAACTCTGAAGATAGTTCGACAAACATTGATTTAGATGTTTGAGCACTTTCGATAAAGTAAGAAGCCATTGTTACCACATCCGCTTCAATATCCTTACCCTCTGCCATCATTTTCCCACCTAATTCAGATGTACCGAATGATTGGATAATATACTTTCCTTCATACCCCTTTTTATCGAGTGTGGTTTCCATTACTTCAATTGCTTCATCATCAGCATTAGAATAGATAATAACTTGATCCTTCGTATCAGCCTCCGCACCTCCACACGCTGCTAATACAATTGCAGAACTCACCGTTCCAAACATCATGACTGTCGACTTTTTCATCATTCCATCTCCTTAAACTTTTCTTTTTTTGTTGTTATATAGTCACAACCTAATTTCACAATGAGGTTTGTACATAAAATAAAAATTGAGAGAACAAAAATATCCGTATACTTCGCAAAATGCTGCAATTCTTTAATACGCGTGGAGACAAGCATCGTTTTCGTACTGACAAGGAAAATTACGCCACTGACTGTCACCATGGCATTTAAAAAATAATAGCTAAACATTTGAAAAATAGTAGGTCTTATATTCGGCAAAATAACGCGAATGACCGTTTGAAGCCAAGAGTCCTTTAATAATTCTCCGGTCACTTCCCATGTTGGGTCCATTTTTTGCAAAGAGTTTTTCGCCATTAAATACGGTGTTGTAAAGAAATGGACAACCGTATAGGCAATAATGATGAAGAAGGTCCCTTTAAGCGAACTCCCATTGAAGAAAAATAAATAAGAAAGACCGAGTACCATCCCTGGCACTGTATTGGTAATCATTGAAGCAAAATCTAATGTACTTCTCCCTTTGAGCGGTGTTCTGACATTTAGAAGTGCTGAAACAAACGCGATGCCCACACCTAAAATGGCTGTAAAAAAGGCAACAATAAGGGAATTCATATAAACCCTAATTAAATTCTTTTCTGCTAAAACATTTTGTACATGTTCCAATGTGAAACTAAAGTCATATGGATAGCCCTTAGTAAATGGCACGATAAACATTGTTGAGAAGATGATAAAAATCGTACTTACGCATACTAACGATAGTACTGTAAATGTACTGTCTCGAAGACGATGAACGACTAGAGCACTTTGACTGACATGCTTATATTGAAAATTAAATCGATCTAGCACGCTCAGCATCACGATGCCAAGTACAGCAGGGACAAGCATGAGCACAGAAATTACCGCCCCTTGCTCAAATCGCACAATAGAGCCAAGCATCGCTTGATATAGCTCTGTTGCAATCACTTTATAACCCCCACCTACCGAAGCAGGAATGCCAAAATCGGTAAAACTTAAAATAAACGTTAAAATAAAGGCTCCACCTATTGTTCCTATCATTGGTCGAAATACGGTATGGTAAAATCGACGTGATGGTCTATCATGCATTAACATCGAGACAAGCAAAAAGCGTTTATCAATATATTGCATGGAATTTTGCATTAAGATAAAAGCAACTGGCAATGTGTAAAGCACATACCCAATCAACAAGCCATTAAATCCATAAATCGTCACTAAGGGCTGCCCCAGAAGTTTTGTTATAATTCCTTGATTGCCAAATGTGTAAAGCAATACAAAACCATAGGTAATTGTCGGCAAGAGCATCGGCAATGTCACCCCGATATGTACAAGCTTTTTTATATGTTGATTCATTGTCGTAAAATGCATGGCATAGGCAAGAGCAAACGCTAAACAAGTAGTAATAACAGCAGCGACAAATGACACTTGGAAACTATTAAGAAACGCTTCTCGAATTTCAACGCTCTGTAATGCTTCTACATAGTTTTGAATCGTTACGCTATTGCCTTTTTTCAAAGACTGCCAAAACATATAAAGTAATGGCACAATTAAAAAGAACAGAAAAAAGAAGACAATTGGCAGAAAGAGAATTTTCACCATTTTATTCGTTTTAAGCATATGATTCTCCAAACAGTTGATAGATGTTATGACGTTTAATATGAAGTTGCTTTAATATAAAGTCTTCTACAAATTGATTTTTTGGTGTTTTCAATATTTCGTGAGGTGTGCCATATTGTGAGACAGTTCCCTCATTAATGATGAGTACTTTATCTGATAACGTGAGCGCCTCCTCAGGATCATGTGTCACAATAATTGTTGTTAAATTAAATTGGCGAGCAATTGATTTAATGCGCTCCTTAATTGATTCTTTAATCACACCATCTAGCGCGCTTAACGGTTCATCTAGCAATAAAATTTTCGGCTGCATAACAAGCGTTCTAGCAATAGAGACACGCTGTTTCTGTCCACCAGATAATTCGTGAATCTTTTTATGTAAATGTGGAGCGAGTTCTAAGAAATCCACATACTCCTGAATTTCAGCTTTTGACATTTGCTGTTTTTTATTTTTCAAGCCATAAACGATATTGTCGTAAGCATTCAAATGTGGGAACAACGCGAAATCTTGGAAAACGATATTAAATCCTCTATCCTGCATTGATTGTTTCGAAATATCTTGTCCATTGTAAAAAAGTTGTCCATCTGTTTGTTCTGTGAGACCTAAAACAATGTTGAGTAATGTCGTTTTCCCACAACCACTCGGCCCCAATAACGAAACAATTTCACCAGAATCTATCGTTAAACTTATATCTCTTAAAACATTTTTAGTTTTATAACTTTTTGAAATATTTTTTAGTTCTAACAAATTGCTCACTCCTTTTGAGTTGTTAACCACAGTATAGAGACAATTTGTAAAGAGAAATCACATGTTTGTGTAAATGTTGAGTAAATTCTGACTAACTGTTGACAAACTTATTACTACTTTGAGTAAATAACAATAAGAGGTGATGAAATGTATACAGTTGAAAGACAACAACATATTTTGCAATTCATTCGGAATAACAAGGTAGTAAAATTAGTAACCCTGACAAAAGAATTTAATGTATCAATAGAAACTATCCGAAGAGATATTCAACAACTTGTGCAAGAGAAGAAAATCGAGAAGTTTTATGGGGGTGTAAAATATATTGAACCCGTTGAAGGATTAATGGACAATCGATTAACACAGCAGTTAACAGAAAAAATCGCCATTGCCAAAGCTTGTGCTTCTTTAGTTGATCATGGTGACTGCATTTTTATCGATAGTGGCTCAACAACTTATCAAATGACACCATTTCTACTAGGAAAGGAGAAACTAACAGTCGTGACGAACTCTCTTCCTGTAGCATTTGATTTAATTGGTTCTACTATTGAAGTAATGATTATCGGCGGAAGAGTGCGACATTCGGAAAAATCGGTCACTTCAAATGACTTTCTTTTCCGCTTCGACCATCTCAATATTAATAAGGCATTTATATGTGCAAGTGGCGTGACATTAGAAAAAGGAATATCCGATTTTAGTTTAGAAGAAGCGATGACGAGGAAACAACTTATTAATATTTCGCAAACCGTTTATGTTGCGACTGATTCTACCAAATTCAATAAAGATGTGGCTATTCAAGTATGCCCGCTAGATGAGGTCGATATGATACTTACTGATAACGGACTGCCCAAAGAAACATTACAACAATTTACAGAAGCAGGAATTAAGCTGGAGGTTGTTGATATCTAAAGCATTGTTCGAGTGAATTGTTTGAGTGACTGGCACCGATAATACGTAAAAAACCCACTTCTCGTGGGTTTTCCTTTTAATATTCAAAATTGTTTGAGTGACTGGCACTTAAATAATTTTTAAATAGCTCATTGCTTTTGCAAGTCCATCCGCATCTACATGATCGGTAATATGTGTCGCGACCGCCTTTACTTTTTCATGGCCATTCCCCATTGCCACACTCGTACCAACAGCCTCTAACATTTCAATATCATTCATACCATCACCAAAAGCAATGGCATCCTCTAACGTTAAGCCCATTTTCGCGAGCACTTTTTCGATTCCAGCAGCCTTGGAACCACCTTTAGGTAAAATATCACAAGAATATTCATGCCAACGCACGAACTGGACATTTGGAAATGCCTCATAATACAAATGTTCATCTTTCTCTTCCATAAAGATTAGTGTTTGATAAACATCGTGCTGCATATAATAAGATGAGTCTAATTCTGGGTACGGGTATTTTAACGTGTTTAAACTTTCGGATACCTTGTTATGCCCTCCAACTGACGCAATCATTCGCTTGTCATCTAAAAAAACAACGGGTTCATTGCGCGCTTCTCCAAAGGCAATAATTTTAGCTAATTCTTCTTTTTCTACCCCATTTGCGTAGACAACCTCGCCTTGATAAACGACGTACTGTCCATTAAAGGTCACATACGTATTAATATCAAGCTCTTCTAGCAATGGTTCAATCATAAATGGTGCACGTCCAGTAGCGATTGCAAGCTCATACCCTTTGCGACGTGCTTCCAATAGCGCTTCTTTGGCAGAAGCAGGCATTACTTTTTCACTGTTATAAAGCGTTCCATCTACATCAAAAAATAAAATTTTTTTCATCCTATTATCCCTCTCTTTATGTATGATATTGCAAAGGCTAAATCCTTTACACAGGCATTGTTTTTAATTATAATGATCCTAAGGAGTGATGTGCCATGCTGAAGAAACTAAAGCGAAAATTGTTGAAGCGACTTCGTGGCGTACTCGGAAAAAAATCAATTGCCTAACATTTGCCCTTCATTATTTGAAGGGCTTTTCTTTATTTTAGAGTAGCTGCGTGATAATATAAAGGAAATGCATTTATTTGACTATGCGCAACCACTGTCTCATTGCTTTTCATGAAAAGTGCAAGATTAAAGTATTGAGATACAAGAAATTCAAACGTTCATTTCTTTATTCGTCTAAAGTATACTAGAAATTCGCGATTTTTTCTTGTAGTACGTGTGTGGTAATAGCCAAATGTGCAATAATAATGTACGCAATCAAAGGAGAGCAAACTATGATTTACAAAGTTTATTATCAAGAAAAAGCAAATGAGATTCCAGTTCGCGAAAACACTAAAAGTCTATACCTTGAAGCTGCTTCAGAACGTGAAGTACGTCAAAAGTTACAAGACCGTCATTACAACATTGAGTTCATTCAACTGCTTGAAGGTAACTATTTAGAGTACGAACAAGCAAGTCCGAACTTCATCTTGGAGGAAATTTAACAAACATGAAGTTTGTTAAAAATGACCAAGCAGCTGTTTTCGCGCTCGGCGGACTGGGCGAAATCGGCAAAAATACTTACGGCGTTCAATTTCAAGATGAAATCATCTTAATTGATGCCGGTATAAAATTTCCTGAAGACGATTTACTTGGAATTGACTATGTTATTCCAGATTACACGTATTTAGTACGAAACGTAGATAAAATTAAAGGGCTATTTATTACGCACGGACACGAAGACCATATTGGTGGTATCCCTTATTTACTACGTCAAGTAAATGTTCCTGTTTATGGAGGTAAGCTTGCACTTGGCTTATTGCGCAATAAACTAGAAGAGCATGGTTTACTACGTACAACAAAACTAATCGAAATTAAAGAAGAAGATATTATTAAATTTAGAAAGACATCTGTCAGCTTCTTTAGAACAACGCATAGTATTCCAGATGCTTACGGTATCGTCGTTAAAACACCTCCAGGCAATATCGTGCATACAGGTGACTTTAAATTCGACTTTACACCTGTAGGAGAGCCTGCAAACTTAACAAAAATGGCTGAAATCGGACGTGACGGCGTTCTTTGCCTATTATCTGATAGTACGAATGCTGAAAAACCAAATTTCACAATGTCTGAACGTACAGTTGGAAAAAGTATCGATGAAATCTTCCGCAAGGTTGACAGTCGTATTATTTTCGCAACATTTGCATCCAATATTCACCGCTTACAACAAGCAACAGATGCTGCCATTAAATACGGACGAAAAATCGCTGTATTCGGTCGATCTATGGATAATGCCATTACAATCGGCCGTGAGCTAGGCTACATCAACGCACCAAAAGATACTTTTATTGATGCGCAAAGCATTAACCGTTTACCTGCTAATGAAGTAATGATTTTATGTACAGGCTCACAAGGTGAACCAATGGCAGCACTATCTCGTATTGCCAATGGTACACACCGTCAAATTCAAATCCAGCCTGGCGATACAGTTGTCTTCTCTTCTTCACCAGTACCAGGGAATACGGTTAGCGTCAATAAAATTATCAATTTACTGTTCCGCGCTGGCGCAGAAGTTATTCACGGTGCATTAAATAATATCCATACTTCTGGTCACGGTTCACAAGAAGAACAAAAGCTTATGCTACGACTGATGAAACCAAAATTCTTTATGCCTATTCACGGTGAATTCCGTATGCTAAAAATGCATACGCATTTAGCAGAAGATTGTGATGTTCCACTGGAAAATACTTTCGTCATGGAAAATGGCGATGTTTTGGCATTAAGTGCAAATGAAGCACATGTGGCAGGTCGCATCCCTTCTGGTGATGTCTATATTGACGGCAATGGTATTGGAGACATCGGTAATATTGTCTTACGTGATCGTCGTATCCTTTCCGAAGAAGGGTTAGTCATTGTTGTTGTCAGCGTTGACATGGAAAACCAAAAAATCGTTTCAGGGCCTGATATTATTTCACGAGGATTTGTCTATATGCGTGAGTCTGGCACAATGATTAATGAAGCACAAAAAATGCTAAATCGTCATTTAAATGAAACCATCCAAGGTAAAACACCTCAATGGACTGAACTTAAAAATGAAATCACTGATGTTTTAGGACCTTATTTATTTGAGAAAACAAAACGTCGTCCAATGATTTTACCGATTATTATGGAAGTATAAACTTCTATATTAAGAAGCTACGCGATTAATGCGTAGCTTCTTTTTTTGCATAGAAACTCTATCTTACTTTGATAAAGTAATATCATTTTTTCAAATCGCCTCTATGGATTTGAATCGTTTTAAACAGGACCTTTCCCATGGACTCTTTGTCGCAAAATCCACCGTTTTGCAGACCGATAACACTCACTTTGTCCCACGTCCAAAAAATTTTATGTGTTTTAATAAATTTCTAAAATTTTGAAACCTCCTACAATGTTTTACGTATATAGTAATATCCACTTGAAAAATTGCAACATCTCTTTTCAAAAACAAGTACAAAAAAATAGAATTATCCACAATAACAAAACTGTGAACAATTCTATTTCAACAATTACAACTGAAAGTATTTATCCAATACATATACGACCCATTGACACCCCGGCTGCAGACGAATATTTTCAATTAAACCTTTTATAATCGCTTGACTATATGTCGTATGCTCAACTTGATTTTTTAAAAGCTCCAAAGATTCTCGTTCAATAGACGGCTCTAAATTATGAATACTTTGATCAATTAACTGTAAAAGCGATTCCTGCGTTATTTCTTGATCACATGGTCTTGCTACTAATTGAGCCAGTTCTTCGGTAATAAAAGGGATTGTCGTATGTCGAGCAATTATATCGGTCTTTTCCGCTAAAGATTGCGCCAACTGATCTAAGTCGAGCGGTAAATCAGAAAATATAAATAGCTCGGCATAACTTTTCATAAACCCTTTTACACAATACATAACATCGTACTTTGTCTCTTGCAGCTCTTCACGATACAACTGTTCAAGCATTTGGACAATAGACTTCGACATATCTGCTTCATAGGCACTCACTTTTTGAAACAACTCTTTATTTGTAAGAAATACCTTTTCATTAAAAAAAACACGTGACGATGCTGCATGTTTTTTGAATGCTTGAAAAATATTTTTGTAGAAATCAACCAGCATGACATCTTTTTTATTTGAATTTCTGACTACGTGGTCAATGTCTGCGATAAATTGCTGCAAGTAGTAGTCAACCATTGAGAAAAGAAGCTCATCTTTTGTTTTAAAAGACAAATAAAATGCCCCTTTAGAAATCCCACAGCGTTCCGTAATTTGCTGTACAGATGTTGCTTCAAAGCCTTGTTCAGAGAATAGCTCTAATGCTTTCTCCATAATTAATTGCTTTTTTAACATATTTTTAAATCTCTCCTAATGCATTTCGTTGACAAATGACTGATTAGTCATTAGTATAAATAATTGAATCTAGTAAGTCAATAAAGGGTAGGTGTGAAGGTGAAAGGTTTAGTTAATTTTGTATTGAAAAACAAATTGGCAGTGTGGTTATTAACAATTATCATCACTGTCTCAGGTATTTATTCAGGTACAAGAATGAAAATGGAATCAATCCCTGATATATCGATTCCATACTTAATTGTAATGGGCGTGTATCCAGGTGCCACGCCTGAACAAGTCATGAATGAACTTTCTATTCCATTTGAAAAATCCGTTGAAAGTTTAGAGGATGTTAAAGCAGTTTATTCCACTTCCTCTTCAAATGTTGCCCAAGTGCAAGTCGAGTATGACTATGGCATTGATATGGATGAAAAGAAACGTCAGTTAGAATCTGCTCTCGATAATGTCAAACTGCCTGAAGGCGCGCAAGAACCAACAATCATGGCCATTAGTATGAACATGATGCCGGTTGTCGCATTATCTGTGAGTAGTTCGAAGGAAGACATTGTTGACCTAACATCAACAGTAGAAGATTTATTACTTCCTAAAATCGAAAAAATCGACGGTGTTGCGTCAGCAACGATTACTGGTCAACACATTGAAGAAGTTTCGTTTAAATATGACGAAGAAAAAATGGCTGCTCTTGGCTTAACTGAAGATGCAGTCAAGCAAATGATTCAAGCAAGTGATATGTCATTATCACTCGGTTTATATCAGTTTACGGTTGGTGAACAAGCGGTTTCCGTAGATGGTAAAGTTAAATCTATCGATGAATTAAAAGATTTATTAATACCTGTCACACCTTCAGCTATACAACCTTCTCCTTTCGTTCGCTTAGGTGATATTGCAACGATTGAAGTTGAAGGTAAAGTACAATCTGTATCACGTACAAATGGTAAAGATGCCATTGCGATTCAAATCGTAAAAAGTCAAGATGCAAATACAGTAACGGTTGTCAATGCCGTAAAAGATCTGATAAAGGATGAAGAAAAAAGAATTGACGGCTTAAAAATAGATATTTCACTTGACCAAGGTGCTCCGATTGAAGATTCAGTCTTCACAATGATTGAAAAAGCGGTATTCGGTGGCGCAATCGCTGTTTTAATTATCTTATTATTCTTACGCGATTTCAAATCTACTATTATTTCGATTATTTCAATTCCAGTTTCCGTCTTCATGGCATTACTATTATTAAACTGGATGGATATTACGTTAAATATTATGACGCTCGGTGCAATCACTGTCGCCATTGGACGTGTAATTGATGACTCCATTGTCGTAGTAGAAAATATTTATCGACGTATCCATTTAAAACAAGAAAAATTAACAGGTCGCGCACTGATTCGTGAAGCAACTATTGAAATGTTTAAACCAATCTTGTCTTCTACATTAGTGACGGTAGCGGTATTTGCCCCACTTATTTTTGTAGGCGGTATGGTTGGCGAATTATTTATGCCTTTCGCATTAACGATGACATTTGCTTTAGGTGCGTCATTAATAGTAGCAATTACCATAGTACCAGCTTTATCCCACTTCTTATTCCGTAAAAAAATCTACGGAGAGAAAAAGGAAAGCCAGCATCAAGAAGTTGGTAAACTAGCTAATTGGTACAGAGGTGTATTAGAAAAAGCATTAAATCATAAAATCATTACGTCTACGATTGCAATTTTAATGCTTGTTGGTTCACTTGCTTTAACACCATTAATCGGCTTTAGTTTCATGGGCTCTCAAGAGGAAAAGGTCATGTATTTAACATATACACCTGGTACTGGCGAGCTAGCTGATGAAACAGAAGCAAATGTAGCACAAGTTGAAAAAGAATTAATGAAACGTAAAGATATTGATATTTTACAAGTTTCAATCACTGATGCTACAAACGCAGATCCAACAGCAATGATGATGGGTGGCGGAGCTGGTGGTGCATTAATGTACCTCATCTTTGACCCAGAGATGGAAGACTTCCCTGCTGCTCGTGAAGAAGTAGAAGACTATATATTTAATCTTGACCAATCAGGCGAATGGAAAAGCCAAAACTTCTCATCAACATCTATGGCTTCAAACGAAGTAAGTTACACATTATACAGTGAAGACTTAAATAAGTTACGTAGCGCAGTTAAAGATGTTGAAGGATCGCTTAAAGATGTAAAAGGTCTAGAAGATGTGAAGTCTGATTATGAAGATCCGTATGTAGAACATGTCTTAAAAGTAGAGCAAAAAAATGTCTTACAATATGGTTTAACGACTGCACAAATTGTCATGGCTTTAAATTCTACTGCTTCGCAAGAAGTGTTAACAACAGTTGAACGTGATGGCAAAGACATTAACGTCATTGTTAAACGCGATGCCAAGGCAGCAGCCTTATCAATCGATGATGTTTTAAAAACTGAAATTAAAACGACTTTAGGTACAATGATGACAATCGGTGAGTTAGTTAACGTTGAAGAAGGTACTACACTAAATTCACTATCGCGTTCAAAAGGTGAATATTTCGCAACTGTATCTGCTACAATTATTGGCGATGATATTTCAAAAGCAACGTCTGCAGCAGATAAAAAGATCGATAAATTAGACTTACCTAAAGGTGTGACAACAGGTGTATCCGGTGTAGCGGCAGATATGCAAGAAACATTTACACAACTAGGTATTGCGATGTTAGCAGCCATCGCTATCGTTTACTTTATTCTTGTCGTAACGTTCGGTGAAGGTTTAGCACCGTTTGCTATCCTCTTCTCATTACCATTTGCAGTTATTGGCGCATTTGTTGGCTTATATGTCACAAATCAAACGATTTCTGTCTCCGTTATGATGGGTCTCTTAATGTTAATCGGTATCGTTGTAACCAATGCCATCGTACTTGTGGACCGTATTATCCATATGGAACGCGACGGGCTTGGGATGCGTGAGGCCATTTTAGAAGCAGGCGCAACACGTTTACGTCCAATTTTAATGACTGCCATTGCAACAATTGGTGCAATGATTCCAATGGCAATTGGTAATGGCGGTAGTGGGCTAATTTCGAAAGACCTAGCGATTACAGTAATTGGCGGTTTATTATCTTCAACATTATTAACATTAGTAGTCGTTCCAATTGTCTATGAAATGCTATCCAAAATGTTAAAGAAAAACCGTAAAGATGTTGAAGAAAACTAATGCATACAAGCAACAATATGAAAGAGAGTGCTCCTACAATGGAGCACTCTCTTTTTTTAAAGAATTGTTTGGGTGCCTGGCACATCAAATATGCGGACTATATGATGAAATGCCCATATACGGATAATGACTTAGCTAGTGGGGCATACATTTCTTTACGTTCTCCAAGAGCTGGAATGGCAATAATGACCTCGTTATGTTGATTAGCATTGTATTGAATATAATTGTCCATCTGCTATCCCTATCTTTTTCTTTACTTTCAACGACCATTATTTACTTTGTGTTTAATAACTGATAAACAGCTTGTTCCTGACCAAATCTTTCTAATACTTGTACTTTTTCCATACCTATTTTTTCAAGTACCCGACAAGAGGCAATATTGGCAGTCTGTGTTTCTGCTACTAACTTTGACAATTGTAAACTAGTAAATCCATAATAGATGACCGCAGTTAAAACTTCTTGGGCGTAACCTTTGCCCCAATATGGCGGCAAAAATTGATAGCTAAGCTCATATGTTGTGTGTTCATGGTATTCATCAATCGATACTAGACCAATGAAATCATTCGTATTCTTTAATGATATGTAAAAGTATGAATTAGGAAATGATGATTGTAGCATGCTGTTAAAAGAAGAAAGAATATAGTTTTTATCTGGAATCCCTCCAAGGAATGCTCTAACATCCTGATTACAATATAAAGAAAAAATATCCTCTTGATGGTGTGGCTTTAAAGACTCTATTATACAATTTTTAGTTATTAACATATTATTCCTCATTATTAGAATTTTCTTTATTATGACAAAGGCATGCGGTAAAATCAAATATATTTTTACAACTTTACCATAAAAAAGACTACATCCAATTTAATCTTGAATGCAGTCCATTATCTTAGCCACTCTTTTAATTCCTAACATATTATTCAGTTATAAAACATTCTTTTTGTGCGTCCCATTCTTCTCTTAACATCCCCATGCGAATGGAATCATAATAAACTCCCTCATAATAACGCACTTTGCGAATATTCGCTTCCAATTGCATTCCTAAATTTCTCTCCAACGCGAATCATGCGCTTGTTTGCTGACCAAACTTAACCGTGCAATTTTCAACTCACTTATTTTCTCTTTCGTCCAATCAATAATGTAATTTGTGCCATCGTAAAGGGCAACGATGATTTCTTGCGATACGCTACATATTTTGGTTCCCAAAAATCTGCATATTTTAATTTAAAGTTTTTTAATCCTTTAAAATGATAGAAATACTGGCCATGTAAAAATAATTGTGCTGCTATTTTCTCGCTTAAAAAAGAATATCTAGATTGACCGACATTCGATAACGGAGACATGCCCATATTAAACACGCCATATCCTTGTTCTTTCGCCCACTGAAAGAGCGATAAGAAAATAAAATCCATCGTACCAGACGGTGCCCCGGGTTTAAAACGCATTAGGTCGACTGAAATTCTTTCGCCATTATCATACATGGGCATGATGCTGGCAAAGCCCATGATGCCTTCAGCTCCTCTTAACACAGCAATTTTTGAGGTGTTCAAATAATTTTCATCGAAAAAGCCAAGCGAAAATCCCTTTTCAGCCCTTCCTTGCAGCCATTTTTTTGATACTTCCCCAAGTTCAGTCATAACCTCCTGTGAGTATGGCGGACTTAATATTGAGACCGTATATTTCTCACGTTCAAATCTATTTTTTACCGCCCTGCTGCCCTTCATTTCTTTACCAGCAAATGTGAACCTCTCTAAATCAACAAACGCTTCCTCACCAAGCTTAAAAAAGCTATAACCATGCTCATGTAACACAGGGAAAATCTTATTGTTAATCTCATAAAAAACAGGTGTATAGCCATGCCTATCTGCTACTTCCAAAAACTCCTGAATAGCCGATAATAAATCTCTTTCTGGACCTACCGGATCGCCTAGCACCACGATTTTATCTGCATAGATTTGATAGGAGAATAACACGGTATTTTGTTTATTCCAATATACGTATTTGTCATGTAAAAAAATGAGATGAGAAAACTCCGTTCCCGTATACTCCGTAAGATGACTTTGGATTTTATCTTCATGTTCTTTTGATAGCAGCTTCTGCATTTTTTTAGGTCCGCGTGTAAGATAACCTAAGTAAAAGATAGCGCAAGCGATGAGGATACCAATCATGGCACTGAAAAACAAATCCCGATAATCTGTAAGGATATAATATTGTAATGGAGTCGGTATATGAATTTTTGCGGTAGGTAAATTGATATAACCTATTAATAAGTACATTGCCGTAATGAAAATAACCGCAGCAAGGTCAAATAATATAGTACCCCATGTTAAGACATAACTTTCCCGATAAAATTGTTTTTTGGATGCCATTAACAATACGGCGACTATCAGTAAGAAGATTGCTTCTTCATAATCAAACCCTTTACTAATTGAAAATAATGCCGAACTGCTAAGCACGATAATGGCAAGTTGATAAGCCGTTTTCACTTTGTATTTAATTCCCCTACACAATCCTAAAAGAATAAAGCCTGCCGCAACAGTCAATTGATGGGAAATATTCATAATTGGCGATGATAAAAACTCCTGAGCGATTTTTAATCTGCTTAGAATGCCCGGTACCGATGCTGATAACAATAGTACAATGCCAGAGATAAATACTAAAATGGTTAACAACATATGACTAATCTTTTGAAAAATAACATTTGGCACATCATCCCATGACCGATTCCAACGCTCCCAATAATCTTTCATAAATAATAGAACGGACACTAAAAATGGTAGGACAAAGTAGCCAACTCGATACAAAATTAATAAAAAGAGCACTTTTTCTTCTGCAATTCCAACACTTTGCGTCCCCCATAAAAAAACAAGGTCAAATGAGCCAACCCCTCCTGGAATCATGCTTACTATACCAGCACATGAGGCAATTAAAAATATTGGTATTAGCGTAGATAGCTCCATAGGAATTTGGATGATGATTGTTAACATCCAAATAACCAAAAAGACCGCAAGCCATTCAGCAACTGAAGTAATCAATAACTGTAGGAATAATTTATACGTTAAGGCACTTCTTTTGTTATAGCGAATAAGATGCGTCACTAAAAATACAGGAACATATAAGCTGACCACTATGACAGCAATTGATAACCAGCGAATTTCTTTTAACATTGGGAAATCCCAAAAGAATAAATACATCAACCAAGTTAACAATGAAATCCCTGTTAAATAAAAAAGAGTAACGGTGGCAATGCTTTTTAATAAGCCTTCTCGATCCACTTTATATTTTGAATAAAAATAATTTCGTAGAAATACACCAACTAAACCACCAAAGCCTATAAGGTTCGAAAATGTGTTGACGATAAATGAATTGTTTACCAAAGTACGCTTGTTTATTTTAATTCCTAGTAGTTTTGCTAAAATAACATCGTAAAAAATCATCGGAGTAATCGCACAAAACGTAATGAAAAAAATCAACAACAGTTCCCATACTTGCAATTGACTAACTTCATTTCGCAGTAAATTTACATTTACCCCCCTTAGCGATTGTTGTATTTCGTAAATCGCTATCGCTAAAAGTATGATTGGAAATATAATTTTTAGAAACCGTAGTAATGGTTCTTTCCTAAATTTAAACATGTGCTAAACCTACTCCCCATCAGCTTTCTTAACATACTTCATAAAAAAAGTTGGATTGTATATGAAAAAATGGAGTATTGCAAACCAACTACAATATTCCACTTCTTGCTTATTCTTTCATTGCTTTCTTCACAAAACGGTTAATATCGACATCAGCACCGATAAGCAGCATAATATCTCCAAGTAAAATTTTGTCGCTTGCTTGTGGAGATACGATAATATCGGATCCTCGTTTTATACCGACAATGTTAATGCCGTATTTTGCACGGATATCTAAATCCATAATCGAATAACCGGCAATGGCATCATTCGCTTTTAATTCCATAATCGAATGCTCATCTGACAGCTCTAAATAATCGAGCACCGTATTAGATAACATATTATTCGCTATACGAATACCCATATCACGTTCAGGATGAACTACAAAATCTGCTCCAATTTTGCGTAGCACTTTTTCGTGGTAGTCATTTTGAGCTTTTACTGTAATTTGCTGAACACCAATTTCTTTTAAAATAATGGTCGTTAAAATACTTGCCTGAATATCTTCGCCGATAGCGACAATGACATGTTCAAAGTTACGAATACCTAATGAATTTAATACCGATTCATCTGTTGAATCGGCAATAACAGCTTGCGTTGCGATTGCAGCAAACTCATCTACCCGTTCAGATGAATTGTCAATCGCCATTACTTGCGCACCTTGACTCATTAGCTCACGAACAATACTCCCCCCGAAACGTCCAAGTCCAATGACGGCAAACTCTTTTTTCATCATTCAAAATCCCTCCGAAAACTACAATTACTTTATTTTAACTTATTCTTGCTTATATGTATTGTCAAAACAGGAGACTAATCGCCATTTTACCTTTTCTATCTATTCTTTTCGACATTCTATTCTATTACTATTAAAAAAAAGCGAGGATTTAAACATCCCCGCCTAGCAAATATTAAAATTATGCATTACGCATTTCGTCGAGAACTCGATTGACACGCTTTTCTAACATCTTCATACCGCTGCCACCAGCTTGCATATGGCGAAGCTGTCCGTCTTTATCGAATACGAAGTAAGCGGGTACGTATTGGTTTTCAAAAGCATCCGTTAGCTTCATTTCACTATCTACAAAAATAGGTTGTGTAATATCATGCTCTGCTGCAACAGCTTTGATTGTATCCAAATCAGTATCTGCTTCAGAACGTGGCATATGCACAGCAATAACGTTTAATTCATCTTTATATTGGTCACGGAAATTATTCACTTCCGGCATTGCTTCTTTACATAAATGACAGCTTACAGACCAAAAATGGATAAGTGTTGGTTTTTCGCCAACTAATTGTGCTTTCGTTACTTCCCCATTTAACCATGTTGTTGCACCTGTAAGTTCAGGCATTTGTTCACGAAGTTTCATAAAAAATCCTCCCTTGAAAAAAATATCCCCACAAGCGTGTCGTGGGGACCCATTATTCATTTTATGCATGAATTGAGGCTTGGCGTAATTGCGTCTGGATTTTTTTCAAACAGGCTCGAAAAAAATCCAAACGTGCCAGAGTACTCCGTTGATTTCATTGCATAATTGGCATTCATCCCGCTCTTTTTAAGAGTGAAGGACTTTTGCTCAATTCAATTAAAGCGTTGCTTGACCTGGGCGCCAGTTTGCTGGGCAAAGACCGCCAGTTTGTAAAGCTTGTAATACACGTAATGTTTCATCTACGTCACGGCCAATATTATTATCAAATACTGTTTGATATTTTAATTCGCCTTCTGGATTAATGATGAATAGGCCGCGTAGTGCGATACCTTCTTCTTCAATTAAAACGCCATATTCTTTCGAAATCGCATGGTTCGTATCTGCTGCTAATGGGTATTTTAATTCGCCAAGCCCATTTTGCGTGCGATCTGTGTTAATCCAAGCTAAGTGCGTGTGGATTGTATCAGTTGAAACGCCGATTACTTCTGCATCTAAGTCTTCGAACTCATCATAACGATCGCTCATTGCAGTAATTTCTGTTGGACATACAAAAGTGAAGTCCATTGGGTAGAAGAACAGTACAGTCCATTTGTCTTGTGCTTTAATTTCTTCTAAAGATACTTTACCAAAAGATTTGTCTGGAAGTACTGCTTCCATTGTGAAGTCTGGGGCTTGTTTACCTACCATGCGTTCTGCCATTATAAATCCCTCCGAATAATATGTAGTTTTATATTCCATTCGCACATGCGAACCGTCTTCTACGATAGCAAAGAAAGCACAGATTTTCAACGAAGTGCACTTCGCCACGCTAATCGTTTCAAGTATACTGACAAATTTTTGTCAAATACCCAATAAATAATCATCACTACACTTTAGTTATTAGCTTCTTTTCGCAAATTTATTCTAGAATAGCACAAAAAACTGCTCGAAAATATAGATGCTTCTTTTCTTTCAAATACATCTGCATTTTTTCCTCCAAAACGATTGCAAATTTTTCATTATTATGTATAATAGTAATGTTTTTAGTAAACTAAAAGTTTCGTTAAAGTAAACTTCATTTTCTGAAAGTTTATGATTGCTAAACTTCTTATAGGAGGGAAAGGATGCAAATTGGAGGAAAAATTAAAGCACTTCGTTTGAAAAAAGGTCTTACCCAAGAAGAGCTTGGAGAACGTACAGATTTAAGTAAAGGCTATATTTCACAACTGGAGCGAGATTTGAATTCGCCTTCTATTGAAACGCTTTTTTCATTATTAGAAGTTTTAGGATCGACGCCCAAGGAATTCTTTGATGATGATGCACCTGAACAAAAGGTTGTCTACACCGAGGAAGATCAATCGACGTATACAGACGAAGAAAAAAAATACGAAATTCAATGGCTTATTCCTACATCTAATGAGAAAGAAATGGAGCCCATCTTTTTGACACTTGCTGCTGACGGCGAATTCAAACAGTTTGAACCATCGCTATCAGAAACATTTATTTATATTGTCAAAGGGCGTATTCGTCTCGTTTTAGGGAATGAACAGTATATAGCTAGTGAAGGCAATGCGCTCTATTTTGACGCGGCAGCTCATCATCAAATTTTTAATGCACATGACGATGAAACAAAAATTTTACTCGTCGCAACGGATTCTTATTTATAGCTTAAGGAGGCGCTTCAATGACAACAAATTCTATTATCCGCTTTGAAAATGTATCAAAATCATATAGTGACGGCACAGTCGTCCTAAAAAATATTAACTTAGAGCTTGAAAAAGGAAAGTTCTATACGTTGCTTGGTCCGTCAGGTTGCGGTAAAACAACGATATTACGCATTATTGCTGGTTTCACAGAGCCCACTACAGGCGATGTGTTTTTCCACGATAAAAAAATCAACACTGTTCCAGCCAATGAGCGCCAAGTTAACACAGTATTTCAGGATTATGCGTTATTTCCACATCTAAATGTTTTTGAAAATGTAGCATTTGGATTACGTATCAAAAAACTTCCTGAAAACAACATTAAAGAACGTGTCGGAGAAGCGCTAAAATTTGTCAACTTAGCCGGCTATGGCAATCGAGAAATTTCTGAAATGTCAGGTGGTCAGCGTCAACGTGTTGCGATTGCACGAGCTATTGTTAATGATCCAGAAGTTATTTTACTCGACGAGCCCCTTTCCGCGCTTGATTTAAAACTTCGTACAGAAATGCAGTATGAACTACGTGAATTACAACAACGACTTGGTAAAACATTTGTATTTGTGACACACGACCAAGAAGAGGCACTTGCCATGAGTGATGAAATATTTGTATTAAGCGAAGGGCAAATTCAACAATCAGGTACACCAGTAGATATTTATGATGAACCCATTAACCGTTTTGTTGCCGACTTTATCGGAGAATCCAATATTGTTAACGGCGTGATGATAGAAGATTTTAAAGTGGAGTTTGCTGGGAAAGTGTTTGAATGTGTTGACCAAGGAATGAAACCAAATGAAAAAATCGATATTGTTATTCGTCCAGAAGATTTGGAAATTACAACAGTCGACAAAGGAAAACTAATTGTTAAAGTTGATACACAATTATTCCGTGGAGTCCATTATGAGCTCTCCACTTACGATAAAGCTGGTAATGAGTGGCTTGTCCATTCATTGAAGAAAGCTGAAGTAGGGACAGAAATAGGTTTAGACTTTGATCCAGAAGCCATTCATGTAATGCGCCTAAATGAAACTGAGGAAGAGTTCGATAAACGTCTAGAATCCTATGGAGATGACGAAGATGCAAACTAAAACTTCGAAATCAACGTTATTTCCATACGTTTTATGGATTGCACTATTTGTTATTGCGCCGATTGCCCTCGTTGTTTACTACTCCCTACTAGATTTACATGGCAATTTTACGCTCAATAACTACAAAGCATTTTTTACATCTGTCTATTTAAAAATGACCCTTAGTTCGTTTTGGTATGCGTTTTTAATCACATTCTTTACATTGCTGATTTCATACCCAACAGCTTATTTTTTAACGAAGACCAAACACAAACAGCTATGGCTATTGCTAATTATTATTCCTTCGTGGATTAATCTCTTGTTAAAAACATATGCGTTTATAGGGATATTCGGTTTATATGGTCCTATCAATGCAGCCATTGAAGTATTTGGCTTCGATCCGAAGCAAATGCTATTTACTGATATGAGCTTTGTCTTCGTATCCGTTTATATTTTTATACCCTTTATGATTTTACCAATTTTCAACTCGTTGGATCGTCTTAACCCAACTCTTGTCTATGCAGCGCGTGACTTAGGCGCTTCTGCCTTTACAACATTCCGTCGCGTTGTACTGCCACTAACAATGGATGGCGTTAAATCAGGAATTCAAGTTGTTTTCATCCCTGCTTTATCACTTTTCATGATTACGCGCTTAATTGCAGGAAACCGCGTTATTACGCTCGGTACAGCAATAGAGCAACAATTCCTTGTAACGCAAAATTGGGGCATGGGTTCAACAATTGCCGTATTTTTAATTTTATTTATGGTAATCATCATGTTCATTACAGGTCAAAAGGATAAAGGAGGTCGCGTGCGATGAGCAAACTGTCAACATCTGCAAAAGTGTATTTAGCGATTGTTTTTATCGTCCTGTATGCTCCTATTTTTTACTTAGTCTTTTACTCATTCAATAGTGGGGATTCCATGACAAACTTCCAATCCTTCACATTGGATCATTATAAAGCGGTATTCGAGGATTCTCGATTACTCGTTATTTTAATCAATACGGTGATTGTGGCTTTGCTTTCTGCACTAATTTCCACAATTATTGGCACACTTGGCGCAATCGGTATCGTTACAGTAAAAGATTCGAAAATGCGCAATACCCTGCTTTCCTTAAATAATGTATTAATCGTTAGTCCAGATGTTATTATCGGTGCAAGCTTTTTAATTTTATTTACAATGGTGGGCATTAAACTAGGCTTCGCTTCAGTATTATTAGCCCATGTCGCGTTTAGTGTGCCTATTGTCGTACTGATGGTTTTACCGAAATTATTAGAGATGAATAAATCATTAATTGATGCGGCTTTAGATCTTGGCGCCACGAAAAAAGATGTTATGATGCGCGTTATTTTACCGTATATCCAACCAGGGATTTTTGCTGGTTTCTTTCTCGCTTTAACGTATTCACTAGATGACTTTGCTGTAACATTTTTCGTGACAGGAAATGGCTTTAGTACTTTATCTGTTGAAATTTACTCGATGGCACGTGCTGGTATTTCTCTTACAGTGAACGCCATTTCTGGTTTAGTATTCTTCGTTACAATTTTAGTAGTAGTCGGCTATTATTTCTTCACTAGTCGTACAAGTAAAAGAACGGAGGGACAACAATGAAGTCTTTAATTCAAGCTACCATCGCCATACTTGTCGTCTCCGCCCTGTTAATGTACGCGGCTGATGCAATGAGTGCTACCGGTGGTAAAAGCGGAAAAGATACATTAACTATTTTTAACTGGGGCGAATATATAGATCCCGATTTGCTAAAGCAATTTGAAAAAGAAACGGGCATCCATGTCATTTACGAAACATTTGACTCCAATGAGGCTATGATGACGAAAATTAAACAAGGTGGGACAGCGTACGATATTGCAGTACCATCTGAATACATGATTGAAAAGATGAAGGAAGAACATTTATTACTTCCTTTAGATAAAACAAAGATCCCGAACTTTAAAAATATCGACCCTTACTTTTTAGATTTGCCATTTGATGATAACAATAAATACTCTGTTCCTTATTTTTGGGGCACAGTTGGCATTGTCTATAATCCGGATTTAGTCGGTGACTTAGATTTCTCTTCATGGCAAGACTTATGGGATCCTTCTTTAAAACGTAAAGTCTTTTTAGTAGACGGTGCACGTGAAGTCATTGGTATGGGTTTGAACAGTCTTGGACACTCCCTGAACTCGTTAGACGACCAAGAGCTACGTCAGGCTACAGACAAACTGATTACACTCGCACCAAACGTCAAAGCGATTATTGGTGATGAAATTACACCGCTCATGATTAATAACGAAGCAGCCATCGCACTCACTTGGTCTGGTCAAGCCGCAGATATGCTATCAGAAAATGAAGATTTAGACTTTGCTGTGCCAGAAGAAGGTTCGAACTTGTGGTTTGATAATATGGTGATCCCGAAAACTTCGAAAAATATTGATGGCGCACATGCTTTCATTAACTTTATGTTAAATGCCGAATCTGGAGCTCAAAATGCTGATTATGTAGGCTACTCTACGCCAAATACTGCGGCAATGAGCTTAATGGATAAAGAAGTTATTGCTGATGAGCGCTTCTACCCTTCAGAAGAACAACGCAAAACGTTAGAAGTCTATAAAAACCTAGGACCCGATTATTTAGGGAAATACAATGAATTATTTTTAGAATTTAAAATGAGTATTCGATAAATACGAAATAGAAGAAGTGTTAGATTGAGTGCCATCAATCTAACACTTTTTTGATGGACTGTTGATGTCTGCTACGGCAGTTAGTGGCGATTTATGGGGGGTTAGTAGCGATACTTATTTTCTTTGTGGCGATTCATGGCTGTTTAGTGGCGATTTTCTTAATTCTGTCGCCTTGTATCGATAATCACACCAGCCACCTACGACTATAATCTGATAGCCAAGCATTATTTCTTTATGATAGACTTTAGTAATGTTTTAATAGTAAATAAAGGGGGGTATTCGATGACCCAGCAGAAGTCTAATAAGGCCGCGTTGTATATTTTAATGTTTAATATGTTTATCGCAATGGGGAGTATTGGGATTATTATTCCTGTTATGCCAGAGTATTTAAAAATATTTGGAGCAGCAGGACAAGTTCTTGGTATGCTAATTGCAACGTTCGCCTTAGCACAATTCGTATTTTCTCCAATTGCTGGGAATCTTTCGGATCGATATGGTCGAAAAAATTTGATTATCTTTGGTCTGATTGTAACCGGCCTTGGGCAAATTTCATTTGGATTATCTACAGATGTATGGATGCTTTTTGTTGCCCGTTTCTTAGGTGGTTTAGGTTCAGCCTTTGTTGCACCGCCTATTATGGCGTTTGTGGCAGATGTCACAACATATGAAGAACGAGGAAAAGGAATGGGCATGTTAGGTGCTGCCATGTCTCTTGGTTTTATGATTGGACCAGGTATTGGCGGGTTTCTATCGAAAGTTAGCTTGCATTTTCCATTCTTTACGGCTGGTGGAGCGGCTATTATTGCTTCTATTTTATCATTGTATTTACTGCCTTCTACAAAGCCCACTGCAGCACAGAAAGCTCAAAAACAAGAAAATCTTGCAAAACAGATGGTACGTTCAGTCAAAATGCCATACTTTGTCATGCTTATTATTATGCTAGTATTCTCGTTTGGAATCGCAAATTTCCAAACAACATTATCATTATTTGTAACAGACAAGTTTAATTACACGCCTGCCGATATTGCTATCTTGCTGACTGTAGGTGGTGCATTTGGTGTTATTGTTCAAATGTTTGTCATTACACCACTCTTTAAACGTTTTGGCGAAATGAAAGTTGTGTTAGTCAATTTATTTATTGCAGCTGTATCGATTTATGCCATATTATTTGTATCTGGCTTTGCACTTATATTAATTGTCGCAACGATTTTCTCAACAGCTACTACACTGATTCGCCCTGCCGTTAACACGTTAATTTCTAAACTGGCCGAAAATGAACAAGGCTTTGCCGCTGGTCTTAATAATGCGTATATGAGCCTTGGCAATATGATTGGACCGGCACTAGCAGGCATTCTTTTTGATTGGAATATGAATAGCCCTTATATTTTTGGGGCAATTATTTTAATGGCCTGCTTCTTCCTAGCACTTATTTGGACATTAAAAAAGGCGCCACATCTAATGCAACCTGAATCAAAATAGAGTGAAATAACATTGACTAATATAGGTGTTAGTTATACCATTTATTAGTAATAATTGAATATCATTTTTACCACTAGGGGAGTCTTTACAAGGCTGAGACGTATATGGTCATATACGGACCCTTTGAACCTGATCTAGTTCACACTAGCGGAGGGAAGTGGCGACTCTTGCTTATTGTCATTATCACATACAAGACCGCTTCCTTTTGTTTAGAGGAAGCGGTCTTTTTGTCATTCATATGTAATTTCATGTTTTATTAATAAAGGAGGAACTACTTATGTCTATTTATAAACTAACTATCATGGCTTTATTGGTCGCTATTGCTGTAGCAGGCTCCATTTTTGTCTCGATTCCAACTGGGATTGCTCGTGCCTATCCTGTACAACATGCCATTAACGTCATCGGTGCCATTTTACTAGGGCCTGTGCCTACCATTATCGTTGCTTTGTTAACAGCCATTATTCGCATACTAACAGGCACGGGCTCTCTTTTAGCGATCCCCGGAAGTGTCATCGGTGCAGCGTGTGCTGCTTTTGCTTATAAATATAGCGGCAAAAAATGGCTAGCAGGAGTTGGTGAAGTATTCGGCACAGGTATCCTTGCTTCACTATTCGCTGTACCTTATGCGCAATTATTTATGGGAACATCAGTAGCTGCATTATTTTTTATGCCCGCCTTTTTCACATCTAGTTTGATTGGGGCATGTCTCGGCATTATCATCGCGAGCAGTCTTCGGAAAACTGCACCGTCTATTCTTATTACTAAGTAGCTATGTTCATACAAAAACGATGGCACATGCTTTTTTCGCAATGTGCCATCGTTCTATTAAGAGCGTTTTTTCATGCCTTTTAATAACTGCGCAACATTGGTGTTTTCCACCTGCACGGCTGTTTCTTCTATAGGCTTTCCTTTTTGTTTGCGGCTTGTTATAAAGCGCCAACCAAAACGTCGAATCGTAATATCCAAGAAGAATAGCAACATCCCTGCTAATAGTAGCCATGTGGCAATATTTTGGCGCTCTGCTCCTTTGTTTGTGAATTCACGGAACACTTCTTGTGGTTCTTTCAATATTGAACCACCTGTTAGCTTTGTTAGTTGCTCTACAATGGTTTCATTCACAGGACGTAATGCATATTCCGCGCTGTAAGGTACACTAAGACCTGCTTGGTAAATGGCCTGCTCTTCATCAGCGATGCGGAAAAAAATCAAACCTGGCTTCGCTTGGACAACCGCACGTACTTGCGAGGCAGATAGCGTTTCAAGCTGTATATCAAGCTCCTCACCAGCTTCATCGACAGCAACAATGTCTAAAAATGCTGCTTCATTTGTCGGATCGGTAATAATAAATGAACCATCTGTATCAAGACGTACATCATAGGCCACATCATTATAACTTGGTAGCATTTGCGATATAATGGTTTGCCAAAATGTTCCCCATTCCTGCCATCTTGCCCAGTCACCAGCCCATTTCCCTGTTGAATCGGATGTGAAAGCAAATGTTTTACCAAGTCCGTATTGCCATTGTGCTAATACCGGGTCTTCTTTCTCACTTTCTGCTATAACAGCGGCTCCCTGCTTCGCTGTTGTACCAATGTAGGCATTCATTTGTGGTACACCATTCGCAAATAATGCATTCCAGCCAGATGCATTGTAGATTGTCGGATAAAAAGGATTGTCTTCTATATACGTACGTGAAATCATTGCTGTCTCACGTGATAAAATCGAAGGAATTGTCTGTTCATCGATGACATCATAGAAACGACCACTGCCCATTTCACTTAACGATTGTAGTAGATTGCCATCAGCATCTTGTCCAATCGCCACGGTTGACAGTGTAATTCCTTGTTCTTTCCCCGTTTCAATTAAATCCTCATAATTGCCAGCTTGTGATTGACCATCTGTAAGTAAAATAATATGTTTCCTTTGCAACTTTAAATCAGCTAAACTATCATAGGCTGCAGCCAATGAACTATAAATTTCCGTACCTCCACCAGGAGTAACCGATAAAATCGTATCGACGGCTTCTTCTTTATTGCCTAATGGTCCAGTTTCGATGATTTCCCAAGGGCGATCATCAAAGGCGATAAATCCTAGCGTATCTTCATCTCGTAGCATTTCAACGGATCGAGCCGCCGCTTCTTTGGCAAGCTCTAGCTTAGAGCCATACATACTTCCTGAACGGTCGAGTACAATGACAAGCCCTAAAGATGGCAATTGTTCTTTGCCTTTTATCTCCATCTCAACAGGTAATAATGTTTCAATCGGTGTTTTAAAATAACCACCCAAGCCGAAGCTATTTTCACCGCCGACCATCGTAAAGCCAACACCAAAGTTTTTGACTGCCTGTTCAATAACGCTCATCTTCGCCTCTCCAACTAAGTGTCCAGGTACATTATCAAAAATAATCGCGTTATATTGCAAATAGCTAGACAGTTCGTTTGGTAAGCTTGCTGCATCCACAACATCATAGGAAATAGAATTCGGTCCTAGAGCTGCAGCAATTGGTGATGTCGTATCGTAACCATTGACAATAAGTAAATGCGGCTCGCTTTGTACCATCGTCACACTTGTTAATTTATTATTTTCAAAAATGGCATCCTGTCCAACTTGCACGAGCGCCTCATATTTCACAAGCCCCTCTGCAGTTGCTGTATGTTTATAAGTAAAAACATTGGCACCTTGAGCAAGTTCCACAGACTCACGATGAATAAGTTCGTCATTTTCATACAGTAATAATTCACCTTGCCCTGCCGCTGTGGCATTGACTTCCGTCACAAGCTGTTGCTGTTCACCTACGTAAGCTATTTGTGGGGTAACAAAGCTTTTCAATGATACATCATTCGTCACACTTTGATGGAACGGCACGACATCTACACTAATATTGGAGCCTTTTAGCTTCGTGGCAAATTCTAACGCATTGCCTTGTGTTTCATTGGCATCTGTTAGTAATACAAGTCTAGTTGCCTTTTTCGGATCAACAATACCTGTTGCAAGCTGAAGACTTTGCTCTATATTTGTTTGGTCTGTTCCCTTAACCTCAGTAAATTTCGGAACATCTTTTAAGGATTTTGATAAAATCGCTTCCGTTTGGAGAGTTGATGAAAATGAGTAAATCCCTGCAAGTTGATCTTCCTTTTTCGATTTCAAACTTTCCTCTATAAAACTAACGATTTCTGCCTCTGTACGATTCATCGAAGCAGAGCGGTCAACTAAATATAAAACTTGCTCGTCCTTTACTGGTAATAACAGATAAGGTGCTGCCAATGCAAAGACTAAACAGACGATGGCTATTACTCGAATGCCCAGTACGACTAGATGACTTTTTTTCAGGTGCATGCGCTCTCGCCAATAAGTCCATCCAAAATACATAAACAATGGCAGTAATAACAATAACGCTAATGGCGTATCAATTCGTAAATCCACGACGTCGTTGCACCTCCCACTCTGCGACAAGCAAACTTAAAATAATGAGTATTAGCCAAGGTACAAACGAAGCTTTCGAAACTTCTTCCTTGCCATTTTGCTGAAGCTCTCCAAGCGTATAGCTTGTTCCTTCTTCTATTACACGTTCCTGTGCTTGTAGTTGCACTATAAGACGCTTTTCCTCACTGTTTGAGCGAGCTGTATACATACCTGGCTTCATTGGAGCAGTTAGTAAGCCATTTGTAATAGTCGATAAAAATTCATCATCTTGAGAATAAACACTCCAATCACCCTGTGATAACGCGACTGAACGTTGCTCATTTGGTGCAAAAATCCCAAGGGAACCTACCGATTCAGATAATTGCTGTTCCACACTCCATAAAAATAACGGAAACGATGGATAGAGTGGCCAATCTGTATCTGCAATATCAGCAAGGACGATAATATCCCCTTCAGGTGTTCGTTGGATAAATGGTTTTTCTCCAACTGTGGCGATTGTTTTATAATCATCAAATGGAGGATATAAAGCACTGACATAAATATCATTTAACTCACTAAATGCAAATAAAGCATCGCTTGTTGTTTTTACTTCACCATTAACGTCTACTTTTTCAATATCATCCCGTCCAAATAATACAATGGGTCTCTCCATCTTTTGAAGTAATGATGTTTGGTTCGTTACAATGGTAGCTCCTTGATTATCCGCCAGCTGCAAGGGCGGTACAATTTTTACGTTGCCATTAATAGCTTGAAACCCTTTTTGAATAAGCTGATGCATGTTTTGATCGACTACAATATTCGATGTAGCCGTTTGTAACACGACTGATTGGATATTATCAATCGCATAATCATCTTTGACATCAATTTTAGCTGTCACCGTATCCATTAATGGTAAATCTTTAAATGATTTAGACATTGCTTCGTTTGCTGCCAAAGAAATAGGCTCGTCTATTAGTACATCGCCTTTACTATTTTGTAGTGTAAGTGTTAGCTTTTGCTCTTTATCGGTATCATTTTGAAGCTGCACTAACGCCATCGTAGATTTACCATCTGTCGTCGCAGCAAAGCGCGTAATAGCAACATTAGTTAAATCTTTTGCAGAACCGTGTACAAGCCATTTCACAGATTCCTTTTCCATCGGTAATTGCTTTTTATCAAGTGCATCTGTGAAAACATAAATTGACGTTTGACTATCACCAACAAAAGCTTGTGCCACATCAAGCGCTTTATTCATTTGGGCAGTTTCATATGTTACATGTAAATCTTGTATAGTTTTTTCAATCGTTTTTACATTTGTTTCTTGCTGTAACACTGCTTGTGGAGAATTGCCAGTTGTAATTAATGTAACAGGTCGACCGTTAAGTTGTTCTACCAATGATTGCATTTCTTTTTTATGGGCATCAAATGTAGATTGCTCTTTCCCTGCTAACATTGTAGCTGATGTATCCACGATAAAAATCGTCTGAGCACCCACAATCGTACTTTTTTTCATATATGGGTTGATAAGTGCTAACACTAATAAAAGTAATGCCAGCAATTGCAAATACAGTAAAGCATTTTTTTGTAAATGCTTTAAATATGGAGAAACTCTTGTTTCTTGCATAATTTCTGACCAAAAAAGTGTTGAGGACACAGGTTGATCCGTATATTTTTTTCGAAAGAAATAATAGAGCAGGACAATGACCGGGAAGATGGCCGTCCAGCTAAAAATAATTTGACTAAAGCCCAAAACGGCTCACCTCACCTAATCCAATGTGCTTTTAGTAATTGTTGAAAGATTGCATGTTGCAAACCGTCTTCCACCTTAAGCTGCAGTTTACGCACAGCAAAACGACGGCAAATGGCTTCAAACTCTTCTTCATGCAGGCGACGCCTTGTGTCATACGTATCTAGTACTTTTGATGACATCGTGACATTGACATCACGCCCTGTTTCACTATCCACTAAACGAACATCTCCCGCATATTGCGGATGAAGTTCTTCTTCTGTGACAACTTGTATAATGCGGACATCTCCTGCAAAACGAGGCAATCTTTTCAATAACTGTTCCCATTCTTCGATCGGTTCAAGCCCATCTGTTACGATAAATAACACTGTGCTATCTTTTGGTATAGCCTTTAATGCCCCTTGAGAAAAGCTTGCTGTATAGTTGGCTTCTTCTATATCGGTAACAACTTGCAAAAATGCGCGACGATACATAGCCCCTTTACGACGAAATGGAGGTTTCACGTCATCTTGCACATAAGAAAATGATAAGCGATCATCACGACCAAGTACCATTAAACCAAGTGATGCAACAATTTGCCGAGCAAATGTCCATTTGACTTGCTCACCCATTGATTTTGTTGCATCCAATAAAATATGCACCCGCATTTCTTGTTCATCTAAAAAACGTTTAATAAAATATTTATCGGTTCTCGCATAGACGTTCCAATCTACTTGTCGCACATCATCACCTAAATGATATTCCCGAAAATCAGAGAAATCGAGGGATGCCCCGAAGCGCTGCGAACGATGCGAGCCTTTATGCTGGCCACGCAATTTGGAGGCAGTCGCCACTTGGAAACGACTTATTTTCGCTAACCAATCCTCGGGCAAAATATTTTTTGTCATCGACTTACGCCTTGTTGGACTTTCTCTAAAATAACATCTATCACATCATCTGCTGTCTTACCTGAAGCCTCCCCTTCATAATTCAGCAGCATTCGGTGACGTAAGACGGGCTTCGCCACTGACTTAATATCCCCAACAGATACATGAAAACGTCCACTCATCAGTGCTCTAGCTTTTGCCAATTTAATCAAGCTTTGTAAGCCACGCGGACCGCTACCATACATCACATAGCGCTTTACTTCATCTATAGCCTCTTCTTTTTCAGGATGTGTTGCCACTACAAGGTCTGCTGCAAACTCAAGCATCTCATCAGCAATTAGTACTTCCTTCACCATTTGTTGTGCCAAAATTAGTTCATCAGTATCCAACACTTTTTGCAAGCTGACTTCGAGCGCACCTGTTGTACGTTTCATAATTTCCATTAGTTCATTTTTCTCTGGATATGGGACGAGAATTTTGCACAGGAAACGGTCCATTTGCGCTTCTGGTAAAGGATATGTACCCTCCATTTCAATTGGGTTTTGTGTTGCCAAGACGAAAAATGGTTTTGCCATTTTCTTCGTATCTCCTAAAATCGTTACCGTTTTTTCCCCCATCGCTTCAAGCAACGCACTTTGCGTTTTAGGTGTAGCACGGTTAATTTCATCTGCTAAAACCATTTGACTAAAAATTGGTCCTGGCTGGAATGTAAACTGCTGCCTTCCATCTGCTGTTCGCTCAATCATACTTGTTCCTGTAATATCAGCGGGCATTAAATCTGGGGTAAATTGAATACGTGAGAACGATAAATCTAGCACTTCAGAGATAGTCCGAATAAGCATTGTTTTCCCTAAACCAGGAAGCCCCTCTAACAGTGCATGGCCATCTGCAAGGACTGCATATAATGTGTAATCAATTGCTTCCTCTTGTCCAACAATAAAGCGATGAATTTCATCTTTTACTTGTTGTAATTTCGTACCCGTTTCGACATATTGTTGTTCTGTAAATGCCATTTTTTCTCCTCCTACTGCGACTCAATTGTCGTGAAATAAGATTGCACGACGTTTTGTAAATCCTTCGGCAATTGTAAACGCTGTGAGCTTTCTAAATAGCTATCTTTATAGGAGCCAATCACTTCATCATACGGTCTAATGGTACCTTTTGTAATCGGTCCATTGCCTTGTTGCTCGGAAACATGCGAACCGTCTCCTAATTGCCCACTATCGACAGTCGTTTCGCTAGAACCGCCAAGCCTTGGTGTAGTCAATAAATCTCGGCTTCCTTGGCCACGCCCCGCACCCTTTCCTTGACCAGAACCACTTCCTTGACCTTGGCCTTGACCTTGGCCTTGACCTTGACCTTGGCCTTGACCTTGACCTTGGCCTTGACCTTGACCTTGACCTTGGCCTTGGCCTTGTCCTTGTCCTTGACCTTGTCCCTGTCCTGATTGCTTTCCTTGTGACTGGCCATTACCAGTAGCTTGCTGGGAATTGTTTTGACCTTGTTGGTTACTAGGTTGTGCGTTTCCAGAAGATTGTTGATTCGAATTTGTACTGTTTTGCTGATTATTATTTGTGCTATTTGCACTTGCAATGGCATTTTGTAATGTATTACTTGCTGGTTTTCCTAAGTTGCTCATCGCTGTTTGTGTTGTATTTGCACTTTGTGTAAGCTGTTGCTGCATTTGTGCAAGCTCTTTCAACTGTTCGAGTTCCTCTTGTGATAAAGCGTTTTTATCGCCAGCACCATCTTTACTCGCTGTCTGCTTATCTTTTAATTGCTGTTCTTTTAAAGCTAATTCCTTCTGCTTTTTCACGACTTCACGTAATGCTTCTTCCGCTGTTTGCGTTTCTTTTAACGTATTTTGTAATTCTTTTAGCTGCTCTTTCACTTCTTTTGTCTCAGCTTTTTTTTCTAACTTCGCCACTTCTTTTTTTATGTCCTCAATCACAGCCTTTTCTTTTTCCACTTCAATCGCTTCAATTTGCGTTGCCGCTGGGAACATATAAAGAATTGCTAAAACAATAGCTGTGGCAAAAAGGCCGATAAATGCTTTAGGTCGAAACAAATTTTTCTTTCTTGCTTTAAACTGAGCAAATGCTTGCTCTGACTTTTGAATCGCTTTCGCAAGTAAAGATTGGATCAGTGGATCTTCGTCGTTTTTAAAAGACAGTGCCGTTACAAGTTCATTATGTGAAAAATAATAGTCGAGTGCATACAATGCTTCCTTTTCATTGACACGTCGCCACCACATCATTATGACTGTAGCAAGTAGGCCAACTATAAAGACAACTAGAGCAATCTGACGATAATAAGGCCAAATAAATAATCTTGATACTAGGACAAGGGAAGCACTCGAAAGCAATGCTAAAAACAACCCGTATTGTGCAATAGGTAGGCTTCTCTCAAAAGTTAAACTGTGTTGTGCACGCTGAATATATTTTCGTAATTGCTTCCGACGCTCCATGCTGTTTCCTCCTCATCGATTACTTTTCATATTGGCACGCAATTTCTTAATCGCAATGGTTAAACTTAACACAATAATCAAAACATAAATTAGTAAGTAAGTTATCCATACCGGTATATCAATGCCACTTAGCTCTGCTAAAGCATCTCCCATAGAGGGTGAAATAAGCGTAAGCATTAATGCACCTGGATTAATCGAAGCCCAGAAGTACGTCATAAAGGACGAGCTTGTGGCAATCGTATTGCCCATTTGATGGAATGCCATTGATAGGAAGAAGAAAAATGCTGTAATTCCTCCTAAGAAAATGATGGAACCATAAGTAGCAATCATAGCAACAATCGTTTTCTTCGTAATTGTTGAAAACATAACCCCAACGCTACCGATTGCAACAACTGTTAATAGGTAAAATAAAAAGATTGAAATTAGTTGGAAAGGTGATACCCCACCAAATAGAAAGACTAAACTATACAATGGTAGCCCTGCGACTAACATCAATACTAAAAATGCTACCGAAGATAATAATTTCCCAATAATAATTTGTGTCGAGCTTTGTGTTGTTGTTAATAAAATATTTAACGTTTGCTTTTCTCGTTCACTACTAATTGCCCCAGCAGTTAAACTCGGTGTAATGAAAAGAACGAGTGCCATTTGCAATATTGTTAGTACGGCAAACATCATAAAACTTGTATCAGGTCTAAAAAACCCTTTGCCCGTAAATTCTGTTGTCAGCAGTAAGAAACCTGCAATAAAAATACAAATTACCGCTAAATAAAACATTAAACCAGAAAAACTTTTAAAAGAACGGAAGCGTAACTTCAATTCTTTTACAAGGACGGGATTATAAAATCTTTCCATCATTGACTGTCCGCTCCCTTCGTAATCGCCATAAAGACATCCTCTAAATCTTTTTCTTCCTCGCTCAATGCATAAATTGGTAAATCTGCAAGCATCGCTTTTTTCAGTAGTACTATTTGTTCCTGATCTGAACCGCGATAGTTAAAAGCAATTTCTAAACGATTGTCCATGACATCTATTGAAGAAATTAATGGATCTTCCTCTAAAAATGTGCGTACCTCTTGTAAACGATCCGATACTTTGATAACTATTCGCTTTTCACCTTGTAGCTGAGCTTGAATGGAAGCAACATTGCCATGTGCAATCAATTTCCCATTATCAATAACGCCGATTTCATCACACATTTCCGCTAGCTCTGGCAAAATATGCGAGGAGATTAAAATGGTTTTCCCCATGGATTTTAAATTCCTTAAAATATCTCGCATTTCTACTCGTGCGCGTGGATCTAGGCCTGAAGCAGGTTCATCCAAAATTAAGACCTTTGGATCATGGATAAGAGCTCGTGCTAAACAAAGGCGTTGCTTCATCCCACGCGATAGTAAATCTACATATTCAAAACGTTTATTCGTTAAATTAACTAGCTCTAGTAACTGCGGTATAAGCACTTTGCGCTCCTGCGCGACAATGCCATAGCTCGCCCCATAAAAATCTAAATACTCATCTACTTTAAGTTGATCGTACACACCAAAGAAATCTGGCATATAGCCGATTTGTTTCCGAACTTCCTTCGGTTCCTTAATCACACTTTTTCCATTGATCAATGCATCGCCTGAAGTTGGGGATAGCAATGTAGCTAAAATCGAAAACGTTGTCGATTTCCCGGCACCATTAGCCCCTACAAAGCCAAATACTACACCTTCCTCCAGTGACAGATTTAAATGATCTAGTGCTGTGAAAGAGCCGTATTTTTTCGTTAAATCGCGAATCTCAATCATTGCTTCGCCACTCCTTTCAGCTCTATTTCAGGTAATTTTGTCTGCTCGCCTGTTTGATCTGGTCCAAATTTAATCTCCAACAGCAGCTTACCCTTATCATTGAAATATTGCGTAATATCATTTGAAAATACCTGCTTCGTATCAACCAATGGTTCATAGTTGCCCGTTTTGTTATTCCAAATAGATAACTGCATTCGTTGAACATCTTTATTCGAAATTGTAAGTTCATCTAAGGTTTGAACAAAGTCCATAAAATGGTCTGGCATCTCTATCGACAATTCATATAAACCTTCTGACATGTACCAAGTATTTAATTGCTCATCCATTTTATCGAAAGTGGCATTTGGCGATTGTGCGTTCAAATTATATGAAAAGTTATTACGTTTTAACGTAAATGGACCTGACATTTCAACTTTTCCATCGAATGGCTGTACGAAGTAAGAAATAGGTGACATGTTGACACTTGTTTCAAGTTCTACTCCTACAATTGCTTGCTCTGCCCAAGCTGTAATGACAGGTTGTTTCTCACTTTCTACTAATAGCAGGGCTTGCGACTTCATACGCTCAATACGTAATGGGTCAACTTCTTCCTTCGTCTTTGGATAGTTATAATTATAATTATTAAAGTGTGTTGGCTTTTGAAGAACTGTTGTTTTCAGCTCTTTGTCCACCTTCAGTGTAGCATTCGGTTCAATATCACCAAGTTTCACTTCTTTTGTACCCGATATAATCGTGACATCCTTCAAAGCAAACGGGAAATTATTTTTTACTGTCCCAGACAATTTTTCATTTTTCAATGTAATATCAATATCCATTTTGCCAATCTTTTGAGCGGCTGTTTTCCCCCCAAAAGATTGGACAGACCAATAACTTAAATCGCGTAAAGTTAATGCGGATCCATTGGCATGTTCCTTAATATATGACGATTCATGTAACGCGCCCATTGAACCAGTAAGATTATAATTATTGCGGAACGCTACTGCAGTCGTATCTTTATCAGCATTGACAACAAAATCACCACTGCGATTTGTTAAAATTGATTCTACATAATAACCATTCACGCTACTGTCTTCATTTACTTTAAAGAATGCTGATTGTTGAACTTGTGGCTGCACAATACGATCTTTTGCGCCGAAAACAAATAGTACAATTGACAGTACCACTGAAATCGTAGGAATAACCCACCATGCATGCTCTCGTTTATCCACTCTCTTTAAAACAAAGTAAAGGATTGGACCAATTACTAAAATATAAAGAATAATTACGATAAGCATATAGCTAACGGACACTTCGAATGATGGGAATAACTCGTTAATACTACCTAACTCGCTAGAAAGCTGATCCATTGTAGATTGACCTTGCATCCCTGTTTGCTGAGACATTGTTTGAAGGTCGAACATTTTCGCTGTTAATGCCGCATAGCCGTCCATAGATGCTAATGGCTGGTCTCCTAATGAAAAAGTTGTTTGGACAATTTCTCCACTACCAACCTTTTTCTTAGCAGCTAGAATATTAGTATTGTCTTTTAAAACAGGGATACTGCCTTCATTTTCAGTTGCTGTATAGACAGAAATTGCTTGTGTGAAAATACCGCCTCCCGATAATTTCGTTAAACTATCTGCTGATACAGTCGTCATTTGTTGGGATAATGTAAGTGGCAAGTATTCTTTAAAAATGCCTGCAGTTGCATTGATTTGTTCAGAGCTGCCAAGCAATAATGTACCGCCATCTTGCACCCATTTTAATAATGCTTCCTGCTGTTTTTGCGTTAAATCAGCTATCGCAACCTCATCGACTGCAATAATATTTGCCATTGCATAGCCTTGTGCAACCTCAGGTAATGTGTAGTCTTTTAATTGATTTAAGTTAAATACTTCTACACTATTGGATGGAAAAAGTTGCGGTAACTTTAAATAGGCAGATAAACGGTCGCTTTTCTCTGTTAACGTATATATAAATGTTGAATTTGGCTCTGAAAAATTAGCCTGCAACCGCTTTGTTCCTTTATAAGCAACTTTTTTTCCTTTTTCAATGTTGCCCTCATAAAAGGCAAACACATCACCATCGGAATAACCATAATCAGCTAAGCCGTCCAAATAAAGTGTAACTGTTTTTTCCTCACCAGCTGCTATATCTATAGGCACAACTAGTGCTGATCCTGCTTGAAAAGAATTAAAGGCATTAATCGCCATATCTCCTGAAAAATCAGGTCCATTATTTTTTACAGTTACTTGCAAAGGCGTAACTGATTGATATTTCGCCTTTCCTGCAATACCTGTCTTAGCTTGTACCTCTAAAGTAGGTGCGGCGCTCGCCACAGAAATAGGCAGAGCGTAGCTCATAACAAGCATTAATAATACTATTAGTACTGTAATATTTAATTTCTTCAAAAACTCAACCCCTTTTCCTTTGCTTTTAGATGATTACATAATTATACGTTTTTTCGTGCATTTTGTTCCATTTCTTATGATATCTTCATGAATATTCATAAACTCTTAAGATTTAGGGAGATGCCAGGCACTCAAACAATTTTCTCTAACGCCAAAGAAATATGTACGAAAAAGTGTTAGATTGATGCAGTCAATCTAACACTTTACTCTTCGAAGCCCCTTTAGCACGGGAATATTTAATTCGTATAGTCAAACAGGCATCGGGCATGATCTTGCACAACCTCTACAAATGCTTCCACTTGCCGTAATTCAAAGGAAGACTCATAGCCTATTAACCATGTATCTCGCGTTAAACCAAATTCTTTTTCATTGTTAGTCAGCGCAATTTTATTAACCCCATCATGCTCATTTAGTGTGATGGATGGTAATATAGCATAACCTATGCCATTTAACGCCATTTGCTTACATATTTCAATTTGGTCTACTAAAATTTGTCTTCTTGGATTTGAAGCAAAATGCTGTTGCCACCATTGCTGTATTTCTTGATAGTAATTGGAATCACTTTTAAATTGAATAAATGGACGATCAGTTGTCAGCACATCTTCAATTGTTTTTAACTCCCGATCTACTAAGTACAACGTATCGCGGAAAAGATGAATCTTTTCACCTTTCCAATCCACCTGTCCACGCACAATGCCAATATGGGCCTCTCCCTCATATAAAGCTTTGACAATTTCCGAGCTCCAGCCAGTCATAAGTGAAATTTTAGCTTCTGGATATTTTGTGACGAAATCTTTTAATATTTTGGGAAGCCAGTTTTGCCCGACAATGGAAGCACAAGCAATTTTCAATGTCCCGTTTACTTTGGTTGTTAGCGATTGAATCATTTCAAAGATTTCTTCTTTTTTAGCAAGCATATCTGTTGCGTACGCTATAACGTGCTCTCCTGCGGGGGTTGCTGTAAGGCCCTTTTGTGAACGAATAAACAGCTGTGCACCCCAATCTTTTTCAATCGATTGCAACCGTTGTGAAAGTGCAGGCTGCGATAAAAACAACCGCTCCGCTGCTTTACGCATATTGCGTTCCTCAGCTAAAACTTTCAAAATTTCCGCCTCTGTTGCCATCAATCACCTAAACCTCCAATACAAGTAAAGGGGGACCTCATAATTTTGCACCTGAGTCCCCTCTTACACTACTTCTCTTTTTGATAGATATATTTTTTCAACTGTTTTAAAATAACGCGTCTTGTTAAAATCCCTGCAAATGTACCATCTTCATCTATTACACATAAAAACGCATGGTTAATAACCAAATCTAAAGCTCGTTGGAAAGTATCCGTCATCTTGAGAACGGCTATATCTTTTTCCATTATTGTATCTACTTTAATATTTGGTAATTTTTCATATTCAATATGTTCGAGACCTAAAATGGATTCTGTAATCATTTTCATGCTCAATAAACCTTGAAGGCGATATTTCATATCTAATACAGGTATGGACGAGTACCCTGTACGTGTCAGTACAAGGAGTGCATGCTCAGCACTATTACCACTTTGTACATGTGCAACCTTTTCGGATGAAATAATAAAATCACTAATTGGCATTGCTAATAAGTCTTTGCTGTTAGTTGAAATCATGAACTTCTTCTCCTTTTCTGTCCTTGCTTTGCAGAACAGGATCCTTCTCTTTTATCATATCACAATGTTTCCGACTATGACCACGACAAGGTCAAGAAGAGTTTTTCATAAACAATGTATATTATGGATATTTTTGTTTTAGACAATATGAAATATTAATTTATTCTCCCCGTTTTTCTAAAATTAATGCATAAGACCGACTATAAAATCTTTGCACAGTTGTAAAAAACTAATTTTTTACATTTTTGTATCGCTATAATGAAATAATAACATTGGAGGTATTTTATGTGGATGCAAAATATGGTTGAAACTCCTCGCGGAAACTTCGAGTATTTTAAAATGGGAAAGGTGAGCCACTCTGTATAACACATCAATATACAGTGTTTAATAGTAATGGCAATATTTTTGCTGCACCTTTTACTACACACTATACAGTCTATTTAATAAACTTAAGGGGTTCAACAGTACACGATGAGGTCAGTTTTAAAAATAGTGTCCAAGATTTAGAAGCTATTAGAAGTGCATTAGCTTTGCACAATGAAATGCCCTTTAGTTTTTTCTGAAGAAATTGCCTCTCTTATACCAAATGCTTACTTAACAATCTTTGAAGAAAGTGGTCATAATCCCTTTCATCGAGGAAGAAGGAGTATTTAATAGCTTTGTTAAAACGACAACAGAATGATAAAAAATCTTCTTATAAAATTTAAAGTTTGTGGGAACATAATCTATACAAATGTCAAAACGAAGTATCACATAAACCAAAGCAAATGTGATACTTCGTTGAAATCTGATTAATACCCTGTTTTAGTCCAGTAGTAAAAAATCATTATTCCTAAAAAAAGTAAAAATATGATGTACACCCAAACAATTGGGTTTAGCATCGTTGCATATTCTTCAACTGTTTCTGAAATCGGTGTATCCTTTTCCGATTCCCGCTCAGATGTCATTTTGGCAATTCTCATAGTCGAAACAAATGAAATAACCGAAATGATTGTAATTGCAATAAGAGCCGGTATCAACCACATAGTCATAGGCAAAACTCCTTTCTTTGCCTTAGTATGTATCAACACCGCTCCTCATTATGCAATGAATTTCAACAAGGCAAACGGTCACTTCACAACATTGACTGCCTAAATAATCCTAAAAAGGATACTGATTTAACCACTGTCCACCATCTAAAGTGACACATTCGCCATTCATATAGCTAGCTTTATCCGACATCATAAAAGTTGCTAGATCCGCTATTTCTTCTGGTGTACCGATGCGTCCAAGTGGTACAGCATCAATTGTACGAGCAGCAGCTGCTTCTGATTCCCAAAGTTTTGCTGCTCCCCCCGTTCGTTCAATTGGCCCTGGCGCAATGGCATTGACACGTATACCATAACGTTTGCCCCATTCAACAGCTAACGTTCTTGTCATTGATAGTACACCAGCTTTTGCAGCTGCCGAATGTATTACACCTGCACCTGCATTCCAAGCATAGGTCGCCACCATATTGATAATCGATCCGTTAATTTTTTGGTCAATCCAATATTTACCGATAGCAGACGAGCAATAGAACGTACCATTTAAGACGATATCCACAACTGCTTTCCAACCATTTGGCGACAAATCCTCTGCACGCACAATAAAATTACCAGCAGCATTATTGACAAGCCCATCCACTCGACCAAATTTTTCAACCGCAAACTCCACCATTGCCTGCGCCTGTTCTGGTATACGAACATCCATCTGGAATGTTTCGATTGTATTGCCTGCTGCTAATATAAACTCTTTTGCCTCCGCTAATCGCTCTTCGTTACGACCTACAATTACAACGTTTGCCCCTTCTGTCACGAATTGCTTCGCCATATAAAGCCCCATACCACTTGACCCACCTGTAATAATAATCGTTTTCCCCTGTAACATCGTACTTCCCCCTTTGTGTAAAATGAATAACCATTCATTTTATTTTACTATATTTTCTCGTAAATGTCATATTAATTCTATTATTTGTGGATATGTATACTTTTTAGAATAATAGCCTAAGGGAAAACACTAGCTTGACGCCCTTGGTCATTTTAGTGTTATTATGATTTTTCCATGTAATCGTCATAATTTCAGCAATCGTTCAAACAACTAACACAAGACAAATAAAAACGAATTATTTAGCATTCCCCAATGTTAAATAATTCGTTTTTATTTATTAATTTCTGATTTCTTCATACTCAACAATTCCATTTGTGTCAGTAGGTTTATCTGATGAATTCCCCATAAATACAGCAATTGCTACAAATATAGCAAAAATGATTATACCTAATAAAACAATTACTGTATTCCTTAATATCTTGCTGTTCTTTTGTTTAATGGAAGGTATATTTTCAGCAGAAGGTGCACTATACAAGTATTGATACTCTGCTTTAATTTCCTTAGCTAATTCATTAGCTGGGAGAAAACTTTTTAATACCTGATCCACGGATTTGCCATTCGTTACGGACTGCAATAAATGATCTTTTACTTCCATGATATGATTGTCTCTATCCTTTTTTGGTAATGGCTCTAACTCTATTTCCAGTTGACGTATATAGTCATTTATCTTGTGATTATCCACGTCTAATCCATCCCCTTAATTTCTTCAAAATAGTTTAATATTGTTTCTAACTCCTTCAGTTTATTTTCTACTAATGCTTTTCCTAAATCTGTAATACGGTAATACTTTCTAATTCTTCCTTCGTATTCTTCTGAAAATACATCCACATAATCATTCGCCGTCAATCGTTTTAATATTGGATAAATTGAACCATCTGAAATAGAAAAACACTTGCTCTCTTTCAATTCTTTCGTCAATTCATAGCCATACATCGTTTTTTTCTGTAGCATCATTAAAATGGCAATTTCAAATAAACCTTTAAGATATTGCGTATTATTATTTTTGTTATCCATAAGGTAATTATATTTTACACAAGTATATGTGTCAATCATATATATACTCTATTAATACATATTAGAATTAGTTTATATTAAAGTTTGGAATAGTGCCTAATAATTTCACAAGCATTAAGATGATGTTTATTTTTCAACAACATTATCTCAAATGAAAAGCGCCTTCCTCTTTTGCTTAAAGGAAGGCACTCTGTCTCATACTATTTAAAACTCATAATGATAAGCAATCTTGTACAGCTCCATTAACTCATCCTGTGTTGGCACTTTAGGGTTATTTGCAGGACTACCACTTGCCATTGCATCGATTGCCATTTTCGGAATCGCCGCATAAAATGCATCCTCCTCAATACCCCATTGCTGTAAATTGCCAATATTCATCTTTTTGCATAATTCTTTTATTGAGTCGATAGCCAAAGTCGCTAGTTCCTCATGGGTACTATACTGTCCATTTGTGTTAAAAAATTTTCCGATATCTGCTAGGCGTTCCACGCATGCATCCTTGGTAAATTCTAATACCGCTGGTAGTAACATCGCATTGGAAATACCATGAGGCACATGAAAAAGTGCACCGATAGGACGTGACATACCATGTACTAAAGCAACTGATGCATTGGAAAAAGACAGTCCTGCCTGCATGGAGCCTAAAGACATCGCCTCGCGCGCATCAATATCGTCCCCTTGCTCGTAGACCTTCAAAATATTATTAATAATTAAGTCCATCGCTGACAACGCAAGCACATTCGAATAAGGATGTGCTAAACGAGACAAATAGCTTTCAATTGCGTGGCTTAATGCATCAATACCCGTCGCCGCTGTAATGGCTGGTGGAGAGGTTACTGTTAGCATCGGATCGACAATGGCAATTGGTGGCATAAAAGCTGGTTGTTTTATCATCATTTTCACATCATTCGTCGTGTTGGTAATCACTGTAGCATCTGTTGCTTCAGAGCCTGTGCCTGCTGTTGTTGGAACAGCTATATGTGGGATTGGTGATTGCTCGGCGATTTTCACTAGTTTCATATAATCGCCGATATAACCACCATTTGTTGCTACAACAGCAATGGCTTTGGCTGTATCGATACAACTTCCACCCCCAACAGAAATGATAAGATCACACTGTTCTGTTTGCAAAATACTAAGACCTTGTGCTACATACGTATCCACTGGCTCAGTTGTTACACCTAAATATGAAACCGCTTCCAAACCATTCGCTGTTAATAATGCCTTACACTGATTAACAAACCCTAATCCATCCATGATTGGATCGCTAACGATAAGTGCCTTCGAACCTAGTTTTTTGGCATATACGCCTACTTCTTCGAATGCATCTTTTCCATAAACAATCGTCGCAGGAGAATTTACTGTGAAAGTAGTTTTTGTTTGAATCATAACGCATCGCTCCTTTATTATTGGGCAGTATAACCGCCATCTAATACAATCGCCTGACCTGTTAAACCTTTGGCCACATCACTTGCTAAATAAAGTGCAAGCCCTGTAATTTCTGAAACATCAAGCAAGCGCTTTTGTGGGACAAGTGGATATAGCACCTGCTCCAACACTTCTTCTACTTGAATCCCTCGTGTCTTTGCTAAATCTGTAAATTGATTACGAACTAATGCTGTATCCACATATCCTGGACAGATGGCATTAACCGTAATACCGTCATTGGCTACTTCAAGTGCAGCGACTTTTGTTAACCCTATTAAGCCATGCTTCGCTGCGTTGTAGCCGGCTTTACCAGCAAATCCAATAACACCGTTTATAGACGCCATATTTAGAATGCGACCAAATTTATTTTTCTTCATATGGGGCAAGGCATATTTCATCGTAATAAATGGCGCGACAAGCATTACTTTTTGCATTTGTTCAAAGATTTCAGTCGGGAAATCCTCGATATAAGATACATGTTGAAATCCTGCGTTATTAATCAAAATATCAATGCTATTAAATTTACTAACTGTGAAAGCAATTGCCTCACTAATGGCTTGTTCATCCGTGACATCACATGTATAGGCTGTTAATTGTGGATTTTGTGCTACCACTTCAGCTAATTGTTGCTCATTTATATCTGAAATGACAACATTCGCTCCTTGCTCGGCAAATGCTTGAGCAATAGATAGGCCAATTCCACGAGCAGCACCCGTTATAAATACTGTTCTGCCTTTCATAAATTTCCATCCCTCCTACATTCCGAGTGAGAATAATACTATCGCCACAACAGTCCCAATAATCGGTATAACAACGGTTAAAGCACCGAAAGGCAAATAGGCATCCTTATGTTTTTCATTACATACAGAATTGATTGTCGTCACTACATAACCACCATGTGGTAAAGAATCGAGCGAGCCAGATGCAATCGCTATTGTGCGGTGCAATGCTTCCGTATTAACGCCCATATCAATATAGTGAGGAGCTAATAGTGGCATAGCAATTGTTTGACCACCTGAAGCTGAACCTGTTAAACCGGCTATAACTGCGATTGCAACAGCTCCCCCTATCAGTGGATTGCCAGGGATATTTGTCATCACATCGACAGTTGCTACAAATGATGGTGTAGCTTTTACAACGCCCCCAAAGCCTACAACTGCTGCAGTATTTGCAATAGCTACAACAGCGCCCATTGCACCTGCAGCTAACGTTGCACTAACTGATTTTGAATATTTATAGCTTACTAAATACGCCATAATACAACCGCTCGTTAACGCAACAATTAGAGCTGATGTGCCAAGAGAATCATGGAAGATAAACGAAATCAATAAAACGACTACTAATGGGACTAAACTTAATATTGGACTAGGTAATTTACGCGTTTCGTCAACGACAGGATCTGTTGAACGTTCGATAAATACCTCTCCTTTTTTCATTGCACGTTTAATCATCCAATTCAACCATAGTGCTCCACCAATCGCCATAAATAATGCAACGACAATACTCACCTGCCAACCTGCATATGGCGTTGTTCCCAAATAGGGAATTGGAATCCAGTTTTGAATTTCTGGTGAGCCTGCTGACGTCATTGTAAACGTTACAGAACCTAAACCAAGTGCCGCAGGAATAAAGCGCCTTGGAAAATTCGCCTGTTTAAATAAACTAATCGCCATCGGATAAACAGAGAAGGCTACGATAAATACGGAAACACCACCATATGTTAGTACAGCTGCTGCCAATACTACGGCATATGTAGCATACTTCACCCCAATTTTTTCAACAATCCATTTCGAAACACTATCAGCAGCACCTGTATCTTCCATTACCTTGCCAAAAATGGCTCCTGCCATGAACATTAAATACCAAGAACCAACAAAGCCCGTAAATCCATCCATATAACTCGTTAAGAAATTAGCTTGATTGTCATTTGCAGTTTGCGGGAAGAAAGCAAGACCATTTGTTAAAGCTGCAATTAAAGCAGTTAATGGTGCTGAAATTAGTAAATTGACACCCCTCATTGTTAAATAAACTAGTAGTGCTAAACTTCCAAAAAGCCCAATATACGCTAACATCCACATCCCACCTATCTTTTAGAAAGTGCTATAGAGTTACATCTTATATTGCTATATGGCGTGCCTGTATACCTTCATTATCTATCGTTTCTGTGCTTAGTCTTTTTGACTTCCATTACTTCTTAAAACGTTCTGTAACATCATTTAAGTACTCGATATGTTTAGGCTACAGACGGACACTATCTGCTAACTAGCACCGATTGCTTTTGTAGCGTCCGCCTGTGGTCTTTAACATACATTAAGGCTTGCTATGTCATTAATCGTTGTTACTTGGAAATGCAAATGTAGATGCTGTTGCAGTATTATTCGTCACCCAACGCTCTGATATTGTTTTTGTTTTTGTAAAGAAACGTGCCTGATCTGGGCCAAACATATGCCCTTCTCCAAATCGAGAGCCTTTGAATCCAGCAAAGTTATGGTAACCAACTGGAATAGGAATTGGTACATTCACCCCTACCATTCCCACATCAATTTCTGTAGTAAATTTACGTGCTGCAAGTCCATCATTGGTAAAGATTGTGACACCATTGCCAAGCTCATGCTCGTTAATTAGTTGTATTGCCTCCTCTAACGAACCAACACGCACTACATTTCGAGCAGGACCAAATACTTCTTGCTCATAAATTTCCATTCCCGGTGTTACATGATCTAATAATGTAGGGCCGACAAAGAAGCCTTTTGATTCGTTGACAATCGCTAGCTCACGTCCATCACAAACAACAGTCGCCCCTTCTGCTTCTCCTTTATTAATTGCAGCAAGAATCGCTTCTTTTGATTGCTGTGAAATAACCGGTCCAAAATCTGTATCTTTCTCCGTATAAGACCCTACTTTTAATGCTGCAATTTTTTCTTTTAAGATGGCTACTAAACGATCTGCCGTTTCTTCGCCCACTGGCATGATTGTTGAAATGGCCATACAACGCTGAGAAGCTGCTCCATAGGCCGCCCCAATAAATGCATTTGCCACTTGCTCTAGGTCTGCATCAGGCATTACGACCATATTATTTTTTCCACCACCTAAAGCAGTGACACGTTTCCCATATTTTGAACCAGTTTCATAAATGTACTTAGCGACAGGCGTAGAACCTACAAATGAAATCGCTTGCACAATTGGGTTTTCTAAAAGCTCATTAACCGCATCCTTATCGCCATTTACGACTGTCCAAATGCCATCTGGTAAACCAGCTTTTTTCCATAATTCACTTACATATAATGCGGTCATTGGTACTCTCTCTGAAGCCTTTAAAACAACTGCGTTCCCTACAGCAATCGCCATACTCGTTTGCGCTAATGGCACCATAATAGGGAAGTTAAATGGCGAAATTGCCGCTACCACACCGAGCGGATATTTAGCAGAGTAGGCATTAATTTGACCACCAACGTTTACAGAGTATTCGCCTTTTACCAAATGAGGAGCCCCAATTGCTAAATCAACGGATTCTAAGCCTCGTGTAATTTCACCTCTCGCATCATCAATCGTTTTACCACTTTCCGTACAAATAATTTGTAATAATTGTTCCATATTATCTGTCACTAGATTGCGAAATTTTAAAACTATCTCCGCACGCTTAGCTACTGAAGTATCACGCCATTTTGGAAAGGCAGCCTGTGCTTTGACAATTGCCTCACGTGTCTCTTCTACTGTTGCTAGCGGTACTTTTGCAATGACATCACCTGTTGTAGGGTTATAAACTGAACCGTAACGACCACTTTTTCCCTCAATCATTTCCCCACCAATAAAATGTGTTAATGTTTTTACTCCTTGTGCTGTTGTCATAACTGTTTTCCTCCTTTAATTTTGTTTAATCATGCACTTTTCCTTGAGACTTAAATAAGCAGCAGACATGTCGTTTTCACCAAAGCCTTTTGCTGATATATCATTGTAAAGACTGACCAGTTGTTCACCAATAAGAAGGGGCACACCTGCTTCATCAGCCATATTTTTTGCTAATCGCAAATCTTTTAGTAATAGATTTGTAGAAAAGCCAGGTTCATAATTTTCATTTTTCATGTATTCTAAATAATTACGCTCGTAAATACGACTTTGACCATAACTATTACTTAATACTTCATAAAGCGTATCTGCTGACACACCCATGCTTTCTCCAAGTACAATCGTTTCTGCAACTGCCTGCGTATAAAAGCCAATCATTAAATTGTTGAGTAATTTAATACGTGTCCCTACACTCGGGGATGTGCCAAGATGGAAAATATTTTTTCCTACTATTTCGAAAATTCCAACGCCACTTTGGTAATCCTTTTCTTCTCCACCAATCATAATTGTTAACGTGGCATTGATAGCACCAATAACACCTCCACTTACCGGAGCTCCTAAATAACGTAACCCTAATGATTGCGCCTTTTTATGTAACGAATCATTTAATTCAGGGTTTACAGTGCTAAAGTCTATTAGTAGACTTCCTTGATTAGCATGTTGCAAAATCCCTTCTTCTGATGTGTAAACATGTTCAACAACTTGTGGTGTTGGCAAGCTGGTCATAATTACTTCGCTTTGCTTTACAACTGCTTGTAATGTTGCTAAACCAATACCACCTTCTGCAATGAATTGCTCCATTGCTTTCTTGTTCGTGTCAAAGCCATACACTTCATAACCTGCACGAAGTAAGTTAATGGACATTGGTAACCCCATATTGCCTAAGCCGATAAAACCTAACTTCTCTTTCATTTGAGCTCCCCCATTCCCCATGAATTGCGTAAATAAGCTAATGGATACACTAGCCAACTTTACGTTTTTATCGTAACATTAATAACGAGATACTCTTAATGACCGCGGTCATTGACTGTGGTCATTTAAATCATAAACAAACATAATATCACTCGTCAATCAAAAAATTTTCTATTTTCTGAATAAATGTTGCAATTATTATTATAGGATATTTTAATTACGGAGGCAGATGGGCATGAATTCGTTAACTACTCGCCAAAAAAAGGCATTAGAAACTCGAGAAAAATTACTGAAAACTTCTTTAGATTTATTTAATAAACATGGATTTGAACATGTATCTGTGGAACAAATTACGAAAGCATGTAAAGTGTCCAAGGGCACTTTCTATACCCATTTCCCATCCAAATACGATGTTATTTTGGAAAAATTTGAGGAGCTTGATAGCTTTTACAGTACTGTCGAAAAAAAAATTGATCAATCATTGTCAGCAAGTGAGAAAATTCTTTTGCTTTACAAGGAGCAAATGTTGTATTTAACAAATGTTGTTGGCAAAGATTTATTGAGAACCGTATATACGGCTGCCATGACGAATCAAGTAGAACAAAATCATTATTTAATTAGTCCTCAGCGTAAAATCTTTCAAATTATTAACACTTATATTGATGAGGGTATTCAACAAGGAGAGTTTGTTAACGATTTACAAGCGGTACAGATGCAACAAATTATACAGCGTTGCATGAGAGCCAATGTTTATGATTGGTTAATTCATAACGAGGAATTTGATTTAGTTGCGCAGATGGCACATTTTACAACAGTTGTTTTAAACGGATTAAAGAGATAAGTTAATTTGCTTCCCAGAGCAATAGTAAAGGCATCAAGAAAATAATTTCTTGATGCCCTTTTGTCTATTTCACTATGCTCCGCGGGTATTCCACTCCGTTTCGCGGGTATCTCGCTCGGCTCCGCGGGTATTTCACTCCGTTTCGCGGGTATTCGCTCCGCTCTGCTCAAGTATTTCTACCATGCGATAAACACTCTGCTTCGCGATAACTTGCTTTATTATCCTACAAAATATTGGGCCACAATCGTTTCAACAGGTAATGGTTTATTATATAAGTATCCTTGTCCTTTTTGACAGCGATGACGCTTTAAAAACGCTACTTGTGATGGCTCCTCTATTCCTTCTGCAATCACTTCAAGACCTAAATTATGAGACATCGAAATGATGGCTTTAATTATTGCCTCATTTTTATCATCCTTTTCGATATCGGCAATAAACGATTGGTCAATTTTAATGATATCGATGGGATAGCGTTTCAAATAGCTAAGTGAAGAATAACCCGTACCAAAATCATCTACCGACACATAAACACCTAGCTGCTTTAACTCCGTTAAGATTGAAAATGTTTCATGCACATTCGTCATAGAGCTTTCGGTAATTTCCACTTCAATTAAATGTGGCGCTACATTATATTTTTTCAAGGTTGCTTTAATTTTACGAGCAAAGTTTTCTTTTCTAAATTGTTTGGGCGATATATTGATGGCGATTCTTACTGGACGATAGCCCTTGGCACGCCATTCTTTTTGATAGCGACAAACTTCATTAATAATCCAATCACCAATTTCTACAATTAAGCCTGTTGCTTCAGCAATCGGTATAAACTGTGCCGGGGATACAAAGCCAAATTTACGATTATTCCATCGTAATAACGCCTCAAAGCTATTAATGCTATTATCGTCTAAATTCATCTGTGGTTGTAGATGAATACTTAGTTCATTAAATTCAATAGCACGTCTTAAATGTGCCTCCATCAATGCCTCATTTGGAAAAACATTTGTCATATCTTCACGATAATAGCGGTAATGTGAACGTCCGTGCTCTTTAGCAGAGAATAAAGCTTGATCAGCCTTTCTTACGAGGGTCTCCAAATCCTTACCATCTGCTGGGCTTAAAGCAATACCAATAGAAACACTAATAAAATATTCCTGTTCATCAATCATAAATGGCTGTTTTAGCGAATCTAAAATGGCATTCGCTAAATGCTCGATTTTGTCTATAGTTGCATCTTTCAAAATAAAAATAAATTCATCACTATTATAGCGATAGAGCGCACATTGCGCGTAACAAAGTTCACGAAGCCTATGACAAAACATTCGCATAAGTTCGTCACCCTTACTTTCACCAAGGGACTCATTAAATTTTTTAAAGCGATCAATATCGACTAAAATAATGGTTGCTTGCTGATGTTCACTTTTCTTATCATTCAAATGTTGTAGCCAATGCTCTTTTATCGCTTTTCGATTCCAAATACCCGTCAATTCATCCGTTAAGGCTAAATAGTAAAAGGAATCATGATAACTCTTAAATAAGTTCGCGTCTCTAACGAAAAAATGTACCCCAATTATTTCACCATTAAAATATGTTGGATGTGTACGCAAATAAAATGGTTCATTACTTAGTAGGTTACCCTTGAATAAACATTTTGGCATATCCAATGTAGCGCCTTCAATCGTTTTAGCAAATAATAATTGGACTTCGTTTACATAGTTACACTCTAATAATGAAAAAATATCAAGTCCTATAAGGCTGTGATGTTCTCTCGACAATAAAGACGTAGCGGTAACATTTTGATGAACAATACGACCTTGTAAATCAGTCGTTACTATTGGACATACATGTTGTTCAACAAATTGCAAATAAGGCTTCGTATCACGCTGTTCCTCACGTAAAATAACAGCTATTATAGATGACTCTATTTGCTGTACACTTACGGCAAACGATTTTTGCATTTGCTCAGTCTCTGAATAAAGCGCAACCTTACGAGCAATGTTAAATTCCTGTTGTATGATCTTCCATAATTGTTGCCAACATTGCTTGTTAAAAAATTGCTTTGCTGTCGTTGCTTTCTCATCCTGCAACGCTATAGCTAATGGTAGTTTGTCGTTATAATAAACGATTTCAAAATCCCCATCATCAGCTTGTTTTAAGCATACTACTGCATCGAACGGATTAAGCAGTGCCAACTGTCGATAGTTTGTGAATTGCGCTACATTCTTTCTATATTTTTTCATTATATCCCTCTCTAGGTAGCGTGTTTACTCTAGTCGTCTAAGACGCTTATTATTTATTCCTCATCTAGCGTAGGCTTTAGAGCATCCTTTAAGAAAATTTCCTGACTATTAATAGGGTCTTCGCTGCGATCAAATTCTTTGTAATGATATTTCCCATTGGAATCTTGGATACGAGCCTTTGCTGTATCCTCAAGTTGTTTGTTCATAATATCCATAATACGAGCTTTTGCTTCAATTGAATAGACAGGGAAAAGAATTTCAACTCTTTTAATCATATTACGGGTCATCATATCTGCTGAGGATAAGTACACCTTATTCTCACCATTATGATGGAACCAATAGATGCGTGAATGTTCAAGGAATCTGCCAACAATACTTGTAACGGTTATATTTTCGCTAATGCCTGGAATACCTGGGCGTATGCAGCAAATTCCCCGTATAATAAGCTCGACTTTTACACCAGCAATAGATGCTTCGTAAAGCTTCATCATTAAATCCTTATCCGTCAATGAATTCATTTTGGCACGAATAAATCCATTTCCGTATTTCTTATGACAGCTTATTTCCTCATCCATTAAACGGATAAATTCATCGCGAATATCAAATGGTGCGACGACTAAATGATTAAATGTAGGTTTTTCCGTATAGCCGCTTAAATAATTAAAAAAGTTCGTGGCATCAATTCCAAATTCCTTGTCTGATGTTATGATGCCCATATCTGTATAAATTTTTGCAGTTGCATCGTTATAATTTCCTGTTCCAAGATGAACAAAACGTTCAATCTTGCCATTACGACGACTTACAACTAATGTTATTTTGGAATGCGTTTTTAAATTATTCATACCATAAATAACAAGACAACCTGCTTGTTCTAGTTGTTTTGCCCAATGCACATTATTTTCTTCATCAAAACGCGCTTTTAACTCTACTAAAACAGTCACTTGTTTACCGTTTTCAGCTGCGAGTTTTAATGCTTGTATTATTGGAGAATTCCCACTAACTCGATATAAGGTTTGCTTGATAGCAAGTACATTTGGATTCACCGCAGCCTCTGAAATAAAGTCCACTATCGGTGCAAATGACTCATATGGATGATGGAAAAAAATGTCTTGTTGCAATGCTTTCTCAAAAATATTTTCATCTGACTGTAAATCTAATGGTGGCTGTGGAATAAAGCTTTCGTACTCTAAATGCTCCCGTCCAACAGCTATACCTTTTACAAATGAGAACATAAAGGTTAAATCGAGCGGACCGTCGATATGAAAAACATCTGTCTCTTCGATTTCAAATTCTTCTAGTAAGTATGCAAGTACCTCATCATTCATTTCCCCTACACGTACTTCTAGACGGCTGCCGACACCCCATTTACGTTTTTTAAGCTCTTTCTCAATTTCTACCAGTAAATCACGGGCACCTTCCTCATGAATCGTTAAATCTGCATTACGTGTTAGACGGAAAGCCTGTGCCGATTTCACACTGTAGCCATAGAAAAGCTTTTCGATATGAGCGACAATAACATCTTCAAGTAGAACAATCACTGTCTCGCCCTCAGCAGAAGGCACTTTAATATAGCGATCCAAAACAGATGGTACTTGCACTATGGCAACCTTTTCACGGCTTTCTAAATCTGTCTCATCTTGTTCCAATAGAACAAGTATATTTAAAGTTTTACCAAGCAAGGTTGGAAATGGTCGATAAGCATCTACTGCTACAGGTGTTAAAACTGGGAAAATAGTTTCAGCAAACATTTCATTGATAAACGCCTTTTGCGTACTATTTAAATCTTTCATGTCTGCAATATGTACATTGTGCTGTGGTAGTAAATCGTAGATTAAGTGACGATATACTTCTGTTTGTCTGCGCACTAAAGCTTGCGTACGTTCAGCAATTTTCGCTAATTGCTCTTTCGGTGTTAAGCCTGACTTATTCTCAGCCTTATGGAACCCTGCACGCACTTGGTCCTGAAGTCCTGCCACACGCACCATGAAAAATTCATCTAAATTGGAGCTAAAAATCGCCAAAAACTTCAGACGTTCTAGCAGAGGATTATTGATATCCTCTGCTTCTTCTAAGACACGCTCATTAAACGCTAACCAGCTTAGTTCGCGGTTATTATAATATTGGGGCTTTGCTATTTCCTCGAGCAGTCGGCTATGTGGTTCTGAAAATTCTTCTTCATGTAATCGATTATTTGTTACTTCGGTTGTCATCTTGGTTCCACCCTTCTTCAATGAAGTTTACTTTTATTGGTATCTTTAGAGCACGTTCTAGATGTTTCTTATGCCGATTTGCTTGATATTTTTCAGCAGCAGCATTTTTTTTGACGTATACGTTAAGCTGAACATAATTGTCAAAAGGTTGCATTTCAATCGCATGTACAATATTTCTTTTTGAAACATTTAATGCATAGACAAATTTTAACAACGTGCCAAATTCGCGCATTTTACGATATTCTTCACGACTCATCCATTCGATAAAGGGAGCTGCAAATCGTTCAAAATAATCCTTATTTTTATATGAAGCTAAAAGTGCTAATTTTAGACGCTCTTTATGATTCAAACCGTCAATTGATTGATTGGCGATTAAGTAAAACGTATGTTGACTTGCGGAGCTTAACTCAATATATTCCCCAATATTAAAAATCTTTGCGGCCTTTCTTAGCAACTGCAAATCATTTTCATCAAATTGTAAATAATTCAAATGGCAACACCCACGATAAAGTTGATCTGCTAAATGCATTAAATAATCAACTTCTACCTCTGAACGTCCATATTGTCGAGCTAATTTTCTAGCGTTTCCCTCAAAGACATTGTATTTGTCAAAAGCATCTTCATCTTCTTGTAAAATACGATGGATGATAAGCCCTTCCCGTAAACCTTTTTTCGTTAACTGGAAGACCTCACTACCTACAATTTCCATAAGTACGCGGAACACTTCTAATGCGGGTACAATAATATCAGCACGATCCGTTGATAACCCATCCAAATGTTTTAGTTCTTGGAAACTTAAATTTCCTAAAAACGCACTAAGCTGATCTAAATCTTCTTTAGATATTTCATAGCCATGCACACTCGCAATAGGATATTGTTGTCGTTGCTGATGAACTTGCGCGATATTTCTCGCACTGCCCCCAATTGCAATAATCGGTAATCCAACTTGTTGAATCCAAGGTAGTGATTTGAACTGCTCCTTAACAAATGCAACCAGTTCTTTCTTTTCACCACTATTCATAATGTCACCCTTTACGAAACGTTGCTTTAATGACACCGTCCCAAAAGGAAAACTAAATGATTCCACTAGTTCCTTATTTTTAAATAATGTTATTTCTGTACTACCTCCACCCATGTCAATCGTTACAGCAGATAGAGTACCAATCGAATGGGCTACAGCAACATAACCGAAATACGCCTCTTCCTCTTCAGATAAAAGCTCAATCTGTACGCCCGTTTTCTCCTTCATTAAAGCAATAATCTGATCTCTATTCGTCGCTTGACGAATGGCCGCTGTTGCAGCTGCTTTCACATCAAAAATTTCAAAATCATCTAGCATTGCTTTAAATGTTAACAACGTTTCTGTTAGTACTCGAATACCTTCTTCAGACATGGCTCCTGACGGTTGCAAATATGTACGTAAACGCGCAACCGTTTTAATATTCCCGAGCTCTCGAAGACCTTCTTCATTATCATACTGATAGAGTACCAATCGTATTGTATTCGAGCCGATATCAATAATGGCCGTTTTTAATTCATCCAAATAATTCACTTCCTTCACAGGACAATAGGTGGTCTTATTATTTTGTGTTAAAAGCACCCTCATTATACAAAAAAAGTCGGAACCAAAAAGGTATCCGACTTTCGTTTGTATTATATTTCAGGATACCAATTATTAGTATTGTGAAGTTCCTTTTTCGCTAGCTTTATAAAATAAGTTGATCGACACGTAAAATTAGTTCGGCAATTTCAGGCTTACTAATTTGGTCCTCAGCACCTACTTGATCACCTTTATGGCGAAGATCATCAGTAATTAAACTAGAGAAAATAATGACCGGCAACTTTTGTAAATCAGGATGCTCTTTAATTTTTCGTGTAAGATGATGACCATCCATTTGTGGCATTTCAATATCAGTTACAACTAATTGAATGTGCTCTGTAACATTATTGCCACTTTTCGCTAATGATTCTAAATATTCATAAGCATCACGACCATTTTCAAAGAACTCTACATTCTCATAACCGGCTTCCTTCATCGTATCAAATAATAATTTACGTAATAATGGTGAATCTTCAGCAATTAAAATGCGTTTTTCAGAACGTTCACGTTTACCAAGCTTTTTCACGGACTCTACATTAATACCCGATTCAGGGTTAATATCAACCATGATTTTCTCAAAATCTAGCAATAAAATCATTTGCTCATTTTGCTTAATAACACCGATTACTTGTGAAGTCCCACCCTGATACATATCAGAAGGCTTTTCGATTTGATCCCATGAAATACGGTGAATTTGTGTCACATTATCGACATGGAAAACAACTCGTTGTTTATTAAACTCAGCAACAATATATTTTTGTTGCGGATTACGTTCTGCGCTTTGTATTCCTAGTACTCGTAGCATATCTACTACCGGTAATACCTCGCCTCTTAATTGAATAATTCCCTCTACATGCGGGTGCGCGTGTGGAATAAATGTTACTGGAATAGGTTGAATAATCTCTTTTACTTTAATAACATTAATACCAAATTTATTGTTAGCTACTTCAAATTCAACGATTTCTAGCTCATTTGTGCCACTTTCTAATAATATGCCCTTATGTTCCAAAGCAACCCCGCTCCTTTCTATTTCAACATCAATTTATAATTCAATTGTATCATAGGCGATACAATTCTCCTACTTGGTATTTCCATTTTTATCATTAACTTTTAGATGCACCAATAGACCAAGTACCGTCATTAATATTAATGTTGATAATGCTACTCGACTTGCTAAAGTACCATAATCCTTCATCCATAATGTGACCGTTCCATAAACTGCTGGACCTATTATTGACGAGACTTTTCCAGAAAAAGCAAATAAGCCAAAGAACTGGCCTCTCTTGTTATCTGGGGATAGCGCAATAATATATGTTCTGGATGTCACCCACATCGAACCTAGTGAAATACCAAACATACTACCTGCAATCCAAAACATCCATTGCTCGGTTGCAAAGACAGCAAATGTTAAAGCGATTATCATAATTACAGCAACAATGGTAATCGCTTTCTTCGCTCCAATTGCTTTTGTAATATAGCCAAATGCGAGTGAGCCAATAATTGTCGATACGGTGGATACTAAATATAGGATGATAAATTGACCTGAAGTAAACCCGACAATGGTTGTGGCATAAACGGCCATCATCGCAATTGTCGTGGCAATCGCGTCATTTAAAAAAAAGTATGCAATCATAAAAGTAAAGATTGCCTTATACTGCTTCATATCCTTAAATGTACTAATAATTTCCTTATAGCCTTCCAAAAAATGAGTCGTCTTCCGCTGCTCTTTCGGTATTGGTGTATCTTTATTAATGAAAAATAAAGGCAATGAAAATAATAAATACAAAATCGCTGTTGGTATAAAAGCGCGATGGAAATCACTGCTTCCTACATATAAATAAACAAGCAATCCAAAAAGTGTGCCTAAATAACCAATTGCTACACCATAACCGGAAATAAGAGGCATTTCTTCTTTTGTTCCTAAATCACTCATCATCGAATCATAGAATACGAGACTCGAATTAAAGAAAAACTTCGCTATCACAAAACTTGCAACAACTAAAAATAAGCTAAGAGGTACACCTGAGTAATTGATTGTCGTCTGTAAATTTGCAAAAATCCCCATCATAAAGGTAAATAGAATAGATATTGATGCAAACCAAACTATAAATCTCTTTTTATAGCCAGTTTGGTCAATCCAAACACCAAAAAGTGGTGAAAAGACTACTAAGAAAAAACTGGCTATAGCATTGGCATACGAAATAAATGTACTTGCTACCTGTTGCATTACCTCATTCGTACCTAAAGCTTCATCCATATAAAATGGAAAAAATATTGTATTAATATTTGACGAAAATATCGTATTAGCAAAATCGTAAAATGCCCATGATAGTATTGGCAAAGATAAATATATGGCTAACTGATTTCGATGTTGTACGTCTATCGTTGTCCCCTTCTTCATAAAACCCTCCCTCCAATCTCTATAATAATCAATTAATTTCTCTCTATAATAAAAAATACCTTTTTTAAAAGAAAATTAATATTATTTACAATATATCAGTAATTCTAGTGAAACATAACTGCCAATTGGCCTTAGATTGGTTCTCCCCTTACCTCCATTGGTCAAAAATAAAAAAGATATTCAAGACCCCTCGCTTGAATATCTTTCTTATCATTCCTCAGCAATCGTTATCCATTTACTAGACCATTCTTCAATAGCTTTTAGCACAGGAGTAATTGCATATCCTTTTTCTGTAAGTTCATATTCAATAACGACTGGAGTAGATGGAATTACGGTACGCAACACGATTTCCTCGCTTTCTAACTCCTTTAATCGCTCTGTTAACACACGACTGCTAATACTCAACTGATTTTTAATGGTGGAATATCGCTGTGGACCATCAAGTAACTGATAAATAAGTAACGTATTCCAACGATGGTTCAATAGCATAAGCGCTTTTTCAAATCGCGGACACATGTTTTTTTGATTCAATTTACTATCCTCCTTTTTTACTAGGTTCTACTAAAGAGTATAACATTTTTTAAAAATCTGTTCGAAAAATGCACTTAGTTACTTGACAAAATTAATTTTTAAAAATAAACTAAGTTACGAAATGTAAGTTAAAGAAAAGGAGTTATTATATTATGCAAAATATTGGTTCAACTATTTTACGTGTCGTTCTCGGCTTTATTTTTGCCGTGCATGGTTTCCAAAAATTCCAAGGCGGCATCAGCTATACGGCTGATTTCTTTGATAGTATCGGTATTCCAGGCTTTATGGCGTATGTCGTTGCGATTATTGAATTAGTTGGTGGAGCTGCTATTATTTTAGGTTTCGCAACAAGAATCTTTGGTGCTTTACTGACCATTACAATGATTGTTGCTATCTTTACAGCAAAACTTAGCATTGGTTTTATCGGCGCTAATGGTTTAGCTGGTTATGAGTTGGATTTAGCTTTAGGTGCGATAGCACTTTACTTTGCTCTTGCAGGAGCTTCTAGCTTCTCATTAGATTCTCAACTTTTTAATAAAGAGTAGAGAATTGTCTATGCTATGGAGGATGCTTTTCAAAGGTTTACGAGCGATTCACGGATATTTTGTGGCGGTTTCTCCTATTTTTGGAGCGATTCAAAGATCTTTTGTGGCGGTTTCACTCGGAAAAAAGTGGAGTCAAGCACTCAAACAAACAACATAGCAAAAAAAGTGTTAGATTGATGATTACTCAATCTAACACTTTCCCCTATTGCGGACTATTTATAATACGTTAGCAGAGCCTGCGTACCATTCTCACCATAGCCTGCTTCAATTAGCTTTTCATACATTTCATATGCTAATGCTAGCCCTGGTAAAGAAATACCCATTTTCTTTGATTCATCTAAAGCGATTTTCATATCCTTCACGAAATGCTTAATATAAAAACCTGGCGCATAGTCTTCTTTAATCATACGTGGTGCTAAATTACTTAAAGACCAAGAACCTGCCGCACCAGAAGAGATGGATTGTAATACAGTAGATAAATCGAGTCCAGCTTTTAAGCCATACGCAAGTGACTCACATACACCAATCATGCCAGATGCAATGACAATTTGATTGCACATTTTTGCATGCTGTCCTGCACCTGCTTCTCCCTGATACACGATATTTGCACCAAATTGCTGCAACACTGGAACAGCTCGATTAAAGGTCATTTGGTCACCACCTACCATAATGGACAGGGTACCATTTTGCGCCCCAACATCTCCACCAGATACGGGTGCATCTAATGCTTCTACCCCTAATGTCTGTGCATGGGCATATATTTTCTTCGCTAAAGTTGGTTCAGATGTTGTCATATCAATAACAATATTGCCTGCCTCAGCAGTTTGGAACAAACCATTTTCACCGAAGTAAACTTCCTCCACATCTGCTGGATAACCAACCATCGTTAGCGCTATATCCTTATCTTTAAAAGCCTCTGCTGGGGAGCTAGCCCAACTTGCTCCTAAAGCGATTAAGGGCTCTGCTTTTTCTTTTGTGCGGGTATAAACCGTCACCTCATGGCCATTTTGCAATAAGTGTTTAACAATACTAGCACCCATAACACCTGTACCGATAAATGCAATACGCTCTTTTCCCATATGTAATTACTCCTTTACTTGAATCAATATTACGCTAAAGGCTGACGCTTTTCTCAGACAAGCACCGAGTCGCGCCATCCGCTCACAATAAATTTACTCACAAAATAAGACAATACGATTATTCCTTTACCCATTACATATTGGCTAAGGTTTTAGGAATAGTAGTACGTTTTATTATGTGTACTTAGTGTAGTTGAATCAGTTCAATAATTCAAACTCTTCTTAATACTTGTACTAAAGTTTGTATGTCTTGCATATATACCGAATAAGTAAAAAAAAAGAGAGCAGGTGATGGGAATCACTGCTCTAAAGGGGGAAATGAGAATGTTGCTGTGTTCAATATTATTATTCCCCAGTACATTCACTTTTAATCATCTAATCTAAAATTTTTTACTCTGAATACTGAAACAAATCATCCTGATCTTCTTCTTCTAATGTTGTCTGTCTATAATAAGTATTCATTAACTGATCTAATCTGCGACTCAGTTGAATGGTTTTTGCATTCTGTAACCCGTTTTCCACACCAGAGCGAATCATCATCTCACGAGTTTGTTCCATTTGTTTCAAGAGTAGATTGACCATTCATACAACCCTCCAACATACAAATAATCATACCATTATTATACATTTATATTTCATTTCTTACAGCATTATGTTCCGACAATGTTCGACAAAATTAGCTTCTAGGAATTTCCAAATAAGTGTAGATGATAATCCCATTTTGCTTTGCTTCACCTCTAAAATGTTTAAATAATGGGTGTTTTACTAAAACTTCTCGAAAATCATAAAATTGTTCTTTATGGATTTCGATACTTTGAATTTCTCCTTTTTGTAATTGTTTAAGCATCGTTTCATATTGTTCCATTTTTTCCAATCCTTTCTCTTACTTTATTTTGTGTAATAAATTATGAATTATTCAAAAAAGGCTTTACGTTTCCCTTTTTTTCATGCAAACTGTATATTATTAGTCGATGAAGGAGCTGACTGTCTGTGAAAATAGCTGAAGTTGGAAATATTATCGAGTTTAAAAATGGTTTGCAAGGCATTGTTGAAAAAGTAAATGAAAATTCGGTGATCGTTGATCTAACATATATGGAGAATTTTGATTCCCTTGAAATTGAAGAAAAAACGGTCGTCAACCATAAACGGTACAAAATCTTATACGCAAGTGAAGCTTAATATTCTGAATAGTCCCTTTTTGTCTTTATAGATGATAAGGGACTATTTTTTTGGTAAAATTAAAGTATGGAGGTCGAATTATGCTTACAAATTCGAAACAAACAATAATACTTCTCCTTTCTTTATTATTCGTTTATGGCATGCTTGCTTTTACATTTGCTAATCCTGCTGTATTTTGGTACTTGTATGCATTTACCCTGCTTGTATGTATAGCGATTGCTATTCTTTCAGGTACAATCGAAGATCAATTGCCTACATGGAAGTTTCTGATTTTCGGCATTGGATACGGTACAATCACATATGGCATTATACGTTTTGGTTATTGGCTCGCACCATTTATAAATGATCGGCTAGTAGGATCCGTGCAAAAGTTTTTAACAGTTTACGGTCCACAAAATATATGGCACTATATTTTACTTGTTTTCATTGTAGCCATTGGTGAAGAACTATTTTGGCGCGGCTACGTACAACAACAATTAAAACGTTTTATGCGCCCTGTTTTAGCAGTTATTGTAACAGCCATTTTATGTGCCATTTCGATTGCATTTAGCGGTTTTAAGCTTGGTATAATTGCAGCTCTTGCAACAAGCCTTATTTGGGGCTTTATCTATGAATGGCGCAAGAGTATGCCTTTAGTTATTGTAGCCCATGTTGTTTTTGTTTTATTATTGTTTTTAGTGTTACCTTTAACATCATAACAAAAAAAATTGGAAACATTTTATCTTTTATTAGCGTTTAATATAGAAAGGGAGGGCTTTTCATGCAAAAAAAATTAATTACAATGCTTGCATTATTACTAACAGCTGTTTTAGTAGTGGGGTGCAATACCTCTGATAAGACAGAACAATCAGATGCTGCACAAAATGAACCAGCAAACACAGCGACTGAGGAAAAACCAACTGATAGTGAATCTGCAGGCGATGACGCGCAAGAAACGCCTACATCAGATGATGCACAAACAGATGTTCAATCGAAACCTCAACAAGAAGTAAATTACGTACAAAAAGGTGTCGACAAAAAGGAAAATGCAACTGAATCTAAAAGTGTAACTCAGGGCTATAAAATTCAACAACTACCTGGATTTACTCTTTCTCAAGAAGAACCTGGCAAAGACATGCTAGTATCAAATGAAGATGACGAAGTATTTATGCGTATTGAAACAACTACTACTGCTGAAACAAGCTATGATGCGGCAAAAACATCTATGCAAGACTACATGAATGCAGTTGGAGGAACAGTAGCATTATCTTCTGAAGAACTTTCCGTATTTAAAGATGTACAAAATATTGAAGGCTATATGGTAGACTTTGATACTGAAAAAGTAATCGGAGTAGTATTTGAAAAAGATGGTCTTATTATAAAGTTAACAATTCATGATAATGATGAACAAGATTTAACAGCAGCTATGCTGGCAATGGCAGCAACTATTTCTAAAAATTAATTGAACACACATCTTAAGAGGTCTTAGAAGTCTTTCTAAGACCTCTCTTTTATTTACCAATAAAAACTAAGGTTTGTTTGCAAAGACGTTTTAAAAGCTTCTCAACGTAGAAAAACAGCTATATATGCAAACCATTCCCCTACACAATGTTTCCATTCCTTTAACGAACATAAAAAAGTCGCCTCAAAAATCTATTTGAGACAACTCTTTTTAATAAGACAAATCTTTAATGGATAGCCCTAATTTTTTTAATAAGCCAATCGCTATATCCTTTTCCTCGACGGATAATGCACTCATCAATTCATGTAAATGTTGTTCGTGCTTTGGAAATAACTCGCCCATAAACGCCTCACCTTCAGCTGTAATTTCCGCATAGGTAACGCGACGATCTGATGGACAGGAAACCCGTAAAAGATAGCCTCTTTTCTCAAGCTTATCAATTACATACGTAATAGACCCACTGGCAAGTAATATTTTATTACCGATTTGCTGCAATGGTTGTCTCCCTTTATGATACAGGAGCTCTAAAACTGCAAATTCAGTAGGATTCAAGCCATTTTCTTGAAAAAAATGGTTGGTCATCTCATTAATTGCTTTATGGGCACGGGATAATACAATATATAATTTTAAAGTTTGCTTTAAATCTTCTGACGTCATAGCTTAGTCCTCACAATTCGCTCTTTATCAATTTCATTATAGCGACTTTTGAAAAGCATTGTCAAAAGCATTCAATAACAGCACACTATGCTAAATTTAATTAGCAAGTGTTTCTCTCTGTTTTAGGTAACTAAATAAGCAGAATCCTTCGCAGAAACATCTAAAGTATCCAACTGATTAAATGTGTACACTGGAAACTGCATATGGAAGCATGTCCCTTTCTGTACTTCACTTTGAACACCAATTACACCTTCATGCTCTTCGATTACCTTTTTCACGAAAGCAAGGCCCAGTCCTGTCCCTGTTGATTTCGTCGTGTAAAAAGGTTGGAATAGATTTTGAATTGTATTATTATCCATTCCACTGCCTTCGTCTTTTATCATTAATTCGACAATCGTACAGTCTATTACATTCATTTCTACTGTAATTGTGCCACCTTTATTCATTGCTTCCATTGCATTTTTAATAAGATTCATAAATACTTGCTTTAAACGATTTTCATTGCCGCCAATATATACTTCTGTCACTGATGGTATATATTGAATCATAATTTTTTTCATTAATGCATCCGGCAACATAAATTCAATTACCTGTCTTACAATATGATCTAAGTTGATTAACTCTACCTTCATACTTGTTGGCTTGGACAATACTAATAGTTCCGATAAAATTTGCTCCATACGCTGTAACTCACTATCAATAACAGATAAATACATACGTGATTCTTCATCTGCATTCAGCTTTAAAAGTTCTGTAAACCCTTTTAAAGAAGTGAGCGGATTGCGAATCTCATGTGCGATACTAGCTGCCATTTGCCCTACTACATTTAGTGCTTCCTGATGCTCTACTTTATGTTGCAGTTGCTTCTTCTCTGTTTCATCATTAATGACAGTGACAATAATATTATTATACTCATCGAAAACACTTGAGATTTCGTAGTAGCAAGTTCTACTTACTTGCGTCTCGTCCACGACATGAATATTGGCATGTTTTTCACCCATCAATTTCGAAAGATAGTTTGTAATTTGTCCATTTTTCATGGTAAATGAATCAAATATATGTTGATGCGCTTTATGGAGTAGTTGTGATTTTTCTATTTTTAAATACATTTCGGCATATTTATTTAAACCAAGAATAATCCCACTTGCATCACTCACAATAACAGCATAAGGTAAATGATCGTATGCGCTGAAGGATTGAGATTGTTCCTGCTCCTTGCTAACATACAATTTAAGCGCTCTGTCATTATTGATCGTTGATAGTTGTGCGACAATTTCTTCCGAGTTCGGATCATAGAAACATTTAAAAAGCATCATTTCAAATTCATTGTTGTTTGTTTGAATATTAAATATTTCTTCAGATCTTAACTCACATTGTAGTTCTTTGACGAACTTAGCCCATTTTATATTTGAGGACTCGTCCATTGTAATATAGCCAATATACGTTAAATTAAGATTAAAAAGTTTAATAGCTGCCTCATTACAATTCAAAATTTTTCCTGCTTTATTGAGAATAAGTGTTGGTGACGAAGTACTTTTCATAAGATTTCCAAAACATTGATTTATATCATTTTGCTTCAACTTTCTCACCGAACCTTTCAAAAGAGTAAAAAACCTCTCATTCGAATTTTGAGCCTTTACTATACTTTATGACTGTACGATTCTATTATTACAAAATTTAGTAAATTTAAGTATTTAAAATTATTTCACGAACCGTTCACAAAATAAATAGGTAAAAAGGATTATATTGTTTGTCAGCTACTTGACTGTTACAATTAGAAAGTGAAAGGAAGATTAATGCATGAATACTATTTTAACTACATTAAACGCAAAGTATATCCACACTAATTTGGCATTGCGTTATTTAAAATGTGCTGCTTTACCTGAATACAATCCAACCATTGCAGAATACACAATTAAAGACCCTGCTTTTAATATTGTATCAGATTTATTTCAAAAAAACCCTGATATTGTAGGATTTAGTTGCTATATTTGGAATATTGAAGAAACTATACACGTTATTAAAATGTTAAAAACGGTTTGTCCTAATGTTAAAATTTTGCTCGGTGGTCCTGAAGTATCTTATGATGTCCACCATTGGTTAAGAAGAGTTGAAGAGATTGATTTTATTGTCATGGGCGAAGGAGAAACATCCTTTAAACAGTTACTACGCCATTTGCATGGAGAAATTCCTTTAGAAGATGTTCCAGGAATTTGTTACTTAGAAGACGGAAAAGTTCGAATTCATGCGCAAGCACCTAAGATTGACTTACGTGAACTACCAAGTCCATTCCGTTTTGAAGAGGATCTTCCACATCTAGGAAAGCGAATTCAATATATTGAGACGAGCAGAGGCTGTCCTTTTAGCTGTCAATTTTGCTTATCTTCCATTGAAGTAGGCGTGCGCTATTTCAATAGAGAAAGTATAAAGGAAGATATTCGATATCTAATGAATAATGGTGCCCGCACTATTAAATTTGTCGATCGTACATTCAATATTAGCCGTAGCTACGCAATGGAAATGTTCCAGTTTTTAATTGATGAACATAAGCCAGGTGTTGTTTTCCAGTTTGAAATTACTGCTGATATAATGCGTCCAGAAGTCATTCAATTTTTAAATGACAATGCACCAAAAGGGCTTTTCCGCTTTGAAATAGGTGTCCAATCTACAAATGATTTAACAAACACGCTTGTACAACGCCGTCAAAACTTTGAAAAACTAAAACGAACAGTAACAATGGTTAAAGATGGCGGTAAGATTGATCAGCACTTAGATTTAATTGCCGGTTTGCCAGAAGAAGACTATGCAAGCTTCCGTCAAACCTTTAATGATGTTTTCGCAATGCGCCCTGAGGAATTACAACTTGGTTTCTTAAAGCTATTGCGCGGCACTGGCCTTCGTTTGGAAGCTGAGAAATTTGGTTACACCTATGTGGATTTAGCTCCATACGAAATCTTTTCAAATAATGCTCTAACATTTGATGATATCGTTCGTATTAAACATGCAGAAGATGTTCTCGAAAAATATTGGAATGATCATCGTATGGATTACACCATTGAATACCTCGTTACAGAAGTATTTGACACACCATTCGATTTCTTCCAAAGCTTCGGCACTTATTGGGAAACAAAAGGTTGGTCTCGTATCGGACATCAGTTAGAAGATTTATTCCGTCGTTTACTGGAATTTTTAGAAACAGTGGAAGGTGCTAATTTACAAATTATTCAAAGTTTAATGCAACTAGATTATTTAAAAGCACAACAATTCCAGCCACGTAAATTATGGTGGAATGAGCGACCAACAGAAGTACAACAAAAAGCACTTTACTCTGCTCTACGGGAAAACCCGATGATTGCTGGTGAAGAATTTGCTAAGTTTAATTTAACAGAGAAAGAATTATTTAAGCATACACTTATTATCCCGCATTACTTGGACTATCAAAATTTCTCAAATGGCAAAATTGTACAAAAAAATGGTTATCTTTTAACGTACTTCCGTCACGGACAAGCACCTTATTTTGCAACAATCCCTACTGTTTAATAAAAAAACGCTATTCACTTTAAAGAATAGCGTTTTTTTTATATTAGTAACTTATAAAATTGCTTTTTTACCTCACCATAAGCTTTTTTTCACTAAATAAATAATATATTATAGTTTACTAAAACGAATTGATGGTGTTAGTACAGCTTTCTTAATGAAACCTCATAATTAGCAGGTCTTTATACCTTAATGATATATTATAAAAATTAGAAATAATACCCATTTAGACAATTCAAAAACAGGAAATGTTTTAATAAATTTTCTAAATTTTTGGACATTTTTTCGCCACAATTACCATTTAAGTGTAAAATACTAAATTTGACTTTGAAAGAAGCGATAAAAGCTTTTGCAAACGACTTTCAGTTATATATTAAATACTAAATACAATATAATAGAAGAAAGTCAGATTTAAGAAATCTTTTAGCATAAAACTTTAAAATGTCCAAGCTAGCTTATAGAATACCTTGCTTTTTAAGTATTATAATGTACGCTTTACTACTGAAATTAGCAATCCTAAAGCTTCACTATCTGTCATTCTGCTTACTCGATCACTATGGTCTACTTTCGTTATACCACGTTTATGTGTCTCTTTTAAAAGTTCCTTTAAATCCTGTTTTGCTGTGCTTGTAAGTGTCATGTGTAAGTTCTCCTTTTGTACCTTTTTCTTTACTGGGTTCATTGTTGCTTCTATTCACTTCAAAAAGATATGCTAATGCCCCTCAGTTCAAATACGATGTGGACAATTTCTCTTTGACCACTCCTAAAGTGTTTTACCCGTTACGTGTTCAATCCAAACTGTAGTTTTGCAATAATTGTTTCATTTGTTTCTTATGAATTAATTTTTATATTTCACGCATACTACCTCTGTTTCAAAAAACAATGAAAAGAGGATATTCAACTATGGGAATACTTAGTGGCAATCCAAAAGATGAGCCGTTACATTATGGTGAGGTTTTTAGCGTTTGGACGAATTTAGCGGCTGATTACGGCTTAATTGCAGGCTATCAAACATTTTACAATCACACTGGAGATGAAGATCTTCGCAAAATTATTGAAGATATTATCCAAGTATTACGAGACGAAGTAAAACAGTTAGAAAAAATATTGAAAACAAATGGTGTTGGGTTACCCCCTGCTCCACCTGAGCGACCTGTTGCAAGATTAGAGGACATCCCACCTGGTGCGAGAGTAAATGACCCTGAAATTAGTGCAGCGTTATCAGCGGATTTAGCTGCTGGATTAGTTGCTTGCAGTCAAGCAATGGGCATGTCAACTAGAGAAGACATTGCCATGATGTACGGTCAATTCCATATGAGTAAAGCCCAACTAGGTGCTAAACTGTTACGTTTAAACAAAAATAAAGGATGGCTTGTTCCACCGCCATTACATGTTAACTATCCAGAAAAAGATTAAAATTTTTAATCTGCATTAGCAAATTGGGATGGGACAAAAGAGAAAAAGTGTTAGATTGAAGCGCGATCAATCTAACACTTTTTGCTTTGTTACACCCCTTAAATGGACACTTTATCGTGACCACTGTAAGCCTTTTTTTTATTATGTTTGTTTATTATTTTTTTCTTGACGGTCTTTTGCTTTATTCGCATTGTTAGCTTGTTCACTTGTTAACTCATTTTCTTCTCGTACATCTAAATCGTCCGGACTTAAATCTGTCGCAAACTCTTCTTGCTTTAAATCCTTTACATCCTTTTTACTCTTTGTCACCGATATCACCTCCGATTTATAAAGTATCCAAATTGCCCGCATTTATACTATTGGCTTGTTCTTAAAAGATTAATGCCAAACAAAAAAGAGGTGAATCAACCATTCACCCCTTCCAAACGCTTCTATATGAAAACTGCTAGATGTTTACCCAATAATTACTCGTTCTTTTGGATAGTGGTATTTAGATTTTTTCCCTCTACCTCCACCACCAACTGAATATAAGAATGATATTAAGCCCACTCGCCCTATAAACATTAAAATAATAATGATTATTTTACCAACTGCTGATAAGTCTGATGTAATTCCTAAAGACATACCACATGTACCGAACGCAGATGTTATTTCAAAAATAATTTGGATAAGTGTTGCGTGCGGTTCCGTAATTAATAATATAATAGTGGCGATTAACACCATAAAACATGCCAATAGGATAACGACAAATGAGCGGAAGACATCTATTAAATGAATTTCTCTTCCAAAAATTTGAATATCCTCTTTTCCGCGTGCAAACATTATTAAAAATAATATGGCAATAGCGAAAGTTGTCGTTCTTATCCCACCACCCACAGAGCTTGGGGATGAACCAATAAACATTAAAAAACTCATAAAAATATCGGTTGCTTCACTAAAGGATGTTACATCATATGTTGTAAGTCCCGCTGAACGCGTAGATATTGAATGGAACATAGCTGAAAAGATTGCTTCATGCCAAACCATCCCTTTAAAGGAGTGGAATGACTCAAGCAGTAAAATAACGAGAGCCCCAACTATAAATAAAATTGCATAGGTAGTCGTCGTTATTTTAGTAAAAAGACTAAAGCGAAAATTGGCATGGCGATTAAGCAAAAATGATTTTACTTCAATCAGCACTGGGAAGCCAATTGCTCCAAGTACAATTAATACCATCGTGATAAGCTGCACAAAATAATCATTATGAAATGGCAATAAACTCATCCCAGTAATATCAAAGCCACCATTTGTAGTGGCAGAAACAGCAGCAAAAACGCCATGTATAAGAGCTTCTTCAAATGTATCAAAATAATTCATAAAATGAGCCGTTAAAATAATAGCCCCTGCTAATTCAATACCGATTAAGATTTTTAATATTTCTCGTATTAGCTGAACAACACCCGATAGATTGTATTGATTATGATCAATCATAATTAATTGCCGTTCGCGCATACCGATTTTTTTGCCGACAAGCAACCAAACAAAAGTACCTAGCGACATAATACCGATAGCCCCGAGCTGTAAAATCACAAGTACCATAACAAGTCCAAATGTTGTATAGGTCTCGGAAATATTGAAAGTTGTTAAACCCGTTACACTAACAGCACTGACTGCGGTAAATAAACTATCTAAAAAGGACACTTCCACACCCGCTCGATGGACACCAGGGAGTCGTAACAATAGGAAGGAAATTGCTATTGCTATGAAATAATAAGACACAAGTGCCTGAAACGGTGTGATTTGTCTATTTGATGATTTTTTCCAAGGCACCCCATCAACTCCTTCCATTTATGATGCCAAACTTAATAGATATTAGTATAGAAAAAAACGATGAAAAAAGAAAGGGGTTATAAATCGTATCAAATACAAAGTAATGAATATATAAAGCAAAAATCCGCATAGACTTTCAAAAAAAGCAAGCGCACTGACCCTGCTATTGTAGCGAGCGATGTGGCTCGTGCGTTGCCCGCAGAAAGAATGCGGATTAAATCGTTCCATTATAAAATTGTCAGGCGATTATTATGCTTGTTTTTTATTACGAACACCTACTAAATAGCCAACAAAAGCGATCGCAATTAATACAACCCAGAAAGTTAATTCCCAGCCTGTTGAATGTGGGAATTCTTCAGGTAAAATACCCACTTTTTCATGAGCTAACGTTAATACAACAAGTTTAACTCCTACCCAGCCAACAATTAAAAACGCTGCTGTTTCAAGTGAAGGATAGTCGTTTAAAATTTTTACAAACCATTGCGCCGCAAAACGCATCATAATAACACCAATAAAGCCACCTAACAACATAATAATAAATTGTCCGCCATTAATGCCACCAATATCAAAATTACCTAAGTGTGGAAGCGTTACGGCAATTGCAACTGCAGCAAGCATTGAATCGATTGCAAATGCTATATCTGCAAGTTCTACTTTTAGAACAGTCATCCAAAAGCCTGATCCTTTTTTTACAGTAGCATCATCATTGTCTTCTTCCTCATCTTTGCCTTTTCGTAAATCATAAATATTTTTGGCTGACATAAACAATAGATAAGCCGCCCCAATCGCCTGTATTTGCCAGTAATTAACTAATACTGTAATAACAAAGAGCGCAGAGAATCGGAATATTAATGCACCAAATAATCCGTAAAAAAGTGCCTTCTTTTGTTGGTCATGCGGTAAGTGTTTCACCATAACAGCCATAACTACTGCGTTATCTGCTGCTAGTAATCCTTCTAATACAACTAGTACGATCAGTACCCAGCCATATTGTAATAATATTGCTTCCATTCTCTGTTCCTCCTTTAAACTCTGTATACCCAAAATTGCGAGCATTTACTAGTCAAATGAAAAAGAAAAGACCCCTGCCTAAGAAGAAGGCAAAGGTCTTGCTAAGCAAATTTAATTGGTTACTTCTTACAAACCAGCTATCGGTTATTGCACTTTTTGCAAAGTAACACCATTTGCTATCACACCCGATGGCATTATGCCACGTCATGACGAATGTGAAACCAGATGCATCGCTCGCATCTGCTAGCTACTCCCCTTTAACAAAATGTCTAAGGATATTTCTTTTGTTCGTTTATTATATCACTATCATTTAATACTGACAAAGAAATCCATTATTTAATTTGAATATGATAGTTTTCATCTTCTTTATGCGCTAGATAAAAATCTACCATCTTTGGCATCGTTTGTATAAAATCAGGGCATGCTATATTTCCCTTTTGCAATATAGCAATTGCTTCTGTTGTATCAAAAGTTGCATGCCATGTTAAGTAATCTAAAGTTTCTTGCTCAACCCCTAATTTTTTGCGAATAAACGGCACTTGTAACGATTTTTTTGCTAGTGCTAAAGGAAAACGTCCTTTCGGATAATGATCTGTCAATAATTTCACCATTGTCCGGTATACCTCTTGTACAGGGTGAGGATTAGGATCTGTTAAATGTAATGTTTTCCCTTCAGCACTTTTCTCATCCACTAAAAACGTAGAGGCATTGATAATATAATCGACAGGCACAACATTAATAGCTGAGCTAGACATCCCGATATAAGGTATAATCGGCAACCATTTTAATTTATCAACCATATTCAAAAAGAAATACGGCCCATCAAATTTTATTGTTTCCCCTGTCACAGAATGCCCTCGCACAATGCCTGGTCGGATAATCGTGATAGGTACCTCCGACTTTAAATCTTCCACACGATGCTCTGCTTCATATTTCGTTTCCTCATAGTAGTTTTTAAATGCCTTCGGACGAATCAATTCATCTTCCCGTAATACCCCTTCTCTTGTTCCAGCAACATACGCAGTACTAAAATACATATAACGCTTAAGATGAGGCAATATTCGTACAAAATCATTGACCATCGCAGTTCCATGCACATTGACCTTCCAAGCAATATCTCGTGGAACGGCTAAGTCATAAATCGCTGCCAGATGCCAAAACACTTCAATTTGAGGTACGATTTCCTGAATTATTTGATTGGCCAATCCTAAATTGGGTAGCGTGATGTCTCCCTCAACAATCTGTATTTCGGATTGAGGATAGTCTACTTCAATCTTGCTTTTTTCAATCATTGCCTTTGGATATTGCCCTGCCAAAACAATGGCGATAACCTTTTGTGTTTTATTTTTTTGAAATAATTCTCGAATTAATTGACTTGAAATAAACCCTGGAAACCCCGTAAAAAAATGAACACCCATCTCCCAGTTCCTCCCCGTATTTAAGGCAATTTTCTAGTTTCTTTATCCATTAAGCTATACACAGCTGGCACAATATATAATGTCAGCAAAGTCGATGTAATCAGACCACCTATTACAGCGATACCCATCGGCTGATTCATCTCGGTGCCTTCGCCAATACCAAGCGCTAGTGGTAGCAATCCTAATATCGTTGTTAATGCTGTCATTAAAATCGGGCGAAGTCGGTCTTGTGTAGCAAGTAAAATCGCATCATACGCCTGCATACCCTGCTGCTTTTGCTGATTAATATAATCGACCAGCACAATACCATTATTCACAACAATGCCAACAAGTACTAAAACGCCAATAACAGCTGTTACACCTAGCAGTGTTTTCGTCGCAAACATTGCCATCGCAACACCTATAATCATAAGTGGTACCGTAAACATAATAACGAAAGGATATTTAAACGACTCAAACTGCGCCGCCATCACAATGTAGACTAGCACTACGGCGAGAGCAACAGCTAAAAGCATATCATCAATTGCACTATCATATAACTCTCGATCCCCACTAAACACAACTTGCGTTTCAGCAGGCAGATTCGCTTTTTCAAGTGCGTGATCGACCTTTTTAGAAATGCCCCCTAATGACTCCTTGGCTTTATAATCAACGAAAAATGCAACTGCTGCAGCTTGATCGGAACGTCTAATGGATACTGGTCCTTCTTGTATGGATACGTTAGCGATTTCATCAAGCTTAACAAATAGACCTGCAGGTGAACGTAGCTTCATTGCCTTTAAAGCGTCCATACTTTCATTAAACGCCTGTCCAAAACCGGTATACACCGATAACACCGTTCCACCATCATCAATCATCTGCGTTGTCAACTGCCCTTTTGTCATTTGATTGACCGTTTGGGCTATTTGAGCCGGTACAAAACCATAATCCTTCGCTTTTTCACGATCCACTTCTATCTGAATCTCTTGTATCGTTTCGTCTAAATCAGTCAAAACATTTGTGACTGCATCTATACGACTTAGTTCGTGCTGTACTTTCTCAACTGATGCATATAAACGTTGTTCATTGGAATCTGTTAGTCGGAATGTCAATGTATTTGGAGCTGAACCAGATGATGTAGAAACATTAAATGTAATTTCTGCTTGCTCCCCTAACTCATTATTTAGTTCCCTTTCCACCTCTTCTACAAACTCAAAAATGGAGCGCTTGCGATCTGCAAGTGGTACTAGCTTGACGTAAATTTCTGCTTGATTTGCACTTGTTTGTCCACGAGATTGAGACTGTTGAGTACCCCCGATTAGGCTAACATAAACATCAACATCTTGTTCTTCTTTTAAACGATTTTCAATGGCTGCGACTACCTTTTCTGTTTTTGTTATCGCAGCCCCTTGGTCAAGATTTACACTAATAGAAGCAAAACCTTCATCTGTTGCTGGTAAAAATTCTGTCCCTATTTTCGATAACCCAAAGAGCGATAAGCCAAAGAGCACGATTGCCGACAATATGACCAACAAGCGATGCTGCAATACCCACACTATAGACGCATTGTAGCGCTTATAAAATGAAGATGTCTTGCGAATTTCATTGATATTATGATCTTTCATTTTTAACAAACGACTTGCCAGCATAGGTACAACTGTTAATGCCACTGACAATGAGGCAATTAAACTAAAGGAAATGGTAAGTGCAAATTCCGTAAATATTTGCCCAATTAAGCCTTCAATAAACATGACTGGAATAAACACAGCAATCGTTGTTAATGTAGATGCTGTTATAGCTAGTGCTACTTCCTTTGTTCCTTGTTTTGCTGCTTCTATCGGTTCCTTGCCAAGTCCTAAATGCCGTTCAATATTCTCTATTACTACGATGGCATTGTCGACAAGCATCCCAATACCTAATGCTAATGCACCTAAGGTCATTATGTTAAGCGTAAAATCAGCAAAATACATTAACACAAATGTGACAATAACCGAGTACGGGATGGCAATCCCAATAATAATTGGGCTTTTCACACTACGTAAAAAGACAAATAACACAAGCATAGCGAATAAGCCACCTAGCAATAATGAAGAACCGATATTACTTATTGCTAAATCTACATAATTCCCTTGATCGACTAATACGTCTGCTGATACACCTTTATATTGCTCCTTCGCTAGTAAATCATTTAAAGCTTGTTGAAAGGCTTTAGAAACTTCAGCAGTATTAGCGCCAGACTCTTGCAAAACGGACATTAGCACAGCCGGATGATCATTAGCACGCGTTTCTGTTATTGCTTTTTGCTCCGTGCGCTCGACCGTTGCTACATCTCCCACCGTTAATGTTTGACCATCTATAGGATTGACGGATACGATTAAATCTGCAATATCTTGTGGCGTAGTTAACGTACTAATAATCCTTGTCGTCAACATTTTGTCATCCGCAGTTAATACTGGCTCTCCAGGAAGTGAGACATTATTCGTTTGAATAATTTGAATAATATCTGCTTGGGTTAAGCCCTTTGCTATTAGTTTTGATTCATCCAATGTTACTTGTACTTCTTCTACCAATTTGCCAGAAACATTGACACTCGCAACCCCTTCTGTACGACGAAGCTCTTTTTCCAGTGATTCTGCCAATACGCGCACATCCACTTGGTCATTTTCTGCGCGTAAGGAAAGTTGAATAATTGGAAACTGTGACGGGTCAAATTTCAAAAAATTTGGCTTTTGTGCATCGTTTGGTAAAGGTGTCATATCAATACGTTGCAAAATATCTAATTGAACATCCTCAATATTCGTCGTCCAATTAAACTCTAGCACAATTAAATTTGAACCTTCCTGCGAAGTAGATTGTAGTTTTTTTATACCTGGCAAGGTGGCCAATGCCGCCTCTAAAGGTTTTGTTACCTTTTCATTTACTTCCGTCGAACTCGCCCCAGGATATGACGTCACAACGACACCAATAGGGGGATTTAATTCGGGAATTAATGTAATTGGGATTTTTAACAATGATACGCCACCTAAAATAATAACGAGTAGCATTGTAACAAGTGTAAAAACAGGTCTTTTAATTGAAAAGTTGCTAATGTTCATGTATTTATACTCCTTTTCTTTCTCTTCTTTCCTATGATAGCCGAAAAGGGAGTTTTTTTATAAAGTTTTACATTATATTGAAACAATTTCATATTAGTGCCTCGTAATGAAAGTTCGAATATTCTAATGGAGCGAAAGGTGGCGACTCCTGCGGGAAAAGCAAGCGAACCGAGACCCTGGACTGAGCGCAGCGAAGGAAGCGGCTCGGTGCTTGCCCGCGGAAAGCGCCACCTGTAGCGCAATGTTGCTAGTACACATATTCACTAACGTTTCTTTATATTGTATATATTCTACACCAATCTCTTATTTTCCTTGTAAAAAAACACGAATCGATCCTCTGTCGATTCGTGTTTCTTTTTATAACAGGCTATATAATTTGATGTTTTCGTTTTTATCTGCGAACCAGCGCATAGCAAACTCATTTTCAAATAGGAAAACAAGATTGTCAAAGCGGTCTTTAACAAGCATTGAACGACTTGAAGACATTGACTCTTTGACATCTTCTTCATTTTCAATCCAACGTGCCATTTTTGAACCAATTGGCTCCATTTTCACTTCAACATTGTATTCATTTTTCATGCGGTGTTCAAATACTTCAAATTGTAATTGACCAACTGCACCTAAAATCACTTCTTCTGTATGAAGTGTTTTGTAATATTGAATGGCACCTTCTTGCACTAATTGCAATATCCCTTTATGGAATTGCTTAGATTTCATGACGTTTTTCGCCGTCACACGAACAAACAACTCTGGCGTGAACTGCGGCAATTTTTCAAATTGGAATGTTTTCTTGCCACCTACGACTGTATCACCAATTTGATATGTGCCCGTATCATATAAACCAATAATATCGCCGGCTACCGCTTCATCCACTGTTTCACGGTCATCAGCAAGAAACTGTGTAGACTGTGTCACTTTAAAAGATTTACCTGTACGAGATAATGTCATATTCATACCACGCTCAAATTTACCTGATACGATACGTACAAAGGCAATACGGTCACGGTGTGCGGGATTCATATTCGCTTGAATTTTAAATATAAAGCCTGAAAACTCTGGATGCTCCACTGGATCAATATACTGCTCATCTTCTGTAATACGAGGTTGAGGAGTTGGAGCAAAATGTAAATAAGTTTCAAGGAATGTCTGCACCCCAAAGTTTGTTAAAGCCGAACCAAAGAACACAGGTGTTAATTCGCCACGACGGATTTTTTCCTCTGAATAAGCATTTCCTGCTTCATTAAGAAGCATAATGTCATCCATCGCTTGTGAGTAATAAGACGTTACTTTCATCGGATGGTCAATTGCTAACTCACCATTTTCATCGATCGGTAAGAAACGCTCCGCCTCTTCTGTACGGAATTGCTCAATACGTTTGTTATAACGGTCATAAATACCAAGAAATTCTTTCCCCATACCGATTGGCCAGTTCATAGGGTATGCATGAATACCAAGCACCTCTTCAAGCTCTTCAATTAGCTCTAATGGCTCTTTCCCTTGACGGTCTAATTTGTTAATAAATGTAAAGATAGGAATACCACGCATTTTACAAACTTTAAATAGTTTTAATGTCTGTGCCTCAATCCCTTTAGCGGCATCTACAACCATGACAGCACTATCTACTGCCATTAGTGTACGATACGTATCTTCTGAGAAATCTTGGTGCCCTGGTGTGTCCAAAATATTGATGCGCGAACCACTATAGTCAAACTGCATAACAGAAGATGTGACCGAAATCCCACGTTGCTTTTCGATTTCCATCCAGTCGGATGTAGCAAATTTCCCTGTTTTCTTACCTTTTACCGTACCAGCGTCACGAATGGCACCGCCAAAAAGTAAAAGCTTTTCCGTGATCGTCGTTTTCCCAGCATCTGGGTGACTGATAATGGCGAACGTACGTCGTGCTAATATATCTTTTTCTAAATTTGAAGTCATCTCTTCATTCTCCTTTTTTCATACCTACTAATAATAAAAGAAGTCTTGCCTTTCGTACAACCTTTTTACATGAATTCCCCAAAAAGAAAACCCTTTAGTCACAGCTAAAAGGTTTTCCATAAATGAATTGCTATAAAAAAACAGCATAATGTTGTCGCACTGAGCTAAGTTCCATTGTAAATTTATACAAATTTCAATTGTCCAGCCTTAATCGCAATTTCAGCATCACTATGTGGATATTTCGTATTTTCAATAATTTGATAATCTTCATGGCCTTTACCAGCAAAAATAATCATATCCCCAGGTTCAGCTACTTCTATTGCATGTCGCACTGCTTCTGCTCTATCTCCGATACATGCATAATTTTTATGCAACATTCCTTTTGCAAGATCACCTGTTATACTATCGTAATCCTCATAACGTGGATCATCTGTCGTTAAGATCACATAATCTGCTGCTGATGCCTTTTCAGCCATTGCAGGACGCTTTGATTTATCGCGATTACCACCTGTACCCACTAAGAAAATAAGCTTACCTTTTTTATAAGGCGTAGCTGCTGCAATAGCCTTTTCAATCGCATCCGGTGTGTGTGCATAATCGACAAAAATTTGCACCGGTAAATCGGAGCAGACTTTTTCCATACGTCCTTTAACTGGTGGTAGTTGCTCTATTTGTTCAATAATCGTATCCATTGAATAGCCTCTGCCATAAAAAGCAACCATCGCAGCAAGAACATTGTAAATATTGAACTCACCTAGTAAATGCATTTTAACAGGGAAGATCCCTTCAGGCATAATGACATCGAATGAAGTCATGTAATCATGGTATTCACAGTTTATGGCACGAAAATCTGCTGTCTCATTGTTTAATCCGTAAGTCCATACTGGGAATGGCGTCATTGCAGCATAGCGTTCTGACCAAGCATCATCAGCATTTAACACCACAAATTTATTTTTTTCTAAATCTTGTCCAAGTTGAGAGAATAATAAGCCTTTTGCATTCCCATATTCCTCCATCGTACCATGGAAATCAAGATGATCATGTGTAAGATTCGTAAAAATAGCAACATCATAATCGACACCTGCCAAACGGCCAAGTGCTAATCCATGTGATGATACCTCCATTGTCATTAAACGACAGCCTTCCATTTTCGCACGAAAAATCATTTGTTGTGTCGATAATGCATCGCTCGTAGTATTTGCAGATTCATATAAAATACCATTTAAATTAAAGCCTATAGTACCTGATAGTGCAGATTTCTCGCCCATGCCGTGCATTATATTTTGAATAATACCTGTTACAGATGTTTTACCATTTGTCCCTGTTACACCAATCATTGTCATATCCTTTGAAGGATAGTCAAAAAACTTAGCAGCCAACAAACCAACTGCACGATCTGTATCCTTCACAATAACTTGTGCAATTGCGTCTGCTAATGGTAGTTCACGTTCCGTAACAACAATTGTTGCACCACCCTCAACAGCTTTTTGTGCATAATTATGGCCATCTACTGTGTACCCTTTAATACAAACAAACATGCTGTTCGGCTGCACACTTCGAGAATCAATCACAATATCCGTCACTTGGTCTGGTAACACGCCAATTATTTTTTTCAAAGGTAATGCACTTAACAATTCCTCTGCATACATTTCATAGTCCTCCAATCAATCTCAACACTCATTCATCATTTCTTGTTTTTTCGACAAAAAATAACAATATGAATACCCCCACTAATCTAATGAATTTATTTTACTACTTATTCGCCTAGAAATGAAATGCCTCCTGTAACGTTTTTTAAATGAAAACGCTATCATTCGAAAAATCAAGCTGAATTTTCCCTATCTTATCAAAAATCGGCATTTATCGACAACAATGAATCATGTATTATGAGAATATCCTAAAAATTGAGGTGCTAAATTTGCAACAAATGGAATTATTACGTATGCGTAATGAAATTGTTTTGCTATTTTATGTGACAGCGATTTTTGCCTATAGCGTGCTCATTATGCTCAATATTTATAGTAGCCTCGAGGTACTAATTGGTATGATGTTCATTTTGTTTCTACCGTTATTAGCCGGAAAAGTTTTTAACATTAAACCAGTAGCAATGCAGTGGGTAATCATTATATCCGGGAATATGGCTATCCTATATCCTAATATCATTAGCTTTTCCTTACCTAATTTTATTTCCTTTATTTTCTTTATATTATTAATAACGATTTATCAATCGATAAAACTAAATACCCTTATTAGTATTATTTCTTTACTGGAAATTATAGCGCTATCTTTTTATCACCGTATTTCTACTGATTCCATTGGGCATTCTCAGTATATCGAAACCTTTATTTTCGTTGTATTGTTACTTACGATTATTGGTTGGATTCAATCTCGCCATTTACAACATTTTTGGTATAGACTCAATGAAATAAACTCACAAAAAAAACAAGAGTTGTTGTCACAAGAAGCCTATTTGCATTTATTTTTTCAGCATGCAAATGATTGCATCGCGGTTTTTAGTTTAGATAATCGTATCATTGATGTAAACCCTGCCTTTGAAGAAGTATACGGTTGGACAAGAGCAGAATGTGTTGGTAAATCCATCCCTCTCGTTCCTCCAGAAAATGTTTTAGAGGCGGAACAACGCTATGCAAGTTTATTAGAAGGAAAAAGCTTTAAGCTGATAGAAACACAGGATATGCGAAAGGATGGTACGGTTTTTGATGTAGAAATTTCACTTTCACCTATTTATGATCGTACAAATAAAATGATTGCGGTATCTGCTATTTCACGTGATATATCTTATAAAAAGGTCAATGAACAACTTTTACTACAATCAGAAAAGCTTAAATTAGCAGGTGAAATCGCTGCAGGGGTGGCGCATGAAATCCGCAATCCTATGGCCGTTATCTCTGGTTTTGTACAAATGATGAGTACGGAAAAAGACTCCACATGTTACGCTTATACGGAAATCATTCAATCTGAAATCGAGCGGATTAACTTAATTATTGGCGAATTTTTAGTGCTGTCAAAACCTCATGTCGAACAATTAAAAGTTGTATCAATTGATGAAGTCATCAATAACATTAGCCAATTGTTTCACCTTGAATTCCAAAAACATAACATCACTTTTTCAATGCACATCGTCAGTGATAATAATCGAATCCTTGCTAATGAAAATCAGCTAAAACAAGTATTCATCAATATTATTAAAAATGCCATTGAAGCGATTGAGGCGCATACAGCAAATGGAGAAATTATTATTTACATTGCTAAAGATGCTGAAGGTTTGAATATGGTGACAATTACAGATAATGGGGTAGGAATGTCAGAGGCATTGATTAAACGTATTTATGAGCCCTTTTATACAACTAAATCCACAGGAACTGGGCTTGGTATGCTCATTACAAACAAGATTATTCAGGAACATGGTGGAACTATTGCGATTGAAAGCAAAATTAACTGCGGAACAACGATTAAAATAAAACTGCCACAAGCAGAAAACTAAAAAGAAGGAGGTGTCTAAAGTCGATAGACACCTCCTTCTTTTTTTACTTCATGATCGTACGAACAAGCTTAACCTTTTGTTTATATGGCGGAAAAAGAACATTCGTTTCCAGCTTTGAAGATTTTTTTAATATTGATTTTGGATGTGTAAAATTTTCAAAGCTTGCCTTGCCATGATATGCATTCACCCCTGAAGGACCAACCCCTCCAAATGGCAAATGCTGATTTCCTACATGAGTTACCGTATCATTTATACAGCCACCACCAAATGGCAACTCATCTAAAAAGTATTGAATCGCTTTTTCATGTTCTGAGAAAAAATATGCCGCTAAAGGCTTGGGAAGTTGACGAATTTGATGAATAGCAAGACGCAAATCATCGTATACCATAACTGGTAAAATCGGTCCAAAAAGCTCATCTTGCATTGACGGACTTGACCACTTGACATATTCAATAATGGTTGGCTCAATATATAAGTCATCACGATCTGTTCGGCCACCATATGTAATTGTGTCTCGTTCCTCTACTAAAATTTGTTGAAGCCGATCAAATTGTCTTAAATTCACAATGCGACCGTAATCAGGGCTTTTGAGCGCATTTTTTCCGTAGAAAGAACGAATCGTATCCTTTAACAACTTCATAAATCGATCATAAACGTCTTTATGGACAAGTAAATAGTCTGGTGCTACACAAGTTTGACCAGTATTTGTGAATTTCCCCCATGCAATACGTTTAGCAGCCACTTCCAAATTAGCCGTTTGGTCAACAATGGCTGGGCTCTTACCACCAAGTTCAAGTGCAATCGGCGTTAATCGTTCAGCTGCCACCTTTGCCACTACTTTACCGACCGCTACACTGCCAGTAAAGAATATATAGTCAAATGAAGCGTGAATCAGTGCGTTCACTTCTTCCTTTTCTCCTTCTACAACACGAATATAGGAAGGCTCGAATGTTTCTTCAATGATTTTTTTCACAATATTAGCGGTATGCACAGACGTTTCTGATGGTTTTACAATAGCCGTATTGCCACCTATAATTGCGCCAATGAGAGGCTCAATAACTAGCTGAAATGGATAATTAAAAGGCCCGATAATTAATGTGACGCCATACGGCTCTCGAACAATAAAACTTTTCCCCATTTGAAGTTGAATCGGAGTTTTAACTGTTTCAGGCTTCATCCACTCTTCCAGATTTTTCACCATATAAGAAATACTTTCAAGGACAATACCTATTTCTGTTGCATATGCCTCAAACTCGCTTTTTCTTAAGTCTAAATACAATGCATTTAAAATTTCTTTTTCATACTTTAAAATAGTTTTCTTTAGTTTTATTAATTGTTCTTTGCGAAACTTTACATCTTTTGTAGCGCGAGAAAAATAAAATTGACGCTGCTCTGTAATCATATTTTCAACATCTTGTGGCGTAAAATTCATAAAAAAACACCCCTTTTTTTAAAATGCGATACATAGTTCTGTCTTTTTTGAAACAAACTATCTTTGACTATACGATACAACATTTAAGGTCAAAAATCCTCTTTCTGAAATAGGTGATGCTGTAAAAAAACAGAAATAGTAACTAAGGATGCCATGTTTTATTTTGAGATTCTCGGGAAATATACAACTACATATTAAACATCGAAACGGGGGCGTAGATAAATGACAACGACAACAGGAACTTGGTGGGAATCCATTTTTTCAGGAGCATTATCGCACGGTATATGTGAAGAGAAATTATTGTTATTACAAGATGAGGCTTTTTTATATCTTTCTACAACACCGGCGGATAAAGACTCGTTACTGGAAGAACCGGAAATAAATTAATAACAGCTAAATGAAAAAGGACGCCGAACGTAAACCTGCTCAGAAGAAGTGGTGATTCCTGTGGGAACCGCACACAATGTAAGATGCAGGCAACAACGGCATAGCAAAACGTGTTAGATTGATGGCAGTCAATCTAACACGTTTTTATTGTTAATTAATCGCTACAATGTTTTGTAATTTATTAAGTTCAGCTTCTAGTCGATTATTTGCATCATCCTCAATGGCAAAGTTCCCATTTTCTAGACGAATAATTTGTTTATCGACAATATATACGGAATGGGCAATATTTGTTGCACCTAATACTGCCAATATAGGCTTAAGAGCATATTCTAACGCTAGTAAATGGCCAATTGAACCACCAACTGCTATTGGTAAAACCGTTTTCCCAACCAATGCTTTTTGTGGCAATAAATCTAAATAGGTTTTTAAGATGCCTGTATATGATGCTTTATAAATCGGTGTTAAAACGACTACAATATCTGCCTCCTCAACCTTTTTATTTTCCGCTATAATGTCATCGTTTGCGTAGTTTGCTGTTATTAACGCATCAGCAGGCAGCTCATGTACATAATTTGTGTGTATTGTTACACTATGCGCGGTAAAAAATCGCTCAACCTTTTCTTGAATGGCCGTTACACGTGAATTCCTTGTATTGCTACCATTGATAATCACTACATTTGTCATATAGGACACTCCCTTTATCGTGTTTGTAATCAATTAAATCCAAGCTCCGCAATGGACGTTGCACTAAACCCTGTTTCCTGAAAACTACAAAGAGGCTTCTATTTACAGTCAACAAGAGAATTGTTGTGTAAAATAGAAGCCTCTAGATATCTAGTCAGCGCAATTAAATACCAAGTAATCATATAAACTTAATTTAACATAATATTTTATAAAGTCAATAAACTTTATCGGAATTTAGAAAATAATAAAGAGTTGCCACAACTAACATGTGACAACTCTTTATGATGTTATTGATGTATCGCTTTCCCAAATACAGCTTTTGCGGCATCACCAATATGCTCCGATACTGTTGGATGAGGAAATATCATGTCTGCCAATACTTTTACTGTACCTCCAGCATTTTTCGTCGCTAAAATGGCGTTGAGCATTTCGGTCGCACCATCAGCTACCACACACGCTCCTAAAATATACCCTTCCTCTTTCGTTGCAATAAGCTTAACAAAGCCTTCGTCATTGCCCTCCATTAACGCTTTTGAATTAGTGTTAATCGGCAGTTTTATCACAGTATACGCTTGTTCAACTTGATCTTCTAGCAAGCCGAATGTCGCAATTTCAGGATGTGTATAGACGCAACGAGGAATTAGTTCTTGGTCAATCAATGTGCGTTTTGCCCCTAAAATATGGTCTACAACATAGATACCCTCTGCACTAGCAGCATGAGCTAGCTGGTAGCCTCCAACTAAGTCACCAATGGCATAAATATGTGGTTGACTCGTTTCATAATGCTTATTTACAGCAATTAATCGACCATCAAAATCAAGTCCAAGCTGCTGGGCAGTTTCCGTATTTGGGCGGCGCCCTGTAGCAAATAATAAGTGCTCGTATGTATAAATTCCTTTAGATGTATGAATTTCATTTCCATTAAAATGCTCAAATTGGAAATCGGTAATAAGCTCAATACCAAGTTTTTTCATCTTTTCTCGAATTATTGGTCGAGCATCAGGTTCTTCTGTCTGTAAAATATCTTCACTATGATTCAACATTCTTACTTTCGTTCCGAGTGGTGCCAAGCTAAATGCCATTTCCACTGCAATAACACCACCACCGATAATCGTTAGCTGCTGTGGAAGTTCTTCTATATCGAAAAAAGTATCCGTTGTATAATAAGTTGCGCTTTCTAAGCCTTTAAATGGTGGCACAAATGGCTTACTACCAGTTGCTAAAATTATGTCCTTCGCTAAAAAGGTCTCTTGATTTACTGTTACCGTTAAATCGGCAGCAACCATCGCCTCACCACGATAAAATGTAATGTGATTGCTCACGATAAAGTGTTCAATATTTTCTAAAAGCTCCTGGATAACAGCATTTTTACGCTGCATTAAGCGTGGGAAATTCACATTCAAAGCTGGCGTTTCAATGCCCCAATCATTGCCTCGTTGTATCTCCTGCACGAGCTTACTATGTTCTAACAAAATTTTCGATGGAATACAGCCAACATTATAGCAAGCTCCTCCCACTTTATCACGCTCTACTAAAGCTACTTTCATCCCACTTTTAGCTGCATGAATGGCTGCAACGTATCCCCCTGGACCTGCACCAATTATTGCAATATCAAATTGTTTCACTTTTTTTCACCTCATTTACCACCTTAACATTTACAAAATTTGAATGCAATGACATATAAGGCCACGTGAGTTACCCGCGAAATACTATACTTTACCCGCGATGCAAGGCGCTTTACCCGCGAAATACTGTACTTTATCCGCGATGCAAGGCGCTTTACCCGCGATTCTATTTATTAAAATTAATCCAGAAAACTTCTTTACTTCCGTCTTGCTTAATAAGAATTGTTTTAACAGAATAACCTCCCGCTTCGTAATTTGAAATATTTTCTTCTGTTGACATTGCTCGTGCATTCGTGCTTGCTGCCACTCTGTAACTGCCAAAGTTACGCTGAAGTTGACGTTCTCCATTTACCATTTTATAAAGCTCAAAACGCGCTTCTTTAGCATGGAGCTTGCCTTTATTCATATCACTTTTCAACCAAGCTTTTAGCATAACTTTATTTGCTGCAACTTTTGCCTCCACTTGAATATCTCGGTGATAATATTGTTGTTCTGCCTGTGTTAAATATTTTTGTAAAATCTTTTTTAACTCATTTGCCGATACACGATTGCTAGAATCAATTCGTTTAATATGGACGGTTCCTTGACCAAATAGATTATAACCACCTTGTGTAGAATAATCGATTGTATAACCCGCTTCTTTTACAGCTTTCTCTGCAATTCGATCATACACACCATATGGGTAAGCAAAGGATTTTGGTGCTTTCCCTGTATATTTTTCGATTAATTGATGCGCCTTTGTAACATCCTCTTGAATGTATCGTCGACGCTCCTCATTTGTAAGGGGCTCTCCATTTTTCTTTTGATTAAGTATCATGGCCTCATGTTTTGCTGTGTCATTTTTACCACGCCAATGTAAATCATATGTATGGTTGCCGATATGAATAATGCCAGAGTCGGACATTTCCTTAATTTGCTGCCAATTCGCCATTGGTACATTTTTTCTGAAGCCTATTTCTACGTCATTGGCAATAACAAATAATGTTGCTTGCATGCCCATTTCTTTTAAAATAGGATAAGCTATCTTATAAACGCTTTCATAGCCATCATCTATCGTTAAAAATACAGATTTCTCTGGGATACGACCGTGGCCTTGTAAATAAGCGACAAGCTGCTCCTCCGTAATTGTTGTATAGCCATTATCCTTTAGCATCTTCAGTTGCTCACGAAAGAGCTTTTCTGTAATATTAATATTTGCTATTTCCTTGTAATCCCCAAACGAATGATAGTTAATGACTGTAACACCTTTGGCATTACTAGATTCGTAAAATTTTGTCGCCTGTGTTGCAAAAGCCTCATCTGATGTAGCTATGAAGAAGCAGACAAGCACAACAAAAAATATTATTATTTTCCTTATGCACTTCATAAAATTGGTCCCTCTCTCAAAATATAGTCCATACAAGTATATACGATATAATGAAAGACTGAAAGAGACTAGGACAAAAGAGAAAAAGTGTTAGATTGACCTTCATCAATCTAACACTTTTTTGCTATGCTGTTGTGGTACGTTAGAGCAGTGCGTTCCCTAAAACGACTTCAGATCAATAAATATTACGTTGCCAAAAACGTTGTTGGGCAATAGCATCGACAAATTTTTTAGCAAATCCTGCATTTCCAGTTGCTAACACGATGCCTGGACCAACGTTCGCATTCGACATATTAAAAAATGTCGTGCCTGTTGCAGCAATCCCAATTGGTTTGTAATGTCGGTATGCCTCATTAATATAATTGACGATATAGGTGTTAAACTTTGCTTGATTATCTGCTCGAACACCCACAACATACAGGGAGTCAAAAAGTACTGCATCTGTCGTAATAAATGTTTCACTTGCTATTAACTGCACACCATTATTTGCAGTTACGACACCGAGTCTATCCGATATTATGCTATAACGAACCCCCTGCCTAGTTAAATATTTCAGCACTTCCCCAACCTCATTGGCATCAAAGCCATCACCAATCAATACACCAACTTTAAGTGTTTGAGGCAGTTTTACTGTATTTGCCTGACTTAGGGCAGGCGATGATGCTGTAATCTTAGATTGCTCACCGGTTGGTCGATTGACGCCAACATTATCCGCAATCGTTATAGCCATCGCTTTATCGACATGGACAAACATATCCACAACTTGCTGTCGCACCGATTTACTTTTAACCTTACCTACCTCGAAGCTAAAGGCATCAATAATATGTTGTTTTTCAGGAGGCGACATGCTATTCCAAAATAGTCGAGCTTGTGAAAAATGATCATCGAAGGATTTACTACGCGCTCTTGTAATTCGTCCTTCAACCTTTTGTTCATAATGCACAAATCCACCTTCTTTTGCTGTAGAGGTTGAAGGTGTATTGCCTGCGAGCGAATTTTTATGATAACTAACCTTGCCCATATTAATCGTCTGGCGACTGAAGCCATTGCGTTGATTATTATGAATCGGGCAAACGGGTCTATTAATCGGAATCTCAGCAAAGTTCGGTCCACCTAAACGAAGAAGCTGTGTATCAATATATGAAAACAAACGCCCTTGTAGCAGTGGGTCATTCGTAAAATCAATTCCTGGTACTACATTTCCTGGGTGAAACGCTACTTGCTCTGTTTCCGCAAAAACATTGTCCACATTGCGGTTTAAAGTCATTTTGCCAATTCTTTTTACAGGTACTAGCTCTTCTGGCCATAATTTCGTTGCGTCCAAAATATCGAAATCGAATCTAAACTCTTCCTCCGGTTCAATCATCTGGACGCCAAGCTCATACTCTGGATAATCTCCAATTTCAATCGATTCCCATAAATCTCGTCGTTGAAAATCGGAATCTTTGCCACCAATAATTTGCGCTTCGTCCCAAACAAGTGAATGTACACCTAGTACAGGTTTCCAATGAAATTTTACAAACCTCGACCGACCTTTATCATTTACAAATCGGAACGTATGCACACCAAAACCTTCCATCATCCGAAAACTTCTAGGAATTGCTCGATCAGACATAACCCACATAATCATATGGGCAATTTCTTGGTTATTAGCGACAAAATCCCAAAACGTATCATGGGCAGATGCTGCTTGGGGCATATCATTATGAGGTTCAGGTTTTACAGCATGAATTAAATCAGGAAACTTAATCGCATCCTGAATAAAAAACACAGGAATATTATTGCCGACTAAATCATAATTGCCTTCCTCAGTATAAAATTTCGTGGCAAATCCTCGCACATCACGCGCAGTATCCATTGAGCCTAAACTCCCTACTACTGTTGAAAAGCGAACAAATACGGGTATCTTTTTTCCAGGCTCTTGTAAAAATTTTGCTCTTGTATACTCTTTCATCGACTCATATAGCTCAAACTCTCCGTGTGCCGCAAAGCCTCGCGCATGCACGACTCTTTCGGGAATCCGCTCGTGGTCAAAATGCGTCATTTTTTCCCGAAAATGAAAATCCTCCATAATGGTCGGTCCACGCACACCGGCTTTTAACGAGTCTTCATCATTGGATACTTTTAATCCCTGATTAGTCGTCATCTTCGTTCCATCGTTATTGACACGAAATGCATCTAGTTGTTGATCCTTCACATTTTCGGTTAAATCCTTGTTTTGATTTGAATTGGACTTATCCACGCAATCCCCTTTCCTACTATTACTAATTACGCTCTATATCCACTGTATGTTTTTCTAAAATAAACATGCTTCGAAAATGATGCTAGATGCAATGCACTAAGTGCAAAGAAAAACCTTGGCTAGCTATAATGCTAGTCAAGGTTGATAAATTGTCTATTTCGCTACCTTTGCTTTCTGCGTCATCTTTTCAAGCTGTCTAACGGTTGGCGTTAAATTCGCTAAGAAATATGCCTCGCGCAGCTTGCGTGATGGTGTACTTCCAGCAATATAGCCCGCAGAACCATTATGTAGCATATTAGCTTGAACTGCTGCTAATGTTTGATATACGCCTTGCAATCGAATCTGACAAATCGCTTGTAAAGTAACGTCGCCTGATTGTACTAAAGTTTGCAGTAATGCTTGTAAATGTTGTAGTTTCTCTGTGAGTTCATCGGCTTGCACCTGCAAATATTCATTGCAGCCATTTTGCTTGGCCTTGACCTTTTCTATGCCTTCAATCGCAGCCGCTACTACTCCAAAGCCAAGTGGAATTTGATACAGGACAAATGTTGGGCGAATACTATCCACGAATGTGCTTGCTTCTTGTGCTACTACATAGTCATCCCCAACAAAGACATTATCAAACTTACATGTATACGTCGCACTACCATTCACGCCTAGGAAGTGATTTTTTTCCTTTAGTGTAATACGCTCATGATCCGTATTTACGAAAACCATCACTTCTTGCTCACCGTTATGAGCAATTGCACCAAACCAGTGGTTTTCTCCTAAGTTTGAAACAGCGGGTAAAATACCATTTACAACATAGCCCCCATCGACACGCGCTGCTGTTAAATGTAGCTTTTCTAGACCAGCATAATACTTCATCGGATTCGATAGACCCGTTGCACCAAGCACTTCCCCACGTTCAAGTAATGGTAAAATCTTTGTCCGTAATGGTTCATTGTCCGTTTTACGTAGATAAGTTAAAGCAGCAAGGTGGCACCATAGGCAAAATGCAGTTGTCATACAAACTTTCGCCGTCTCTTGTACAATCGTTAGCTCATCTAGTAGCACTGTTTGCTCATTCTTTTGTGTTGAAGCAAAAAATCCTGCCTTGCCGAGTGCCAATAAAAAATCCTCCGCATAATAAGCTTCCTCATCAATCTTTTTTACAAACGGTTTTAATTTTTCTTCAATCAACGCTTGTAAGACTACTTCATCTACTGCCATGGTTTCCACTCCTATCCTCTACTTATCAGCTAATTCAGTTAACGATGTGATCGGTGTTTGCACTGCCTCACGGGCACGTTTTACAGCGGCTTCATCCGGTGCATCATAGAAACACAAGCATTTCGTCATATCTTCGCATACATATGTGCGAGAAAAATGTACTTCTGGTACTTCTTCATAATGCACAGAATTTTTCTTTTTACGTGCCAAATATTGATCCATTGTAATTTCTGCTGGTATTTCCCATTCAACTAAATAGTTCACGACTTCTTGATTTGTTTTAACCTCATCAAGCTCTTTGCCAACTAGACGAACTTCTTTGACTAAATCTGTTTGAATGTTTTGCGCAGTTAGTGCGCTTGTGGCTTGCGCTTCTTCATGCGCTTCCAAGATAAAGTATGCGCGGCTAAAATCCTTCGCCACTTGTACTTCAATTACAGTTACAGCTTGTGCTTGCCCTACACGCTCTACTAGTGCTGCAAATTGCTCTTTGTTTGATACTTCACTTACTGTTGATTCTACCAAAAATAAACTCATAGTAAATACCTCCGAATAGTTTGTTTTTTCTTTATGTGAGTTATTTTATTATACTTACTTAATAAAAACAACTGAATTTACTAAAAATTATAATTTGTGCTACACTACTGCTTGGAGGGAACACTATGAAAACACGTTATGATTTACCATGCAATATTGCACAAACTTTAAACATTATCGGTGATCGTTGGACATTGCTCATTTTACATGAACTATTGATCGGTCAAACAAACTTTAATGACATTAAGTTAAATTTGCCAGGCCTTTCTGCAAATTTATTGTCTGCCCGTTTAAAATCTTTAGAAGAAGCAGGTCTTGTCGCTTCTACACTCTATTCAGCCCATCCACCACGCTACGCCTATTCTTTAACGGAATCAGGAAAGGCATTGGAATCCGTTTTTAACGCGATGATTTTATGGGGCAGTGAGCATTTGGATCCTTGCTATAAAGAAATTGTCGATGCACAATCAGGTGACCGTGTGGAAATTGGGTACTATTCCAAAACAACTGGCGAACGCATTGACACTATTCAAATACGTGCTATTCAAAACGGAGCTAACCAATGATTCATTGGACTAGCTCTTTTTCTACGCTTTACATAGACCTAAGCACTTTGTCCACCCCAAATTTTCGCAACCCAACGTTCAAAATAACGAATCAATTTATCGAGTAGCAAACCCAGTACACCAATTACAATAATCGCTGCCATAACTAAATCAAGACTAAGTGAATTTCGTGCATCCACTATTAAAAAGCCCAGCCCGGATTGCGCTCCTACCATTTCCCCAGCAACTAGAAAAATCCATGCACTACCTAACGCCATATGTAGACCATTTGCAATCATAGGAAATGCCGCCGGAAATACAATTTTTCGCAATAAATTAAAATGAGACATTTCGAAATTAGCTGCAATCCGTAAGTAAGTAGCATCGACTTTTTTCACTGCAGCCACCGTGGATAATAGCACGGGGAAAAATGCGGCAATAAAAATAATAACGATGGCGGGCATATTACCAATGCCGAACCAGAGCACGATAAAAGGTGACCAAGCAATGGGTGAAACAGGGCGCAGTACTTGCACAATCGGATCTAATACTGCCCAAATTTTCCCTAACCTTCCGACAGCTAAGCCGATAATAACAGCCACCACAACCGCTAATAAATAGCCACTAAAAAAACGTAATAAACTAATTTGGATATGGTCGAATATCGACCCATCTTTGATGGTCATTAGTAGTGCATTCAAAACAGCGAATGGCGGAGGAAATAATGCGGCATCATGCCCCCCCATAATCGAGACGAGCTGCCAAACTGCTATCAATAATATAAATCCAAGTAAAATAGGTCCTATTTTTTTCATACGTATGCACCTACTATTCTTCCAATAATGTCGTATCAACAAATTCCTCATAGCTTGGCGGGTTTTCGGATAAACCCATCTCAATTAATGAATCTCTTAAAATGGCATACGCATCCGCTTCAATTTTCAAGTTATGATACGAAATCCAATTTAACGATAAATCTAATACATCCTTGTCGACTTTAATATATTTTGCCACTACCTCATGTGCATGGTCTCCTCCCTCATTCATCAGCTCTCCAGCATCAGCATAATCCTTGACGAATTGTTGGGCAATATCTTTATTTTCTTCGATAAATGCTTGGCGAAGTACTAATCCGCAATCGATTGAATCCGGCCATAGTTCCTCTGATTGAAATAATACTTTGCCTTTTTCAAGCGCCACAGAAATCGCACCAAAGGGCTCTGCTACTACATATCCTGCTATACGACCTTCTGCAAGCGCAGCTGGCATTTCTGCAGGGGGTAGTTCTACGACATTGACATCCTCATACTTTAATCCTGCTTGCTGTAACATGCGGTACAATAAAATATTATGTGTAGAGTATTTATTAGGAATTGCAAAACTTTGACCTTTTAAATCCTTTACTTTTTTGATCGTTGGTGCTGTCACGATCACATTGCCATCTCGATGCCCTAAAGCGACAGCCTTTAAGTCAATCCCCTGTTCCTTTGCCTTCATTGCCAACTGAATAAGCACTGATGCGCCATCAATTTTACCGGTATTTAAAGCATCCATTAGCTCTGGCCATGACCCAAATTTAACGAGCTCAATGGCATATCCTTTGTAGGTTTTATCTGTTTGCATATATAGCGGTGCTGCATGGGTAATTGGTAAATAGCCAATCTTCACAACTTTTTTATTGCTCTCTGCTTGCGATGCTGTACTTTTATCATCCGTCCCGCATGCCGCAAGCGTCAGCAATAGCACGAACACGAATAGCAATATGCCTAATTTCTTCTTCATCTTTTATCCTCCATTTTAAATATTATATTCAATCGTATTTTGCGGATGGGTAAACTGAAATTCATTGAAAATTATCTCGCGGAAATATTGAAATTCTGCATCTGAACGATCTCGTGGTTTAGCACTTCGAATATACAGCTCTCGATGAATGCGCCCCGGATTTGGACTCATAATAAAAATGCGATCAGCTAAGTAAATGGCTTCGTCTATATCGTGGGTGACCAGTAAGATCGTTGTCTGCTCATTTTTTTGGATGGCAAGTAGCTCGTCCTGTAAGTAATAGCGTGTAAAAGTATCGAGTGCAGCAAATGGTTCATCCATTAAAATAACCTCTGGGCGAATTGCTAGTGCACGTGCTATCGCAACCCGCTGTTGCATCCCCCCTGATAATTCACTCGGTAAAGCCGTTAGTCGATTTTCTAAGCCAACAAGCTTCAAATAATACTGTGCCCGTTGCTGTCGTTCAACTTTAGATAGCGCTTCTCCTTCTAATGCGAGTTCCACATTTTTTTGTACCGAGCGCCAAGGAAGTAACCCGTAATTTTGCATAAGCATCATACAGCGTTTGCTCGCCTTTGTTACAACTTGATTTTCTAGCAATACTTGACCAGCAGTTGGCTGTTCAAATCCACCTACTAAATTCAATAGTGTACTCTTGCCACAGCCACTTTTTCCTAAGATGGCTATAACTTCTCCCTTTTGTATATCCAATGAAATTTGATGGAGCACTGTCTGCTCAGCATATGCTTTACTTACCTGTTGAATAGAAATTAACGGTGCTGTCATAATGCTATTGTCACCTCATTTTAATCTTTATAATTTTACTAGGTTTAATATGTTTTAAGTTATTTTATTATACTCAGTTTAAAATTTCAACCTAATTTCAAGAAAAATATTTGTATTCCGACAATTCGCACCTCCCTCGATCAGCTCAATAAAAAAACAGGTATTCTATTTTAAAGTAGAATACCTGTAATCATCATCCTATAGAAGATAGCTTCGACCCTATAACAAAAGGGACACCTGTTCTTTTAAAATATGTATTGAATCATGTCATGGATATTGCAATAAGGATTCTCACGACTTTCTGTATTGCGAAATGACATCATTTTCGAACAATTTCGAATTGCTACCTCATGTCGTAGTGCAATCGGAGCAATAATTGACTCGTCCGCCTTATGACGGAAATAATGCGTTACCCCAAGATGCTCTTCCATTTTGTTATTTAAAACCGCACGAGGATATTTTTCTGAAACATCCACTACTTCGAAATGCAACAATAACCATAATTCAAATGCTTCATTCGTATAAGCAATATGGATATCTTTTTCCTCACAGAAAACATTGACTTCCTCTAACTGTTTCTCTGTTAAATCATCCTTATCGAAAACAACCCATACTTCATCAAAATATTGGTAGCTTGAATCACGAAAAGCATGTTGAGCTAACTTAATGGCAGAACGCTTAACGTTTTTTATCTTTACACTCACCATTTTAGAGCGTTTTAATATACGTAATTGCTCAAAGTAAATACGCTCCGTTTCTCCCTCACAATAAATTAAAATCGTTTTACGGACTGTTCGATTCCCCTGCTGACGTACTCTCACTGCTCAGATACCTCCACTTCACGTAGATATTGAGTTGATAAGTATTCATTAATAACTGGTGTTGCTCCGAACTCACCCTTTAAATAACGCTTCGCATATGAAATATCCGCTCGTTTTTTCTGCAAATCAGCAAAATCAAATAAGGAGTATAATTCAGATTCATTTTTAAAGCTTTTGTTGACAAACCAGATTTGGTCAGTACGTAATGGCTCATCAAGTAAATTAATTTCATGGCTTGTTACAACAAATTGATTATTAGTATTGCGCTCACTGTTCATAATGGTCATTAAAAATTCACAAATGGATACATGAAAAGCTGTGTCAAATTCATCTATAAAAATCGTCTTCCCTTTATTGTATGCATCTACTATGACACATGCTAAATGCAACAATCTAATAGTGCCTTTAGAATCCATCGTCCAATTGATTGACTCCGTGCCGATCGGCGCTCCAGCTTCATTAAACGATAGGTAATGCAAATCTATATCAACTTCATGAATAATATCTTGTGTATCGCTATCATAGCCTATTGTATTTTTTTCTCTGCGTTCAACACGGCGTGCTGTCACATCTTGAATAGAAAAGTCAGCAATTTTCAATATTTTCATGACCTCTCTCTTAAAATCGTCCTCTTCCAGTTTGCGAATAAGCGGGTGGCTGGCTAAATGTTGTACCTCATCTAAAAATAAAATTTTATGTAAAAACCAATCAAAAATTATTTTAGCATCTGCGTTATTAAAGACATTTAACACCGATAAAAATGCAGTATTATTCCGCGTATAGTTTGTCAGTTCAACTGCTGTACTTTGTGCAGTTTCATACACGTATTCTGTTCCTTCCCACCGTCTAACAAAGAGTTCCTCATTTATCGCTTTCGTAGTTTTTGTAAGTCGCTCATACAGAACTTGCTCGGCGTTATATTGCACCTCATAATCATAAAGTGAGCCTTCTAGAAATAACGAAATCACGAATTCTGTTGGCTTATCATGCTGTCCCCCAAGCTTAAATGGCTGGTAGGGTAATCGCAGTTGCTTAACATTATTCAGATTTTCAAAGTTAAACAACAATGAGCGTAATATTTTTAGCGTAGCAAATAAATTGGATTTGCCACTGCCATTCGATCCAAATATAAAGGCACTTTTCACAAGTCTTAATGAATCCATCGTCATCGTGTGTGTATCCTTTAATTTTCGAATTCGGCTCCCTGCAACCATTGAAAATAGTGTCTCGTCTTTATAACTTAAGCAATTTTTTACTTTAAAATCTACTAGCATACGATAGCCCCCGTTCCATTCCACCACATTCCTTTAAACAATAATTATACTATAGTCAGAATAAAAAGGCTGTTCCCAATTTTAAGCCAAGCGCCGAAAATATTCAGAATTGTTTGTCTTTGTTTGGGTGACTGGCACGTAACAAAAAGCCTGTGCTCGATATTTCGAACACAGACTCAATATAGTTATAGAAATACTTGAGTAATCCAACTTTAAATTTCAACAATTTTTTCATTTTGTAGAGCTTGTATTGTCAATTCGATGCCTTCTGCAAATGAATGTTTGGGCTTCCAACCAATCGCCTTCGTCAGTTTTTCATTATTTAAAAATGAATGTTCTATATCTCCTTCTCTTGCAGGAGCATACTGTATCTCTAATGGGTGATTTAAATGTTGTAATAATAATATAACTTGATGAAGTGACCATGCTTCATTGGTTGAGACATTGTAGATACCTTGCAGTCTAGCTTCTACTCCAGCATAAATAGCATCTGCTATATCATCAACATAGATGAAATCACGTGTCTGTTCTCCATCACCATAAATAGTAAAGGGCTTACTTTCCAGACTACTTTTTAACATACTAGGAATAACTGCAGCCTCTCCTTGCATACGCTGTCTAGGTCCAAAGACATTGGCAAAACGGTAAATTAATGTTGGTAAACGATAATCACGTTGCCACTTTTCACAATATGTTTCCCCAATACTTTTATTTAAGCCATACATTGAAATAGGCTCACTTACATCCGTTTCCTCTAGTGGCGGATAATGACTATTACCATATACCGCCGCAGAAGAGGCAAAGACAAAATGTTTCACCTTGTATTTTGACGAAAAGAAGAGCATCTGGCTAAGCCCTACAATGTTCGTTAAAATATCCTTCATTGGCTCCTGTATTGAAAGTTGAACACTCGTTTGCGCTGCACAGTGAATCACTACATCGAATGCAACTTCCTTAAAGAAGTGCTCGCAAACTTCATCCTCAACATTTAATAAGTACGATTTATGCTCAAAATCAATGTTTCGTAGATGTCCCGTACTCAAATTATCAATTATATAAATATTGGCGCCTTCCTCAAAAAATCGTCTTGCCACAGCACTGCCAATAAAACCATAGCCACCTGTCACTAATACATTCATCCCATCGCCCCCAAAAACAATATGATGTTTTATATGCATTAATTGCTAAAAATATGCAAGTAACATATCACTGGATTATTTTAACAGACTATCAATGAGATTACATATTTCTTTTACCGAGGTTGTTGTCCTAATAGAGAAACTGCTAGACTTATTCTACTTTTAGTAAAATAAATGACAATAATGAAACGAACTACTATATGGAATAGCAATCAATGAAGATAACAACACTGCTGAAATAAAAAATCCGCTCTGACTTTCAAGCAAGCCATGAGCGCCAAACGGAAGCGTTTAGCTCCGTTCCTCATCACTTGCCTGTAAAAGTCGAGCGGATTGTAGTTAATATATTTAGGTTAAGCAGGGTTCACTTCAAGTTCAACTGAAATTTTAATATCTTTGCCTACAAGAACGCCACCAGTTTCTAAAGCAGCATTCCAAGTTAAACCGAAATCTTCACGGTTAATTGTTGTTTCTGCCTCGAAGCCATAAACTTCCTGACCCCATGGATTTGTACCTTTACCGTTAAATTCAGTATCGAATGTTACTGATTTCGTTACATCCTTAATTGTTAAATCACCAGTTAACGCATACTCATCAGCAGATTTTTTTGTAATGCTTGTTGATTTAAACGTAATGTTTGGATAGCTGTCTGTATCAAAGAAATCACCCGCTTTTAAGTGATTATCACGGTCTTCACTACGTGTGTTAATGCTTGCTGCATCAATTGTAATAGTAATGTTTGCTGTTGTTAAATCCGCAAGATCCGCTGCTTCGATATCAGCTGAATAACTATCGAATACGCCTTTTACTTTTGATACCATCATGTGTTTTACTTGAAAGTTAATTGCTGAGTGTCCTAAATCGATATTCCATTTTGCCATTTTAAATTCCTCCAATTGTTTGTTTTATATCTCGAATTCGAGATATATGTTAAAATATGAAGTAACTACACTAATTATGTTACCCAAAAATAAATGAGCTAAACATATGTAGTTACTTTGAGTACCACTTAAATAATTTTACGTTACGAAAAGTAATCAATTACTTTATGTAACTTACTATATATTAATAATTAATTTACGTCAAGTAATTTATTTTCATTATTTTCGACATCGTTCTTGTTTTTCCAATTTGTCGATGTAGCGGACTTCTTGCTGAAGCAAGTTACCGTTTGACCAATTTCCCTTGCACAACAAATCGATGGTCATCACTCATGACAGAATCTTTACATGTAGACAGCGTTACAATTTTATCATCTGGTCCAACAGCTACATTCAAATCAATTTCAGAGCGCTTTTGAACTTCCCCAATAAATTGAATAAAATCCTTATCTGACTTAAATTCAGTTTCAATATAATAAAAATCAATGGTTGTTTCATAAGCTGCAAATACTTCCACATCATAACCTTCATATAAGGTATCCAGATAAATTGTACGATGTGCATCCGCATAGTCTTGTTTTAAGTAATTTTTCAAACTACCAAACATCGTCCCATCTTTCATGGCATGACCATACAAAATAGTATTGCGGCTAATATCGAGTGCATCATTACGATAGTCCATAAAGATGCTACCTGCACGACTTTCACGATTTTTAAAATTATGTGTTAGAAAAAAATCATTATCTTCCGCTTGTAAAATGGGATTGTTGAGCTTTGTATCATCTATAGCAATCCAACCTACAATGCGCTTATTTACAGCTAATAAATCGTGAAATTGAGGTCTTATCGTATAGTTTGATTTTATTTCCTCAGTCGTGTTTGCCTTATCATCTTCTTCTTGGATAGTTGCCAACGTTTCGGCATATAGCATTTGTACTTCCTTTAAAGACTTTGAAGACTCATAATAGGTGTAGAGATACTTTACAAGAGTAAAACCAGAATATAAAAATATTGCAATATATATAACTGTTAATAGTTTAGATGTCCATTTTTTCATCGTTCCACCAACTTAAATACCTACTGGTACCATATAAAGGCCAAGCTGTTCATCCTCATTGAAGATTGCTTCAACACCATATACTTCTTTTATGACTTCCTTTGTAATGACATTACGTGGGGCTCCCTCTGCCATAATATGTCCATCCTTCATCAAAATAATATGATCACTATAGCGAATCGCCTGATTAATATCATGAAGCACCATAACAATTGTTAGACCATAATCCTTATTTAAAGCTTTTACTAGTTCTAATAGCTCCATTTGATAATAAATATCTAAGTACGTCGTCGGCTCATCCAAACACAATATTTCAGATTGTTGAGCTAATGCCATTGCAATCCATACGCGCTGTCTTTCCCCGCCAGATAAAGCCACTAAATCATTGTCTCGTTTTTCTAGTAAATTCGTACAAGACAAAGCCCAATCAATCGCTTTCTTATCATCCTCGTCATTGCGTTTTAATATTGTATGATGTGGCAGACGCCCAAAACTCACTAACTTTTCAATCGTTAAATCTTTCGGTACATCATTTTGTTGATAAACAATCGCAAGCTTTTTAGCAAACTCTTTAGGCTTATACTGGACTAAATCCTTATTTTCCAAAGAAACATTCCCTGATTTCGGCATATGATTGCGAGACATTACACTAAGTAAAGTCGACTTCCCACAGCCATTTGGACCAATAATCGTCGTAATTTTACCTTTTTGAATCTGCGTTGAGACACCATCTAAATGATTGCGTGTATTATCATGGGAAACGATAATATCTTGTATTTCCATATTTCTTCACTCTTTTCGTAATAGGAATATTAAGAATGGCCCACCGATAATTGCCATAATGGTTGAAGCAGGAATTTCAATGGGCGCCACTATTGTTCGACCGATTGTATCAGCTACTAAAATTAATAAGGCTCCTGCTAGTGCGGTAAATGGTATAAGTACTCGATGGTCATGACCAACCAAACGTCGTGCAATATGTGGGACTAATAAACCAACAAATGAAATAACACCTGCTACAACAACTGACACAGCTGATAATAATACAGCAACAGCGGCAATTATTAAACGGGCACGTGCCACATTAAAGCCTAGACTTTTTGCCGTTTTATCTTGTAAAACAAGTAGATTACACCAGCTATATAACGCAAATGCTGCAACTAAACCTATTGCTCCATATGTCGCAATGGTCGACACATCTTTCCATGTGCGCATCGTTAAATTTGATCCAACCACACTAGTAGCAGATGTATTTAGTGAGCCCCCAAGGCTTAAAAATGCTTCTGTCAAACCAGTAAACATCGCATTAATAGCAATCCCTACTAAAATCAATTTTAGTGGACTTAAACCCGATTTCCATGACAAGGCAAACACTAGTGCACAAGCAAATGCCCCACCTATAAACGCTAATACTGGTGTCATAAAAAATAACGCTGGGAAAAATGAGATAATAAATAATTGAACAAAAGCTGCCCCTGAAGAAATACCAATAACGCCCGCGTCTGCTAGCGGATTACGCATAACAGATTGCAATAGTACCCCCGAAACCGAAAGCGCAGCTCCAGCAAATAAAGCGACAAGAATACGAGGAAAGCGTAAATCACGAATTGCCTCCATCTGGCTATTCCCTTCTTCAAACAATGCCCCTATAAATTCAAAAAAGCCCATTTTAATACTACCCGTCGTTGCTGAATAAACCATTGAAACTAGCAACAACACTATTACAATTGAAAAGCTTATTATTTTTTTCGTCATATCGGACTTCCTTTATTCCGCTAGTATTTGTGTATCTATTGTGCGATGAAAGATTTGTAAGCTGTTATCATAAAACGATAAGGCTACTAGAAATATAAGAAAAGCGCCCTACGGCAAGATTCTTGCTATACGAGCGACAATTTCAAATACATATTAACGATAGAAAATTTCCATTAGCTGTCCTAACGCTTGCGGTACTTGTAAGGAAGCTGTAGTGCCAAATAATTCTTCTTCTAAATCATACACTTTGTCATTTTTCACTGCTTCAAAATGCTTCCAAATATCATTTGTTTTAAATTCTTCATCAAACATTTTAACTACTTCATCAGGCATACCGTGTGAAAGGCGTAAAATAATATCAGGATTGCTATTGTGCAAGTACTCTGTATTGGATGATAAATACTCTGCCTCTTGCCCTTCCATAACATTTATTCCACCAGCCCGTTTAACTAGGTCACCTGCATAAGAATTTTCTGTAGCCACTAAGTAACTACCTGGAATACCAAGTAAAATTAAAACACGAGGTCCTTCCTTATTAGCAGCGACCGTTTGGACGGCATCAATATTTTTTTGTAGCCCCGACACTAATTGGTCAGCTTGAACCGTACGATCATAGCGCTCTCCTAGCGTTTTAATTTCCGCCATCATCGCATCTACACTTTGGAAATTTAAAAAATGTACAGGTATTTTCAGTTGCTCGAATTTATCTTGTAAATCGTATTCTAATGTTGACACTGATAATACATCCGTAGGGTTCAATGATTTAACAATTTCCATATCAGGCTCCATCGCATTGCCAATAGTAGGCAGACCTTTAAAGCGTTCTGCTAATTTTTTTTCAGTCGTCGGTACAGCAATCGCATCCAACTCTAGCTTATCTAAAATTTCAGCTATTACAACTGTGCCAGCAATAATACGATTTTCGCTTTTTGCAGTTGTGTCCGTCGATACTTCAACCTTTTCAGTGGAAGCTTCATTGTTTGCTTGATCGCTTCCACTGCTACAGCCAGCGATTAAAAATACGGTCATCAGTGCTAGTAATGCCAACCAGTTCTTTTTTATTTTGCACATATCGTCATCTCCTACTTATCTCAGTCTTTTTTTGAATTTCTTATGCGACGAACGACTAACCAACCCGATAAAACACAAATAAGCACAAGCAATACAATTTTTACTTTATCTAGCTGCGCAAGTTGCTGATTTACTGCCATTTTGTTCTTTGCTTGCTCAGTTTTTGCTTGCTGTTCCTGTTCAATTCCAGCAGGTTCTTCAACTGCTTCCTCCGCATTTTCATCAAGTGTTCGATCAAAAGCTAACTGTTCTTCTGCCATTGCTGTGTCAGTTGGCTGAACTGGAGGAAGTGATAGCAAGTTGGGCTTAGTTGTAGGTTCAACTGCATTCTTCTTTAAAGGTTTCTCTAATTTTTCAGTAGCAATAGCAGGAGACTTCACCATCACGTTTTGCTTAGGAGGTACTGCTTCTATAGGCTTCCCGACAATTTGAGCCACTTGTTGTTCATCAAATTGTAAATCAACAAAATATTGATGATGATATGCTATCTCTGGAATATCTACTTGTACCCACATCCGAAGTGGGCGTTGGAAATCAACTACTGCAAATTCGACAATTCGCTCATTGTCATTTATAGAGACAAGTGTTGGTGCTACTTGCTCACCTTGTTGTTCAACGGTTAAGCTCGTTACCCACGATGATTTTAAAATCGTCATCTGAGCATAATAGCTGCCGTTTTTTTCTATTATTTTAGCCACTGGATTGACATACGTATTCATAATCGATGGTTCTTTTTTTCCATCGACATACAATATGTAGTCCATTGACCATTCATTTTCAGGCGCACTTTCTGCGATTTCAGTATTCTGTTCAATCCCTTCACTTGGCGCTTTCACTCTTATCTGAAACGATTGTGCAAACGGACGACTTTCCTTTTCTAATTCAGAAGCCACTAAACCCTTTATTCGAATTGGTTCTTTTAAGTCTTTCACATCAAACTGAACTAAATTTTCAGTCCACGTTAAAATAGTAGAAAGCGATTTTTCAGGTTGTTCAATATGTATATCTTGTAAAGTATATGGATGATTGATTGTCAAAGACAATGTATATTGACCATTATTCATGTCCAGTGTAGCTTCTTCATTAAAAAATCGGTTTTGTTCTATTCCATCGTGAGTTGAAAAACTTAGTTCAACTTGATAGCTTCCATTTCCTAGTGAACTATCTTCTTCAGCTTGCACATACAGCCAATTAAAATGAGGGGCAAATAAGAAAAACATTGCACTAAGTGCTAGTAATACGATGACTTTTCTTTTGCATGTTTTCATGAAAATTCCCCCTATTTCTCTAAAAGCAACAGTAACTTCCTTCCTCATTTATGTGAGAAAGGAAGTTGCTATTGTTAAACCTTATTATTCTTCAAATTCGTAGAAGAATTCTAAAGAGTTATTTAAAATTTTTGCCATTTGACCACGTGTTAATGGTTTGTTTGCATTGATGTATGTTTTACCATCTTTCGCAACAGATCCAGTCATAATGCCTTCTTTGTAAAGTAATGAGAATGCTTCTTTCGCTTCATCATTTGCAATTGTCGCTTGATCCGCATATGGTAATGAAATTTCAACATTTAAGTCGCCTTCTGTTACTGCTTGGATAGCACGGTAAATCATTAGCGCACCTTGTTGACGAGTTAAAATGCCATTTGGATTGAATTTATCGCGAGCTTCAACAATACCATATTCAGCTAGCGCGTTAATCGCTTGTTCCGCTTCAATTCCTTTAATATCTTGGAAGCCAGCAACTTCAGTAGCTTCTAATTCTAAAGTACGTGCAATCATTAATGCAAATTGTGCACGTGTTAAATTGTTATTTGGATTGAATTTATCTTGTGGCATGATAATCTCATAAGCTAGTAAGTTAAGGATTGCTTCTTTATTTTCGTTATCATCGATATCTTTAAATGGATTTTCAATTGTTGTTTCTTCAGTATCTGTAACTGGTTTACTTAAATCTACATCAAAGCTAAATTGTACAGTATGAACAGAATCATATTTTACGCCTGCTTTAGGCTCATCTACGATAATATGAATTTCAGCGTTTGTAAGTGCTTTTAAATCTTTTACTTCGAAAGTATAAATACGTTCATTTGTTTCTTTATCTTCCTCTGCTAATACAGCGTCCTTACCATCTACTTTAAATGATTGAACATACTGACCTTTAGGGAAATGCATGCCGACTACATATGTGCCATCTGCATCACCAACTGCTACAGTTGGACTAATATAGTCTTTCATAATAGATTCTTCTTTAGTGCCATTTTTATAAACTGTTACAGTACCTTCATAAACATTTACGTCTTCATTTTCATCTGTAACTGTTGTTGTTTCTTCTTTTACAGGTTGCTCTTCTTTTACTTCATCAACTGGCTTTACTTCTTCTGCTGTTACTGGTTGGAAATCGAATTCATACCATTTATCCATGTTAGCTGGAGCTGGAACAACTACGTGTACTTTTGCTGCAGTTTTTACTTTTGGATCTACTGGGAATGACACGATGCTTGAACCATCTTGTTGCTTTTCAAATGTTGCATCAACATATTTATCGCCTTGTTTTACTTGGAAACCAGTGATTGTTGTAGCAAATTGAGCTGGAACTGTTAGTTTCACTGTGTATGTACCATCTTTTTCGATAAGTAAGCCTGTACCTGTAAAGTATTTATCCATGTATCCAGCTTCATCTGTACCTGGTTTAAATGTTTGGAACTTTACAGCTGTTCCTTCAGCTGTTTCTGCTTTTTCTTCCACTTTCACATCTGTAGTAACTATTGTTGTTGTGTCAGCTACCTTTGCTGATGCAAATGATGGTACTGAAAGTGATGCTGCTAATAATGAGGCAAGTACGATTTTTGTTGCGCGAGATTGACGTTTTTTAGTCATTAATGACCCTCCATTTTTGTTTTGTTTTTTGTTCTATAAAGTAAAAATGCTGATCCTGCAAATGCAACAAGTAATAAATAGGGCGTCGCATCGCTTGTTTGTGGATTAGGCACTTGACTTCCAGATGTTGTTGGCGTTTTCGTATCATTTGTTGCTGCTGTAGCTGCTGAACTTCCTGTTGCAGGTGCATCAAATACTAGGGAAACGCTATATTCATGGTGATAATTAATATCATCGATATCAATTTTCATAGATGTTACAACTGGCTTTGATAAATCTTTCACTGTGAATTGTACAACACGTGTATCAGCTGCCTTATCTTCGCTAACAACCGAAGCTCCTCCTGGTGGTTGAAATTTCGTAATCCAAGCACTATTTTTCAATGTAAGTTGTACAGTAGCTGTGCCACCTTTTACTGTCACCGTTGCAGGCTTTACGAAATAATCGTTTGCTATTGATGCAGAGTTACTATCTGGTTTATTGACCTGATATTTTACAGAATAAGTACCATCAGCAAGTTGAGCAGATGCATGTGGTAATGCTAAATTAAAAATCACCATACTAACTAGCATGACCAACATCATTATTTTCTTCATGTGTTGCACGCCTCCTCTAATTATTATGGAAAATTTTTATCCATTTTCCATTAATCATTATAATTGATGTGAATAATATTCTCAATATTTCCATGAAATCAATATTATGAAAATGTAAACGAAAATAATTCTCAATTACACTATCTAACCAAAGGATAATCTTTGCTACCAAGGTATGTCAACTAACAATCACAAAACGTCTTTAATATGTCAAAATTTCCTTTTAAAAAAAGAATACTACTGTAATAAACAGTAATATCCTTTCATTTTCATTATTTAGCAAAAACTTCAAAAACCCCAATGATAATTAACAACCATCCTGATATCGCTGTAGAGTACTTTCCTATAAATGTTTTACTTAGTAGGACACCAAAATGACTTCCTATACCTACTGTGATAAAAGAAAATGTGCCTATCGAGATGACCGTCCAAATTGCGGATATACCATTAGCGCCAATAGCAATTCCGCCTGCTAAACAGTTTGCCGATAACACAAATCCAAGTGTCATTGCCTCTCTCATTGAAATAATATGATTTTTATCTTCGTCAAATACTTCAGGATTTTTTGCAATGCTATGCTTGGAAAAACGATTAGAGAAAAGTGTAAATATCCCAATTATACACAACAGAAGGCTCCCTAAAAGATTGGCTGTATGTGGCGAAATATATTCTATTACTGTACTACCAGCCGTTACTGCCACAAAAGTGACAGTCATTGACATAACAGCAATTACTGCATTCGATAAGATGGGAATCTTCACTCGCTTAACACCATAAGCCAAACCAATCCCCAAATTATCTAGATTGGCTGCTATACCAATAAAAATAATGGTGATCCAATGCATGATTTCCCCCCCTTTAAACGATTCTCCATTTTCTCATCATATGAGAAGGAAAATTTTATGTTCAATTGGGCGTTTATCGGAAAATGCAATTTAATTAATGAAGTGCTGGGGTTTTATCCGCGATTGGTACAGCTTTACCCGCGATATAACATGGCTTACCCGCGATTTATTCAACTTTACCCGCGATTTGAGCGAAGATACCCGCGATAATAAAACAAAAGCGCGATACAATCATTGCTTGTATCGCGCTTCTTAATCATTCGTTTAATTATTTCACAAAAAAGCCTTCCACTTGATCCAACATCATATTGGCAGCTAATATACCTCCAGCTGTATTCCAAATAACATCATCCACTTTGTGAGCATTGCCGCTTTGGACAGCCGTTAAGTTTTTCCATAGTGGGTCTTGTGTCCATTCTTGTTCTGTTGCTAATGCTGCATCATCACCAGTTGGCATATAAGTAAAGTAGAAAATAACATCACCATCCATTTGAGGAATTGCTTCCTTACCTACATCAATCGCCAATTTCCCTAATTTTGCATTATCTTTAAATAAGTCTGTTTGCGCTGGCACTCGTTTAAATCCTAAAGCATCGAAAATTACGCCGGAAAAAGAATCCGTATAATAAATGCGAGATTTATCTGCCATAAAACGTACGAATGAAATTTCTTTATTCGTTTGGTCACCTAATTTTTCTTTAAGTGCTTGTAATTTATCTTCGTAAGCAGTTAGTACTTCTTCACCTTTTGCTTCTTGGTTTACTGCTTTTGCATATAATTTAAAGTTCTCTTGCCAATCACCACGTAATGTTTCTGAAAAAATGGTTGGAGCAATTTTGCTTAGTTTCGCATAATCTTTTTCTTGTCTTAATTTATTCCCAATAATTAAATCAGGTTTTAAAGAAGCAATTTTTTCAATGTTAATTTCATGTTCGACACCAACTACTTCTACACCTTCCATTTGATCCTTAATATGGTCATACCATGGATCACCCGACCAAGACTGAACTGCCCCTACTGGTTTAATTCCTAAAGCTAATAAAGCTTCTGTTCCTTCATTTGTTAATACAACAATACGTTTTGGTGTATCTTTTACCTCTGTCGTCCCCATTGCATGGTCCACACTGTATGAATTGCTTTCTTTTGCACTTTCTTCTTTCTCATTGTCTTTCGAATTGCCACAAGCCGCAAGAACAAAAATAGCCATTACAGCTAGCAAAACTAGTAACTTATAAAATGCTTTTTGCATCTTCTTTTCCCCCATTGTATGTGATAGAATGTTTGTTGTTAATGATAATGATAATCATTTTTATTTAACAGAACGAAATCAATCATATGGTAAGAATTTATTACTGTCAATACGTTTTTACTAAAATGCACGTACATTCTACAGAAAAGAAAGAGTATAAATTTATGATTTTCAATAACAATTTTTCAAAATCTGTGGCGTTAATAATAGGAACGCTACTCTTAGTCATTTGTATGGGGATAAGTATTGTATATGGCTATGTAGATACTTCCATTCAAACAACTATTGAATCCTTTACCAATTTTAATCATTCGAACGAGCATATTATTATTCAAAATGTTCGCATTCCTAGAGCTTTAATTGCTACATGTGTAGGGGCTTCTTTAGCTATTACAGGCGTGCTTATGCAGACATTAACGAAAAATCCATTAGCATCGCCCGGAATTTTAGGAATTAATACGGGTGCTGGTTTTGCAGTCGTATTTGCCATGATTTTCTTCCACACTTCAAGTTTACAATCGTTCGCATGGATTGCCTTCTTAGGTGCAACACTTGCTGCTCTAGCTGTTTATGGCATTAGTTCATCTGGTCGAGAGGCTGTAACGCCAGTAAAAATAACTTTAGCTGGTGCCGCAATCAGTGCTCTTTTTGCTTCTTTTACACAAGGTTTACTCGCAACAAATGAAGCAGAACTAGAGCAAGTATTGTTTTGGTTAGCTGGGTCTGTACAAGGGAGAAAATTAGAAATTTTATTATCTGTTCTACCATATTTAGTGATTGGATGGCTTGCCGCATTGTTTATCTCTTCGAGAATGAATATTCTTGCTCTTGGGGATGACATAGCGAGAGGTCTTGGATTGCCACTTGGACTGATGAAATTAACGGTCGGTATTATTGTTATTTTATTAGCAGGTAGTTCAGTTGCAATAGCTGGTCCAATAGGATTTGTTGGTATTGTAGTACCCCATTTTGCGCGCAAATTTGTTGGTACAGATCACCGTTGGCTTATTCCGATGGCTGCTATACTAGGCGGAATTCTTTTACTGTTAGCCGATGTGTCAGCACGCTATATTATTATGCCTCAGGAAGTGCCAGTTGGGGTAATGACCGCGATGATTGGCACACCGTTCTTTATTTACCTTGCGCGAAAAGGTGGAAAAAAATGAAACAGTTAAAAACAGTACGTTTACTACAAAATAAAATATCCTTTTTACTAGATGTAAGTGCTTCTAAAAAACTAACCATTATTAGCCTTATAGCATTGTTTACTTTTTTCTTTAGTGCTTCATTTGGGGATTCTTTTATCAATCCGTTAAAGGTAATACAAGCCATAATAGGTCAAGGTTCTGAATTCGATCAGTTAATTATAATTGACTTCCGACTACCAAGAATTTTTATTGCGGCGTTTGCAGGTATAGCATTAGCAGTGGCAGGTGCTATTTTACAAGGGATTATTAAAAACCCACTTGCTTCACCTGATATTATCGGTATTTCTGCTGGTGGTGGAGCTGCAGTCGTAGGTTTTTTAGCCTTATTTAGTGATTCAAATCATTCATTAACAGTTAGTATTGAATGGCTACCACTAGCAGGGTTTATCGGCGCAACGGTTGTGGCATTAATTGTTTACATATTTGCTTGGAAAGATGGGGTAACACCAAACCGACTTGTACTAATTGGGATTGCTGTCTCGGCATTTATGCAGGCCATTACGACGATGTTGATGATTATCGGCCCTATTTATCAAGCTAGTGAAGCCAATAAGTGGATTACCGGAAGTGTCAAAAGCGCAGATTGGAACCAAGTACAAATAATAGTACCTTTAATTATTTTACTTCTATTTATTACAGTTTTTATTACTCGACAGTTAAATGTGCAAGAACTGGGTGATGATACAGCAGCAAGCTTAGGTCAAACGATTCAAAAAACACGTCTCTTTTTATTACTCTTGAGCGCAAGTCTGGTAGCTAGTGCTATCGCATTTGCAGGAGCTATAGGCTTTGTTGGCTTAATAGCCCCCCATATTGCCAGACGTATTGTAGGTCCATCATTTGGTGTATTGATTCCAACATCTGCTTTCATCGGTGCTTTATTAGTAATGGTTGCAGATATTATTGGACGAACTGTATTTAGTCCTTTAGAAGTGCCAGCGGGCGTCTTTACAGCTGCCATTGGTGCTCCTTATTTTATCTATTTATTATTGAGAAACACTAAAAAATAAAGGAGTCAAACTGCATGACGGAAACTTTAGAAACGAAATCACTTACACTAAATTATGGTGATGCTACTATCATTGAAAATCTAACTTTATCTATTCCTATGAATGAAATCACCGTACTAATTGGCGCCAATGGTTGCGGAAAATCTACACTTTTACGCTCCATTGCTCGATTGTTAAAACCAAAGCAAGGCTCTGTATTATTAGATGGACAAGATCTTTTTAAATTATCCACAAAACAAGTTGCCAAAAAACTTTCGATTCTTCCGCAGTCACCTGTAGCACCTGAAGGGTTAACAGTCTTACAGCTTGTCAAACAAGGGCGTTATCCTCATCAAAGCTGGCGAAAACAATGGACAGAAAAAGATGAGGAAGTCGTATCCAACGCCTTAAATGCAACAGGCATTGAACATTTACAAGATAAACCGGTTGATGAACTTTCAGGTGGTCAACGGCAGCGTGCTTGGATTGCCATGACACTTGCACAGGATACAGATATTATTCTTTTAGATGAACCAACTACTTATTTAGATCTTACACATCAAATAGAAGTTTTAGATTTATTATTTGAATTAAATCATCAGCAAAACCGAACGATTATTATGGTTCTACATGATATTAACTTAGCCTGCCGGTATGCGGATCATATTATTACCGTTCGAGATCGGGGCGTCTTTCAAGAAGGTAAACCTGAAGAAATTATGACAACTTCATTAGTAAAACATGTATTCGATTTAGATTGTCAAATGACAAACGACCCTATTTATGGTACCCCTTTATGTATCCCCTTTAGTAAAGGAAGAATTATCTCTTAACATCCATATTACAGTCCAGTCTTTATAAATGAAACTACCCCGTAAAAGGTTAGACTCATGTCTACTTTGACGGGGGAGTTTACTGTTAAATACTAAATCCATTCATTGAATTATTAGCTGGCTATAGCACATTTCTTTTGCTACTGTATTGATGCTTTCGGCGAATTTTTTCTTTCGTAGTATTATTATACGCTTCTTTATCAGTACCACGATTTGTTACATTTTCCCCTTATCTATACTTGGTTTAGATAAGATTGATAAAAGTGCTTTAGACAGTTCTTCTGGAGGATACGGTTTAGTTAAATACTTATCTATTTTATATCTTGCCACATCTTCTTTTGATTCATCTAGCGCAGATGAAATTAGGATTGGTATATTACAAGTTTCTTCGGTATCTCTTAATTGTCTTATTAAGTCCCAACCGTTTTTTTCATCTCCAAGCATTAAATCAATAATGATTCCAACAAGTGGTGTCTGAAGCGCTTCTTCATAAGCTCTTTTAGGATTATCGTGATAAATAACAGTAAATCCTCTACTTTTAAGTTCTTCTGATAAAAGTAAAGCAAGGCTTAAGTCATCCTCTATAATCAAAACATTTAATCCTGTTTGATTATTAAACTCATTATCTTCTAAATTAGATTCAAATTGCCTTTGTATAAGTGGTAAATTAAAGGAAACTGTTGTACCTTTTCCTTCTTCGGATTCTATCCAAATATCCCCACCATGTTTCTTAATTATTTCTCTACTAATAGATAATCCTAATCCAGTACCACCAATTTTCCGTCTTGTGGTATTATCAATGCGCTTAAATTTTTGGAACAGTTTTGAGATTTCATGTTTAGGAATACCGATTCCTTGATCTTCTATACTAACTTGTACCATATTATTTCTATTTTCTAGCGTAATAATTACATCTCCACCAGAAGGTGAAAACTTAATAGCATTCCCAATGAGGTTAATAAACACCTGAATTAGTCTTTCTTGATCACCATTTACATTTACTTGTTTTGCTTTATCAATTAAATGGACATGGTGTTTTTGTTCATGACGGAAACGATTAACAATTTCAATTGATAATTCGTCTATTGATAATTGTTGCATATTATATTGTTGTCTACCTGATTCCATTCTCTGTAAATCTAAGAAATCGTTAATAAGGTTAGTTAAACGAACCGCTTCCTTATGTATAGTTTCGATGTATCTCTTTTGTCGCTCAGGTTTTACTTCTTTTGTTAATAAAAGCTCTGTAAATCCTAGAACGCTAGACAATGGCGTACGTAATTCGTGACTAACCGTGCTTACTAATTCAGACTTCATTTGATCTATTTCATATTCTCTTGTAATATCCCGATGAACAAACATAGTTCCCATTTTTACTCCGCCTTCATATACACTTGTTGCATATACTTCAACAAATATAGGCGTATTTTGTGAAATGGAGTAACGGAAAGTTCTCGTATCTAAAAAATCTTCTATGATTGCCTCGTTAAAAAAAGTAAGCAACTCTTCTGGTTGATCACATAGGTTTTGAAAATGCTCCAACCAAATATTTAGTGAAACATTATCCTTATTTATTATATTTTCAAAACGAATTATTCGTGATAAAGCTTTGTTAATTAATAATACATCTCCTGTAATTGAGACGAGTTGAATTCCTTCGTTTACAGTGTCAATGATATTTTGATTAAGCTGTCGGGAACGTTCGACTTCTTCATACATAAATATACGTTCAAAAGCAATTGATACACGGTTCATTAAGCCATTCAACTCATCTATCTCTTGCTTTGTAAAATGGTTTCCTTCTCGAGTTGCCATTAAGATAGCTACTAGGTGTCCATCTGAATTTAAAATAGATGAATAGAGGTCATAGCAATGATAGTAATCTTGTGCAATATCCTGATTGTTTGGGGCAATTTCGCGTGTAATAATAAAGAATTTTTCTTCTTCTAACCGCACTTGCTTATCCCTATTCAAATTTCCTACAAGCTGTTCCGTTGTTTGTTCCGTCAATCCTTTGGACACATATATATTTCCTTCTAACAAATAGAGAACACTCGTGTCGAACATATAAATATCGTTCAAATAGTCATGTAGATTTTTTAATAGTTGTTTTTTATCCAACGTGAACGTTAAAACATGATTCAGTTGATTATATTTTTGTAAATGATCTAATGACTGTTGTAATTGAATTTGATTTCCTTGTAATTCATCTTGCTGTGCTAATAGTTCCTCATTTTGTGTTGTTAGAACTTCCTCTTTTTCCTGTATAGAAAGTGTCATTTTATAGAATGAGTTTGCTAATATGCCTAGTTCATCTTCTTTTTGAACAAGACCGCCAAGTTCTATAAATCGTCCAGAAGCTATTTCATTTGTAGCTGTTGTTAATTGTTCAATTGGTTTAATCACATTAAATAACACTCTGCGCATAATGATAGCCACAAATAGTAAAATAAGCGCGCCTAGCAGCAAGGATATTAAAGTAAACTGCTGTGCTTTCTCAATAGTTCGTGAGAATAATTCATTTAAATCCACTTCAGTTTTTTTTTCGTACATTTTTGTATAGTTTACAAAATTATTTACCAGATCATTTGTCCCGCTACTTGATAGTTTTCTTAATGCCTCATAATCATTAGCATCTACATAACTTAATGCTTGAGGGAGAATGACAGATTTATAGTTTTTATTAAATTCGACTAAATCATTATATAATGCCTTTTCTTCATCAGTAAGTTGAAGTTCAGCAAACTGATTTAAATATTTTTCAAATTCAGCAAGATTTTCATGAAGTAACTCTAGTTCATGTTTATCTTGAAAAGCATAATAGCCTCTTGCTCTAAAAATAATTCCATTAAATGCTTCTGATAATCCATCCACAATTTGCGCTTTTCCACTAACAGATTCTCTCTCTTCTTTTAGACTCTGGTTAGTTGACTTAATGTATAGAATAAAAATAATCACAATTACGATAAAAATGATTGTTAGACTAATCAACATCTTAAGGAATTGGTTGCGAATATTCTTTTCTAATAAGGGAAAATTTTTATGCATTCAATATATCCTCAACTAAACCCAATAATTCAATCGGGCTAAAAGGCTTAGACATAAAATAATTAGCACCTTTCTCCAATGCTATTTGACGGTCTGACTCTTGTGCCTTGGCAGTAAGCATAAGAATAGGTGTTTTTTGTGTAACTTCCATAGGTAGCTCTTCAATGACTTCTATGCCTGATAAATTAGGCATCATGTAATCTAATATTATTAAATCATAAGTTTGTTGACTGATTTTTTTTAAAGCTTCTATACCATCTTCTGCTTCGTCCATATCATACCCTGTATCTTCCAATGTATCACAAATAAGCATTCTTAAAATTTCTTCATCATCGACTACTAAAATTCTTTTCATACTCTCACTCTTTTCAGTATCTATTATTAAAATAAGCGATTGATTAAACGGAGAATTCGATTCGATACATCTGTAATATTAAATGGTTTGACAATGTAATCATCCGCCCCATTTTCTAGAGCATCTACTACGTACTCTTCACCCTTTCTACCTGTTAACATAGACACAATGACGTCATTGGATGAATATTTTTTTCTAATAGTTTTTAGCACTTCAATACCATCCATTTTAGGCATCATACCATCTAACAAGATAATATATTTACTATTTGAGTTATACCAATTAGATTTTAAGAAACTAACACCATCACTAAACTCCAAAACGTCAATGTCATAGTTTTCGTTTGGCCCCCAATTATTAAAATAATTTACAATTAAATTACGAATAATAAAAACATCATCAATGATAATAATTTTTATTTTAACTTTCTTTTTCACAACTTCTGCAACACTATCATATATCATTGTCTGGTTTCTTCCAGATTGTTTCGCGTTATAAAGTGCTTGATCTGCCTCTTCTAACATTTTTTTAGGATGTAGGTTAGTTGCAGAAACATCAACCAATCCTGCTGAAAAGGTTACATTGAATTTAACACCGTTTGCTGTGAAATATTTTTTTTCCATCGATTTACGGAGTCTTTCTATTAATACATAAGAATCTTGTATAGAAGTTTGAGGCATTAACATTACAAACTCCTCACCACCATAACGGCAGAAAATATCAGTATCTCGTTTTAAATTCATTACTAATGCTGCAAAACCTTTTAAAACTTCATCGCCTACTAGATGGCCATGTGTATCATTTACTTTTTTAAAATAATCTAAATCTAAAATTGCAACCGAAAAAGGAGTTTGATTTCGATTAAATTGTTGAATTAATTTTTCAAACTGATTTTCTAAAAATTTACGATTATACACTTGTGTTAATTCATCAATAATAATAGAATGCTCTAATTCCTTCTTATAAGCTAAACGATTGGTTACATAGGATACTAGTATTTCTTCATCAATCGGTTTAGGCATAAAATCTAATGCCCCCATATCATAAGCACGCACCCGATTTTCCTTACAATCATTTGCGCTCATCACAGTTACAAACATACGATCTTTTTTAATTTTTTTTATATTTTGTAATATAGAAAAACCATTTGTATCCGGAAGCATGATATCTAAAAAGACAATAGCTGGCTTTAATTCATAAATTAACTCCATTCCACGTTTACCGTTATAAGCAATAACAACAGAATAACCTTTTTTCTCTAATACATTCTTAAGATAATTAATAAATACAATATCGTCATCAATAACTAAAATAAACTCTTGATTCAATGCATTCTCTGGGAAGGCAAGGAGCGGTTTACTTTCAGTTTGAACAGTCATATTAGTTTGATAGAAACTAATGCCTTCAATTAAAGAAGAAAGATAACTTGTCCATTCAGCTTTACTCCATTTTTTTTCGCTAGCTTCTGTTAAAGGTTCTAATTTTTCACTAGCTGTAATTGATAGTTCTTCTAACCCTATTGAACCTGCCGTCCCTTTTAAACTATGCAAAAAATGATAGATTTCTTTCTCTGAAATATACTTTAGTTCACTCCAGCTTTTAAATTTCTCATCCATATTTTTATAAACCATCTGTTGATATTTTACGTTTTCCATTTATTATCACTCCAGTAACAATTTACTTTGTTAAAAATAGTATAACCTAAATTATTTTTAAATCTAGAACTTAATTTTCCTATCACATTTCATCCATATTATTGGATATACTATACAACTATTCGTAATTCTTTGGTTTCAATTTCGCTATCTCTATAATTATATTAGTATAATTATTTTATGTATAAAATTGATCCAACAGCCACTACCACAACATATAGATTAATTTAAAAATACCTATTTTGAATTTTCACGTCAAAATAGGTACTTTGTAGAACTATATTTTTAAACCGATATATGACAGGGCTGCTTCCGCTCTTATGCAGAACAGAACATTTCTTCTGCTATTGTATTGTTGCTTTAGGCAGATTTTTTTCTTTCATAGCATTATTATACGTCTCTAAATTACCTTGCACTTTCGGGTACTGTTTCTCAAAAAACAAGCTAAATTTGTAGCATTGACAAATAACGCAGCAATTGTTGCTGACTATACGTAATGTGCTTATTGTCTTTTTCGAGTTTGCTAGCCATAATACTTCCCTCGAGCGTGGCAACAATAAAAGAAGCTACCGCCTTTGTATCAATATCTGGTTTTAGCTCTCCTTGTTTAATCCCTTCTTCAATAATCCCTTCAATCATATGGAGAAATATCTTGAAAACGCCAAGTGCTTTTTCTCTTAATAATGGATTCGTATCATCACTGTCTACAGCAGTATTCAGCAAAGGACAGCCCCCTTGTATTGGGGGATTATTAATTACATCGTCGTATACATTAAAAAAAGCACCCACTTTTTCTAATGTTGTATTAGCATTGTGTATCGCCTCTGAAAAATGTTGATGCACAGTATCGATGGCGTATTCAAATGCTTCTAATGCAATCTCATCTTTATTTTTAAAATGGCGGTAAATACCACCCTTTTTTAGCCCTGTAGCCTCCATAATGTCATTCATTGAACAGCCAGCATAGCCTTTTTGATTAAACAATACTGCCGATTTTAAAATAATGTGTCTCCGTGTATGTTCGCCTTTTTGCATAATATCCTCCATTTATTATTGTCGAAAAATTGTAACATCTATTAGTTGTACATTAACATATAGAAAGTTATATTAAAAGAGACCGAACAGTCTTTTTTGATATAAGAATAGCATTTCTAAAAGGATAGGGTGTGAAAATGAGCACTTTGGTTAGCACGTAAAATTTTTATTAGGCTATGGTGGTATAAATTTATTGAAAAATAAGCAATACGTAGGAGGAAATTATGCACAACATTATTATTCCAGATAGTAAGGTGGCAAAGGATGCTACCCAATTAATTTACGAGATTTCTCCAGCATTTCTTTATAATCATTGTTTACGGACATATGCTTTTGGTGATGCATTAGGGAAAAAATATAGATTTAAATATGATCAGGAGTTATTTTATCTTGCTTCTGTCTTACATGATGTGGGTCTTACAGATCACGTTTGTTGTAAACATTCATTTGAATATGAGGGTGCTGATTATGCAGAAAGTTTCCTTCATTCTCATGGCTTACCGCAAAATAAAATTGATGTGGTACGTGAAGCTATTATTCTTCACACCTCAGAAATTGCTGAAGAAAAACAACCTGAGATTGCCTTAGTTCATTTGGGAGCAGGGATGGATGTAGTTGGTTTACGTATAGAAGATATTCCAGAGGAAACATTTAATTTTATAATTGAGGCTTATCCTCGATTAGGTTTTAAAAAATCTATGATTGAACTAATTAAATATGATGCCAATTTAAAAAATGCACAGCAACAGCCAAATAATTTGAGTTCTTCTATGCTTCGTATGGGATTTGTAGACTGGGTGATGAATGCTCCTTTTAAAGATTAGTGAATAAAGCATTAGATTGTCCATAAGATTAGGAATACATGATTGTCATAAGAAGGAAAAATGCTACTCTTTCAATCTTCATTTAATACGGAAGGGTAGCGCTTGCTCGAAATAAAAAGGTTTTACATATACGATATATGCCTACTGTAACCTTCAAAAAGGATGGAAAAAATGAACCGAGTAAAAAAGGGGACAAAAATTGTTATTATAATCATCACTATAATGTGGGTTCTACATACGCTTTCAAAAAATTTTATCATTGACCCGTTATTTCAACGGTTTCTTTCCAATAAAGAGGAATACCTCATGAACCAATCATTATGGTTTGTGATGATTCGTATTCACATTCTTCTCGCTATAGTAGCATTGATAACAGGACCATTAGGTTTGATTCAACGCGTTCACTCGAAATCATTGCACTTTCACCAGTGGAATGGACGTATTTATGTTTTATCAATTATTTTGAACTATATTCCTGGATTCTATGTGTCTTTCTTTGCAACAGGGGGTTGGCTCAGTACAATTGGGTTTCTCATTTTAAACACTTTATGGATTTGGACAACACTTAAAGGGTATGTATCTATTAAAAAGAAACAAATCATTCCCCACAAGCATTGGATGGTTCGAAGTTTTTTCCTTTCTTTAGCGAACTTGACCATTTATATTAGTGTCACAATGATTCATCATGGTGTAAACCTTTCCTACGTTACGTCATACACCATTGCTGTGTGGCTTTGTTGGATTCTCAATTTATGTTTGGCGGAAATCTTTATTAGAAGGAAAATATTTGACTAAGCATTTTTCGGAGAAAGTGGTTTCTCATTCGATTCTTGAAGCGCACAAAATTGCTAATACTAGGGGATTCATCAGGAAAATGACTGATTGTTGTAAATCCGTATTTTCCTGATGGCGCCCTCTAAGTCAATTTAACTTTTCCATATGACATTATTGCCTAGCAGGAATAAAACCCGCTGCTTCTGCATCTTCTTTCGTACAGAACATTTCTTCTGCTACAGTATTGTCATAATCACGTTGTCCAGGCATATGATAAATTTTGTTACCTTTTGAATTAACATTTCCTTTAATAGTACAATTCTCTTTACTGCTAATATTATTCGACTCATCTTTACTTGCTTTAGATGGATTTTCTGGATTTTCTTCTTTCACAGCATTATTATAAGCCTCTTTATCGTAACCACGATTTGTTACGTAGTCTTCAACTGACCAAATACCAATGGCAGATTGTTGCGCAGTTTTTTGAATGGACTTAAACCAATCTACATGTTTCGTATTTGGCTCATAAATATAGGCCACGCGTGCTAACCCATTTTTCAATAATTGCTCTTGTACACTAATACCATCTTTCGTATAAACATAAGCTAATAATCTTTTGTATTTATCCCGATAGGAAACGTCGAATTCTAAATAAACCGTATCTTGTCCAGCAAGTAACTGTTTTGTAAATTCTTTCGCTTCTGGCCCAAATGGTTGCACCCCTAATGTTTTGTGATTCGTTTCAGGCGTATCTACAAGAAGAAACCGTATTTTTTCGGAACTACCATTATATTTTATTCTGATTGTGTCCCCGTCAATTATTTCCTGTAGTTCATATTCTTCAAATTTACTCACATCATGCTTTTCAGCAGATTCCTTTGTTGAAGCTACAATCCCTTGTATATCTTCAGTCTTACCATTGCCGGTGCTAGCCTCTTCTGTACATCCACTAATAAGCAATGTTGAAAAGAATAAAGCTAAAAATATTTTTTTCAAATTCATATCCTACTTCCTTAAAGTTAAATCTAGAACAATATCCATTACTAATTTAGGATCGTCCGGACAAAAATAAAAAATGATACATAATAATGATCACCTTTTTAATTCCTTACGCATATCGCCAAAATCAAAAATCTCCAGCTATATTATAAACTGAAGACCTGATAATTTATCTAAATATTAAATACAATACAACGGCAAAAATAATTGTTCCGCTAGTGATTAACGTTTTAATATCTTTATCACTCATTTTCAGTACCTCTCTTCTTATTTCATACAATACTTTATTTAATTCTATTATCAATAAAGTCGACTAATATCACAATGGATTTGATTAGTTTTCTTCTGAAATTTTTAAGTATGCTTAAAATATTTCCTATTTGTACAAAAAAATTCAGATTGCCCGTTACAAAATAAAGAGTCGACAAACTTGAAAAATACGAGTTTGTCGACTTTCTAATTCCCTCAATTGAAGGCATTTATGATAATACGCTATTAAATTTCATTATGTGGTTTTGGCTTGGGACCGAGCTCTTCTGGCTCAATATCAGCAAATGTTTCGCCTTCTTCTTCTAAATCACGCATGCGGTGAGCAATACGTGATGCTGCCGAAGCTGCAATACTAGCAACTAAATCATCTAAAAATGTATTAACATGATGTCCAGGCTCTGTGTCGAGTTTTTTTATAATACCGATTTTTTGTTTATCTAAATGTCCAAATGTTGTTACAGCAATACTTCCATATGTAAACACAGACCCCAATGCAATTGTTTCATCTACTCCGAATAAACCTTCATCGGATTCGATAATTTGTTGTAGAGGTGACGATAATAGCCCTTTTTCAGCTAATTCATCCAACTCTATTCCAACTAATACTGCATGTTGGACTTCTCGTTTACGTAATACACGTTCAACCGAATGAATACAATGCTCTAATGTTAAGCCTACATTGTAGGATTTTTGCATTTCATAAACAATCTCAGCAATGTCTTCTAACTCTACGCCACGGCGAATTAGTGCAGCTTGGGCTGCTTTCGCCACTTCTTCTGACTGTACGCGAATACTTTTATCATGCATAACTAACCCTCATTTCAGTTTTTTTGCTAACATAACGCTAGCCCAACCTATTATACCTTTACTTTCGTAATATGGTACAATTTTGTCACAAACACATGAAGGAGTGTCATCATTGGATAAGGGAACTGTACAAGATTTAAAGTTCTATAGTGAAGCATTGCAGGAGGAATTACAGCTATATATTTATGTCCCTGCTAATTATTCTCCACTATACAAATATAATATTCTCATCGCTTCGGATGGTAAAGATTATTTCCAACTTGGAGGTATTACAAAACTAGCCGATGAACTTATCGATGACTATGAAATCGAGAATTTAATCATTGCATTTGTGCCATACAAAGATATTAAAGATCGCCGTACTAAATATATTCCAAGTGGTGAGCAACATGAAGCATACTTACGCTTTTTAGCACATGAACTTGTTCCCTATTTAGATGCTGAATATGCAACGTACCAAATGGGTATGAGCCGTGCAGTTATCGGTGATTCTATGGCTGCAACCGCTTCCTTAATGGCTGCATTAAAGTATCCAAGTATTTTTGGCAAGGTTATTTTACAATCACCTTATGTTGATGAAGATGTACTGAAAGCGGTTGAACAGTTTAAAGATCCAGGAGCTATTTCTATTTATCATATCGTTGGAAAAAATGAAGATAAAGTTGTGACAATGGATAAAACCGTTAAAGACTTTTTAACGCCAAATCGACAGTTGCATAATCTAATGTTAAGTAAAGGCTTCTCTACATTTTATGAAGAGTTTGATGGCAATCATACATGGAAATATTGGAAACCTGATTTAAGACGTGCGTTAATTGAAAATTTCAATTAATGTTAGGCGATTCAAATTACGTATTTTGAAATTTCTGTTATACTTAGATAGAAAAATCGTTTATTTTCGGGAGGTAATGGACTATGAAGTACGGAATTGTGGCATTTCCATCAAAAAAATTGCAAGATTTAGCAAACACGTATCGTAAACGTTACGATCCTCATTATGCGAAGATTACACCGCATATGACGTTAAAAGACAGCTTTGATGCAACAGAAGACGATATTCAATCTATTGTTAAGCAATTAGATGATATTGCTGCTAAACACGCGCCTTTAAATATTCATGCATCACGCATTAGTTCGTTTTTCCCAACAACAAATGCGATTTATTTCCGCATCGAACCAACTGAACAATTACAAGCATTCCATCGTGTGTTGGAAGAACAAATTCCTTTTGGGGACTCTAAACATGTTTTTGTTCCACACATCACGATTGCACAAAAAATGACGGACTCAGAACATGATGATATTTTTGGGCAACTTCGCATGACTGGGGTTGATGAACATGATAGTATCGATCGTATTCATCTTTTATACCAATTGGAAGATGGGTCATGGACAACATATGAAACATTCCGATTGACTGGAGCTGAATGACTTTTGTATAACGTTAAGATTGTCGAAACAGAGAAAGAACATGCTGATGCATTTGCTGTTCGTAAAAAAGTATTTGTAGAGGAACAAGGTGTTCCGCTTCATTTAGAATGTGATGCTTTAGATGCAACGGCAACACATTTTATTATGTATGAAGGCAATGAACCTGTTGGTGCTGCTCGTCTACGTGGCATTGAAGATCATACTGCAAAAATTGAACGCGTATGTATTTTACAAAGTCAGCGGGGCAAAAAACTTGGCGTTTTAATTATGCAAGAAATGGAGAAATTCGCAATTTCCATTCAACAAAAGAAATTAAAACTCCATGCTCAAAGCTACGCTGTTCCTTTTTACGAAAAGCTTGGTTATACGGTAACATCTCCTGAATTTATGGATGCCGGGATACCTCATCGAGCAATGGAAAAAGAGATATAAATGAACGAGGCTGGGACATAACTAGCTTCGATTAGTGAGAAATCCGAATTTGAATAAATTCAAATTCGGATTTCTCTGTTTTTTATGTTGTCTCCATATAGCTTTTAGCTAATGGCTGTGAATTTTCTTAAATTCACAGCCATTAATGCGAGACCCATCTCGTTATCAACCTTCGATTTTCCTCGTACAGAAAATCGAGTGAAACGCAAATTAGCCTTCAAGAATCCAAAAACGGGTTCCACGTCAATTTTGCGTTGACGATAAATGGTACTCGTTTTTTCTTCTGAAAGCTTTGTTCTCACATGTTCTTTTTGTTGTTCCCACTTCTCATTCACTGTTAACTTTCGATTCGTTCCTTCTTTTGCTTTTGTACAGAATGAACGGAGGGGGCAGCCGGAACAGTCTTCACATTCGTATACCTTAAACTCACGCGTGTACTCATACTTATCCGTTTTCGTGGTACGATATTTAAATTCAAGCTGTTGTTGGTTTGGGCAAGTATATCGATCATTTTCTTCATCATAAGCCCAGTTCTCTGTATTGAATTCGTTTTGCTTATACGGTTTCCTCTGTTCTTTTACATACATGTTGTATGTGATTAGGGCTTCTCGCTTACGGTTCACAAGGATATCATCATAATTTTGTTCACTTCCATATCCAGCATCTGCTACGATATGTTTTGGTAACTTCAAATAATGTTGTTCGATTTCATCCAAAAATGGGATTAATGTACGTGTATCCGTTGGATTCGAAAAAATGCTGTAGGCAAGCGCATACTGACCTTCTGTTGCTACTTGTACGTTATAACCTGCCTTCAATTGACCATTTTTCATATAGTCATCTTTCAAACGCATAAATGTCGCATCCGGGTCTGTTTTCGAGTAACTATTTCGTCCGTCAAAGATTTCGAAGTCTCTTTGATATTTTAGTTTGCGTTCCATATAGTCGATTAATTGTTTGTGCGTTTGCTTTGGGAATTTTCGTTCCTTTCTTAAAGCCTTTCGCTCTGCCACATCCGATGAGTCCTCAATTTTTCGATCGTATTCAGAAATCACTTCATCTACTTTTTTGACCATTTGGTCAAGGTCTTCCAATGCTAATTCCTGTTCATTTTCCCGTTCCATTTCGGGTATGATTTCTTTTTCAAGTAGCTCATTGTATAGCTGGTTGGACTTTTCAATGAGTCCGTTATGATATTTCTCAATCAACTTTTTCCACACGAATGTAAATTTATTTGCATTCGCTTCAATTTTTGTTCCATCAATAAAAATCGCTTCCTGATTAATTAATTCTTCCTGTACCAGCTGGCAGCGGAATTGAACGAAGCATTGGCGAATCAACTCTTTGACTTCTGGGTGGACACGGAATCGGTTGATTGTGCGATAGGTTGGTTCATACCCTTGTGCTAGCCACATCATCCGAAGACTATCTTTTAAAAGCGCCTCCATTCGGCGCCCTGAGAAGACGGATTGCGTGTAGGCACATAAGATAATTTTAAGCATCATGCGTGGATGATAGGCAGGACAGCCCTCATTTCGAAGAAATGGTTCAAACGCTTCGGGCGGGATACTTTCGACTAAATGATGGACATGGAAGGCAATGTCATTCTTTTGTAATTTCATTTCTAAATCTAAAGGCAAAACTAATTGATTCATGTTATAATTTTTGAACATAAGAACCCTTCTTTCAGAGATTTGGTATGTGGTGTACTTTTATCTTATCAGAAGTGGTTCTTATTTTTATGTAAAAATAATCAAAGCCGTTGAAATTTTACTCGTCGTAAAATTTCAACGGCTTATTAGTTTTCAGAGGAGGGTTTTGTCCCAGCCTCTTTTTTATACTTTTGTCTGTTCTCTATTTTGAGCTCTTTCTCACACCAAAATAGACAAACGTTTATCATTATTTCATCATTCTAGCTAGCTTTTCGAAATCTAGTGAAGCGCCATCTTGAATAATAGAGTTTACGATTTTATCTTCAAGCTCTTGTGTAATTTGTCTATTAGACACCTTACCTACACGACGTACAATCTTTCTTACTTGTTTTTCATTGGTGAAATCAGCATATTGAATTGCATTAGCTAATGCAAAGATTTCATCCATTGATACGCCTGTCTTTTGTTCAATCGAATTAAAAAACGAGCGATGCATGTTCCCCCTCCTATCAATTCCACCTCAACGTTATTGTCGCGAATGATTCATAAACGGTAACTATCGTACACAAAACATCAATAACAACTGTTGGAGGCTCTAACCTTATTCAGTAAGTTGTTTATATACTCACAAAAAAAAGCTAAAGCCTATATATCTAAAACTCTCTAGAACTTTTTAATAGCTAGACTAATTAACTTACGAAAGTAGCGCCAACAATAATTAGGAGAATAAATAGGACAACAATTAAGACAAATGTTGAGCCCATTCCATTATTGTTATTGCCTCCGCAATAGTTCCAGCTATTTGCACCTGCAACATTATTACCATAAGGTTGTGCACACCAGCCTTGATATCCCATAAAAGCACCCCTCCCTTCTACAACCTATAATATGTAAAGTTGCAGACAAGAGAGGGGTATTCGTCTAGTCAATATTCCCTTTTGGTTTAAAAATTAATGCACCAATAAAGCCAAAAACAATTGCAGCACTGATTCCTGAACTTGTGACTTCAAACATGCCGGTCAATACGCCTACTAATCCATGTTTTTCCGCTTCAGCCATTGCCCCATGTGTTAAGGAATTACCAAATGATGTAATAGGTACAGTAGCTCCAGCACCTGCAAAATGGATGAGTGGCTCATACAAGCCCATTCCATCTAGAACTGCACCAACAACGACTAACGTACTTAATGTATGTGCTGGCGTTAATTTACCAACATCCATTAATAATTGACCGATCACGCAGAAAATGCCTCCTACAATAAATGCAAATAAAAAAGTCATACCCATGCTGTTGCCTCATTTCATTGTAATTTCTATCGCATGTGCCGTACATGGAATGGTCTCTTTCTGTTGGAACGAAAGTGGAGATAGCAATGCACCTGTCGCCACAAGGAGCACTCGTTTATATGTCCCTGCACGGAGCTCTTGCATTACATAACTAAAAAAAACAGCCGCTGAACAGCCTGCTCCACTAGCCCCCGATTGAAAGGATTCATCTTGACCGTAAAATTCCGCTCCAGCATCGCGTAAAAGTGTTAACTCCTCATTTTTTATACCACTCTCGACAAGCATTCCTTTAAGTAGTTTTAAGCCAAGCTGTCCTAAATCACCCGTTAAAATTAAATCATAATGATATATTTCTTGTTTACGTTCCTCTAAATGAGACTTAATCGTTTGGAAGGCAGCAGGAGCCATGGCAGCGCCCATATGAAATGGATCATCCATGCCATAATCGATGACCTTACCAATTGTAGCTGCTTCAATAGAAGGAGCATCTTCACGATGTTTACCAACCAGTGCATAACCTGCTGCTGTGACAGTCCATTGTGCCGTTTGTGGTTTCTGTGCACCATAATTGATTGGATAGCGAAATTGACGTTCAATCGCATTGTGCTGACTTGATGCCCCAGCAATTGAATAATTAGCAGCACCAAGCTCTGTTAAAAGGCTAGCTACAATCACAGCTGAAACAGAGGTAGCACAAGCGGAAAATAATCCGATAAACGGAATAGCTAATTCCCTTGCAGCAAAATTGGTAGGCGTCATTTGGTTCACTAAATCGCCACCTAATAAATAATCGACTTCTCCAGTTGTAATACCACCTTTTTTCATAACAAATTCACAGGCTTCTTCAACCATTTTTCGATGACCTTGTTCATTTGTATCCATTTGCCAGCGCTCATCATCGTAGACCGTATCAAAATATTGTTTGAAAGTACTGCGATCCTCTAACGGTCCTGCTACTACGCCTCCTGCTAACAATGATGGCTTTGATGGAAAGATGATTACCATGAAACCACCCCTATCGTCACAAGGATATATTTAATAAGTGCCACAAAAAATGCAGATACTACACCAAATAACACAACAGATCCAGCTAATTTGAATAAGTTACCGCCAACACCGAGGACTAAACCTTCAGATCTATGTTCAATTGCAGCAGAGATTACCGCATTCCCAAACCCTGTAACAGGTACTGCTGAACCTGCTCCTGCAAATTGACCAATTCTTTTGTATAAACCAAAGCCTGTTAAAATCATTGCAAAAAATACCATAGTTGCAACGGTTGGGTTTCCGGCCGTTGCTTCTGTGAAATTAAAGAAAACGATATAAAAAAGAGAAACCGCCTGCCCGATTGTACAAATGAGACCACCTACCACAAATGCTTTAACAGCATTTTTTAAGTAGGGGGGCGTTGGTGTTATGTTTTGTTCTAGCTGTTGATATTGCTCTTTTTCCATTATGTTTCCTCCTTTGCCAGCTTCTGCAGCTCCGTAATTTTTTTGCTTAGTTTATTATCTTCAAGTTGGTCCTTTTTTATTTTATTGGCTTCATAAAATATTTTATAATCGGCTGAAACGAAAACTTCTTTGTTAGGATACTTTTCATCAAACTTCTTTTGGAGTTTCTTCTCTAATTTAGTCTTATTCCATTTTTTCAAAGGTTTAATTTGCACAGCCACAAGCATTTTATCGTCATGTTGAATAACCGTTGATTTTTCAACCGCTTTTTCTTCTTTTAATACCGATTCAAGCTCTGCTTCATTTTGTGGAGAACCATAAACAATAAATTTTTCTTTTTCCGTGCATCCAATCAGCAATGTCATACAGACTAACAGAGGCAACATCATTCCTAATAACCTCAAGTATTTACCCTCCTTTTCTTAACAGTTTCTCCACACATAAAAAAACTATTCATTTGAATAAGTAAACGAAAGCCCGAGTCCATTTTTCAAAAGCACATATTGTAGAAGTAGTTAGAAGGAAAGGAGGTGACAATATGGGTTGTGGTAAACCAACAAATCCTATTGGACCTATCCATTCAGCAGGCTGCGTTTGTGACGTGGTGCGTGCAATTTTAGATATTCAAAATCAAGCGGTGCGAGATGAGTGTTCCCCATGTACAGCAAACTGTTTCTTAGAACCACTAGGCGGGATCGTTAGTCCTGCACGCTCAGCGGCAGATACACGCGTATTCATGCTAATTACAAAAGACGGTACTCCATTTAAAGCATTCTTTAGCTCACCATCAGCAGATCCATGTAAATGTACATCAGTATTTTTCCGTGTCGAAGATATGTTTGATGAATGCTGTGCTACTTTACGCGTTTTAGAACCATTATGTACTTATGATTCTACTGAAAGCACTGTAGACTTATTAAGTCGTGACGGCTGTTGCGTAAATATGAAGAAAATTTGTAAAGTAGATGATTGGAACTCTACTGATAGCTGTATCACTGTGGATTTATCTTGTTTCTGCGCTGTTCAATGTATCGCTGATGTTGACTTAGGGATTTGTAATTAAGTCTTTCTCCTTTGACACACTACACATAAAAAAAAAGTGTACAGCATCCTCTGCTGTACACTTTTTTTATAATATTGGCAATTGTCTTCCCCGCCATAATATTTGTTCAATATCCTCGAAGTAAATAATTTCTTGTGTATTAAACTCCTTAGACGTCAACAGCAAGGAATCCATTTGCATATCTGAAGCAGTTCCACTTAGTCTTCTACCATCCTTTAAAGTGATTAATAATGGTTGATAAGCTTTTTGACGAAACGGTTTTTCTAAAAACTGTAGCTGTTTTATAATATATTCGTCCACTTCTTCGTTTACTTCTTCATTTACTTGTTCTGTTACTAATTTAGGTACCGCTTCATCTAGACTCGACTCACTGTCGTAATGATCTTGATCTTTTACATAGACAGACGTACTTTCATCCAAATCCAATTCATGTAGCATTTTAGAAATGTTTAAGAAATAAGTTGGTGACTTTATATATAGGCGTGGCTCTCGCTCCACAATTATCACTTCCCTTTTTTCCCTACAATATGCAAAAGAAAAGAAATTGGTTCTTAGCCTATCTGACTTAAAAACATTGTCGCTAGTCCTAAATAAATTAAAATACTCGTAATATCATTTAATGTTGTAATAAACGGACCCGATGCAACAGCTGGGTCAATCTTCATACGGTGCATTAATAATGGGATAAATGAGCCAGCAAGTGTTGCCACTAAAATCGAACCACAAATTGCTGCACCAACAAGCATCCCTAAAATCAATTCACTTTTCCATATATATACAATACCAATAACAATCAGGCCACAAACAATTCCCGTTAAGATGCCAGTACCCGCTTCTCGAAGTAACAGCTTCATTTTGCTATGTTCTTCGACATCACCTGTCGCAATACCACGAATGGCAACTGCAAGTGCTTGTGTGCCACTATTCCCTGAAGTACCTGAAATAAGCGGAATAAAGACTGCAAGCAACGCTACTTTATCTAATGTATCTTCAAACTGCCCCATTAAATTCGCTGTTAGCATACCTAAAAACAATAAAATAACAAGCCAGGGCAAACGTTTTTTTGCTGCTTGCCAAGGATTAGTATCAAATTTATCCATATCGGAAATACCCGCTAATTTCGAGTAGTCTTCAGATGCTTCCTCATCAATAACATCGATAATATCATCGACAGTAATAATCCCCAAAAGCTCACCTTGATCACCAATAACAGGTGTTGCTAGGAAATTATAATCCTTCATAATTTGTGCTACTTCCTCTTGGTCATCACCCACATGCACCATTACAACTCGTTCATTCATAATCGAGCGAATAAGTGTATCCTCATCAGCAATGATTAAATCGCGGAGTGAAATAACCCCTGTTAGTCGATGTGCCTCATCCACAACAAAAATATAATAAATCGTTTCGGCATTTGGTGCCTCTTTACGCAATATCGCCATGGCAGAACGAACCGTCGAATTTTCAGGAATAGCTACGTATTCAGTTGTCATAATAGAACCAGCTGTATATTCATCATAACTTAAAAGCTCATTAATCTCTTCAGCTGTTTCTACATCCATCATGCCTAAATAGCTTTCTCGTTGCTTTGTATCCAACTCATTTAAAACGTCTGCAGCATCATCAGCATACATATGGGACAGCATTTCTGCACCATATGCTGGATCCATCTCAGCTAAATACGCTTTATATTCATCATCATCTATTTCGATTGCCTCAAAAATATCAGCCATTTCCGTCGGAGACAAGTACGAATAGATGATCTTCCTTATATCAGGCTCCACCTTTTCATAAAACGTTGCCTGATCATATGGATGAAGTTCTAAAAACTCATCACGGAATGCGTTAATTTCATTGTTTTCTAGCATACCACGTAAATGTGCCTCGTCGAATTGCACATCATCCTTTTCATTTCTTTCCTCTATCATGCTTGTCCCCTCCTTCCGAGCGTTGAAATTATTTTACGTTCATTGACGCAAATCTACCTTTTATATAATAGTGTGCATGCACTGTTTGTGCAAACTCTTTTTTTAGATAAAAACAACTTTCTTCTTTACTATACCCTACAATTGCTTATTTTTCTGTTAACATGCTATTAAGATACTATTTAATAGTAAAAATGATAAAGAGATGCTCGTTTTTGCGAACACCTCCTCAATTTTTTAATATTTGTTGCATATCATCCTTTAACATACTTGTGAAAGATTGCTTCTCATTTGTTAATGGATGGTGCAAAGACAACGATACACAATGTAATGCTTGCCGATCTATCAAATTACGGCTCCCCCCATATAATTCGTCGCCTATAAGCGGGTGACCTACATAAGCCATATGCACGCGGATTTGATGTGTTCGTCCTGTATGCAATTTTAAGCGAATATGCGTCATCGGTTCACCTTGAACAGTAAAACGCTGTAAGACGGTCACATCCGTATGCGCAAATTGGCCATCCTCCCGTACCTCACGTTCAATAATACTAGATTCTTTTCGACCAATGGGCGCAATGATAGACTGCCTATCCTCTGTTAAATGTCCATGTACAATTGCTTCATATTCACGCGACACATTACCACTGCGTTGCGCTAAACCCATTAAATGATGGATATGTGCATGCTTGGCAATACATAACAAGCCTGATGTATCACGGTCAAGCCTTGTCACAACATGGACGGTGGAGGCTAAACGTTGTTGTTCAAAATAGCCACAAACAAAATTAGCCACACTTTTTGATGGATGCTCACGGGATGGAATTGTACTTTGATGCGCTGGTTTATCAAGCACTAACAAAGCCTCATCCTCGTAAATAATCGACAGCGCACCATATTCAATTGTGAGTCCATCACTTTTCTCTTCTGGTGGGAATTTTATTTCTACCTGATCTCCCTTGTGAAGGGGGTAACGTACATTTTGCTCGATACCATTGACCGATAGTAAGCCCCCATCAAACTTAATAGCTGTTAAAGCACGTTTCGATATTTGCCATTGTGCTAAAGCCTCACGTAGCAATTGCCCATCCTTTTCAGCTTGAAATTGAAGTGTAAAACGTGTATCGCGATTACTCATTTGCAACGAATGACTCATGCACACGTTCCCAAAATGGAAACGGTCTGAAGCGTGCAAAGCGAACCCTTTCATTTGCTACATTGAAAGCAATGGATTTCACATCTCCTTGTGTGACTTGTAGATGATCCACTGTCATATTGAAGTTTTGATCGTTCACTGGGCGTAAAATACAGTGATGGTGAGCTGGTAAAATTAGTGGCGAGCCCACTGTTCGGAAGACGCGATTATTTATAGAAGCAATTTCAGTAATTTGAAGTGCTGCTAATGTAGGATGGATAATGGCTCCCCCTAAAGCTTTGTTATAAGCTGTGCTACCTGATGGTGTCGAAACACAAAGGCCATCCCCACGGAAACGCTCAAACTGATTTCCGTTTAACTCAACATCCATCACAAGGGTAACATCTGGCGATTTCACGGTCGCTTCATTTAGTGCTAAATAAGTATTCGATTCTGCATTATGATGTTCCACTTTTACTTCTAATAAGGGATACTCCACAACATTAAAATCTTTTTTGGCAATCGATAGCACTAATTTCTCTAGTTCTGAAGGTTTCCAATCCGCATAAAAACCTAAATGACCTGTATGAATACCGACAAATGCAACTTGATCTAGCAAATGTGAGTAACGATGGAAAGCATGTAATAGCGTGCCGTCCCCACCTATCGATACGACAATTTCAGGTGTCTCTTCATCGTATGTTAATCCAAAATCTTGCAAATATGTTTTTGCAAGCTCCATTAATTCATTTGATTGTGCATCTCTACGTGATTGAATAGAAAATTTCATTGTGAGTCACGCTCCTTCTCTGATAGTAAACTAGGATTCGATGCCTCTTTAAATTCACTAAAATAGGCTTGTGCTTCTTGAATTTCACTACGAATCGAAGACATTTCTTCATCTAACCGGAAGGCTGCCTCTGCTGCACTTTGTAGACGATTTTTTATTTCCTCGGGAAACATGCCCTTATATTTATAATTTAGCGAATGTTCTATTGATGCCCAAAAATTCATAGCTAATGTACGAATTTGAATCTCTGCTAGCACTACTTTTTTTCCTTGTATGGTCTCAACGGGGTATTCTACAATCATATGATATGAACGATAACCGCTTGGCTTATTATGGGTAATATAATCTCGCTCTTCCACTACGCGCATATCCTTACGTTGTCGAATTAGCTCTGTCACCGTCGAAATATCATCTACAAATTGACACATAATACGAACACCTGCAATATCACCAAGCTCGTCGCCAAGTTGCTTCGACGGTTCAAAGGCTAGTCCTTTTTCTAGCGTTTTATCGTAAATGCTTGCCAGTGGCTTTACTCGTCCTGTCACAAATTCAATTGGTGAATTTGCATTGACAATGCCAAACTGAGATCGCATACCTTTTAATTTTATTTTTAACTCATCTACTGCTTGTTTATAAGGACTTAAAAAAATCTCCCATTGTCCCATCGCTAAAACCTCCCGACATTCGGTATCGGACAAAACCAACACCGACTGTTCGTTTTGTCTTTTTTAATCAGCGAGAACTGCCTTGAAGTGTTGTTCCACTGCTTGAACAAATTCTGCTCCGTAATTGTAATTTCCTTCAATATTATACACGAGCATTTCCAATTCCTCGTAAAAGTTTGTCAGTTCAATTACTTCCCCATCTACTTTTAACATTGGGTTTTGTTTGGCTTGTAAAATATGTACAAGATTGTCCCAACTGTTTTGTGGAAAACGCAAGTAATGATAGTCCTCTCCTGCATCCAGTAAATAGATAAATGCAAAATCATCTGAATCTGCAATTACTTGGGCAGCAGGCTTTAGCTGTAAATTTTTATGATTGTCGTTTAAACTAAAATGAGGTTGCTGATTTTCAAAATAAAATGATTCTATAGTATATATTTTACGCAAATGTGGGTCCCCTTTTCGTCGTTCTCTTCCTCTTATTTTAGCATATGGGGTAAATAGTTGCAGTGTGTAATTGCAAAACAACAAGCAAACTTCGGCTAAAAACCGATTACAACATTCGCTTAATTGCGTCCCGAGCTTTTTCATTTCTGCTTGAAAAAAGCTCCAGTTAAATATCGATGACAACAGTAGGGGTAGAAGCCCCTCCCAATCAAATTATAGTTTGGCAACACACACTTATTAGAAGTAGCGGACTTCCGTTGACGCAAGTAAATTAATAAAAAAGGATGAGCATCTATGGCACAACAACTTGAAATTGAGTTTAAAAATATTTTAACTAAACAACAATATGAGCATTTGCTAGAAGAATTCCAAATCCAAAAAAATGCTATTCATCGTCAAACAAATCATTATTTCGACACCCCTACTAATGCTATTCGAAATTTGCAAAGTGGGTTACGTATCCGCATGATTAACAATTATTATGAATGTACATTAAAAGAGAAAACTTCAAATCATACACATTTAGAAACAACCGATGAATTGACCGCTGCACAAGCTGAAAAAATGCTTGCAGGTCAAGGCTTTTATGCACCAGAAGTCGCCAAAAGACTAGCGTCACACAACATTGCATTAGAGCAATTAGCCGTGTTTGGTTCCCTTACAACGGACCGTGTCGAAATTCCTTATAAAGACGGACTTCTTGTATTTGATCATTCTTTCTATTTGCAGTGTGACGATTATGAGGTAGAATATGAATCAAAAGATGAAATAAAAGGAAAAGCAATCTTCGACGAATTTCTACAGCAATACGATATTGAAAAACAAATTGCTGAAAAAAAAATTGCACGCTTTATGAAAGCTTTACAATCAACTAAACAACAATAATACTTATTACAATACGAAAGGGTGACCAGCTCATTGGATATCCAATCTTTGAAAACAATGCTTGAAATCCAAGCACTACAAACATTAGGCTCTACTGGAAATACTTCACCAAATTCTGTCACAAACAGCAATTCTATCTTTTCTGATATGATTGAAGAAATGTTAGGTGATGCTACAACAACGAACAACGCAAAATTATCTAGCCTCCTTGGCATGAGTTCATCAGGCTCCGCCAACTTTATGGACCAGCTTAGTAGCTTAACAGGTATGACTGGTGGAAATACAAATAATTCGCTCCAATCATTGCTCTATAATGGAACGAATTCTGTGTATATTCCCGCCTCTCTCCAAGCAACATTATCAAACATGCAAGCCAGCACTAAGCTAGATTCCTATGTATCAGACGATGTGATTGGCTCGACTGCCTATGCAAATTCACTTGCTGGAGCCAACCAATATGCCGCTATTATTGATAAGGCTGCGGCTACCTATAATGTACCAGCTAAGCTTATTGCTGCCGTTATCAAGCAAGAGTCCAACTTTAACACATTCGCTGTTAGTCATGCAGGCGCACAAGGCTTAATGCAATTAATGCCTAAGACAGCCCAATATTTAGGTGTAACGAATTCATTTGATCCCGAGCAAAATATTATGGCGGGAGCCAAATATTTACGCCAAATGCTCGATAAATTTGATAATGATCCAACACTGGCTTTGGCCGCTTATAATGCTGGAGCTTCTCGCGTAACAAAATATAATGGCATTCCACCATTTAAAGAAACGCAGAATTATGTCAAAAAAGTGATGAATTATTACACTGTTTAAATCGCATAAAGCCTGTAATTACAGTCCTTTTCAGCAAATTTCACCCTCGTTGGTGAAATTTGTGCTTTTTATCGAAAACATTTCCAAAGTGCTCTTTGTTTGTGTAAACGAATGGACGTTGATAGAATGAAGGTAGTCACAAGATATTCACATTTTTCAATTCAACAAAGTATTAGATAAAATGGTACATGAACATATTAATTTGTACTTTACGATATACTTCTTATAAAGAATAAAAGGAGCATTTACTTATGAGTCGAAAATACACTGTTCCTTATGAGGAGCTTGGAGCTGAAAAACTTTCTGAACTCATACATGCGTTCTATAAAAGAGTTGCACAGCATCCTGATCTTATGCCAATCTTCCCTAAAGATTTGACAGAGACAGCCCGCAAACAAATTCAATTTCAAACACAATATTTAGGGGGTCCAAATCTTTTTACAGAAGAGCATGGACATCCAATGATGCGAGCGCGTCATATGAATTTTCCAATCACACCTGATCGTGCCCAAGCTTGGCTAGAATGTATGGCCGAAGCGATGGATGAGGTTGGTTTGGAAGGGAAGTTCCGTGAAACCTACTACCAACGTTTAGTATTAACAGCTCATCACATGATTAATACACCTAATGACGATGAGGGGGAATTATTACGTGAATAATATTCAAATGTTGCAAGAACCAACACCAACGATTTCTACTGCCAATAAGCCAATTGAATTGTATATTTTCGTAGATCCACTTTGTCCTGAAGCTTTTAGTATGCAATCCATCATTCGTAAACTCCAACTAGAGTATAATCATTATTTCTCATGGCGCTTTGTGTTAAGCACAGAGCTCTCTTCACTTAATTGTTTGAGTAAGCGCATGAAAGGCTGCGAATCAGGTATTGAACTGGATATTAATCACCCTGTGTTACCCTCTATTGCCATAAAGGCGGCAGAATTACAGGGTAAACGTTCAGGCGCTCGTTATTTGTCAAAATTACAAGAATATGTTTTGCTGAATTATCAGGATGTTAATTCCTATGCAACGCTGTTAAAAATTGCAGAGGAAGTACAGTTAGATATGAATGAATTCACAGTCGATTTCGGTTCAAAAGAAGCTGCACGTGCATTCCAATGCGACCTTTATATAAAAAGAGAAATGGAAGTTGATGAAGTACCTAGTATTGTATTTTTCAATGAGTGCATTGAGGATGAAGGGCTTAAAGTGAGCGGTAGCTATGACTATGGAGTTTATGAACATATTTTACAAGAAATGATGAATGAACAGTTAATTCGCCAACCGTTACCAACTATTGAAGAATTATTTTTAAAGTACCATACACTTTCTACAAATGACATAGCCTTTATTTATTCCTTAACAGAACAAGCAGCAGAACGTGAATTAAAAAAACGTATGCTACAACAAAAGATTGAACGTATTCAAACAGATCACGCTACACTGTGGCGTATTAAATAATGCAATTATACTTTTATTCCAAAAGGATAGGAACTCAACCATTCTATAACTGAGTCCTATTCTTTTTTTTATGTCATAACGTCATAATCTTTGATTATAGGAAGTGCCTATTGTAGGTCAAAGGCAGTGCGTCTAAAACATTATATGAAGGCAACAAGATTCCATCTTTCGTCTTATCATTAAGTGAATATCAATCTATCCACCTTAGTTAAAAAAGACGCTAAGAAAAAAACTACAAAAGACATGGATTATATATAGAATTAGCAGGAAAGAACTATAATAAAAGAGGCGCCACTATCCTCGACAGATAGAGACGCCTCTTTTTCACAAAGGGGATGGGAGAAATGTTCACGTTCAAACAAAGGGGTGTATGTTTGTTTTGTGATTTATTTCACAAGATTCACTTTATCATGGAATAATAAATTTAGCAATGTATCCTGCTTTAGATTCACAAATTTGTCATATAGAAAGCGATTACAGTACAGTATTTTTTCAAGATGGAAACTTTTAATCATTTGTAAATCAAAGAAAAACATTATTATTTACTTTTTTCTTGAAAGCCAATTTCTGCATAAAATAGAAAATGGCTGTAGTAATGTTACTACAGCCATACCTATTAATTATTCAACAATAATTTTTCCAATTCATTTAAGCGTTGTTCAAATACTTTACAAGCATCATCAATTGGTTTTGCTACATTCATATCAACACCTGCAGCCTTAAGCACTTCAATCGGGAAATCAGAGCATCCAGCTTTCAAGAAGTTATTAATATAACGTTCTACAGCAGGGGCGCCCTCCTCTAATATTTGCTTACTTAATGCCGTAGCTGCGGATTTACCAGTAGCGTATTGATAGACGTAGTAATTGTAATAGAAATGTGGAATGCGAGCCCATTCCAAACCAATTTCCTCATCAACTACCATATCCTCACCGAAATATTGCTTATTCAAATTATAATACACTTCCGTTAAACGTTCCGCTGTTAACGATTCTCCGTTTTTATCCATCTGATGAATTAAATGTTCAAATTCTGCAAACATTGTTTGACGGAACACGGTGCTACGGAAACCGTCCAGCCAATGGTTTAATAAATATATTTTTTGCTGCGGATCTTCTATTGTTTTCAACAGATAATCATTCAATAGTTCCTCATTGCATGTAGATGCCACTTCTGCCACGAAAATGGAATAATCTCCGTAAACGAAAGGTTGGTTATTACGAGTATAATAACTGTGGACACTATGCCCAAACTCATGCGCCAATGTAAATAAATTATCCACATTGTCTTGCCAGTTCATTAAAATATAAGGATTCGTACCGTAAGCACCTGATGAATACGCGCCGCTACGTTTACCTTTATTTTCCTTAACATCAACCCAACGATTATCGAAACCACTTTGGACAATTTCTTGATATTCTTTACCAAGTGGAGCTAACGCTTTCACTAAAATATCTTTAGCTTCCTCATATGGAACTTTCATATCTACTTCTTGAACAAGAGGTGTAAATAAATCCCACATATGCAACTCATCCACACCTAATAACTTTTTACGTAATGCAATGTAACGTTGCATAGTTGGTAGATGCTTGTGAATAGTCTCTACTAACTGATCGTAGACACTTTCTGGGATAAAGTTATTGGACAATGCCGCATGACGCGCCGATTCATAATGACGCACACGTGCACTCACATTGTGTTTTTTTACATTACCTGTCAATGTAGCAGCAAATGTGTTTTTAAAATGACCATACGTTTCATACATCGCTTTAAATGCTGCTTCACGTACGGATCGATTTTTACTTTCTAAAAACTTAATGTAATTACCATGTGTCAGTTGGACTTCTTCCCCATCCTCATTTTTAACTGTAGGGAAAACTAGGTCCGCATTATTTAACATACTAAATGTATTCGAAGCAGTACCTGTCACTTCTGCCATTTGTGCAAGTAACGCTTCTTGTTCTGCTGGTAAAACATGTGGACGGGTCATTGAAATTTCTTTTAATGATTGCTTATATAATTGCAAATCCTGATTATCAGCTAAATAGGATTCAATTGTTTCTTCGCTTAGTGATAAAATTTCAGGTGTTAAAAATGAAAGTGCTGCTGAAATATTTGTCGCTAACGTTTGAATTCGACTATTCATATCTTGATAAAAACTATTCGTTGTATCTTGATCATATCGCATATGCGCATACGTATAGAGTTTCATTGTACGTTGATAAATTTTATCGTAATAAGTTAGTACAGCTAATAAGGCATCTGCACCATTTTTTAAAGTACCCGCATAGCTAGATGCCTCTTTCGAAAGTTCTGCGACTTTCTTAAATTCCTCTTCCCATAGTGTATCCGTTGCAAAAATATCTTCCAATCGCCAAGTTAACTCTACCGGTATTTCATTTCTCATTAAAACTCGATTATTGTTACTAGCCATGAGCCAGCCCCCTTTATATATGACTTTCCTGTACTCTCATATTTTCTCAATATATTGCGACAATTGCAAATAATACCCTGTAGCTCAACTCATCAAAATCCCAGTTTGATTATCCATAGCGATACATGAGCTCCTTACTTCCATAAAGGGATTTAAACAGATGGTTGATTGTACAAATTGGTATATACTCGCTTCCATATCGCACTAGCGTAATCTTTTCCAGAAAATCTATGACCTAACAAGTTTCCATAGTTTTCAACAGCTTGCACGCCCAATTCTGTTGGCTCTACATTGAGAAGCTTTAGAAACAGTCGAATATCTTCTTTTCTTAACTCATACGGTAGCAACTGTCGTTTCCTGCAAAAATCTAATAAAATCACTTGCCATTCAATTGAGAACATCGGAATAGCCTGTGAATTTTTAACAGGTATACCAATGTAATGTGGCAGTGCATTCAGAGGAAAATTTTGCTCATAGCAACTACGTAGAAAACGATCTTGAACTCCCTTTCGACTTCGGAATAATTTTTGCATTACATACTGTTGACCCCATTTTATATACATCTCCTTGTATATAGTAAATGATTCATGTGTAATCGGCTTTGGCTCATAAAATGGGAATTGCTGATTGTTGAGTGGAATAGAGAGTACTTTCGCTATAAAAGTTTGCCCGTGAACATAAAGTAGATTCGTCCAATAATTAAATTTTGCTGCTCTCGCATCATATGTAACTAAATACGGCATATTGTTGGATGAATAAGTAATTGCATTTTGATGGATAGGGGAAATTCTAATTTTTTGAATAGCATTTGTAGTATATTTTTTCTGTGGTGTTTGAAAAAGCCATAATGCTTGAATGTTATGCTTTTCATATCCTTCTGTACGCCGTTGCCAGTTTTCTTTTGTTATCGAACTACATTGATATTCAATGGCAATCCGATGATGTTCACCTTGCAGTAGTAAATCGGGCCTTTGTGATAGCTTTCTTAAAAATGGCTCCAGCTCTACTGTATGCCCAAGTGACTGCAACCATTCAAATAATTGAATTTTCCCTTGTAAATGGAGCTTGGATTCCCCTTCCGCAAATTGATGATGACAATCATTAGTAATATGTGCAAAGTGCGGAATAATCTGCTTACCAATTTTTAATTGTACAGGCTGTTGACATTGTGGACAAAAAAATTGTAATTGCTGACGAAATTGTCGTAAAGCTTGTCTCGAATGTTGATAGGAAATAATTAACTGCTGTTTGTCTGTATAGGCAATAAGCATGTTATCCTTCTCCTTTTTGCCTCATTGTAGTAAAGGTTTTTCTATACGCCAACTAATGATGTGCTTTTCTTTGAAAATTGATTTTTCTTTCCCTCATTTATCTCAAAACGTAAAAAAAGACTGTAGTCTACTCAATTTTGAGTATATCTACAGTCTGAAAGCTCCTGAGAGTCAGAAGCATGAAGATGTTAACTAAAATATTTTCGTACAGTTTCAAAGCAATCGTATTCCATAATTTTTTCGCCATATTCTTCAAGGCGATGAATTGTGAAATTAGAAGGGCTTAAAAACTCTTTAATAATCGCGTTTTTATCATGACGATTTAAATCATCGTCTGCATTCGCAAAGTCTACTACAAGATAGTAACTACCTTCATATTTGAATAATGAGGAATCCACTAAGTCATCTGTCATCCGTTTTGCAACGGGGATTAACTCATCAATATCTTTAAATTTATAAACATAAATGTCTGTATCCATAAATAACTCTGATTCATCCATGTCACCAAATTGAGTTAATTGACTAAGAAGATCCTCTCCAACTTCGTCAAATGGGGCAAACATACTTTTTTGTTCATCAAAATTTGAATGACCATCTAATGTTTCACCGTCTTTTAAAATATGTGCACGTGTGACAATGATTTCTAAGCCTACTTCTGACGCATTGATATGAATCCAAATCGGACCTTCTACATCAAAATAATCTTCAGTGTTCACTTCATCAATCATATCCCAAAAAAGTTGTTCACCCTTTGCTCGGTTGTACCAAATTTCTTCACGACTATAGCCGCGATCCTCTATATCATTGTACGTAATAAAGAGCTTGAGTGTATTTTCATTTACACGTTCGATGTCCACTAGACCTCATCTCCCTTCACTGTCATTTGTCGAAAAACAGTATTATTTCATTAGTATGCTTTGATTCATTGTTTTTAACCTTCATACTCCTTTGTTTTTCAACCTTTGACCACACTACAGAAAATCATCGAGCAACCGCAATCGTATTTTTTGGTCACAGTTGTCTCTAATTCTATTGTATGCTGTTCTTTCATAAAATGAAAAGGATATACACCGTTTCAAAGAAGATATTTGAATAATTGAAATTGTAGTAAACTATTTGTATTAAATCAAGTTTAACATACTTTTACGGAAATATATGACTTTTACCTATTAAATATTAGTTTTGAATGCAGGTTTTTACATAAGTAAAGCATAAAAAATAGATGTCACAACATGCATTTGCATTTGTAACACCTACTACATCATTCTATGCAGTCTAAGTGGGTTTTAGTTCACCATACGCTGTGCTTCTTGTAATTGATAAGCTCTAACCTTACGCGGTAAAAATCGTCGAATTTCATCTTCGTTATAGCCTACTTGAAGTCTTTTCTCATCTAAAATTATTGGTCGGCGTAATAATCCAGGATATTCTTGAATTAATTCATATAAGCGTTGTAAAGGTAAGCTTTCAACATCTACATTCAATTTTTGGAATATCTTAGAACGGGTAGAAATAATTTCGTCTGTTCCATCCTCCGTCATTCGTAAAATCTCTTTAATTTCACTAATGCTTAACGGTTCAGAAAAAATATTACGTTCTGTATAAGGAATTTCATGCTCCTCTAACCATGCTTTTGCTTTACGACAAGACGTACAACTTGGTGATGTAAATAAAGTAACTATCATACTGACACATCCTTTCTATTTGTATTCGTTATCTATAAACCAATTTCTTAAATTAGAATTAATGTAATGTAAATCTACAGTTCCATTATACAGCACTCTGCTGTATTTGAATATAGTTCCAAGGAAAAAAAGAATAAAGGATATATGACTTTGTTACAAAATATTCTGTCTATTAATACTACCTTAATGTATTCAATAAAGTATTCACTTTCTTTGCATGTCCAATGAACTAATAATAATATTCCCAGTAACAAGTCATTTTAAACATGAATTTCTCGAAACTAGTTGTTCTCAATTAAAAAACACAAACGAGAATAATGTCATGTAGACGTGTACAATTAAGGACGTATTTTAGATAAAATTGGTTTCCTTTTTTTACAACACAAAAAAATTCAGTCATAAGACTGAATTTACAGGCTTGCATTTAACTAAGTCTTTATACTATAATTTTGTGCAACAAGAGAAGCGCATTTGCGCCAGTCTTGATGGTCAACAGTATTTTGATTGTTGTCTTCAAAAAGACACTCTCTACACATTAAATAGTGTAGTTAAAAACGCTGACGAAGAGTAGTACATTTGCAATATACATGTATAGAGAGTCTGTGGTTGCTGGAAACAGACCATGTATGCATTTGGAATGGACTTCCGAGTTAGCTTTGTGAACGTTCAAGTCTTCACTTGATCCCATTAGCAAAGCTCGTCCCTTCACGTTACGAAGCAAAGTGGCCTTCTAAGGCAAGCAGGGTGGTACCGCGGATTCGAACATCATTCGTCCCTTCATTAGTTTATTCTAATGAGGACGCATGATGTTTTTTATTTTTTCGAACCCCGAGGAGGAACTTATTATGACAACTATTTTTTCAGGCGTACAGCCAACAGGTATTGTAACATTAGGCAATTATCTTGGTGCATTCAAGCAATTCCCAGCACTACAGCATGAAGGGAATGCTATTTACTGTATCGTTGACCAACATGCCATTACTGTTGCGCAAGATCCAAAAGAGTTACGTCAAAACATCCGTAATTTAGCTGCTACTTATATTGCGACTGGAATTGACCCTCAAAAGTCAACGCTATTCATTCAATCTGAAGTACCGGCTCATGCACAAGCAGGATGGATGCTACAATGTGTCGCTTCTATTGGTGAACTAGAACGTATGACACAGTTTAAAGATAAATCACATGGTAAAGAGACTGTTTCAGCAGCTCTTTTAACTTATCCACCATTAATGGCGGCTGATATTTTATTATATAACACGAATATTGTTCCTGTAGGGGATGATCAAAAACAGCATATTGAGCTAACACGTGACCTTGCAGAGCGCTTTAACAAACGTTATGGTGAAGTGTTAACGATTCCTGAAATCCAGTTACCAAAAGCTGGAGCTCGTATTAAATCATTACAAGAACCTACAAAAAAAATGAGCAAATCTGATCCAAATACAAAAGCTACGATTAAACTTTTAGATACAGCGAAAGATATCGAGAAAAAAATCAAATCTGCTGTCACTGACTCTGATGGTATTGTGGCATTTGATGTTGAAAATAAACCAGGTGTTTCAAACTTACTAACGATTGAATCCGCTATTTCAGGTGTAGCAATTGAAGATTTGGTGAAAAAGTATGAAGGCATCGGGTATGGAGGCTTCAAACAAGGTGTCGCTTCAGCAGTAATCGACCACCTAACACCAATTCAAGAAAGATTTTATAACCTTGTAGAGTCATCTGAACTGGACATTATTTTGGATGAAGGTGCAGAAAAAGCAAACGCTATTGCAAGCGCAACTTTAAAGCGCATGGAACAAGCAATGGGCTTAGGCCGCACAAACCGCTAAGAGAGGAATTAACATATGCTCTGTGAACATTGTCATCAACCAATCAAAATCCTTCTATTAGAAGGTGATTTTGGTGCAGATCCATTATGGTGTGGCCATTGTCAAGCCAATTTAGAATTAGAGCAACTTCCTTTAGATGAGTCACTATTATCGGAGCTGACAACATGGATGTGTAACTTCGGCGAATGGATTGACCTTGAAACAGATTCATTTATTGATGGTATGGATACTTTAGCGAAAAGCCATGATGTACAAGGTGAAGACTTGGCCAAAAAAGTAGCAGAAGCCTTCGCCATTCCTGTGACGTTCAAGCCTTATCTTTAAGATTCGCTGTTTTATCGAAACCAAAATCGAGCACAACACTACAAAGTACAATGCAAGCTCCAATGGCGATATAAAATTCCGTTGTATGCATGATGAATTTTAAGACTACTGACCAAGAATAACCAAGTGTCCGATAGTTCAAATATAAAATTAAATTGCCGATAGAAAGTATCATTAAGCCATAGCTCATTAAAAATATAAAAAGACGAAACAAATAAACGGCATCCTTTCTATTTCTTCTTACTTTCTTTTCTATTCGCTAACTTTTAAAAAAAGACGTCAGCCTTGTAAATTAGGCTGACGTTTTTTCATTATTCCTCTATTTTTTTGAATAATAGACTTGCGTTATGACCACCAAAACCAAGAGAATTACTCATTGCATATTCAATGTTCGCCTTACGCGCTTCATTTGGTACATAATCTAAATCGCACTCAGGGTCTGGCTCTGTTAAGTTAATTGTTGGAGGTAAAATGCCCTCTTTCAATGCTAGTGCTGTAAAAATAGCTTCAACACCACCAGCAGCACCTAATAAGTGACCTGTCATCGATTTAGTAGAACTCATTGCTAATTTATAAGCATGTTCACCAAATGCCTTTTTTACAGCTTGTGTTTCAAATAAATCGTTGTATGGTGTACTTGTTCCGTGTGCATTAATGTAGCCTACTTGTGAAGGGTCTACGCCACCATCTTGTAATGCTTGCGTCATGGCACGTGCAGCACCTTCACCTTCTGGGGCTGGTGCAGTAATATGATGCGCATCGCCAGTTGAACCATAGCCAAGAACTTCTGCATAAATTTTTGCGCCACGTGCTTTTGCATGTTCATATTCTTCTAAAATAACAATTCCGGCACCTTCACCAATAATAAAGCCATCACGGTTTTTATCAAATGGTCGAGAAGCTGTTTGAGGATCCGTATTTAAAGATAACGCTGTATTTGCACAGAAGCCTGCAACTGCCATCGTCACGATTGGTGATTCAGCTCCACCAGAAATCATCACATCTGCATCTCCACGCTCAATTACTTTAAATGCATCACCGATTGAGTTCGTACCTGATGCACAAGCTGTTACTGAACAAGAGTTGATTCCTTTCGCACCAAAGTGGATAGACACTTGACCTGAAGCCATATCTGGAATCATCATTGGTATAAAGAATGGACTAACACGACGTGCGCCACGCTCTTGGAATGTGAGAAATTGCTGTTCATATGTTTCCATACCACCGATACCAGAGCCAATCCATACACCTGCACGCGGCGCTAACTCTTCATCGATTGTAAGCTGTGCATCTTCCATCGCCATAATTGACGCAGCTAGTGCATAGTGCGTGAAACGATCCATTTTACGAGCTTCTTTACGTTCAATATACTTTTCAATATCAAAGTCTTTTACTTCAGCCGCGATTTTTGCAGCGAATAGGTCTTTATTTAAGCGTGTTAATTCACCAACGCCTGATTTACCAGCTTTAATGTTTGCCCATGTTTCTTCGATGCTATTACCTAGTGGTGTTACTGCGCCAATTCCTGTAATTACTACTCGTCGTTTACTCATTGTCTTACTCCTCTCAAGCAATTATCGTTTTTATTTTCCCCATCTTAATGCAACGGCACCCCATGTTAAGCCACCGCCAAAACCGACAAGTACTAATAGATCATCATCTTTTATCTTACCTGCTTCAAGCTCTTCTACTAAAGAAATACCAATAGAAGCAGCCGATGTATTGCCATATTTGTGAATCGTTTTTGACATTTTTTCCGCTGGTAATGCTAAACGTTCACGTGCCGATTCCATAATTCGAATATTCGCTTGATGCGGAATTAAAAAATCAACTTCTTCTTTTGTTAAACCTGCTTTATCTAATACATTTACTGCTGATTCACCCATTTGGCGTACGGCAAACTTAAATACTTCGCGACCGTTCATCGCAATTGTATCCTGTTTCGTTAAATATAGATGTTTGCCGCCTGTGCCGTCTGCCCCAAGCTCAAATGATAAAATCCCTCTACCTTCTGATACTGGGCCAACAATGGCAGCACTAGCACCATCACCAAATAAAACGGCCGTATTACGATCTTCCCAATTAATGACTTTTGAAAGCTTTTCAACACCTACTACTAAGACATATTTATAAGCATTTGATTCTACAAATTGTTTTGCTGTCACTAGGCTATATATAAATCCTGCACAAGCCGCTGCTTGGTCCATTGCTGCTGCATTTACCGCACCAATTTGCTCTTGAACCATACATGCTACACTAGGAAATGTTTGATCTTGCGTTACAGTTGCTACAAGTATTAATCCTATTTCTTCAGGCGTAATACCTGCTTTGGCTATAGCATCTTTAGCAGCAGCTACTGCTAAATCTGAAGTTTCTTGATTATCTGCAGCAAAATGACGTTCTTCAATTCCGGTACGAGTTCGAATCCATTCATCCGACGTATCCATAATTTTTTCTAAGTCAAAATTCGTCACGACCTTTTCAGGAACGTATCTGCCTAAACCTATAATACCTGCGTTCATATAGCAACCCCTCTGCTTTCTTACTATCAATTATTAGTAACTGGTCATAATTATAACTCATAATTAAGGAATGGTGCAAGGTGATTTAAAATTAGTATAGCAAATGGATGTACTTCAAATAGCTTTCGATGGTTCAATTCACGTTTTCGTTGGTGTCACTAAAAACGTGAAATTCGCCACGAACACTTTGCGTTGCGCCACTAAAACCATGCAAATCGCCACAAACACTTTGATTTGCTCCAATCTACTACTTTGTTGTGACAAAATTGCCATAAATCACAAGACGCAATACATCACTTTTTGATAAAAGGTTCTTTTTTTTTCGACTTATGTTATGATATGATAATGTATATGTAATAAAATAGTTCGGTTGAGGTGAAATTAATGCAATATATCGTAACGTTCATATGGTCATTCTTACTAGTTTCCATGTTAAACTACGTAGTAAGTGCTGTAATCGGAGTACCATTTGATTTCCAAACTGGTGCGATTCTTTCAGTTGTATTCTCTGTACTAATTTTCGTTATTGGCGCAATCATTCCAAACGAGCCAACTCCAGAAGCTGCAGACCATCATTAATCAAATTTATAAAAAACCTGTCTCGCCTAGTGCGAGACAGGTTTTTTTCTATTTATTATTTTTCCACTACACACTGACCATCACGCATGTTAATATGCAAAGTTTCTCCTGGCAATACTTCACCACGTAATAGCTCCTTGGCAACCGCTGTTTCAATATAACGTTGCACAAATCGTTTTAATGGACGTGCCCCAAACTGTGGATCTGCACCTTGCTCGACAACCCAATCTATGACGTCTTGTGCGACATCTAACGTAATTTCCTGTTCGGCTACACGTTTTACAAGCTGCTCAACATATTTCCAAGCAATCGCTGTAAAATGTTCTTCTGATAACGCATGGAACAGAATAATATCATCCATTCGGTTTAATAACTCTGGTTTAAAGTGTTGACGTAATGCTGCCATCACTAAATCTTCTACTGCTGCATCATCTTTTTGTGCCTCCATTAAATAGCTAGAGCCGATATTAGATGTTAAAATAACAACGGTATTTGTAAAGTTAACCATTCGCCCTTGACTATCCGTAATGCGACCATCATCTAGAATTTGCAATAAAATGTTCGCCACATCAGGATGAGCCTTTTCAATTTCATCGAGTAAAACGACAGAATATGGATTACGGCGAACAGCTTCTGTTAATTGACCACCTTCTTCATAGCCGATATAGCCTGGAGGTGCACCTACGAGACGTGATACACTATGTTTCTCCATATATTCACTCATATCAATACGAATAAAATGCTCCTCCGAATCAAATAGCTGTGCCGCAAGTGCTTTAGCTAGCTCTGTTTTACCAACACCCGTTGGCCCTAGGAATAAGAAGCTACCAATTGGGCGATGTGGATCTTTAATGCCTGCTCTTGCACGCCAAACTGCTTCTGTAACAAGCTGAACAGCATTATCTTGCCCCACCACTCGTTCATGTAACGTATCTTTTAAACGCAATAATTTCTCACGTTCCCCTTCAACTAGCTTTGTAACAGGGATACCTGTCCAACGAGATACAATAGAAGCAATCTCTTCGGATGTTACTTCTTCACGTAAAATACGTGTGTCACTACCGTTTTCTAATTGCTTTTCCATCTCTTGAATTTCTTTTTCAAGTGCAGGGATTTTCCCATGTCGTAATTCAGCTGCTTTATTTAAATCATATTTACTTTCCGCTTCGTCTAAATCACGACGGTACTTATCTAGTGACTCACGTTTTTTCTGGATACCTTGCAGTGTTTTTTTCTCTGCTTCCCATTGTTGACGCATACCTTCTGACGAACTTTTTAGTTTTGTTAACTCTTCTTGTAATTGCTCAAGACGTTTTTTACTCGCTTCATCCTTTTCCTTACGCAATGCTTGCTCTTCAATTTCTAACTGCATAATACGACGAGTGACCGCATCTAGCTCTTGTGGCATCGAATCAATTTCTGTTCGAATCATTGCACATGCCTCATCGATTAAATCAATCGCTTTATCCGGTAAAAAACGCTCAGTAATATAGCGATTTGAAAGCTCTGCAGCTGCTACAATTGCTCGGTCATGAATGCGCACTGCATGATGTAGTTCAAAACGTTCCTTTAAACCACGTAAAATCGAAACGGTATCTTCAATAGATGGTTCACGTACAAGCACTTGTTGGAAGCGACGTTCTAAAGCAGGATCTTTTTCAATATACATACGATATTCGTCTAATGTAGTCGCTCCTATGCAATGAAGTTCACCTCGTGCAAGCATAGGCTTTAACATATTTCCTGCATCCATTGCGCCATCAGTTTTACCAGCACCAACAATTGTATGAATTTCATCAATAAATAAAATAATGCGCCCTTCAGATTCTTTCACTTCTTTTAGTACACCTTTTAATCGTTCTTCAAATTGCCCACGATAACTTGCACCTGCTATTAATGCACTCATATCCAGCTCATAAAGCACGCACTCTTTTAAGCCTTCTGGCACATCTCCTTTAACAATACGTTGTGCCAAGCCTTCTACAATGGCTGTTTTACCAACCCCAGGGTCACCAATTAACACAGGGTTATTTTTCGTTTTACGCGTTAAAATTCGAATAACATTACGAATTTCTTCATCACGCCCAATGACGGGATCCATTTTGCCGTTTTTTACTTCTTCGACTAAGTTACGACCAAATTGCTCTAATGGTTTTTTATCATCTGTTTGTTGAAATTGCATAATAGCACTCCTCTTCACTTTTCATATCTTTACCCTAACTTTGTTTTTAAAGTTTGACCTTCTTTGACTAACTTTATTTTACAACATTCGACAAAGCCAAGCAAAAAAAAAGCTCAAAAATTTTACACTGGATAATGGGAAATTACGTTATAATAGTGGTATGTTTCGTTGTTTTAATATATCGAAATGATTATCATCATCCTTTTGTAATACAGGTAATTTTTATTACAAAAAGAAAGAGATGTGTTTGATATATGGTACTAAAGGATAGTACACAAGAAAAAATAAAGGCGCTTTTTCAAAATAACGGCGTTTTCATCAAAGTGAATAAGGATAGTAAAATTTTCTTAGAAGGAGAACGTGCTAAAGAAATATATTATATTAAAACAGGCGCTATTTCGATTAGTCAGGAAACCGAGAGTGGAAAAGAATTAACCGTTCGAATTTGCGGTCCTGATAGTATAATTGGCGAGGGTTCATTATTTTGTAACCTCACGTATTTTTCGATGACGGCAAAAGTTTTAGAATCTTCCACGTTATATGTTTTAAGTCGTAAATCATTAGAGCACCTATTAGTTGAGCAACCGCAATTAATGGTAGAGTATATGAAGTGGTTGCAAACAGAAAATTTAAAATATCAAAGTCGTCTACGCGATTTAGTGTTAAATGGTAAAAAAGGGGCTTTATTTTCAACGCTTATTCGCCTGACAAATACGTACGGTAAGCCATTGGAAGATGGGTCAATTTTTATTGATTTTCCATTAACAAACTCTGAGATTGCGAATTTGTGTGCAACAAGTAGAGAAATGATTAACCGTATGTTGAATGATTTAAAAAAGCATCATATTCTATCCTTTGAAAAAGGCTATATTACGATTATAGATTTGCAATATTTAAAAGATGAAATTGCTTGTGAAAATTGCCCTCTGCAAATTTGTCGTATTGATTGATTTATCATTTAGCCTTTTAATTGCGTCTTGATTTATCCCTTGAATATTCACCCAGGAGCTTGAACTAACATTAGCATTTTTAATCCCTTCTGAATACCAGTGTATATCCGTCATTCCACCCGTTAGATAATGAAAGAAGCTAAATAAAAATCCCCGCTTACAGTTATGTGCAAGCAGGGATTTTTTATTCACTAGAAGCAGCGAATTTCCTAACGAACGCCTAACGCCATTTTTGCATAGCGAGACATCTTATCTTTTGACCAAGGTGGATTCCATACAATATTAACATTTGTACTTTTCACCTCTGGTAGTTCACTTAAAGCTGTATTCACTTGATCAACAATTACTGGTCCCATTGGGCAACCCATAGAAGTCAGTGTCATTGTAACGGTCGCTAAACCTTCGTCATCTAACTCTACATCATATACTAAACCTAAGTTGACGATATCAATACCAAGCTCAGGGTCAATTACATTTTCTAATGCACTTAGCATGCTGTCTTTCATATCTTGATCCATTTGTATTTCTCCTTCCAACATAGTGTTAACTTAATCATAGCAGATGCTTCTTATTATGCCAAATGCTGTGCAAGCCATTCCGTTGCTGCTAGCATACCATCACGTGTCACGGCATGACCAGCGTGTTTATCTGCAATAAATTTTAAATTGCTCGGATTTTCTTCATAGTATGCACGTAATGTACAATAAAAATCATACGTATCTTGAAATGGTACAGTTTTATCTTGCTCACCATGCCAAAAGAACACAGGTCGTCCAGCGAATTGTTCCGGCGTTAAACTAATATCATACGTTGCGAGAAGTGCGTTTGTTTTTTGTACTTCTTGTTCTGACATCGGCCACTTTACACCACTTTTAGCCAATTGCTGTAATTGATAGGCTCCTAATTTGATAAAAGCTGGACCACCCATACATATTGCCGCAGTTTGTATCCAATCATAAAGCTTTAAACAGCCAGATGTAACGATGGCTCCCATTGAAGTACCAGCTACACCAATTTTATCGCCAGCTACAAGTTGCTTATTCTTTAAATCTTTATATAATTGCTCTACTTCATGAATAGAATTTAAGACAATGTCCCAAAAATGTAAATTCATCTGAGTCTCTGTTAATCCTTCACTACGCGCACCATGGAATTTTGCATCTGGTAATAGGACACGCACCCCTTTATTTACCAACTGGTAAGCATAATGTAAGTTATGTTCTTTTGCACTCATAAAGCCGTGTAAGAAAATTACTACCGGGGTTTTTTCATTCATCTTGTCTGTATATATATGTAACAAAGGAATCTGTCCCCATATTTCAGTCTTTACAAACATTCTTGTCACTCCCAACTTTTGTCTGACCTTTTTATGTTAGCAAACTTTTTTCAATGTGACAAAATTTTGACGAACGGATAACAAAGCGATACTATTCAAACATAAGGAAAGGGGCAACAAGCTATGAAACAGCATTTAATCGTTTTAGATTTAGACGGTACGTTATTAACGGACCAACAACAAATTTCTTCAAAAACTAAAAAAACATTATTGCAGGCTAAGGAACAAGGGCATCAAGTTATGATTGCCACAGGTCGTCCATATCGCGCAAGTGATATCTACTATCATGAGCTTGGTTTAACAACACCGATTGTTAATTTTAATGGAGCCTATGTCCACCATCCTAAAAATGCTGCTTGGCAAACCATGCATACACCGATTGATTTAAGTGTTGTACGAGAGGTAGTTGATTCAGTCAATCACTATGAATATGAAAATATTATAGCTGAAGTGAAAGATGACATCTATGTGCACACGGAGGATGATCGGATTTTAAATATTTTTAACATGGGCAATCCCAAAATTACGTTGGGTGATATTTCGACAAAACTATTAGTCAATCCAACGAGTCTATTAATTCAAGCAAACGAAGTAAATTCTATGATTATTCGCGACCATTTACAAGCTGTCCATGCAGAAGTGATTGAACATCGTCGTTGGGGTGCTCCACTTCACATTATTGAAATTGTTCGCCGAGGTTTAAATAAAGCGGTGGGTATTTCACATGTAGCGAAAGATTTAGGTATTCCACGTGAACGTATTATCGCTTTTGGCGATGAAGACAATGATTTAGAAATGATTGATTATGCGGGTATTGGAGTCGCTATGGGCAATGGAATCCCTAGCTTAAAAAACATTGCCAACGAAATTACAACATCAAATAATGAAGATGGCATTGCTAAAATACTTATTGAACGCTTAAAATTATCATAGTTAATGCATCATTTCCAGTTATTAAAACTTTATTCTGTAAAAGCTTTTCATCTCTAATGCTTGTAAAATTTGATTTTTATTTGTACACTTGAATGCTTATACGTCTAGTGAATAAAGTTATAGCTTTTGGCAAGCTACTAGATTTTAAAAAGCGAAGCGAATACGATCATTTTAAATCAGGACGCAATAGACAATGCTAGCATTTCTAGTAAATACAGTTTTTTTAGGAGGTCAAGATGATGAAGATTTTTACTGATAGTGGATGTGATTTACCAAAGTCATACTATGAAGAGAATGATGTCATTCTACTTCCGCTACGTGTACAAGTAAATAACCATGAATATGATGATGTCTTGTCGATTGATTCGAAGGAAGTTTATGATGCTATTCGCCAAGGGGCTCATCCAAAAACATCGCAAGTTTCACCAGAGCTCTTTCTGCAACAGTTCGAAAACCTAGCAAAAAGCGGTGAACAAGGTATCTACATCGCCTTTTCATCTGAATTATCAGGTACGTATAGTACAGCTGTAATGATTCGCAACCAAGTTCTTGAACAATATCCAACATTAAAGCTCGCAATAGTCGATTCAAAATGTGCCTCATTAGGCTATGGCTTAGTCGTTGATGAAGCCGTGCAACTTCGAAAAGCAGGTACTTCGCTTGATGAAATCGAAACAAAAATACAATTACTCGCTTCACAGATGGAGCATCTGTTTACAGTGGAAGATTTAGATTACCTTGCAAAAGGAGGTCGTGTTTCGAAAGCGAGTGCCTTCCTTGGCGGACTCCTTAGCATAAAGCCTATTTTGAACGTAGAGGACGGTAAACTCGTACCAATTGAAAAATCACGTGGTCGTAAAAAAGCCATTGCGCGTATGTTGGATTTAATGCAAGAACGTGGTGGCAATTTTGCTGATAAAATTGTCGGAATTAGCCATAGTGATGACTTGGCCTTTGCTAACGAAGTAAAAGCATCCATACAAGAAAGATTTGCACCAAAAGCAGTCCAAATGACAATGATTGGCTCTGTTATCGGCTCCCATGTTGGGCCTGGTACAATTGCAATTTTCTTTACGAATAAAAGTTATCAAGCTTAGTGAGAAGCTGGTAGAAGTCTACGAATCGCCAGGAAACCTAGACAAATTGCCATCACGTTCACAGCAAAAAAAGTGTTAGATTGATTGCAGTCAATCTAACACTTTTTCAATTAGCTATTTTTACTTGCAGCGTCTTGCTGTTGACGACGTTTTTTTCCTCGTTTAATAATAATAATAACGAAGCCAATAAATACAACATAGACCAAACCAAGCGCAACCATGTAAGGAACATTTAGCCCCTCATCGTCCTTCACTTGATAAATTTCTACGATTTCACGGTCTAGTATTACTGGATAAACATTTTTTTCATTAATTCGCACCTTTTCTTCTTGTAAAATACCGTTTAGCATTTTACCCTCACCAATTTGATCTGGTGTTAAATCGACACGTTGTGTTTTTCCTGTATTGTTCACCATAATAATCCATTGCTCTTCATCGGATTTTCTCGTAAACACAAGTAAACCATTGTCATTTGTAATAACTTCGAAATCACCTTTTCGTAATGTCGCTGATTGGTTACGTAATGACTGTACGTTTTTAATATAGTCAATTAACTCTTCATCTGTTTTGAAATTGTATAATTGATGCGTGTCAGGTTTGTCTTCCCCATTCATAGCAATTTCGGAACCATACTGAACAACTGGAATACCAGGCAGCATAAATAACGCACCCATCGCCATTTTCAATCGTGTTGGGGGGAACATATTTTCAGAAGCAGAATCAAATGTAAAGCGATGTGTTTGTAATGAATCAATCATAATTTGCGTTGGTTTTTCACCAGCAAAGGGCTCCATTAGCTTTGAAGAGTCCTGATCTACATTTTTGAAAATATTACGGTAAATCTCTGCTGTAGCTGGTGAGAAGGATGCATCAAAATTCGCATCACTTTCTTCATTCGAAATCACATATAATGATTTGTTGGTATTTTTTAACGCCTCAATCATGTCATTCAGAAAGGCTGTGTCAGCATCCGCAATATTCGTTAAACGTAAGCCACCCACATCATATGTAGAAACAAATTCTGTAGCTGATTCGATTAAAGCAGCTTGAACATCTTTATTTGTTAAATCCCATTGAATGTGCCCATTATTTGTTGAGGCAATCCAGTTTTGCTTTGCTGCGTCTTTTGCCCACTCATGATTAGGACTTACATTATTTAAAGGAAAGTCCACCATCATTGACATATTTTTTTCTTTATAGGCCTTCACCACACTTTGGAATTCTTCTGCTGTTCCAAAATGTTCTTCGATTGTACTATAGCTCGTTGGCATAGAACCATCGTATACTTCTGTGTCAAAAATTGTCCCAATGGATACGATGGTATAGCCCATTTCGCCAATAAATTTTAGTTTATCTAGTAGACCGGTGAAGTCGCCACCTGCAAATTTCGTTGGGTCTTGCGTATTTGTATCATAATCGTTAGTGCCTGAGCCATTAAAGAAACGGTCAACGAGTAAATCAAAAATGCTTTCTTCAGCAATCGTTCTTTTTTGTACTTCATCCGCGTGTGCCGGTGTTGCGCCTATTAATGAAGTTGCCAGTAAAAGCGATGCAGCTGTCGCGCTTATCCACTTCTTAAATTTCACTTCTATTCCCTCTCTTTCAAACCAATCCAACGTCATTTTACCAAATAAAACAGTAACGTTGCTATCATTTCAAAATATTTTACCGAAATGCAAAATGAATTACGACAAAAAGGTGTCAAATTAAGTTAACCCAGAAATACTGAAATTTCAGAATTGTTCTGGTGTCTGGCACTTCAAGAAAATAAAAGAGCCGTGAAGCAACAACTTCACAGCTTTTATTAAACATTATGCAAGGAAATTGAATCCCATTGGTAGCTTGAATCCTAAGAACATTGTAATCAGTAAAAATACTGCAAATAAAATCCAGAACATTGTTGTTGGCTTGTTTTTCTTTTGACGAACTAATACCATTTCCATCATGCCAATAACGAAAATACCGCCTAAAAATTTAAAGCCATAAAGCATTCCTTGACCGAATTTCATCGCTTCAATAAATAATGCCCCGCCAGTAATAATAATTAAAATGTAGAATAAACGTAATAACATATGTAAGCCTTTGGACTGCTTACCACTAAGTGCTGCAATTAAAAAGATTACGATGCCAACTACCCAAGTTGTAATGTGCAAATGTGTTTGGTTAGTTAAAAAATCCATTTTTGTCCCACCTCATTTTTTTTCTATCAAACTCTATCCTATCACGCAGTGGTAATGGTTTCAAATATTACAAGTTGTGTTCACAAAATTGAATGAATTTACGTCTAAACGTCTTGGATTCCAGACTTTCGAACTTGCTTAATAAAAAAATCTATGACAGCTACCAACGCCTGATTTAAGGGAGCTTACTGTTAGTTATTTGCTATTCGTCCACCTTAGAAAAGAGATGAGCTCCACTGAAACAAATTAAAAAATCCGCGGAGTTTGCACTCACGCGGACTAGCTATATTATTCAAAATGATTAACTAACGTACCTATACCTTGGATGGATACTTTCACAGTATCTCCCGCTTTTAAATATTGCGGTGGATTCATGCCTTTACCGACGCCTGCTGGTGTACCCGTTAAAATCACATCACCTGGCTCTAACGTTACATGTTGCGATAAAATCGATACGAGCGATTCGACAGTAAACATCATATCTTTCGTTGTACCATTTTGACGTACTTCATCATTTACTTTTGTAACAACTGTTAACTCTTGCGGATTTGGAATTTCATCTTTTGTTACAAGGTATGGTCCTAATGGGCACGTGCCTTCTAGGCTTTTACCTAAGAAAAATTGTTTATGTTTATCTTGAAGGTCACGTGCTGTAATATCATTCGCAATTGTGTAGCCAAATACATAGTCAAAGGCTAAGTTTTTCGGAATGTTTTTCCCACGTTTACCAATAACTACTGCCAGTTCCCCTTCATAATCCATTTTTGAAGAAAGATCTGCATGGATTGATAGTGTTTGACCATCAGCCGCAATAGCAGTTGGCGATTTTGTAAATACCATTAAATCGATTGGTGCTGCTTCTGCACCCATTTCTTTTGCATGCTCATCATAGTTTTTGCCGATACACATAATATTTTTTGGTGTGCGTGGAATTGGTGATAACCACTCAATCACTGTAAACTCACGTTTGAAGCTATTCGCACGGTCTGATTTTTCCGCTGCTTCTACTAATTTACGAATTTGTTCAACAAAATCGAAGCCTAATGCAATGCCATCAACAATTGAACTTGAAAAAGAAGGGAGAACTTGTAATTCGTTTTGAATAGCGAGTACATCCCATACCGCTTCTTCTTTTTTTACTTTTGGTCCAAAGCTTACATGTCCACCTAATTTAAATGATAAAATTTTCATGATTTTAAGAGCTCCTTCTTTTTTCTACATGATACAACAATATGATATAAATTACCTTACTTTTACGATAACAATTTTTAATGTTGCTAATTCTCTATTAATTAAGCATGTTACGCACAAATTTCAGCTTGACTCGGTTTTCGCCTTATATGTTAACTTACGCCATATCGCTTCTAATGGACCTTGCTTCCATTTTGTAAGCCAAATTTCCGCTAAAATCATTTGCACGACAATAATACCGATAGCAATTAATACACCTGTAGCAACACTTACTTTCCCATACCAACCTAATCCAAATTGATAAAATATAAATGTCCCAATCATGGATTGCAGTATGTACATCGTTAACGACATGCGTCCAATTTTTGCAAAAGGACTAAGTATTTTTGGTATGATTGGCATCAGACAAAGTAAAACAACAAGGCCAATATAGCCAACTGATAAAATCGGCCCACCGATATAGACCTTTATATAATCAAGTAAATACGTACGTGTAAATAGGATGGGTACACTTTTTAAGAAAATACCAAGTGCTAGCCCAGCAATCGTAATTGCTAGCCACAGCCATTTCAGCTCTTTTGCACGTTCGACTAAATGCCTTTTGGAGGCAGCTGCACCTATTAGCATATACGGTAATATCGTAAATAATGACGCAATCCACATCCCGATTCCCGCTTGAATAGATAAGTCAGATAAACGCTGTAAAAAGGCATCCATCCAATTACCTGTGCCATAGGCTGTAATTGCCTTTTCCACCCCAGTAATATCTAAGTACGTTTCAATCTCCGTATTAAAGTTAATATAACCTACTACAAGCAACATAAAAACATGCATAAATCCATTGATAAGAATACCCGTTAGTAATAGCCAGATGGGATGTAAACGTAAAAGCAACAGCAGAAAAACGCCACAGAAGGCATACATCATTAAAATATCTCCCCACCAAATAAGGAGCGCATGCAGCAAACCGAACATAAATAAAACAGTTAACCTTCGGAGTCCTGTTCCATAAAAGTTTTGTTCACGACTTTGAGCTTTTTGCCATTGTAGCGCTAATCCATAACCAAATAATAAGGAAAATAAAGGATAAAAACTACTTTGCACATAAATATCTAAATTTTGTTGCCAAACAATATCTGACGGTGTTGTAAACCATGACGCTAAATCAATGTGTGGCATTGGCAAATAAAAGGCATACATATTGACGACTAGTATACCTAGCAAGCTAATTCCACGTAAAATATCTAATGTTGCGATTCGTTCCTGCAACATCGTCGGTTTCAAATTCACAAAATAGCCTCCTCTTCTTTCTAAGTCGTTAAACTACAATGCGCATCCTTCTGCGCTTTCAGTAAACTTCGATCAAGCTTACTTTCCACGCAGAAGTTTGCCTATTGTTGTTAACGTTGCTGAAAGGAATACTTAATTTTACAGGCAAAGGATAGTGACCCTACGCATAAATCGCCTGCTCAATATCAAATAAGTACAACACTTTCTCATATACTTGTATGTGTAAAATCGACTCAAGTGCCTCGCTATAAACACGTAGTTGCACCCCATAGCGACCTAAAAGTTCCTTCGATAACGCCGGTTCCTCTGCAAATTGCCGCCCAATGCGGTCGGTTTTATAATCGAGTAATATCCAGTTACCGTAGACATCCTCAAACAAGCAATCGACAATCCCTTGCACAATTTGAGCGTCGCCATCCTCATCTACGCGGCTTATCGTAAATGGCATTTCTCTTCGAATTTGCTTTGCATTTTTAAAACGTTGGCCAATATCGGTTGTAAAGAAACGGTAAATTTTCTCACACGGAACAATCTTGCTCTCTGCCTCGGTTAGCAGTTGTTTTACCACTAACTCAGTGACAAATTGCTCCACTTCTTGCACTGTACTAAAGCCACATTGCGGTACATGTTGCATGACCGTATGAATGGCTGTCCCCATTTCCGCACCTGTCAGCTGCTTATCCTGTAAAAAGGTTGGTCTTGGGGCAATTGTAGCCTTGTCCTTTTTAGGAGCGGTAAAATAGTATTCTGGCTCCTCTAGACGTTGTAAGCTTTCTAGACGTTTAATTTCACTAACAGATGTTTTCGAACGTTTCTGTGTCGATTTTTGGTATGCATATTGGGCTTGGAAGCGAGCTGTAATTTCTGCAAGCAGAGCTGCGTCCTCTGGCGTTGCGAGCATCTGTTGCACGTCTTCATCTAACGCTTGCGTTTCATACATAAAATGATGTGTTGAAATGGCTCTTACCCACCAATGCGAGCTATCTTGTCTTGCTTTATACGAAGAACTTGTAATAGCTGCAAAATCAGCATGTCTCGCAACAGCTGGCCCAACCCAGTCAAAATAACTATTTGCACGTGCACGTAAATAATCTTGCAAAGGAGCATCCACAGGCAAGTTTTGCGCGTCCTGCCAAGAATCAAGTGTTTTACTCCAATTTTTTACGGAGCCAATTAAAATAAGTCGTTCCTTTGCACGCGTCATTGCTACGTACAACACCCGCATTTCTTCGGCTCTCATCTCCAGCTCCTTTTTCTCCTTCATCGCTAGAAATGGTAAAGAAGTATAGGTAATCCGATTGTCAGGGTCAATTGCTTTAACTGCAAGCCCATAATCTTGGTCAAATAAATATGGATTGTGGAAGTCCATTTTGTTAAAAGGTCGTCCCATTCCTGCAACAAAAACAACGGGATACTCTAAACCTTTGGATGAGTGAATTGTAACAAGTCTTACTACATCGTCTTTTTCACCAATCGACTTTGCTGTTCCTAAATCATCGCCACGCGTTCGCATTCTATCTATAAAGCGTAAAAAGCGGAACAGTCCTCGAAACGCCGTCTTTTCATACATTAATGCTCGATCATGTAAAATGCGTAAATTTGCCTGTCGTTGTTTACCATTCGGCATGGCACCAACCATTTCATAATAATGAGTATCCAAGTAAATTTTCCAAATTAAATCCGACAAAGAGCCACGACGTGCTAAATCTCGCCAGTTTTCAAATGCCAGCATAAAACGTTGAAGCTTCTCAAATGTTTCGGATTGCACACCATGTCCTTCACTGCGTATAAATTGCCTTAATGCATCATAAAACGGTGTTTTAGTATCTGCTAAACGAATTTTAGCGAGCTCATTTTCTGTTAAGCCAACAAATGGTGCACGTAATACAGAAGCTAATGGTATATCTTGATATGGGTTATCGACAACTTTTAGTGTGTTCAGCATAATCATTACTTCTAAGGCATCGAAATAACCTTTAGATGACTCTGCATAAAGAGGAATGCCAGCTAACTTAAATTCCTCTACCAAATCTGTAGACCACGTCATAGAGCGCATTAAAATGACAATATCACTGTATTTTAAAGGACGTTCTGTTGCCGTTTTCGTATCGTATACCGTTGTCCCCTCTTCCATCAATTGTCGAATGCGATCAATTATAAAACGTGCCTCATATTGTGATTTCTTCAGCTCCTCCAGCTCCGATGCTTCACTCGTATTTTCTTCCATTTCTTCATCCTCTGCCTGTTCCTCTGGCGGATGTAAAATCACGAGCTCAACAGGTACCTCTTTCGCATCATACGGAGCTGCTGGCTTCAATGAAGCATTGTCATCATACTGTATTTCACCGACACGTTCATCCATAATTTGTGCAAACACAAAATTGGTTGCGTTTAAAACTTCACTACGACTACGGAAATTGGCATTCAAATCAATACGCATCCCCGTCGTATCAGGATTTTCTACAAACTCCCCATACTTTCGCATAAACAGTTTTGGTTCTGCTAAACGGAAGCGATAGATACTTTGTTTTACGTCACCAACCATAAAAAGGTTGCCATCGTGCTCATCGCCTAGCTTGACTAATTGTAAAATGGTTTCTTGTAGCATATTCGTATCTTGGTATTCATCCACCAGCACTTCTTTAAAACGTTTTTTTAAATCGAACGCAACAGGCGATGGTTGTAATTCTCCCTCTACCTCTTCGGTTAAAATTTGCAGGGCATAATGCTCTAAGTCGGAGAAATCGATAATACCTCGCTCTAACTTCGCAAGACGGAATTGCTGGCTAAAAATAGACGTCAAGTCAACTAATGTTGCAATCGTTGGCGCCATCAGTGTAATTTCTTCCAACAAACGTGCAGGTGTACGAACAAAATAAGTATCTTTCAACTTATTCATTATTTTTTTAGCAGCTTCACGCTTTTTCTTTGCTAGCTCTTGAAGCTCCACATCGACTAAAGCATCCTTTGATACACGTTTTAATGTCGACCACTTCACTGTTGAAAAATAATCAAATAGCTGTTGCCATGTGCCTTCTTGACTGATGCGAATCCCTTCCTGAATCATTGCAAAATCAATTTCAGCGGTTTCAGCATATGGAGCTGGTCCATCTGGCTGAAGCGTTATCTCACGCATTTCAGAAATGAGAACAAATGCTTCTTCAAGGCTATGTTTTACAGTTAACTTTACATATTTAGATAAATCTAAATCATCTATTGTCACATCGTCCGCTAGCTGATAGGTTTCTGGTAAGCTCGTTAACCATTTTTGTGGTTCAGCATGTACACGCGACGTATCATAAAGCTTACTTATTAATGTTTCAATCGCTTGATCATCACGATCTGATGTAAAACTATCGACAAGTTGATAGATTGCATGAATTCGTGCTTCGTCATCTGTATCATAGGCAGATTCTAGCACTTCAGCTAATATATCATCTCGGAGCAAGGCGATTTCTGCCTCATTAGCAATTCGAAAACCTGGGTCTATATCGAGCAAATAAGCATACTGCTTAACAAGCGCTAAACAAAAGGAATGCAATGTCGAGATTTGCGCTTTATTGACTAGGCTTAACTGACGTCGTAAATGGCTCGACGTCGGATTTGCTGCAATTGCTTTTTCAAGCGCCTCTGCCATACGATGACGCATTTCAGCTGCGGAAGCATTCGTAAACGTTACGACAAGAAGTTCATCCACATTTATTGGATTTTCTGTTGCCACAACCTTTTCAATCATGCGATTAATCAGGACCGCCGTTTTACCAGAGCCTGCAGCTGCTGAAACAAGCGTATCTTGCCCACTTGCATAAATCGCTTTCCACTGATCATCAGTCCAAGTGACATTCGTTGGCTTGACAGGTATTTGCTGCATCATGTTAGTTCATCTCCTTGCGAATTTTTTCGACAACTTCTACTGGCTTTACTTGCGGTAGCTGACGATAACTTTGTTTGCCATCAGATGGGTCAAATTGGCATACTGCTGCAAATTGACAGTAATCACACGCTGTTTTTGCTTTTAGCTTATAAGGGCTTATAGCCGTATCTCCTGCTAAAATGCCGTTGCCAGCCTCTTGATGCTTACGGCGTACAAAATGCTGGAGATTTTTCATATCATTAACAGGCACGATGCGTGATTGTGATTCAGAAGGGGTACCATCCTTTTTCATATAAACCGGAATAATTTGTGAATGCCCGCTCGATTCCTCAAGCTGTTCATCCATCGAGTAAATAGCCTCAGGATTTTCAGTTAAAAGTCCCTTCATTTTGTATTGCTTTAACCGATCTTCTTCAACTTCACTATCACTCAAATCCTTATCCAGTTTTAACATCGGATTATGGACGTGGACATAAAGCACGCCTGCAGGCTCTGCATCGCCAGATAACCAAAAGGATGCATTCTCCATCGCTACATCTAGATACGTTAGCACCTGCAATGATAGGCCATGATACACTTCATTTAAATCTAAGTCACGGGCAGACGATTTATAGTCGACTATTCGTAAATACGAGCGATCATCAATTGATGCACTATCCACACGGTCAATACGACCTCGCATGTACATTTTTTTGCCACCTTGCAAATCAATTTCCAATGGCGGTAGCTGTTCATGCTGCCCTGGCCCGAACGATGCTTCAATAGCAATTGGTTTAAAGTGTGACACATTGGCATGCTGTGTCAGTGCCATCATCGTGCGCTCGACAATGCGAATCAACTTGCGTTGAATATAACGATAACGCGCACTAGATAATAAAATTTGGTGAGAGAAAACGGGCACAATTTGCTCTACTGCCTGTCGTGCAAGCTGTTGAATTTGCTGTTTTGACAAACGAATCCACGACAGTTGTAAACGGTGCGTCTCTTCAGTAATCCATTTCAATGCTTCATGGAACAAATCACCCATCGCAAATGTCTCTAAACGGTATTCTGCTCGTTCCTCTAAACGAAGCCCATACGTCGTGAAATGAGAAAACGGACAACGGAAGTATTTTTCTATACGTGACACACTTGAAGTAAGCTTGCGACCATATAATTCTTGTGTAATATAACCTTCTAGCGGTTCTGCCTCATTTTTATGTGTCATTGGATACATCAGGCGACGTAAAATTAATGCCCAGTATGGATCTTGTTCATAATATTTTTGTAAAGCAACCCACTCTGGTGCAAGTTCACGACTATGCTCCGCTTGCCTTAATTGCAGCATTAAATGAGCTAACGCTGTACGAGGATGGCGTATATAAGGCAATACATTATCATCAAGTAATTCTATCGGGTCAATGACAACTCGCTCGACGTTTACCCCACTTAAAAGACCTGCCGTTTTTTCATTTCCTATAATTTTCTTTATATATAACGAGGATATTAAAGCTTTTCCCTCTTCATCTGACGTTGGATAAGTCATATAAAGCTTGTCAGATGGCGTAGTTATTGCACGATACAGTAAAAAGTTTTCCTGTAATAGTCGATTTTTAGAAGTCGGTGCTAATTCATAGCCAATATGGGTAAACCATTCACGTTCTACATCAGACAATAGACCTTCATAATCTAGACGTGTAGGATAGACACCATCGTTCATTCCTAGAACAAAGGCAACCTTTATGTGCGACAGGCGAGCTAAATCCACCGTTGCCACCATCACTTCATCTAAAGTGGGTGGAATACGAGCGAATTCTAATGTATCAAAACCTTCATCTAAAATCTTTGCCGCTTCCTGTACCGACATTTCTTGCTCGCCAAACATATAAACAAACTGATCGAGTACGGCGATCCATTCTTTCCACGCTTGATCATGCTCACTAGCTGCTAACGCCTCTCCTCTATCCAATTCACGATCTTTCATGATTTGAAGCTTGTCATATACTTGTACTTCTTCTACTAGCTCAAATAACGCTGTTGCCACATCTCTACCCGTTTTCGCTAGTATAAGCTTGTCCTGTAACGCTTTTAATGGTGTGCGAATTTCATCGCGAATAGCCTCGATTTCTGTCTGCATCGCACGTTCTTCATCTGTTTGCACACGAGAATGGAATTCAAGCCCTCGATATTTTTTATAAAACCAACGACCTTCGTCAAACCAACGCTCTCCGTAAATCCCTTGCGCTAAACAGTAATTTTCTAGACGGTCGGCACGTTCACGCCAAACACTGTTTTCAGCATGTAATGGGAAAAATAAATCTGTTTTCACACTTCTGAAAAGCGGTTCATATTTCCAATTTGAAGTAATAACCTCCAATGCCGATCGACTAAATTCAATTAACGGATGGTGAAGCATCGTTTTTTTTGTATTCACAAAAATAGGGATGTCGTATTGTTGAAAAATTGTTGAAATTAGCGGATCGTATACATCTGCTTGTCTATAAAGCAGCACTATATCTTGATAACGATAGCCCTCCTGCCTTGTCAGCTTCGTTATTTCCCGGGCAATGGCATGGATTTCAGCCCGGCGATTTGAGGCTTCAAAAACTTTCACATCACCTGTGGATTTTTCTGTTTGTGGCACCATATCCGCAAATGTTGCTTCTACATGCTGTAAGTCTTTTGACTGAAATCGATGGGTTTTGATAAAATGCAACGGTGCTTCGACTTCAATGCCATTGTCATATGCTATATCATGCAAGCGTTGACTTGTAGTTGCCGCTTCATTGAATAATGCCTGCTCATCTTTGGATTCTTCCATATCATCATACGGTAGCACAACCGTTACTTGCTTCGTCACCTTTAGTAATTCTTTTACAAGCTCTAGCTCTCTTACAGTAAAGGCAGTAAAGCCATCTATATAAATTGTTGCCTGTTGCATCGTCTCAGAAAATTTTAAGTGCTCGGTTAAAATCGGATAATAGCCTTCACTATCGACATAAGTTGTGCCGAGTCGAGCTTCTAATGCTTGTAAAACAATGTATAAATCATTGATTTTCGCCTGTAGTGTATGAGGTGCATCAATCGCCTTTAAAGAAGCCGTTACATCACCTAAAACCGAACTGTTCACACTATAACGGCTAAATTCGCGTAACAACGTTTCAATTTCCTCTGTAAAGCCACGCTTACCAGCTGCTTGTCGAAACAACGAGAAATCACGCTTCTGCTCTTCTAGTAATTTTCGAATAAGCATTCGGTAACCATAACCATTTACTTCTTGGCGAGCAATACCACCTGTTTCTTGTAGGACAAGCCAAGCTAAGCGTTTAAACGTCATCACTTGTGCACGTATAAGCCCGTGCAAGCCATGTCTATTTGTCAGTTCATATTCAGTTGAATAAGACATTTGGTCAGGGACAATGATAAAAATAGGGTGACCTAATGGATCGGTATTTAATTGTTCGACTATTTCTCTATGAATATAAGCCGATTTTCCGGTACCTGCACGTCCTGATACAATTCGTAATGTCATTCACGCTTCCCCCTATTCATTTAAAAATTTTATTCTATCTTCAGAAAATCGCAACACGCGTTTCACTAGTAATCACTATTATAAAAGTCTATAGAAATGAAGTAAAAAGCCCCTTCTACCATTTTACATGATACAAGGGACCGCATGTGCACATTCAGCCTAGAAGATTATTCATTTTTCGTCATTTTTCGCACACGCTTCAAATCTCTTTCTACACGAGCATTCAATCGCTTCTCCATTAGCTTGCCAATCCACCATAGCAAAACGATAGCTACTCCCGCACTAATTAGTCGTACCGGACTCGTGATAAGCGATTTTAAATCATAGCCCAATACACTCATGCCAAAAATCATAACGAATTTTCCGGCTAATAAAACAGTTAGATAGTATTTTTTATGAATATGTGATAAGCCCGCTACTATATTCACTATTACAGAAGGCGTAAACGGAAAGCACAGTAAGACAAACAATGGGCTAATACCATTCATATCCACCCATTTAATAAACTTCTGTACTTTTTTACTGCTTGTTACAAAACGGAGCTTCGGATGTTTTCCAAAGTGACGGACAAGTAAAAACACAGCATATGAACCAGCTACTGAACCTAACCACGATAACAAAAACCCTATCCATAATCCAAATGCACTCGCATTCGCCACGACGAACACAACCAATGGTAAAAAAGGTAAAAACGCTTCTAAAAAGGGCAGTAATATACCCATTATTGGTCCAAGAGTTCGATATTGTGCCGCAATATGTTCCATATTTTCTACAGTAAACCATTCATTCACTATTGCCACCTCTATTTATATTGCAAGATTACATGTAAAACCGTAAGTTCTTCTGATACATTTTGATATTCATGTGCTTGATGTCCGGAAAATACCAATGTTTCCCCTTCAGTTATCGTTTCATGCATAACCCCAGCCGAAATAACAGCTTGTCCATGAATCACTGTTACCGTTTCTTCTACCCCTTCTGTATGGGCTTCACTCCTACTCCTTGCACCTGGCTCCATTTCCACTTTATAAAATTCCCACCCTCGTTCAGGATCATAAGGAATTATGGAATAGACTCGATAACGCCCCTCGTCTTCATCGACATGTGGTGCATTTTTACTGCTAAATTTCATAAAATGGGCAATCGGCGGCTGTAAAAGAGATGAAAAAGAGATGCGTAAACCAGCAGCTATTTTCCAAATCGTTGAAACAGTAGGATTTGCTTCGCCTTTTTCAATTTGAGCAAGCTGTGCCTTACTAACCCCCGTTGCTTTCGCTACATCATCTAAACTTACACTGCGTTGCTGCCGTATTTTCTTTAATTGGAAAGCTAAATTTCGACTCATTTGTTCCATTACGACTCACCATTTCCTGTTGTTTATTTTATCAGACATATGTATACTTTAATAAACATGTGTGAATGTTCTAACTATTTCATTTTAAGTATACATGGAAATTTTTTTGAAAGGATGACCTTTTTATGACAAGCACAACAGATCTTCATAATGAACCAACAACCGCTTCAGAAGATAGCTTTATACAAGGAGTTAAAGATTGTGTACCTACTTTACTCGGTTATATTAGTATAGGACTGGCGTTCGGGGTTGTAGGTTCCGCGTCTGGCCTATCTTTAGTAGAAATTGCTTTATTGACAATACTCGTTTATGCAGGGTCTGCACAGTTTATTTTTTGTGCACTCTTGTTAACAAGCAGCCCTACCTCTGCTATCATTGTAACCATTTTTGTCGTAAATCTACGTCACTTATTAATGAGTTTAACATTAGCTCCACATTTTACGCGCTATTCTATGCTTCGTAATGTTGGATTCGGTACATTATTAACGGACGAAACGTTTGGGGTGGCCGTAACGAAACAAATGCAAAACGGTAAATTATATGGTCGATGGATGGATGGTCTAAATATAACTGCGTATGCATTTTGGATTTTATCTTGTATTGCAGGTGCCTTTCTAGGACAATGGGTGGCTAATCCTGAAAAGTGGGGCTTAGACTTTGCACTAATTGCCATGTTTATTGCTTTACTTGTGCTACAACTTAGTAGCGTTGGCAAACATAAAATTATGCATTACCTGATGTTAATTGGCTATATGGTTGTTATGATGTATGGCTTATCATACGTCGTTCCTTCGCATTTAGCCGTGCTTCTTGCCACTGTTATCGTAGCAACGATTGGGGTGGTGACAGATAAATGACGACAACAGCTTCGATGGTGTGGCTAATCATTGGTTGCGCACTAGTAACTTGGTTACCACGCATTATTCCATTTATGTTTGTACGTAGTGTGAAGCTACCCGATGTTGTTTTAAAATGGCTAAGCTTCATTCCTGTTTGTATTCTTAGTGCCCTTGTCATTGAAAATTTATTAGATACTGAAAGCAAAAATTTCGTGACATTGGATTGGCCCGTCTTTATTACGTTTGTGCCTACTCTTATCATTGCACTTGTCACAAAAAGCTTATCGATTACAGTTGTTGCAGGTGTTATTATCATGGCATCCGTAAGATTCTTCATGTAAAATGTTTGCCTTTTCACTATAAAAAATCCGCTTTGACGCTTGCGAAAATAGCACAAGAGGTAAGACGAAACCACCCACTTTAGGAAAGTTACGTCTTACACAGTGCCCGCAAAATCGAGGCGGATTTTTTAATAGTGAAGGCAGCAATACAGCCCTCCTTATTTTTTGTGCATTTTGCTCGCTAGCCAAAAGCCAAGTGTTAACGAAAAAGCATCCACAACAAAAATAATAGGTGGGGAAGTATAACCTGCATATACTGAAGCGGCAATAAGCGCAATAGCCAAACTTAACGCTACATAGCGGTTATACGTAATACGAGTAAACAATAACACGAGTAATGCTGGTAAAAATAATGCAAGCATCATTTTCCCATATAAATCGATCATAATTCTCTCGGCTCCGCCAACAATAAACCAATTCGATAATGGTCATTGCTGTAAATAACATGCTGCGTTAGGCGAATTTCATTATTACGATCTAACACCTCTAAACGACAATGTGCAGCATTTAATTGTAAAGCTTCGTATAACTCAACTTCAGTCGTAATTGAGTGTCCGTTTACTTTACGAATACATTCCCCTGCAAGTAAGCCCATTTTTTCTGCTGGCGAATCAGGCAGCACAGCAGCGATTACCGCACCCTTTGTACTTGGTGCAACCGCATATGACTCGGTCTTATCTTGCCAAGCATAATAAACTGCAATAATAATCCGAATCAATACCCCTAACGCTAACGTTATAAAGCCAATTAACGGTTCAAAATATGATGCAAGTCCACCTATTAAAATCAGCTGTCCTAACAATAAGACAGAGCGTCCTATTTTCGGCAACTGAACAACAGGCAATTCTTTCCTTAGCAATTTTGAAAAACCGATAACGACTGGGAATAATACGAGTGCAAAGTGACTATCGCCCAGTGTAAATTGCGGCCAATAAGGAATTGCTGATGGAATACTATTACCTGGTATGATAAAAAATATAGGTAATACCCAAACATTCCTTGTACGATATACGATAGCTTGCATTCCTCGCTTCGTATTTTCAATTCTAGGCGTTATTACTTGTTTAGCAGTACGACGAATTAACATCCCTTCCACTATTACACTTAGACCTGTTAAAATCGTAATTGTCACAATAGCCCCTTCTAATAAATCGATGCCTTCCAACGAAATCTTCCACCAGGAGAACGACCAGTTGTACTGGTACATTGCCCATAATGCTAACGTTGCGATTGCCATTGTGTAAATGGGTGACAATACATTAATGAAAAACAACAAGAGACCAAGGAAAGATATAGCGGTTAAAATCAATAAGTATACTTTGGGTACTGTCAGCCCGACACCTAGACTTATTAGTGAAATAACTACGGCATAAGGCCATCCTCGTTTCCATTGCCCTATCAGCTCGGTCCAACCCCAAATAATACGTCTGTTAAAAAATTTACGCTCTTGCTTTACACGTCTATACCCTAAAAAGACAGCAACTACTATTGCAATATAAACTACTGGGTTCAGTAAAAAGCGGCCAATCGCTGTTACAATTTCTATTAATATATTACTAACCATACGAACACCCGCCGTTTCTATCATGAATACTATGCATTCATTGTATCAAACGACTACTGTCTTGCGTAGTAGTAACTGGTAGAAAGCTTGGTATTTCCCATCATTTTTATTAGATTGAGTATTTCTATTGTTCGATATTGTGCAGCAGGAAGCTCGTCGCCATTTGGAATTGTAAGTCATTTTGACGATCTTCTTTATAAGCTTTTAACGTACCATTTAAACTATTGAAAAAGGTAGAATCGACGTACATATCATTGTCAGGCTGTGCTAATTTTTGTTGCTCACGATAAAGTTTTACTGCCTCTTGTGTAGTCTCATCTAGATAACCATCTAATCGGTCAATCTGATAACCTAGCTTTTGCAAGGCTTTTTGCGTATAAGCAATTTCTTCGCTCATATCGCCTACTTTGAATTGCCCTGTTAGCGGATGCAATTGGAATGCAAATAATTCATTTTGTTCAATCACTAATCCAGCTTCAATTCCCTTCCCATGAATCCATTCACGTTTTGGCGTCAGCCATTTATTTGTTGATAGCTTCAGTTCTCCCCCATTTGCTAAAGACCAAGATTCCTGTACTGTGCCTTTACCAAAGCTTTTAACACCGACAATGGAAGCGCGATTCCAGCCTTTTAACGCACCACTCAGCACTTCACTAGCAGATGCACTTCCGCCATTTTGAATAATAACAATCGGAATCTTATTCATCGTACTTAAATATTTTTCATCAAAGCTTTTCGATTCAGTTTTTAATGGTTCCATGGCACCTTCTGCATTTTGCATATAGGCAAATACTTTGCCATTTTCCAATAGTGTACTTAGTAGCGCTGCGACGCTATGTAAATAGCCTCCAGGATTATCACGAACATCAACAACGAGCCCTTCTATATCTTTGCGTAGTAATTTACTCGTTTCTGTCACCCATTCATTTGCTGTCTTCTCACCAAATAACGAGATTTGAATATAGCCTATTGGCGTATCCTCAATCTTGACTACCTCACTCGTTACTGTTTTATTGGAAATTGCAGCACGTTCCATCGTCATTTTAATATGTTTATCCTCGCTAGGACGATAGACAACAATTGTAAGCTTTGTTCCTTTTTCTCCTTGAATCAAATGCATTAATTCACTCATTGTTTTGCCATCTACTTTTACCCCATCAACTTGTACAATTTCATCAAGAGAGCGCATCCCAGCCTTTTCTGCTGGAGACGAACGAACAGGTGATACGACAATGAACTTCCCTTTATTTTCTGTCAGTTCAATACCAATACCAACACGTTCTTCTGCTAGCATTTGTCGATGTTGCTCGGCCTCTTCCTTCGTGTAATACGTACTATACGGGTCCTTAATGGCATCAGCCATACCGCGCAGAGCCCCTTCTACTAATTCGTCTTTTTTAGTACTATACACAGATTTTTTTTCGATTAATTGTAATGCTTCATTAATCGAATCAACCTCCGTCACTTGCACTTTTTTCTCTGCTCCATCTCCATCAAACCAGTCAAAATAAAATCCACTACCTATCAATAAACTGCTGACAAGTACGCCGACTCCTGCCGTAATTTTGCGCAAACCTTCCCTCCTCTGTCTCTTTACTGTATGAATTATATTTTTCAAACATACAAAATAATGTTTTGGTTTTCAGAATTGTTTAGGTGTCTGGCACTAATTGTTTGGGTGTCTGGCACCCAAACAATAAAAAAACACGAAGATTTCTACGGTCACAACGGAAGCCGCAGAATTCTTCGTGGATTTTACTTAGCTATTTTGAATAATCTTCTGACAAAATTCAGAATTGTTTGGGTGTCTGGCACGCAAATACTTAATCTAATGCATTTACAGTGTTTTTTAACATCTCTAAATTCATCGGGCCCTCTATCGCTTGCTGAATCGTACCCGTTGAATCAATAAAATACGTTGTAGGAATCGTTATGACTTGATATTCTGAACCAGCCGCATTTTCTGGATCCAATAAAATAGGAAATGTCAGTTCAAAGCCATCTCTAAATGTCATGACTGTATCAATTTTAGCATCGGCTGTGACATCTCGTTCAGCTGATGTTAAGTTGACAGCTAATATTTCAACATTATCTTCCTTAGCATATTGGTCATAATAATTTTGCATATGCGGCATTTCAGCTTTACAAGGTGGACACCATGTTGCCCAAAAATTGAGTACAACTTTTTTTCCACGTAATTCACTTAACGTCACTTCTTCACCATCTAAGTTTGTTAATGTGAAATCTGGCGGTATATCACCCTTATTTAACCCAACTGTGCGTTCTTCTACTTCTTTACCAAGGGATGCAGATTCAATTTCGCGCTCTTTATCAATTTGCTGTTTAACATATGTACCAATCATCGCAGCTATTAGCAACACGACAATAAGTAACCCAATATTTTTTTTCATTCTTTTCCTCCCATTCGTTGAATTCCTATACCTAATAGAAGTAATAGGAAGCTTACTCCAACAGCCGGTTGCCAAAAGCCAAGTGGCTGTAATGCGGCTACGATACTATAGCCAACTGTATACAGGTATAACGCTGTCTTAGTTGTTGGCACTTTCCATAATATGAAAATCGTTAGCACGCTTAGCACTACTAAAGTGATGAGTTCGCTTTGAAGTGGATTGTCATTCAATAATACCACGAACCATTGGTAAATGGATTGCGTTAACATAATTGCCCAACCACTCGCCATGATACCCTCATTATCAAATTGTAGCTGTTGACGCTTCCGCCAAAATTGTAACAGTATAGCAGCTACCCCTAATAGCACACCAACTGTTCCGCCGTTAAAGTAAAGAAGTGCTAGCGGTTGATTAATGACAGATTGAAAGTCCGTAATAATAAGACTAAACTTCCAAACGAGTATAAAAGTAAAGATGGCATCCCCGTATACCCCTGACCATATTTTCGGGAATTGTATTCGCAAAATAAGCCATACGATGAAAAATGCTAGTAATAAAGCGATAGCTGTTGCTGGTAATGTTAATGCACGAATTGAAAACCACTCAGTATTGATCACCTAAACAAATCCTCCATCAATATAGATTCTTTTAGAATAGCATAGATGCTTTTACGAAAACTGTTATTTCACACTGTGTTCAAAAAAACTACTAATGGATATATAGAATGCAAATTTTAATTAGTACTTTATTTTAAAATACCCCATATCGTATTTTATTGCAATGAACAGATGAAATTCCGTCCACTTTTTTCGGACAAAGTTGACGCAAATAAAAAAGAGAGCCGCCTTAAACATAAGACGACTCTCTTAATTCATTATTATAATGGAATATATTTTAATGGGTTCACACTACCAACAGCTTGTCCTTGCCAAGAGCCAATATGAATTTCAAAATGCAAGTGCGGGCCAGTAGAACGACCTGTACTACCCATTGCTGCAATTTGCTGTCCTTGGTTTACTACGTCCCCTACACTAACGTTAAAAGCACTTAGATGTGCATAAACCGTTGTATAAATTTGTCCATCGATAGAGTGCGTTAAAATGACAACATTTCCGTAAGAGCTAAGTGGTGCTGCATAGGATACAACTCCGTCAGCAGCTGCCCAAATCGGTGTACCTGTTTTGTTGGCAAGGTCAACACCATAATGGAATTCTGGACCGGCTCCAAGGTTACGCCAGCCATACGGTGATGTTAAACGACCATTTGTCGGTTTAATCCAAGTACCTTCTGATGCTGGTGCATTCACCGTAGAACCAGAGCTTGACCCCGAGTTCCCCGCCGCCGCAGCTGCTGCTGCAGCAGCTTTGCGTTTTGCCTCTTGTTGACGAGCAATTTCTGCTAAACGGTTTTGCTCGGAAATGATTTTTTGCTGTAATTCTGCACTAATTTCCAGTGCCTCTGAATACTCTTTTTCAAGTAATACTTTTTCAGACTTTAGTTTCTCTTGTTCTTTTTCTAGCTGATCAACTAATGTGTTTTTCTCTTTTTTCTGTCCATCTAATGATGCTTTTAAACCTTCTAGCTTCGCTTTCTGTTCTTCAAGCTTTTGGCGTTTGCCTTCTAGAACTTGTTTTTGCTCTTCTAGAGTTTGCTTATCTTGTTTTTGATCGCGAATAATTTGACGATCTGCTTCAAGTAATGAATTGACAGCAGAGAAGCGATCGATAAAGTCTACGAAACTATTTGAACCGAGTAGTACATCTAAATAGCTAACTGAGCCCCCAGCTTGAATTGCCCGTGCACGATCTTGTAATAATAAATCACGCTCTTCAATTTTGCGAAGAAGTTCTTCGATAGTTCCTTCCAATGCTTTTATCTCATCATTGGTAGCATTTATTTCAGCCAGTATATTTTTAATATCACTATTTGTTTTGTCGATTTCAGCGTTTAACGCTTGAATTTGATCTAATAGTTTTTGTTGCTTTTCTTTATTTGCATTAATGGCGTTTTCTTTACCACTAATAGAAGAATTCAATTGATTTTTCTTTGTTTCTACTTGTTTTTTCTCTTCTTTTAAATCCGTTAAACTGTTTGCATACGCTGATGGAGTTTGGATAAAAAGAAGTAGTGCAGTTGTTGCTGCAAATGCTTTTATAGAGTTTTTCGCTATACTTTTCATCTAATGGACTCCCCTTCGTTATTTAATTCCCATAAACTTTGCCGTCATAAAAGCCTGTAACTTGTGGTACAAATTTAGCTAAGTTTACGCGTCGGCAGAATCTGCTTTTGAAATCTGTGACATCTTTGGCACCGTTAATATCCGATTTGACCCTACAAAACTAATGACTATTGAAACAAAGGTAGTTAAATTTTTAAAAACTTACGTACAGACATGAAACTTCCCCATATACCAATTAACACACCAATAAGAAGTATCAGAGCGCTCACTTGGTAAACAAGTGGTGAGAAATCTAATAGTTGCACGAGCTCACCTTGTAAACGAGGTGCAATAATTTTATAAACATTGTGGTAAAGTGTTGCGACAACCGCAATCGGAATAATAGAGCCTAAAATTCCAAGCCACATACCTTCTAAAAGGAATGGAATACGCACGAATGAATTTGTTGCCCCTACTAGTTTCATAATTTCTATTTCATCACGACGAGCAATAATCGTAATACGAATCGTATTAGAGATTAAGAAAATCGCAGTGAATAATAACCCTAAAATCAGCACAAGACCCACATTACGACTAATATTTAGGAAGTTGAAAAGTTTTTCTACTTTACCTTCGCCGTACTTAACATCGTATGTATATTCATACTTATTAATTGTCTTTGCAACTTTTGCTGTTTGTTGTGGATCTGCCGCCTTTACATAAATGACATTTCGTAACGGGTTGCTTTGCTCAAAAAGCTTAAAGTCATCCCCAAAATCTTTTACTAACTTTGTCAATTCATCCTCTTTTGTGGAATATGTCATTTCCGCAACATCTGGCAATTTTTTAATCTTAGCTAGTAACGCTTTTTCAGCAGCTTCATCTGCCGTTTCGTCGATTAACACTTTTATTTCAACGTCGTTCTCTAAATCAGATGCAACTTTGTTTAAGTTCATCATAATTAGTGAGAATACACCTACTAATATTAAAGTCACTGTAACTGCGCTGACAGAAGCAATTGTCATCCAGCTATTACGTCCAAGTGATTTAACACTTTCTCGAAAATGGCGTTTTACCGTATTAAATTTCATAGCCGTAGTCACCTCCGTGCTCATCACGGACAATCATACCGCCTTCAATCGCTATAACCCGTCGACGAATAGTGTTCACTATTTCACGGTTATGGGTTGCCATTACGATTGTTGTACCCCGTGCATTAATCTCTTCAAATAAATTCATAATCTCCCAAGATGTCTCGGGATCTAGATTTCCTGTTGGTTCATCTGCAATCACAACTTTTGGTACATTGACAATGGAACGTGCAATGGAGACACGTTGCTGCTCACCACCAGAAAGTTCATTTGGGAACATTCTTGCCTTATGTTTTAAGCCGACAAGATCTAACACTTCCATAACCCGTCGACGAATTTCTACGGGCTCCTCTTCAATTACCTCTAGAGCAAATGCTACGTTCTCATAGACGTTCAATCTTGGTAATAATTTGAAATCTTGGAAAACTACACCAAGTTGACGGCGCAAGAATGGTACCTTTTTATTTTTTAAACTCCCTAAATCAATACCATTAACAGTAATTTCACCTGAAGTTGCTTTTTCCTCACGGTACATTAACTTGATAAATGTCGATTTACCTGCACCACTTGGACCAACAACATAGACAAACTCACCTTGCTTTATATTAACCGAAATGCCATTTGTCGCAACTACACCATTCGGGTACTTCTTTGTCACATTTTTCATTTCTATCATAATTTTTTAAACCACCTAAACCTCTTATATATGTAAGATGTATTCCTTTTTCTATTATAGCACTCAATCTATGATTTTTTATTACAGTTTTATTTCATTCGTTGGAATATTCTCCTAATTAATTAATGTTTTTTGGAATATTTTATATCAATCTATCAAACACCAACAAAATAAAACAGGAATCGATGGAAATTTCTAGTCGATTCCTGTTTATTCCTTCATCTGAATATAAAAAAGCATTCAAGCAGTTTCGTCTCCTTGCTTGAATGCTCCTTATTTTACACTTCTTGTTCGTCAGTCGTTGTATAACGCACTAAAACTGCTCCTGTTTTCGACTCACCTTCAATAAATAGACGGTTGGCATCTTCCACTTCTTTATCAAAACGGACTACTTTAGATAAAAATTGATCTTGTGTCTCAATTTTCGATGCATCTTGAATACCGACATCTACTTTACCAAAATTCGTTACAATTTTACCGCTTAACGACATTGTACGTGGTACATATATTTCTACAGCACCTGCAACTGTATGTGCTTTAATTTTTGAAGACTTACTAGAGCATGTTGTCACTACAACATGTCCATTTATAGATTTAGCTTCTACTTCATCTAATGCACCATCTAAATATACGCGCCCATTCAAAGTTTCAGCTTCTAAATCTTTACCACGAACATCCGTTAGTTCGATGGAGCCATTCGATGAATCCACTTCCGCCTTCGTAAATACAAGCTTTGAACCTTTAATCGCACCATTCAATGTTTTCAGTTTTAATTGCTCCAGCTCGATATTTTGTAAAGTTACGCCACCATTCATTAAACGGACAGATAATTTATCTAATTTTTCCTTTGGTGCAAGTACTTGTACATTAACTTGTACTAGCTTTAATTGACTTAAAATTCGGAGTGAGTCTTCTTCACTTTTCACAACAAATTGCTCCAAGAAATGATTACGTGTTTCTTCCTCATTATCATTCACTAGAGGTGCTTTGACCTTACAAATAATTTGGAAAGTATCACCTTCACACGGTTCTAATGAAAAATTACCATTTGGTAGCTCAACCATAATATTTTCTATATGCGCTGCTGCAAGTTCTTCGGTATGTGTAAATTCAAATTTATCTCCAAATGGTGAAGAGACATCGAATTCTTTTACTTTTTTAACTGCAGTATTCATCATATCCATAAAGAGTGAACCAATTTGTGTTAAATCTTTACGAAAATCATGGATTTCATCTTGGAAATACTTTGTGAAATCTTCCTCTTTCTTCTTTTTTTGTTCTTCTTTAAAGATAGGTTCTTTTTCTGCTGAGGATTGCTGATCCGTATTCGACGCATCGTTCATACTGCTTTCAGTGGACTTGTTAGGTTGCTCTAATGCTTCTAATAATGTAATCGCCTCTTGCGCTGAAATTGTTCCTTTTTCCACAAGTTCTAAAATTCGTTGACGTTCATTTTGCATAATGGTATAGCCTCCCACAGATTGTTATATTTATTTATACGTCTCCATATGTGAAAAGTTTCACTGAAAAAAGAAAAAGCATGCACTGTCATACAGTTAAAAAGTTTTCATGCCTGCTATCTAGATGTTTTTTTGATACTGTAATTTAAAAAATCTGCTACATTTCCAGAGTGAAAATAAGACTTATGCTAGATGTGCCAAATGCTTAATAGCGTGCGAGGTCTTAAATCTCACCCTCGGAAACAGAGCAGATTTTTATAATTTTTTTCTTTTTGCTGATTGTAAAAATTTATTTTATTGCTTCTGTTAAAGCTGTTTCCATACGTTGACGATCACGTATTAATATTGGTTTTAAATATTTACCGGTATAAGAGCCAGCCACTTCCATTACTTCTTCAGGTGTACCAGTTGCAACAATGGTACCTCCTTTGTCGCCACCTTCTGGCCCTAGATCAATAATGTAATCCGCTGTTTTAATAACATCTAAATTATGCTCAATAACGAGCACCGAATCCCCATTTTCTACAAGTCGTTGTAAAACAATTAGTAAACGTGCAATATCGTCTGCATGTAAGCCCGTCGTCGGCTCATCTAAAATGTAAAATGACTTACCTGTTGAGCGACGATGTAATTCAGATGCCAATTTGACACGTTGCGCCTCACCACCAGATAGTGTTGTCGCAGGTTGACCTAATTTCATATACCCTAAGCCAACATCAACAATCGTTTGTAATTTTCGTTGAATTTTAGGGATATTTTCGAAAAACACGACGGCATTTTCAATTGTCATATCTAAAATATCGGCAATACTTTTATCTTTATATTTTACTTCAAGTGTTTCACGGTTGTATCGTTTCCCATGGCATACCTCACATGGCACATAAACATCTGGTAGGAAATGCATTTCAATTTTAATAATCCCGTCACCCCGACATGCTTCACAACGGCCACCTTTAACGTTAAAGCTAAAACGTCCTTTTTTATAGCCACGTACTTTTGCTTCATTTGTTGTGGCAAACACATCGCGAATATCGTCAAAGACACCCGTATACGTTGCAGGATTGGAGCGAGGGGTTCTCCCTATTGGCGATTGGTCAATATCGATAACCTTTTCCAATTCATCGATCCCTGATACTTCTTTATGTGCGCCTGGCTTTACCTTTGAACGGTTGAGCTTTTGGGCTAATGTTTTATATAAAATTTCATTAATTAGTGTTGATTTACCTGATCCAGATACACCTGTTACTGCTACAAATAAACCTAATGGCACATCTACTTTGACGTTCTGTAGATTGTTTTCCTTTGCCCCCACTATAGATAATTTACGTCCAGTTGGTTTACGACGCTCTACTGGTAGTGGTATAAACTTCTTGCCACTCAAATATTGACCAGTTAACGACTGCGGATTATCCATGACTTCCTGTGGCGTACCTGCTGCTACAATTTGCCCACCGTGTACACCAGCGCCTGGACCAACATCAATCAGATAATCTGCCGCTAGCATTGTGTCTTCATCATGCTCGACAACAATCAGTGTATTGCCGATATCTCGCATATTTTGTAGCGTACTAATAAGACGGTCATTGTCTCGCTGATGTAGTCCAATGGATGGTTCATCTAAAATATAGAGTACACCTGTTAAGCGAGAGCCAATTTGTGTTGCCAAACGAATTCGTTGTGCTTCTCCACCTGAAAGTGTTCCAGCTGCACGATTTAATGTTAAATAATCTAACCCTACATTTACTAGGAAGCCAAGTCGTTCATCGATTTCACGCAATACGAGCCTCGCAATTTGCATATCCTTTTCAGATAAATCGAGCTCTTTGAAAAACGTATCTGCCTCCTGAATCGAATACGCTGTTACTTGTCCAATATGTTGATCGCCAATTTTTACAGCTAATGTTTCAGGCTTTAATCGGTAACCTTTACAAGATGGACAAGCTTGCTGTGCCATATATTTCTCCATTTGCTCTCGTACATAATCAGAAGTTGTTTCTTTAAAACGGCGCTCTACATTGCGCACCACACCTTCAAATTCAATCATCTGATCTCGTACATTGCCAAATTCATTTTCATAATAGAAGCGAATTTTATCTTTACCAGAACCATATAAAATCTTATCCATCTTGTCTTTCGGTAAATCTTTGACAGGTACGTCCATCGGAATAGCGTAATGATCACATACTGCCTTTAATAGTTGTGGATAATATTGTGAGCTGGTAGGCTCCCATGGTGCAATGGCGTGCTCTAATAATGAACGTTCCCAATCTGGCACGATTAATTCTAAATCAACCTCCTGTGTTGTTCCTAACCCGTCACAGCTTGTACATGCTCCAAACGGACTGTTAAATGAAAACATACGAGGCTCTAGCTCCCCTATTGAAAATCCACATAATGGGCAGGCATGATGTTCGCTAAATAATAATTCTTCATGTTCCATGACATCAACAAGAACGCGTCCTTCTGCTAATCGAAGGGCTGTTTCTAACGAATCACTAAGACGAGCTGCAATCCCCTCTTTAACAACAACGCGATCGACTACAACTTCTATCGAATGCTTTTTATTTTTATCAAGATCAATCGCATCGTCTAAATCGCGTAATTCACCGTCAATCCGTACGCGTACAAAGCCTTGCTTTTTCAAGTCTTCTAGTAACTTGACATGTGTTCCTTTACGACCTGAAATCATCGGTGCCAGTAATTGCATTTTCGTACGTTCTGGATAAACTAATAAACGATCCACCATTTGCTCAATCGTTTGTGATGTAATTTCTATACCATGATTTGGACATATTGGCTTCCCAATACGAGCGAATAGTAAACGTAAATAATCATAGATTTCCGTAACGGTGCCAACTGTTGAGCGCGGATTACGACTTGTCGTTTTCTGATCGATTGAAATGGCAGGCGATAGCCCCTCAATTGCATCTACATCTGGTTTATCCATTTGGCCGAGAAATTGGCGCGCATAGGCAGATAGCGATTCTACATAACGACGTTGCCCCTCGGCATATATCGTATCAAACGCTAATGAAGACTTCCCAGAACCCGATAAACCTGTTAACACGACTAATTGATCACGTGGAATTGTGACATTTATATTTTTTAAATTATGTGCTCGTGCGCCTTGCACGACGATTTCTGTATTTTTCACAAGCCAATCACCCTTCTGCTTTCAATTCAAATATTGTATCTCGTAGTTCAGCTGCTCGTTCGAAATCAAGCGCTTTAGCCGCTTCCTTCATCTCTACTTCAAGAGATGCCAGCAATTTCTCTTTCTCTGCCTTCGTCAACTTCTTGCCTTTCGTTGCCTTTGTTACATAAGATTCCTCTTCCTCTGCCACTTGTGTCGCACGAATAACATCCGGAATCTTTTTGACAATCGTTTTCGGTGTAATGCCATGTTCCTCATTGTACGCCATTTGAATTGAACGACGACGTTTCGTTTCCTCAATTGCTTTGCTCATTGAATCTGTCATGTTATCTGCGTACATAATGACATGTCCATTGGCATTACGTGCCGCACGACCAATTGTTTGAATAAGCGAACGTTCCGAACGTAAAAACCCTTCCTTATCAGCATCTAATATCGCTACAAGTGATACTTCAGGAATATCTAAACCTTCACGCAATAAATTAATGCCGATTAGTACATCATATGTACCTTTACGAAGCTCGCGAATAATTTCAATACGCTCTAATGTCTTAATCTCTGAATGTAAGTATTCCACTTTTAAGCCCATTTCCTTCAAATAAGCAGATAAATCTTCCGACATTTTTTTCGTCAACGTTGTAACGAGGACACGTTCATTGCACGCAATACGGTCATGAATTTCGTCAATTAAATCATCGATTTGCCCTTCAATCGGACGCACGTCAATTAATGGATCAAGTAATCCTGTCGGACGAATAATTTGTTCCACCATTTCCGGTGTATGTTCAAGTTCATATGGACCAGGCGTTGCTGATACATAAATGGCTTGATGTATATGTCTCTCAAACTCCTCAAAACGCAAAGGACGATTGTCTAGTGCAGATGGCAAACGGAAGCCATGCTCCACTAGTACCCCTTTTCGGGCTTGGTCCCCGTTATACATACCCCGTACCTGTGGTAATGTCACGTGACTCTCATCAACAATTAGCAGAAAGTCTTCTGGGAAGTAATCAAGTAATGTGTATGGTGTGGCACCAGCTTCACGTAATGTTAAATGACGTGAGTAGTTTTCAATACCTGAACAAAAGCCCATTTCACGCATCATTTCTAAATCATAGCGCGTGCGTTGCTCTAAACGCTGCGCTTCCAATAGCTTATCTTCTGCTCGCAATAACGCAAGACGTTGTTCTAATTCTTGTTCAATATTGTCAATCGCTTTCAGCATTTTTTCTTCGCGTGTAACGAAGTGGGAGGCTGGGAAAATTGCTACATGGTCACGATCTGCCAATATTTCTCCTGTTAACGCATCGACTTCTCGAATGCGATCAATCTCATCTCCGAAAAATTCCACACGAACGCAATGTTCATCACGAGAGGCTGGGAAAATTTCGACAACGTCACCTCGCACACGAAACGTTCCGCGTGTAAAACTAATATCATTACGTTCATATTGCACATCTACTAGTTTTCGAAGCAACTGATTGCGTTCAATCTCCATCCCTGTTCGAATGGATACAACCAATTCGCGATATTCTTCAGGAGAACCTAAACCATATATACAAGACACTGAAGCAATAATGATGACATCATCACGTTCGAACAGAGCTGATGTCGCTGAGTGACGCAGCTTGTCGATTTCATCATTAATGCTTGAATCTTTTTCGATATACGTATCTGTTTGTGGAACATACGCTTCAGGCTGAAAGTAATCATAATAACTCACAAAGTATTCAACCGCATTATTTGGGAAGAACTCTTTGAACTCACTATATAATTGACCTGCTAGTGTTTTATTGTGGGCCATAATCAGCGTTGGTTTTTTTACTTGCTGGATAACATTAGAAATTGTAAATGTTTTGCCCGTTCCTGTTGCGCCGAGCAAAGTTTGATGTCGTTTCCCTTCACGTACACCCTCCACTAATTCCGCAATCGCCTGTGGCTGATCCCCGTTAGGCTGATATGGCGCCTGTAAATCAAATGTTTGCACGCATGTTCCCGTCCTTTCCTTCCAATTTGTACATATATTTTAGCATAGCAGCACTAAAATATCGAACATTTAACGAACGAATGTTTGTTATTTTTCTCAATTTCGCATTTTCCATTTTATTACAACTCATTTTTTTATCGTTACTCATCACTACAACTAACGCTATCTTTTATTTCTCTAGAAGCTAAACACTTTAACTCCTTATATCCATCATTAGGTATATACCTTTTCTTTAATCATACAATTCTATAAATTTTACAAATGACAAAGAAAATTATCCTTATTGTCCTATGAATGCAATAAGGTGCTTTCTATTTCATTACATACAAAAAAATCCGCTCCCCGTAACGGAAAGCGGTCTTATCTAGTATTGTTCACTGGCTATTTTGTGTAATGCCTCTAGTTCAGCTGCGTATAGATGAAAAGCCTTTTCATCACGTTCATCGAGTGTTCTATCTATCAGAACCATTAGCTGTTCTTCACGATGCATACGCTGGATATGATTTAAAAATAAATCTAAATAAATCTCGTTCAATAATTTCTCTGCCTCATCAACTTTTTTTGACTGACCAACGGCTTTTAGAAAATCTGTGTACGAATAATATTTATCCAACGATCTCCACCTCGATCCTTTTCTAAATTATAAGAAAATTCAGACCAAATTGCAACGTTAAACAAATTAAAATCAACTATCATTTATTAGAATTATAGCGTATTTTTAAGCAAATTTCTAAAGAAATAGTATCAATTTCTAGACATTTTCGTTTTTTATCCATATTTTCAGTATTCGTCTTGGTCATTTACACTACAAATAAATATTCCCAAAAGGAGGCATTACATATATGTCCAAAAATTATGTAAATGGTTATTTAATGTCTTTCAATACTTACTTATTACAACCGATTCAACATGAATCTAAAATTTTCACTAGGGTCATCGACAAGCATAATGAGCTAATTGTGACACGCAAGCCTTTGCATGTTTTACGGAAGTCATGCATTTCAATGGGCACAACGTATGAAGCAGCAAAATTTTCTGCGAAACGTTTTTTTGGTAATCAACATAAACTGCCAATTGTTGTTGCTTATGATTATGGCTTTCCTTGCATTTTTTTGCCGACCTACTCGCCAAACTCTATACATAATATTTGGATTGGACTTCATGCCATTTCGAATATTTCACCAAGCAATGATGGTTGTATCATTACGTTGAAAAATGAGATGAAAATCGAGCTCCCTATTAAATATGGCTCGATTAGTAAACAATTTGTCAATGCATCTATGCTCTATAAACATTATATGGAAGAGCGCAAGCAACTTAGCCATGATGCCCCCTATCACCCTCCATTTTGAGTGCCTGACACCTAGAAAATTCAGAATTGTTTGAGTGCCTGACACCTTAAAAAACCTCAGAAGCTTGTTGCTTCTGAGGTTTTCATTCATTATCCGATTTTAGAACGTAAATAGGCATTGATGAATGGATCTATGTCTCCGTCCATAACTGCTCCTACATTCCCTGTTTCTTCACTTGTGCGATGATCTTTTACCATTGAGTATGGATGGAACACGTATGAACGAATTTGAGAACCCCAGCCAATTTCCTTTTGCTCTCCACGAATTTCATCAAGTTGTGCTTGTTGCTTGTCAATTTCTAACTGGTATAATTTACCTTTCAACATCGTCATGGCTTTTTCACGGTTTTTAATTTGTGAACGCTCTGCTTGACATTGAACAACAGTACCTGTTGGAATATGCGTAATACGGACCGCTGAATCGGTTGTATTAATATGCTGACCACCTGCACCTGTTGCACGATACGTATCAATTTTTAAATCCTCGGTACGAATATCTACTTCAATATTGTCATCAAATTCTGGCATAACATCGCATGAAACGAATGATGTATGACGACGACCAGATGAATCAAACGGTGAAATACGTACTAAACGGTGTACGCCTTTTTCTGCCTGTAAGTAACCGTACGCATTATGTCCTTTAATAGATAATGTTACAGATTTAATACCAGCTTCATCACCTGGAAGATAATCGACTGTTTCTACTTTAAAGCCACGTTTTTCAGCCCAACGCGTATACATACGAAGCAACATCGAACCCCAGTCTTGAGACTCAGTACCACCAGCACCAGGATGCAGCTCTAAAATCGCATTGTTATGATCGTATGGGCCACTTAATAGTAGTTGCAGCTCAAAATCATTCATTTTTTGTTGGAATTCCGCTAGCTCATTGCCTAGCTCCTCTTGCAATTCCTCATCAGGCTCTTCACGCAATAACTCCAGTGTCATATCTAAGTTTTCATGTGTATCTACTAATTCTTTATATTCATTAACAATGGCCTTCAAGCCATTCCCTTCATTAATGACTACTTGTGCTCCTTGTTGATCGTCCCAGAAACCAGGCTCTAACATCATTTCATCTAATTCCTGAATACGTGCCTCCTTGTTTTCTAAGTCAAAGAGACCCCCTAAAGTCCGCCAATTTAGTGGCTGTAGTGTCTAACACATTACGTACATCTGCTAATTCAATCATTGTTAAATCCTCCGAACATTTTTAATGGATATTATAAATAAAATCCGTATCTTTTTATTATAGCGTTTTTGAGGCGGAAAACATACTATTTTCAATATCTCCATAGGTTGCGCTTAAAAAATGGCAAAGCTTGAACAAAAAAATAGTAGTACAAACTAGCTTAGCTTGTGCTACTATTTTCTTTGTTCAATTTCACTAATTTAATTTTCCAAGTAAGCTTTTACGCGCTTCCGTATGAATCTTTTGATCACAATGCTCGCATGTCAAACGTCTATTTCGATTTACCTTATAAAGTTGATATTTCCTTGTTCCTTCTAAAAGCTTAAACAGTTTCTTACAACAAATACAAGTCGTTTCATAATAAATCATCCATTTCCACCCTTTCGTATAAGCAAATATTATTCATTTGTATTCAAATTTAGCTCGTGAACTAGTTCACTAGTAAATGTCTGCAATTGATAATAGTTAGTTTACATTTGAAAAAGCATGAAGAAAATAAAGATGCAATGAATGCATTCTTGGTACTTACTTCCGTGATTTATCTTGGGGTAATTATGCGTGGTTAATCTCTAGCTCTCATCTTGCTTTGAATCATCCTCCAACTTTGCCATACGTTGAAAAACTTTGACTCGATCAAATTGTACAAGTAAATGCTTTGTACGCTTCTCAAGCTTATATTTTAATAAGAACGCCCTTTGAATACGGTATTCAAAGGCTTTTGGGCTAACATCCACAATAATTTCTTGGCCGTTCATAAAGACCACCTTTGTTTGCTTTTTATCAACTGCGATATAGTCATCAATATGATGCACAGCAAACCAAATACATTCAGGATGTAAGGGCGACTTACTAGGGAACCATAAAATATTAAAACGCTCATGAACAACAATAGGATTTTTATTCAGCTTACCTAATATCATCTTAGAACCATCAAAAGCCCCTCGTAAGCTAGACCCAAAATAACGAAGATTAAAATCCATTAACCTTGTAGGTGATAATTTAGATATATATTGAAAGTCCCTTTCAATTACACGTGTACATAAATTTCCAAAGGCATCATACTCAGGTATATACAACATAGTTTCACTACTCATAATGTCTCCACAATTATAATGCAATGATTACTCCTCCTTAAATATCATGTTTATTATCTGAATTAAAAAGGAATGTACATGTATCTCGTTGTACTCTATGTACTTCCTCGAGCATACCCTCGAGAATTTTGTCTACTGAAGATCAATTCACCTCCCTTTTAGTCAAAAAAGAAAGTTCATGTGGACTTAATGAAATTATTCAATAATCTGCTATACTATTCACTTTCATTGTACTAAATACCTATTGTTACAATTATTGTATACTCTCAGTTGTCTATTGTCTATTAATTCTGACTTTTAACCCCATATTTTCTAGAAATAGATAAAAAAGATCAACTCAACTATCCGTTGAATTGATCTTTTACTATTATTTATTGACCTGCACCATGACAGTTTTTAAATTTCTTTCCACTACCACATGGGCATAAATCATTTCGACCAATATTTTCCGCATTACGTACAGGTTGTTTTTTCGGTGCTGGAGAACCATCTTCTTTCGGGTTCACAGCCTGACCTTTCGCAACCTCTTCACGTTCTAAGTTACTGCGAATTTCAGCTTTCATCGCATATTTCGCTACATCTTCACGAATGGAAGCCACCATATCCTCAAACATAGCAAAGCCTTCTTGTTGATATTCGCGTAATGGATCATTTTGACCATAAGCACGTAAGTGTATCCCTTGTCGTAATTGATCCATTGCGTCAATATGGTCAATCCACTTCGTATCAATCGAACGCAATAAGATAACTTTTTCAAACTCACGCATACGCTCTGGTGTTAGCTCTGCTTCTTTTTCATCATAGCGTTGATGCACAGCGTCAGAAATAAGTGCAATAATGTCTTCAGCAGACTTACCTTGGAAATCAGCTACTTTTAATGTACCCTCTTCTAATAGATTTGCGGATACATAATCCTCAATCGCTTTTAAGTTCCAATCGTTCTGCTGCTCTCCTTGTGTATAAAGGCCAACAACATTATCAATTGTTTCCTGAATCATGGACTCTACAAGTACACGCATATTTTCTGTTTCTAAAACATCATAACGTTCTTTGTAAATAATCTCACGTTGCTGACGTAAAACATCATCATATTGTAATAAACGTTTACGTGCATCAAAGTTATTCCCTTCAACACGTTTCTGCGCTGATTCTACAGCTCTTGATACTACTTTCGATTGTAATGGTTGTGAATCATCCATTCCTAATCGCATCATCATCGACTTCATATTGTCAGAGCCAAAGCGACGCATTAAATCATCTTCCAGTGACAAGTAGAATTGCGTAACCCCTGGATTCCCTTGACGTCCAGAACGACCACGTAACTGATTATCAATACGACGTGATTCGTGACGCTCTGTACCGATAACTGCTAAACCACCAATTTCTAATACACCTTCACCAGGTTTAATATCCGTACCACGACCAGCCATATTCGTTGCGATCGTAACAGCACCTTTTAAACCAGCATTTGCGATGATTTCCGCTTCACGCTCATGGTTTTTCGCATTCAATACGTTATGTGGAATTTTATGTTTATTAAGCAATTGCGAAATAATTTCTGACGTTTCAATCGCAACTGTACCGACAAGTACAGGTTGTCCTGCCTTATGGCGTTCAGCAATGTCAGCCGCCACCGCTTTATATTTTCCTTCCATCGAAGCAAAAATTAAATCTGGACGGTCATCACGAGCGATAGGCTTATTCGTTGGAATCGCAATAACACTCATATTGTAAATATTGCGGAACTCTTCTTCTTCTGTTTTCGCTGTACCTGTCATACCCGCAAGTTTCTGATACATACGGAAATAGTTTTGGAATGTAATTGTAGCCATTGTCATCGATTCATTTTGAATCTCAACGCCCTCTTTAGCTTCAATTGCTTGGTGAAGGCCATCCGAATAGCGACGCCCTTTCATTAAACGTCCCGTAAAGCCGTCAACAATGACAATTTCGCCATCTTGGACTACATAGTCAACATCATTATGCATACTCACATGTGCCTTTAATGATTGGTTAATTGCATGATTTAATCGTACATGTGTTAAATCAAATAAATTGTCGATACCAAATGCTTTTTCGGCTTTTTCTACACCAGCATCCGTTAACGTAACACCTTTTGTCGACTCTTCATATGTGTAATCTGTCTCTGCACTTAACATGCGGACAAATGCATTTGACTGTTTGTACAATTGTGCTGATTTCCCAGCCTGACCCGAGATAATTAATGGCGTACGTGCTTCATCAATTAAAATCGAGTCAACCTCATCGATAACAGCATAGTGTAACGGACGTTGCACACGTTCTTCTTTATAAAGCACCATATTGTCACGTAAATAGTCAAACCCTAACTCATTGTTTGTACTATACGTAATATCCGCTTCATATGCAGCGCGCTTCTCTTCTTTTGACAAACTGTTTAAATTTAAACCTACAGTAAGGCCTAAGAAATTATACAGTTGGCCCATCTCAGCAGCGTCACGACTAGCCAAGTATTCATTGACTGTCACAACATGCACGCCTTTACCAGTAATAGCATTTAAATAAACCGCCATCGTCGCTGTTAACGTTTTACCTTCACCGGTTTTCATCTCTGAAATATTACCTTCATCAAGTGAAGCAGCACCCATGATTTGCACGCGGAAAGGATACATGCCTAATACACGTTTCGACGCCTCACGACTCACCGCAAACGCTTCAGCACGAATAGAATCTAATTTTTCGCCATCTGCATAACGCTTTTTAAATTCTTCTGTCTTCGCTTGTAGTTGGTCATCTGAAAGCTGTTCCATTTGAGAAGCGAATCCCTCAACTTGGTCAGCGATTTTTTCTAATTTTTTTAACTCACGTTTATTGAAATCAAATAATTTATTTAATAGGTTTGCCATGAATATTTTTCACTTCCTATACGAGTCTCAAATTTCATTTTACCATTGTGTAACAGTTTCATGCAAACAGTGTCCTTAAAGCGCTAACTGAAATGGGATAAAGTAAGTTTAATTCATTAACTTACATTAATCACCATTTGTAATAATTGTACTGCATATTCCATAAAAAACCTCTCGCTATAGTGAGGCTACAACAAGAGGTAAAAAAATATTTCTTTATATTAACTAACTCTTTAATAAAACAATCATATGAGCCATCGTTGAATAACCGCTCTCGTTAAGCATTTCGCGAACATTTTGTAAATAAGCTAAATCATGTTCAATCGTTTTAGCATAGGATTGAATTAGTTTAATGACCAACTCAGTAGTCAATCCTTTATGATGCCCTGCCATTCCAATTAAATGAAGCTTAATGATTGAAATATTTACCGATAACATAACAAAACTCTCAAATAAATTAGGCTGATCAAATGGGAATAAATTTTTAAATACATAATTTACAGCATAATTTTCAAGTATATATTCGTGCTCTCTCATGAATGGAGCATAATATTCGGCATAAAATCTTTTATACAATAAAATAGAATCATTAATATCTGTACCATCATTTAGCTGTAAGGAATTTATCATATCATTCACACAGTCCAAATAACGTTGGCTCGAAATGCCGCCCATTAAACGATAACTCAAAAGTTCTTTTGCCATATTCATTTGAAACGATAGATTATCTGGTAAATTTAGTAATAATTGAATTTGCTCATCATCATTTAGAATATTTTTATATCGAGTCATTATAGGTTCTAATTGTATTGCCCAATCCTTTATTGGTATTTCGCTTATTTTTTGAAAAAACATGCCAATAACTATTAATCGCACATCTAAAGATTGCTTACGATTTTGTAACATTTCGATTGTAAACATTCTTAATTCCCAAAAATGTGGTTTTTCTTTGGAATCTAGTTTCGCATCAACTAGTATATTTTTTTTGGTTTGCTCCTCATCAATGATAAAATTAATGCCTGTCTCATTAAGTAACATTAAACGTGCTGCCTCGGGACATGAAGGTGTCAAACTTTTCTCAAGACGATTATCAACTTCCTTTACTATTCTTGGATATACCGAACATGTATGACACAAAAACTCTTCACCAAGTTCTGCCTGTATTTTGCACCAACCATCTTCAGTCAGCATGGTACATACATTATTTTCAGTCATTTTAATTTTCCCATAAGAAAAATCAGATGGATTTGAACGCTCTCTAGTTATGTATTTTTTTAATTCTTCTTTAATCCCTGGTTTACTAATATTACGATATTTTTGAAAGGTTGTTTTATCAACAGCGACTTTCCAACCTGCGCAACAAGTATCTTCACATGAAGCACCTATACATGAAAACTTCGTTAAATATTCAGGTATTAATATTTCTCTATACATACATCACACATCCTTAGTTTTATTAATTTTATCTTAATAAAAAAACTCCCGCCAATGCGAGAGTTCTTTTTACTATTTTAATGTTTAAGTTGTTTCGATTAAGCCGTACTTGCCATCTTTACGTTTGTAAACAATGTTTGTACCATTTGATTCAGCATCAGTGAAAATATAGAAATCATGTCCTAACATATTCATCTGTAACACCGCTTCTTCTTGATCCATCGGTTTTAAATCAAATTGTTTTGTACGCACAATAGAATACTCGTCATCCTCTGTTACTGTATCAGCTACAGCTTGTGATGTAGCAAAATAAAGTCCTGCACCTTCACGCTCACGGAATTTACGGTTTACTTTAGTTTTATGTTTGCGAATTTGTCGTTCTAATTTATCAACAATTAAATCGATTGCAGCATACATATCATTATGACGTTCTTCTGCACGAAGTGTTAAGTTTTTCATTGGAATTGTAACTTCCACTTTTGTTTGTTTGTCATTGTAAACCTTTAAATTTACGTTAGCATTGGCGTTAACATCTTCGTTAAAATAACGTTCAACTTTTTCGATTTTATTTTCAACATACTCTCGAATAGCTGGAGTTACCTCAATATTTTCACCGCGAATGTTAAAGTTTAACATGTAAACTCCTCCTTTATAACTGCTATACTTTATATTTCTACACAAGTGTGTGAAATTCCTCTAAAATAATTCTTTTTTTCACAAGAAATTTTAAGAATTGATTTTTTTCATCTTGGCTTCTGCTGCCTCTTTTTTACGGCGGGCTTTTAGCTCATCAACAATCAAATCCTCAACAGCACCCTGATTATTGAAAAACACACCATATTGTTTCCCATTGCCAAAAGGACGACTCCAAATGACCTCTCCGTATACGCGAATTTCTCTTGTATCCAAAACAAAACGCAAATCAAGCGGAGACGGACGGAAACCTAAATCGACCTCAGTAAACATTTTTAATCCCCTCGGACTAATATCTAATAAATCGGCCATAGCCGTTTGTGCATGGTCCACTTTGCCATTCTCATATATCGCAAAAGTCATATTAACAGGCTCTTCAAACTTAAAACGGAAGCCTTCTTGACGTTTAAATTTCATTTTCCCCACTCCAATACTTTTCAAACATTTCGATAGCTTGATTATGACACGAATGCACGATTTCCATCCAGAGGGAATTAGTAACATATTTTACCGTTTGATAGCATAATTTATGACTATATCGTTTCATGCCGTCAATCTTTTAATGATTCTGTTTCATTGTTTATAAAATACCATTTAAATATTACATAATTTTTTAAATACATTAATCGGAAAAAGTGCTGAATTTAAAATATTTGAATACTATTATTGAAAAGTAAATGGTAAAGATTATCCGAACAAATTGTAACAAAATTAAAAAGTATGAGTTCGGTACAATTCCGAACCCATACTAAATATTACAAATGAAATGATTCCTATATTATTCAATTTTAAAAAGGCATACAGGAAAAAACTTAAGGGGTCATTCAAAAATAAGCGATTAGATTATTTCTTGCCATCATAGTATCTACCATCTATGGAACTTACATTACTATATGGATTTAAATAGACTTGTTCAGACTTTTTGGACTGTTGCAAGTTTCTCATATCTGTTTTAATTGTATCCATTACTTTTTTTAGTCGCCCCTGAATACCTGCATCCAATTTAATTAAATGTGGTGTTAACTGATGTCCATCTAGTGACACACTATTAGAAGACATCACTTCCTCAAGAAGTTGGCCACGTTTTTCTAGAAATTCATCAATTTTTTCAATGTATTGATCACGTTCATCGCCATCTGGTATAACAGTTAAATGTTCATAAAGCTGGGCTGATGTCGCAAGTAATTTTTCAACTGGCCCCATCATCACACTTGGTTTCCATTTCCATACTGTTGTTGACGATTGATACGTAGAACTTCCTTCCACGTATCTCGGAATTCAGTAACTAAACCTTCAACTTCTTCAATAATAGCAATATCATTTTTTATGTTTGCTTCAACCAAGCGTCTATTCATATATTCATATAGTGCTAGCATATTTTTTGAAATTTCGACATTCATATTCAAGGTTGTTATAAATTCGCTTATAATAGCTTGCGCCTTTAATAAATTCGTGTTTTTTTCTTGAATTTTCTTTTCTTGAATAGCCTGTTTAGCCTTCGCTAAGAACTTTAAACAACCATTGTAAAGCATTAATGTTAGCTCGCCTGGCGATGCTGTAGTAACACTATTTTGTTTATAAATATTATGGGCTGATGTTTGTGCTGCCATTCAAAGACAACTCCTTTTTATTACCTTTTAACTAAATTATACTAAAACTATTACTACTGTCCACTAAATTGTGAGAACATACCGGATTGTGAATTTGCTTTGTTAATTGCTTTCTCCATTGCACTAAATTGTTTCCAATAGCGACTCTCAATACTTTCTAATTTCGTCTTCCAAATATCAATTCGTTTTTCCATATCAACGAGATTTTTCCCGATTGTATAAGAATTATCTACGCTTGAAGCAAGTCCGGCTTTTTTCTCAATATCATTAGAAAAAGTCTTTAGGGAATCACGTAATTTCAGTAAAAATCCTTGTGTATTAGCTGTTACCTCTTGCCCATTTACTGTTACTTTTTCTTTTACATCACCTTTATTTGTAAATAACGCAGTTACTGCATCCGGATCTTCTTCAATTGCTTTACGTAATTTCAATTCGTCAATTTCTAACGTACCGCCGTCATTGTATGATTTTGAAGAAGTAATGCCAATTTTATATAACGTATTAAAATTCGGATTCGATACTGCAGGATTCGCTTCATAGACCAACCCACGAATATCTGATAATCCACCTCGCAACACTGAATCACTACGTAAAAGGCCACTTTTTGCTTTTTCTTCCCAAAGCTTAATTTCATTTTCTGACATTTCTTTTCGTTGCTCTTCTGTTAAAGGTGCATACGTACGATATCTCTTCTCTTTTGTTTGATCGTTAATATCTTTAACAAGTCCGTTATAAGTCGTAACAAACTCTTTAATCTTAGTCATCATATCATCAACATCTGTAGATGATGTCATTGTTACAGGAGGTATATTTGGTGCAGTAGAAGGCTTACTAGCTTCTGCATCTGCAGCAGCTTGAGCAGCAATTAAATTTGCTTCAGCTTGTTTTAAGCGCTCATCGCCAGCATTAAAATTATTTTGCGCTTGTACTTTCAATGCTAATTTTTCGTCATAAGGAATTTGCACTACTGCAACTTCTTGATATTTCTGAAGGTCTACATCACTTATATCTTTTAAAGATTGCTTTTGGGCATCACTTAACTTTGATAAATTTGTTTTCAATGTTCCATCTGGAAGACTTTCTATTGAAGCATTTAAAGTTTCTTTACTAGAAAAATCAAAACCTTTAATTGTAGTAATATCAGAAGCTGACAAGCCACTTAGAAATTCCTTATTTAAAGAATTATAAGTCTTCAGAGATAAATCTTTATTAGCAGCATCTTGAAATTTACCTAGCTGTGTCTCATCTAATGTTTCCACCAATAATAAATCATCTTTACTTAGATTTCCAAGTTTCGTTTTCAATTCTGGTGAAAAATCAGGGCTGCTATTGATTGCCGCTTTAATCGTTGCCTCATCAGCATTTTGATCAATCGTTAGATTTTGTAATTGCGTCATTTCAGCAGCAGTAAGTGATTTAAAAAATTCGCTGTTATTGATTTGATTAAATGCTTCTTGTTCAGTAGCATTTAAGCTATTTTTAAATACTTCATCAAATTTATCTAGATATGGTTGTTTTACTGCATCAAAATTAGCGATAGCCGTATCTAATAGATTCTGTAACTGATTTTTACTAATTTGAGCATTATCGCGTTCTTCTTTAGCTGCCTTTAAATTTTCAGTAATAGTAGTAGATGCGTTAAATGTTTCTTTTAATGTTACAGAGTAACCCGCAATAGAAAATGTATTAGAATTTTTTTCAGTTGCAATACCGTTCACTTGTAAAACAGCATTTTGACCATTATTAGCCAAATCTCCTGAAGTTGCACCTACTAGAGAACTAAAACCAAGTTTACCGAAAACATCCGCACCGGCTTCTACTGTAATTTCAGCTCCTGTGCCAAGTTTATTATCTCCAGTATTTTTTGCAGAAATCGAAAGTTTACCGTTTTCAAATAAAGCATTTACACCCGCATTACTACTATTAATTTTTTCAACAAGCTTAGCAACCGTTGTTGTATTTGGGTCAAATTCAATTGTTGTCGCTTGCTCTGCTAATTTCCCATTAGCTTGAATTGCCCTTAACTCAATTTTGCCATCTGTAATGCCTAGTTCTTGTAATGTTGTATTACCTGTAGCATTCACTTGTTTATCGCTAACACCACGAGCAGCCGAAGCCAATTGCGATACACCTTCAATAGATAATGAACCAGATGCTTGCGAAGTGGCAGTAGCAGACACATAGTTAGAATTTGATGACGTTGCAGTTTTTTTGTTGAAGCCTTTTATTAATAAATTATCACCTATATAAGTATGAAATGTTTTTAACTTTGCATTAATGCTACGATATGCATCTCGTGTCCATTCAGTTGTTTGCTTTTTTTGTTGTAATTTAGTGAGTGGAATTTTTTCTGCCGCCATTAATTTTGATACTAATGAATCAATATCCATTCCTGAAGCTAATCCACCAATTCGGTTTACCATTATATATTCCTCCTAAAAATCCCTATATTTTTTCATCTACAATCATTCCTAAAAGCTTTTGCATTTCATAAAATGCATCTAATAACTTTTTCGGTGGTATTTCCTTAACGACCTCTTCCGTTTGAGTATCTACTAATTGTACAAAATAACGATCTAATCCATCATGCAACACAAACTTTGATGAACTGTGACTGATATGTAAAAATTCATTCACGGTATCTATCGCTTGTTCCAGCTTTTCTTTTGGTATATCTTGCTCGTCGCTTGCAATAATTGATTTTTCTGCAACTGGCTGTGAAGCTACTTTATTAGATACAGTAGGCTTTGTTACCATTTCTGAGCTTTTCACCTTTGTACTGTCTGAAGTAGCTATAGCCTCGATTGATTGTCCTTGCGCTATAATACGCATAAATGCCAACCTCCTAAGCTTTTTAGATAACTTGTACTTAATATCGGATGTTTTTTAGAAAGATTCACTTTTATAACAAAATGATTGGTAACATTTTCATTAATTCGTAAAAAACGACCTTACGTTAAATTCAAACGAAAAGTCGTATTTGCTTTATCAAGTTTATTTATATGGGTGAGATTGAAATTATAAGAAAGCGATTTTCGATTTTTTAAATTTCATTATGTATTTCATCTGTATGTTTAGTAAAAACACTTTGGAAATATCGTATACAAGTAAAAGCTAGCTTTAAATATGATTAGAAAGTTTAACATCATTAAAAATATCAACAATCATCTTTGCTCGCTCTTCAAAAGTATGCGATCCTTTAACTGCTTGCCATCCTGCTTGAGAAATTTTTTCTCTACGCCCATCATCTTGTAAAATGGCCTGAATGGATTCAACCATTTCCTCGAGATGATTGAAGTTATAAAAAATTATTTCTTCATCTGCTAAAAATAATTCTCTTAGGTATGGCGTTTCATTTGTTACTACTACAGATCTTGCCGCCATTCCGGCAAAGATTCTTTCATGTGTACCATCACGCAGTAATGCTTGAAAATTCATCACTATTTTAGACTTTCTCATTAATTCCTGCGTCTGCCAATAATTTACCGACTCATGAAGACGGACATTTGGGTATTTCATCACGGGAGAAGAAGACCAGTTATTACCATAAATTTCCACATTAAAACCGGCATCGGCTAAAGCCATAATTACTTTCAAACGATTCACTGAATAAACATAACGACCAATTTCATGAACCATCTTCACAAACTCAGGTGTTTCATTTAATCGTAATTCAATCATAATATCACGCTTTTTAAAAGCCTCTTTAAACTCTTCTATATAGTATCTACTTGTATCAGCTAAGCAATTTTCTATAACTTCTTCACAAATAGCTCGTATTGCTGGTGATTGTCCATTAATATAACCTTTATAATTAGACATATCTGAATATGAACCACTGACTAAAATATCAATTGTCTTGTCACACGGTTCAATAGATAATTCAATAGCTGCATGTGGAAGCAAATACGTATTTTTAACATTTAGTCCGAATGTTTCTAAATTATTCACGTCATGCCGGTCCATTAAAGTTAGGATATCGATATCACGTAAATTTTGGATACGTCCTAGATGATCAATAGGGTGGTCGATAAGTAAAAGGATATAAGGCGCTTTGACTACCTGATTCAAAACTTCTTGCTGGTCTGTAAATATACCATTAAACGAAATAACAGCATCAACATCCATTTGCAAACTTGTAATAATTTGTTCATTACTAGAATAAATCGTATCCAGTATTATTGTCTCTACACCTATTTTTTCAAACCCTTTTGCAAGTGAATCTATCCAATATCTTAGAACATTATAATTAGAACTACCTTTTAAAAGGAGGACTTTTTTCAAATTACTCACCTCAATTAGGACTTCCCTATTAAATATTCACTGATTTCAAAATCTAATACAGTGTCAATGTCCAACGAATTTTCATTTGACATAATAAAAGATGTTGTCTCCTCTGTTAAAAAGGTTTTTTTCTCTATTATGTCTTCTACTCTCGCTACATAAATAGCTCCATTTAAAACGTATACATTCGGTAAATCCTGCCTTCTTGTAGCTAACTTATCCTGTTCAATAATGGGCTTCATCTTGCCATTTTCTATTGTATACATCCAATAAGGTGATTGCTCTGCCTCCGTTACTGAAACGCAGAACTTAGCTTGTTGGTTTATGGTATATTCAATACAATTGTCTATATCTTCTACAGTACGGAACGGTGAAGTTGGTTGCAATAATACTACATACTCATATCCTTCACATTGCTCTAGTGCATGGAGAACAGCAGTAATACCTGGTGTATCATCTTGTGCTAGCTCTATTGGTCTTACAAAAGGCACATCACACCCATATTCTTTTGCTATCTGAATGATTTCTTCATTATCTGATGATAGTATCGTTCGCGTAATGTATTTGGATTTTTTTGCTTCTTCAATTGTCCATGCAATTAATGGTTTTCCTGCTAACACTTTAATATTTTTTCGCGGTACACCTTTTGAACCTCCGCGTGCAGGGATAATCGCTAAAACTTTAGGCTTCATTTAAAAGCTCCTTAAACTCATTATTTGCTTTATTGAAATCATCCATTTGTCCAATATCTAGCCAATATTCTCTAATTGGAAAAACAGATGTTTTACTATTTTCTTCTATTAATTTTTCAAACAAAGATGGCATATCATAAAATTCATCCTGTGGAATATAGTCCAGTACATCAGGATTTAATACATAAATTCCCGCATTTACAAAACTACGATGAATTGGCTTTTCTCTTATTGTTACCAAATCTGTACCATCCGTTTCAATTACACCGTATGGAATTTGATATTCAAACTCTCTTACACACATCGTGGCAACAGAGTCATGCTCCATATGGAATTGCATCAATTGATCGAAATTAATTTGTGTAAGCAAATCTCCATTCATCACAAAAAATGGTTTCGTCGGTCTACTTTTTAGTAACGATAGTGCTCCAGCAGTCCCCATTTTTTTGTCTTCTTCAATATACTCAATCGTTACATCAAATGCTTCCCCATTTTGAAAATAGTCCTGGATTACCTCTTTTTTGTAATTGACAGAAAAAATAAAATTTGTATATCCATATTGCTTGAAACCTTCTATTATTGTTTCTAAAATTGGCTTATTCCCAACTCTAAGCATTGGTTTTGGTGTATCGTTCGTTAATGGTCGCAACCTTGTACCTAATCCACCAAGCATTAATACAACCGTGTTTTTATTTAAGGTCGTTTCAATATTGTCCGTAAAAAGTATATTGATAATTCTATTATTCTCATCTACAATAGGTAACTGCTTAAGCATTTTTGATTTCATTAATTGCTTATATTTGTGATATTTTTGACCGCTTCTTGCACTTATTGGATTTGGGTTCATAATGGACGTTATAGTTACATCCAGACCTTCACCTCGCAAAATACCACGGCGTATATCTCCATCTGTGACAGTTCCAAGCAAATGTTGTTCTTCATCTACAACTACTGCAAATTGCAGAGAAGAATCATCAATAATTTTCATTGTATCTAGTAAAGTATGATTTTGATTAACTAGCGTTTTTTGCCATTGTTTCATATAGTTACACTTCCTTTGCAGGTACACCCACTGCTTTTATGCCATTTGCAAAATTACTAACCACAACTGCCCCTGCACCAATTAAACAATTTGATCCTATATGAATGCCTTGGATAATTGTTGCACCTGTTCCGACGTGTGTTCCTTTTTCTATATGGACACTGCCTGATATTTTTGTGCCTGGCGCAATATGTATATGGGAACCTATTTGACAATCATGATCAATCAGCGCACCAGTATTTATAATACTATTATCGGCAACTGTTGTATTCGTTTGAATAATAGTACCAGCCATTATTTGAACACCTTGACCTAATTGAACGGAAGGAGCAATAATGGCTGAAGGATGGATGACAGATTTAAAATGATACGTTTTTTGCGTAAAAATATTGAAGATTTTTTCTCGTAATGGGGACGGTTTAATTGTCCCGATAGCGAGTATTAGTTCAATGTCAGATGGATTATAATCTTCTATTACCTTATCAGTTCCTAAATAAGGTAAATCAAAAGCATTCTCTTCTAGAGTAGGTGCAGTAAATCCAATAATCGTTTGCTTCTGTTCAAGTAAAATTTCCGTTAATACTGAGGCATGTCCCCCATTCCCAACCATAATAATCCCTTTATTCATCTATTAGTTCATCCTCTTCATATGATTTTGAAGCCATTTTACCAATGAGAGACCAGTAATTTGAAGGTTGAAGACCATCGCCAGGTCTTTTAACAGTCAAGTTGCTAATAGAGAATACTTCACCTGCTTGGATATTTTTTTTAGCAACTAAGCTCTTTCGTGCAGGAATACGATTTTGTAATTCTATAGATGTTGGTTTTTTTATGCCATCTCCTAATGCCTGTTCTACTTCTCTAATTCCTTTTATCATTGCCATTAGCTCATCAGGGTTTAAAGAGGCTATATGATCAGGTCCTTCTAACGTTTTATCTAATGTAAAATGCTTCTCTATTACGGTTGCTCCCATCCCTACTGCTACAAGCGGAATATTGATTCCTTCTGAATGGTCTGATAAGCCGATAGGTAATTGAAAGATTCTTCCCATTTCAATCATTGCTTTTAAATTAATGGAATCCATAGGCGCTGGATATTGTGTTGTGCAATGTAACAGCGTTACATATTTTTTCAATGCTGCTTTCGCCTCTTCTGTAACATAAAACTGATTCACACGCTCTATCGTAACGGGTTCATTAGATTTCGCCAAACCATAAGAAATAAAAGCTAATGCCTCATGTATTTCTTCGATAGTTGCCATTCCGGTAGATAAAATAATTGGCCTTTGTTTTGTTGCAATATAATGAATAAATGGAGCATTCGTTAATTCTCCTGATGGAATTTTAGCCGTTGCAATTGCAATTTTATCTAGCAAAAAATCGACACTTTCGAAGTCAAAAGGTGTCGATAGAAATTCTATTTGCTCTAATTCACAAAATGATTGCAATTCAATAAATTCCTCATAAGTTAATTCCAGCTTTTTCAACATAGTAAATTGAGAAGAAGCCTCACCTAAATTTTCAACTTGATATGCTGCTTGCTGTGCTTTCTTTGTAACTAGATTTTCAGCTTTAAAGGTTTGAAATTTTACCGCGTCTGCCCCTGCTTTTTTTGCAACCATCACAAGCTCTTTTGCCATTTCTAATGACCCATTATGATTGACACCTGCTTCAGCAATGATATATGTTTTATTTTTCATAGATCATAAAACCCCTTTTGAATAGAAAATGAAGGTAAACTACGTAATACTGATATTATTTTTTCAGATACTATTCCATCGCCAAATATATGTTCATACTTATCGCTAAACGTTCTTGCCTTTTCAATGGAAATAAGTATATTTTCAGCATCCATATTTGTATTAAATACTGAATTGGGATGCTCACGCCCTTCCTGACGACTTCCACAATTAACAGTAGGTGTTTCTAAATAAGGTACTTCAATTAATCCACTTGAAGAATTCCCAATGACAACATCAGCATTCTTCACTGCACTTAAATACTTTAACTGACCGAGTGAATCGAATATTTTCGCATTGCTGTGTTTTAAAGTAAATTGTTGAATTGCCTCATTAATAAACCTTCCACCATTATCAGCATTGGATTTCGTAAACACTAAATTAATATCAGGGTAATTTTCCAGTGTCTTTAACAATTCGTATACCCCATTATTATGACCATTCGTTTCAGGATGATAGGTTATTAAAAACATAGGTCGTTGCTCATCTAGTTGCAGTGTTTGAAATAGTTCCTGACGTGTCAGTAGAGTTGAATTTACAATATTTTCTATACCAAGAGCACCAACATTATAAACACGTTCTGGAGATTCACCTAATTGAATCACACGGTTGCGATGGGATTCTGTACTTGTAAAGTGCCATGTTGCCATTTTTGTAATGGAGTGACGAATAGCATCATCATAAGCACCAAATGTACATTCACCCCCATGTATATGAGCAATAGGTATTTGCATTATAAGAGCTGTTTGAGCTACTGCTAACATTTCAAATCGATCACCTAAAATGATGAGTAAATCTGGTTGTAAACGATTAAATGCGTCTGCAAAACTAATTGTAGCAAGTCCCATTGATTTCACAATGCTGGTTGGAGAATCAGCGGATAAAAGAATTTCTATCTTTTCATTGATGAAAAATCCATCATTTTCTATTTCTTTATAAGTGCTTCCAAACTCTGGAGATAAATGCATACCTGTAACAACCATTTGTAAATCAAATTCTTTATCTTCTTGAAGTTTTTTGGCAAGATTTGATAGTAACCCATATTCCGCTCTAGTACCAGTTACAATACAAATTTTACGTTTCATCATTATCCCTCACTTATTGGTGTGCTAGGAATATTGACAACACTTCTATTTAACTGGTCTGTCACACTTAAATCTGATTTTGGACAGTTTTGATAAATTGCTAAGTGATGCATTGGATTCCAAATAGGACGACTCATTACACCTTGCTCATTTAAAAAGTCCAACACTTCATCACGATTAAACTGCTCATCAAGTAGAATAGTTTGTAGCCAATAATTACTTCTAGTATTTGCAGGCTCTTTAAATAATTGGACACCCTCTATACCTGCTAACCATTGCTCATAGTTCTTTGTTAATTCACGTTTTTGTTGGATAAACAAGGTCATTTTTTCTAATTGCGCACAGCCTAAGGCTGCGTTTATATTCGGCATACGGTAATTAAATCCGATTTCATCGTGCTCATATGCCCAACGATGGGGTATTTTAGCAGTCGTTGTTAAATGTTTTGCATAATCAGCTAGTGCATCGTCATCTGTCACAATCGCACCGCCACCACCAGTTGTCATTATTTTATTGCCGTTAAAGCTCAATGCACTAACTTTTCCAAAGCTACCTGTGTGTTTTCCGTTATAATATGAACCTAACGACTCTGCTGCATCTTCCACAAGCGTCAAATTATACATTTCACATACTTTAAGTAAGCCCTCTATGTCTGCTGCATGGCCAAATGTATGCATCGGTACAAGTGCTGAAATACGTCTTCCTGTTTCTCTATTATAAAGCTGATTGTTTTGTAGTTTTCCAATTTGTTCTAAGTAGATTTTTAATTTATCTGCATCAACACCTAATGTATTAATGGAAACATCTATAAAATGGGGAACTGCACCTAAATATGACACAGCATTAGCTGTTGCAATAAATGTAAGTGAAGGCATTAACACTTCATCTTCCGCTTTTACACCTGCAACCTTTAATGCAATATGTAGCGCAGCTGTACCATTTACAACAGCAACTGCACGTTTAACACCGACAAATTTTGCTAAATCCTCCTCAAACCGATTTACATAGGCTCCAACTGAGGATACCCAGCCTGTTTTGACACAATCTGTCACATATTCTACTTCTTTATCATTGAATGTAGGCTCATGTAAAGGCACAAATTCTTTTCCATAAAATCTCTTTACATTATCTGCAAATTCCAACCATTGATTATTCATATATTATAAACATCTGCCTTATATTGAGATAAATTTTTAGGATTTGTAAACCATTCTATCGTTTCTTCAAGACCTCGTCGGAAACCTTCCTTGCCACCAAATTGCGGTTCCCATCCAAGTAGTTCCTTTGCCTTTTTGTTCTCAGCCCAAAGACGTTCAACTTCACTTTTTTCAGGACGTAAACGTTGTTCATCCGTTTCAATCGTTAAATCTACACCCATAATATCTGCAATCATTTGTGCAGTTTCACCAATAGAAACCTCATAATTTGATCCGATATTAATGACTTCACCAATTGAACTAGTAGCATTCATAACAGATATAAAACCGTTAACAGTATCCTTTACATAGTTAAAATCGCGTGTAGGGCTTATAGCTCCAAGCTTAATATTTGTTTTGCCACTTGCTAGCTGACTGATGATGGTCGGTATAACGGCGCGAGCAGATTGGCGTGGTCCATATGTATTAAACGGACGAATAATTGATACAGGTGTGTCAAATGAGCGATAAAATGACAAAGCCATTTGATCAGCACCTATTTTTGAAGCAGAATAGGGTGATTGTCCTTGTAATGGATGTTCTTCATCAATTGGTACATACAACGCTGTTCCATATACTTCACTTGTAGAAGTGTGAACTACCTTTTCTACACCTAATTCTTTCGCAGCTTGTACAACATTTAAAGTCCCTGTCACATTTGTATCAACATAAGTTGCTGGAGAATGATAGGAATATGGAATTGCAATTAAAGCTGCTAAATTAAGGACATGCGTGCACCCCTTCATCGCTTCTTTTACACCATAAGGATCACGAATATCTCCTGAAAATACATCCAATGATGATTTAATTTCGGCCGAAGACTGATCTAACCAGCCCCATGAATTAAAAGAATTATAATAAACAAATGCACGAACATCATAACCTTGTCGTACTAATGTTTCTGTTAAATGCGAGCCTATGAAGCCATCCGCTCCGGTCACTAAGATTTTACTTTTCATGTTCCATACACCTTTTTATGTTTTTTCATTTCGTTTTTGTAAAGATTTATGTCTAATTTACAAGACTTATAATTTATAATAGCGCCGTACTTACTTACGATATTCAATAATATTTAATTTTTCAAAGTATGGACCTATTTCATATTCAAATAAATCTGCCACTAATAAAAAGTCTTTTATTTCTAAGCCTTCATTTAATTCTATATATGTGCGCTTTAGTACATTTTCATCTAAATTTGAATCATAGCCATTTGCCATTAAATGAGCATTTACTTGACTTAACCATTGTATTCCTTCACTAAATTCCAATATTAGAGATAGTGCATCTCCAATATTATCATCTCTTAAATTTTCAATAATTTGGTTTATGCCATTTGGAATTCTATCTAAATATTCATTGTAACTAATAATAATATCTTCAATTAAATTGCTCATTTATTTCCCTCACTATTGGTTTATTTTTTCTAACAATATATTAGCATAGTCAATAATATTATCTACCGCTTTATTCATTTCTCTATAAAGAGTTAGGCTTTGCAGTTTGACTCTCTTATAAGAATCTTCTGCACTTTCATTAGCTTCCGGCTTAAAGTTTTTAAGGACAGAAATTTTTATAGGATCTAAACTTAATGTTAAGGCTGTTTTTTTAGCCAAATCTTCAAATTCATTATCATTTTCATCTAATTTTTTCAAAATTGATTTAGAAAAAGCAATTTTCGAAGTATTTTTTAGAATTAGTTTTTCATTTGCTTCTAATAATTTTTTTAACGTTTTATATGCTTCTATCTCATCTTGTATTTGCTTTTTTAGCAGTAGTATTTTATCTTCGTTATTTTCTTTTTTTATTGATGTTGAAACAGCAACTACTTCATTACAATACTTTTCACAAAATTCTTTAAATGAAAATTGACTAAAACCTTTAATTTTCGCTCCACCTTCAGTACTATTAAAAACTCTATCTTTATCCTCAGACACAGAGATAATGCGTTCAAAAGTTTCTTTCATACCTAGGAAAGGATAATCTGTTAATACTTTGCCACCATTATATCCATCTACAAGAATTCCACCCGTATTGAGCATTTCTTCTCTATTAATTTCCTGCACCCTTACATTATTGTCGGCATGAGTTTTATTATTTGTATAAGCTAAATCTTGACCAATTAAGGTGATGGGGCCACTTGTTAAATATAATGCTAGCGTTAAGGCATAATGGGCACAGGAGCCTCCTCCTGCCAAAATAATAGACTCTTGGTTAGTTATTTTACTTAAGTGTTCTTGCAAAGTTCGGTCTGTTGGAGATAGAGCAAAAAAGCATTCGGTATCAAAACATTCTCTTATTTTTGGGAAACTTGACATTGTATAAACAAAACTTGTATTTTTAAATGTTATTTTTTTATAATGCTCATAGTTTATCGCTGCACCGTCAATGGAAATAACATAATCTGGTTCAATTCCCTCGCTGACTAAAGAATTAATGGTAGATCCTGCTGCTATCAAAACTATATTTTTTCTATATGTTTTTAATGTAGCTAATTGTTTTGAAAGCGATGGTCCACCAGAAGCAACGACAACAGGACAACTATATTTATCTTTTAATTTTAAAATGGAGCTGTCTTGTACTGCATATTCTAAATTCATAATATAATTTTTTTGCCACTGCTCTCCATAATACATAATTGTATTTTCATTCACTTTAGCTACTGTTAAATTATCTTTCAGTAATTTTAAAAAGTCTTTATAAAATTGAGGGAATACTTTGTCATAATTTGGTGAACAAATAATATGGAATTTATCAACTATTGAAATCGCACTATATAATGGTTGCTTTAAGTCCTCTATATTTTGGATATTTGATAGAACAATTACATTATCGTGCTCAAGCTCCACATCAAATAACGGTTCAATAATTACTAATTTATCGTCGCCTTCCATCTTTTCTAAAAAAGATTGCACAATATAGCCTAAACCATAGCCAAAAATCACATGAACATATCCTGGTTTATAATTTTTTTCTATAATTTTTTCGCTTTCTTTTAAAGGATTAAACTTGCTATGTAATAAATACCCATTAACTTTTAAAGTATCTAAGCCTGAGCTTGTAGAAATCGTTTCAACTTTATAATCTTCTAAAATCATGGATTTCACCTCTATACACTATATCGACAAAAGAAATCAATTTTAAAGAAAAACAATGTTATCTACACTCTCGCCTTCAAAAATTTAATTTTTCTGCACACTTATATTTTCTCAAGAAAATATTAAAAATACTCATTACTTTATGTTCAAAAGCTAACTTCGACTCTCCTATACTCTTGCGTTAATGGTTACTATTTACTAGTGATAGTCTTATTCTAATGTCTAACTTTGATGTCTAGCCCCTCCTCAAGTTCAAGTAAATGCCAAAATAAAAAAACCCGTGTTTCAAAGAAACACGGGTTTACTGTATCAATTATTGTAATAATTGAAGAACGCCTTGTGGTTGTTGGTTAGCTTGAGCTAACATAGATTGTGCAGCTTGAGTTAAGATATTGTTCTTAGTGAACGCCATCATTTCTGCAGCCATATCTGTATCACGAATACGAGATTCAGCAGCTGTTAAATTTTCAGAAGCAGCACCTAAGTTGTTGATTGTGTGCTCTAAACGGTTTTGAACAGCACCTAATGCAGAACGTTGAGTAGAAACTTTTTTGATTGCGTCATCAATTGTGTTGATTGCATAACTTGCTTTAGAACCAGTAGAAACTGATGCATTTGTTAAGCTTGTAGATAAAGATTTAACTTGCATGTTTCCAATTTGTAATTTCATAGTTTGGCCTTCGTTAGCACCAATTTGGAATGTTAAAGAGTTAGTACCACCAGAGAATTTACCGCTTAATAGTTTCTTTTCGTTGAACTCTGTAGTGTTAGCAATACGATCGATTTCGTCTTTTAATTGTTTAACTTCATCTTGTAAGAACGCACGGTCAGTGTTTTCGTTTGTATCGTTACGAGATTGTACTGCTAATTCACGCATACGTTGTAGAATTGCGTGTGTTTCGTTAAGAGCACCCTCAGCAGTTTGGATTAAAGAGATAGAGTCTTGAGAGTTTTTTGAAGCCATGTCAAGACCTTTGATTTGAGCGCGCATTTTTTCAGAGATTGCTAAACCAGCAGCGTCATCACCAGCACGGTTGATTTTGTAACCTGAAGATAATTTCTCAAGGTTTTTAGCTGATTGAGAGTTGTTGAAAGCTAAGTTACGGTGTGTGTTTAATGCTGAAATGTTGTGTTGAATTCTCATTTGGAATTCCTCCTTGAATGTTTGTTTTTTGTTATCCCACATCCGTGTGGAATATTGTCGGTTTAGGTAGTATGTATGTACTTCCCGCGCCTTACAATCTATATATCGTATCTAGTTGGAAATGTTTAATAGTTTTTACGAAAGTTTTTTTATTTTTTTATGTAATAAATTATAAGATTGGGTTTCTTATAGAATAGAAGGTTTTTTATTTTTTCTTTAGTTGTTCCAAAAAACTAGATGAAGCAGTTAGAGCTTCTTTGTTTTGAGCTTGAATGGCTTCAAAAACTTCAGAACGATGTACCTTAACTGTTTTAGGTGCAACGATACCTAACTTTATTTGTTCACCTTCAACTGCTAAAATCTTTATTTCAATTTGGTCGCCAATCATAATGGATTCATCTTTTTTACGTGAAAGTACTAGCATTATTTAGCACTTCCTTCCAATGCTTGCAGTGGATAACGTAATGGATAAGATTTATTATCTTGCAGAACTATTTGCTTACCACATTTTCCTTTTAAATTAATCACTAATGGAGCAAGTAAATTAATAGTAGAATCCTTTAATGTTTCCTTCATTGTGACAACAGCATAAGTTAGAACGTCTTGTTCATTTTCAATTTGTAGTTGTTCAATATCCTCTTCACTTAAATCAAAGCTATAGTCTTTTTTAAAAGCGAATGGATATGCAACAACAAAGCCTATTTCTTTATGTTCAACTGATTGCAACAATACTAATGGATGTTCTTCTGAGATAGGTATTAGTATAAATTTCTTATAGTCTTCTAATCCGAGCAACCCTTGTTTAAAAGTGAGTATGTCTTGCTCATCAATTTCCACTTCGCCTAAAAATTTTGTAGTAATTATCATTATTTCCACGCACTCCTTTAAATGATGACATCAATGTCAACATCTGGTCTTTGTATCATTGTACCAGTTACTTTCCCTGGTGTGTATTCATGGATTGGTTTATTCACTTGTGCGTCAATTATTGGTTCTCTACGTTGGATATTGATGTCGGTTATGCCTGGTGTATAGTTAATTTTAACAGAGCCAATTGAAGGTACAAATTTTATATTAAATTGCACACGGTGGGGTCCATGATTTTGTTTGGCGATATTTTGGATGGTTGCTCTACCTTGATCTTTACCTGCACTCTCCATCATTTGTCGCCCTTCTCTTGCTCTACGTGCCATTCCCTTCAATGCTTCTTGTTTGCCCTTTTGTGCATAATTAGCAATTGATTCTAATGGTCCAATTAGTCCTAGGTCACGTCTTGCTTGAGACGAATCAATTTTCAATACACTGCGTGTTGTATGAATCTCAAGTGTTGCAGCTGGCTGTTCAATATGCTGGGTAGCTCTTGGCTGTTTAATATATTGTTGTGGCTTAGCAATATTAAGATCAATTTGTGCGTCAGTTGTACGGATTTGGATTTGTGGGAGTTTCATCTATGTCTCTCCTTTCAAGAAAAGCGTCTGAACAAAATGTTCAAACGCTTAGATTTTATAGCGAAAAACTAATGCTAATATATTATCTAATAAAATCGACTAAAGTTTGCTGAATAATTTTAGAGCCAACAGACAATGATGCCTGATGAATTGATTCTGATGTTACCATTTGTGTAATAGCTTTTGCATAATCGACATCTTCGTTATTCGATAATTGCTTTGTCACGCTAACTTCACGAATTGATAAGCGATTTTCCATTAATTCTACGCGATTTTGGCGTGCCCCCACATCGGCTTGTGCTTCGAGAATTTTACTATGCATCATTGTAATATCATCATTTGTACTTGTGCCAGTCAAGCCACCTAATGTTGAACTTATTTCATCCGCTGTAGCGAGTGGAACTCTATTTGGATCTAACAGTCCAGAAATTTCTCCCATCATGTCATCAACACTTTTAAATAAATCTTTGCCAGCAGTATTTACGGTCATTTGAATGCCATCATATACTTCAATTTTCACATCTTCCGTATTGACGTTCGCTGTGTTAATTGCCCCATTTAAAAATAGTGGTTGGCCTGTCTTTGTACCGCTAAAGATATAACGATCACCCACTTTAGTGTTACCAATATCTTGAATTTGGTTGCGAATTTGATCAATTTCAGCTTTAATTTTTGCTCTTTCATCAGCTGAATTTGTATCGTTCGCTGCTTGAATAACAAGCTCTCGTACTCGCTTCATCTGTTCGCCTACTTGATTTAATGACTCATCAGATGTATCTAGCCAGTTATTTACTTCATTCATATTTCGCGAATATTGTTCAACTTGTCCTAAATCACGTCGATAGCCCATACCTTTTACTGCTACAACAGGGTCATCCGATGGTCTTGTAATTTTAGAGCCTGAGTTTATTTGATTTTGTAGCTTCGACAGTTTTCCATAGTTATTATTTAAGTTCAGAAGCATGTTATTCGATAACATAGATTGTGTTACGCGCATGTTTGTAAAAGCTCCTTTCTTTTTGTCAAACTAGATTCGTTTAGATTCCTACACGACCCATGCCGTTAATAATTTTGTCTAATGTTTCATCAACGACAGTAATCATTCGAGCATTGGCGTTATACGCTTGTTGGAATGTAATCATATTGGTCATTTCTTCATCCAGCGATACGGAAGTAATTGCAGCACGATTATTACCGATTGTCACAAGCAATGTTTCAGAAGTTCCGTTTAAACGTGCTGCTTCTTCTCCATCAACACCTAGCTTCCCAATAATTCCTTGATAGAATGACTTAAATGTTGCGCCATCTAAATTCGCTTGAACCTTTGACTGGATATTCGACAGTTCAAGTGCCCATTTGCCGTTCCCTTCTTCATTTGCTCCTGTAGAAGCTGCCAATTTCGATGAATCTTTAATAAGCGCATCATTTACTTTAATATTGCCTGCTGACAATGGTTTTGTATTATCAATCGGTTCAAAGAAATCGAGTGTGCTTTGAGCACCAGTGAAATCGAATCCTTGCTTATGCATTGCATTAAAGACATTGGCAAATTCCGAAGCCAATTTGTCAATGTTAGCCATCGTTTCAGGATAATAGCCTTTAGGACCTGTTGCACTTTCATAACCGTATGAATCAATTACAGATAGTAATTTACCTTTGCCAGGCTCTAACTGGTCATATGTAATCGTTCCTGAATCTGTTGTACCTGTGCCGTTTACTTTAATGTTTGTAAAAAGATTCGCTAAATTTGTACCATCAATTTGTGTAGTACCACTGTTGACTTCAATATTCGCAGCATCTTTACCATTAACTAATTTAATTTCTGTATTTGTGCCATATGGCTTAAAAATAACCGTCACACTACCTTCAGCTACACTAGAAGCAAGCCCTCCTGAAGGAACACGTTCAACTGAAACTGGGATGTAACTATTTAATTCATCGATTAACACATCGCGTGCATCATATAAATCATTCGGTACATGACCATTTGGTTCAACCTCTTGCACTTGCTTATTAATGGAAGCAATTTGCTTTAGTAATGAGTTGATGCGATTTGTCGACACACTAATTTCGTTACCTATGTTGCCTTGAATCGTCTTTAGTTGCGTATCCATATAGTTAAAGGATTGAGCTAAGTGATTGGCACGCTCAATTGCCACTTTACGTGATGCCGCGTTTTCTGGAGCTGTACTTACATCTTGTAGACCTTTCCAAAACTGTTCCAATGCTGCGTTCAAACCAAATTTAGATGGTTCATCCATAATATCTTCCATTTGAGAAATAGCATTTGAACGTGATTCCCAGTAACCTAATTTATTCGTTTCTTGACGGAATTGTCGATCGATAAACTCGTCGCGAATGCGTTGAATGGAACCAGTTTCTACCCCTGTTCCCATATGGCCAGGGTAATTTGGTGTATTTAAACCTGCTGTTGGAAACCCTGGTGTAGCTTGCATGTTTACTCGTTGACGTGAGTAGCCAAGTGTATTGGCATTCGAAATATTATGACCTGTTGTATAGAGAGCTGATTGCTGTGTAAATAAACCGCTTCTACTTGTTTCTAAGCCCATAAATGTTGAGCGCATTCTTGTTCCTCCCTTTAATAACGTTTTAATAAAATTATGCTTGAGAATCGAAGTACGATTTTTTTGCCATTGTATTCGTACCGCGCACTTCACGCCCCGAATAATTCATTTGCTCAGGACGCGGACGTAGCGCATCTAATGTCAGATTGACGAATTGCAATGATTGAAATACTAATTTTTGATTGAGTTCATTTTGTTTGCGTAAATCATTAATAATTGACATGAGTCGATTGCGAACAGCTGATAGTGTGTCTTTTTCAGCATCTTGTTCAGCAGCTTCGATGACATCAGCGACAGTCATTTTGTCAGTGGACGCAACTCCCTTTGCTCCTAGGTATTGTGTTACCTGTATCTGACGCTGTTGCTCGAGCTTATCGATAGCCGCTACATGCGCCTGCTCATCCTTGAGCATTTGGTCAAGTGCTTTCATATCGCCAGTTTTTATGATTTCTGTTTTTTTATAAGCTAGTTCGAGCAAGCTTTTATGCATTCTTTCTAGCTTTGTTAATGTAGAACAAATCGTCTCTACAGACATTTTGCTAAACACCCTTTCTGTTATTTCCTAGAAACGATAGTATTTCAGCATATCTTCAGCAACTTTACGCGCATTGACCTTATATTCTCCAGAATCAATATCTGCCTTTAACTGTTGCACACGCTCTGCACGTTCTGCACTGTAAGTAGTAACACCTTGCATGTTCTGAGCGGCTTTTGAAATTTCAATTTTGTCAGCAAATGACGCTTTATTTGTATCAGATTTCACATTGCGTACTTGATTTTTATAGGCATTTACTGCATTAACACCATAAGATGTGATTTTCATGTTCATCCCCCTATCTTAAAAGCTTATCTTACTATTATTTCGGATTGTCTCCAACAATGTTAAGTTTTCAAATATAAAAAAGTGTGCTAATTTTGTTTAAAATTAACACACTTTCGCTTATCAACCATCTTGTAAGGTGTAAAATTTATCTTTATTGCGCATTTCACGAAAATTGACGTGATGTCAACATTATTTTTTGCGGTCAGCATGATAAGTTACTTTATCACGTTGTTCCACACTTTCACGAAACTCCTTCGCTGCCTCAAATGTGCGAAGTTCTGCCTTTAATTCATCTTGGCATTTTGTACATAATTTTCCCGTTGTCGTTAAATGGCCGCAGTTATCACATGGATAGCCTAAGTTTGGAAACATTGCAGGCTGTAAACGACCTTTGCGCACCCATTTATATAATAAATCTTCTTCAGCACCAGTTGCTTCAACAATTCGTTCTACTGTCGCAGCGCGATTTTCACGCTTGCGTAAAAATCGATAAACAATTTGATATAATTCCTCTTCAGATTGTGCACATTTATGACATACTTCTCTGACCCCTGTATAATTAAAAAATTCATTACACTTTGGGCAATTTCGAACCTCAGCCATCTTTTCTTCCTCCTCTTGCCATGATCACTATCTAATTGTACGAATCCTAAATTCGTAATCTATTATACATGATGTTTTAGCATTTTCATCCATTAATTAAAGTGAAGGTTCGAACATTTCGGGCCCCTGCTTCTAGTAAAACTTGTTTGGCATGCCGTAGTGTTGTCCCTGTAGTTTTAATATCGTCAAAAAGAAGGTAATCTTTACGCTTAACTTGGGCTTCTGGTATTAGACGAAAAAGCGGCGCTGATTGTATACGCTGCTCTCTATTTTTTGAACTTTGTGTTTCTACTGTTACTTTTTCTAGAAGTTGAGTAAAGGAGATATTAGCTGCTTTTAGAAGCTCCTCCGTATGGGAAAAGGTACGTTCTTTTTGCTTCATAGGATGCATAGGAATGGGTATAATTATCGCCTTTTCCTGTTTAAAGTGTGCATGTAACTCCTGTCGAAATACTTTAGCAAGTGCAACATCTTGTAGAAATTTATATTGATGTAAAAATGCTTTCATTGCATCATTATATTGATAAAGTGCCGTTGCTGAAGTAGAACGTGCAAATTGCGCTTTACACTTTTCACAAATACATGGTGGAAAGCATCTTAATAAAAGTGTTTGCCAAGAAGGTGCAAAGTGTAATGGCTGTGCACATAATAAACAAAACTTATCTATTTTATTCATTGTTTGAACCCTCTTTATTGTTAGCTAAAATCTTCTGTCGAGCTTCATCCATTGCCAAAGTCACTCCATGATGAAATAAAACAACTTCCCCATTCGTATAAGAGGCATGCCTTCCTACACGTCCCGCAATTTGAATAAGTGCGCTCGCTGTAAAGATTGTTGACTCTGCTCCAACAACAGCAACTTGTACATTTTTTATCGTAATACCTCGTTCTAAAATGGTTGTCGTTAGTAATCCAGGAATTTTTCCATCGCGTAACTGTAGTACTTTTTGTTTTCTCTCTGGATCTTTAGCATGTACTGCTAATATATTTGCATGTATCCTCTGAAACAGTGGTGTAGCTAGATTTAGCAGTTCTACTGTCGGGAAAAATATAAGAAATGGCTCATTTTTCGCAAGTCGTTCTTCAGTCCATGCTTTGAGTTTTCGAGGAAGTTTCCCTCGCTTTATATTTTTTTCATAGCCCCATAGCGAACAAAAATATGGCACGGGCAATGGCTTGTGATGGTATCGATTTGGGATAAAAGAATAACTGTTTTTATATTGATTAATTAATGATTGAGAAGGTGTAGCTGTAATAAAGTATATTGGTGCATCAATTGTTTTAGCTTTTTGCACTGCTCTTTCTAATGTTGCATCATATGCATAAGGAAATGCATCCGCTTCATCAACAATCATGACATCAAACGCCCGTTCGAAACGATACAGTTGATGAGTCGTTGCTAGAATTAGCTGTGCATAACCATGCTGCTTTGGCGCCCCACTATAGTACGCATGGACAATAGTTTGTGGAAAAGCTTTTTGAAAGCGCGGGAATAACTCCAATACTACATCTGTACGCGGTGCGGCAATGCACACTCGTAACCCTTTTTCTAACGCATAATGTACAGACTGAAAGAGCAACTCTGTCTTACCAGCTCCACATACTGCATTCAACAAATGGGATTTTCCTGCTATTACACTTTCTAGTAGTTCATCGGCTGCTCGTTGTTGTTGTGCTGTCAATTGCCCTGTCCATTGAAGGGGATGCTGCTTGATTCGACATGCCTTCGGTCCTTTCCATATAAGCAATGGTGTGCAACTGCTCACTCTGCCCATCTTCAGGCAATGCCTGCAATAAACGCACCGTTGTAGACATTTCGAGCAATCATACCCAGTAAATTCATGTGGATTGTCATTATAGCAACGATTACATCTTAATCGTGGTGTTTTTTGAATACCTTCTATTATAAAAAAGTATTTTCTATTAATAGCCTGCTCCATATCATCTTTAGCAAACGGTGTATGCTCCTTTAACCAAATTCGTCCCTCATGAAAGTCTCGTAATGCGGGAGGCAACAGCCATCCATTATAGTTCATGTATCTTGCTCCTTTCTCTTTATCATGTTGGTTTTACTTGTGGTTCTGCTTAATTACTGGCGTTTCTACCGATTTTAGTGACGATTCGCATGATTTTAATGGCGACCCTTCATAATTTAGTGGCGATTCTCCCTCTGCGCTCTGCGCCTATCAAGCAAATAAAAAAGCCCCTACAACAAGTTGTAGAGACTTTTACCTATTATTTTTTTGTCCAGCCAAGACCCATTGCACCTTCACCTAAGTGTGTGCCAATAACAGGTCCAAAATAGCTTAATTTAAAGTTTACGTTCGGGTAAGTCGTAGCAAGTTGTGCCAACCATTCCTCGGCTTCTTTTTGGCAATTACCGTGAATAACTACAGCATCCATCTTGTCATACTTGTTTGCATCTTCAGCCAATAACTCTTCTGCCCGCTTTAGTGCTTTCTTACGTGTACGTATTTTTTCAAACGGTACAATGACCTTGTCCACAAAATGTAAGACAGGCTTTACTTGTAATAAGCCCCCGATTAATGCAGCTGCTGAAGACAAACGCCCTCCCCGTTGTAAGTGTGCTAAGTCATCTACAATGAAGTAAGCACGAATATACTGCTGCATGTCCGCTAATGCTGCTAGTATTTCTTGTGCTGAACAACCTTCCGCAGCCATTTCAGCCGCGCGTAGCACATAAAATCCTTGAACAGCGCAAGAAATCTCGCTGTCAAATGGGTACACATCAATACCTTTCACCATTTCTCCTGCTTGGACCGCACCTTGATATGTACCACTTATACCACTCGATAAATGAATGGAAATTACTTCGTCATAATCATTTGCCAACTCTTCAAAGAGTGAGGCAAACTCACCAATGGGTGGTTGAGTTGTTTTGGGGAATTCTTTTGCACCCCGTACTTTATCATAAAACTCAGATGCAGTAATATCTACTTCCTCTGCGAATAACTCACCTGAAATGTTTACACTTAACGGAATCATACGAATGTTTAAGCGCGCGCGTTCTTCTGGCGTAAGGTATGCAGTACTGTCTGTTACGATTGCCGTCCTCATTCATTTCCACTCTCCTATGTTCCAAGTTTACCTCAAAAAGAAATGAATGTGAATTGAATTACGAAATCTCGTAATGACGTCAGGAATTGACTTTTTCACTACAAGTTCAGTCCGTAACATACACTAGATTTCAACTTTACTTTGCCATAAGGCTCAAATCTAGCGTTCATTTCACATTCATCTTCTATGTATAGTAAAGGGAAAAATTTCCCCTTATTGATTGCCCGTGCTAGATTTAGTATCATCTCCAATATAAAAGACGCTCGTTACCTTCCACTTTCCATCTTCTTTGACAAATACCGTTACTTGGCGTCCAGCGCTTTCATGTTCGACGTTTGTTTGCACTTGAAGAGAGTGCGTTGTCATATTGGCAAATACTTGCGCTTCATCCTCATTATACTTTGCAATGGTCACATTTGTTACATCACGTTTCGTATCAAATTGAGCAAATACTTCATCTGCGAATACTTTCTCTTCATCATAATTAAACCCTTTTGGATCCTTAGATATCGTGTCCATATAACGATCAATTTCTTCATCATTAAATGCGGCAATATATTCATCAAACGCCGCTAAAATTGCTTTTTCCTCATCAGCCGGCACATTTGAAGCTTTTTTAACCTCTTCACCCATCATTTCAAAGCCTACCGTACCGTCTTCAATTACCTTTTCACGCTCTTTTGCCGTTAAATCTTCATCTTTATTGCCACAGGCAGTTAACACTAATAAGGTTAAAACTGCTAGAATACTTTTCTTTAACATCATAAAACCTCCCGCGCAATATTGTAGCATATAAATGCTTAAGTAGGAATTTTGTTGCGCATTTTCAACTTTTAGGTGCTTATTTCATTAAAAGACGTCTTTCCAATAAAAATGTTGCATAATAAAAAAACTGTCTTAAAAACTACTTTATCTTTTAAAGTAGCTTTTAAAAACAGCCTTCATTACTACTATGCAATTATCGTACTTCAACCCAACCATTTTTAATAGCTGTTACAACAGCTTGTGTACGGTCGTTTACGTTCATTTTTTGTAAAATGCTTGAAACGTGGTTTTTTACCGTTTTTTCTGAAATAAACAGTGTCTCACCAATAGTACGGTTAGATTGTCCATCTGTTAGTAATTGTAAAACTTCGCATTCACGTTTTGTTAATAAATGGAATGGACGGCGAATTTCTGTTTGATGGAAGTTGCCTTTGTTTTCATGCTCAGACAGGCGACGGAATTCTGCTACTAAATTTTTAGTTACTTTAGGATGTAAGTAAGAGCCGCCATTTGCCACTACTTTAATCGCTTCCACGATTTCGTCTGCATCCATCTCTTTTAGCATATAGCCAAGAGCGCCTGATTTTAGTGCATGAGTTACGTATGTTTCATCATCGTGAATGGATAACATGATGACTTTAGCATCTGGAAATTCTGTAATTAAATCTGCTGTTGCCTCTACACCATTTTTCCCCGGCATATTTATATCCATTAAAACAACATCTGGTTGATTTTCCGCATATAAATTTACTACATCTGTGCCATCGTCACCTTCTGCAATTACATCAAACGTATCCTCAAAATCTAAGATACGTTTCACTCCTTCTCGGAATAGTTGGTGATCGTCTACAATAATAATCTTCGTCATTAGTCTTTACCCCCTAAAATTCTGCAACACTCTTCTTTACTCTACTTCTAACGGAATTTTAAATAATACCGTAGTGCCTCGATTTATCTCACTTTCAATTGAGATTGTACCATTTAATATTTCAATTCGTTCCCGCATTCCTAAAATACCAAAGGAATGATCTTTCACAACTTTTTGATCGAACCCCACGCCATCATCTTTCACGACAACATTCACTGCATTGTTCAACCATTCAAGTTTTACCCAAATATCCTTACATTTCCCATGCTTCATGGCATTTGTTACACATTCTTGCACTAAGCGAAAAATGGATACTTCGTAATTTGAAGGAATACGTTGTTCTGTGCTTCTTGACTGGAAATGAATTTCTACTCCTGGATTATATTCGGTCACAGTCGACAAATATTTCTTTAATGTCGGCACAATGCCCAAATCATCCAGCGCCATAGGTCGTAAATCATAAATAATTCGTCGCACCTCTGACAGTGCATTACGCACAGTTTTCTTCAAATCAGCAATTTCAGCCAAAGCGTATTCTATGCCCTTCTCTCGATACGTTCTTTCTATTAAGTCCGTACGCATTAAGACATTGGCCATCATTTGAGCAGGTCCATCATGAATTTCTCTTGATAAACGTTTTCGCTCTTCTTCTTGTGCAGCGATGATTCGAATACCAAAATCTTGCTTCATTTTCGCTTGTTCAAGCGCTAATCCAACATTTTTCAAATCAGACGTTAAATAATTTAAAATAACATTTACTTGATTGACAATATGATCAGCACGTTCAATTGTATCGAGTAAGCCTCTTAAACGTCGCTCTAAATCATCTCTTTTGTCGCGAAGTTGCTTTTCTTGTGTTTTAATGACGGAGAGCTTCAATTGAAAATCATGTGCCGTTTCATATGCATCTCTAACTTGTTCTTCGGTATAATTATCAAAAGCTTTACTCACTAACACAAGTCTTTGCTTAGCAAGCTGCGTGCTTTTTTCTAAAGCATCGCCTTCATCGATGACAGTTGAAATTTGTTTTCGAACAATTTCTAGCTCTTGTTGCATATCTTCAAAGCTTCTTCGGCTTTGTTCACTTATAATGAAAATATCATCTTTAGAGCTCATGATTGTTTCTAACATTCGATTGAATACGTCATCAAGCGACTTTAAATCGAAGGTATCATTTGAAAACATTGTGTACTCCCCAGTCTAATGTCCTTATTATCACATAGTATTTTGAAAGACCAATTTCATAGAATCTAAGTCTAAACCTATTATAGCATCACAATGCTAAAAATTAATGCTTTTTCTTTATGAAATTTATAGCATACAACCCTATTTTAAAGGAGAATGACACTTATGAGAGAGAACTATTTAACTGTAAAAGGCTACGGAGAAAGCGAAATTATAATATCTAAATCTCGCTTTCTTACTTATATAGAACGCGCTGAAACCGAAGAGGATGCAATGACTTTTATAGAGCGCATCAAAAAAATGCATCATAATGCGACACATAATTGCTCTGCCTATATTATCGGTGAACATGATCATATTCAAAAAGCGAATGATGATGGGGAACCTAGTGGCACTGCTGGCGTCCCTATGTTAGAAGTCTTAAAAAAGCAAGGCTTAAAGGATACGGTCGTTGTCGTCACACGCTACTTCGGTGGCATAAAATTAGGCGGCGGCGGTCTTATTCGTGCTTACGGTAAAGCAACGACAGAGGGATTACTCGCTGCACAAGTTGTCGAACGAAAACTTCATCACCTTATGAAAATTGCAATTGACTACACATGGCTTGGAAAAGTGGAAAATGAGATTCGCAACTCTGGATATTCTTTAGAAGAAATTAACTACTTGGAAGGTGTCGAAATCATTGTTTCGGTGTTAAAAGAGGAAGAAGATCAGTTTCGTCATTGGGTAACAGAACTTACGAATGGGCAAGCAACAATCACTTTTGAGCACGCGCAATTTATCGAATTTATTGTGAAATAAATAGTTTTAATTGTCTAATCCTGAAGGTCCATAGTATAATTTTAATATTGAGCTCACTTAATCAATTACGCCCATGTGCTAATTTGAATAAATTTTAGCTCAATTGCATAATTATTCCCAAAATCAAGAGGAGAATATACCATATATGAAAAGAACGAATGTAAAAAAGAAGAAGAGGTCTTCTAAAGCTTCTTTGATTATAAAAGTAGCATTACTTCTAGTTGCTAGTTTACTAATTTGCGTTACGGCCTATGGTGTTTATATTACAAAGCAAGCTGAACACGCAGCCAACTCAGCACATGAAGTATTAGAAGGTCGAGATGTCTCTGCTTTACGAGAAGAAAAAGTAGAACCGGTTAATGATAATGTGTCGATTTTATTTGTCGGTGTCGATGATAGTGAAAATCGTGGGCAAGGTTCTGAAAACTCACGCTCAGATGCACTGATTCTTGCAACTTTAAACAACACTACGAAAACTATTAAAATGTTAAGTATCCCTCGTGATTCTTACGTTTATATCCCTTCAGTAGGCTATAAAGATAAAATTACTCATGCCCATGCGTTAGGTGGTACACTTTCGACAATTGAAACGGTTGAACAACTTTTTGATGTTCCGATTGATTACTATGTCCGCATGAACTTCAATGCGTTTATTGATGTCGTGGATGCTTTAGGTGGTATCGAAGCAGAAGTACCATATGCTCTACATGAAAAAGATGAATTTGATCGTAATACAATCAACCTCAAGCCAGGTTTACAGCATTTAAACGGTAGTCAAGCACTTGCCCTCGCACGTACACGTAAGCAAGATAGCGATATCCAACGCGGTATACGCCAACAAGAAATTTTAACGGCTATTACAAATAAAGTAGCATCTGTTGATTCTATTACAAAATACGACGATGTCATTAAAGCAATCGGCGATAACATGAAGACAAATATGACATTTAGTGAAATGAAATCATTCCTGTCTTATTTAACAAAAGGTAAGCCACGTATTGATTCATTAACATTAGAAGGTAACGACGATATGTCTACAGGTGTTTATTATTATCAATTAGACCAACAATCAGTTGATGATGTATCTGAAATTCTTAACAACCACCTTGCAAGAAAAAAATCGTCTTCTGCTTTAACAAATAGTAATACTGATACAGACAACGCGGCTGGCGATGACCGTTCAACAAACGAATCAGCACAATAAAAAATAAAAAGCCTTTCCACTATCAAAGTTTGGTAGCGGAAAGGCTTTTTTGTGTATGAGGTTCATTACCCGCGAAATCTGGTATTTTACCCGCGATACATGAGGTTTTACCCGCGAAATCTAGTGTTTTACCCGCGATTCACGATACTTTACCCGCGAAAACCATATTTTACTGAAAAAAAACTGTAGACGAACTCAAATTCGAGTTTGTCTACAGTTTTTCTTTTGTTATTTATTGAATATCCGCATGAAATTTAATAGCGGTTTATAGTTTTTACCAGCAAGTCCAATGACTTCGACGAAAATTTCGATAGCAATTAAGATGACCGTAATTAGTAAAATGGCTCCCCATAACTTTGCCATTGAGAAGATAATGGCAGCTAAACCAAACATCATTGCAATGCCATAAATAATTAGTACCGTTTGTCGATGTGTAAAGCCCATATCCAATAATCGATGGTGTAAATGGGATTTATCAGGGTCAGACCATTTTTTCTTCATACGTAAACGACGAACAATTGCAAAGAATGTATCAGAAATCGGTACACCTAGCATAATAATTGGGATAATTAACGAAATGATTGTAAAGTTTTTATATCCTAATAAAGCCAATACAGAAATCATAAAGCCTAAAAATAATGCCCCAGTATCTCCCATGAAGATTTTAGCTGGATGGAAATTATAAAATAAGAAACCAATTGTCGCTGCTGCTAAAATTGCTGCAAAGGCTAATACGAACATATCGCCCATTATAAAGGCCATACCAGATAAAGTAATAAGTGCAATTGAAGAAACGCCTGCAGCTAATCCGTCTAAGCCATCAATTAAGTTTATTGCATTCGTAATACCAACAATCCACAATATAGTGAATGGAATACTTAGAAAACCAAAATCTAATTGCCCACCAAATGGCAAGTTAATGAAGTCAATTTGAATACCACCCACAAAAATAACGATTAGTGCGGCAATTATTTGACCAAGCATTTTTGCCTTCGCTGATATTTCACGCATATCATCAATAACACCTGTTGCTACGATAATACAAGCTCCGATAATAATCGCTAAACTATATTGACTTTGTGGCTGTAAGACCGCCACACCTATTAAAAACGCAAGGAAAATTGCCAGACCACCGAGCCTTGGCATGATACGTGCATGTACTTTTCGATAGTTTGGCGCGTCAACGGCACCTATTCTAAACGCTAAACGTTTAACTAGTGGAGTTAACAAAATGGAAGCAACGAATGCTGCTATTAAAGACACGTAAAGCATGTCTCTCCTCCTCAAAAAAATAATCTACATTTGAATCCAATTTGATTATAGCACGAACATGCTCTGAAATATACTTTTTCTAATCATTTTCCGCTATTTCACATTTTCCATTTTTCTCTATTATTCTACCTTTATTACTTAATGTCAAATGTAGTCATCATTCGTAAAATTTGATAGAATAATGATGTGTCTAGCATTTAGACAACTTTAAAGGAGCGTAAATTCATGTTCTCAATTTTTAAACGCAACAATGAGCAAACAAGTGCTCGTCAATTAAAACGCTACTATAAAATAGTAGAACAAATTAATAATCTTGAAGAAAAATACGTCAATAAGTCAGATGCTGAGTTAAGAGAAATGACTTTTATTTTCAAGGATCGCTTAGATCAAGGTGAACCAATTACATCCATCATTCCAGACGCATTTGCAGTTGTACGCGAAGCCTCAAAACGTGTATTAGGTATGCGTCATTTTGATGTACAGCTAATCGGTGGACTCGTATTAACTGAAGGCAATATTGCTGAAATGCCTACAGGTGAAGGGAAAACGCTTGTTGCTTCACTTCCCTCTTATGTACGGGCATTAGAAGGCAAAGGTGTTCATGTCATTACAGTAAACGATTATCTTGCGAAACGTGACTATGAGCTTGTTGGACAAATCCATCGTTTCCTCGGTTTAACAGTCGGCTTAAATGTACCAATGATGGAACCAAATGACAAAAAAGACGCTTATAACGCGGATATTACGTACGGTGTCGGTACTGAATTTGGTTTCGACTATTTACGTGACAATATGGCACATAGCTTAGCCGATAAAGTACAACGCGCTTATCATTTCGCGATCATTGATGAAGTCGATAGTGTACTTATTGACGAAGCGAAAACGCCTTTAATTATTGCTGGTAAAATGCCAGCAAACGATGAATTACATCGCATTGCAGCTATGTTAGCAAAACGCTTTAAAGCAGAAGAAGACTACGACTTTGATGATGAAACAAAGGCCACTTCTTTAACGGATAAAGGCATTGAAAAGGTTGAGGCTGCCTTCAATGTTGACAATTTATACGATTTAGAGCATCAAACACTTTATCACTATGTGATCCAAGCGGTTCGTGCACATGTCATGTTCAAGCGTGATGTTGATTATATCGTGAAAGATGACAAAATCGAGCTTGTTGATATGTTCACAGGTCGTATTTTAGAAGGTCGTTCTCTTTCCGATGGCTTACATCAAGCAATCGAGGCAAAAGAAGGCGTAACGATTACTGAAGAAAATAAAGCACAGGCACAAATTACAATTCAAAACTATTTCCGTATGTATCCGAAGCTATCAGGCATGACAGGAACTGCGAAAACACAGGAAAAGGAAATCCGTGAAGTGTACGGTATGGAAGTTATTCAAATCCCTACAAACCGCCCACGTCAACGTGTAGACCAACCGGATATTATTTTCAAAACACAAGCAGCAAAATATAAATTTGTAGCTGCCGAAGCAAAACGACGCCATGAAAAAGGGCAACCTGTTTTAATCGGTACTACGTCCATTTTGCAATCTGAATCCGTTGCAGACCATTTAAAAAAGGAAGGCTTAAAATTCCAATTACTGAATGCCAAAACAGTTGAGCAAGAAGTAGAGCTTATTTCGCAAGCTGGTCAAAAAGGTCGTATTACGGTTGCAACCAATATGGCTGGTCGTGGTACAGATATCGTGTTAGGTGACGATGTCCATGCACTTGGTGGTCTTTACGTAATTGGTACAGAAAAACATGAAAGCCGCCGCGTTGATAATCAGCTACGAGGCCGTTCTGGTCGTCAAGGAGACGTAGGTGAAAGTCGCTTCATTCTCTCTATTGAAGATGATATGTTCCGCCGTTATGCAAAAGAAGAAGTTGAAAAATTCACAGCAAAAATGATTGTAGATGAAAATGAAGTCATCCAAAACAAAGATGTTCAGGAGCTTATCAACCGTACACAACGTATTGTAGAGGGCTCACAATATGGCATGCGCGAATACAATTTAAAATTAGACGATGTCATTAATGATCAACGTACCGTTATTTATGGCTTACGTGACAAAATTTTAGCTGGTGAAGATGTAATGGGAGAGCTGCAAAAAATGCTGCGTGAAACGGTCGATTTTGCAGTGCGCGATGCTGCACCTGAGGAGCTCCCTTCTGTAGAATGGGATTATGACCAAATGGAAAGTGCACTGAATTCATTATTCATTACTCCCGTTACAATTGATCGTGAAGTTGGCAAAGTAAAACAAATTCTAGCGGATATACAGCCTTCTGAACAAGAACTGCTCGATCATATGCAGAAATTCGCAGAAAATGATGAAGTCATGACGGTTATTCCTCAAGTGATGTTGAGCTATATAGATAGTGGCTGGGTGAAGCATTTAGAAGCAATGGCTCATTTAAAAGAAGGTATCGGTTTACGTCACTATCAACAAGAAGATCCGATGCGCATTTACCAACGAGAAGGACTCGAATTGTTCGGAAAGAATTTCCAAGAATTGCGTCGTTCTATTATTATCGAAATTACAGGCTTCATGAAAATGGTTGAAGGACAACAGGAGGTTTAATAATGGGTTTATTTTCATTTTTTAAAAAATCAGATAAAATCGTACAAGAAAACACAATTGACTCAAAAGATTTACTAGGAAATGCGGCTACAAATAAAGGGGACAATCGTGATATCGTAACGAAGCTGTCATTCCATCCTGAATGGAATGTACCACAAGAACAAAAGTATATTTTTAACTTCCTTGCAAATGAGCTAGAGCCTTTGAAACCAAATCAATTATCGCTATCTTCTATTAGTATTGAAGATGAGCCACGCACAGGGAAATGGCTTGTTCGTGCATTTTTCCGCTCATCATTAGCTGAAGCAATTGAGTTAGGTGAAATTGAATTATTCATTATGGATAAAAACGATGAGCTTGTCGCATCTAAAAAATTCGATTTTAAAGCGCTAGGCACAATTCCAGCTGAAAGTGCTCGTCCATGGGTTTTTGAATTTGAAAAATCAACTATTAAAGTAGACGAAGTGCCAGAAGATGGTTGGAAAATCGCATTTAACCTTGTATCTTTACGCGGTCACCAATTAGAATTAGATCCGTCATGGGAACAACAATTACCAGCAGCACAAAAAGAAGAGCTTGCTAAAATCGTTAATACTTTACCGAAATTAGGTGAAACAGAAGTTAACTTTACTGGTCTTCAAGCAAAACTTGCTGATAATGGTAACCTGAATGTTTCGATTTTTATCCGTAACGGTCACAATAAAGCAATTAATCTAGAACAATTACCGCTAGAAATTATCGACGCAACAGGTAAACAAATTGCCAAAGGATCATTTAAAATGGATCCAATCCTAACTGTCCAACCAAATTCAACAAAACCTTGGACATTTATCTTCCCAGCTGAACTAGTTGATGCACAACAAGCAGACTTATCTCGCTGGACAGCACGTGTAACACAATAATATAAAAAAATCCTTCTTTCTACGGAAAGAAGGATTTTTTATTTCCTACATGTACGGAGCGATTTGCCCTAGTTTACTGGCGATTCTCACGTTGTTTGTGGCGATTGAATCATTCAATCAAATAAAAAGCGATTTTTGCCCTAATGCAAAAATCGCCTGTTCATTATTTTACTGTATCGAATCGTTTATATCCTACTAATCTAGTTGACCAGTAAGAGTACGTCACATCCGATAGTTCCACACCATCTGTACCCGCGTGGATAAATTTATTGTTGCCAAGGTAAATACCCATATGAGAAATGCCTTCTTTATAAGTATTTTCAAAGAATACTAAGTCCCCTGGCACCGGATTTTTCACATGTGTTGTATTGCCATTAAAGTAGCCTTCGCTGCTATCTCTCGCTATTTTCACACCACTTTGATTGAATGCATAATAAATAAACCCACTGCAATCAAGACCTTCTGGCGTATTACCGCCATAAAGATAAGGTGTTCCGATTAATGTATTCGCCACTTCCACGGTTTTTTTGTAAATAGCTTGTCCATTTGCTGTAGGATCTTTTGTTGTTACTTTTGATGGGGTCCCCGTTTCTGGAGTTACATTACTATGTATTGTATCATCCTCGGGTACGACAGCTACTGGAGAAATTTTTAATACTTGTCCAATATAAATCGTGTCGTTCTCTATGCCATTCCACTCTTTAATTTCCTTTATTGTCACATTATATTGCTTAGCGATTTTTGATAATGTATCACCTTTCGCAACAGTATGAACAGCAGTTGTAGGTTTTGAAGGTGTAGTTGTTGTTGGCTTTGAAGGTTTTCCTGTTTCAGCTGTTGCCTGCTTTGTAATTTCTAACTTTTGTGCTACATAAATCGTATCCTTCGATAGATTATTCCATTTTTTTATATCTTGTATCGTCACTTGATGACTTTGAGCGATTTTGGATAACGTATCGCCTTTTTGTACTGTATATGTTGCAGCTTCAGCATTTTGTATCGCAAAAAATGAAGTAGCAATAGTGCTTAAAGCGAGAATTCTCAATTTTTTTGATTTAAGCATATCCAATAGCCTCCGTTCATGTTAGAATATTTCCTTGTGTGTCTATCATACTAAAGAATTGTCTAAACAAAAATCGGAAATACTGACTATTTTTCAAACAATTTATCAATCCTATATAATACTACAGAATCCGACTGTTTAGCTTAACTGTAATAATTGCAAGTTTAATAGTCCTATGATAACATACATTTCTGTATTTAAAATTTTTAGAAAGTTTTAGCTTTTCAATTATAAAGGAGTTTTTATTATTTATGAGAAACATCTTAGTTTTCATCAAAGAGAATTTAGCTGTAGGCTTATTACTTTTTGCCTTGTTCTTAGGGGCAGGTAATATTATCTTTCCACCGTTGCTCGGGCAACAAGCTGGTGAACATATTACAACAGCCATGGTTGGCTTTTTAATAACAGGCGTAGGCTTACCTTTACTGGCAATCGTTGCAGTTGCAAAAGCAGGCGGCGATTTACAACTACTTGCCAGTCGTGTTCATCCAATTTTCGGTATCATATTCACTTCAATTGTCTATTTAGCAATTGGGCCGTTCTTCGCTGTTCCACGTACAGGCTCTGTGTCATATGAAATCGGCATTGTGCCATTTCTTTCAGAGGCGGCTCAAGAACATTGGGCTCCACTATTCATTACATCTATAGTATTTTTTGCTTTAATACTTTATTTAGCATTCAATCCATCGAAACTTGTAGATCGTGTAGGGAAAATTTTAACCCCTGCGCTCTTAATTGTTATATTATTACTAGCTGTTAAGAGCTTTATTACCCCAATGGGTGAATCAGGCACAGCGGTTGGGAATTACACAGTTTCGCCATTTTACGAAGGTTTTGTACAAGGCTATTTAACGATGGATGTTCTTGGTGCTCTCGTATTTGGTATTGTTATTTTGCAGGCATTACGTGGTATGGGGATGAACGATACTAGAAAGCAAGTCAAAACTACCATTTTTGCAGGGATTGTCGCTGCAATTGGCTTGGCCTTTGTTTATATTTCACTTGGCTATATTGGCAATACAAGCATTGGAGCAATTGGTACATCTGATAATGGTGGCGTCATCATCGCAAAATCAGCAGAATATCTGTTTGGCGACTTTGGCAGTATTATTTTATCGGTTACGATTTTATTAGCTTGTATTTCTACTGCTGTTGGCTTATTAACAGCCAATGCACAGTTTTTCAACAAGCTATTTCCACAAATCTCATATAAAACATTTTTAATCGTCTTTACGTTATTTAGTGTAGCGATTACAAATGTTGGATTATCGACGATTATCAATACTTCACTTCCAGTATTATTAATTATCTATCCGCTCGCGATCGTATTGATGGTATTATCGCTTGTCGATCATTTCTTTAAAGGTGGACGAATTGTTTATGTGTTGGCGTTAATTCCGACATTCTTTGTCAGTCTTTACGATGGCTTAAAACAGATGAAAATCACGTTTACTTCTTATGAGAATATTTTAAATATTTTGCCACTGTATGAGCAAAGCCTTGGTTGGCTTGTTCCTGCAATAATCGGTACAATTGTCGGTTTTATTATTCATAAGCTTTTTAAGAAAAACTAAACTTCAAACAAACAGACACGTCTTCCTTTTATAGACGTGTCTGTTTTCATTCGCTGTAATTTGGAAATTCATGTATAATAAAAATAAGTTATTAGAAAAGAGGTGTCTTATGAAAAAAGTATTATGGTCCTTCATTTTTATACTGAGTGTTATCCTATTTCCTTTATCAAACGCTTCGGCTGCAAATAACGAACAGCAACTCGTTGAGGAAATCAAGGAAATCATTACAGAAAATTATGTTGGTAAAGTAAACGGTAACTTACAAAATGCCAAAACTATTTCGGAAATCATTAATATGTTAGACCCTTACTCAACATATTTTACTAAGCAAGAATTTGAAGAATTTATGAATAGCATTAATATGTCGACAATCGGTATTGGTGTTGTCATTGAAGAGCATGATGACGGCATTCATATTTTACAAGTAATTGAAGAAAGTGGAGCATCTGAAGCTGGTGTCGTGGCAGGAGATATTATTATCGGCATTAATGGTCAATCCATTGTAGGTAGCTCAACTCAAGAAGCCTCTTCCCTGCTAATCGGTAATGAAGGCAGCGAAGTGCAAATTAAGCTATTACATGAGAATGGCACTACTTCTACTAAAACTATTACACGTAAAAAATTCACCCTACCAAACGTAGAATCTGCTTTATTGTTTGGTGATGTTGGTTACATAGCAATGTCTTCTTTCTCTGAAGATGGCGCACAACTAGTGAAAGACGCACTGACTCAGCTTAAGCAACGTGGTGCTACTTCATTTATTTTAGATTTACAAAATAATGGCGGTGGCTATGTTGCAACGGCAGAACAGCTTACTGGATTATTCCCAAAAGCAAAAATCGCCTATTTATTACAGGAAGCCCATGCCTCCTATGAAGTGCGTGCTGCACAACAAAACATGAAATTCCCAACAGATACACGTATTTTGGTAAACCGCTATAGTGCAAGTGCTTCAGAAATGCTGGCAGCTTCGTTACAAGATCAACAATCGGCGATTCTATATGGTGAAACTACTTATGGTAAAGGGGCAATGCAAGGTTTCTTTGAATTACATGACGGCAGTTATTTAAAGCTTACTGTAGGTAAATTTACAGGTCCTGCTGGTCAAACGATTAACGAAGTAGGCGTGAAACCAACTATTCAAACGAAAACTGCACCACTTTTCCAAGCTCATTATGATGCCATTAAAGCACAATACAAAGAGTATCAGGAACTAGTAAGCCTAAAAAATGTACCAACTACAAAAACATTTGTAGTTAAATTTTCGCAAGCCTTCTCTTCACCAATTCCTGAAGGCAGTGTACAGCTTGTTGCTTTAGGCGGAGACGAAATTCCAATTACTACAAAAGTAGGAAAAGACAATTCCTTACTCGTTACACCTAAAAATCCTTTAGGAAAAGGCCAAGAATATATGTTGCTCGTTCATCCAACTATTCAAAAACCTACAGGTGACAAACTGCAAAAAGGGATTTATCTGCATATTGCAGTAACTAACTAACAACGAGCCATCTTATTGAATAAAAGCGTTTGATTGTCGCTCCAAAGCGAATCAAACGCTTTTTTATATGACATGCCCTTTTATATGCCCCAACCAAGAGCGCGTCTGGAACCGAAATAAAAAATCCCTCCCTATATTGAGAAGGATTCCATTTTCTATCACACACATGGAGGTTCTTTTAATATAAAAAAGACATGAACTAAATTTCGCGCAAGTTCACATGGCTTGCTTTTTTGTTCTAGTAAATTCGTTAATATTAAACGTTCAAAAGAGCCAACAAAACTATCCGCAACTATTTTTATATCGATATTTTGTAATTTAAACAATCCATCACAATCATGTCGATAAACTAGCTCAATAAATTGCTGTGTAAGCTGCGATTTAACGCTTGATGATTGTTTCGATTCAAAAAAGCCAATTTTCGTTAACTTTGGATTTTCGATAATATAGAGAAACATCAAGTATAATTTATGTTCTAGCATATGAATAAAGCCTTCCAGCCCTTTTTCAGCCTGTTCGGAATGATTGTCCATAATCTCATAAAACCCAAGCTGAAATTGTATGTTTAAGTCCTCATAAAGCGATTCTTTACTTTTAAAATATAAATAAAATGTGGGCTGTGTTACATCTGCTGCTTTCACTATATCGCTTATTTTCGTAGCATGGTATCCCCTTTCAGCGAAAAGCTCCACAGCTTTTTCCAGTAATAATTGTTTACTTTTTTCACCATTTGAGTTGATTTTCCTACCTCTTGCCATCATTGTCACCTTACTCTGTTAAAAATTATTACCCTGTTTAAAAATGTAATTTTAAATAGTAAACCATCACGAAACCCATCATTTTACTTTTCACTATCTGAATAATGTTAATTATAATATAATTCCAAAAATTACACTATGCATATTCAACAAAATATGATGTTTGGTACTTTTCTAATCTATTGAAAAGCATTGTAATAAGCTAAAAGCATTATCTTAACAAAAATAAACTTTTGCTTTAAAAAATACAAAAAGCATGCTGGAAGTACTACTTCCAACATGCATTTCGCGCATTTTATTTTAACCATAATGCTTATTGTTTTAATAACTTCTTTTTCAGTTTATCCGTAAATTCTTTTACTTCTTTGATGCCAAATACTAAGTAAGAACCTACAAAGACAGCAATAAAGATAGCTAGACCTACAATAAACGTTAACCACTTATATTCAAATACTAAATAATGGCTTGAGTAATACATAACTACAGCAATGACTATCATTGGTGGCACAGCTCTGAAAAATTGTAACTCTTTGCTAAAGATGCCCATCTTCAAGTCATATTTAGGTATTGCATAAAAAATTAGCATCATAAAGTTTGTAATGGAACTTATTAATGTGCCCCATGCAATTGCCTCAGCGCCGTAATTTTCAACCATCAACATAATAACAGCAATATTGACACCAAATACATTAATTAAACTAAATATAACGGGCGCCATGGAGTCACCCTTTGCGTAGTAAAAACGTGTAATATACGTATTCGCCGCTAAGAAATACATGGACAACACGAATATTGCTAAAACAGGTGCTGTAATGGCGGTCGAGTAAGCATCGAATTTACCATACTGGAATATCACCTGAATCAGGTTTTCAGCGTAAAAGTAAGAATATATTGTTACTGGTACAAGTAGCAAAAGTAGATAGTGTAGCCCTTTAGAATAAAGGCTCTTGATTGACACAAGGTCATTGTTGGCTTCTTTTTGACTCAAAATTGGATAAATTACTGTTGTCACAGCTGTAATTAATATAGCCTGCGGGAATTGCATCAGCTTGGAAGAATAGTTAACTGCCGCAACTGCCCCCTCTGAAAGCATACCAGCAAAAACACGCTGTAATAAGGCGTACAGTTGAATCGTCGCTCCTCCGAGCATTATTGGTAACACCATAATCCATAATTGCTTCGAAGAAACATTTCGCTCCAAAGAAAAACCAACTTTATGGGAATCTAATTTGCGATAACCGATTATTAAGAAATACACCATTATCGCCGCACTAGCTAAAGCACTAATACCATATCCAAGTGGCCCGATTCCTGGAATATAAGATAATCCAACAGCAATGACTAGGAAAATCGCGTTGTAAATTAAAATGGCAAAGCTTGATAAGTGAAATTTTTCGTTTACATTCAGTAAACCACTATACCAAGATGATAAAACAAGTAAGATAGATGATGGCATCATCCAAAAGTACAAGTTTTTCAATAAGTCTAAATCACTTTGACTATAATCATCCTTATTTTTACCTTGGTTGAACATATCCATAATTGGATTGGTAAATGCTAATAAAATAATCGTCATAATAGACACAGTCAACAGTACAATCGTAAAGGACTGTTTTACAAATAATGCTCGGTCTGTTGTTTCCCGATTATAAATTGAGATAACGGCTGTCGTAAAAGCGCCACCAACTACTAAATATAAAAAATTTGGAATGGTGTAAGCTGTGAAAATACTATCAGCGATATGGGAACTCCCATATTGAAATCCGATAATCATTTCACGTAAAAAGCCGAAAACACGGGCAACGATATTAATAATCGCTACTGCCCCTACAATTTTAATAAATTTATTCATAAGTCATCCCTACCTTTAATGGCCGACTTATAAATGTCTATACATCTAGCTGTAATATTTTTTTCATCGTGAATAGCTAATATTTCATTAACCGCTTCACGATTCATATATTGATCCTTCGGCGTGTTCACTGCACGCAGCATCTCCTCAGATAAAGCCATAGCGTTCCCAGGCTCCACTAAATGCCCTGCTCCTTCACCAAGTAGCGATACAAGCCCACCTACTTTAGAAGCGATGACAGGCGTATCTGTTGCTAGTGCCTCTAATGCTACAAGACCAAAACCTTCTAAATGTGATGGTAACACAAAGACATCACTTGCCTGGAACCACTTTACGAGTTCTTGTTGTTTTAGTGGGTCTATAAATTTGACGTCTTCACTGAAGAATGGTTGCAAGGATTGGAAAAAACTTTCATCTCTTCTAGATCCTATAATTTTCAGCTCGATAGGTCGCTCCACTTTTGTTTTTAACATTTGGAATGCCTGCAAAAGTTCCTCAACGCCTTTTTGCTTAATGACGTTGCCTACAAAAAGAAAAATAAATGGGTCTTTCGCTAATTGCAATTGTTGACGTACTTCAGCTTGGCTCCCCTTTGAAAATACATGTCGATTGACACCCATACTAACAACAGAGATTTTGTCAGGTGCTATATCAAAGTCTTGCTCGATTTGTTTTGCTAACACGGGACCTACTGCAATAACATGGTCACTTTCACGTAAAATGCTCGCTGTCCAATTGCGAATTCTCGCATTTTTCTTTGCCATACGTTCGATGTCTCCACCATGAGCAGTAACAATGTAAGGTATACCAAACATTTTCTTTAAAAGTAACGATAACATCCCTGAAGGAAACACGTAGTGTGCATGTGTTACATCGATTGATTTTCGATATTTCAAACCCTTCATTAATGTAGAAAATCCCCATTTAGCATATTTGACAATCGTGTTTTTCTTGCCTGTAGCTGGGTTTGTATTCACTGCTATTTCAACGTCTAGTCCAGCTTTTTCAAGCGCTGTCACTTGGTTTTTCACAAAAATACCGAATGATAAATGATCAGATGAAGGATACATATTACTAATGACGAGTATTTTTTTCATAGACGTGTCACTGCCTTTTTCATTAATTCCTGACCATACATGGCCTCTTTATGAATATGTGTAGCAATTTGTTTCGTCTCTGCAATTGACTGTTCCCAATTGCTACTTAGTTTGCCAACTAATTTAGAAAGAGCTTTCTCATCATCTTCTATATCCTGCATCTGTAAGCATCGATCTGATGCGCCGACAAAGGACATAAAATCTTGCACCTTTGTATGATAGGATACAGCAATAATGGGAGTCTCTGAATTGGTCGCCAATATTAGCGAGTGTAAACGCGTACCAATTATAATATCTTGCTCGCCTGTTACTTCAAGTAAACGTTCAGGCACAAGATTTTCCTCAATTATTTCTGTATGAGCACGATGTTGCATTTTTTTCTGAATATCTTTTGTCACGGTAACATCTTGCGGAAACTTTGTTGCAAAAAATGTAATGTGAACGTTTTGCTCAGAAATGACTTGATCTAAATTTTTCGCCATACCTGTTACATATGCATCGTATTTTGCTACATTTCCTTCTGGCCAATAGTTTGCATTATAGTACGGAACGGCTGAAACACCAATTTTTATTGGCTTTTCAGCGTAATCTTTGCGATCCCCTTTTAACGTAAATGCAGGGTCACCAATGACTTCTATCGGTTTTTTGACCCCAATACTTTGTAAAAGTTTTTTAGACTGAGGATCACGCACAGAGATATTTGCTGCATAACGACACATAACACGGATACTAATTTTTCCTGAAAATGTATCTAGTGGTCCTGCACCACATCCGTAAATAATGTAGGGAATATTATTTTGTTTTGCCATCATTGCATATGTTCCATAAAGATGGGCCTCACGCTTATAAAAATCCATTAAAATACCACCACCACCAATAATGAGGAGGTCAAAGTTTGCTACATATTGTTTGTTATTTTTATACGTATGGATAAACGTTTTATATAAGTTGCCCTTTTTATAATACAATGGATAGCTATGTACCCCATAACGCGCGGATGTTTGTTGTGTGTTATTACTAAAAACGGTAATGTCGTCACTCGTTACCGAAAATGTTTGTTTTACTTGTTGAAGAATGCCGTATAATATTGATTCATCACCATTATTATCATTGCCGTAATTCCCCACAATGCCTATTTTCATTAAAAAACATCCTTTTACTTTTTAATACAGAGATTATACCACAATTGCACTTATTCGTTCTTTTTAAAAATAGTAAAAAAAAAGGGGAGCCCCGAATTTCAACGAGATTCCCCCCTTTTCTAGCACCTTATGACAATACTAAATCCTATAAAACAGCAAAAAAGTACTACTTTATGTTTACTTCTGCTAGTCATCTATTGCTAACTTTTACTTATGAATTGCTCTATAAAGGAACAAACCGAAATGCGCTCGGCTAATCGCTTCATTTGGTTTAAAAATGTTACCATCATAGCCTGTCGTAATATTGTTAGCTGCTAGTTGTTGTACAAATGTATACGCCCAATGATCTTTTGGAACATCCTTAAAGGCAATACCACTTGTTCCATTTAATTGATATGCAATTGCAACAATTTTCGCCATTTGTGCTCGTGTTAATGTTGCATTCGGGTCAAAAGTATTGTTTTCGCGACCACTCATAATGCCCGCTTCCACAACAGCTGCAATTTCTTTAAAGTAAATGTGATTTGCCGGTATATCTTTGAAGTTTGGATTTTTCACATTTTTTGTATTTAACCCTAATGCACGGCTAATAATGACAGCTGCATGTGCACGTGTCAGTTTGTCATTCGGTCTAAATGTTCCATCAGCCTGTCCCGTAATAATATTTTGAGACGTTAAATATTCAATCTCTTTAAAGTATACGTAATTATTTGGAATATCTTTAAACAGCGCTGGCTTCGCTACAGTAACCGTAGCAACTTGACTCTTCGTACCTAAAGTTGCAATGACCTTACCTGTTGTACCAGGATTTTGTGCGGTAAACTTACCATCGCTTGTAATGGTACCAATATTGCCTTCCACGGACCATTTTACTTGAGATGGATTATAAACAATCGGCTTACCTGCATCATCTTTTGCATCGATTGTAAAATTCACAGATTCTCCTGCTCCAACTGTTTTAGAGCTTGGCGTAACATTCATTGTTGTAGGAGCATCTACTACTTTGACTTGGAATGATTGCACCGCAGCGCCATCATAGCCGATGTAAATACGTTCTTCACCAGCTTGTGTTGCTGTATAGTTTAAACCATTAATCTGTAATGTTTGGTTTTGCGAAGCTAACGTTACATGACCATCTAGTGGTAGTGTCGTAAAGTTATCATCTAAAACGTATTGTACTGCGACACTCGATGAAGCACCTACTAACAATGTTGCATAGTTTGTACTATTCGTAAATTTAATGTGTGTCGCCTTGCCATTTGGCGCCGTACTTACCGCTTGTAGTGTGGCAGATACGAGACGTTGTGTATTCCCTGAATTAGAAGGTAAATTCGCTAAAACAACATTATTACTGCCGTAGTTTCGAATTCCCATCGTTGTTGAACCACCGCCATCTAAATTAAGGGCTCTATCAACCCCAAGCGCCACTAAATAATTAGCAAGTTGCACCATATTCATGCCCTTACTATGGCTTTGACGTCCGTCTACTGTAATGAAATGTACAGTTTGTCCATTATTACTTGTAGCAACTACTGTACGTGGAGCAACTTCTTTTGCACGTGAACTTGTTGTGCTCATCATAATATAAGGTTTGCCATCCTTTACTAGATAAGGACCGCTAGCCAAGATAAATTGTGCATTTTGCCAAAGTTGGTCAATTGAAAAATTAACGCTCATTTCATCGCCAACCGCTACATGGCTTAACTTTTTGTGCCAATCGCCACCCTGTAAAGATACAACGAAGCCAGTAGATGGAATCGTTAATTTATCTTTTGATCCATAAGGCTTAATTTGTGTGACTTTACCAGTTAACGTTTGACCAAATGTATTTTCTGTAATCGGCGAACCTGTGTCTACTACCATTTCAAAACCGAATTCATTTGTATCTGTTGTTTTACTATAAAACTGTGGTGTGTAAATAATCGCTTCATTTATATTACGAATACGATTTAACCCTGACATTTCATATTTCGTGCCATTATGGGCTAGTGTGACGTCAAAATCAAAATAATCAATGACCCCACGACCATCCGAATTCATACCAAAAGCCGTTGGAACGTTCATATATTGGTCAGAACCGTTTGAAACTGCACCACCATTTAAAATAACATTATTTTTAGCTAGTAAAAATAATGGATAGCCTTCAGACATATTATAAAAACTTGCATTAATAGCACCAACTACTCGATTTCCCTCACGAGAATGACGATTCGCATTTGCTACTGTCGATTCTTTTCCATTGACTGCTGCGGGCATTCCTAATTGTACTTCTGTCGTTGCATCACCAACATTAATCGTTAAGTGATTAATAGAGTTTGTATAGGTATTGCTGTATGTATATTGTTTATACTGCACACCTTTTGAAAGTGGGTAATCCTTCTTTACTGTTTGAAATGCATAGGCATTTAGCGGACTAACAACAATCGACATCATTACAACTAAAATCAGTAAAATTTTTGCTATTCTTTTCATTTTTCGCGCTCCTCATGAAATGTAGAGCCCTCACCTTCCCTTCTATGTTTTTCTTCTATAAGATTATCAAAAATATGCCAAAATAGCTATGGAACATTTAAGCTATTTTCCAGTTTCATATAATTGGTAAAAAAACTGTTTATATTGACGCATTTTATGATAATACGCATATTTAACCTTATCTCAACTCTCTAACTTTGGTAAAATGATGTTAATGTTTAGGAGGTTAAAAATATGAAAAAACTATCAATTATTGCATTGCTTATGACAATAGTTAGCTTGCTCTTTTGGCAACCCCAATTAGCATCTGCTGATGAACTTTCAGGGCATGCACACGAAAAGGGTCTTCGTTATTTAATTTCAAAAAATGCTATAGTAACGGATGCTAATGGCAGTTACCGCCCTAATGACAATGTTACACGCGGAGAATTTGCTTCGTATTTAGCAAAGGTCATGAAGCTTGAAGCGAATAACGGCATGGTATTTACCGATGTACCTGATACATATGTGTATGCAACCGATATTCAGCTTGCTGCTACAGCTGGCATTATAACTGGCTACATAGATGGGTCATTTAAGCCTGATGCTGCCATTTCAAGACAACATATGGCCATTATGTTGGAGAGAGCTATTAATTATTTAAAAATTCCTAAAGGTACTTCATCCATTACATTTAAGGATAATGCTTCTATTATTAAAGACTACCGTTCTGCTGTAGCAACAGGTGCACAGTTAGGCATCATCATTGGTTCTGATGGTTACTTTATGCCCGAAAAAAATGCAACAATTGGACAAGCCGCAACGTTCATTCAACGTTTGATGTTACTAGCTGGTGATGGGGCTGCAGACGTCTCAACGTATGCGATTAAGGAAATTTCAAATGGTACACTAGTCGGCAATCAAGGCTTTTCAAGTTATGATGCTGCTGAAAAAGCAATTACAAAAAATACACAAGTGATTGTCCAAAAAGATAAAATTGTGAAAATGTCCTCCGGCTATGTTGTTACGAATAATTATGTTGCACTTTATTCTGAAACGATTAAAGATCAAATCGCTGTTGCAGGTAATACAGAGATGGAATATATCAGCAGTGATGCCACGCAAGTAAAAGTGAGATTAGCAGGTCAGGTTGGCTATTTAAAACAAGCAGATGTCACGTTAATTCCTTTTTCCCTAAGTAAAGGACGCGCTTACTACTCCGTCGAAAATGGTGAAATTAAACATACACTATACGATTACAAAACAAATAAATATTCTTCAAGCTATGTTTACGGAAAAGCACCTGCCTTCATGAAACAAGGTGAAAAATACTATAGCTGGAATGGCATTTATTTCACCAATGGAAACGGTTCTTCGAAAGGTGAAGCTTATAACTATTATCAATTTTTACCTGCACGCGCAACAACGCAATATACAGCAGAAGAAATTGATGCTTACATTTTGAATAAGCTTGCTGAGATTGAAAGTACAGGTATTACGCTTTATAAAGATGCTACAACAAAAAGTAAGCTACTCGGTTTAGGAAAGACGTTAAAAGAAGTTGAAGCAAACTCAAAAATTAATGCCATGCTAATATTAGCACTTGCGCAACATGAAAGTGCTTATGGTATGAGTGACCATGCACAAAACTTAAACAACCTATTTGGTTTATATGTTTATGACACAAACCCACTTAACAAAAAATTCGATAGCGTCGCTGCTAACATTAACGAACTTGTTGAGAAGTTTTTACAACCAAACTATATAACGCCAGGTGGTTCTCCAGGTAGAAACTACGCAAATGGTGCAGTAGTTGGTTCAAAGGCACTTGGCTTTAACGTAAAATATGCCTCAGATCCATTTTGGGGTGCAAAAATTGCTGGCCACTACTACCGTGCTGAAAAAGCATTAGGCTTCAAAGATGCAAATAATCCATATAAAATTGGCTTAACAACTACTGCAGGCTTAAATGTTCGTTTAGAGACTTCAACTAGCAATAGTCCACTCTTCACATATGCGCGCAGTGGTATGCCAGTTATCATCGTTAACACGGACATCAATGGCTGGCATGAAGTGCTACCTGATAAGCTTCATTCAGGCACAGCTTACATTAGTAAAGATTATATTAAACTTATAGATACAGTGAAATAAGAAATAGCGCCAATCCAATAACTAAATTGGATGGCGCTTTTTTATAATTTTATCGGTGTGGGTGTGATTCACCCGCGATTTTTTGTGTGTTACCCGCGGAATGCACATGTTTACCCGCGATTTTTTGTGACTTACCCGCGAAATATAGCTGTTTACCCGCGAATCACACACGTTTACCCGCGATTACAAAAACAAAAGGGCTGCCTAAAATAGGACAGCCCTTCATTATTAATATTTAAGTTTTCTTTGCTCAGTTTTAATAATTGCCGATGCAATGACGACGAAACCTAACATTAAAATAAAGATTAAATCAAGTAATCCAGTGTGCATAGACACGGTAAACAATGTAATAACAAATGCGTAAGCTACTGAGTGGAAACTACGAATGCCACCTTGTTTCACTTTATTATAGATTAAAGAAATTAGCACACCGTACAATAAGAAACCAATTGCCACAAGCGCATATCCACCATCTAGGAATAGCTGTCCAATAAAGGTTGGTGTTGTCGTTCTTGTAGGTCGTGTAATAAATTTACCTTCTTCCACACTTAAAGAGTTAACAACCTCTGTCACCTTCATACGTGGTGAAATTTGCTCACCAGGAAGAATTGTATTAAAGATACCTTTATGAATTTGACCGTTTAAATAGCCTTCTTCTTGTGTGTACTCAATAATTTTACTTAAAACGATATGACCTGTTACACTTTCACCATTTAATGAACGCATCCATTTTGGCGTTAAGTTTACTTTTTGCTCAACTGTTAACAGTTTTTCTTTTTCTGTCTCTGTCAGTTCTACATCTGGTTGATCGCGATTATTAAACTCTTTCGTAGTATCTTCTGTCACTACGCGTAAGAAACCGAACATTGAGAATGCTACACCAATAACAAATAATGCTGTTAGGAACCATGTTAATTTTACACGTTTCACAACATAGTGGAAAATAATAATTCCAGTAAATAGCATAATAATTAAAGGCGTACGATAGCCCATTAATAGGAATAGGAACATCACAACAGCAAAGATTGAACCGTAAACTATTGCCTTCTTCCACGTCATATTCTTTTCTAAAATCATTTTGTAAGATAATAACAGTAAAATTCCGTACCATAATAACTGACTAAAGAAATTTAGTTTTGGATCAAGATTACGACGATTGGATTCATCAGAAATTCCTAAACCACCACCAAAAATCATCATTAAATAAGAAGCTAATCCGATTAATGTTAATAACACAACAAAGTGAATCACATATTTTCCTAAGAACGATAGCCCAAATGTTGGGATTGTCCACTGTAATCTATCGATAATATATACACCAAGGTAATAGCAAACAAGCGCAACTAATACTGCTGGTAAAATGGATACACGAACATTAAATAATTCAAATCGATGAAAATCAAATAGACTGGTAAAGAAATATAGCACTAATATAAAAGGTAAAAAGAAATACGGTGAAAACGTATCAATCTTATTGACCTTTGTGAAAACTTGCTTCAGTTTATTCATACATGTAATACATCTAAAAAGATGTTATTGCCCTCCTCTATCATGAATCAATAGTTGTTATCACTATTATATTCTTTAGTTTTCCCTACAAAAACAAAGGTTATTATATCATAAATACGGTTAGACTTATAGAAAGGATTGAATTGATTTTACATAAAAAAGCTCAAAAATTTCATTTTTAACTAATTCTCTACGAATCAGTTAATATTTAGGTGTATGATGAAATTTAGTAATACCATTTTGAGAAAAATAAAAGCAAGGATGTGGATTTATTGAAGAAATGTGTTATTTGCTTCATCGCTGTCTGTGCTTGTTTGCTTGTTGCAATGCTATCACCGACAAAAGCCCAAGCTACAACACAAAAAATCGGCATTGTTTTCTCTGAAAGTAGTGAGAAATATGCCAACACTACACACCCTGGTGGTACATATGAGGGACGAACAGTATCTCCAAAGGTCGACTATAGCTCAACGTATAACAAAGAACTTAAAGCATACCTTTTATATCAGCAACAAGGCTTCCATGTAGAGAAAATTTTCGAAAAGGACTTAAATAACCTAGAAAACTTAAGTCAATATGATGCAATCGTCTTTCCGTATACGGTCATGATGAATCATCAACAACGCGAAAATATCAAAATATACGTTCGAAATGGTGGCGGTGCTATTTTTGCATTCCAAACAGCACGTAATGAATCAGCAAAATTTCCGAAGGCTGGTCAAATGGATCTTTCTCCATTAATCTATGATGTCGACTCATGGGTCATGGAATGGGATAACTTATCAGAAGTTTTCAATGCACGCTTTATCGACGATATTGTGCTAGGTAACGCGACCATTAGCAATGCAAATTCAGTTCACCCAATTATCCAAAACGCCACAAAAGAGCTCGGTAAAAGCACGCTTAGTCTGACAAAATCGGATAAAGAGTGGGTTGAAATTATAAAACCTTGGCAAGGTAGCTCCGCTTCACCGATTTTATATTTCTCGAATTACAACTATACCGATAAGCCACAAACGATGAAGAAAAATGAATTTGGTGCAGCTCATGCTATTGAATATGGCAAAGGAAGAGTTGTACAAATCGGCTTCAAAATTTTCGATTATATGACGATTAATGTGAAAGCAGACTGGCAAGACAATGAAAACGGTGCTGCTTACTCGACCACACGGGGCGACACAGATGCTCAAGTATTTATGAAGCACGCTTTACATTGGGTTGCCGAAGATCACGATGGATATGTGCCACGTCGCTATAATCTTTCTCTATTTTCTGACGGTGTGCAAAGTTATGTAGCGCCATCTGGTCAATTTGTTTTTTACTCTACAGTAACAGTTAAAAACAACGGTAATGTGCCTGCTCGTGGTACGTTAAAAGTAGAAATTGTTGATGCGAACGACCATATTGTCGGGAAGGGGCACGATCGTTACATACCAGGTCTAGCCGCAGATGCGACAACATCGAACGCTGACCGGAAAGATATTAGTACCCACTCGGAAAAATATCAAATCTTGATGCCTGGAAATTTAGCCGCTGGAACGTATACGATACGCACTTCCTTCATTGAAGGTCGTGATGATCGTAAAAATGCAGACGAAAAATTTGCAACTATTGCAGAAATTAAAACGCTCACACGCACAAAAGGTTCCAATAAGGCCTCTATTGGCATCGCTCCCTTCTTCCAAGATGTACCAGCATCAAGTGGTGCTTACAATGATATTAAAAACTTACATGCACTTGGTGTGGTAAAAGGCAGTAATGGCAAATTTAATCCCCAAGGCACATTAACACGCTTGCAAGCTACCGAAATGGTGTTACGTGCACTAGGAATTTCACCTTTAAGTTCAGCAACATTGAACGCCAGTGATATCAAAGTAGGTGATTATGGCTATGCAGTACTAGCTACAGGCGTTCGTTACGGGATTATTACTTTAGAAGATGGTAAAATCAACGCGCACCAGCCAATGACACGTGCTGCTATGGCACATGCACTTGTTAAAGGCTTTAAGTTACAAGGCTATTCTAGTAAATCTTTTTCTGACGTTCCTGCATCTCATATCTATTTTAAAGATATTCAAGCGCTCTATGCGTTAAATATAACAACAGGCTATGCAGATCAAACATTTAGGCCAAACAATACAGTATCCCGTCAAAACTTTGCTCAATTTGTTAATCGTACATTACACGCAAATGCGAAATAGATTGTGACGATGATCAATCTACTATCGCCAGCTAAATCCAAATAAAAAAGAGCTACACAGTTCATATGTTGAACAATGTAGCTCTTTTTATTATTGTTTTGCGTAATATTGATAAATACCTTTATAAATCGCTTCAGCAAATAACTCAACATATTGATCATCTGTCATTTTGCCTCGATCTTCACTATTCGTTAGGAAGCCTAGTTCAACTAGAATCGATGGAATTAACATGTTACGAATAACATAGTATTGTTGTTCTTTCACGCCACGATTTTTCATGTTTAAGTTATTCACAATTTGGTTATTTACAAAAGTAGCTAAATCAATATCTTCTTGAAACATATCTCCTGTTGTCACAGCATAATATGTTTCAGTACCTTGTGCAGAGGTGCTAGATGCTGAGTTTACATGAATACTAACAAAGATTTCGCCATAGTTTGCATCTGTAAAGTCAACGCGATCTTGCAGTGATGGGTACGTATCACCTGTACGTGTCATTGACACTTTTGCTCCAGCTGCTTCCAGCTTTTGTCGTACAAGTGTCCCAACTTTTAACGTAATCGCCTTTTCCGAATTGGAGCCTACAACAGCGCCCGGATCTTTACCACCGTGACCAGGGTCAAGAATGATAATACGATTTTTAAGTGGATTGCCATTTTGGTTTAATAGTTTTAAATACGATTTATGCACGTAGCCTTTTTGACCATCAAAAGTGATTTCAGCCCAATAGCCATTAATACTGTTGACATGCACATAATCGCCCTTGCTTAATTTACCTAATACCGTTGAAGTAGAGTTCGCTTCTTTACGAACATTTAAACTATCAACAGTTGTACGACCTAGTAAATCTCCTCCTGTTACAGGTGGAGGCGTTGGATCTGGTTTTGAAGGCTGTTCTACTTCTACCTCCTCTGTGCTATTTGCAACAACATAACCTGGCAAGCCATTAACGACTGTTAAATGGTAGCCATTAACCGTTTTGTAGACAGGCAGTTTAACATTGCTATTAACTGTTGAAATGATTTTAGAAGAGGAAGTTGGCTTCACATAAAGATTAATACCTTGTGTTGTCTTTACTTCTTTTTGAATTTTTCCTAATACATTACCATCCGCATCTAAGAACTGAGCGTATGTTTTATAAATATAAGCAAAAGCGCCTTTATATGTTACTTTCAACCAGTCTCCTTCAATTGCATAGACTGATAGTTTTCCGCCTTTATTGACTGTGCCTACAATGTTTGTACTAGAAGTTGAATCTTTTGATTTACGAATATTCAAGCCATCTGTTGTCACTTGAACTAAACCAATAACTTGTGATGTATCAGGAACAGCTACACCTTTTACAGGAAGCTCTAAACGATATTTTTCACTTTTAGCACGCGCAACAAATAATGCAAATTGTGCACGTGTTACCGAGCTATTTGGATTATAGTTTTGGCCGCTTCCTTTTGTAATACCATTATAGTAAATCGCATTAACGTATTGAACGTAAGGATTTGTAATCGCTACATCCACAAAAGGAGAATCCATATTTTCGTATTCACTTGCATCCAATTTAAATGCTTTTGTTAATACATAACTCATTTCATCACGAGTTAAAGGCTTGTTCGGTAAAAATTGACCAGTTGTGTTTGTTTTAAAGTATCCTAATTGGATAGCACGTTCAACATAACCTGAAAGCTCTGTACCAACTGTTACATCTGAAAAAGTGGACTTGCTAACCGTTAGTGGTTTATTACCTGAAGCCACAACTGCCATCTTGGCAACTTGTCCACGTGTTACCGTATTATTTGGTTTATAATACGTTTTACCTTTTTCTGTATACCCTTTAATAACACCTAAACTAACTAAATAATTGATCTCTTCATAAGCTTCATGCTTTGGTGTAACATCTTCAAAACCACCACTTGCATTTGCACTATGTATCGTAAACATAGAAGCTGAAATGAATAAGACGCATAATATAAGACTGATTTTTTTAAAGTACAATGTCTTATTTCCTCCCTTCATGTTTCGTGTTCTCGTGTTCATTTTAACAAAAATCCACATGCAAAACTATCATAGAATGTAACTATTCGACATTTTTTTGTTATCACCTCATTTCACAAAGATTCATAAAAAGAAGAGAGCCTGCATGTGCAAACTCTCCTCCATTTATACGTTATTTAAAAGAACTTCCATGCAATGCCTTACTCCAAACGTAGCCCTTGTCCGAAGCAAAGTAGAAATTGATTATTTATTCACTTGCTTAGCACGCTCAATAAATGCTTCTAATTGAGAAATTTTTAACATTTCATCATAACCGAAGTTACCATTATCTTTACCTGCTGTAATACCGTTAGATGCGATAATTGAAATATATTCTGTTGCCCAATAGTTTTCAGGAACATCTGCAAATGTCACAACATCACCTTGATGCTCAAGACCAAAAGCAACTACTAAAACTTTTGCAATTTGTGCACGAGTCATCGGAGAAGATGGATTAAATTTGCCGTTATCATCACCAGAAAAAATACCTAATTTCGCTACAGCAGCAATTGCCCCAGCATGTGCATAAGTAGGTTTTACGTCTGCAAATGACGTATTTTTATCAGATGTATCTAAGTTAAGAGCTTTTGCAATTTGAACAGCAACTTCAGCACGTGAAGCATATACTGTAAAATCAATTGCAGCTTCTTTTACTTCCGCTGCTGCTACTTTCGTTACTTCAGCTTGTTGTTCAGTATCAAATTGTGCTACGCGTTTTGCGCCAACATAACGTGAGCTCCAGTAATATGGATCGTTTACATCAGAATAGCTTACACCTTTACCTGTTTGAGAGTGAATCATTTTACCGTCACCTATGTATATCGCTACATGTGAGATACCACTACCACTCGTGTTAAAGAACAGTAAATCGCCAACTTGAAGATCACTCTTCGCTACTGCAGTGCCTTGTTGATATTGTGAGCTTGAAGTACGATTTAATTTGATGCCTAAATCACTGAAGACTTTAGAAGTAAAGCCTGAGCAATCTAATCCGCTAGTAGTTGTACCGCCATAAGCGTAAGGAATACCTAAATATTTCGAAGCTGTTTCAGTGACCTCATCTGTAGTCGCCGCTTCAGCGTTATCTATTTGAATTGTTGAAAATAACATAAAAGATGCAAAAATCGGTAATAACCATTTTTTCTTCATAAGTTTGTTATGCCCCTCTCAAAGAACTTTTTTGCCTATACATAGACTATCACAAATGATGGTACTTTAATTTTTCAATTGTGTAACGGTTTTGAAAGTAAAAAAAACGTTGATATACCAACGTTTCGTGGTTTATCAACGCTAAAATATGGGTATTAATTAATGGGTATTCCGGATTTTTGTAACATTCCTGTAATATAAGCCACGCTTTGTTACAATAGACAATGACGAAAATTGCCGATAAAAACTCACGAATTGCTCGTAAAACAAGCGATATCGCCGATAAAGGCCCATGAATCGCCCGTAAACCCTCCGAAAGTGGTCAATACATTCATATCAAAAAAGTGTTAGATTGAGCGTTCAATCTAACACTTTTTTCTTTAAGCATTCTAACTGACTTATTCAATACTAACATTCCCTACATATTGTGCACTGCCTGCTGTACTGCTAAATTTAACTTCCAAAACATAGCTTCCTTTGTCGGTTGGGAATTGAAATTCTCTGAAATCATCAAATTCCAGTTCAATTGGCTCGTCATCTTTTAACAGAAAAGCTGACACTTGTGCATCAGTCCAAATATCTCCACCGTTTTTTTCGTTCTCCTCAAAATCCAATGATGTCTTTTGACCTGGTAAGACCTTTATTTCATCCAATGACGATGCGTATTTTTTAATATCTTCGATGGACTTCTGTACATCTTCACTTGCTGTCTTCCAACTGATATTTGCTTCTGTTAATTGAACAGAGGAATGATCCAAATTCAAATGAGCAGTTGGCACTCCAACATCATAGTCTTCACCAATACAGCCTGTTAGCATAAAAGCAAAAAGCAATCCAATCAATAAATTTACAAATACTTTCATCTCACACCTCATTATTTTAGTTTAGGCTACATTGTCAATATTAGCGCTTTGACTTGCTAGTGTAACTAAACTGTATAAATCGCTTATATCATCGTAATGAATCACGATAAATCTCTTCAGCATATTCAATTTCTATCGTTTGAATTGCTAATCGACAGTTCTCAACTGCTTCTTCAACATTTCTCCCTTTAGCAATAATAAAGCCATGTTTGTCTTTTGGACTGTTCATTCCTTTTGTGACATCGCCTTCTTCAATATTGCATTTATAGGCTACAATGGTTTCATCCGCATTTTGGATATTCAATTTCTTTATTTTTTTGTTCGGTTGGAATCTAAAGAAAATAACTGCGGCAGCAGGATATTGTTGACTTACATCATATTTTTGCCAATTCTCTGTATAGATGGCATCTAAAGTCCATTGTATTAGATCAATACCTGAAACGAAATGATGCAACGCTACAATCTGGTCGCCACCTGTTCTACAATGAGCAGCAATTATTTTAGGACCATATGCGGTAATTTTTATCTCTATATGGCATGGGCCGAAAACTACACCTGTTAACGTTAAAAAATTTAAAACAAATAGTGTAATCTCGGTTATTAATTCATCTTTTAAAGTTGTTGGCACACTGTGACCATACGTTACAAAATCAGATTCTGTATATTTATCTGTAATGCCCACGACATAGTGTTTTCGATTAAAAGAAAAGGTTTCAACACTAATCTCTACCCCTTCTTGGTAATCTTCCGCTATCAGAGTTGTCGGATTTTCTTTATCCAAAAATTCGTATACTTCTTTAAATGTGGAGATTTTTTTAGCAACCTTACTCCCTGTTTCAATGCATGGTTTAAGAATAAATGGAAAACCATTTTCATTAGCGAATTCTATTAATGCTTCTTTAGAATTGATGAGTTTAACATTGACATAACTAAAATTATTACGGTTTAGAAAATTACGTAAGTTACACTGGTTCTTAAATAATTTTATTTGCTCTGATTGTTTATATTTGTTTAATGGATATTCCTCTTGTAATGCCACGACAGCATTTTGACCGTCTCCTGTAAAGGATAAAATAGCATCTACGGGGTATTTTATTAATATCTTTCCTACTTCTTTTTTTAATAAAGTTATATCCTTATAATCTATTTCATAGTAAATATCATCTGATTTCAATAAATCTTTCAGCTGTTTTTTTTGTTCTTTCTCGATACATATCACTTTTATGCCTAATTTCTTAATTGTCTTTAATGTATTCACACTACAATCAATAACCATTATCCTTTTTCTCATATTTTTTCTCCTTTTAATCCATTTGTTATGAAAAAACATCCTAAAAAATTAAATAATAGTTACATATCTCTTTATTTGAAGTTTTGTTCATAAATCTTATACAATTGTTATTTACAGATAAATTAAAAAGGGGAGGATAATGCAGATAATTATTATGATAGACAGGGCTATAATTACTTTTAATGCTTGATAGGCAATACAATTAGGCATAGTTAAAAGGCCTGAGTCGATACACTACCGATTTCAGACCTTAACTGACTTCCCAATTAACGATTTTGCATGTATTTATAATTCCGAAGTTAGAAAATACTACTATACGTATTTAGCTTGCTAGCTATTTAAAGTTCGAAAATATTTACTACCATTATCCAACTAGTATAAAGTTTTATTAACTACCGATTAAGTCCCAAATAAAACCGACAATCGCTGAAGAGTTAGCCGTAAAGATTTGTATGCCTGCCCACATCATTGTTTCCCTCCTGCCATTCCATTTTCTATATTATCTTATGTTATCAATTTTATTTGTTAAAATGTAAACAAAAGTTAACATTTTACGAAGGGACGAAGTATATGAAAATTGGAGAATTAATTCGAACGTTACGTCTACAAAAAAATTTACGTTCTAACGTGCTCTACAAAAATCTACTAAGTCGACCTGCTATTGTTAAATTTGAACGTGGTGAAAGCGATACAACAGCTGAAAAATTTTTAAAGATGTTAGATCACTTAAATATTACGTTAGAAGAATTTAGTATCATTTATAATGACGGGAATAAGGACTTGGATTACATGAGAAAGTATGTAGAAGCTTTCTATAACCGAGATGTCAATGCGTTATACATGGTCGCCGAACAAGTTGAAAATGAATATACATTTACGAACAATCTTAAATTTTTGCATTATCGATCTTTAATTTTGTTATTAATTGATGATGTTCGTGGGACCGATGAACATCTTAACGAAATAACGCTGCTTCAAGAATATTTAATGAACTGCGAAAGTTGGGGTTATTACGAAATTACCTTATTCGCTAATAGTTTAAGCTTCTATTCTATAGAATTAATCGACCTTGTTTTTGAGCGTGCAAAAAAAACATTGCAACGCTATCAAAATCTTACACGGTACCGTAACGAAATTGCCTTAATGATTTTCAATATTTTAGAGAAAAAAATTACGTGCAAGGATATTGATGGTGCTAAAACTTATCTTACGGAGTTAGAAAATATAAAAGTAAGTGTAGTAGATAATATGTACATGCAAACAATGATTAAATTTTTCTCTGCCATCATCGCTCTTATTGATGGTGATACAACGAAAAACAAATCAATACTGCAAATTATTGAAGTTTTCTCTTTGTTGGAGCTAAAACTTAAAGCTGCACAATGCCTAGAGTTTTATGACAAAGTAAAGGGAATATATACAATAAAAATAAAAGAGGACATCTTCTCCTAGTAAGTGTCCCCTTTTTCCTATTTTTCCACTGTCATCAAGTTATTGACTAGAAAACAATTGTACCCAATAGAAATTCCCTTTACCATCCACTGCAATGGCAACACCGGTGTTTGTATAATTTTCTCGTAAAATATTATCGCGATGTGCTGGTGATGCCATCCACGCTTTAACAGCCGCCTCTGGAGTCGGAATATTTCTTCCTATATTTTCACCTAAGCTCGTATATGGATAATCAAATAATGTTGCTAAATCCCATGGCATTCCATAGTAAGGTGATTCGTGCTCAAAATAATGACGATTAATCATGTCCTGTGCCTTGATAACAGCCACTTGTGTTAAAGCTTCATCATAGTTAAGACTTTGTAACTTTCTTTTTTGTCTTTCATTATTGACTAACCTAATCACATCATTAGACATGGCAGATGAGTAATTTTTAGTCGAAATATAAGACTTCGATAAGTAATCATAGGCTGCTTCGAAATTGGTTAGTGTCATTGAAAAATCAAGACTCCGTTCAACTATGGAGGCAAATTGTGCACGTGTTACCAATTGATTCGGGGCAAATTGTTTTGCATTGACTCCTTTAATAATGCCCACATCTGCAAGTGATTCAATATAATCCTTTGCCCAATGCCCTTCAGTAATATCACTAAACTTACTATGATTTTGTGAATCAACCTCAATATTGTAAGCAAGCGTTATCATTTTAGCAATTTGCATGCGCTTCAATGGCACATCAGGATTAAAACAATCGCCATCTTGTAATATTCCTAATTCCACCAATGCACAAACTTCCTTGTAATAAGGATGAGTTGGAGATAAATCTCGAAAATTAGCTGCAGAGGGAGCAGTCATATTTAGTTGCATTGAACGGGCAATTGCTGCCGCTGCCTCCGCTCGCGTAATAGCCTGCTCTGGCTTAAATGTCCCATCCTGATAGGTTGTCATATATTGCTTATCCAACATGTGCTGAATGGAACGATTCGCCCAATGGGTAGATGGAACATCCTTTACTGATTCTGCCGCTAAGGCAACATCTAGTAGGTTTGGAAGAGGCACAGCATGTGGTGTAGCCAGCAAAATAAGCGACAAACCGACAATACTAGGTACTTTTTTTAACATAGCTTCCTCCTTAAATATGTATGAAAATTTTTGCATTCATGCCGATATTTCATCGCTTCATCATAAGCAACGAATATCCACTAGTGTATCGTCTTTACCCTATTTACCACATAATAAACATACCATTATTACCTGTTTTTTCCTACAAAGATTTTTAAAAACATCACTCTACAGGCATGTTCATTCCCAATGAGTGATGTTTGTCTTGTTATTCAACCCCAATAATGTATAGGTCATTATTATTTTTTTGTAGTATGCGATAAAGGAATAAAGCCATTTGACCACGTCGTACATCTGTATACGGAGAAAATGTCGTAGCGCTAGTACCTTGCGTAATCCCATAATCTAATAACGTTTGAATATATCGATTGGTTTCAACATCCTTTGTAAAATCTGTAAACGGTGCAGTTAACGATGTCGCTTGCTGTAGATGAAAGCCTAGTGTCAGCATTTTTGCCATTTGACTACGCTTAATAGTAGCATCCGGATTAAATTGATTTCCTTTTTGGATAATACCATTAGCTGCTAGTGCTGCAATATAGCCATAATACTGATGCGAAGTTGGCACATCGCTAAAACCTGGATTGTCCACGTTGTTCGTTTGCAACTGAAGCGCTTGTGCTAAAAAATAAGCTGCTTCTCCACGCGTTAAATGTTGATAAGGGCTAAATGTTGAAGGTGTTGTACCAAATACAATGCCTTTATTGTATAGCTCGCTTACTGCATGATAGAGCTCAGTCTCACTATTATTGCTTGTAATATCTACAAATGGCATAGAAGCCGCTTCCGTGGGAATTACGGCAACACAAGGTGCTACAGCTAAAGCCGTAGCAAATGCCCATGCATATTTAGTATGCTTTTTTTTCATAGACCTTTGCCCCTTTGTAATTAAAAGTATTTTAACCATTTAAAATAAAGAAAAGAGGGACCAGCCCTCTCTTCGTCCATTAGTCCAATCCTAATGTCTTTGCATGCTCTTGTAAAATGCGATAGTTGTAAACTAAATCTTGTTGCTCCAACGTTAGTGAGCTATATAGTTTTTGTGCTGCAATCACTTTCTTTTCAAATGTTTTTGAATCGGGATCTAGTTCCCCAATCGCATTGACTACTTTTAACACTGCCGCTATATCTTTTTCTGCACCTTTTAGCTTATCGTAGTTGATAACTTGTCCTCTTACTTTGGAGTCTAGCGCCTTATACGCAGCTACTGCATTTTCAACATCTTGGATATACGTACTGGATGTTGGAGAAAGACTAGCGATAATCTCCACCACTTTTTTTACTTCACTCATATTTTTCTCTGCTTCTAGTAAAATCGAATAATTCGATACTCTTTGTTTATCGGCTGTATTAAGGCTATCGTAGTCTTTACGAACGGACTCAATCATCCCAAAATACATTTTATCGCTCGGTTTTAAAGCTGCAATACTCTTGTAGACGTTAATTACATTATCTAAAGAAAGAAGCACTTGCTCATTATAGACGTATTTACGTTGTGTAGCCGTTAAATTATCATAGGCTTTCAAAATCTTTTGATATTGACTATCCATATTTTTGGATGTCATCAATTTATCAATCTCATTGATAACACTAATAACTGGCTTAATCAATTTTTCTTGGTCTTGTAGCGTTCTATAATTCGCTACTGCCAATTGCTGATCTTTCGGCAATGCATTATAAGCTGCACGAATTTCCTCAATACGTTTGACATATTGTTGTGGTTCAATATTTGGCAACTCGTCAATCATGCGTTGGACATTGCCAGCACCTAATATGCTTGTTTCCGCAGCTTGCAACAACTTGTAATTCGTCACATACTGCTGCATTTCTTTGCTGAGTGCTTCATACAATGCACGCGCATGTACAGTATCTTCTTGGAATGTCTTGCTCGATGCTTTTAACTTACTAATTAATTCGATTACGTTAGCTAATGGTTCATAGCTTTGTAATGTTGCCATATTGTTGACAAACGCCTTTTGTTCTTTTGTCAATTTATCATACGCTTTACGTGCTGCATTGACCTTGCTAACAAAATTATTGGCATTTGGGTCTAACGTATCGATTTGCACCATGACACTTAAAATTGGCTTCACTTGTCTTTCACGATCCGTTAATGTCTTGATATTTGAAACGAGCTTTTTCTGTCCAGTTGGTAGTTTATCGTAAGCAACACGCGCATTCATTAGCTTAGTTAAATAATCCTCTGCTTCTGGAACTGCCGCATCTATTAATGCAATCACTGTACTTGCGGAAGTAAGCTCCGTTTCCGCTGTCACCAGCTTTTCATAGTTGATGATTTTCTGTTGTTTGTCTGGTGGTAGTGCATCATAATTGGCACGTGCAGTTTTTAAATCGTTTAAAAACGTCTTACTTGTAGGCTTTAACGTTTCAATTAACCCGATTAATGATGCTACATCTTCGACAGCTGTTAACTGTTCATAATTGGTCACGCGCTTTTGAGATGCTGCATCTAATGCATTGTAAGCTTTACGTGCAGCTATTACCTTTTTCGTATAGTCTTTATTGGCTGGGTTTAAGGCAGAAATTAAATTAATAACCTTCACAACGTTCGCATTATTTTTCTCATACGTTGTTAATGTTTTATATTGCGTTACTAATCTTTTTGCATTTTTGTCCATCGCTTTATATTCAGCCGATAATGCCACAACTTTTGCAACAAATGTCGCATCTGGTTCATTGGCTAATGCATTGACTCTATCATCAAACTGTTGAGCAGTAGTGATATAGTTGTTGGCTGTTAACAACGCTGTGTAGTTCGTCACTAACGCTTGCGCTTCTGGGGACAGTTTATTATATTCTGCAAGTAAATTAACAACCGTGTCTTTATAATCTTTGCGTGACGTATTTAACCCCATAATAGGATCGATAAGATTCATAGCGTCCACTTGATTTTTTAAGTTTTTATAGCTTTTAACATACTCGCGTTTGGTCGAATCTAACTTTAAGTAAGCCGTGTTAGCAGCCTTTGCTTTTTTTGTATAATCTTTCGCCGTTGGATTTAGTTTTTCAACTAACGTAATAACATTTAAAACTGCTTTATGAGAGCTCTCCCACGTTGTTAACTCTGACAAGTTTTTCACGATTTTTTTCACACTTGCCGCGTCAATTTTTTGTCCAGCAGGTGCTACAGGCGTATTATAGGCTATACGCGCTTCTTCAATTTTCGAGATTTTATCTGGCACATTAGCAATTTCAGAAATCAATGACTCAATGACTTCTGCAGCCGCAATATTAGATTCAGCTAATTGTAAATCTGCCACATTTCTCACAAAGTCTTTATTAGTGAGCCCATCATATTCCGCTCTTGCCGCCTTGACTGCTATACGGTACGCGTCCGTATTGGAAATACGTAATGCTGTAATTTGCTTGGACACGTTGGCCGCATCTAGAAAAGGTTTTAAATCGCCATAATTTGAAACTAAACGTTTTGTCTCTGCGTCCTTTAAATTGTTATAAGATGCTTCAATTGCTGCTACAGTACTGATAAAACTTGTAGCTGTAGTAAAGTCTTCTGGTTTTTTCGTAGTGAGTTGCGTAATACTTGCAACAATCTTATCTGCAGAAGATAAATTGACTAGCACATCTGTATATTTTTTAAATGGCGTAACTGTTGTGTTATTCGGATTATATGCTGTAACAATTTTCTTTTGGTCAGCAGTTAGAGCATTATAGCTTGTTGTTACTTCAGCGGCTGCTGTAGCAATATCACTAGAGCTCGAAGATGAATCTATTTTAGAAATTAAATCTTCTAAGTTAATAATCGTGATGTCTACTGCATTTGCATCATCATTCATTTTTACAAGCTTGGCGATATCGGCACCGTTCTTTTTAAAATAATTATTACGTTCCGTGTCGTCATAGCCGTATTGAAGTGATGTGCCGCGAACAGATGAAACAATGTCTTTGGCATTATTGGCTAATGCTGTATCGACAGCTACATTAAAATCATTTTGGACAGCCAGATAGGAATTGGCTGCTGAAGTTGAACCTAAAAATGTCGTATACTCTGCTTGCACAGCGGCAACATCGTCAACAAATGTTCTACTTGTATAGGTAATTGCATTAATGCTTTTACCTAGTTCATTTAATTTTTTGACGAACCCTCGTTGTGCCACTACATACTCATATTTCGCTTGAATAAAAGCTCGTTCATTATCATTAAAATCGGTCGTGCTTAATACTTTAACATCGCCATCTGCAATGACCATCTCATTCGCTGTTGATGTTTCAGAAAGCTTGCCAAATTGCTCGATTGTTTTATTTCTAGTTTCCGTTGTTGCTACGGCGTTCACATAAGCTACTTGTTCAGCTTGTGCGACAGTTTGTGTTTGTGCTTGTGCTTCTTGTACATTAGCAAGCGCTGCTGGTGTTAATAAAAGGCTCGTTAAGACACCCACTTTTAAAGGTTTCTTCAACTTGCTCATCCTTTCTTTTTACGTTATATAGGAAAATAGATATGTATCATATATTGCGAATCTACTATCTTTAGTATCGGTGATAATAACTTGATTTCAAGCTATTGTTGTAAACTCACATACAACCTTTACTAACTTACAGATAATTGCTATTTTTAGATAGAATAGACTTTTTAAAGGAAGTTATTGTTAGAATACTATATAATTGTGATAGACGCATTTATCCCGCATCGGACGTTTAAAATTAAGCCTAATTAAAGTCCCACCTTATTGAGAGAATTCCTTAAAAAAACTAGCATTTATACTATGTCATTTACCAGTAACTAGGTGTATACTACATCTTTAATATTTAATTTATTAGAAAGGGAGCTAGATATGTTTTATCACTACAAGTTTTGGCATAGCTTAACGCATCCCCTGAACTTTACACAGGCTTTGGAAACAGGAGAAATAAGAGGCTATAAAAAGCGTTCCTTTACGATTTTCTTTCTCTTCATGCTCCTTTTTGCAATACGTGAGTTTTGGGGATTAGGCACTGAAAGTTTAACAACATTATTTGCAACGAACCAGCAAGATGAATATTATACAGCCCGTTTGCTATCAATGGTCGGAGCCATTGTTTGGGGAATCATTTATTTTTGCTTCCACTATTATGGCGTTACATATATATTACATCTATTAACGGACATTCCTTACAAATGGATTCAAAAAGTACAACTGTTTGTAATGGCATTTATACTTATTGAAAAGACCATTTTATTTGCAGTGTTTTACGCAGTAGGCTACTCTACAACCTTCTCCTTCTTATCACTTGCCCCTGTGGTACAGCAAGTGATAGATAAAGATGTTGTATTATTCATTATTAATCAGCTAACAGTTACTACTGTGCTGACGATTATTGTGCACTTTACTTTCCTTTCTAAATGGGAGGAAGCAGCAGATCGTAAAGCGCTGTTAGCAAAAATTATTATACTGCAAGTAATAATGGCTGTTTTCGTTGGGATGATTAGCGTACTACCACTTCAAGAATGGATTACAAGGGGGCTAGGATGATGCGTTTTATAAAATCCAGACCTTGGACAAGCCTTAGTATTATCGTGATGGCGATTTTAGTTGGCGTAAATGCCTTCTACGTATTCAAGGATAATAGCAAAGTAGCCCGTTCCTATTTTGTTGATGAATTTCAACGAGCTACTGTCGGTGACCGTGTAGAAACGGTGAAAAAAGATGCCATTGTTGCACCAGCCGAAACGTATACAGTTTCTGCGGATGCAAAAAGTTTATCAGCAGTAAATGTAAAGCGTGGTCAGCAGATTCAAGCAAGCGATTTACTCGCTACCTATAAAACAGAGCAAGTTGACGATGAGTTAACGAAGCTTGAGGCTGAACGGGATGCCTATGAAACTGAATTAAGTGATTTGCAATCCGCCTTGTCACAAATAGAATCGGATTTCGGAGGCACAGATAATCCCAAAAGTTCCATCAATACAGATCAAATTAGTGATAAATTAAATGTCACAGTAAAATTGGAATTAGGTCAACAAAATACTCCATCTACAGCGGTAGCTATTTTAAATCGCCATATTGCAGAAGCTACACGTCAAATTGCCGTAATGGATGCGCAAATTGCGCAAATACAAGCACGCCAAGGAGTTGTAAGCCCTGTTGATGGTGTTATTGCCAACGTCACAGAGGAAGCTGGTACAGTCACATTTGAAATTTATTCAACAGAAAAAGCAATGCTTGTCTACTTATCTGAAGATGAATGGCAACAGGTTGCGGCTGGGCAAAGGGTCGATTTTGAACTACAGCATTTCAAAGATAAGCTATCAGGTATCGTACTTGAAAAATCAATGATTGCTACAAATCATGACGCTATATGGGCAAAAGAATTAGCAAAAACGGCGAAACTACCGAAGCCTAGTAATTATGAAGTAATGCTACAACAAGACGATATATTAGAAAATATTCCATTTTCAACAGTCGGTCAGGCTTCCATCGTCGTTAATGAAGCTTTTGATGCTTATAAAGTGAATTCTTCTTGGGTCAAATCAGTAAAAGGCGCAAAGAGCGTCTATATTATTGACGAGGACGGAAAAATCCGTCTTGAAGATATTGAAGTTGCTTTTTCAACGAAAGATTCAACGATATTCACAAGCTATATAGATGTTGGTACGCCTATTTTAGCGAATGAAAAACGTAATATTTTAGCACGCACGTTCTGCTCAATGCCCGTTAAAAAAATTGAGTGGCAACACTTTAAAGAAATTGGCTGGAAAGACTACGTCAAATATATAATTTTCTAAACTAAATGGAAAAGTGTTAGATTGAACTCAATCAATCTAACACTTTTTTTGCTGCGCCGTTGTTGTCCGCTACGGCGGTGCTTTCCGCTCAGCACAGTAAGCCGCAACCCTCGCTACGCGCGGTCTATTGCGTCTAACATTATGTGCTGTTCCCGCCGGAGTCACCACCTCCGCTACCAACAACTAGTAACCCTTCTAATTTTTTATTTATTGCACAAGCAAGAATAGATAAGTTTTCCAAGTTCTCCATATAGCAAAAATTTATGAACACCTTTCCTCTGTTTCTTAAATTTTTTTAGTTATTTCCCAGCCTCTTTTTTTGCTATATCGTTATGTCCGCTATAGGAGTGCCTACATGTTCTACTCCATCGTTTTATTCCTTTAATCTGTTTTTAAAATATTGCTGATTATCTAATATAAGTTTATTTGTTGGATCGTATTGTAATGCTTGTTCATTGTAATTATTCGCTATATCATATTGTCCCAGACAATCGTAACAAACAGCTAATTGAATATACGGTAACCATGTCCAAGCGATATGTTCAATTAAATTCCCCTGGTTTGGTTTGTTCTTCATACTGATTGCTTGTTCATACCAATAAATAGCTTGTTCATAATGGGAATCTGCCAAAAATCTCGCACCTAAACGACAACAACATTCTGGACGAGGCGTGCTATAGGCTAATGTTTTTAATAAAAATTGCAACTGTCTATCAGCATCATTCAGCATTTCATAACAGTTACTTTGCAATGAGTAACGGCAATATTACGCTGGATAACATTACCTTTGACAGTTAAATATTTATGAACTGCACCAACCCATTTAAAATCGCAAGAACGTTTTACTACTCTATTTCTTTTAAGGCTATATGATAATCCATCATCACACTATCCGCTTCTTTATTCGTTAGTTCTTCTAGTAAATGCAAACCTTCTTATTGTAATTGAATTGCATGTTCAATAATCGTATCTTTCCTTTCCCCTACTTTTTCAATTAGCGAATCTGTCCAATAATGTGTATGTTCATCCTTCATTAAAGCTTATTTTGTTGACTATTTTTAATGATTTTTACACCTTCATTTTGTGATTGAAATAACGTTAAAAGTTAAGAAAAAAGTGAAATTGACAATTGTCAATTTCACTTTTTCATATCATGATGTTTTATTGGTGAATTACCAAGAATTTTCGATATCCTGTTGTGTTGCTAATTCGTAATACATCGTCGTTATTCCACTTACTTCATACATCATTCCTTGGACGAATAACTTTTCACCATTCGTACCGTTTAGGCGGATGGCAAAAATTGATTGACCTTTACCAACTTTTTTAACTGTTACCCCATCAGCAGCATTTTCCACATCAACAATTTTGTGATCATACAATGCTCCTGTAAATTGCTCTATGTGAACATCTTTCACGGTAAAGCCTATTTCACTCTTCGGAATGAAAACACTGCTAACTTCAACTGCTGCTGAAGTATACATTTCATAACCATCTGTTTCAGCATGAATACCTACACGTACAGATTGTCCTTTATCATCCGACAATGTTGCAATGTAGTCACCTGCCTGCAATAACTTCAATTCGTAATTGCCGCCTTTTGGAATGCTTTCTGGCTCCCAACCCTCAAAATTGAATGGTTGATAGACGTAGACTTTGTCACTTACTTCATGACCATTTGCAGTTGTTAGCTGAATATGAGACGGATTAAAGCCTAAATCCTCTTCGAAAAGTAATGCTGAACCCGGTGTGATTTCATCTGTTTGTTGGCAATCAAGCTGAAGCTTGCCATCCACTTCTGTAACGACTACTTTATATTTTTGCGTGTCGATAATCTCATAGTTTTCTTCATTATCAATATTGTAGCTAACTAACATAAAGTAGCCCGATCCTTCACGCAATGCTTCTACCGTCAACCCATTCGTTGTTTGATGAACTTTGAAAAATTCATGCTCCCCATCAGCCGCTATATTATCATATGAATAGGCTTCTAGTTGAGTAGCTCCAAAATCACGCGCAGCGAAATTTTGGACAACGCGATTTGCTTGCATCGCCTCTATGCGATGAATAAATAATGCAAGCTGTGAACGTTTGACTGTTTCTTTTAAACCGAATGTTGTAGGTGTAATACCCTTTGTAATATTGTGTTCAAACAATGGACCTACTGCATAATACGCATCAGAGTATTTTACAATATCTGTAAACGGCAGTGTCCAATCTTCAGTATTATTGCTTAATTGGAAGGCAGATGTTAACATGCTCGCTAACTGCTCACGTGTGATGGCTTGATTGACACCAAAGCTACCATTGGCAAAGCCTGTCGCAATTCCCTCATTTGCTAATGCTGCAATGGCGCCGTAGTATTCGTCACTTTGCTTAACATCGGTAAATTGAGGGTCCATTACATTTTGCGTATCTAAAGCCAATAAATTTGCTAACATTTTGGCTACTTGTCCACGTGTGACATCTGCAAACGGTTTAAATGTACCATCTGCATAACCATTAATAATTCCACGCTTAGCTAAATCTTTCACCGCAGCTCCATACTCTTTCGTCATATCCACATCGCTAAATCCTTCAGCTGCGTGCGCTGTCGGCACTACTACAATGGCACTTGTAGCTAAAGCCGCAACGATTGCTCCTTGAAATAATTTATTTTGTTTCATTCACTCGACCCCCTACGTCTTTTCACTATCATACTATGATAATACGTGGAAATAATACTAAAAGTTTCATATTGTTCTATAGGTTCTTTGCAATATGAAAAAACACAAAAAAACTCTAGCCGATTTCTCGACTAGAGTTTTGGTATAGTAGTTAAATTACTAAGACATTAGCAATTAAGTTACTATTAGTTTGATGCAGATGTAGCAGTTACTTTTACAATGTTACCAGCAACGCCACTGAATTTAACTAATGAGTTGAATTCAGCACCTGCAGTGAATTTGTTAACTGCAGCAGTTAATGTACCGTTACCTGCAAATTCAACTTCACCAGATACTTTAGTTAAAGTTAATGTTTCAACTGGTACTACAGTTGTATCAGCAAGAGTTACTTTTACGCCAGCAGTTTCATCAGCAGCTACTGCAACACCATAAGTGTCAGTTACTACGAAATCAACTAATTTAGCTAACTCAGTTAAGTTAAATGCAGAAGTTGCAGTAAATTCTACAGCTTTTGCTTCTTCAAGTTTAGTTGAATCTGCTACTGCAGCAGCTGCAGTACCTTCTTTAACAACTTGTACTTTAGCAACTTTTGGAGCTACGTTAGAGTATGTTAATTCTTTAGTTAACTCTTCACCTGTTGCGTTGATTGTGATTGTTACAGACTTTTTAGCAGTAGTTTCTTTGTCAGCAAATGTAATTGCAGAGCCAGCAGCTGGTTTACCAGTTACAGTGAAATCAGTACCTTCTGTTAATTGTACTACTTCGCCTGAAGCTGTTTTAGCTTTAACTACGATATCTTTATTGTAAGCAGCTACAACTTTGTTGCCGTCAGCAGCGTTAGCATAGATAGTTGGTACATCTTCTACAGTGTAAGAAGCAAATTGAGCATCAGAAACGATAGAGAATGTTTTTGTTAATGCACTTGATTCAACTGGAGTAGCGCCATCTAATAATTTGAAGCTTACTTTACCAGAAGTTTCAGTAGTACCCGCTTTAGCAACGATGTTTGCTGAAGTGTTACCAGTGTTTGTTACAGTGAATGCTTTTTCACTTGCAGAACCTACTTCTACAGAAGCTTCAAATTGGATAGCTCCTAGTACTGCTGCATCAGTAATTACTTGACCGTATTGGTCTTCAACTACTAAATCAGTGTTTTTAACTGTTACACCTGCAACGTCTTTTGCACGTAAAGCAGTTGCTACTTTAGAATTTAAACCAGTAATTACAGTTGGTTTAGCTTCAGCTTTAGCTACAATTGTTTGAGTAGATACTTTACCTGATAAAGTTGTTACTACAACTGTCACAGCTTTGTTAGCTTCTACTTTGTTAGCTGGAACTTTTACAAATAGACCAGTTTTACCAGTTACTTCAACGATTTGGTAACCAGCAGACTCAGTTAATGAATCTTGTTTAACTGCAGCTAATTCTTTTAATGTTTTAATTTCTTTACCTTGAGTATCAACAACTGTTAATGGGAAGAAAGCATCTTTATTAGCAGATAATACTTCTGTTGGTGCAGAAACTGAAACAGATGAAAGTTTAACGCCTTCAGCAACAGCTACAGTAGTAGTTGCGCTCTTACCAGTTGTTTTAGAAACAGCGATAAGGTTAGAAGTGCCAGCAAGGTTAGTACCTGTTACTTCTACAACATTTACTTCTTTACCATTGATTGTTACAGTTTTAACAGCGCTTAGTGTAACAACACCTGGGTTAGAGTTTGTTAATAAAACTTCGTTGTTGATAGTAGTTAAGTTTGTTACTGCGTTACCATATTGGTCTTTTGTAGTTACTGGTAAGTAGAATTTATCTTTAGATAGATCAGTATCTTGAGATAGTGTTTTACCATCTTTGTTATAAAGTTCACCGAAAGTGATTTCAGAAATTGCTGCTACAGCAGATAATTTAACTGTTGCTTGAGCAGTTACTCCTGTTTTAGCGTGTACTAAAGTAATGATAACGTTATCGCCTTCTTTAGCACCTGCTGCTAATGTAAGGTTTAATGTACCGTCAGCATTTAATGTACCTGCAGTAGCTGCACCAGCAACTGTTACAGTTACGTCAGAGTGGTTTAATTTAGTGATGTCTTCACCGTATTGGTTAGAAACTTTTACACCAACTGTAGCAGCAGTTTTAGCTGTGCTAGTGAAAGCTGCAACATCAGATAATACATCAAGTTTCGCTACTTTTTCGTTTTCTACTTTAACTGAACCTTTTAAAGCATCTTTATCTTTTTGAGCTACAGTTACTGTGTACTCACCTTCAGTTAATTTAGAAGTTAATTCAATTGTAGCTGTTTTTTTGTCTTCAGAAAGTGCAACTGAAGCAACGTTAGCTTTCACTGTACCTTTGTTAACTGTGAAATCTGCTGCAGTAAAATCAACAGCTTTGTTGAATGCTACTTCGATAGATTTAGAGCTTACAGCTTTTACAGCTTCTAATTTAACTTCAGTTACTTCATATGTAACTACAGCTGAATAAGTTTTACCTTCGATTTCGAAGTCTACTTTAGTTTCTTTGTTTTCTGGAAGTGGAGTTTCTAATTTTACAGTATGTTTTGTATCATCAGAAAGAGTTACTTCTAATGTAGTTGCGTCAACAACTTTAGTTTCTTTTACAGTTAAAGGAGCTTCTGCAATGTTCGTGATTGTACGGTTTAAGAATGATGCGAATTGACCACGAGTTAAAGTGTTTTTAGGGTTGAACGCTTTAACGTTTGTAAGACCAGCATATTCTAACGCGATAATTGCTTCACGGTTTTCGTTAGCTGTAGCGTTATCTAAGTCAGTGATTGTAGATTTGAAGTCAGATTCTTTGTAATCTGCAACTAAGTCTACACCGTAAACAGTGTTGATAGCACGTACTAATACTACTGCCATTTGTTCACGAGACATGTTTTTAGTGTACATTAATTGGTCGTTAGAACCTTTGAATACGCCAGCATCTTTAACAAGTGCTGCATATTGTAGTAATTCTTGGTCTGGAGCTGTAGTTGGTAGGTCAGTGAAACGAGCTTTTGTTGCATAGTCAGCTGGCACTTCATAACCTTCAGATACTAACCATTTACCTAAGAATTTTGTTACGTTACCGCGTGTTACTACTGCATTTGGTTTGAATGTACCGTCAGTGTAACCTCCTACGATTTTAGCGTCCGCTAATGCTAAGATTGCGTCCTTGTGATCACTATTTTCAATATCAGAAAAGCTTGCTGCGCTAGCTACTGGTACGATTGCTGATGCTACTAGAGCTGCTGATGCTGCGCCGACAACCCATTTACTATATTTTTGTTTCATGTGCAAAAACCTCCTAGATAAATTAGCCACTTTTGTGACTACGTTTCTATTATAAAAGAAGTAGAACATACATTTCTATGTGCAATATTTGGAATGAAGGATGTGGTAATAGTTTATCTTCATTGGTTACAAATACATTTATTAGTTTATTTATAATTTGTTTTCCATCCGAATTTTGGCATACTAACGTTTCTTTTGTTCGAAAAATATACCATTTTACCCATAGTTATTGAGACTTTTTCCCTTCCAATAATTTTTAAGTAAGCCAAATATCTCACTTAAAGGAATAGTGAACAAATCGTGAATTTAAGTTACAATAATATAGGTAATTTATTCATTAATTCCCTTGGAAAAATGGATTAATATTTTATGGAAACCAGAATCTAGCGATAGCTATTAAAATAAATGGGCATTACTAGACTTCTAATAGTGGTAAAACTCGGTTTTGTGGCGTTTTGCTCGGGTTTTGTGGCGTTTCACATTAGTAGCTTGCGATTCACGAAGTTTTATTTTTTACAGAGATGGGGATTTGACAGAAATGGTATTTAGTAGTCTTATTTTTTTATATGTCTTTTTGCCATTAGTGATTGTTGTGTACTTCATCTCTCCGAAGATGCTACGCAATACGATTTTACTGTTGGCAAGTTTGTTCTTTTACGCTTGGGGTGAGCCGAAATATGTGCTTCTCATGATGCTGTCCATCATACTCAATTATGTGCTCGGTATCGTTATTGAAAACACCGCTTCCCAGTCCAAGCGCAAAACATTACTTTGGTTAGTCATTGTTAGTAACCTAGCCATCTTAGGCTATTACAAATATGCTGGCTTTTTCGTGGAGATTGTCAATAATTATTTGACGCAACCTATTGAATGGCAGGCTGTACCGCTGCCAATCGGTATATCATTTTACACGTTCCAAGCTCTTAGTTATGTAATTGATGTCTATCGTAAGGACGTAAAGGCACAGCGCAATTTTTTAGATTTATCACTTTTCATTACATTATTTCCGCAACTCGTTGCAGGCCCTATCGTTCGTTATCAAACGGTAGCTGAACAAATAAAGAAACGAATTGCGACAGCAGAAGATTGGATGATTGGGACGCGTCGCTTTGTACAAGGGTTGGCGAAAAAAGTACTGATAGCCAATCCGATGGGCGAAGTTGCCGATCACGTCTTTAGCTTATCAGGTGGGGATTTAACAACTGGGACTGCCTGGATTGGGATTTTAGCGTACTCCCTGCAAATTTATTTTGACTTCTCAGGCTATAGTGATATGGCAATTGGGTTAGCACGAATTTTCGGCTTTAAATTTGAAGAAAACTTTAACTATCCATATATAGCACAATCTGTTACAGACTTTTGGCGACGCTGGCATATCTCACTTAGCAGTTGGTTTAGAGATTATGTCTACTTCCCACTTGGTGGTAGTCGTGTTAGCCATGAATGGAAACTATATCGTAACTTACTTATTGTGTGGACACTTACTGGTTTTTGGCACGGGGCTAGTTGGACGTTTATGGCATGGGGCTTTTACTACGGTATCTTAATTTGCTTGGAAAAATGGGTGCTGCTGAAATGGTTGGCACGCATTCCACGCATAGTCCGACATATGTATATATTAATTATTGTAATGATTGGCTGGGTGTTCTTTAGAGCAAATGATTTTACATATGCATTTTCATTTATCAAAACGCTGTTTGGGCTTTCCGATGCCGCACTGTACAATTATGAAACGATTTTACTGACAAAAGATTATGCGCTTTACTTTGTCATCGCTATTATTTTTGCCATGCCGATTTATAAGCTTTATCAAACATGGAGTGAACAAAAGGCAGCCGCTTCCCTATCATTTGACTGGGGTCTGCGCATTACACAAACCATTTACTATGGTGCACTTTTGTTATTTATTACGATGTTTTTAGTAAACGCAACACATAATCCATTCATTTACTTTAGATTTTAGGTGGGACATCATGCGAAAAATTCAAACGTATCTATTACCAATTACATTTTTTTGCATTATTTTCGGTGGCTTCGTCGTGCATATATTAACGGTAGATCGGCCGCAATCAGAAATGGAAAACCGGCCATTAGAATCTGCCAACATTACGCCAAGCGCTAAGGACATTTTAACAGGGACATGGTCCAAGCAAGTAGAGTCGTATATTTCTGACCAGTTTCCTGCACGTGATACATGGATGCGCAATTATGTAAACTTTCAACGTGTTATGGGCAAAACGTATTTAAATGATAAGTACGCTGTTGACGATAAAACTGGCTGGATTATTTCTAAGCCGGCCGCCGTAAAACCCGAAGAAGAGCTAGCTGCTTTTGCCTCTGATTTACAACGCTTAAGCGAAGGTCTAGCGGAAAAGCATATACCGTTTACATTTTACTCCCTACCAGCAAAGGCGACTTATTCACGTGAGCCAAGCCCACACTATATGCCAGAAGATGCTGGTATTACCAACAATGTAAAACTGCACGAACTTGTTACCGCTGCTGGCGTTGACAATATTCGTCTTTATGATGAAATGCAAGAAAACTTTTCTGCCGAGCGCAACTTCTTTAAAACAGATCATCACTGGACAATTCGCGGTGCCTATTCAGGCTACGAAGCGCTTATCCATACACTAAACAAACGACTGGGCGAAACAATAGCAACCATTCCTTTTGATGAAGCCAATACATTTTGTTTACCAAATAAGTTCGCCGGCTCATGGAATAAAATACTCTATATGACCGTCGAGAATAATGAACAAATTTGCTATAACGAACCCGCATCGTTTGCAACACAATTTACAATTTACGACGGTACAATTGAAGGTGGCATCACTGCACCGTACGAAGCAGTATACGGTCGGGCGAAACAGATGAGTCCTGACGCAATAGTGAACTATGCGGATGCCTACAGCCGCGACTTTGCTGAACTTACAATCGTCAACCAAAACTATGACAGCGACAAACATCTCGTCGTTATTAAAGATTCATACTTTAACACCATTCAATTTCACGTAGCAAGTCACTTTAAAACTGTTACCATTTTAGACTTACGTTATTTAGAGAAGGATATTATTCCTTACTTACAAAATATGCAACCGGACTATGTTATTCTTGCCTATAATGATCGCAATTTAAAACTTATGCCCGAATAACTATCGGTCAATCACGTAATAACGAGGTATCCGCGGATTGCTTTGGGTTACCCGCGGTTTACTCTGATTTACCCGCGGTTTACTCTGATTTACCCGCGATTCGCTCCGGTTTACCCGCGATTTACTTCGGTTTACCCGCGATTTCCAAAACAACTACAAAAGCAGTGATTTCTATCTAGTTAGAGATCACTGCTTTTTAACGTTTTTTCAACTTTCCAACAATCCATTGACTAAACGGTAAAAATGACAATAGTTTCGTCAACGCGATGCAAACAACAAGTGTCCACAACATAAGCATGGAAACACGCGTCAATGTGCTATCAAAATGTGCCACAAACCAGCTTGTCGATAGACGTAGCACTTCCCAATGGATAAGGTAAATCATAAACGCATATTGACTAATAATACGAACCAATTTCGTAGCTGGCAATGACTGCCCCCAAGCAATAACACAAAGCACAACACTAAAGACAAGCGGGACTATATCAAGACGCCTCGAATGCACCTCTGTATAGCCAAGTAACATACGAATCGTTAAAAACAGTACAGCAAGTACAACGAAAACAACCGTTGCACCTCGGTACTTCTTCGCCAATGCAGCTAGTCTCTCATATGAGACTCCCATCGCATAGGCAACTGCAAAATAACCAAGCCATCCTGTAAACAGCAAGCGTAACACGTTCGCATGCTCCTCAAAAATTGGATAAGGCAATGCAATGACCGCATGATGTACAAGCGTAATCAACACACTAAGCGGTAAAAACCAAGTAATCGACCATTTAAAACGCTTCATCAACGCAAATACTACATATAGCTGGAAAATAACCACAACAAACCAGCCAACAAACTCTCCATAAACTACATTATAGAAATACTTGTCCCATAACAAACCTTTACGATAAATTGACTCCACCAATAATGCATCAACAAAAGCCCACACTAAAAAAGGCACTAAAATATATTGAAGACGACTCGACCAAAAATTCATTGGTAGCCGTTCACGATAACGATTCGACAATATGATAATCGATAACACAATAAACGTCGGCGTTGCATAGCAAAGCGCAATGCGCAAAAACAGATAAACCTGTTGCTCGGGTTCTACACCAACCTCCAAAATTACCCACGATGATGTATGTAATAGTAAAATGGATAGGCATGCCACTACACGTAGGAAATCCCACTCTTTAATCACTACAACATTCTCCTAGTACTATACTCTCTCTATTAAGCATGTCATAGTTTATCAGATAATGCAATGGCACTAGTTGGTAGCTATTTTTTTAGTAAAAAGCAAGCATCTGTGATGTAGGATATTAACATTTAAAGAGTAACGTTTATATTCTGTGCCTTTCTTATGGATTGATAAATTGCTCTTTTAAACTTATTCAGTGGATTGCAGTAATCTTGTTCAGCAGGTAGCACTCCAAAAATCCTTTCCAGAAGCGTATCTGTTTCTAACTGTTCGCCAGAAAAAAGATCTTCTATATCATTAATAAAGGTTTGATTGTATTCCTGTGCTTTAGTTATCATATCTTCTATGATGAAATTGTGCTCTCTGTAAATTTCACTAAGTCTAAAGATCTTAATGGACTCCTTTGTATAGTTACAACCGTTTTCTTCTACTACAATATCCCACTCGCCTTTACTATTAAAACTATTATTACCACTATCATATAGGATGCCATCAAGATTAAAATCGAGCTTTGTGTCATCAAAATATGGATGATGATGCATTCTTGTATGATCCGTATCATCATTTTTTATTTTATTGCAAATACTGCAGCTAGGTATAAGATTATTAAAGGAAAGTCCAAAAAGAGGATATTTCGACTTTGGTAAATAGTGATCAAGTTCAGGCCTTGTCACAAAATTAGTTACCCCCCTAACTTTTTTGCAAATAATAGTTAACGTATACAGCCTGTTACAATACGGGCATGAATTAATTCCTAAATTTTCAGTAAGTGCATAAGCATTGTACTTTTTTCTTTCTTTATCAGAAAAGGAATGGTAATTGAATATTTTTTCAAATAGTTTTTTTAAATCATTTTCTCCAACGCCCAATGTTGAATAATCATATTCTTTGATAAGAGTAAGAAAGGTATCTCGATCAGCTTCTAAAATCCTTACAACATCTCGTTCAAGCATCTTTATAATATCTAAGTATTTACTAGCGTTATTCCGATAGTCTGCTTTAACACAGTGAAGCTGCTTATCAATATCTCCCCTGACTTTCGTTGATGATTCACTAATACTTATTACTGGATTGACTAAGTTCTTCTTGTCCGCATCAAATGTAAGTGCATTATTAGCTTGATAATCTTTTAGAAAAGTAAATATGGCTTTGTATTTTTTAAGTTTATCCGTTATTTCTATTTGCAATTCATCAATATGAATTGCCATAGCATCTATAATGTGATGATTTTTTATTTCTATCACTATTGTAATCCTCTTCCTTTTTTGAGTAATTCCAGTTCTTCCTCAAGCTCCTTTATTCTTTGATCAGCTTTTATACTTTCGGAAAACTTCTTTTTATACATTGACTCCAGCTTATAACGAATTAAAGGCTCCCCAATCATATCAATAGATTTCTTAATATATTGTCTTTCTACTTCAGTAACATCTTCCTTTTGGAATAGTTGAATTAGTTTCTTTATATGCTTATGAGCGACTTCTCCTAACGTCCCATTGTCCATAAAGAACGATGATTTTAAAATATCATGGATATTTTGAGCATAGGTCTGCTCCATCTCATATTTTCCACCTAACACGATTGTATGCTCTAAAGGAATATCTGACATGATAAATGGTGAGTTTGAAGTTAATAGTAAGTGAACGGTATTGACTATTTCATGATCCTTAAAGGCATAATTCAGTAAACTTTTGATATCACTAATAAAGCTCTTTTGCCATGCTGGATGGAAGAACATATCTCCCTCATCTAGTAGAATCATCAGGTTCTCATTTTGGTTGTTCTTTAAATAATCAGAAGAAATATCTTTTGTATTATAGTTTTTGACATATGAATTAGCTCTTGCTAGGGCCCCTAATATTCTCGTTACTTTTTTATGATTGCTCTCAAAGAATAGCTTCGCAAACAACGTAAGCTTTGCATATTGCCCTGAAGATAATCCTAGAAAGTCCAGTGTACAAATCCATTGTGAGTTACTTGCCACAAATTGATACAAAGACAATAAATCTTTATAATCCACGTTCTTTAATGTAAAGCTTATATCATAGTATTCTTCTAAAACTTTTGAGCTTTCGATTTTTTCCCCAAAAAGTTTTGTCAAAACTCCTTCAATATCTTTGGTCTTATTCTGATAAACTTTCACCTTTAACAAAACTCCATGAGGTAACGGAATACCTTCAGCAAATTCCTCGTTTAACGTTTCACTTTCACTAAGAAGGATCAACTTTTTATAGTTATCTTGATTAACTAGTTGCCTTTTGACCCCTTCCCTCTCTCTAGCATCTTTGATTCTTTCTAGCATTCTTAATTCGTTGTTTATTGACAAATCTTTATGATTGCCTTCTACTTCTCTATCGTGCTCACTTCCAGCATAATTTGATAGCTCTGTAAAACTTGTATAACTTAATAAACTTGTGTTAGATAAAATTCCTGAATTCATATCGTATCGCATTTTCTGATACCTTATAGCAGACCTAACATCAATTTTATATCCATCGCCTTGTTCAAAATTATGTCTAAGAATTAAATTGTCTCCATCCTCATATATGATTAAAAATTTTTTAAAAGCATTTTCATCATTTTGATTGTTAAAGTAGTATTTGAACATATCGAGCAATGTTGTTTTCCCAGCGCCATTTTTCCCAACTATCGCATTAATCATTTTCACCTTATCATGATCGTTATAAAGAACCGAGTCTAGTTCATTCGTGTTATCCTCTACAACCCATTCTTTGTTTTTGTATTCAACTTTGTATTTATCGCTAAATGTCATAGACTTATCTTTTAATATTTTGTGCTCTTTAATCCAGAAATAAATAAGCTTAATGTCACCTACTTCCCCTGTCCCAACATGACCAAATTCTTTTTTTAATATTTCTACAAAAAAATTGCTTAATTCATGTGCCTTATCATAGCTAAAGGTATTCTCTCCTTGTTCAGAGCTAATCTCAAATTGCTTGTCATCAATATCCTTGATTGAAAACAATAATTTATCTTTTGGAAAGCCTTTGCGAATTAGATATACACTTTTCGTTTCTGCATCTGAATCCATATCTTTTATTGTAAAAGCATACTCGCTATCATTTAGAGTAAGCAATGTTGGAAGGCTGACAGCGTTCATCATTTCAATATCGTCCCCATCGATTTTTAATTCGTTGGGTAAAGATTTAAAGACTGCCCTTTTTAAAACGTTATCTATTATACGAACTGTCGTAAAAGTAAATTTTAAGCGCTTCTTTAACATAGAATTAATATTTGAAGTATGAATTACTGCATTGATTTGTTTAGCAGTTAATTCTTTACGATAAACAATATTTTCTGATAGACGGGTTACAATTGCTTCAACAACTTCTGACTTATCCACTAATCCAAACACATTTTTAATTGTTCTAATACCCATAAAATCATAGCCTATACTCCCAGGTTCCCCAGCATATCCAATTGACAATGTTAACTTATTTATTTCCGATTCACTATATTGTTGTTCTGTTATATAACCTATAATGACAGTGTCTTTAATACAATCCGAATAGTCACTGAAGTTTTTAAATTCTTGATATTTATAAAAATTTTGGAATATTTTAAATAATAGTTTTTTAGATTCAGAAGAAAAGCATCTTTTAAAAATATCTAGCTGATGATTTAACATGTCATTGCCTGCAAACTTATTTTCATCAATCATCCAATAGAAAGGTGTTAACTGATAGATTTTAAAGCTTAGAAAATAGTTAATATTTTCACTTTTATTTTTTGTTATTTTCTCAATAAAACCATCCATGTAATGTTTATAATGATTTAATAGCTTTTTCTTTTTACTTAATGTTTCTATAAATTTTTCTGTTAAAGCGATGTAATTATGTTTAAAATTCACAATCCCTGTTACATCTAAACGATTCATTATTAATTTGTATCTTCCAATAATTTCATCCTCTTGATTAGATGTATCCTCCTCAACTTGATAAATCTCAAGCATTTTTATTAAATCGCTAATTTCTTTTTGTAAATCTTCATTTTGACTCACTTAGTTCTCTTCCCCCAATTAAATAAAATCTTCAGTTTTCCAAAATATTATTTTGTAACATTCCATTTAGAAAAATGTGTTAATTATATTATAAATTAAGTATTAGGAAATTTGTTTCAAATATTATAAATTAAATAGATAAATAGATATACCGTTTCCATATTTTTTGAACAAAGACAGTTCATATATACTTTAAAAATGGAGCGATTTGTATTTGAGCAATATCTTAAAAGCCCACTTCATAACTAATTGAAGTGGGCTTACAAAATATTGTATTCAACTACCATCTGTACCGCTGGTTTGTTGCCATTCTTTCGTTGTATCAAAAGCGATGTTAACTGACACCTCCATTTTTTTGCTTGTCTACAATCCTTTGAATACTTGGTTCAATACAATCAAATCCAACTCCTATAGAACAACTTCTTTGAAAAAACCATTTTATAAATTACAAAAGCAATTAAATTAAATAGAAGGAAAATAATCGACTGGACTATTGTCACAACTATAATAAATAAGAGATCTGCACCTAATACAACCTCGCCCGGAGGCAACTCTTTTTTCGTGCTTTCCACCAAAACAATAGTGCCCCAGACAAAGATAGATACGTATAATCCTAAATATGCGAACAGTGAATATTGATAAAACTTCATTCTAAATTTAAATCCTAAAACCACATTCAGAAGAATTATAACGAAAGGAAAAGCTAAAAATTGAACTAACGAATCAAACCTTTCCTCTAACATTGAACCAAGAAATTGACTTATACATGCAATTGCACTATTTGCAAACGCTACTATAATGAAAGCATTTTTTTGTGTATCCATTTTTTACCCCTCTATTAACTCCTATAGAGTGTTGTTATAAATTTTATCATAAATGGAATGCATACCCATGACTTTCACCACTGTATTTTGTATTATGTATTCACTTTCAAGCTCGTTTGAAATCAATTGCTTGTCGCCAATCCATAATAAAACCAGCCAGTTTTCACCGATTTACCGCTGAAAACTGGCTGGTTTTTGTATTTTGCTAATTTACCATCTGTACCGCTGTTTTGTTGCCATAAATCGTTTCTACCCATTCTGGATGGTCTATAAATGGATTGCGGTTACCTTGGATTTCGTAGATTCTTTCGTTTCGTCGTTTTTCATAGTCATCTACAGGGTCTTGTAGATGCCATTGTAAAAGAACCGAAAGTTTACCGTGATATGGAGCTGTTCCATTGTTGACTTTGTCATTTAATTCAAGGTCTACTTTATCGCCTAGCTCATAACGCGTTGCCATATAAAACAGAATGCGTGCAACGTCCCCTTTGACACGATTCGGTGGTTCGAAGGAATCGGCGTCTTTCAAGCAACCGTTACAGCCAGCGACTGAACTACCGCCATTGTCAAAGTCTAAATTTCCTCTTGCGCTATTTACTTGAACATCGGTAGGGCGTAAATGATGGATATCAGTTCCTGGTCCTTGACTTGTGCCGAAATTACCATGTGATTTTGCCCACGTATGCTCTCGGTTCCAGTTGCCTACATTGCCGCCGTTGTTTGTTTTTGGACTAGATTTACCAGAATAAAATAACAGGACATTATTTGTATTATTCGGATCTTCGTCTGTGTATCTCAAGGCATCCCATGCAGCATCATAGGATAATACTTTTTGGTTTGAAATTATATCGTGCAGCGCCTTTTTGAGTGCTTGCCCCTCTTTGTTATAGGCAGCAGTATAGTAGTCGTTAGCCGTTACAGTAACACTAAAATTGGCCGTGACACTTTTTGTACCATCAGATGCCGTGACACCAACAATATGACTACCCGCTTCTAAAGTTAACGTTAAGCGTTTGCCCTTTATCGAACCTTTTGTAGCGGTAAATGTCAATTCGTCATTATCAGGATCAGCGAAATGCTCTGTTAAATCAATGGTAATGTCTGTGCCTACAGCTACTGTCTGATTTGTAAAAGGCTTTTTGATGATTGGTTGCTTGTTTTCAGCAGGGACAGGAGGGTACACAATCGGTTGACCCTTAGAATTTGTAAATTTAATGTTTTCTAACGATGCACCCTTCTTCAATTCAATCAACTGTAAGTCAATATTTTCTGCGCCTCTAATTTCACTTACATTTTTGCCTTCAATTGTAATCTTTTTAAACGTATTGCCCTTTAAGTCTACAATGGACTCTGGATGATTTGGCGTAATAATCACATCTGTCTTGTTAAAGCCTTCACCGTGAAGCTCGACATACTTCCCTTTTAAGTGCACGCCCTTCGTAATATACGACGCTGCATCTAAATGTAATGCTACACTCGGTTTTGTAATAACTAAAATATTTTTCTTAAAGTTCTCATAGTTATATGTGATTTCAGGTTGAATCGGTTCTACTGTAGGACCTTGTTTTAAATCCAGTTGCACCATGACAGGGTCATGGTCACTTGCGCGGCCTGCCATATCTGTAAAGTCTGCATTAATATGAAGAATATCAATTATCGTTTTTTCTTGAAGATTATTGGAAACTAAAATATGATCTAATACTTGCGAATTTCCTTGATACAAATACGTATAACGGTCAGAAGAATCGGCTTTATTTATCATATTGGTCATCCATTCACCTTCATGAATTTTAAGCGCTTTGGCAAATTGGTAATCGTTAAAATCACCTAAAGATACAATATTTGCATCTGGATTTTTCGTTTTAACATCCGCAACAAAGTTATACACAATATTTGCGATTTTTTGGCGCTGCACTTCACTTTTATATTGCGGTGGTTGTGTTGCTCCGAATAATGGTGTGTCACCCGATTTAGAATTCCAGTGATTAGCAATCACAATGACATCTTCACCTTGGAACTCAAATTGTGCAGCTAACGGTTTTCGGCTATTATTAAATGCCTCATTCATTGGGTCAATTCGACCTGGGTTCAGCGTTAATTGACCATTTTGATAACTAACCGCAGTAGTCGCATCCCCTGCTTGGATTCCTTCTTTCAAGTTCACCCTTGCTGGATTGTATAAGAAACCAACACGAATATTCGCGTTCGGTGCACCACCATCTGCATTATTCACAGGGTCAATATTGACATACTTATAATCAATGCCACTTTCAGCTTTAATAGCATCAATTAAGCGTTGATAACTTTGATCTGCTTTGGCATCACCAGCCGATTCACCGTTATTATCTTGTACTTCCGTGACCCCTACAATGTCTGGTGTTTGCATATCAGTACCAATGGCACGTGCTAATTTTCGCGCCTTATCATCCGATGTGGATGTTTTGTTATTAGAGAAGTTTTCTAAATTATACGAGGCAATTGTTAGCTTATCCTCTGCTTTGACTATTTTAGTTGTCTCAGGTGTTGCCGACCCTTTTACATGGGCTTGCTTCATGTTATCTAGTGGCACGTAAATTTTGAAGTTTTGATAAGAGTAGCCCACGATACCCGTAATCGGTCCATTAAACTTATCGCCTGTAGCAACTTCGAAATCACGAGCTGTTCCGTTCGGTTCCAATCTAAATTGGATACGATTTGGGTTTGTTTTTCCTTCCTCATACAAGACCCCACCATGCAGCGTGTTTGTTGGTTCATTTTCAAGAACCGTTACTAAATCGCCATGTTCCTGTGGAGCAACAGCTTTGACATTGCCTACCTCCACTCGCATCGCTTCAATACTTTCCCAAAAATCAATAGCATCAATTGTCGGGTTGAAAACTTGCAGATTGTCACTATCTATTTGACTAAATGACATTTTTAATTTATCAATTTGAACGGCTTTTGGTAATGCTACACTGGCATTAAGTACTTGTACTTTGCCACCTTGATCATTTCGTACATTGATTTGCGTCGTTTTTAAATCTGTTTGATTCGCATCACTGTAGCCATCATACGCATATTCATCTACTTTACCTGTTACCGATACTAAATTCCCTACTTGAATCGGCCAAGCATTCTTTCCACTATAAAGTAAGATACCTTCCGATGTATTCGGATTATCATCCGCCAATTCATCAGGTGTTTGAATCGTATAATAATAACTACCATTTAAAGAAAATGAATATGTTACAATCCCTTGAATGCCATCAACGGTTTTGCCGGCAAATGGAGAACGATGGCCTTCCCCTTGAATATCATGAATTTGCAGCGCATCTGTAATAACATAGTCATAGGTCATTACTTCACTAAACGTGCCATCATTTGCTTTGACAACCGTTTTTAATGTTGTGTTTTGCTTAATATCGATTGGTTTTTCGTATTTAATACCTGATACAGTAGGATTTGTACCATCTACTGTGTAATAGATTTCCCCATTAGCTGTCGATGTTGATAAAGTGACCGTTGTTTGATTAATAAATGTACCACTACTTGGCGATGCGATCGCTGGTTTTAATGCTGTGCTATCCACGACAATATCGTTTACAGAACGTGGTATCACTTGGTAATCCTGATCGAATTGTTGGACAATGCCCGTAATCGATTCATATGTTGTGCCGACCGTTAGACCTAGCGTATTCGTTTCATCGCGTACTAAAAAATTGCTACCATCACTAGCTGTATAGTTTGCCCAGCCACTTCCTGTTTGCACATTTGTCAGCGCAACATTTTTTATCGTAACAAGTTGTGATTCATTTGCTTCTGCTACCTCGGCACCTGTTACTACTTTTGCAGTTGGTGCACCAACACCTGCCACTTTGTCGATAATTTGAGCTCCGTCTAATTGCAGTAACCCTCTATAGTCCGCAAGCTTCCCTTTAAGCGTTACTTCGTCGCCAATTTCTACATTTAGGCTCGTCGGACGTACAGCGATACCACCTGTTCCATCTTGTACAGAGATGGTATTTTTCAACTTCCCTGCCACAATACCTTTAATTGTTACTGTTGTACCGTTCGCTTGTGTTCTTGCATCAGCGATTGACTGAACATCTGCTTGTCCAATAACGGTATAATTAAAAGTTTGCACATCACTATTTTCCAGCCCCTGTGCAACTGCTATCGCTTTTATCGTCATTGTTTTATCAATAATAATTGGCTGCGTATAACTAGCACTTTGCAATGTCGGCTCTGTTCCATCCGTTGTATAATAAATCTTTGCACCAGCAGTGGCAGAAGATAATGTAATGGCAGTGCCTGACGCAACCGTTCCAGAAGGTGTGGAAGCTGTTACGACTTCCGCCTTTATAATAGGTCCAACGTCACCTCCATCCATTGCATGACTGCCTAAATGTTCGAATGTATCGATTGGATAAGGCTGCCATTCTAATGAAGGGTCAAAGGTGTCACTTGGATTTTTATCGCCAGACGTAATGGAACTCTTTCTAACCAATGTTGTATCAACAGTAAACACCCCATTGTCATTCCATGACTTGCCTGGATCAAACCCCATTTGACCAAAAGAATCTACTACCTCTTCACCTTTCTTTAAAACAATCGCATCATTACCATTAAACGCGGTAACAGCTGAAGCAAGTCCACCTTTCTCTTTAATCGCTGCCACTGCACTAGAATTATAGAGAATGATTGTCTCATTATGTGCTAAAGTGCCACTTAACGTCTGTTTGTTCGTTGGTGTTGTACTACCATTTGTATAAAGTTCAAGTTTGTATTGGCTTAAATCAATTGTTGAACCCGTTCCATTGTAAAGTTCAATCGCTTTATTATTACTGGACCCTTCAATATACTCAGAGATAATTAAATCAGTAGCTAATTCAGCCGCAACAGCTTGACTAGGCATTACTGGCATCGATACACTCGCAACTAATGTCGTTGCGAGTAAAGCATTAAATGACTTGTTCCATTTCTTTTTAGACATCATCAGTTAGCTCCTCTTTAAGTATTTGCTTCATAAAAAACTTCTTCTTAGCCGAAGAAGGTCTACCATCTCTCTATCTCGGCTGTCGGTTTGTACCTACACCAGACGCATCAAGCGTGCCATCAATAGTAGTAAAACTTATTTCCCCAGTATATATATATGAAACCATATAACTGTTAATGCACTATTGAATTACTATATAGTAACTGTTAAATTATAGCATTTTTCTAAAATCTAAGCACACAACAAAATAGTGCAATTGTTAACCGAAACTTCACTTTTTCTAAACAATCTGTACTTTTTCATGATTGCTCCATACAGCGGTTAGCTATAGAGGCTGGGACAAAAGAGAAAAAGTGTTAAATTGACCTCAATCAATCTAACACTTTTTGCTAAGCTGTTGTTCGCTACGGCGGTGCTTTCCGCGGGCACACACGTAAGCCGCAACCCCCCTAACGCGCGTTTCGTTGCGTCTTACGCTGTGTGCATTCCCGCAGGAGTCACCGCCTCCGCTACCAACAACTAGTACACGCTTCTATTAATTGTTTACTGCAATAGAATAAACAGCTAAGGTTTCGTTTGTTTTGCATAGTGGAAAAATGCCATCAATTGAACTCTTTTCACTATATCGTTGAGTCCGCTACGGCGGTGCTTTCTGCTCATCACAGTAAGCCGCAACCCTCTCTAACGCGCGGTTATGCCATCCATTAACTCGCTTCACAAACAATGCAACGTCAACAAATGGCAGTAGTTTTAGTACGTGCTATTAAAGAAATCGCTGGCGTAGACTTAGTAGCTGAGTACAAAAAAGCGAACTTCGTAACAGAAATTGGTGACTTAGACAAAGCTTACTCTGCAGAACAACGCACAGCGATCGTTGCTTTAGAATATGCGGGTATTACAAATGTTGCTCACTTCAACCCAGGTAACAGCGTAACACGCGGACAATTCGCTTCATTCTTATACCGCACAATCGAAAACGTTGTAAACAACCCAGAAGCTGGTGTTGCAGCAGTAAAAGCTATCAACAACACAACTGTTGAAGTAACATTCGACGAAGAAGTAGACAACGTACAAGCTCTTAACTTCTTAATCTCTGATTTAGAAGTGAAAAACGCAGCTGTTAAATTAACAAACAAAAAAGTGGTTGTATTAACAACTGCTGCTCAAACAGCTGACAAAGAGTACACTGTATCTCTTGGCGAAGAAAAAATCGGTACATTCAAAGGTATCGCAGCTGTAGTTCCTACTAAAGTAGATTTAGTAGAAAAATCAGTTCAAGGTAAACTTGGCCAACAAGTAACACTTAAAGCACAAGTAACAGTTGCTGAAGGTCAAACAAAAGCTGGTATTCCAGTAACTTTCTTCATCCCAGGTTCTGCTAATGGCGTGAAAACTCCAGTAACAGTTGAAGCTGTAACAAACGAAGAAGGTATCGCAACTTACTCTTACACTCGTTATGCTGCAACAAACGACACTGTAACTGTATACGCAAACGGTGACCGTTCTAAATTCTCAACTGGTTATGTATTCTGGGCAGTTGACCAAACTTTAGAAATCACTGAAGTAACTACTGGTGCTACTATCAACAACGGCGCTAACAAAACTTACAAAGTTACTTACAAACACCCAGAAACTGGTAAACCAGTATCAGGTAAAGTACTTAACGTTTCAGTAAAAGAAAACATTGACGTAACTGTTGATAAATTACAAAACGTTACAGTTAATGGTCTTGCTGTAGTACAAACAAGCGATAACAACACACGTGCTGCACAAATCACAACTGATTCTAAAGGTGAAGCTACATTCACAGTTTCAGGTTCTAACGCTGAAGTAACTCCAGTTGTATTTGAAGCAACTCCAGTAACAGTTACTAACACAAATGGTACAGTAACAACAACTGGCTACACTCAAAAATACACTGCTGATACGTTACAAGCTTCTGCTGCGAAAGTGAAGTTCTCAGCTTTACAAGCAGACTACACGATTGACGTTACACGCGATGGTGGTGAAACAGCAGCTATCGGTTATCAAAATGGTCGTAAATACAAAGTCGTTGTGAAAAACAAAAATGGTGAAGTGGCGAAAAATGAAGTAGTCAATGTGGCATTTAATGAACATCTAGATCGTGTAATTAGCACAAACACAGATGCTTATTTTGTAGAATTAGATGCAAATGGCAGCAGAGTGTATAAACCAACGTTGAAACAAATTACGGTTACTACTGACGCTAAAGGGGAAGCAAGCTTCATTATTGCGAATGACAAAGTAAGCACATATGCTACGCCTGTCGCTTGGATTGATATTAACAGTGCGTTTGTTAACAAACAAGGAACACTTGATGAAGGTGAACCGAAAGCTATTGCCCCTATTTCTTACTTCGAAGCAGAGAAATTAGACGGTGCTTCATTAAAAGTGAAAGATGCCAACGGTAGATTTAGAGATACAGCCGATTTAAAAGGCGATGTATCGGCTGAATTTAAAGTAGATTTAGTAAACCAAAGCGGTAGCTCTACAACAATCGGTACACTTGAAGAAGTAACGTATACAATCTACAATACTGGTTCTAGTGTCATTTATCTTGGGGATGCAGGCTTAACAACAACCGTTTCAGACACAGCTAAAATCTCACCAAACCGTAGTCAAACTGTGAAATTAACAGGTAATGAAGTGCTAAAAGTGAGCTCTTATGATGGTAAATCAGGCTCTGTAAAAGTGGTAGCAACAGGTAAAGTACGCCATGATGGTAGAGATTTCAACTTTACATCAAAAGAAGCTACAGCTAAATTCACTGCTACTAATGAGGTATCGAACTTAGAATCAGGTCGAATTGCTTCTTTCGATACATCGAGAAGAACTTTAACAATCATCGGAAAAACTGCAATTCGATATGCTGGTGAAACAGGTAAGAACTACACTTACCGAGATGAAGCAAATCGTCCAGTATCATTAACAAACTTCGAAAAAGCACTAGTTGATGCTGCAAAAGCTGGCGGTAATACTGGTTTAGAAATTACGTATGAAGCAAAAGACAACGATATTACTTTCTATCTAAAATCTGTTAATGCACCAGCTCCAATTAATACAGTAGAAGCAGATAAACAAGCTGGAATAGATGCTTTAGCTAAAGCAAAATCAGATTTAGATGCAGCGATTAAAGCTGTTAAAGAAGATAATTATCAAGATAAAGCTGCAGTTCAAGCACTTGTGAAAACGGCTACTGATGTATTAACTAAAGCGAATGCTACAAAAGCAGAGTATGAAAATGCAAAAACTGCTTTAGAAGCTGGTCTTGCAAAATTAGTAAAAGCTCCCGTTGCGCCAACAGTTGGCAAAATAGACTGGGATACTAATAATGAAATCATTACAATCACATTTGCATCTAATGTAATTATAGATGACAAACAAGAATTCAGTATTGATAGTCAAAAAACAACTGTTGCTGACCTAGGCGAAAACACAGTCGGATTGCTATTTACTACTGCTCCAACAAATGCAGCTGTAGGTACACTAAAAGTGAAAGTTGCTGCAACTGAAACAACTTTTGAAAAAGAGTTCACATATGAAGTTGCTTTTAATCCAACTGCAACGAATAAATGGACAGTAACACTTAAAAACTAAACGAAACATCAACTTTATAAACTAAGGTATTCACAGAAATAAAAGAAAAAGAAAACCCATGTCTTGTTTAACGCAATACATTGGGTTTTCTTTCTAACTAGCACTACCAGATTGAGGATATAAATCCTTTTATTGAAATTATCCAATATAGTGCAATTTGAATTAGTCACCAACTTATCTTCTGTTCCCTCGCAATATATTGCATAGTTCCAACATTAATTTTACTAGTCCTTTTATAAAGAATGCACTAATGGAAGATAGTTTAGAAAGGGGCGTGAGAAAATGAAGAACAAAGATGGACAAGCCATTGCTTTAGGAAATCGACTAAAAATGCTACGCCACAAACATCATCTAACGCTTGCTGCATTGGCAGATTTATTAGGTATTTCGCACAGTTATGTAGGCTTTATAGAAAAAGGGACGAGGAAAGCATCTGAAAAAGTATTGCAAAAGTATGCAGATTTTTTTGATGTGTCTTTTGCAGAATTAGTTGACTTACAGTTGCAAACTATTCCTGCCATTCATAGTTCTTCTAGTGAAACGCCTCCCCCTTTAACAAATGAAATAATGGAGTTAAACAATTTATTACTGAAATTAAATGAAGATATACGTTGTTCAATGATTGAAGACTTTAAGGAGCAAATTCAACAAACGCTTTATCATTTGTTGACTCCCTACGAGCTTTCAGATATAAAACGAAGTATTACGAAAATAAAGAATGCTTGGTTTTCTGACAGTGAAGAAGTTGAACAAGATAAAAGCTTCAAGGGCTATATCAACTTATCTAGTGAGCCAATCTATTTTCAATTACAAGTAGAGCATCATATATTGCAGCTTCAACTACTCCATGCTGATAGAAGACAACGCACACTTTTTGAAAGTTGGTTAGGGGATTGTTCCCTTTATTATCAAACGGAGGAATATTTACAGCATATTCGTGAACCACAGAAAATCGTTAATATTTTATGGTTAAGTCCTAATATGTCCTATCGCCAACAACATGACTACCTCGTACAAAAAGAGTTACTTTCATTAGATTTAAACTATTGTGATACGAAATTAAGTTGGTTTGTTCATAATTACGAGCAGCACAATACAATGCAAGATATTCAAGAACACATTAGCTAACGAGAAGGAGCTGATATCTCTTTGATTATCCATTCTGACTTTGATTTGCCTAAGTACTCTAAAAAATTTCTTCAACATTTAAAAAGAAAGTACTATTCACAAGAAACCATTATTGGCTATGAAAATGATATAAAAAAGTTCTCGTCCTTTATTTATCAATTATACGATGGTCATATTTTAACAGAGGAAATATCGAAGGATGATATTCTAGAATATCTAGATTTTTTAGGCAATCAGGATTATAAACCAAATTCGATTAGTAGATATTTTTACGGTGTGAAGGCATTTTTCAAATTTCTTGTGATAGAGTTGAACTTTAAAGTTGATCCAACGATTGGTATATCCACTCGAAATGTGTATGTGCCGTTACCCGAAATTCTAGATATGGAAGAAATGGCATTAGTGTTGGCTACAGCGAAAAAGTACTCCGAGTTTTACTATGTATTAATCAGCTTACTCTATTATACGGGTTCTAGAATTACGGCTGCTCGAACGTTGTTAAAGGAAAATGTTGATATAAAAAATAATAAAATATACTTTCCACGGATTAAAGGTGGCAGAGATCTTCACTTACCCCTACATCCAAAACTACAAAAAATATTAGCGGAATATTTACAGAAAACAAAAGACAACGGATCAGATTATTTATTTCCCTCTCCCGTAAGCCGTAATATGCCCATTAGCGGCGTAGAAATCCGAATCAAATTAAAAAAAATTGGCGCCCAATGCAATATTACAAAACGATTAACCCCCCATGTGATTCGTCACTGTACCGCAACACACTTAACACTACTCGGTGTAGACCAACATTATATCGCAACTCTATTAGGTCATACTGATTCCCGTTCCACTGCACGCTATCAACATTTGAAAGTAGATGATTTAAGGTCGGCTATGAAGAAATTGAAATGAGAATAGAATACCTAGCGAATATTTATTCAAAAAAATAATAAATTATACCAATGTAAAAGCTTTCTGTTAAAAACCCACCAGTAAAACTGGTGGGTTCAGAGTGTCGACAAACTAAATTCGTAACAAAAAGTTATCATATGTGGGCATTTGATTTTAGTTTTTCTATGTTTAAATATTTTTCTGAATCCTTGAAAATTAAGGGTTTGGAAAATCTAAAAAGAACTGTACTTATAACTGCCTAATTTAAAAATAATAGACAAAGTCGAAAAAATCGACTTTGTCTACAGTCTGAACCCACCAGTAAAACTGGTGGGTTTCTTTACGCGTAAACGCTATTTATATATCTTATGTCTAACGACACTCTGAAAGGTCCGCCAACCATAATTTCTTCTTTCTACAAACCGCTAAAGCGGCTGACTTTTTTCTTCTTCCAGTTAATTTATTCACAATTTAAAGGGTCAATAATCTCATTTATTGACATTTGATCATAGCGTAAATCTTCTTGTAATTGTTTTTTGATATATTTGTGAATCACTTTTTGATTTCGACTAACTGTATCTACTAGGTATCCACGACACCAAAATTGGCGATTGCCCAATTGGTACTTTAAACTATCATGCCGATTGAAAATCATGACGCTACTTTTCCCTTTTAAATAGCCCATAAAAGCAGATACACTTAGTTTGGGAGGAATCTTCACCAACATATATATATGATTCGAACACGCCGTTGCTTCTACAATTTCTACACCTTTTCTTTCACATAACTGACGTAGTATTTTTCCTATTTCTGCTTTGATTTGACGATAAATTACTTGTCTTCTATATTTAGGTACAAAAACGATATGGTACTTACAATTCCATGTTGTATGTGCTAAACTTTTACTATCCATTTGGAGCTCCTTTCGTACAAAGTCGGTTGACTAGACCTGATTTTATTGTACGATTGGAGTTTTTTTGTTGTCTATAGCTAAAATCTTTCCGGAATACCTGCATAGGGGTTTCAAATATACAAAAAAGCCCTATGAAGATTTCACTTCATAGAGCCATTTCATATTCAGATTAATTAACATCCAAATTATTTGAGTACATAGGATACTCTAATTATTTTAAAGTAATTACTGGAGCTGTAATTAAAGTACCAGTTGGTGCTTCAGTAGAAGTTAAAGTAATTAAAGCACCAGCAGCAGTTGCACTGAATTTATCTGCAGTATTAGCTGTAATTGCAGCTGCAAGAGCAGTTGCTTGGTTTGTAACAGAATCTAAAGTTCCAGCAATAGATTCAGCAACAAATGTTGTTGGAGTTGTTGTAGTACCGAATGCTACAGCAGTGTATTCTACACCATCAATAACCACTTTTTCGCCAACAGCAAGTTGAGAAATTGTGAATGTTTGTGTAGCAGCAGTGCCAGATGTAACAGCAGCTTTACCAGCTTCAGAAGCATTTAACACTTGTGAAACAGTACTTAAAGTAATTGCTACTTGAGAAGTTGGACCTGTTGTAGTAGATTTGATTACTACTTTGTCATTAGATACTGTTGCAGTTCCAGGGAATGCTGCATTAATAGCAGCAGCTACACCTTGAGCACCAGTTTTACCAGCTAAGTTAATTACTTGTACACCAGCAGCATCAATATCTAAGCTGAATGTTTCACCTGAAGCAAATGTATAGTCTGCAGCAATTGCTTTAGAAGAGTATTCAGCAGAAGTTGCAGCTGATACTGGAATAGCTTGTGTAAATGTACCTGAAGTGATTGTACCAACTGCTTTTTTCAATGCAATAGTTTTAGTAATAGTTTGTGCATTACCACTTGCATTTTTAGCATCATTATAAGTAACTGTTAAAGTTCCAGCAGCTAAAGATTTTAACGTACCAGTTTGTACAGTAGTAGTAAAGATACCAGTATCAAGACCAGTTTCTACTAAAGTAAGTGTAAGAGGAGCATTTGTACCATCTGTAAGAGCTACAGTAGCAGTATCAATAGCTGTTTTGCTTACATTTAAATCAGCATCATTTAATGAAACTAATAATGATTCTGTATTAGTAGATACATCTACAGTAGTAATACTATTACCAACTCCTGTAGAAGTTAAAGTGATTGCACCTGTATGAGTTGCAGCTGGAGTAGTAACAGTTTCATCAACTGGACCAGTACCAGTAGCTGTGCTAACAATATAGAATGAAACTACATCATCTTTCACTTCATAAGTTACAGTAACAGCAGTAGTTGAACCATATTTCTTTAATTCATTAATAAATGCAGTTGCATTTGCGATAGGAGTGTTACCAACACCACGGTATTGATAAGTTTTACCTGTCTCACCTGCATATTTAACAGCATCTTTACCTGCAAATGTAATTGTTTTCTTGTCAGTATCGTATGCTTTAACTACACCAGTGTATGGATTAGATACTTCATTAGTAGCTGTGAATGTTGCAGTTGCTTCTTTAGAAGTGAATGCAAATTCTTTGTTACCGTTCGTTTGTTTAGCTACACCAGTAGCAAGAACTTTTACAGAAGAAGACTTACCATCTACAGTAGTAACAGTAATTTCACCACTTGGCGCAACTACTGTATGCACACGGTTTGGAGCGATTTCTACAGTACCAACTTTTACATTATTAGCACCAGTGTTGTAAACAGTGTAAGAAACATTTGGTGTTGTGTAACCAGAGTTTTTAACTACTTTACCACTTTGGTTTGTAAGTTGTACTTTGAATGTTGCAATTTCGCCACCAGCGAATTTATCAGTTTCAGTTGTAGTTGTACCTTTGTAAGATACTAATTTAGAACCATCTAAATATTCAGCTTGGAAGTATGAAATTGGTGCAACTGCAGATGGTTCACCTTTGTCTAAGTTTGCATCTTTAGCGCTTTGGTTATTGATATCAATCCAAGCGATTGGTGTAGCGTAAGTGTTTATATCATTGCTTGAAATTACGAAGCTTGCTTCACCTTTAGAATTTGTTTTAACAGTGATTTTTTTACCTTCGTAACCAACTTGTTTATCGTTTTCTACTTTTACGAATTGTGCAGAAGTCACTGTAGAGATTACGCCATCAATATCTTCGTTAAATGCAACGTTTACTGTTTCGTTAGCAGCTAATTTACCATCTTTATCTTTCACTACTAAGTTATATTTACGGCCGTTTTCAACACCAGTTGCTGCCACTTCGCCACCATCACGCGTTACTTCAAGTGTGTAAGCAGCTTGAACAGCACCGAATGTTACTTTCGCAGCAGAAGCTTGTAACGTATCAGCAGTGTATTTTTGAGTGTAGCCAGTTGTTGTTACTGTACCATTTGTGTTAGTAACTGTTACTGGAGTTGCTTCAAATACAACTGGAGTTACTTCAGCGTTAGAACCTGAAACTGTGAATGTAGCTTCACCTTTAGAATCAGTTGTGATTTGTGCAGCACGTGTGTTGTTATCGCTTGTTTGTACTACAGCAAGACCATTAACTGTAACGTTTTGTAATTTATCAACAGTTACGTCAATGTTTTCTTTTACTGAAACGTTAAGTACTTTACCTGATACTGGTTTACCAGTTTCTGGGTGTTTGTAAGTAACTTTGTAAGTTTTGTTAGCGCCGTTGTTGATAGTAGCACCAGTAGTTACTTCAGTGATTTCTAAAGTTTGGTCAACTGCCCAGAATACATAACCAGTTGAGAATTTAGAACGGTCACCGTTTGCGTATACAGTTACAGTGTCGTTTGTTGCAGCATAACGAGTGTAAGAGTAAGTTGCGATACCTTCTTCGTTTGTTACAGCTTCAACTGTTACTGGAGTTTTCACGCCATTAGCAGAACCTGGGATGAAGAAAGTTACTGGAATACCAGCTTTTGTTTGACCTTCAGCAACTGTTACTTGTGCTTTAAGTGTTACTTGTTGGCCAAGTTTACCTTGAACTGATTTTTCTACTAAATCTACTTTAGTAGGAACTACAGCTGCGATACCTTTGAATGTACCGATTTTTTCTTCGCCAAGAGATACAGTGTACTCTTTGTCAGCTGTTTGAGCAGCAGTTGTTAATACAACCACTTTTTTGTTTGTTAATTTAACAGCTGCGTTTTTCACTTCTAAATCAGAGATTAAGAAGTTAAGAGCTTGTACGTTGTCTACTTCTTCGTCGAATGTTACTTCAACAGTTGTGTTGTTGATTGCTTTTACTGCTGCAACACCAGCTTCTGGGTTGTTTACAACGTTTTCGATTGTGCGGTATAAGAATGAAGCGAATTGTCCGCGTGTTACGCTGTTACCTGGGTTGAAGTGAGCAACATTTGTAATACCCGCATATTCTAAAGCAACGATCGCTGTGCGTTGTTCTGCAGAGTAAGCTTTGTCTAAGTCACCAATTTCTGTTACGAAGTTCGCTTTTTTGTACTCTTCCACTAAATCTACGCCAGCGATTTCTTTAATAGCACGTACTAAAACTACTGCCATTTGTTGACGTTGCATTGTTTGTGAAGCGTTTAAGTTGCCGTTTGAACCGTTGAATACGCCTGCATCTTTTGCAAGAGCAGCATATTTTACTAGTTCTGCTTCAGCTGTTACTGGTAGATCGTTGAAGCGTTGTTTTGAATTCCAGTCAGCTGGAATTTCTTGGCCTTGAGCTTCTAAATAACGACCTAATAATTTAACCACTTGACCGCGGTTAATTGTTTGGTTTGGTTTGAATGAGCCGTCAGCGTATCCATTGATGATACCTGCATCAGCAAGTGCGTTGATTGCTACTTCGTGGTCGTTACCTGCTACATCTGAGAATCCTGCTGCAGAAGCCACTGGTACGATAGCAGAAGCTACTAAAGTAGCCGTTGCAGCCGTAGCTACGAATTTTTTGTATTTCTTTGGTTGGTTAGCCATAGAAAAATTTCCTCCTCTAAGTTCAAAAATTATGTCTCTACTACATAGTTATGTAGTAAATAAACAACTACACATAAAAGTATAGTTGTATCCCTAAAAGTTGTCAATCATATTTTGGGAAAATTACTAATTGGTTTCCGGAAAATAGTGGACATCGAACTCTCTTTTACCATTGTCGTTTATCCAACAGTTTTTTTCAAGTGAAAATATGCAACTTTACCAACAAAATCTAATTTTCTATCATTCCTTGTTCATATTTTCTAGAATCTTATAAAATAATGGATAATTAAGTTAAATCAGGGAACGAAAAAAGCTCAAGCATATAAATGCTTGAGCTTTTTTCGCTTGGGCTACCAACCGTTGTTTCCTTGCAGGGAATTCTATTTATTTCATAGAGGAAATTCCTATACACCTACAGTCTAACACTTTCAAATTAAAACGACAATACCATTTTTTAAAAATTATTGACGTTTTTGCCTAGCCACTTCCAATAAAAAAAGTGGTAAAGCGATTTGACGCTTGATACGCTTAGGTTCTTTCATTAATCGGTAAAACCATTCAAGACCAAATTTTTGGAAAATTTCTGGTGCGCGTTTTACTGTACCTGCCAACACATCGAATGATCCACCGACACCTTGATAAATCGTTGGATGCAATCGGTCGCGATTAGCATTAATCCAATTTTCCTGTTTTGGACTACCCATTGCTACAAATAGTAAATCCGGTTGTGCTTCATTAATACGATCAATGACCTTCTGTTCGTCTTTTTCATAGCCGTCCTGTGTGCCGACTATTTTAATAGAAGGAAATAGTGATTTTAGCTTTGCTTGTGCTGCATCAGCTACACCAGGTTTGCCTCCATAAAGGAAAATAGGCTTGCCTCGTTTTGCTGCTTCTTCACAAAGCTTCATCATCATATCAACGCCTGTAACACGTTCACGAATTTGCCCTTTTTGAATTTTAGAAGCAAGAATAACACCAATCCCATCTGGAATTTGAAATTCTGCTTCATTTAATAGCTTCTTTAGTGCAGGGTCTTCTTTTGCTTTAATAATTTTTTCTGGGTTGATGGCAACGACGAGCGCTTTTTGTTTCTTTTCAATGCGCTCGAATGCCATATCCATTAATTCATCGTAACCTTCTGTATTGACGTTAATGCCAAGTACTGTTTCTTTCATCGGTTTTTCGCATCCCCTAGTAAGTGGAACTGGAAGCCAGCTTCTTGCCATTTATCACGGTTTAAGCAGTTTTTCGTATCGAAGACGATTTTTGTTTTCACTGTGATAGCTGCTGCATCCATTGCTTTGAACTCATTGTGGTCTGTTAGTACAACGATGATGTCTGCGTCTTTTGTAGCTTCTTCTAAGCTTTGTGTTTGTGTAGCATGTTTGTTTTCTTTAATGTGCGGATCGTAAGAAATCACTTCTAAGCCTAGGTTTTGTAGCTCATCAATGACGATTGTTGATGGGCTTTCACGCATATCATCAACGTTTCCTTTGAAGGCTAGTCCAAGCACTGCTACTTTACCACCTGCGATTTTGTTTTCGTTTAAAATGGCTTGTGTTCTTTGTGCCGTATAGCTTGGCATGCTGTCATTTGTATTACGAGACAAATGAATAATTTGTGCTTGTTCGCCACCTAGCTCTACAAGGAACCATGGGTCAACAGCGATACAGTGACCACCTACACCAGGACCTGGGAAGTGAACATTTACACGTGGGTGGTAGTTAGCAAACTTAATTGCTTCCCAAATATTCACGTCTAATTTTTCAGCCATTTTCGCTAATTCATTGGCAAACGCGATATTGACATCACGGTATGTGTTTTCCATTACTTTTACTAATTCAGCCGTTGTAGCATCTGTTAGATGAATTGTGCCATTTACAAATGTTTGGTAAAGCTCTTTTGTCATTTGTGCAGATACTGGATCAATCCCACCAACGATACGGTCGTTGTTCACTAATTCTTCAAAAATACGACCTGGAATTACGCGCTCTGGTGAATGCGCTACAAATAAATCAACACCGAACTCTAAGTTTGCTTTAATTAGCTCTGGTAGCATAATGTGTTCTACTGTTTTCGGTGGAACTGTGGATTCAAGAATTACTAAGTTCCCTTTTCTTACATAAGGCACAATAGATGCCGTTGCTTGACGTACATATTCTAGATTCGCTGTATTGTCAGGATTGATTGGTGATGGAACAGCTACAATGAAAACATCTGCTTCTTGTGGTGTTGTTGATGCTGTTAAGAATCCTTCATCTACTGCTTTGTTTAGGCGTTCTTGTAAACCGTTTTCTTCAATATGAAGCTTTTTCTCTTGAATACTTTTTACTGCTGCTGGGTTTACGTCCACCCCATGTACTTTTATGCCGTGGTTGGCAAACATTACAGCCGTTGGTAATCCGATATAGCCAAGTCCAACGACACAAATTGATTTCGTCATTCTCTATTCTTCCTTCCGTTTCAAAAACGAGTAGTAAATTTTTATATGGTCTATAAATGCTGAATTGCATTTTTGTTCTGCATTATAGTATACATCTTTCAAGGGAAAGTGTGAATCAATTTGTTATTTTACAGTATTTTCTGTGTGCGATTTTGCATAATGGTGGGTTTAAAGTAGCTTTCTGGTGGCGATTCACGAGCGCTTTGTGGCGATATCTAAAATTTTAATGGCGTTTCCAATAAACTAGACAAATCGTACTTCGTAAGTTTGCCTGAATTACAGCGTGTTCGTAATGTTTTTTGCAATAATCGTTTTGTGACATGTTTACACTCAAGCATTAAAAACGCACGACATTCACTGTTCATTATCGTATCTCCAACAAGCATGGAATAATCTCTCAATGCTTGTATATGTGCATACGTACATTGATGCTGACATTTTGGACAAAACCACGTTCTTTTTAATTTTTCCATGCCAAAGTAATGATAATAGCGGCAAAGCGGAAATGGGTTTCTGTGCTGTAATTGTGACAAAATAATGTTTGTTATTTCGTTCATCGCCATCCCCATATTTTTCTCGATGATTTTGTACAGATATATCAGAAGTTCTCTGCCCATGACGATTGGTAGTCCGTCACCCTTACGATGGATTGCTACATTATTAAAAGGAAAAACAATAGCTCCATAAATTGGTACTGCCATATTATGGTCGTTAAGAAAATGGTGCATTGCCCGGATATACTGCCCCAATTGAATTTCAGGATGCGTAAATGCTTGAACTTCGCCTTTATCATTAGTACGACATGGATTATTTTTAAAATGGACGGTTCCCCGTATATTTTTTATTTCTAATATGACGATGCCGCTTGCTGTAATAATTAATCTATCCATTTGCATGGGGAGGATCGTAGGAAGTATAACATCGTGGAAAAGGTGACATTCACTAAGCTGCGGTAACTTTTGTAGCTCTTTCAAAATAGATTGTTCTGCAAAATCGCCCGCTTCCTTATTTTTAAGCTCCTGTTGGAACGTTATGTACTGCGGATGTGAAGAAGGCAATCGCCGAACAAGCGCTTGCAATCCCAATGTCCAAGACGACGGTGCGAAAGGCTTTACGATCAATCACTTCACTCCTTTTCTATTTACTATAACAGCAAAAAAAGGAATCTCCATTAGTATCGGGGATTCCTCATTGTTCCGCTTTCTAGTAACTTTAAAATAGATTGTGCCTGTTGCATATGCAATGCTAGAACATATTGACTTGCTTGAAGCAATATTTGCGACCTCACCATATTCATCATTTCCTTCGCAATGTCAGCATCGCGAATTCGTGATTCCGCTGCGGTTAAATTTTCCGCTGTATTGACGTTTGCATTATAGGCATGCTCTAGGCGATTTTGATAAGCCCCTAAACGAGAACGCTCCGATGATACCCGTTTTAATGCCTCATCCATCGAGGAAATCGCATTATTGGCATCATCTCGTGTTGCAATTGAAGTTGTGGCGTCCAACCCAAGCGCCCCTGCCCCCATATCATTAATAAACAACTCAATAGTTTGACCAGCGTTTGCACCCGCTTGAATCTTGAGACCATTCGTTGAATAGTCACCATTTAATAATGTCTTCGTATTAAATTCGGTATCTTTAGAAAGACGTTGGATTTCTTTTTTTAGTTCCTGAAATTCCAAATCAAGCTGCTGTCGGTCACTATCGGTTAATGTGTCATTGGATGCTTGTACTGCTAGCTCCCGCATTCGTTGAATCATGGCATGCGTTTCGTTTAGTGCGCCCTCTGCCGTTTGCACAAGTGAAATACCGTCCTGTATATTTTTCGACGCCATATTCAAACCGCGAATTTGTGCCCTCATTTTCTCGGATATCGCAAGACCAGCCGGATCATCAGCCGCACTATTAATACGATAACCGGTAGAAATTCGCAACATCGACTTGCTCATAGCATTATAGTGCCTATTCATGTTACTTAATATAGATAACCCTGTAGCAGACCACTTACCAAGCATTCCACCACCCCCATGCTAAAAGTATTTTTATTTATATCGGATTGTGACAACTTCTTTAAAGTTACATTGGTAAATAATCCAAATAATTGAAGTGTTCTATCTATAAAAGTGTTAAAGCACCCGCTTCTCTTTCTTGAAAAGTGGGTGCTTATTTGATGTACCGAGTATTCAATTTCCGAAACCTCCGAAATGCGTGCTCTTTTGATGTAGTAGCTCAAAAAAGAGCGCTTCATTGTAATCTGCTAATGCTTGGTCTATTAAATAATCAATGTTTTTTTGTTCAATTTCAGCAATCAGCTGATCAATCTCACCTACAGTTGCTGAAGAGACAAGGGGTAATTGTGGCAATTTTGGTGTAGCGCTTTCAAGAATTGGCGTTAAATGTTCATGCACATTGGTAATGAGTAATAGTTGGTAGAGTGGTAATCGGATAAAACGATTGCCCTTTTGGAAAACAAATACCTCAGATAAATTTTCGATCTGTTGTGTATGCAAGTTAATAATCATCTCTTTCCCTTCAATTGGAATGAAATGAAAAATCTCATTCTCTTTTAAAATTGAGAAATATTGATAAGCAAATACGAGACGCAATTTATCTCCAGAGATTTTCGTGTAAAACGGCTTCATATACTGAACTTGCATCATCCTTCATCCCTCCTCATTATCTGATTATTCAGATTTTAACACAAATCACGCATCTTGTTAACCATCTTATCCTCAAATTTTTTCTTTCTAATCATTCAGCTTATCATGTCTGCATTTTAATCGTATAATGGAAAGACAGTCTTTTTTTCTTCCCACGAAAGATGACATTCAATCATCTAAATAAAGCTAAAGTCATTGGCCAATGCAATTGAGAGGAGTGAGGTTATGGCTTTGTCTATTTCGCAACTAGCTAAGGAACATCAACCATTTATACTTGCTAAATTAAAAGAAGCTGAGCAGGATTTACATCCGTCCTCTAGCGAAGACGAGGAACTGGTGCGTCGTGCTGTATTTTCTGTACGAAACAAATCCATCGTATTTGAACGTTTTAATGGAGCAAGTTCTATATTATATGCAAGTGTACAGGATGTGAGACCTGCAACTGTAGAAATTGATTTTGCTCATGGGACTCTAAGCTGTAACTGTCCCCAACTAAAATGGTGTCGTCATCAAGTTGGCGCATTACTTGCTCTCTATCAGTATTTTGATTCTGTACAAAACTGGTCAGGTGCATGGCGTGCACAAAAATCTGTGCAGCTAAAATCATTAGCGGACGAACGTAGCCCTGAAAGCTGGCAGCTAATGGTCGACGAAGTAATGAAACGTCTGTTACCATCTGGTCGCATTTTAGAAGGCTACGGACTTTCGGCAATCCGTTCTGATGCATTAGAACGACTGCGCAAGCATATGCCATTTGAACGTGAATGGCAGCCACTATATAAGCTATTTATCGAACTTTCGATTTTTAATGCAATTTGGCGGCATTTAAATAATACGCAAGGTCATTCATTAGACTCACCTTATATGAAATACTTTATCGATCAAAGCGTCCAGTCATTTGAAAGTATATTAACTGAATTAACGAATCGTTCTCGACTTTTTGCAACTGATCCATTTTATAATGCACTTCAAGAAATTGTCCGTAAATTTTTACTAGAACGTGAAGGGCTGTTTGCTAGTCGATTACAAATCTATATGCTGCTGTGGGCAGTGCTTTTTTATGAGAAGCCTCGACGTGAACAGGAGCTAACTCTGATTAACAATCTTGAGGAAGTTTCCTCCGAGATTTCTTTACAGTCATTAAAGCTTCTATTTTACGTGTTATTACAAAAAGAACAGTTATTACAGGAAAGCATTGCGCATATTGCCTTACCACAAATGCAAGATTTGTTTGAGTTAGCTACTTTTGCTAAGCGTGCTGGCGAGTCACATTCACAAGCATTCATTTTACGTGCCATGCTTCCATTTGCTGAAGCTTTTTTACAGGAAACTGTGCCCGTCGTACAGCGAGCTCAATACGTACGGCAATTTCAATTGTTATATGAAGATATACAATTAACGGAAGAAGAAGAAACAACACTTTATAGCGCATTTGGTGTGTATGGACTACAGCCCTATTCGTTTTTCCTTATACGAAAAGAGCGCTATCGCGAATGGGCAGCATTGCATCAATTAAATCTTTCCTCTTTTTCTTATTTAGAAATGTGTGGATTAAAAGATGTTCTACACCTAGCTCCAGCAGCTGTTTTACCTTTGTATCACGTCTATGCAATGGCAGAGATTACGCAAAAATCTCGGATGAATTATAAGCAAGCTGTACGTATTTGGAAAAGTATGCGGAGTGCCGCAAAAAGAGCAGGGAAAGTTGCTTATTTTGAACATTACATGCAAACAATCCGTGCAGAATATAAACGACTTCGTGCACTTCAGGAAGAAATTGAGAAAGGAAACTTAGTATGATGACATTACATGCTCCCTCTCCGTTTACGAAAAAACAACAGTTACGTATTGAATCAGCTCAAAACGGCAATTATACGATGCGGGGTTTTACTACAAGTGGTGCAGCAATAGATGTTGACACACTGATTTCTTCATTATTTTTTAACTATGAAGCAAATACTTATGGCTTAATGACCAGTCGTACAGACATTTCCATCGTTATTTCTAGTGCAGAACTACTCGATATCTTTTCTCCACGCTATCAGCACCCGTTTATTAGTTGGCAAGGGATTGATGCTGACAGTAGTGCATTAATTGAACACGCACAAATGTTACAGCAATATTGGCAAGAGCCTAGCCTTTGGTCGTACGCCATTATTGCAGATGATTTTTCCTCCTTGTCATTTAATATAGACGGGGTAGATACGGCATTACTGGAAGTAGCTGTGCAGCAAAAACTTGCACACGCTGGGTTATTGGTGTCTGATGTTCCGAAGCTCCTTCCATTTTTCAGTCGCGGTGGTTGGCCATTAGAGCAGGACCGTCAAGCTGGCGCCGTTACTGTCTCTCTACGTTTAAGTGAGCCTGAGGAAGATTCGGAAGTTTGGCTTTTGGAAACGGTGCTTAGTACAGTGACAACGAAAAATTACTGGACACCGGCTGTTCGAAAAAAATCATTACCACTAGTCGACGCGCTACCAACAAAGTGGCAGCCATTTGCACTAGATATTGAACAACAACAAACGCAGATTGTAGAACTCCTTTCCATTGAAAATTTACAATCTGATATTTTCATTCATGCTACCCTTGACGATTTGGAGGTTCGCACATTTTTACGTGAAGACCTAGCCCGATTACAGGCACTTGGTTTTGATGTTGTGCTACCAGCTTGGCTAAAAGATTTAAAGCAATCCAAAATGCGTGTACGTGTTAGCACAGGCAATATATCAACGAAAAAAGTTGCTGGACTCGATGATATTTTAACGTTTAAATGGCAATTTTCTATGAACGGTGAATCAATTTCTGCTGAGCAGTTTAAAAAGCTTGTCGATGAAAAACGAGAATTTATTCGTATTGGTACGGAATGGTTCCGAGTGGATGCCAACTGGATGCAAGAAATGCGTGCTTTAATGCAGCAGGCTGAAGATGAAAGCTGGACTGTTCGTGAACTATTGTTCCGTGAGTTACCTGAAGATCTTTCTCCGCTAGAAGAGGAAGATGCTGATGATGCGTTGCGCGATGATCCAATTTTTGCATTTGAACTCCAGCAATCTTTAAAATCGTATATGGAACAGCTTCAGGAGAAAAAAGGTCTTCCAGCAGTTTCTGTCCCTCTTTCATTAAATGCTAGCTTACGCCCTTATCAGCAAGAAGGGTTTGAATGGCTAGTCTTTATGCGTGAGCAAGGTTTTGGCGCCTGTCTCGCTGATGATATGGGGCTTGGCAAAACTGTTCAGCTTATTTCTTACTTACTGCATATCTATGAAACAACGGATGCCAAAGAACCATCTATTATTATTTGCCCAACTTCGGTCCTTGGTAACTGGCAAAAGGAGCTTGACCGTTTTGCTCCATCTTTAACTGTGCATACGCATTATCAAGCAAATCGAATGAAAGAGGATGCATTTGTTCGGTTTATTGAACAAGAAAAACCGCATGTTATTTTATCTACCTATGGAACTGTGTCACAGGATGCTGAATTTTTACAAGCAATTGATTGGGCAACTGTTGTATTAGATGAGGCACAAAATATTAAAAATATGCAGACTTTGCAATCTCGTTCGATTCGCAAATTACATGGTAGTCATCATATTGCTTTAACAGGAACACCTGTTGAAAATCGTTTATCGGAACTTTGGGCGATATTTGACTTTATTCATAAAGGTTATTTAGGGAGCTTTGGCCGCTTTAATGAGCAATTTATTTTGCCTATTGAGCGCGATGAATCCGAACCACATAAACAAAAGCTACGGGCAAAAATTCAACCGTTTTTACTTCGTCGTACAAAGCGAGATCCAAATTTACAGCTTAATTTACCTGATAAGCAAGAGTCCCATGCGTACTGCGCCTTAACGGCAGAGCAAGCTTCACTGTACGAGGGCTATATTTTAGAAACGATGGATCAGCTAGAACAACTAACAGGCTTTCAGAAAAAAGGACGCGTCTTAAAGATGCTAAGTAAATTGAAGCAATTATGTAATCACCCTGCTCTTTATTTAAAGGAACCTTTTGAGGATGCTACAACGATGCTGACACGCTCGGTCAAATTAGAGCGTATTGTACAAATGGCAGCGGAAATCGTCGATAATGGTGAACAGTGTCTTATTTTTACGCAATATATTGGAATGGGCCAATTACTTCAGCATTGTTTCAGTGAAATTTATAATGTCGATGCACCGTTTTTAACGGGTGCCATGCCTAAACAGCAGCGTGACCGATTGGTGGAGGCTTTTCAGGCAGGTGAATTTCCTATTTTTATCCTCTCATTAAAAGCTGGAGGAACAGGGTTAAATTTAACTGCTGCAAATCACGTACTACATGCCGATCGTTGGTGGAATCCTGCTGTTGAAAACCAAGCAACAGACCGTGCTTATCGAATTGGGCAAACGCAATTTGTGCAAGTGCATAAGTTTGTCACGATTGGGACGATTGAAGAAAAAATTGATAAGATGCTGGCGCAGAAATCTGCATTATCAGAAGAACTTATTCAATCAAGCCAGTGGTTAACGGAGCTAGATGATGATGAGCTTCGAGATTTGATTTCACTCGATTATAACTTGTCTTAAAGATGCGCCAAGAGCTTTTACGTTCTTGGCGCTCTTTTCTTTAGCAACTATTCGTGAACAATGTTTACTTCTTTCCTACTTACTTCATATTTCTATTTAGTTGTGTGAAATAATCATTGCTGTGCGGTCTTCAGCAACGATAAATGATATGATAGTCCACAACGCCCCTTTCTAACTAAAATGATTACGGTGCAAAGCATTCTATAGGAGAATGGCGAATGGCGTAAATTTTAGCTTTGCTCCGTATGTATTGCGATAGTCGGTTATACTACTGGTAATTGCAATTCTTTCTTAGGTAACACAAAATCTTTCATAATCTCCTGCTCGACCGATGACGATGATGGCGATGTGCTTCCATCATTATCCGGCTGTTTCAGCCTATAGAAGCGAACATCTTCTACAACCACTTCTGTCATATAAATCTTGGTGCTGTGCTCATTCGTAAATGATCTAGATTGAATACGGCCGTTTATGCCAATTAATGAACCTTTACCGCAAAACTTCACAATATGCTCTGCCAGTTTTCCCCATACTGTACAAAGAATAAAGTCAGTCTCTACTTCTCCACGACTGTTTTTGTAATTGCGATTTATGGCAAGAGAAAAATGAGATTGGACACGATTTCTAGATAGTTGTCGCAACACAGGATCTTTTGTTAATCTTCCAACCAGTCCGACTTGGTTCATTGATTCACCTCCTTTGTGTTTAATTGCCCTCATCTTACAAGAGGCTATTCACTTTTGGCAAAACTCGATTTTTGTTTTTTAGCTCATTTTTAAATAAGAAAATAAATTTTTAAGCTGTTATTTATTTGTTTGTTAGGTTTTTTTATTGTATGGAGGTCAGACGGCAGTAAGTGTTACTCCCCATTTTTAAAAAGATAAATTTAGCATCTTTTCATATTTTAAGAAGACAGTCTTAGCTGTAATTGATTATGTTATACTAAAAGGGATGACCGACTTAGGAGGATACATAATGAAAACATTTAAAATGCTTTCTTTTGACCTTGTCACTCAAGATGGCATGCAAGCATTTCCTTTAGTCGATGGCATTATTATTAACCAGGAAAACAGCCATCAATCTTGGATTCTTGAATTGTTTATCGATCGGCAATATCGTCCGATTTTTGATGAGTTATTAGCGAATGCTACAGTAGTTGATGTTCGTGCAGTTATTTCATTTCCTGATAATGAACCAGCTCCATTTCGGGTAGTTGTGGATACTGTCCAAGAAATTGGCGAGCATGTTTCTGTGCTTTTAAAAGGGACGTTAAAAATTAAGCGTTCTAAATACGCTGAACAATTACTCGCTGATCTTTTAACAGAAGGTGTTTCACAAGTAGAATTACTAGACCGCTTCTCAAAAGGAATGAAAGAGCGGCCAAAACTTAAAAATGATGAATGAGCAGCGATACGTTTAAGGACGTATCGTTTTTTGTACTGGACAGTTTGAGATTTTTGGATAAAATATGGTGTAAAAAACTTAGGGGTGAACGTCAATGAATTTAGTCATGCGTGAGAAGCCGTTAAAGTTGTTATGGTATGAGGCTTTACTACGACGCTTATGTGATGGAGATCGAGATGCTAACTATTATAGCGAGCAATTTCGAAGGCTTGATGCTGGCTTTGCTGGTGAAAAACGAGTAGACCGAGAATGGCATGAATTAGTATGTCCAAATACTTTTGCTGTATTGCATAATGTTGTACTTGTCAATGCAGCACAGCATTTTCACCAAGTTGATACACTTTTTATTTGTAAGCATTTTATGTTCGTTGTGGAAATTAAAAATATACACGGTCGTCTGGATTTTGATGCTACGACACATCAATGCACACGCACAAAATCTGATGGCACAGTGGAAGGTTTTGCAAATCCTATTACGCAAATTCTACGTCATATGCAATTCATAAAAATTATATCTAAAAATTATTCTCTCCCCATTGAAGGTGCAGTTATTTTGTCTAATCCATCAGCTATAATTGCAAATCATCCAAAATCCGTCCCTATTTTCCATGTGTCAGGGCTACAAAGCCATGTCCAAACTCTTTTTGAAAAGTATCCAACACCTATTTTAACGAATGAGCAATTAACCCGTTTTGTACAACTAATTAGAGCGCAGCATCAACCTCAAGAAATACTTCCTCGTATAGATACTTCGAGATTCCGACATGGCGTACTTTGCCCAAAATGCCGATACAAAAATCAAATGCACTTTTACAGAGGCGGTTGGAAGTGTCTAGCATGTCACTATACAAGCACCGAAATTTTTGCAGAAGCCTTGCAAGATTATCGATTGCTCGTAAGTCGTACAATTACCAATAGTCAATTGCGTGCGTTTTTCGGTATTACTTCTAGTGATGCTGCTAATCGTTTATTACGGAAATTTCAATTTCCTAGCACTGGTACTTATAAAAATCGAATCTACTATCTTCCTGATAATTTAATAGAATATATGAAACCATTTTTTTAATGCTACTTAAGGGGAAATTGGGGAGTTGAATTTGATGTTTATCGGAGGTTTACCTTTGTTTCGCGGGTAAACGTTCTGCTTTCGCGGGTATTCTCCTTCGTTCCGCGGGTAAACGTTCTACTTCCGCGGGTAATCAAATCATTCCGCAAATACCTTCATTCCCCATAATGATAAAGAAAAAAGTGATTCCGGTTGAACGGAACCACTTTGTTTTTACGGGTTAGTCATTGTGTTGCGGTCTTCTCTCATAGTGCCGTTGTTTCGTTCAACACCATTTACACCATTGGCATTTGGTACGTTGTCATAGCCATTTGTGCCATTGACATCCGCATTCGAACCTGGTGTTGTTGCTTCTGGCATAACAGTATTTTCTCTTACTGTGCCATCATTTACAGTACCGTCGTTAACAGTACCATTGTTGACGTTACGATCGTAGACATTATCGTTTCTATCAGGATCTACGACATCTTCTACGTCGTTAACACCTCGTTTAACGTCGTTTTTCACGTTCTCCATTGGGGTTTCAGCTGCATTATTACCCCAGTTACAACCTCCAAGGAATACTGTAGCAAGGATAATGGCTAAAAATGACATTTTCCACATATAAAAAACCTCCTTTCTTGAGTACTATGTCATCAAATACAACATGTGCATTTGTGATCCTACATAGATTGCCCGAGAAAGGAGGGAACTATCCGATTTTTTGTGCAAAAACTATTTTTGTTTATCTTTCAGTAATTGCTCAATGTATGCAGCTTCTGCTTTACAATTATAGGTATAGTTTGTACCTAATTCTTTTTGTAAAGCTTCGATTGTTTCGACTTGTTTAGCGGTTGGTTCTTCATTTAAAATTTTTGCAATTACTTCATCGATTTTTTGTGCCATCTCTTCATGGAATTCAGTACTCATCAAAACATCGGCTGGGATTTTTTCGATCCAAGCGGCATTTTCCTGAAAATAAGACTGCCAGCTAGCAATGAAGTCTTCCATAGAAAAGCGCTCTTCTTCCCAACCAATACTTGCTAAGTATGATTCAAAAGATGTTGAAATCGAACGCGTAATGCTAATTTTAACACCTGAAGACAATTCCTTATACATCTATATAATCCTCCTACTTTTTAGAAAACCTTAAATTACATGTATTTCAATTCACAATACTATCTATGCCATCGCATTAAAAAAACTAAACTAAATTCTGTCAAAAAAAATTGACAATAAGAACACTATTCGACAAGATTATTTTATAACTTTTAGCCTATAATTGCAAATTAAGGCTGTTTTGGTTGTTCAGGTCCTATTGCAAATAAAATATCTGCCTCACAAACTAGCTCGCCATCAACGGTAGCTACAGCATGTCCTTTGCCCATTACACCGCGCAGTTTAACGAATTCTACTTCTAATCGTAGCTGATCTCCCGGTATTACTTGGCGTTTAAAACGAGCGTTATCAATTCCTGTTAAAAATACTAAACGTCCTTGGTATTGTTCTGATTTTAATAAGGCTACGCCACCTACTTGCGCCAATGCCTCAACAATTAAAACACCTGGCATAACAGGATATCCTGGAAAATGTCCATTAAAGAAATCTTCGTTAATCGATACATTTTTGATACCTACTGCACGCTTGCCTACTTCTAATTCCACAATACGATCTACAAATAAAAATGGATAACGGTGTGGTAAAATTTCTTGAATTTGCTCTGCTGTTAACATTTCTTTTCCCCCTCTAAGTATGTATATATACCTTACGTCCAAAAGAGGATGTAGGTTTCAACGTATAATCGCTTTTAAGTTTAAAATACTCGATTTTTTATGTGAAACACAAAGTATGGTAAAGAATATTATTATTCTTTACCATTCATAATGTCAAATATATGCTGCCATGTTTCTAATTTAAAGACATCCATTGTTTTTCCTTGACCAATTACACTGTAGCCGACCATTGTACCTAAAATAGCGGCAACAACGATTAAAACAAGAACAAGTACAACTCGTAACCAAATCGGAATCAGCCGTATTTGCACCCATCGAACCTCGCGTTGCTCTCCATTTGAGCGACGTCCCTTCTCTTCTGGTGGCGTTTCGGTTTCTTGTGTCGGCACAGAACGTCGACGTGAATCGTTTGTCATAGATATTGTACTCCTTTATTTCTTACTCAATAATGCACTTATCTAACACCATTAATAAGCCCTAGCATTTGGTCAGCTAGTGTTACGGCTCTTGCATTAAATTGATAAGCACGTTGCGTTTCGATTAAATCTGTCATTTCCTTCGACAAGCTCACATTCGATAATTCGAGTGCTTCATTTTGCATGCCGATTTGTTGACGATTTGCTCCTTGTAACTCTGTTACAACTTCTGCTTGTGTATATCCTAGCTCTGCTAAGTTATCTGGTAAGCCTACATATGTACCAGAAATATGCTCCATTAGTTGCGGCTTTTGGAATTCCGTTACTGCTAAATCCGTACGAATAACATCACCATTTGGATATGTAGCTTCTAACATACCTCCATTGCGGACAACAAAACCTTTTGCATTATCAGGTAATGTAATCGGCTGTCCATTTGCATCTGCCACTGGATAACCATCTGTATTGACAAGCATCACCGTTCCATTATTTAAAGGTGATAAATAAAAGTCACCTTGACGAGTATACACTGTTTTTGTGCCATTTTCACCATCTGGCATTAAAATGTTGAAATATTGCTTTGGTTTTGTAAAAGCAAGATCCAAATCGCGATCTGTTGTTTGAAGTGAACCTTGCTTATGATTTGTTTGAATTTGTCCAAGCTGTGCTCCAGAGCCATAACGGATACCTACTGGTGATTGACGCACAGTTGGGTCCTGTTTATCATTATTAAATTGCTGATACATAAGTTCGTTGAACGTCGCTTGTCGTGTTTTATAGCCATGCGTTCCACTATTAGCAATATTATTACTAATTGTATCTAATTTATTTTGCAATTGCCCCATCGTATTTGTTGCGGTAATCATTGTTCGTAGCATGTGAAAACGCCTCCTGTTCGCTTAATTATATTTTACCGATTTCATTTACAGCCTTTTCCATACTTCGATCATACGCTTGCAACACTTTTTGGTTTGCTTCAAAAGCTCGGTATGCTGTCATTAAATCTGTCATTGTGCGTCCAGAGTCTACGTTTGAGCGTTCTAAAAAATTTTGTCCTAATGTAAACGATACACCATTTGCACCGTAAGCAGTCGGTAAGGCTTCACCATTTTCTGTACGAATTAAGCCATTATCTTGTTTACGTAGCATGTTCGGATTGGCTGCAAATGATACACCTACGCGCGCTACTTGCTGGTTATTCACATAAATGCCACCGTCCTGATCAAGACGGAAATCATCATTTGGTAGCTGGATGCGTTGTCCATTGTCAGATAACACGTAGAGACCTTGACCATTTACTAAATAGCCTTGACCATCTAATGTGAAATTTCCGTTACGTGTGTAGGCTTCTCCGCCGTCTGGATGTGCTAAACGGAAGAAAATTGAACCAGTGACACCATCTTCATTTTGAGGTAAGTTTCCATCGATAAGGGCCATATCTGTCGTTAAATCCGTGCTATAGATTTGACCTTGTATGTAATTTGGCAATGTTTCTTGCATATATATCCCTGTATTGAGTGCACCAACTTGACTCATATACTGTGAGCCAGCTTGCTGATTGGCAGGTGCATTTGTTTTTCCTACGCTGGACATTAGCATATCTGGAAACGAACGGATGGTAGATTGATCTGCCTTAAATCCAGGCGTACTTGCATTTGATAAGTTGTTTGTCAGTAATTCTGTTCGTCTTTGTTGTGCTATCATACCTGTTGCTACTGTATAAAACCCTTTAAACAAAGGAATCACCTCATTGTATTTTTATAGTGATGCTGGAACACGATCAATATTTTCTAACATAATGCCAGTGCCAATTGCAACACAATCCATTGGATGTTCAGCAATAAAGACTGGAACTTTTAACTCTTCGATTAACAGTTGGTCCATTCCGTGTAATAATGCGCCACCACCAGTAATAATGACACCTCGGTCAATAATATCTGCTGAAAGCTCAGGCGGTGTTTTTTCTAGCACGTTTTTCGCCGATTGTACGATCATGGCTACTGATTCATGTAATGCACGTTCAATTTCCTCTGAATGAATCGTAATTGTACGAGGTAAGCCTGTTACCATATCACGACCGCGAATATCCATTGAGTCGTTACGTCCACCTTTGAAGACTGTGCCAATGGTGATTTTGATTGCTTCGGCTGTACGCTCACCAATTAACAATTTATATTCTTTTTTAATATATTGTAAAATATCATTATCAAAAACGTCGCCCGCAACCTTAATAGACTCACTTGTTACAATGTCACCCATAGAAAGAACTGCGATATCTGTAGTACCACCACCGATATCCACTACCATATTCCCACTTGGTTGGAAAATATCCATCCCAGCTCCGATTGCCGCAACTTTTGGTTCTTCCTCTAAATATACTTTTTTACCACCAGATTTTTCAGCAGCTTCGCGAATCGCTTTTTGCTCTACACTTGTAATATTTGTTGGACAGCAAATCAATATACGTGGCTTTGTTAAAAATCCTTTTAGATTTAATTTATTGATGAAATGTCTAAGCATCGCTTCAGTAACATCAAAGTCTGCAATTACTCCATCGCGTAATGGCCGAATTGCTGTTATATTACCGGGCGTGCGACCCACCATTTGACGAGCTTCTTCACCTACTGCTAATACCTTATTCGTCTTTTTATCTATTGCTACCACGGATGGTTCGTTTAGGACGATTCCTTTACCTTTAACGTGGATTAATACGTTCGCAGTTCCTAAGTCAATGCCTATATCCTTCGAAAACATTTTTTAAATTCTCCTTCCCGCCAGTTCCAACTACATAACGTTCCTATTGTCTATTTATCTAGAATATTTTATCATACCCCATTGGTAATTTCACCTAAATTTAGTTATTACGCTTGTTTTCCTTCAATTATATGTACACAAATAGAAATGTACAAAAAAAGAACGAATCATTCTTGACTCGCTCTTTCTTTCCACTTGTTTTTCGTTGCCTCTCCTCCACGAATATGACGTACGGCTTTATGGTAGGCGAGAATTTCTTTCACTTGATCAGCTAATCCTTCATGAATTGTTGGTAATCGCTCAGTTAAATCTTTGTGCACCGTACTTTTAGAGTAACCTGTCATTTTCGCGAGGACACGCACAGTTTCACGCGTCTCAATCAATAATTCACCGAGGCGTATGCAGCGCTTCCGAATGTGCTCGTGCACGTTCTCGTCCTTTCCACACAATTTCACAAAATGGCTTTGGCATCAGATGCACGTCTGCGCATTTCTTCACCTTATGTGAGGACAAAGCTATTCAGAACACGATTTGCACTTTCTCGTTAAATTGCTGACTTTTTTAAAATCCTAGGAATTTTTTCGGGTTAACGTATTTGCCGTTTTCTAGTACTTCAAAATGCATATGAACGCCTGCTGCTTGATTCCACTCATTGTCAGTCGCTTTTCCAAGTGCCTGACCTTGTGCTACTTCATCGCCTTCTTTCACAGCGATGTCTTTTACAGAACTATATTGCGTTTGCATACCATTCGCATGCTCCAAGACGATTTTATTGCCTGTGAACGCATCTAGTTTTACTTCTAGTACTTTACCACTTAACGCAGCAACTACTTCGAATTCCTCTCCATTCATAGAAAGGGAAATGCCTGATGAAGTTGTAAATGTTTGATTGAATACCATTAAGGCATTCTCACGTGACTCTTCTTTTGCTTCTACATCATAAAATTCCTGTGAAACTTGTACTTTACTAAGCTCTGCTTCCTTGAATGGATACTTCATTGTTTCTGTTTTTGCATTTGTTTCAACTACTGGACCTGGGTCTACTTGCGCTACATCTGGTAATGGTGCTTCTTCTTTTGTCACGAGACTATTGTAACCAAATAACATACCTGCTAACATTAATGCACCACCTGCGTATACCGCCGGCCAAAACCAAGGTTTTTTCTGCAATTGTCCTTTTTCATTTTGAGAAGTTTTACTATTTTTATCCTCTCTCATTTTCATCACCTCTAGTTGCAGTGTGAACAACTAGAAGCTATTTTAAACATGCATCTATTTTTTTTATCTCAATTTGTTGATAATAATAGTGTAAAATCTCTGAAGCGCTCTTTCCTTCACGTGCCATCGCATCTGCACCGTACTGGCTCATACCAACACCATGACCATATCCTTTCGTTGCTACCTGAACTTTGCCTGTATTCTTATTATATGAAATCTTAAAATCTGTTGATGGCAATTGTAAGAGTGTTCTAACCTCTCTCCCCGACCATATATTTTTACCCAATTGTAGCCTCTCAACACGTCCTGAATCATTGAGAAACAATTGCATACGACCGAAATCATTCGCCTGCCATTTAACTGGCCACAGCGCACTCCATTCAGCTAACGTCCATTCCTTTATTGTTGCAAACTTAGGAGAAGCTTGATCGGACATACTTGCAACGCTTTGTAAATACGGTAAGTCATTTCCACTGTAACCGTAAGCACTCTCTGTTTTACCATTGCTCGTTGAGTGAAACATCGCCGTAATTAGTTCATTATTATATAAAAGTACTTGTCCTTCTGTTTCCGTAATGGCTTCGACAATTTTCTTTTCATTTCCCGGGAAATTGCTAGTCCAATTGGCTTTTCTTTGTTCTTTATTGTAGTAGACTTGCCTTGCAACAGTAGGTGCAATGGCTTTTTTACCGTAATTTGTCGTTTTCAGCGCATAGGTTCTCGCGGCAATGGCTTGCGCTTTTAAAGCTTCTTTGTCAAAGGACACGGGCATTTCTGCAGCCACTACACCTACTATATACGTTTCTAAAGGAATTTTTTCCTTTTGTCCCTCCACTTCTATGAATATTTCACAGGCGTTTTCCGTCTTTTGTGGGGAGTTGTTAGAATAATCATCGATACGTCTCTCACTGAATGCTACTGGCATCATATATAATGCACCAATTAAACAAATCACAGCAATTATCATTATCCAATTTTTCATAAGGAATAATATGCGAGTACAACGGAAAATATGAGCGTTCCACTATTAAGGGAGTTCGTTTTGCTTTGGTTTGTGAGGGGCACTGTGTTTTGTGGGTATTCTGCATTGTTTCAGGGGTAAATCATTCTGTTTCGCGGGTATTTCACTTCATTTCGCGGGTAAATCGCTCTAATCCGCGGGTATTTCACTTCATTTCGCGGGTAAATCGCTCTGCTCCGCGGGTATTTCACTTCATTTCGCGGGTAAATCTCTCTGCTCCGTGGGCATCTCTTCGTTTCGCGGGTAAATCTCTCTGCTCCGCGGGTATTTCACTTCGTTTCGCAGGTATCTCTCTTTGCATTAACTAAAAACCTCTTTGCTTATAGTAAGCAAAGAGGTTTGTTGTTAGTTTGCTGGTAATTCGATTGTCGTTTTTTCTTTTGGTGTAACATCCATTGTTGATACACGTTCAATGTTTGCACCTAGTGATGCTAATTTGCCATGGAAGTCTACGTAACCACGGTCTAAGTGATGGAGTTTTGTCACTCGTGTTATTCCCTCAGACACAAGGCCTGCTAAAATTAGGGCTGCTGCTGCTCGTAAATCTGTTGCCATAACCTCAGCTCCCTGTAGGTTTACTGGTCCTTCGATAAACACAGAACGTCCTTCGATTTTAGCTCCGGCATTCATGCGACGGAACTCTTCAACGTGCATAAAACGATTTTCAAAGACTGTTTCTGTAATAATACTCGTACCTTCAGCGGTTAACATCAACGCCATCATTTGCGACTGCATATCTGTTGGGAAGCCTGGGTGTGGCATTGTTTTAATGTCTACAGCTTTTAAAGTTTGCGGTACGTGGACACGTATTCCTTCATCAAGCTCTGTAATTTCTACGCCCATTTCACGCATTTTTGCGATTAAAGCCGTCATATGTTCAGGCACAGCATTTTCAATCGTTACATCACCCTTTGTAATCGCAGCTGCTACCATAAATGTACCTGCTTCGATACGGTCAGGAATAATATAATGCTCTGCTCCATATAATGTGTCAACACCTTCAATACGAATCGTATTCGTACCTGCACCGATAACGCGGCCACCCATACTATTAATGAAGTTTGCAAGATCTACAATTTCAGGCTCTTTTGCTGCATTTTCAATTACTGTCGTTCCTTTTGCTAAAGATGCAGCCGTCATAATATTTTCTGTTGCACCGACACTTGGGAAATCCAAATATACATTCGCACCTTGTAAACGACCCTCTACCTTCGCTTCCACATAACCGTGCCCAAATGAAATTTTTGCACCCATTGCCTCAAAACCTTTTAAATGTAATTCAATTGGACGTGAACCGATTGCACAGCCACCTGGTAAAGCAACTCGTGCAAAGCCATTTCGTGCAAGCAAAGAACCCATCACTAAAATCGATGCACGCATTTTACTGACATATTCAAATTGAGCTTCACTTGAAAGTTCTTTTGTTGCGTCTATATATACTGTATTGTCTTCTGGTATATATGTAACATCAGCGTTTAGACTTTTTAGTACTTCATTTATGGTATAAACATCTGCTAAGTTAGGGACTTCTTTAATTACATTTTCTCCTTTTGAAGCAAGTAAAGCTGCCGCCAGGATTGGTAACACTGCATTTTTTGCGCCCTCTACACGAACTTTCCCCTGTAGCTTTTGGCCGCCAGTCACTATAATTTTATCCACCTTACGTCCCTCCGAATTCAATCTCTTAACCTATCGAAAATTTATTTTAAAAAAAGATGTATAATGTCATAATAAGTAAACAAACAACTCTATAGTACAACTTTTCACGCGCTCGTTCAAGCGTCCAAATCACTATTTTAAGGCATTTATTGATATTTTGCTATTTATTTATTGTACGCATTATTTTTTTTTTTGTGAATGACCAATAACACGGGAAAATATGTAAATTCCTAAGACGTTTTCAAAAGTACGTGGATACTATATTTCCGTTTCCATAGCTTATTAAACCTCTTAAGTACATATTTCAAAGGACCACATAAGTGAACTTATGGAGCCCTTCGAAATATGCACATATGAAATTACGCATCCGTTACTATCTAGTTAGTTGGCACTAACTAACTTTAAAATAAGTAAGGAAGTTTTCCAGACCAACTTGACACTTGTAGAAAGAAATTAGAGACTGCTGTCCCTATCGCAATACTTAGCAAAATATAAATTAATTGTATTTGAAATACTTTATTTTTTTTAAATAATTTTTCTAGCATGAAGGCCTGCAAAGCGTAAAAAGTGATAGCAATAAAAAAGAGGTGCGATAGAATGCCCATTAAAGCTTCTTGCCCTACTGCTTCATAAATTCCCACATCGTGTTCCTCCATTTAAAAAACGGGCAGATATTGCATCTGCCCGTTAAAAATTGAATTAGATATTACCCTCATGAACGTTGATACGATTCAACGCACGTTTTAATGCTAGGTCAGCACGTTTGAAATCAATGTTATCTTGTTTGCTTTGAATTCGTCCTTCAGCGCGTTTAACGGCTTCTTTAGCACGTTGTACATCGATATTATCAGCAATTTCAGCAGAAGGTGCTAAAATTGAGATCTTTTCTGGACGAACTTCAATGAAACCACCGCTTACAGCAACAATCTCAGTTGAACCATTGTCCTTTTTCAGCTTCACTGCACCAATTGCAAGTGGAGCTACCATTGGAATATGGCCGGCAAGAACACCAATCTCACCTGAAGTTGTTTTCGCGATTACCATTGATACTTCAGAATCGTATACCGGGCCGTCGGGAGTGACAATATTGACTGTAACTGTCTTCATATTTTTTCCTCCTCGTCCCTAGTATTAAACCTCTACGCCCATGCTTTTCGCTTTTTCAACTACTTCTTCAATAGAACCTACTAAACGGAAAGCATCTTCTGGTAGGTGATCGTGTTTACCTTCAAGGATTTCCTTGAATGAACGAACCGTTTCTTTAACAGGAACGTAAGAACCTTTTTGACCAGTGAATTGTTCCGCAACGTGGAAGTTTTGAGATAAGAAGAATTGAATACGACGAGCACGTTCAACTGTTTGTTTATCTTCATCAGATAACTCATCCATACCTAAGATAGCAATGATATCTTGTAATTCACGGTAACGTTGGATTGTACGTTGTACGCCAGTTGCTACTGCGTAGTGCTCAGCGCCTACGATTTCTGGTGATAATGCACGAGAAGTCGAAGCTAATGGGTCAACCGCAGGGTAGATACCCATTTCAGATAATTTACGCTCAAGGTTAGTAGTTGCATCTAAGTGGGCGAAAGTTGTAGCTGGAGCCGGGTCAGTATAGTCATCGGCTGGTACATAGATCGCTTGAATAGAAGTTACAGATCCTTTGTTAGTAGATGTGATACGTTCTTGTAATTTACCCATTTCAGTTGCAAGTGTTGGTTGGTAACCTACCGCAGAAGGCATACGACCTAATAGGGCAGAAACCTCAGAACCTGCTTGTGTGAAACGGAAGATATTGTCGATGAATAAAAGTACGTCTGCACCTTGCTCATCACGGAAGTATTCTGCCATTGTAAGACCAGTTAAAGCTACACGCATACGTGCACCTGGTGGCTCGTTCATTTGACCGAATACCATCGCTGTTTGCTTGATAACGCCTGAATCGCTCATTTCGTAGAATAAGTCGTTCCCTTCACGAGTACGCTCACCTACACCAGCGAATACAGAGATACCTGAGTGCTCTTGTGCGATGTTATTGATTAATTCTTGGATTAATACAGTTTTACCTACACCGGCACCACCGAATAGACCGATTTTACCACCTTTAATGTATGGTGCTAATAAGTCTACTACTTTGATACCTGTTTCAAGGATTTCAACTGAAGTTGAAAGTTGATCGAAAGATGGTGCTTCGCGGTGAATTGAATCACGACGTGCATCAGCTGGAATTTCTTCACCTAAGTCGATTACTTCTCCTAATACGTTGAATACACGACCAAGAGTCACTTCACCAACTGGTACTGAGATAGCTTTTCCTGAATCTGTTACTTCTGCTCCACGTTGTAAGCCATCAGTAGATGACATTGCAATTGTACGAACAGAATCATCACCTAAATGAAGTGCAACTTCTAATGCAAGAGTTGTTGGTTCTTCATTAGGACGTTCAATCTTAACTGTTAATGAGTTATAGATTGCTGGTAATTGGCCATTGTCGAATTTTACGTCAACAACCGGACCCATTACTTGAATAACATGTCCTTTATTCATTACTGTGTACCCTCCTATCGTATTCTTATACGACATTGGTGAGCTGAGCCTATTCTAAGGCTGCAGCCCCACCAACGATTTCTGTAATTTCTTGTGTAATAGCTGCTTGACGTGCACGGTTATATTGCAATGAAAGATCTCCGATAAGATCAGATGCGTTATCAGTTGCATTTTTCATAGCAGTCATACGAGAAGCATGTTCACTTGCTTTTCCATCTAATAATGCGCCGTAAACAAGGCTTTCCGCATATTGTGGAAGTAATACTTCAAGAATTGCCTCACCAGATGGCTCGAATTCATAAGAAGCATTGCTGCTTGCAGGTGCAATATCAGTTAATGGAAGAAGTTTTTTCTCTGTCACTTCGTTAGCGATAGCACTAACAAAGTGATTGTAGTACATATAAAGTTCATCATACGTACCGTCAATGAACATACCAACAGCATTACGAGCGATTTCTTTAATATCAGCGAATGATGGTTGGTCAGGAAGAGCAACAACACTGCTAATAACATTATGATCACGTTTCACAAAGTAATCACGAACAACACGACCTACTGCTAAAATCACGTATTCGTCTTTTGATTTATGACGCTCGTTGATTGTACGTTGTACTTGACGTAAGATACTTGAGTTGTAAGCACCTGCAAGACCACGGTCAGAACCAATGACTAAGTAAGCTGTTCTCTTAACAGGACGAGCAGTTAACATTGGATGTCCACTGTCTTTTGTACCTGATGCGATAGCGCCTACTACGTCTTGAATTTTTTCCATGTAAGGAACGTAAGCTTTAGCATTTTGCTCTGCACGACGTAACTTTGAAGAAGAAACCATCTGCATCGCTTTCGTAATTTGTTTCGTACTCTTTGTAGAATTAATACGACCTTTAATTTCGCGTAAGTTTACCACTGGTATTTCACCACCTTTTGTTTTTTAATCAAGCGACTATTTTTCTTGCTTATTCTGATTTAGCGAAAGTTTTTTTGAAGTCAGTTAAAGCTGCTACGTATTCCGCATCAGGAGCAAGTTCTTTAGTAGTACGAACATGATCTAAAACGTTTGTGTGGTTTGTATCTAACCAGCTTAAGAATTCACTTTCAAAACGAACGATATCTTGAACTGGAATATCATCTAAGTGACCTTTAGTTAATGCGTAAAGGATTGCAACTTGTTTTTCAACTTTAAGTGGTTTGTTTAGGTCTTGTTTTAGAACTTCAACCGTACGTTTACCACGCTCAAGTTTAGCAAGTGTAATTTTATCTAAATCTGAACCGAATTGAGCGAAAGATTCAAGCTCACGGAATGCAGCTAAGTCAAGACGTAGTGTACCCGCAACTTTTTTCATCGCTTTAATTTGAGCAGATCCACCTACACGTGATACAGAAAGACCGGCGTTAATCGCTGGACGTACACCTGAGTTGAATAAGTCAGATTGTAAGAAAATTTGTCCATCAGTGATTGAGATTACGTTTGTTGGGATGTATGCAGAGATATCCCCAGCTTGTGTCTCAACGAATGGAAGAGCTGTAATTGAACCATTTTGATATGTTTCATTTAACTTCGCAGCACGTTCTAATAAGCGGCTGTGTAAGTAGAAAACGTCACCAGGGTAAGCTTCACGACCTGGAGGACGGCGAAGAAGAAGTGAAAGTTCACGGTAAGCTGATGCTTGTTTAGAAAGATCATCATACACGATTAAAACGTGTTTACCTTGTAACATGAATTCTTCAGCCATAGATACACCAGCGAATGGTGCTAAGAATAATAATGGAGCTGGTTGAGAAGCAGAAGCTGTCACAACGATTGTATAATCTAAAGCGCCATGTTTACGAAGCGTTTCTACTACACCACGTACAGTAGATTCTTTTTGACCAATTGCAACATAGATACAGATCATGTTTTGGTCACCTTGGTTAAGGATTGTATCGATTGCTACAGATGTTTTACCAACTTGGCGGTCACCAATGATTAACTCACGTTGACCACGACCGATTGGTACAAGTGCGTCAATCGCTTTAATACCAGTTTGTAGTGGTTCATGTACTGATTTACGAGCCATTACACCGAAAGCTGGGCTTTCGATCGGACGAGATTTTGTTGTGTTGATTGGACCTTGTCCGTCCACTGGTTGACCTAGTGGATTTACAACACGACCAATTAGTTCTTCACCAACTGGTACTTCCATAATACGACCTGTACGACGAACTTCATCGCCTTCTTTGATGTCTGTGTATGGACCTAAGATTACGATACCAACGTTACCTTCTTCTAGGTTTTGAGCCATACCCATAACACCGTTAGAGAACTCTAAAAGCTCTCCAGCCATGGCGTTGTCGAGGCCATGAGCAAGAGCGATACCGTCACCAATACGGATAACTGTACCAACTTCGCTTACTTTAAGTTCAGATTCATAATTCTCAATCTGTTGTTTAATCAGACTGCTGATTTCTTCAGCCTTGATGCCCATGTATGTCACCTCTCACATTTCTAAATTATTAACCGATTAATTCACGTTTTAGACGCTCTAGCTTGTTCACTACTGAGCTGTCATAAATATGGTTACCGATTTGAACACGAATACCACCTAATAATGATGGATCGATTTCGTTTGTAATGTTTAATGATTGTTTCCCAACAAGTTTAGCAAATGCTGCAGAAATTTTAGCGCTTTCTTCAGCAGAAAGTGCACGAGTTGAGAATACAGTTGCATCTGCAGAACCTTGTGCTTGTGCAGCAAGTTCAGCATACGCATTCGCAATAAGCTTCACTTCGTTTACACGCTTTTTCTCAACAAGTAGTTGAACAGTGTGTAAAACTTCTGGCGTTGCACTTGCAAAGATTTCAGCAACCATTTGTTTCTTGCGTTCGATAGAGAACTTAGGCGCATTTAAAAGTGTTAAAAAATCAGGAGATTCATTTACAACTTTTGTTAACTCGTTTAAGTCTGCCCCAACTTCAGCAAGAATATTTTTTTGTTGCGCAAGTTCAAAAAGAGCTTGAGCGTAACGCTTAGCTACAGTTGAATTACTCATTGAGCTTCCCCTGCCTTCGCAATCGTCTCTTCAATTAGAGCACGGTTGTCTGCCTCAGAAATCTCTTTGCTAAGGACTTTAGATGCTGCAAGTACAGATAATGAAACGACTTCATCACGTACAGCTGCGATCGCTTTTTCTTTTTCAGACTCGATTTCACGTAAAGCCGATTCTTTTAAGCGGTTAGCTTCATTGCGAGCTGCTGTAAGAATTTCTTCTTTTTGCATTTCGCCTTGCTTCTTAGCACCCTCAACAATCGATTGTGCTTCCGTACGAGCTTCTTTAAGAAGACTTTTTTGTTCTTCTAAAAATTTATGCGAATCTTTGCGCGCTTTTTCAGCTGCTTCGATTTCACTTGCTACTAATTCTTCACGTTGTTGCATGATGCCCATTAATGGACCCCAAGCGAACTTTTTAAGAAGAAGCATTAATACTAAGAAGATGACTAATGTTGAGACGATATCTCCACCATTGAATCCTCCACCTGCACCAAGTACAAGATTGTCTAAAAACACGATTGTTTCACTCCCTTCAAGAGCTTTAACTTCAACATAATAGTTTGTAATACTTTAAAAAACTTACCTATTTTAAAAAGCTATATTTGCACATAGCTTTTATCAGTTCCAAAATGAAGGGCGAAGTTTCATCTGGTGAATCCTGCTTCGCCACTAGTAAAATTCAGTATACAACTGAATTATTTGTTCATTACGATGAATGCTACTACTACTGCGATGATCGGTAAGGCTTCAACTAATGCAACCCCGATGAACATAGTAGTTTGAAGAACGCCACGAGCTTCTGGTTGGCGAGCGATACCTTCAACTGTTTTTGATACGATAAGACCGTTACCAATACCTGCACCAAGTGCACCTAAACCGATTGCGATTGCTGCTGCTAATAAACCTAATGAACCTGTCATTTTAAAATTTCCTCCTTGGAATTGTTTGTTTTTTTGGTTCAAGCATAAAATTTATGCTTTATATTAATGGTCATCGCTCACTTTATGAGCCATGTAAACCATTGTTAACATTGTGAAGATAAAGGCTTGGATAAAGCCGATGAAAATAGAGAAACCTTGCCATGCCATCATAGGAACAATTGCACCTACGAACCCGATTGGTCCTGAAACGGCTAAACCTGCGATTAATGCAAGTAAAATTTCACCTGCATAAATGTTACCGTAAAGACGCAGACCTAATGTTAAAGTGTTTGCAAACTCTTCAATGATTTTTAACGGGAACATAAATGACATTGGTTTGAAGAATGTACCAACATAATGGCCTGTACCCTTCATTTTGATACCATAGTATTGCGTTAATACTAAAATCATCGCTGCAAGAGTCATTGTAACCGTTGGGTCAGCTGTTGGCGATTTCCACCAAAGTTGATGGTCATAGATGATAGAGAATGGAAGACCTAATAAGTTAGATACTGCGATAAACATAATAAGTGTGATACCTAGAATGTGGAATCGTCCACCCGTTTTCCAGTCCATGTTGCTTTGAATGATATTCTTTACGAAATCCATAATCCATTCCATAAAGTTTTGCATACCAGTTGGTTTTAACTTTAAGTTTCTAGTTGAAATAACTGCGATTAAAAATACGATTGTAGCTGCAACTAGTAACATCATAACTGTAGATAAGTTAAATGTTAAAAATCCAATGGTTACTAACGGAGCTTCATGATTCATTGTTATTTTTCACCTCTCTTTCTAATAAAGCACATTAGTGGTTCCTTACATGAGATACAATTCTCTCGACAAAGAGAAAAACGTACGGAATCATTAGCCCTATGACCGTGCTAATTAAGTGAAAATAGTTTGGCAACGAAATGGCTATAGCAACTGCCGCTACACCTGATCCAAAACGAAGTGCTGTACCAAGTGAACCTATTTTCTTCCCTTCACTAATGGAACGATCAAACTTCTCCATACGGCGAACTAAAATCCAAAAATTATACGTACCAAAAAATGCACCGATTGCGATGCCCGCAAAAACAGTTTGATAGGACGTAAAGCCCCAGCCTAATGCGCAAAGTGCGAGCAAAAAAAATAACGCTCTCTTCTGCACAGCAAAAATGTGATGCAAATCTAGCATTGGTTTGTAGTCTCCTGAATCATTTTTTCGAGTAAAGAAAACGTTTGCTGACCACTTTGTGAAATCAGAAAAGAGCAGTGAAAAACACTACTCACAGCGGAATAGTAATGGGGACGTCATTTGAAATTACAGGTGTAAATCCCTAATAATGCCTTACACCCCATACTTATTCGGTATAAAACCGAAACGCACAAAACGTTGCAAATCGACAGTGTTGGTTTGTACTGTCAATTTAGTAGAAACTTGATATAACAAGTGTTTCAACGTCTATCAACGAATAGAAACCCTTATCATTCTTACCCTTTGTAAGCATACAATAGGTGATATTTGAAGTCAATTAGTAAAGGAGAAAAACTTCACAGCCACTATACTCTTGTCAAATTGTTGACAAATTTGTGTATAAACTTTCATAGATTCCAAAAGTTTTTTCGGAATAATGCAAAAAAAAGCTAATTTACGACATAAATATGCTCGTAAATTAGCGACGCATTTACCATTAGTTCTATTTACTCATTTTTTGAATTTAGAATGGTGTATTACTTGCTTTTTTGCAAAAAATCTAAGAGCGCTTTCACAATTCGCTGCGAAGCATGCCCATCTCCATAAGGATTAGAGGCTTTTGCCATAGCTTCGTATGCTTCTTTATCCTCTAGTAATTCTTTTGCTAGAGAATAAATCATTTCCTCTTCCGTACCTGCTAGTTTCAAAGTTCCCGCAGCAATACCTTCTGGACGCTCTGTTGTATCACGTAGCACTAGAACTGGCTTGCCTAATGATGGTGCTTCCTCTTGTACACCGCCAGAATCCGTTAAAATCATATACGAATTGGCAGCGAAGTTATGGAAATCAAACACTTCAAGCGGTTCAATTAAATGCACACGTTTATTATCACCTAATATTTCGTTGGCAATTTCTCGAACAGCTGGATTCATATGCACCGGATAAACAACCTGAACATCCTCATGCTCCGCCAGCAGTCGAGTAATTGCTCGGAACATATGGCGCATTGGTTCGCCTAGATTCTCACGACGATGTGCTGTTAATAAGATCATACGGTCATTTGCTATTTTCTCTAACACTGGATGTGTATAATGTTCACTCACCGTTGTAGCTAATGCATCAATAGCTGTATTGCCCGTTACATAAATCGTATTTGGATTTTTATTTTCGTCCAATAGGTTTTTCTTCGATACTTCAGTTGGCGCGAAATGTAAATCGGCCATGACACCTGTCAACTGACGATTCATTTCCTCTGGATAAGGTGAATATTTATTCCATGTACGTAAACCCGCTTCAACATGACCAATGGCAATTTGATTATAAAATGCTGCTAAACTTGCGATAAATGTTGTAGCCGTATCGCCATGCACTAAGACAATATCAGGTTGCGCTTCTTTCATAACTTTATCTAAGCCTTGTAAAGCATTTGTTGTCACATCAATCAGTGTTTGACGATCCTTCATAATATTTAAATCGTAGTCTGGCGTAATCTTAAATGTTTCTAATACTTGGTCAAGCATTTGGCGATGTTGTGCTGTTACAGTCACAATTGATTCCACTTGCTCGGGATGCTTTTGTAATTCCAATACAAGCGGGGCCATTTTAATCGCCTCTGGTCTTGTACCGAAAATCGTCATCACTTTCCATTTTTTCGTCAAAACGATTTGCACCGTCCTTTGGTTATATTGTACGTTTAAAAGCAATGCCCCTTCTTCACCTTGACGTGTCAAGTTCGGGTGGCAAATTGCCCAAACATACTATGAAACGTCCTTCAATATTGAAGGACGCTTTCAAGTGCTATAAAGTTGCTGTTTAAAAAACGATATTACTTCGTAAGCAATACGCGCAATATATTATTTTGTACCGAATAAACGGTCTCCAGCATCACCTAAACCAGGAACAATATAGCCATGGTCATTTAACTTTTCGTCAAGTGCTGCAATGTAGATATCCACATCAGGATGTTCGTCTTGAATCACTTTTACACCTTCAGGCGCAGCAATTAAACACATAAATTTAATGCTTTTCGCACCGCGTTTTTTCAGTGAGTTGATAGCTTCCACTGCTGAACCGCCTGTAGCAAGCATTGGGTCTACAATAATGAAGTCACGTTCTTCAACATCTGCTGGTAATTTTGCATAGTACTCAACAGGTTTTAATGTTTCTGGGTCACGATAAAGACCGATATGACCAACTTTAGCAGCTGGAATAAGTTTTAATACACCGTCTACCATGCCGATTCCTGCGCGTAAAATCGGTACGATCGCAAGTTTTTTCCCAGAAAGAACTTTTGTTTTTGCAATGGTTACAGGTGTTTCAATTTCAATTTCTTCTACAGGCATATCTCGCGTAATTTCGAATGCCATTAATGTTGCTACTTCATCAACTAGCTCACGAAATTCTTTAGTTCCTGTATTTTTATCACGAATATAAGTTAACTTGTGTTGGATTAGTGGATGATCAAATACGTATACTTTGCTCAAAGGGGTTCTCTCCTAACCGTTCGGATTGATTTTTATCTCAACTAGTATAACAGAAAATATCAACTGTCTCAAAATTAAATTCGAGATATGCCCTTTTCTAGAGTGTTTGCTACATATACAAGCTAATTATACATCAAGTATCGTATCAAGTTGTTCAATTGACATTGGTTTATAATAGAAGTAGCCTTGTCCAACTGTACAACCGAGCGCTCGTAAAATCTCAACCTGTTCCTCATTTTCTATTCCTTCCGCAACAGATGTCATCCCTAAATTTAAAGCTAGCTGAATAATGGAACGTACAATGGCTAATGTTGCCGCATCTTTTATGTCATTAATAAAACTGCGATCGATTTTTAACTCTGTGAACGGTAATCGTTGCAAATAGCTAAGCGAGGAAAAGCCTGTCCCGAAATCATCCACCGATGTTTGAAAGCCATAGCTTTTTAATTCTTGGATAATGGTGAATGCTGTTTGGAAATCGACTAAACCTATATTTTCAGTTACCTCTAAAATAATATTGCTTGGATCAATGTTATATTTTTCAACGAGCTGGCGGATATCCCTTACAAAATGAGGATAGTAAAAATGATCTGGTGATATATTGACTGCAACCTTCACCAGCTTCTTGCCTAATTGTTGCCGCTCTGCTAGCCATGCAAGAACTATCTCTAATATTTGACTATCAATTTCACGAACCTTACCTGCATTTTCGGCAACTGGTATAAACATAGCCGGTGACACAAAGCCGAGAATAGGTGAATGCCAACGAGCTAAAGCTTCTATACTTTGAATTTCACCTGTTCGTAAATCTACTTTTGGTTGTAGATTTACAGAAATTTCTTTATTTTTAAGTGCTTGTGATAAATGATTTAGAACCGTCATTTGTTGCTCTAATAAATCGTTGCGTTCCTTTGTGAATATTTCCATATGTGTGCCCGGTTTGTTAGCTGCATAAGATAGTGCATTGTCAGCAAATCTGATGGCATCAGCAATTTTTATCTCTTTATCAAAGTAAGAAATTCCGGTTTTTAACGTAATATAAATGTGCTTACCATTTATTATAAAGGGCTGGCGTGTTAATTCTTTGATACGCTGTTCATAGTCACTAAATTCTTCTTTATGTGTTACTTGTGAAATAATAAGACTTGAACTTGTAAATCGAGCAATATATTCATTAATCTCGGTTTTATGTTCTTGGAGTCGTCGAGCAACTTGCCTTAATAACTCGTCGCCCGCTTCTCGACCGTATAATTCAACGACTTGGTGGAATTCACTAGGTTGTATTATTTTGATAAAGCCAATATGCCCTCGTTGTTCTTCCTGTTCAATTTTATTTAAAAAGCTATGCCGATTAGGCAAACCCGTTGTAATATCCTTATATGCTAAATCCCATAGCCTTCTTTGTGTTTTTGCATACGTAAACGCTAATGCAACAAGTGCACCTATTTTTTCAAACAACTTATTAAATAATGCACTTTCGCTTGAATATTGCGAAAATATCATAAACAAGCCAATCGCTTGTTGCTTCTGATTACGAATAGGGACAAACCATCCAATGTGTTTATTTGTTGTATTAGCAAAACTTTTAAACTCTATTGGAATAGCAATATCTTCTAAGTTATTTGTAATGATCGTTGTTCCCTGTTGCATCACCTGTCTATAAAAGTCGTTCATCTCGCACAATTGTGGCACATGGTCACGCGTCCTATTAGAAGTAAACACTTGAAGTTGATTGGATTCTGTTTTAATAAGTATTGTACTAAATACAAATGGAATAAAAAATTCATCTATGCCACTACAAATAGTGTCCATTTTTTTATAAAATGGCTCGTCTTTTTCTATCGCTTCGTAGACGGCTCTCTCTAATTTCATTATAAAATCTTCTGTATGATAATACGTTATATCCTTCACAATTACTAACACAAATAAAGTTTCATTATTATGACTTTGAAAAGGAAGGGTCTGCATCTCGGCCCAAAATGGCGGCTTTTCAAAGCGATGGTGATGCAACTTTGCTGTCACCATTGCTCCACTATGTATTTTCTCTTTTATCATTTCAACTGTTGTCGTTTGTAACTGATTCGAAAGCATCTCAAAATAATCTTTTTTGAGCATCTCTGTATGACTTGCATTTATTAGCATGCAAAAAGATTCGTTGCATTCTAGTATACAATTTGTTTTCGCATCTAAAATAACGTAGCTTTCTTTTGATTGTTCACCTAAGTTACGAATTGTCGTTAATAATATACTATTTTGTATATCCATAGATTTAGTAACCATCCAACCCCTCCCGTCTCTATCCATCCACTATAACTTCATTTATATTGTACATAAAAATTCAATAAATTGTCACTTTTATAAAAAATATTATCCTTTTCAGGACATTGGTTGTCCTTAATGAATATAATATACTCTTTCAATCTATATTTATGTAAAAAAATCCAAAAATAAGATTATTTTATTTTTTTGGTAGCTAAAAAGTTAAGAATGTAGTGCTTATCTAAACAAAAAGGCCATGGCTAAAGTGAACTTAACACTTTAGTCACAGCCTTGCTTTTTAGCAGTAATGATTATGCGTATAAAGGATGTTTGTCAGTTAAAGCTTTTACGCGCTCTTTCGCTTCAGCTTTCACTGCTTCATCTTCAGGGTTTTTAAGTACAGCTGCAATGATAGCGCCGACTTCTTTCATATCTTCTTCTTTAAAGCCGCGAGATGTCACAGCAGGTGTACCAATACGGATACCAGAAGTAACAAATGGAGATTCAGTATCGTAAGGGATTGTGTTTTTGTTTGTTGTAATGCCTACTTCATCTAGTGCGTGCTCTGCTACTTTACCAGTTAAGCCAAGAGATTTTACGTTTAATAGTAATAAGTGATTATCTGTACCACCCGAAACGATTTCTACACCTTCAGCGATTAGCACGTCTGCTAAAGCGCGTGCATTTGCTTTAATTTGTTTTGCGTATTCTTTGAACTCAGGTTGTAAAGCTTCGCCAAATGCTACTGCTTTTGCAGCGATTACGTGCATTAATGGTCCACCTTGGATACCTGGGAATACAGATTTATTTAATTTTTGCTCCCATTCTTTTGATGCAAGAATTAAACCACCACGTGGGCCACGTAATGTTTTGTGTGTAGTCGATGTAACAAAATCAGCGTAAGGAACTGGTGATTGGTGCTCTCCAGCAGCTACAAGACCTGCGATGTGCGCCATATCAACCATAAAGTAAGCTCCTACTTCATCGGCAATTTCACGGAATTTAGCGAAATCAATTTCGCGTGGATATGCAGATGCACCTGCTACAATTAGTTTTGGTTTATGTGCTAATGCTTTTTGACGAACATCTTCGTAGTCAATTACATGTGTATCTTCTGTTACACCGTATTCAACGAAATTGTAAAGAATACCTGAGAAGTTTACAGGAGATCCATGTGTTAAGTGACCGCCATGAGATAGGTTCATCCCTAATACTGTATCGCCTGGTTCTAAAATTGTATGGTATACAGCCATATTCGCTTGTGCACCAGAGTGTGGTTGTACGTTAGCATATTCTGCACCGAAGATTTCTTTCACACGGTCACGTGCAATATCTTCAACTACGTCTACATGCTCACAGCCACCATAGTAACGTTTTCCCGGATAACCTTCAGCATATTTGTTAGTAAGAACTGAACCTTGTGCTTCCATTACTGCTTCAGATACAAAGTTTTCAGATGCGATTAACTCGATATTCGCTTGTTGACGTTTTTTCTCTGCTAAAATCCCATCTAATACTGCTTTGTCTTGTACTGCTAATTTTTCGTATGCCATGTTTGAAAAAGCCTCCTAAGTATTATCGTTATTTACCTTTACCTCTGACAACAGAAGTTGTGTTATTTATATACAGCACGTTCGCCACCAATTAGCTTTGGACGTGTTGTTGCTACTGTGACAATTGCTTCCCCTACTGTTCGCACGGATGTACGAACCGGAACAGCTACTTCCTTTAAATGCATACCAATTAACGTTTGTCCTATGTCAATACCTGCATGTGCACGTATCGCCTCTACAACAACTGGGTTTTCCAATTTTGTATACGCGTAAGCTGACATTGACCCACCTGCAGTACGAACAGGTATGACTGCTACTGGTTCATAGCCAAACTGTTCTGCAACTGAAGCTTCCATCGTGATTGCACGATTAATATGCTCACAGCCTTGGAACGCTAGATATAGCTGATGTTTTTTTGCAAATGCTTGCAACGGCTCAAAAATCGCTTGTGCTGTTTCCAGCGCACCCGCTGTGCCAATTTTCTGACCAATCACTTCAGACGTAGAGCAGCCTACGACAAAAATAGTCTTTGGTCGCAACACTACTTGCTCTTCGAAATCACTGAGTAACTGAGTCAATTGCGTTTGTATTTGTTGCACAACCATTAAGCTCAGCCCCTTTTATTGATGTCTTTTCCTTACGCTAAGCCGTACCATTGCATAGGGTAAAGTGACAGCACATGCTGCCACTGCCTATGCACAATTGTGTTAACGGCTGAAAAAGCGCATTGTTTATTGTTCTAATTCAGCGATTTTTTCTACGCGGCGTGTATGACGACCGCCTTCAAAATCTGTTTCAAGCCATGTTTTGGCGATTTCACGTGCAAGGCCAGGACCAATTACGCGCTCACCCATTGCTAAAATATTTGAATCATTATGGCAACGAGTTGCCTTTGCACTAAATACATCGTGTACTAAAGCACAACGAATACCTTTTACTTTGTTCGCAGCGATGGACATGCCAATCCCTGTTCCACAAATTAAAATGCCTTTATCAAATTCCCCGCTAGCAACACCTTCAGAAACTGGCTTTGCATAATCAGGATAGTCTACTGAATCCGCAGATTGTGGACCAAAATCTTCGTAGCTAATATTTAGCTCATCTAACAGTTGCATAATCTCACGACGTAAATTATTGCCTCCGTGATCAGAAGAAATTGCTATTCTCACTGGGTTCCCTCATTTCGAAATATAGTCAACATTAGTTTACCACTTCTCTCCCTAGAATAACATGATTTTTGTTGCATTTTTATGCTGATTTCTCCTAAAAGACGAACGTTTCTTGTAAGCGGATTAAAAAACGTTCATTTTTTAGTCTTTTTTTTGTGGATAATGTGAATATCCTGTTAATAAATTCGGATAATGGTCTTTTGTTATAATATTCCCTCTACTGAAGTTTTTCTGCTTTTTCTATTACAGTGGACATACTATTTCGATATTTTTTCCAAAGGCCCCCATTATCGTCCATGCCAGCTAAAATAAAAAACTGTGGGCATGCTTTTTTAAGCTTGTCCACAGTCTAACTTTCTATGCTTGTCTATCAAATTGTTGGATCATTTTATGAAGCGCTTCGGATTGCTTTTTTAAATCTTGTGCAAGTTGTTCAACCTGCTCGATTGCATAAGCTTGCTCTTCTGTTGCACTGCTAACTTCCTGTGCACCTGCTGATGTTTCTTGTGCAATCGCTGCTACTTCTTGTGATTGTCGAGCAGTTGTTTCGATATTGTGCATTTGTTTTTCTATTAATGAAGAAATCTCGACAATTGCGTTTGCCATTTCATGCACACTAGAGGACATTCCTTCAACAGCTGTCGTTGTCTCTGATACGCGTGCTGCTTCTTTTGTTGCAAATGCTACCTGTTGATTCATTTGCTTCACGACAATCTCAACATTTTGTTGCATGGATTGGATTAGCGACGTAATGCCTTGTACTGCTTTTGCGCTTTCATCTGCTAAACCACGCACCTCTTCTGCTACAACTGCAAAGCCTTTCCCATGTTCTCCTGCACGAGCAGCTTCGATGGAAGCATTTAATGCTAGTAAATTAGTTTGCGCAGCAATATCGCCTACTAAACTAATAATACGTTCAACTTGTCCCGCATTGTCTTCTAATGTACGAATACTTTCTAATGCTTCGTTGTTACCGGCTGCGATTTGTTGAATGCTGTTGACTAACGTTTCAATCGCTTTTGTTGTATTAGTTAAATTATGTAAAATCTCTTTCGATTGCGTTGCAGACTGTTCAGCTCTCGTATTCACTTCAGTTGCTAATGCTCGCACATCTTCAATTGCTTCTGCGGTATCTTGTACTGCTGTAGCTGACGCTTCGGCTCCTTCCGAAATATGTCTCACCGTCACCGCAATACCGTCCGCTTTCTTTGTCGCAACAGCTGTTTCATCGGATAGCTTAATAATGGATTGATTTGTTTGTTGGAAGTTTTGATCGATGCTTTCTACCATATGTCGTAAATTTAACACCATTTGTTGGAATGCTATAGCCACTGAACGAATCTCATCATTTGTTTTCGGCATCACTACATCCTGTCCAATTTTACCTTCTGCAACACGTGTAGCAGAATATTCAAGCTGTTGTAATGGCTTGATTAAAATAACGCTGAAAATTGCAGCTAAAATACCTGACCAAGTAATCCCTAATAAATAAGTAATCACTTCAAATAGCTTACGATTGGTATCTGGGAAAACAGTAGGTTGTATAAATTCAATGAAGATAAAGCTTATACTATATGTGATTAGTGCAAGTATACTTACAAATAATACTAGTTTAAGTCGTAAGCCAAACTGTTTTTTCATAGTGCCCCTCAATTCTTCTCAAGTATTTTTACTAATCGTTCAACTAATTCCTGTAATTCTGCAAAAGTTTCCTCATAAATTGCTTTATTCCCACCGTAAGGATCTACCACATTTTCATAGCTTCCTTCACTCGTATATTCTTTCAATGTAAAAACTTTTTCTTCCGTATGTGGATAGTTAGCAATTATGGTATCTTTATGTGCTGTGGTCATCGTTAAAACGAGATCGGCCCACTCCACTTCTTCTACAGATAGTTGTGTAGCTAAATGTTGATGCGCTATATTCGCCTCATGTAAAACTTGCTGTGCATGTGCAGACATTTCTGCGTTCGGCATTGCATAAATTCCAGCTGAACGAACATTAACGTCGGCGAGTTGTTTCTGTTTTAAAATGGCCTCTGCCATCGGACTGCGACAAGTATTCCCAGTACATACAAATAATATATTCACACTTATCACCTTCCTTATTTATTTTTTAATTGCGAGTAGACTCATAACGATAAAAATAATGCCTGCAATTATTTGAATTTTATTTCCAAAAAAAACCTGACTCCTGCGTGCCAATACTAAAGACCCATACGAACAAATAAAAGCACTCAATCCGGCACTAATTATGAAAATTGTCTTTTCTAAGTTAAGCATACCAAAAGAAACACTCACTGAAAAGGTATCTAGGCTAGCAGTCACAGCTAATAAAACTGGTGAAATGGTTATTTTCTCATTTTTGTGAGAAGACAACAGTAAATGGAGGCCAATACTAAATAATAAAATACTTGAAATCCATTGTCCCCATTCTAACAAAAAACGCACTAAGTAGCTCCCTAATTCAAAGCCGAGCAGTGGAAAAAGCATATGTAACGTGGCTGTCCACACTGCTAAAAATAAGCGATATCTAACATTTGGAATTAATACAAATAACCCGATGACATCTACAGACGTTAAAATACCTGCAAGAATTCCCTGCAAGAATGCACTCCTTCGCTATCTAATATTTTATCATTTTATGCTCGAAAATACAGTATTATCAATAATGTCCATAGCAAAAAAGGCTATCTAAAAAGTCCCTAAAATAAAACAGGTGTAGAAAAACGAATCATTCTACACCTGTTTTATATTTTTTTCCTATTCCACTAACAAGTAACTGGCAGATATTTCCACTCGCAAGCGCTTGTGAGCAATAATTAAAATTGAAACGCTCTTTTAGAAAGGGCTAAATCAATAAGCGTTTATAATAGTCGCTAATAAATAAATTGACTTTGTCTACAGTCTAAGAAGTGATATTTGAATTATTGGTATATTGGATCAATATAAATATTTTGAACAGTCACTTCTGTTTTGTAATAACCGTTATGTAAGTTAGGCAAACTTACATAGTATCTTTCAATTTTTAAATCTGCGTAACCTGCTAATCTACTATATCTTGTTGAATCTGCTGGTATGTTTGTAGAAACACCATACGATTTAGAAAATGAGAAGTTAATGCTTCCCCAATCAGTATTCGTTGTTGAAGAAAAGCTTTCTGATTGATTATTTGTTAATGTATAAAGTGAAGCTTTTGTCCAAAACGGTGTGAACTTTGAATATCCCGAGAATACTCTGTATTTATATTGAGTTCCTATTAGTCTATGCCCTAATCTTGCTAAGGTAATAAATTCTGGAGCATAGCCGTTTGAATTGATATAATTTAAATGCAGTTGCATATCTTTAATATTATCAAAAGCAGTAATTGATCCATCTGATTTCTTGATGTATAAGTTTTCAAAATCTACTTTTGATGAACTTACTAGCTCAAGATTAAATCCATTAGCTGATGCTTCTTGTGAGCTAAAAATAAATAAGACTAGAGTGAAGCTAAGTAAGAGAGATACTTTAAAAAATACTTTTTTCATTACAGAACCCCTTTTCCTATTTTTACTATTTTATTGCACAAAAAATAATAAAAAAATCAATTTTTTCTTTAAATAAGTCAAAATTTGATAAGGAGGGTTTATTTTGAAACAAAGAAAAAATATTAATGTTTCAGAGGCCATTCTATTGGTGAGTTCTTTTTTCATGTTTATGTATATTTCAAAAAACATGATTTTTGTGAATGAATTTTCCGATTTCTTTGAAAGGAGTTCATTATGGCTCATATTACCTTGTATTACACTTGTAATCGGAATCATTTCTTTTGTATCTAGAAAGGTATAGTGATTGATGTGTAAGTCGGGGTTAAATGAGGAAGTTGATGACTAGAGGTGGCAAACATATGAAAAAATTTCTCTGATTTCGGAAAGACAATCGTTGAGTAGACAACGCATTTATCAAAAGATTACTACTAGACACAAGCTAATGAGTATTTAATATCAATACTGGACTCTACGTCTTTAATATAGGTCACAACGAATCTGTTACTTCTTAAATACACTTTTTGTGCTTTTCTGAATATGAAAAGAGGGCTGCCACCAAAAGTCATTGCAATGACTTTTGGAACAGCCCCTTTTTATTGGTTGTCTTATAGAATCGCTAATAGGAGATCTTTAATCGCCAATAAATTCGGGAGAATCGCCAGGTAAACCTCTTGTATCGCCACAAAAACTCGACGTATCGCAACGAAATTCTCACCAATTGCCAGTAAAGTCTCAATGCATTCCAATGTTAACGTGTATACCATTTACCACCCGCGGCTTTTTCTAGTCTGTTCATAATGGCGGCGCCTACACCTTCTGTGGAGGTTGCCGTTACTAATATAATGGTAGCGTCTGTTTTATCGCAAGCACGCAACGCATGGTATAAGGACGCACCCATTTCTTCTTTGCTACCTGTTTGACCAATTGAAAAATAAAAATCGGTTGGAATATGCTCAAAGCTTGCAGGTGCTAGAAGTGCTACTTTATGCTGCTGTGCTTGAAGTTGTTGTATTGCTTGTTGCACTTTTTGGTCATCACAGTCAATTAAGTAGACAGGTGCATTGGGCGCATAATGTGTATACTTCATACCTGGCGCTTTCGGTGTTTCTTCCATTGTCTGTTCTATTTTGGACGGTTGAATAACTGGACCGATTACGGACTCTAACATTTCCTTTGTAATGCCACCTGGACGTAATATAACGGGTGGTTCATGCGTAACATCAAGTACGGTTGATTCAAAGCCAATGCCTGTTGGACCACCATCTACAATATACGGTATGTACCCTTCTAAATCGTCTTTTACATGTATCGCCTCTGTTGGGCTTGGTTTCCCGCTTCGATTCGCACTTGGTGCAGCTAGCGGTTTTTGTATTTGCTGTAGTAATGCTAACGCAACGGGATGATCCGGCATACGAATGCCGACTGTTTTTAAGCCAGCTGTCACACTTTCTGCTAGCACATTTGGTTTTACTGGCATCACAAGTGTCAGAGGCCCTGGCCAAAATACATCCATACATTTTTTTGCAAGTTCAGAAATATGTTCTATATAAAGGTGAACTTCCTCTTTCGTTCCTATATGGACTATAAGCGGGTTATCGGATGGTCGACCTTTTGCCTTAAAAATCTTTTTGACTGCTTCATCATTTGTAGCCACTGCCCCTAAACCGTAAACCGTTTCTGTTGGAAATGCCACAACTTCTCCTGCATTTAAGATATCCACAGCTTGTGCATAAGTTATTTGACTATTCACATTACTGTCCACAATCTTGCAAACGGTTTCCATATGAAAAACCTTCTTTCAATCGTTGTTTTTTTCTGAATTATCCACATTTTGTTTATAACTTATCCATAATTGTGTATAAGTTATCTGAATTTGTGCACAATTACTCAAAAATCCCTTTAATCCATTCCCAAATAAAAAATGTCACTTGTTCTTTTTCTTCTTTCTTTTCTTCCTTTTTTTCCTCTTTTTCAGGTTCACAAATAGATGGAAAAATGCTACACCACCAGTTATCGCCACGTGCATCGCCAATTTTCACAACAATCGAATGATACATATTTTGTGGGTAAAACATTGCTTCCTGTCTTTTCGGAGGAAATAAGTTATCCCCAAGTACAACTTGTGTATGCAATTGTGGATAATTTTCTTTTAATTGTGCTTCAATATTCTTTTTTAATGTCGCAATGCTGTCATTATCCACATCTGTAGTAGCACCTACTTGTAATAAATAAGGCTTTAAATCTTTTACAAGTTGCTCTTTTTCTAGTTGATCATTCGTTGTATTGCTATTTGCGATAACTCTTATACGAAAATCATTTTCTTGTTGATGATTCATAGCTTCCTGTGCAGAACCTATTAACGATGGAATATATAAAATACATAGTTGTAAAGCTATTGCCATGATTACTAGTCTCGCAAAGGCTAGTAAAATATTTTGTTTTGGAAATCTAACAATCTTGTATTCGTTTAACATAAAAACCCCTCCTTGCTCAACATTGTGGTCAAGAAGGATGATCTTTATACATGAATTTCACAAAAAACCATACGAGGTTTTCCATTAATATCTTTTTCCACTGTAATACTAGCCTGTGGAAAACTTTCTTTAAAAAATTGCGCTACTTGCTCTCCCTGTGTATAACCAATTTCCAGTCCAATTAAAGCTGGTTTGTTCATTAGGACAGGAAGCTGTTGTGCTAGTTTTCGATACAACACAAGCCCGTCCTCTTCTGCAAAAAGAGCGCTATGTGGCTCATGCTCCAACACAATGCTAGACATATCCTTTGCTTCTTCAAAGGCGATATATGGAGGATTTGATAACACAATATCAAACTTTTCCCCAACTAAAGGTACTGTTAAATCGCCTAGACGGAAATCAATATCCGCAGCTAATAATTGTGCATTTTTTTTGGCAGTAGCTAATGCCGCAACAGATAAATCGGTTGCTACGACTGTTAATTCTGGACATTCTAGCTTCATAGAAATGGCAATAGCACCGCTACCTGTTCCGATATCTGCTAGCTTTAGCGTTTTGTTATCAAATAATTGACCAATTCGATTGGTTGTTGCCAGCACTAATTCTTCGGTTTCTGGTCTCGGAATAAGCACTGACTCATCTACTATAAATGTACGTCCATAAAATTCTTCGCTACCAATACAATACTGCACAGGTCTGCCGCTTGCATGCTCTTCAATCAATTTTTCAAACCGTTCACTTTGCTCAAAGGTTAAGGTGTCTTGCAAGTGTAACATCACACCCGAATACGTTGTGCCGAGTACATGCTGCATGACAATACGAGCAGCAGTTTCTTCGCGTCCATTATCCACTAAAAAAGAAGAAGCCCAATCAAGGGCCTCCATTACATTTTTATAGGTCATCATTAAGTCGCTCTAACTTTGATGCTTGCTCTTCTAAGATCAGCGCATCAATAATTTCGTCTAGTCTACCCTCAACGATTTGATCTAGCTTTTGAATTGTTAAGCCAATACGATGATCTGTGACACGGTTTTGTGGATAATTGTATGTGCGGATACGCTCTGAACGGTCTCCCGAACCTACTGCTGACTTACGTGTTGCATCAATTTCTTTTTGTGCTTCTTGTAAATACATATCTGCTACACGTGCACGAAGAATTTTCATCGCTTTTTCACGGTTTTTAATTTGTGAACGTTCATCCTGCATGGATACAACAACACCCGTTGGTAAATGGGTCATACGAACAGCTGACATCGTTGTATTTACCGATTGCCCACCTGCGCCTGAAGATGCAAATGTATCGACACGGATATCTTTTTCGTGAATTTCTACATCTACCTCTTCAACTTCCGGTAAGCAAGCCACTGTCGCTGTTGATGTATGAATACGTCCTTGTGATTCTGTTGCTGGTACACGTTGTACACGGTGTGCACCATTTTCAAATTTAAATTTAGAATATGCGCCTTGCCCGTTAATCATAAAGATTACTTCTTTGTAGCCGCCCATTGGGTTTGGTGTTGCTTCCATAATGTCGATTTTCCAGCCTTGTGTTTCAGCATAGCGAGAATACATACGGAATAAGTCACCTGCGAAAATATTTGCCTCATCACCGCCGGCTGCACCACGAATCTCCATAATAACGTTTTTATTGTCATTCGGGTCTTTCGGAATTAATAAAACACGTAGTCGTTCTTCCAACTCTTCTTGCTGCTCTTTTAATGAGTTGAATTCTTCTTTTACCATCTCGTGCATATCCGGATCTTTTTCATTCTCTAACATTTCTCGTGTATCAACTAGTTGATCTTTGACACTTTTATACTCACGATAAGCATCCACTGTCTCTTGAATATCCGATTGTTCCTTTGAATATTCACGTAATTTTTTACTGTCGTTTACAATATCAGGATCACTTAAAAGCTCATTTAGCCTTTCATAACGATCCTCTACTGCTTGTAGTCTATCAAACATGGGCTTCACCTCTATTTAGTTCATTTATCTATATTCAAGTAGAAGTCCGCCTCTCTTTACAGTGAATGAGACGAACACTATTTCCCTCTATTTGTTAATTATTCCGGCTACAGATTACTTTAGGCGTAATTATATGCACGGCATATTTCCCTTACTTAGTATAAGGAAAATTTCACGTGTATGCTACAATTATTCGGTGGATTGCTTAAAATCATGATAGCCCTTCGATAAAATTAACAATAGTACACTTCCATGTTAACACAACTTTAAAGCGGTGGATGTGCGTGGCACTTTCGACAAACAGGATAGTAAGAATCGTTACCTCCGATTTTTATTTGGTCGCCTGTATACACAGGTTTACCATTATCATCGACACGTAAATTCATCGTTGCTTTTTTATGGCAGAACCAGCAAATCGTTTTCATTTCTTCAATTTTATCTGCATATGTAAGCATATACTGACTACCCTCAAATAATTCATTTTGGAAATCATTCTTTAGGCCAAAGCCCATCACAGGAATGTCTAGTTCATCCACAATATTCGCTAATTGTAGTACATGTGCCTTTTTTAAAAATTGCACTTCATCTACAAGCACGCAGTATGGCTTTACTTCATTATTTTTTACAAGTTCAAAAATATTCGTGTCCTCATAAATTGGAATAGCCTCTTGTCTTAAGCCTACTCGACTTGAAACAAATCCAACCTCATCACGTGTATCAAGACCTGACGTAAATATCATGACAGGCTTTTGCTGCTCTTCATAGTTATGGGCAACTTTTAAGATTTCTATTGATTTGCCACTATTCATCGCGCCATGTTTATAGTATAGCTGTGCCATTGTATTTTCTCCCTCCCTGTTGTCATTGGATTTTGAAAGGAATTATTTTAGCAATTAGCTTTAAGCCCGAACGATTATAGCTATGGGTCGGCTTAAAATTTCAAAATCCGGTCTACTGTTGTTATATATTAAACGCGCGCAACGTTGCGAAAGAAACCCTATATGCCAAGACGCAATGATTGCTTGCATTATTTAAATACTGAAAAAAATACCTGCCAAGCACATGCTTGGCAGGTATTAAACTAACATTAGTTTTTAAGACCGTATTTTTTGTTGAAACGATCCACGCGACCATCAGCAGACGCGAATTTTTGACGGCCAGTATAGAATGGGTGACATTCGTTGCAGAACTCGACAACGATGTTTTCTTTTACTGAACCAGTTTTGAAAGTGTTACCACAAGAGCAAGTTACTGTTGCTTCTTTGTAGTCTGGATGAATTCCTTGTTTCATATTCGTTTTCTCCTCTCGCCCTGAACCATCTGGAACAGAGTAATTCGAACTGTACCTTACATAGCCCGAATATGTCGGCTACATATGTACACGTTGCATACTTTTGAAGTATAACATAGTTATTTTATTGTTTTCAAGCAAAAAATATTGAAAACTATTCACGAACTTCGCGAAATAGTTTGGCACTATTTAACGCCAAAATCCATCTGTACATGCACCCGCAATTAATCTTATCTTACTAGGGTGCAATAAAATCTAATGCGCTGTGCTCTTTTAAAGGCTTTACTTCAAGTAGTATTCACTTCGTAGCCAAAAGCAATACGTTCTTTTCAAACACTCATTGATAATGATTATCAATTTAGCTATACTATTATTGAAGCCGTAAAAAAAACACCAGTAACGACAATTCGTTACTGGTGTTTCCGAGTGTAGATAAATTGTTTGAGAATTGTTTGAGTGACTGGCACCTTAAAGTAGGCCTTTACCTTTAGTGGCTTTTTTCATATCTTCATTTAACTTTTCGAAAAATTCTTCGTTTGATTTTGTTGTGCGTAGCTTTTTCAAGAAACGCTCTGCGAAATCTGGCGCATCTGAAAATGTTTTTCGGATTGCCCATAGTTTTTCAAGTTGTTCTGGCTCAAGAAGCAATTCTTCCTTACGTGTACCTGAACGACGAATATCAAGCGCAGGGAAAATACGACGCTCTGCTAATTGACGATCTAAGTGCAACTCTAAGTTACCCGTCCCTTTAAACTCTTCATAAATAACTTCGTCCATACGTGAACCTGTATCTACTAAAGCTGTAGCTAAAATTGTTAAGCTACCACCTTCTTCAATATTACGCGCAGAACCGAAGAATCGTTTTGGTCTATGGAAGGCCGCAGGATCGATACCACCTGACAGCGTACGACCACTTGGTGGAATAACTAAGTTATATGCACGAGCAAGACGTGTAATGGAGTCCATTAAAATAATTACGTCACGTTTATGCTCTACTAAGCGGCGTGCTCGTTCTAACACGATTTCCGCTACCTTCACATGATTTTCCGGAACTTCATCGAAAGTAGAACTTACGACATCCGCATTTACAGAACGCTCAATATCCGTTACTTCCTCAGGACGTTCATCAATAAGTAATACGATTAACTCTGCCTCTGGATGGTTTGTTGTAATAGCGTTAGCAATTTCTTTTAATAATGATGTTTTACCAGCCTTTGGTGGCGCTACGATTAATCCACGTTGACCAAATCCTACTGGCGCTACTAAATCCATAATTCGAGTCGATAGATTGCGCTGTGTAGTTTCAAGCTTGATTTGGCGATCAGGATATAGCGGCGTCAATGCTGGGAAGTGAACACGTTCTTTTGCTACTTCAGGATCTTCTCCATTTACAGCATCCACCTGCAGTAATCCATAGTAACGTTCATTTTCTTTAGGGGGACGCACTTTACCAGACACTTTATCCCCATTACGAAGATCAAAACGACGTATTTGAGAAGCAGAAATATAAATATCTTCTTTACTCGGTGAGTAATTGATTGGTCGAAGGAAGCCAAAGCCTTCTTGCGATACAATCTCAAGTACCCCCTCCATAAAGAAATAACCCTCTTGCTCTGAACGCGTTTTCAAAATAGCAAAAATTAATTCCTTTTTCGTTAGTTTGCTATAATACGAAATTTTGTATTGGCGTGCGAGGGCGTAAAGCTCTTTTAACGTCATGTTTTCTAATTGAGCGATTGTCAATGTAGACATATGCACAACTCCAGTCTTTTTCAAAATATAATGCATGTATTGGGGTAAACATAGAAGTTTTTAAAGTAAAACTATGGGATGGTTTAATGAAGAAGAAGGTACCTAGTGCAAATAGTTGCACTAGGTATATTTTAGAAGAAAATATTATTAATAGCTAGGTTTTTTATCAAGAGCGTGACGACCTTCTACAAAACGGACAGTACCTGACTTCGCTCGCATAACAACTGAATGTGTTAATGCATAAGCTCCTTTGTACTGCACACCTTTTAATAGCTCACAATCTGTAACAGCTGTTGCTGCAAAAATTGCATCGTCACCTTTTACTAAATCATCTAAGTAAAGAACTTTATCTACATCTACGCCCATTTGTTTACAGCGTTCTAACTGTTCTTCATCTTCTGGCACTAATTTAGCTTGGAAGTCTCCACCAAGGCATTTTAATGCAACAGCCGATATAACACCCTCAGGTGCACCGCCCATACCAAACATAATGTCGATGCCTGTTTCATCGAATGCAGTGTTAATCGCTGCTCCCACATCTCCATCTTGAATAAATTTAATACGAGCTCCCGCTTCACGAATCTCATCTACTATCGCTTGATGGCGTGGGCGATCTAATAGAGTAGCTACAACATCTGAAATATCTTTATTTTTTGCTTTTGCTACTTGTAATAAATTATAAGTAACAGAGGCGTTAATATCAACTTTTCCTGCCGCTTCTGGTCCTACAGCGATTTTCTCCATGTACATATCTGGTGCATTTAATAGATTACCCTTATCAGCAATTGCTAATACTGTCATAGCACCATTTGTACCTTTTGCCACTATATTTGTACCTTCTAAAGGATCGACTGCTATATCTACTTTGGGACCGCCATTACGAAGACCAAGCTCCTCACCAATATAAAGCATTGGTGCTTCGTCCATTTCGCCTTCCCCAATTACTACTGTAGCATGCATTGGAATCGTATCGAACATTGAGCGCATTGCTGTCGTTGCTGCATCATCTGCCTCAATTTTCAAACCGCGACCCATCCATTTCCCGGATGCGATTGCTGCTGCCTCTGTTACTCGTACTACTTCCATCGATAAACTGCGTTCCATTGTTGTTTTGCCTCCCGTTATCGGCATGTTTTATTTTACCGAAACATTCAAATTACCTTTATTGTAACATAATTGGCTCAAAACTTTTACCTTACATTACTCCTTTGCCTCTGCAACGCTAACCATAATTGTTTCACGTCGAATATCTGCGCCTAAGTCACGTAATTTTTCAATAAGTGAGCTATAGCCACGTTCAATATGATAGATATCATGAATTTCAGTTTCACCTTCAGCTAATAAGCCAGCTAAAACTAATGCTGCACCCGCGCGAAGGTCTGTCGCAGTGACACTTGAGCCATGTAATTTACTTGGACCAGTAATTATCGCTGTATTTCCTTCTACACGTGCGTTGGCATTCATACGACGCAGTTCATCAATATGCTTAAAACGAGCCGTATAAATGGTATCTGTTATCTTTGAAGAGCCAAGTGCTTGCGTCATTAACACCGAAAGTGGTTGCTGAATATCCGTAGGGAATCCAGGATAAACTATCGTTTTGACGTCAACCGCTTGCAATGTAGATAGGTCTGTTTTGGGAACAAAAATACTTTCCTCGTCTATGTCAATCTTGACGCCCATTTCACGAAGCTTTGCTGTAATTGCCTCTAAATGCAATGGAATGACATTATCTATCGTAATACCGTCGCCAACTGCTGCTGCCATTATCATAAATGTAGCGGCTTCAATACGGTCTGGAATAATTGTATGTTCCGTTCCATGCAGTTCCTCAACACCTTCAATGCGAATAACACTTGTACCCGCACCCTTAATATTGGCACCCATATTCGTAAGGAGTGTGGCTACGTCAATTATTTCAGGTTCTTTTGCGGCATTTTCAATAACCGTACGTCCCTTTGCACGTACCGCAGCAAGCATAATATTGATCGTTGCGCCAACACTTGCGACGTCTAAATAAATTTTAGCGCCGATTAATTCTTCAGCACGTAAATAAATCGCACCATGCTCGTTAGTAATTTTAGCGCCAAGGGCTTCAAACCCTTTAATGTGTTGATCAATTGGACGCGGCCCTAAGAAACAGCCACCAGGCAAACCAATGACAGCCTTTTTGAAGCGACCAAGCATGGCACCCATTAAATAATAAGAGGCGCGGAGTTTTTTAACATTACCATTTGGCAACGGCAGTGCAACCATATCGGATGGATCAATAATCATTTTGCCATCCTCAAATTGTACTTCTCCACCAATCTCTTCTAACAAGGCTTTTAAAGTCCAAGCATCTGAAATTTCGGGAATCCCTCCAATTGTCACTGGAGAGTTCGCCAAAATTGATGCTGGAATTAAGGCGACTGCACTATTTTTTGCACCACTAACTTTAATTGTACCCTTTAGACGATTTTCGCCTGTAATTTTATAAACATCCATTTCGCGTTCTCCCTCATGATTGGAAAGTAATTTTTGCATTTGACTCACTTTATAATCTTATTATTCACCTTTTCGCTTATTCCAATCCGCTAAAAATCCTTCAATTCCTTTTTCCGTTAATGGATGGTGGAAAAGTTGTTTTAACACTTTGAAAGGAGTTGTTGAAATATGTGCGCCAGCAAGAGCTGCTGCCGTTACATGTTGTGGGTGACGAATAGAAGCAGCAATAATTTGTGTTTCAATATTATGGATTGTGAAAATATCTGAAATGGTTTCGATAAGTTCAACACCATTTTGACCAATATCATCTAAACGGCCGATAAATGGTGATACATATGTAGCACCTGCACGCGCAGCCATTAATGCTTGGTTGGCACTGAAAATTAGTGTTACGTTTGTTTTAATGCCTTTGTTTGCAAAGAAGCGACACGCTTCTAAACCAGCGGGTGTCATTGGTAATTTCACTGTAATATTCGGTGCAATAGCCGCTAATTCTAGACCTTCTTTAATCATACCTTCAGCATCTAATGCAATAACTTCACCGCTTACTGAGCCATCAACAAGCTCGGCAATTTCACGTAGACGATCATGAAAAGATACGTTCTCCTCTTTTGCCACTAATGATGGGTTTGTTGTCACGCCTGATAAAATGCCCCATGCGTGTGCTTCTTTAATTTCATCAAAGTTTGCTGTATCAATAAAAAATTTCATAATATTTCCTCCCTAACCCTATTTATTTATATTATTAATTTTTTTCAAAAAAGTTATAATTTCAAAAACAAGAGAAGGTCGATTGCTAGCATCAACACTTCTCTTATTATGTGTATTCATCTATGCTTTTGTACCATATATGAAGCAAAAATTATGCTTTTTGTGCACTACCAAATTCACGGATTTTACCGATAACTGTTGTTTTAATTGCTTCACGCGCTGGTGCTAGGAATTTACGTGGATCGTAAACAACTTTATCGTTGTCAAGAATTTCACGAATCACTTTTGTCGCAGCGATTTGATTTTCAGTATTCACGTTAATTTTAGCCGTACCTAATGAAATGGAACGTTGAATATCTTTTGTTGGAATACCTGTACCACCATGTAATACTAAAGGAAGATCTGCTAATTTAGAGATTTCTTCCATTTCTTTGAAACCTAAGTTTGGTTCGCCTTTGTATGGACCATGAACAGAGCCAAGCGCTGGTGCTAAGCAATCAATATCTGTTAATTCAACCATTTTACGGCACTCTTCTGGATCAGCGTACATAATACCACCAATTACGCCATCCTCGTCTCCGCCAACTGTTCCAAGCTCAGCTTCTACAGAAACGCCTTTCGCATGTGCATATTCAACTACTTTTGAAGTAATTGCAATATTTTCTTCGAAAGGATGATGTGATGCATCAATCATAACAGAAGTAAATCCTGCATCAATCGCTTCTTTACATTTTTCAAAGCTTGAACCATGGTCAAGGTGAATAGCTACTGGCACTGTCGTACCATAAGATTCCATTAAACCTTTTACCATGTGTACAACTGAAATAAATCCGCCCATATATTTACCTGCGCCCTCAGATACGCCAAGGATAACCGGTGATTTTTCTTCTTCTGCTGCTTGTAAAATTGCTTGCGTCCATTCAAGGTTGTTGATGTTGAATTGACCAACTGCATAACCTTCTGCCTTTGCTTTAATTAACATCTCTTTCATAGATACTAACGCCATACTAAAAATCCTCCTTTTAGGACTATTCTTTATACATAATTGTGCTATTCAATCATAGCAAAAATATAAGCCCCTGAAAAGAAATTTCAGGGGCTTATATTTTTGCCCCGATAGCGAAGTGCAACGTAGCGGCAGGGGCACTTTTTTCTATAAGCCTCTGAAAAGAAATTTCAGGGGCTACTATTTTTGCCCCGAAAGCGAAGTGCAACGTAGCGGCAGGGGCACTTTTTTCTATAAGCCCCTGAAAAGAAATTTCAGGGGCTACTATTTTTGCCCCGATAGCGAAGTGCAACGTAGCGGCAGGGGCACTTTTTTTCTATAAGCCCCTGAAAAGAAATTTCAGGGGCTACTATTTTTGCCCCGAAAGCGAAGTGCAACGTAGCGGCAGGGGCACTTTTTTCTATAAGCCTCTGAAAAGAAATTTCAGGGGCTACTATATTTTGAACCGAAAGCGGAGTGCAACGTAGCGGCAGGGGCACTTTTTTCTATAAGCCTCTGAAAAGAAATTTCAGGGGCTACTATTTTTGCCCCGAAAGCGAAGTGCAACGTAGCGGCAGGGGCACTTTTTTCTATAAGCCCCTGAAAAGAAATTTCAGGGGCTACTATTTTTGCCCCGATAGCGAAGTGCAACGTAGCGGCAGGGGCACTTTTTTTCTATAAGCCCCTGAAAAGAAATTTCAGGGGCTACTATTTTTGCCCCGAAAGCGAAGTGCAACGTAGCGGCAGGGGCACTTTTTTTCTATAAGCCCCTGAAAAGAAATTTCAGGGGCTACTATATTTTGAACCGAAAGCGGAGTGCAACGTAGCGGCAGGGGCACTTTTTTTCTATAAGCCTCTGAAAAGAAATTTCAGGGGCTACTATATTTTGAACCGAAAGCAGAGTGCAACGTAGCGGCAGGGGCACTTTTTTCAAAAAGAGGCTGGTACAGTTGTTGTCCGCTACGGCGGTGCTTTCCGCTCAGCACTGTAAGCCGCAACCCTCGCTACGCGCGGAATGCCCGCGTCTAACATTATGTGCTGTTCCCGCCGGAGTCACCACCTCCGCTACCAACAACCAGTGAATACTTCTAATTTTTTAATTGCAAAAGCAAGAATAGCTAAGGTCTCCATATAGCAAAAATTTGAACACCTTTCCTCTGTTCCTTAAATTTTTTTAGTTATGTCCCAGCCTACCATAAGCTGCAACCCTCGCTAACGCGCAGAATGCCCGCGTCTTACGTTCTGTGCGTTCCCGTAGGAGTCACCGTCTTCGCTACCATCAACTTGTGCAGTCTGCAAAGTTTTTTCTATTGCAAAACAAAGTAAATCAAAATTATAAATTCCATAGTTATGTCTGAGCATCGTATAATTTCGAATGAAAGTCTAGTGCAAAACAGTTAGGTAGCATTATTTATTTACAACAAGTATAAAAAAACAGGCGGTGTTTGCCACTGCCTGCTTAACTATGTTTTTAACGTTTTATTTACTTCGTCACGTACTTCAAAAATATCAAACGGCTTCGTAAAATATCGTATTGCCCCTAATTCCAATGCCTCCTGAACAACATCTAATTCACCGTATGCTGTCATCATAAAGACAGGTAATTCGGGCCATTTCTCTTTTAAACGCTTTAAGATTTCTATGCCATCCATGCCAGGAATCTTCATGTCTAGCAATACACAGTCTATCGATTCTTCCTCTGCATAACGTAGTGCCTCAGCGCCATTCGCTGCTAAATATGTAACGTAACCTTCTTTTTTTAATACCTCATTTAATAGCAAACGAATTCCCTGCTGATCATCAACAATTAGTAATCGTTTCACATTGCATTCCGCCCTTTTTGAATTATTATTCTTGCACAAAAAGATCTATATATGTAATATTCTCCTTTTACAGCTTAATACCTTCTAGTATTATAAATTATCTACTCTTTTGCTTTATGCTTCACACATCCATATAATATTGATTGAGGTGGAATCATGTCAAAAATTCTAACAACACAGTTGAGCGGATTATTACAAAGAATAACACAAAATGAAGAAGAAGCTATTGAAGAAACAGCACGATTACTTGCACAAGCTGCGATAGGCGAAGGCAATGTCTATTTTGCTTGCTTTGGTGAAATGCAAGTTGTCGAATTAAATGCACTTCAAGGTGTTGAGCGTTTTTCTAAGCTCCTCCCTTGGAACGAAGATACAGTCGTTAGCGAAGCAGATCGTATTTGTATTTTTACACGTAGTGCACATGATCAAGAAGCATTAGCGTTGGCACAAAAATTGAATGCTCAATTTATACCGTTTGCAGCAGTAGCGAGTGAAATAGCCAATAACGAAAATCCATTAGCCGATTTAGCGTATACATATATCTCCACTCGTATGCGTGGTGGTTTAATGCCTAATGATTTAGGTGAGCGCATTGTTGTACCGCATGCAATTGCTGCACTGTTCATTTATGAAGCTGTAAAAATTATTTATGATGAAATGCTTGGCTTGGATGAGGAACTGTAATCGTTTTTTAATATGCAAACTAAAACGCTAAAAACAAAAGGATGTCTCGTTATTACGAGACATCCTTTTTACTATTATTTAAATGTTGCACCGATGAAATCACGGAATAATGGTTGTGGACGGTTTGGACGTGACACGAACTCTGGGTGGAATTGGCATGCTACGAAGAAATTGTTTTCTGGCAGCTCAATAATTTCCACTAATTTTCCATCCGGGCTTGTTCCTGAGAATACAAGACCTTCTGCTTCCATTGCTTCACGGTATTCATTGTTAAATTCATAACGATGACGGTGACGTTCATAGACAAGCTCTTTGCCATAAGCATCACTTGCTTTTGAGCCTTCTTTTAACTTACATGGATATAAACCTAAACGTAATGTTCCACCAATATCTACGCTATCGTTTTGATCTGGTAGGAAATCAATAATAGGATATTGTGTTTCTGCATCAAGCTCTGTAGAATGTGCTCCTTTTAAGCCTAATACGTTACGAGCAAATTCAATTGTTGCTAATTGCATACCTAAGCAAATTCCTAAGAATGGTACATTATTCTCACGAGCATATTGCGTAGCTAAAATTTTACCCTCAACACCGCGATCACCAAAGCCACCAGGAACTAAAATAGCATCTGCATCTTTAAGTAACGTTACAACATTATCTGTATTTACATGCTCTGCATTAATCCAATCAATATCAATATCAGAGTTAAACGCATAACCCGCATGTTTTAACGCTTCTACTACTGAAATATAAGCATCTTGTAGCTCAACATATTTACCTACTAATGCCACTCTGCGTTTATTTGGTAGGCTCTTCACTTTTGCCACAAGGTCACGCCATTCTTCCATATCTGCCTCTGGTGCTTCAATACCGAAATGATCAAGTACGATATCATCGAAGTCTTGTGCATGAAGATTTAATGGTACTTCATATAAATGTTCTGCATCACGAGATTCAATAATTTCGTGAGGTTGAACGTCACAGAATAGTGCTAGTTTTTCCTTCATTTCTTGTGGCACTTCTTGTTCTGTACGCACAACGATAATATTTGGTTGAATCCCTAAAGAACGTAATTCTTTAACAGAATGTTGTGTTGGTTTTGTTTTTAATTCACCAGCAGCTTTAATGTAAGGAATTAGTGTACAGTGCACATACATAACATTGTTATGGCCTAAATTTGTTTTCATTTGACGAATAGCTTCTAGGAATGGTAGTGATTCGATATCTCCTACAGTTCCCCCAACCTCTGTAATAACAACATCTGCGTTTGTTTCACGTCCAGCACGTTGGATACGATCTTTAATTTCATTTGTAATATGAGGAATTACTTGGACTGTTCCACCGTTGTAATCACCACGACGTTCTTTTTGTAAAACAGATTGATAAACGCGACCAGATGTCACAGTTGAATGTTTCCCTAGATTAATGTCGATGAAGCGCTCATAGTGACCTAAGTCTAAGTCAGCCTCAGCACCATCATCTGTTACAAATACCTCACCATGTTGATAAGGACTCATTGTACCTGGGTCAATATTGATATATGGGTCAAATTTTTGAATTGTGACTTCTAACCCACGGTTTTTTAATAAACGCCCTAGAGATGCTGCAACAATCCCTTTTCCAAGTGATGACACTACCCCACCTGTTACAAAAATATACTTTGTCATGAAAAATTCCTCCTTATGTTGTTCTAGATCTTGTTAGTAAAAAAAGTATATTGCGTCCATCCAATGTTACTTACGTTTACCGATTCGCCTAATTGCAGGAAGGTAATGTAAACGTTCAATACTGTTATGGACCTGAATAAGAAACATCTATGCTTTCCTATCCCTAAAATAAGAAAAGCCGAGAATGCCTACATAAGATGCAGTCAATTCGAAGCTGTAATCGTTTCTATCTCTTTTTTACTTTCCTTTTCTACATTGTCCTTCATCGTAAAGTGATTCATCATTTGCTCACTTGTGAGCAATTCAATTATTCCTTCACTAGAAGCACTAACATATACTCAGTCATCGATTTACTATACAGAATGAATAGTTCGCAACATACAGCTTGCTATCCTTATCTATACGTATGGGAGTGCTTGACTGAATATTGATCAATTACACACGCGGCGTATGCGTCCAGATTTATTTAAACCTGCTTAAAAAGCGGCTATTAAAACTGCACCATCTGCCAAAGCCTTTAACTTTATTCCGCTTCCTAAAAGCAAGTTAAAAACAAAAAAACGCCCCTCCTGCATAGGTTTGCAGGGGGAGCGTATTATATACACGGTCTTTCTCCTTTTTTTAAGGAGCCCAAGTAAAAGATTAAACGTAACCGTGATAGAAGTCAAGAATTTTTACTACACGTAAAAAAGTAAGAAAATTCAAAGCATGTTTATCTTACACTTCTTCCTCTTCTTCTTCTTCAAATTCTTCATCATCTTCAATGAAATCTTCATCAATTTCTTCATCAATATCTTCTATATCTTCTTCATCAAAATCGATATCTTCTTTTTCCTCGTCGATTTCTTCTTCAACAAACTCTTCATAGTCTTCATCGAAGTCAATATCATCTTCTTCTAAATCTTCTTCTAAATCCTCTTCATCATCAAGAGCGGCTTTAGATTTTTTCTTATGTGTTTTCACAGAAGGAGCTGTTTCTTCTTCGATTTGTTCAACTTTAAACCATTCACGTAAGCCCCAACCAGTTTCTTGATTGAATAAGAAACGTCCATCTACGTTCATATCAGTGTAGAATTGTAGTAGGCGTGATTTTATTTCTTCATCACTGTAGCCAACAAGCTCTTTAATAATTGTAAGCAGGTCATTAAATGACACTGAAGCACGTTTTTCTGTTAAAATTGCATAAGCTAAGTTAATTAACGATTCTTCCGCTAATTGTTCCTTTGTCATTTCACGAAAATTCAATTCGTGCACTTCCTTCCTCTCATCACAATGGACGTTTTAAAATTAAATAGTGCTTTATTTTCGGAGCGCAGCTAAAAAAGACCGCACAAAAGTAACTTTCCATACCATAAGCATAATACCCATTATATACAATGTTTTAGTCTCTTTGCTACCTTCAATTACTGTTTTTTATATTACACATTTTTTTTATCCCTAGAAAAAACAAATATATCGATAATAAAAGTAAAGGAATAGCGCCAACTTGCTTATTATACAGGAAAATGACTCCTAATACTAAAGCTAAAACAATAATGTAGTGAATAATTGATTTCATCCTCTACTGCGCCCCCCTCTTTTTTACATTTCTATTATAACGAAAATAAAAAGAAGTGCCTAATCGTATGACTAGACACTAAAAAATCAGCAGTATTTCAGATAAACTAGCATTACCGTTCCTCTATAAGCAAATTCGTAATCTTTTGATTTACATATTGCGACGGAATTGTCCACCGACTTCATATAAAGCCTTTGTAATTTGTCCTAGACTCGCTACTTTTACAGTTTCCATTAGCTCTTCGAAAATATTGCCATTGTTTACAGCAACCTCTTGTAAGCGTGCTATCGCTGCTTCTGTTGCCCCCTCATGCTGTTGCCAGAATAATTGTAAATTACGAATTTGTGTTTCTTTTTCTTCTGATGACGCACGAGCAATTTCCATATTGTCAATCGCATCATCTGTCGGCGGATTCGGGTTTAAGTATGTGTTAACACCGATGATCGGTAATTCACCTGAATGCTTTAACATTTCATAATGCATGGATTCTTCTTGAATTTTACCTCGTTGATATTGGGTTTCCATCGCACCCAATACCCCGCCACGATCATTAATACGGTCAAACTCTTCTAACACAGCTTCCTCTACTAAATCCGTCAATTCCTCTACGATAAATGCACCTTGTAATGGGTTTTCATTTTTCGCTAAGCCATGTTCTTTTGTAATAATCATTTGTATCGCCATTGCCCGTCGTACAGATTCCTCTGTTGGCGTAGTAATGGCTTCATCATATGCATTTGTATGCAAAGAGTTACAATTATCTTGCAATGCCATAAGCGCCTGTAATGTTGTACGAATATCATTAAAATCAATTTCTTGAGCATGCAAACTTCGCCCAGAAGTTTGGATATGATATTTAAGCTTTTGTGCACGGTCATTTGCACCGTATTTATCGCGCATTACAACTGCCCAAATGCGACGTGCTACCCGGCCAATTACCGTATACTCCGGATCTAAACCGTTTGAGAAGAAGAATGATAGATTTGGCGCAAAATCATCAATATTCATACCTCGGCTTAAATAGTATTCTACATACGTAAAGCCGTTTGCAAGTGTAAATGCGAGCTGTGAAATTGGGTTTGCTCCTGCTTCGGCAATATGATAGCCCGAAATAGAGACAGAATAGTAGTTACGCACTTTTTTGTCGATAAAATATTGTTGAATATCGCCCATCATGCGAAGCGCAAATTCCGTAGAGAAAATACATGTATTTTGCCCTTGGTCTTCTTTTAAAATATCAGCCTGTACTGTACCACGCACAACCTGCAATGTTTTCTCACGCGTCTCTGTAAATTCTTCAACTGTTAAAGGTCTTCCTAGTTCTTTTTCTCGTAATTGAACTTGCTGATCAATAGCTGTATTCATAAACATCGCCAAAATAATTGGCGCTGGTCCATTAATTGTCATAGATACAGAGGTTGAAGGAGCACACAGGTCAAAGCCAGCATAGAGCTTCTTCATATCCTCAAGCGTACAAATTGAAACACCTGATTCTCCCACTTTACCGTAAATATCTGGACGGTAATCAGGATCTTCACCGTAAAGCGTTACCGAGTCAAACGCAGTTGATAAACGTTTGGCATCATCATCTTTCGATAAATAGTGGAAGCGTTTATTAGTACGTTCTGGTGTACCCTCGCCGGCAAATTGTCGTTTCGGATCTTCTCCTTCACGCTTGAACTGGAATACACCTGCTGTATAAGGGAATTCTCCCGGTACATTTTCACGATACACCCAACGTAAAATTTCACCGTAGTCTACAAACTTCGGCAATACAACTTTCGGTATTTTTGTACCGGAAAGACTCGTTGTCGTTAAAATTGTACGAATTTCTTTATCGCGCACTTTGGTTACAAATTCATCCCCAGCGTAGGCTTCTTTCAATGCTTGCCAATTATCTAAAATGCGCTTCGATTCTGCTGTTAATTCATCTCGGACACCTTCCGCTAAAGAAGTAAGTGATGCGACAAGGGCATCATCTGGCGCCTTTTCCTGTACTGCCGCGATAGCTCCTTCTAATTGGAATAAACGACGAGCAAATGCCACTTGCTGCTCTGTTTTTTTATGATAGCCACGCACTGTATCAGTTATTTCACGTAGATAATAGCGACGATCGTTCGGAATAATAACATCCTGTTTTTGCGTTTTGGCAAATTGTTCATAACCTGTTTCCCAATCGCTTCCTGTTTTTTGGTTAATAATATGAACCAATGCAGCAAATAACGCATTCGTTCCTTTATCATTAAATTGACTGGCAATCGTGCCGTAAACAGGCATTTTATCGATTGGTTCATCCCAAAGCTCTCGAGAACGTTGGTATTGCTTCTGTACTTGACGTAGTGCATCTTCTGAGCCTTTTCGTTCAAATTTATTGATGGCAATGACATCAGCAAAATCAATCATATCGATTTTCTCAAGTTGTGTCGGTGCACCAAATTCGCTCGTCATTACATACATGGATAGATCAGTGAATTTTGTAATTTCTGCATCACCTTGACCAATACCACTTGTTTCAACGATGATTAAATCATAGCCTGCCACACGTACGACATCTAATACATCCCCAATAGAAGCCGAAAGCTCCGTACGAGAACCACGTGTTGCTAAACTTCGCATATAGACACGATTATTGAAAATAGCATTCATACGAATACGATCTCCAAGTAATGCGCCACCTGTTTTTTGCTTTGTTGGATCCACCGATAAAATAGCTACACGCTTTTCTGGGAATTCTTTTAAAAAACGACGGATAAGCTCATCCGTTAAAGAGGATTTACCAGCACCACCTGTACCTGTAATCCCTAAAATCGGTGTTCCTTTTGAGCGTTTTCGTGCTTCCTCTAGCATTCTTTTCGTTTCATCATCATTATTCGATTCAGCTGCTGTTATTAAATTTGCCAAAATTTCTGGTGTTTCAGTTGTTAAAGCATCTAGCTTTTCTAAATAGTCACCAGTTGCAGTTGGAAAATCTGTACCTTTAATTTGCTCATTAATCATCCCTTGCAACCCTAATACACGACCATCTTCTGGTGAGAAAATACCTGCAACGCCGTAAGCATGTAATTCTTTAATTTCACGTGGCAAGATAACACCGCCACCGCCTCCGTATATTTTAATATGCGGTGCACCTTTCTCACGCAGTAAATCATACATATATTTAAAGTATTCCATATGGCCGCCTTGATAAGAAGATACAGCAATACCTTGCGCATCCTCTTGAATCGCAGCATTTACAACTTCTTCTACAGAGCGATTATGGCCCAAATGGATTACTTCCACACCGCTCGATTGTAAAATCCGTCGCATAATATTGACCGAAGCATCATGACCATCAAAAAGACTTGATGCTGTAACAAAACGTACGTGATTTTTTGGACGATACACTTCTACCTTTGTCATATGAAACCCCTACTTTCTCCCCTTAGTAAATCTTTTCATCAATGTTTGCATTTAGTTCATCATTTAAAAAGTACGAACACAGAACCATTTTGCTTCATACCGATGCTTTGCTAGCAAGCAGTGAATCACTGTTTAATGCCAGCTTCCACCCTGTTCAAATGAAAAATCGACACATTGTATGGGCTTTCATGAGCCTAGTGAAATACCACCAGCTCTGTGCCATACGCCATTATAAAAAAATCGGTAATTGCAATGTCGCATTATGCAATTACCGACAAACCCCTTTGGAACTTATTAAAACCCCTTAATGCCTGAAATGAACAATGTTGTTTGCATTTCAATATACTCGTCAAGCGTATGTTGACGGTGAAGCGCCCATTTGCGGAACGCCCAGCTTTGACCTTGAACAACTAAATTATTTGCTGCTAAATGAATTTGCTGATCAGTCATTGTTAGTTCCCCTGACTGCACGCACCGTTTTAACAATCGTTCAAAAGTAGCAACCATTTCAAACTCTTTACTAAAAACATAACGCTGTGCTTCTTTTGATAATGATTTCGTTTCCTGATACATGATTGTTAATTCATCTACCATGCTATCAATTTGTAAAAAATATTCACGAATCATTTCTTTTAACTCTTCTATCGTTCCTGCCTTGATCTCATAGCTTGATAGACGTTCCATCGCATGGTGGTAGATACTATCACAAACGAGGTATAGTACATCTTCTTTTGTACGAATATATTCATATAATGTACCGATACTAAAACCTGCTGCTTTAGCAATTTCCCTTGTGGTAGCACGATGGAAACCTTTTTCTTTAAATAATTTAATAGCACCTTGAATCATTTGTTCTCGGCGAATGGCAATGAGATTTTCGTCTTTCACGGTTGACTGAACTTGGGGTCTTTTGTTCTTTTCTGTCATAGATTATTTCGTCAACATACGCGAGATAACAAGACGTTGAATCTCTTGTGTACCCTCGTAAATTTGAGTAATTTTCGCATCACGCATAAAGCGTTCTACTGGATAATCCTTCGTGTAACCATAACCACCAAAGACTTGAACTGCCTCAGTTGTGACGCTCATTGCTGTATCACCAGCCATTAACTTTGCCATTGCTGATGCCTTACCGTAAGGAAGATTGTTTGTTTCTAACCAAGCAGCTTGGTATGTAAGCAGACGAGATGCTTCAATGTGCGTTGCCATATCCGCTAATTTAAAGGACACACCTTGGTTTGCAGTAATTGGCTTACCGAATTGTACACGCTCTTTGGCATATTCAACCGCAGCATCTAAAGCACCTTGAGCAATTCCTACTGCTTGAGCTGCAATGCCGTTACGTCCACCATCAAGTGTTGTCATCGCAATTTTAAAGCCGTCTCCTTCAGCCCCAAGTAAGTTTTCTTTTGGTACACGGCAGTTATCGAAAATAATTTCTGTTGTCGGTGATGAACGAATCCCTAGTTTTTTCTCCTTTTTACCAACTGAAAAACCTGCAAAACCTGCTTCAACGATAAAAGCAGACGTGCCATTTTTCGCTTCTGGGTCTGTTACTGCAAATACGATATATGTATCTGCTACGCCACCGTTTGTAATAAAAATCTTTGAACCATTCAGAATATAATCATCGCCATCGCGTTTTGCATACGTTCTCATACCACCAGCATCCGAACCCGAACCTGGCTCTGTTAAACCATAAGCACCGATATGTTTACCTTCTGCCATTGGTCGCAGGTACTTTTGTTTTTGTTCTTCCGTACCAAATTTATATAGCGGCCAACCAGCTAAAGAAGTATGAGCGGATAATGTTACCCCTGTTGAAGCACAGACACGAGATAATTCTTCAACAGCAATGACATAGGCAAGGTAGTCAAAGCCCGCACCACCATATTCTTCTGGCCACGGAATCCCTGTTAAGCCTAATTCAGCCATCTTATCAAAAATTGCACGATCAAATTCTTCATTTTCGTCGCGTTCTGCGGCTGTTGGTGCTACCTCGTTTAAAGCAAAATCGCGAATCATTTCACGTAATTGTTCATGTTCTTCTGTTAATTGAAAGTTCATTGTCCATTTCCCCTTTAATTTTAATGAAGTTCGCCTGTTCCTTTAGTAAATTGCCTATAAATACGTGTGCATAAACTAAGTTTTACGATGTTGGCACTCTACTAAATTAAATATTTACTAATCACTAGTTTTTGAATTTCACTTGTACCTTCGTAAATTTCTGTCACTTTAGCATCACGGAAATAACGTTCTACTGGGTAATCCTCGGTATAGCCGTAGCCACCAAAAATTTGTACAGCTTCAATCGCTGTTTGTACAGCTGTTCGAGAAGCAAAGAGTTTAGCCATTGATGCCTCTGCTCCACACGGTAAACCTTTGGCACGTAAATCAGCTGCACGATAAACAAGCAGTTTTGCCGCTTCTACAGCCGTTGCCATATCGGCTAGCTTAAAACCGACTCCTTGCTGTGCTGCAATCGGTTTACTAAATTGCACACGCTCTTTGGCATAAGCAGTCGCTGCTTCAAGAGCTGCTTCAGCAATTCCTAAAGCTTGTGCTGCGATTCCTATACGCCCAACATCCAAATTTGCCATCGCGATTTTGAAGCCTTCTCCTTCTTCCCCTAGAAGATTAGCAACTGGTATTCGACAGTTATCAAATGTTAATTGGACCGTACGTGAACCATGTAGGCCCATTTTGTGTTCATCCTTACCTATAATTAGGCCCGGCGTACCCTTTTCAACAATAAATGCTGAAATGCCACGTGTTTTAGCAGCTTGATTAGTTGAGGCAAAAACAATATAAACATTAGCTTCGCCTCCGTTTGTAATAAATACTTTTGAGCCGTTAATGACATATTCATCACCATCACGTACTGCTTTTGATTGTAAAGAGCCTGCATCTGAACCCGCACTTGGCTCTGTTAAACAAAAAGCCCCTAAATATTCACCTGCTGCTAACTTCGGTACATAACGTTGTTTTTGCTCATCATTACCAAAATAAATAATAGGGTTTGTACCTACAGACGTATGTACTGATAATATAACACCCATTACTGCGCTCACTTTTGATAATTCATTGATTGCGATAATGTACGAAGTAAAATCCATCGCAGAGCCACCTAGTTCTTCTGGGGTTGTGATGCCCATTAAACCTAATTTACCCATTTGTGTAAGCAGTTCACGCGGAAACTCACCAGCCTCCATACGTTCTACCCAAGGTGCGATTTTCTCCAGTGAGAAATTGCGCACCATATCACGCATCATTAATTGCTCATCTGTAAATTGTAAATGCATCTATAATGTCACCCCTCTATGCTGTCACGTAGCATTACACATTAACTTACTTTTAACAACAGCCCTCAAAATATAACGACTAGCTAAAGTAAGTTAAGACCTTGGCGGCTATCACAACTTTTATTGAGCATACACCCAAAAATCTGGACACCATTACGCCTAGGTGTAATTATTCTGAATATCCCATCCCCATAGGACTATTCGTAAACGTAAAAGCCTCTTCCTGATTTTTTACCAAGCCAACCTGCTGCTACATATTTGCGTAATAAAGGACAAGGTCTGTACTTACTATCACCTAGGCCCTCATGTAAAATTTCCATAATAGATAAACATGTATCTAAGCCGATAAAGTCTGCTAATGTTAATGGCCCCATCGGATGATTCATGCCTAGTTTCATCACATCGTCGATCGCTTCTTTCGATGCGACTCCCTCATATAGTGCATAAATTGCTTCATTAATCATCGGCAGTAAAATGCGGTTTGCAATAAAGCCTGGGAAGTCATTTACTTCCACTGGTGTTTTTGCTAACTTTACAGTCATTTCTTCCACAGCTTTATACACCTCGTCAGCCGTCGCTAAACCTCTAATAATTTCGACAAGCTTCATCACAGGTACTGGATTCATAAAGTGCATCCCAATTACTTGCTCTGGTCGATTTGTGACTGCCGCAATTTCTGTAATCGGCAGAGAGGATGTATTTGTCGCCAGGATAGCGTGAGCAGGTGCAATTGTATCTAATTGCTTGAAAATGGATTGCTTCACTTCCATATTTTCAACTGCTGCCTCGATAATAATATCAACATCACTAGCATCCTTTAAATCTAGTGACATCTGAATGCGACTTAGAATAGCCATTTTTTCATCTGCTGTTTTACGACCCTTTTCAACATCACGTGTTAAGTTTTTTGTGATAACGCTTAATCCACGCTCAAAAAATGATTGCTGTATATCATTCAATAACACGTCATAGCCAGCTTGTGCACAAACTTGGGCAATCCCTGAGCCCATTTGCCCTGCACCAATTACCATTACTTTTTGAATTCCCATTATTCATGTCCCCTTTGTTTTGGTACTTCAATCATTATGGCATCGCCTTGCCCGCCACCTGAACAAATTGCCGCAATACCGATTCCACCACCACGGCGTTTTAATTCATGTGCCAGTGTTAAGATAATGCGTGCACCGGATGCGCCAATCGGATGACCTAGCGCTACTGCACCACCGTTGACATTTACTTTTTCTGCATCAAGGTCTGCCAACTGGTTGCTAATAAGCGCTACTGCTGCAAAAGCTTCGTTGATTTCAATTAAATCGATATCAGCTAATGATTTCCCCGTCTTTTTTAGTAGACTGTTAATCACAAGACCAGGTGTTTGCGGGAAATTTTCTGGTTCAATTGCCAGTTCTGTATGACCGATAATGACAGCAAGTGGCTCCCTACCTTCCCGTATTGAACGGTCTTCATTCATGATGACAAGAGCACATGCGCCATCATTGACACCTGGTGCATTGCCTGCTGTTATGGAACCATCCTTTTCAAAGGCTGGCTTGAGCTTAGAGAGCACTTCCTGTGTAGTGCCAGGTCTTGGTGCTTCGTCGGTATTGACTACAAGTGGATCACCCTTACGTTGTGCGATTTGTACAGGTACAATTTCCTCGGCAAAATAGCCTTTTTCAATAGCTGCAATCGCACGTTCATGACTGCGGACAGCCCACGCATCTTGTTCTTGACGACTTAAGGAAAATTCACTAGCTGCCTTATTACCGTAGCTCCCCATAGGTGGTCTTGACTGATTAAAGGCACAAGTTAAACCGTCATAAAGCATGCCATCTACCATTGTTGAATCGCCCATTCGTAAACCTGTGCGACCATTTTGAAGATAATATGGTGCATTTGACATTGATTCCATACCGCCAGCAATAATTACTTCTTCGTCCCCTAAACGAATTAACTGATCGGCTAATGTTACTGCGCGCATCCCCGACGCACAAACTTTATTGATCGTTTCAGTTTTGACTGCTACTGGTAATTCTGCCTTCAGTGAAGCCTGTCTCGATGGTATTTGTCCTTGCCCACCTTGTAAAACTGACCCTAAAATTACTTCACCTACTGCATCTGGAGCGATATTTGCCTTTTCTAATGCCCCTTTAATGGCGATAGCACCTAAGTCACTGGCGCTAAGCGTGGAAAGTGAACCACCAAATTTACCAAATGCCGTTCTTGCCCCTGCTAATATTACAGCTCTATTCAAGTAAAACACCCCTTTTGTTTTACGTTACTCGAAGAAGTATCAAAGCAATCATTGTTGACTGAACGCTCGCTCGACTCTTCTCGATAAAAAATGGGAGTTTTTTAATAACTCCCATTTCCAATTAATCTTATTCTACAAAACAATTAATTATTGTGCAATTTATATTTTTCAGATAAAGAAAATATTTCTACAATAATTATCATTTCTCTGCGTTTAGCTCTTCATTCTTGTCTCGCTCTTGTGAGTCAACAGATGCTACCACTTCTTCTAGCATTTCTTCTGTTAGTTCATCAACATTGTTTGCAACAGTTTTCACTTTTTCCCCAAACACAGAGCGTTCTAGTAATTCTGCTACATCGAATGTGCTAATAGTATCTTCAACCTCTTTTGCCTTTGTACCGTCCTCTAACATTGTTAAACAGTATGGGCATCCTGAAGAAATAACTGAAGCATTTGTTGCTAAAGCCTGCTCTGTTCGCGCTACATTGATACGATTGCCAACATGCTCTTCCATCCACATTAAGCCACCACCTGCGCCACAGCACATGGCTGTTTCACGATTGCGTTCCATTTCCACCAGCTTCACACCTGGAATGCCTCGTAAAATTTCTCGTGGCGCATCGTAGACATCATTGTAACGACCTAAATAACAAGAGTCGTGGAAGACAATAGTTTCCTCTACTTCATAGTTCAGTACTAAACGATTTTCTTCAATCAACTGATTTAGTAATTCCGTATGGTGATAGACTTCGCCTTTCCAACCAAAATCTTGATATTCATTTTTAAAGATATTGTATGCGTGCGGATCAATTGTAACGATTTTTTTGACATCATTTTTCTCAAATTCATCAATATTGGCTGTCGCTAACTCTTGGAATAAAAATTCATTGCCTAAACGACGTGGTGTATCCCCAGAGTTTTTCTCTTTATTTCCTAAAATTGCAAACTTCACACCCGCTTCGTTCATTAGACGGCAGAAGGCTAATGCAATTTTTTGAGAGCGATTATCAAAAGCACCCATAGAGCCTACCCACAACAAGTACTCCATTTCCTCGCCTGATTTTTTCAGTTCTTTCACGGTTGGAATATTGATTGTTGGGTCTAAATCACGCCAGTTTTCTTTTTCTTTTCGATTTAGTCCCCATGGATTGCCTTGGCGTTCAATGTTTGTCATTGCTCGCTGTGCATCTGAGTTTACTTTCCCTTCCGTCATTGTTAAATAACGACGTAAGTCAATGATTTTATCGACATGCTCATTCATAACAGGACATTGATCTTCACAGTTACGGCAAGTCGTACATGCCCAAATCTCTTCCTCTGTAATTACATCCCCGATTAATGATGGACTATAAATATCCTCAATTACTGCACCTTCAGCACCTGCTGCCATTGCAAGCTGATTGCCCTTTGTATTTGCAAAAAATTGATAAGGCACCCACGGTTTTTGCTTTGTTACAACCGCACCCGTAAATGTTAAATGATCCCGAAGCTTGACGATTAAATCCATCGGTGAAAGCATTTTGCCAGTTCCTGTTGCTGGGCACATATTGGTACAACGGCCACATTCTACACAAGAATATAAATCTAGCATTTGTTTTTGCGTAAAGTCTTGAATACGCCCTACCCCGATAGACGGGATATCTTCTTCACTTTCAGCATTTTCTCCAGCTTCCTCTAGCGCCTCGAAGTCAATTGGCGTTAACGTACCTGTGCGATCTAAGCGGTTCATATACACATTGATTGGGCTGACAATTAAGTGGAAATGCTTCGATTGCGGTACATAAATTAAAAACGTTAATAATATTAATAAATGAGCCCACCATGCTATATAGAAAACAGTTGCTGCTGCAGACGTTGGTAAAAAACTAAAAATCGCTGCAATGCTAGAAGCAACAGGCTCTGTGTACGTTAAACCTTCGCCATGCCAGATAAGACCCATACCGTTTGCCAGCAATGTTGAAAGCATTAAGCCACCAATAAAAATCAATACAAGACCATTTTTCCAGCCTCGTTTTAGACGTACTAGTTTTTCCACATAGCGACGATAAAATGCCCAGACAACCGCCACTAAAATCATTAACACTACTAGCTCTTGGAAGAATGTGAATACACCATAGAATATGCCAAGTGGTAAATGAGAGCCTGGTACTAACCCCTTCCAAATTAAATCGATAGCCCCTAACTGAACCATTAAGAAACCATAAAAGAACATCACGTGAATTAAACCACTTTTAGGATCCTTTAACAGCTTATTTTGACCAAACACATTCACCATTAAATAACGAATGCGTTCTTGGACACTTTCATCAAACTCAACCTTTTTCCCCAATTGCACAAATTTATAGCGTGTTTTTAACAGATAGATAAATAACCCTACTGCATAAAGCACAACCACGACTGTTAGAACAATGTTTGCAATTACTAATGGACTCATGGTTGGTCCCCCCTTTAGTTTGTCGTAAATTTTCTCTCTTTGTGTTAATATTTCTAGCTCAAACGTAAATGTATGACATTTCACCACTATATCCACATTCTAATAAATGAGTGAGCATTCAGTCAACATAAAACGAAAAAATTTCTGATAATTTTATATTCTTACATTTTATAAGAAAAAAAGCTACCCTGATTTTTACTTTCGGAGTAGCTTTTTGCATTTAAATTTATCGTTTTATCTTCAATTACTTGAATTCATCGTCATAAATTCCGCTTAAAATATTTATTTTAAAAATGATTCTTTTTTCGCATCGTTAGGCTCAAATCTTTTGTTTATTTGCTGTTATGCGTTGCTGCCTTCTTCTCTACTTAAGTTATTTTTTAAAGACATTGCCACTACGAATATATTCAATATCAGGTAAGTTTAAACGTGCATTCACAACACGTGCTGCGGCAAATAAATAATCTGATAAACGATTTAAATATTTTTGTACAATAGTCGGTACATCTTCAATTTCTTTCATTAGTGTTACCATTTGGCGCTCTGCTCGGCGTGCAACTGTACGTGCAATGTGTAATGTTGCAGCGGCCGGCGCTCCACCAGGTAAGATAAATTTCTCTAATGGTGGCGCTTCGTCAGACAATGCATCAATACGCACCTCTAGTACTTCAATCGGTGCTTCAGTTAACTTATAATGACGTTCCTTCATGACGTTCGCTAAATCACCGCCTGCATCAAAAAGCTCATGTTGAATCGTTTCTAAATCCACTAAAATATCTTTAAATAACGCGCGATCTAATTCACTAACAGCCTTGCCGATAAATGAGTTTAATTCATCAATTGCTCCGTATGTTTCCACACGTAGACTATCTTTGTCGACACGCCCACCAATTAAGCTTGTTTTCCCTGTATCACCTGTCTTTGTGTAAAGTTTCATCCTGTTCCACTCCTATGCTTTATTTTTATAATTTTGAATTGCTTGCACCGTCGTCTCATAAACACCTTTACCAATAATCTTACCAACAGCCGTAATTGGTCCACCATAGCGCATTTCCTCGCCCTTTTGCGTTGCCGCAATAAGCAAACTATCCGTCGCAGTACCGGTCGCAATCGTATCAGTTAGATGATCCCGAATATTTTCTGATTGTAAAGCCTTTGTTTTAGCTTCATTTGCAGTCATCAATGCTTGAAAAAATGCCTCTTCCGATAAACAGCCATTGATGACAACCCACGTATTGATAGTACCAATATATGGCGTATCCTGCCGTTCGTGTGTACGAGAGACATCTACAGCATTGCCCACACCTGCCGTTACTACGACAAACACACTCCCAAAGGCAGTGCTATATTCATTAAGTGCAAACAGTTGTGTAGGAACAGCCGTTAACATAACAACTGTGCTTGTCGGTGAAAAATGCTCCCTTTGTAAAAAGTCCGCCACTTCTTGTTTAACATCACTAATAACATAATCTCCTGGCACTGAACGATTTAATAGACAGTCATACCATCCTATACCAGGATTATGAACAGCCGAAGAAACGGTTTTTAAAGGAATAGTTGATTTTAGTTGAATATAATCTGGCGTTACACAAAAATCTTCTTTTACTATGTCAGCTCGTTGCTGGTATTCATTGGTTGATGGCATAATTGTAATTTGCGGTTTCGGTATTTCAGGGTGGGCATAGGTTGTTACCCGTGCCTGATATACATCCTCAATTTGTGAAGCTATTAACACCTTATGTGGTACACCTAAAGCACGCACAGAGCCGCTCTCCATTAACAATAATTCATCACAATAAAGAGAGGCTAAGTTCATGTCATGTAGCACCATAATAACGGTTAAACCGCACTCGATTGCTTCTTTGCGCACCATATCCAATAGTTGACGTTGATGAGCAATATCTAAGTGATTGGTCGGCTCATCTAGCAATAATACTTCTGCTGTTTGCGCCAAAGCTTGCGCAACAAAAACCCGTTGTTGCTCGCCACCCGATAGAAACTCCATCGATGTATGCTCATAGCGTGCTACCCCTGTTTGGTCCATAGCATATTGAACAGCTCGTTCATCTTGCTCTGACCAATTGGAAAAAAAGCCAGTTTGATGCGGATAACGACCGAGCGATACCGCTTCCCGCACGGTATTTGAAAATGCATTGGCATGTAATTGTGGTAAGACGGCCATCTTTTTCGCCAGCGCGCGCGGGCTATAGTGTTTAATATTTTTGCCATCTAAAAAAACCGTTCCTGCTGTTGCAGGCAATAGGCCGCTAATGACTTTCAATAATGTCGATTTGCCACTACCATTCGGTCCTAAAATGCCAAGGATTTTCCCCTTTTCAACGGTAAAGCTAACATCTTTGACGATAGGTACGTCCTCATAGCCACCCGATAGGTGTTCGACGATAATCATACACGTACCCCCTTGCTTCTACGTTGCTTATAGAAAATATAAGAAAAGACAGGCGCACCAATAAATGCAGTAATAACGCCTATTGGTAATTCACGTGGGATAATGATTGTCCGCGCCACTAAATCACAAATAATTAACAATGTTGCGCCATTGATAAATGATAACGGCAATAGATGACGGTGATCCGAACCCCAAACCATACGTGTCATATGTGGCACAACTAAACCGACAAAACCGATTGTTCCAGAAACAGCAACAGCCGCACCAGTCAGCATGGAGCCCCCTACTAAAATTAAATATTTACTACGCTTTACATTGACACCTAAATGCTTCGCACGTTCTTCTCCGTATAATAGAACATTGAGCTCTCGTCTTTGCGTCCACAGAATAGCAGAACCTATAACAACAAATGGTGTAATCATCTGCACATACGGCCAGCCCCGCATTGATACTGAACCAAGCAACCAGCCTATCACTTGGCGGAGCTCTTCACCTGATAATGCAATCATTAAGGAAATAAGAGACCCTAAAAAAGAACTAAAAATAACCCCTGTTAAAATAAGTGTTTCCATTTTCAGTGCGCGGTCGACTATTCTGGCAAAGCTCATGACAGCTACCATTGTTAGTACCGCACCCACCATACTAAGCGTTGGTAATGCATACAGTCCGACAACAGGCATCGAGATACCAAAAAATAATGTCACCACAGCACCTACTGACGCTCCCGAAGATACACCTAGCGTATAAGGATCTGCCAATGGATTCTTTAACAATCCTTGGAAGGCTGCCCCTGCAATCGCCAACGATGCGCCAACAAGTCCTGCCAGCAATACGCGTGGCAACCTAATTTTCCATAAAATATTAGCGGCTGTTTCATCTGCCGCCCTATTCCAAAATACTTCAAATGGAATATGAACCGAGCCTATTGATACGCCACACCAGATGCTAACAAGAAGTAACGTAATGGCTGTAATATAGGCTAAAAATGCTCTACTCACTCGAAAGCCTCTGGATAGATAGCTTTCGCTAACTCTTCAAGCCCATCTGCTAAACGCGGGCCTTGACGACTTGTTAAATTTTCATCTACTTGTACAATTGCTTTATTTTTTACAGCTGTAATAGAATCAAAGCCTGCACGTTGTGGAATTTTCGTTAAAATATTTGGCACATAATCGTATGTGACAACGATGACATCTGGATTTTTTGTAATAATTTGCTCCGCATCAATTTTGAACCAACCAGTTGTATCAGCTGCAATATTTTCAGCATGAATCATATTTAGCATTTCCTGCATAAATGTATCCTTACCAGGTGTGTAGATTTCAGGCTCATCTGACGTTTCGACAAAGACTTTCTTTGGTTCCACATCTTGCAATTTCGCTTGGATTTCTTCCACTTTGACTTTCATATTAGCAATAATTTTTTGTGCCTCCGGTAACTTACCAGTTGCGCGTCCTAATTGCTCAATCGTCGTATAAGTTTCATTAAAATCGCTTGCATTCGCCACTACAAATACCTTTACACCCGCTGCTTCAAGCTGATCCATCGCTCCATCTAAAGAAGCCATTCCTGATTCATGAGCAAACACAATATCTGGCTGTAAGGCGATAATTTGTTCAATATTGAATTCCATACTTCCGACTTTTTCTTTTTTAGCTGCCTCCGGTGGATAATCATCATAATCATTGACGCCGACAATTTCATCATCTAGGCCAAGCCCAAATAATATTTCTGTATTACTCGGAATAAGAGAAACAATTTTTTCAGGCGGTGCTTCTAGCACGATATCTTTGCCAGTAGCATCTTTTATTGTCACTGGAAATGTTGCTTCTTCTTGTTTGGTTACTTGTTGCTCCTGCTGTTCTGATGTAGATTGCTCGTTTTTCGGTTGTGCTCCACATGCTGCAAGTAAACCCATTGCCAAAAATGCTGATAATCCTATCTTCCAATACTTTTTCATTGAGAATCCTCCTTAGATTGTATGTGCATTTTTTAGCTCTGTTAACTTGATTGATCGATAGTATGTTGATTGTCATTATTAAATATGGGGATTGCTCACCTTTTATTTTCAATGGTTATCGATAGTCGCCTTACAAAACATAAAAAAAGCCCTCGTCCATTTAACGAGAGGCGGGCTTGCACAAAAAACCACCATCCTATCCTCGTAGGCTGAAATGTAATGTTCTATAAAGGCAGGTCTCCTGGCTCGTGCTCCAAATGCTTTTTCATGCCTTCCCAAAATAACTTTCAGTGGCATCCATTGAAAAAACTCACACTTACAGTGGCGGGACCGCATCGGAATTACACCGATTTCCCTTTTCACTTTACTTAAGTAAAGAACCTTTATAATATTCAGTTGATTTTATTATACATGAAAATAGAAATAGGGAACGATAAAAAAAGTGACACCATTCTAGGCGCTTCAAAAATTGCGTGCGTGCCTGACACGAGTGCCAGTCACTCAAACAATTTTGTTCGTAAAAACAGAAAAACCCCGACACGCAATTGTGAAGTGACCCCTAAAAGTTAGACACGGTTATTTCATTTAGGCAGCTTGGGTAAACTGAGTTCGGTATTGTACCGGACTCAGTTTTAATTTTGCCTTAATTCGTTTCGTATTGTAATACGTTATATAGTTTTCAAGTTCCAATTTAAAATGCTCAACACTTTCGAACTCCTTTAAATAAAGGAATTCCGATTTCAAAATCCCAAAGAAATTCTCCATCACCGAGTTGTCATAACAGTTGCCTTTACGTGACATACTTTGCACAATGCCTTTTGATGCAAGTGCGTGACGGTATTGCTTCATTTGATAATGCCAGCCTTGATCGGAATGCATCAGTAATTGGCGTTCCTCTGGTAACTTCTCTAATGCTTTCTCCAACATTTCTGAGACAAGTGAATACGTTGGTCGATGACCAATTGTGTAAGTAATAATTTCTCCGTTAAATAAGTCTAAAACAGGGGATAAATAGAGTTTTTCACCAAACAATTTAAACTCTGAAATATCTGTTACCCACTTTTCATTAGGGGCTTCAGCTGTAAATTTGCGGTCTAAAATATTCGGTGCGATTTTACCGACTGTCCCTTTATATGATTTATACTTTTTCATTCTGACTACGCACTTTAAACGAAGTGTTTTCATGATACGTTGTACTTTCTTATGATTCACTCTTCGTCCACGATTTGCGAGTTCATCACGAATGCGACGGTATCCGTAACGGCCTTCATGTTCGTTATAGATGGATTGAATTTCAGCCTTTAAGTCGGTATCTGGATCGGGACGATTCAGTTTCTTCACTATGTCATAATACGTACTACGTGGAATCTGTGCGAATTCGACAAGTGCCTTCACCGAGTATTTATGCCTTAATTCATAGATGACCTTTACTTTGTCTTCTTTGGTGATGTTTCTTTGGCTTGAACTAAGGCGTTCAACTTTTTTAAATACTCGTTTTCCATTTCAAGCTGCTTGATACGAGCTTGAAGTGCTTCTGGTGAGCCTTCTACTGGTGTATGTTTTGGTTGTTTATTGGTTTCTTTTTTCATGGATGGACGCCCCTTTTCCTTTGATTGAAGGGCATCGAATCCTTTTGTTTCAAACTGTTTTCGCCAATGAATAATGGACGATGGAGCTGCTATACCAAAGATAGCCGCTGTTTCTATTAAGGACGTGCCGTGCTCAATCATGAAGTTTAGTACGTCTAGTTTAAACTGTGCTGTATAGTTTGTATATGATTTTATAAACGCTTCAACACCGTTATACTCATATTGTTTAGCCCAGTTAAGAATAGCCTTATGATCTTCCCAATCGATTTAGCAATTTCATGTGAACTTTCTTTGCCTTCTAAGTATCGTAAAGCTGCTTGTAATTTTTCCTCTGCAGTATATTTAGCCATTAAAAAACTGCACCTCCAATTGTTAGATGTGTCTAACAATTGGGGTGCAGTTCAATTGTGTCGGGGTGATAAACATGTACATTACATTTTTTCTGGTGCAGATACGCCAATTAGACGTAGTGCGTTGGCAATCGTTGTACGAACAGCTGTAATCAGTGCTAAACGCGCTTCTGTTAGCTCTTTATTCGATGCATCTAACACTTTTTCAGCGTTATAGAAGCTATGGAATGCAGCTGCTGTTTCTTGAATATAGTTAGCGATACGGTGTGGTGTACGATGTTTTGCAGCATCCGCCACTACTTTCGGGAAATCACCAATTTTTTTCAATAAATCAATCTCTTTTTCAGCAGTTAACAGGCTTAAATTTGCTGTTGAAGTAGCAAAGCCTTGTTCAGTCGCTGAACGTAAAATAGAAGAAATACGTGCATGCGCATATTGTGCATAGTACACTGGGTTTTCATTTGATTGTGAAACCGCTAAGTCAAGGTCAAAGTCCATATGTGAATCACCAGCTGTTTTCACAAAGAAGTAACGCACAGCATCTAGACCAACCTCTTCCACCAGCTCACGCATCGTTACAGCATTCCCTGTACGTTTGGACATTTTGAATTTCTCGCCGTTTTTGTATAACTGCACCATTTGGATAATTTCCACTTCTAGTGTGTCACGGTCATAGCCAAGTGCTTGAATAGCCGCTTTCATACGTGGAATATAACCGTGGTGGTCTGCTCCCCAAATGTTAATTAGTTTATCGAAACCACGAACAATTTTATCCTCATGGTAAGCAATATCTGGTGTCAGATATGTGAAAGAGCCATCGTTTTTAATTAGGACACGGTCTTTATCGTCACCGAATGTTGTTGAACGGAACCAAGTCGCACCGTCCTCTTCAAATACATGACCATTCGCTTTTAATTTATCTAATGCTACTTCGATTTTGCCGTTGTCATATAATGATGTTTCAGAATACCACACATCAAAATTCACGCGGAAGTTCGCTAAGTCCGTTTTTAATTTATCTAATTCTAAAGCAAGACCATGTTGACGGAAAAATGCAAAACGTTCTTCATCTGATTTTGATAAAATCGAATCGCCATGCTCGCTCGCTAATTTACCTGCAATGTCGATAATATCTTGACCATGATAGCCATCTTCAGGCATATCAGCAGTAAGGCCTAATGCTTGCTTATAGCGCGCTTCCAGTGAATAAGCCAAGTTATTAATTTGATTACCAGCATCGTTAATATAGTACTCACGAGATACAGCATAACCAGCCATATCTAAAACATTACACAATGTATCCCCTACAGATGCTCCACGTGCATGACCTAAGTGTAGGTCGCCAGTTGGATTTGCTGAAACAAATTCAACTTGCACTTTTTCACCAGCTCCTGCGTTTGAACGACCATAATCAGCACCTTGTTCAAGGATAGCTGTTACAACACCTGTTAAGAAATCTTTACGAACCGTTATATTCATAAAACCAGGACCTGCGATGTCGATTTTTTCGATATCAGTTCCTGCTGTTTCAAGGTTTTCTAAAATTGCCTCTGCAATTGCACGCGGTGGCTTTTTCGCTAATTTTGTTAATTGCATGGCAATATTTGTTGCATAATCACCGTTTGCTTTGTCTTTTGGTGTTTCAAGGTGAATCGTTAACTCTGTGCCAGCTTCGACTAAGCCTGCTTTGTCAACAGCCTGCGCAATTGCCGTTTTAATGGCTTGTTGTACTTGTTCTACTGCGTTCATCATTGTACCTCCGTAAATGTAATGTCTAATGTATAATTGCCAACGTTTTGTCCACCCATTAATAAATCGTATTGCACATGAAACTCTCCGCGCATTTCATGTCTAGTAAATAGCATGTTTTTTGTTTGTGTTACGAGTGGCATCGAACCTAATTCACTTTCATAATGGCCAATTTGTTGTTCAAAAATATTGAGTGGTAAGCGCATTTTTACTGCTCCAGCGCGCATAATAAGTGCCCGTTCCGTGTCTAACTTCATCGTCGTGCGGATCGTTTTGTCATCCTGCATCTCTTCATATTTTAAATATAGGGAATCAGCTTTATTGATTAGCTGCCCATCCAACCACATTTCCAAGGTTTCGGACTCCCCATCAATCGGACGAATCGTCGAAATGAGCTTAATGTTCACCTGCGATTTTTCTTCGTTCACCTTCATGGACGCTCCCTTTTAATCTTTTTACTATAACCTTTTTATTATAGGATAAATGTCCGCTTTTTTTCAAGATACAAGTGCGTATTGTTTTCAAGCATTGGCACAGAAAGTGAAAAGATTTACTATTATCTATATATGTTCGAGAAAGGAACTACTATTAATAGATGTTACTTCATATTTATGTCAGCTTTTGTATTACCTTTACTTTAGTTATTTTAACGTATTGGCCATTTACTCATCCGACTCGAAGAAAATCATTTATCAAAGATTTTAAACCAATTTTAGTCGGCATTATTTTTGGTATGACAGGCCTTGTATTAAGTGCTATATCGTTACGTTTTTTACAAGGGACGCTTATAAACATTCATATTGTACCGCTACTTTATAGCGGACTGATTGGTGGTCCGTGGTCAATTATAATAAGCGGTGCAATCATGGGTGTAGGAAGTCTCTATATCATTCCTACACAATCTTTATTGTCCATATCAAGTTTATCAAACATTAATTTAATCGTTCTTTCGATTATTCTTGCCCTTGTCGCTTGTAAAAAGCCTATTACACTTCACACTTTAACAACTTATTTTTTTAGTGTCATGGCAGAAATTATTGTAATGCTCGTACTAGTAATCTGCTTGCCACCTATACTGAAAATAGAGACCATTTTAGGATTCATTGCCTACGCTCTTTTTACATTTTTTACAATTTTCACAGTGATTAAACGTTTACAAGCGACCAGTGAAAAAGTACAGCTCATTTATCGACTTAAGGAAAAAGACTATTTAACACAGCTACCAAATAATTTGGCGATACGATCATTTGCACAAGAAATGGTACTAGAAACGGACAATTTTTCTGTACTTCATTTTGATGTCGACAATATGAAAGATATAAATATTAAGTATGGCCATTTAGCTGGCGATGGGATTATTAAGCAACTCGCTACTATTATTCATCACTATATTGAAAAGAAAAACGGAATGGCCGCACGTGTTGCTGGTGAGGAGTTTTATATTATTTTAAAAGATGCCCCACCTGCTATCGCCCTCTATCATGCTGAAAAACTAAGACATGTAATTGCACATCACTCTTTTAAAATTAATGACAGGCAAACTACGCCATTGACCGTTTCTATTGGTATTAGTTCAAGTCCTGATAACGCTGTAGACTTTGATGAACTTGCCATTATTGCCACACAGGTTACTACAGAAGTGAAAGCTTTAGGTGGCAATCAAGTAGTACATGCCAACAATAGTGAATTTCATAAAGGATGCTAATGTTAGGTTCTCTATACAAGAAACTGCGAAACTTTTGCGATATTTGCAAACGTCTTGCAGTTTCTTTTTATCTGCAATGCCAGCAACCATTGACAGATATTAACTCCAATACTACATTTATATTATTCTTTTGGAATTTTCAAATTGTTCAAAGAAATGAGGTATACTTTATGCTAACGCTTGAAAAAATCCAAGCTGCCAAACTGAAAGTCGCGCCTTATATTTATGAAACACCTGTTATTCGCTTGCAAGGACTCGATGAATTATTACATTGCAACGTTTCGATAAAAGCCGAAAATATGCAAAAAACGAACTCTTTTAAATTGCGTGGGGCTCTTAGCAAACTGCTGTCAATGCCAGTTGCACAATTACAACACGGCGTTGTTGCAGCTTCCTCTGGTAATCATGGCAAAGGCGTTGCTTTCGCGGCTCAACTATTAAATATTCCAGCAACCATCGTTTTACCCGATTCAGCGCCACCTATCAAAGTCGAAGGCATACGAGCCCTTGGTGCACGCATTGTCCAATGTACGCTTGCCGAAAGACATCAAGTGACTGAAGCACTAAGCGTAGAACATGGTTATGCCATTGTGCATCCTTATGATGATTACGATATTATGGCAGGGCAAGGGACAGTAGCATTGGAAATTTTAGAACAGTTCTCTCAGGTCAGTGCAATTGTTGTTCCTATTGGCGGTGGTGGTCTGCTAAGTGGTGTCGCGACTGCGGTAAAATCTTTAGCACCACATATCAAAATCATCGGTGTTGAACCAGCAGTCGTCCCACGCTATTCCAAAAGTATTCAAGTTGGTAAAAGATTGCAGTTAGCAGAACAAAAATCATTGGCTGATGCCCTATTAACTTTACAACCTGGTGAGCGAAACTTCCCGATTGTGGAAAAATTAGTTGATGACATTGTGCGTGTAGACGAGGTTTCGATACTTAACGGGATGAAGACATTGCTACTAGAAGGCAAAATATTAGCTGAACCCTCCTCTGCCATCGGTATAGGAGCAGCTCTTCAAGGCACTTTACCGATTACGAAAAACGACCATGTTTGCTTCCTTATTTCAGGTGGCAATATTGGGCTAAATCAATTACAACGTTTATAAGGAGGAACTTATTATGAAGAAAGTTTTGATAGAACAAGAGCCAATCGGGCATTATACACCAGGCATGATTAGTAACGGGAATTTATATATATCGGGGCAAACTTCAGTCAATCCAGCTACAGGCAAACCTGCAATTGGTGGCATTCACGCTGAAACATTCATGGCTCTTCAAAAGATGGAAGTCGTGCTTCAAGCAAGCGGTCTTACGAAGGAGGCTGTTGTTATGTGTCGCGTTTATATAACATCTGCTGATTTATGGGCGGACGTAAATGAAGCTTATGCACAATTTTTCGGTAGTCATAAGCCTGCCCGCGCCATTATCCCCATTAAAGAATTAAGCCATGGCTGCTTAATTGAATTAGAAGCAATTGCAGAACTTAAAGGTTAGTGCTAGGTAATTAATAAGAAACAGCATCAAAACATGCTCTTTTTCGAATTTTCAAATTATTTATCGCAAAATAATTGAAATAATAGTTTTAATTATGATATTTTTTAAGTAACTCGAGTATAAGTAAATTTGTTATAACAAATTATCATTTAAAAGAATGTTTAGTAAGTATAAACAGGAGGTAATTTGTTTTGAAAAAAATAGCTTATATTTTAACTTTCTACTTATGTTTTTCAATAGTACTTACTCCTATGAGTAGTAGTATCACACTAGCAAACACTGCAACAAGTGATTTTGATTTAATAAACAACGCTACTCACATATAGGTGAACTATATGATTAAAATAGATACATTTATTGCAATCGAAACAAAAAGTTTCTATTCACAAACGATAGAACAGCTTCAACAGGAATTTACTAGCATACAAAGTAACAATGCACTACAGATTATTGCAAAAAATCTAACGAAAAGTAAAGGTCATTTTTTACATGGTGCTATTATTGTAGAAATAGACGGTGTTCAAATTACGTCGTTGTTTGATTGGGACGATTGTGATTTAATATGGCCAGGGTTTTTAACGATGGTCATTGATTACTTGCATGATGGATTTGGTGAAACTGCTACATCATTGAATGACATTCAATGGACTTTAGAAAAAATTCTGACGAAACCAAGCCCTTTGGTTGTTTTTTCCTCAAAGCATGGTCGGGGGGAAATCACCAAAGGAGTTTGCAATGAATATGACTTTCTTCAAGCAGTCTTACTTAGCGCACGCCAATACCTGACGTTAAGGCAACAAGATACCCGAACACACACTTTAAATGGCATGGCTGAAAAATATCATTATCTAAAAAGTTTAACGGAAAATTACTTCGGCTAAAAGATTTCATAGCCATTATTTTGTTTGAAATGCATTGGGCTAGAGTAGTAGCTTTGCTATTTTACTGGTTGTGACAATGTTATTAGTAAAGTCTAGCAATGTTAAATTGAGCATTATATAACGATAAACAAGAGTGTGATGACTGTAGATATTATTAAAGGAACTAAAAACAGTTGTTTTATCGTAAATTTATAGGGATTCACAATAAGTTTTTGAAAAGTATAATTGAGAATCAACACTGTAATAGTTGTGAAAATAAATGTTAGGATGACTGTATACATTTGAAGAAGCCCCTTCCCACTTTAATAAACTGAATATTCACATTATTAACAATATATTATAACATAGTTTCATAGAAATGGAGGAGATTGAAAGTTCTATTTCAGCTTTTTGTTAGCTGTTGCCGTCTTTGTGTCACTGTCATTTGAATCGTTCAATGTAACTGCAATAGCGGCAGAAGAAGAAACTCAGGTATTAACGCCTGCCCAAATAGAAGAAATAAATGTGGTATTAGAGATTTTAAGAAATCAAGTGAATACTAGATTAGAACATGGTGAAACAAATATAACTTTGTATGGTAGTTTGAGTTTTCAGAAGGAACCTATAAGTCTTTCGTTTCAAGTCGAAGAACCGGGTTCTAGTATTTCGCCATTTTCAGTACAACAAAGAAAGACTTTTAGAACAGAGGTAAAGAATACAGCTGGATTTGATTTTGGCCATGTTTTGACAGGTAGTTTTTTGTGGGGTTCGGGTAAAGTAGGGAATTATTCTTATGATGCTTTTTTATATGGTTCTTTTTATGGTAAAACACATTCTACGAAAGCTACTAGATTGGATCCTAGTGTCGTTGAAATTTCAAGTATGGGCACTTTTAAAGCTTTGAAATATGCTCCTGTAGAGTATAACACGCATATGAAAGTAGAACTTTATGGAAGTGGTACATATCGCTTAATGGAATCTAAGTTAGCGATTAAGTAAAGCTGTATTATTTATGGATGAAAGTGAAAAGATAGAGTAGCACATATAGCTACTCTATTTTTATTTCACCGTGCCTAATATGGAATTGTTGCAAGATTAACGTGAAATACTAATAAAACATAGATGTATCAATGTTTTTAAATTTAGCACCCTACCCCTACTAAAAACGCTCCCTAAACATCATTTACAATGCCTCTAAAACTCGATGTTAATGCTTTTTATACAATACCCATTTCTTTTCCTATTTTCTTAATCTTACTAATGACCATATCGAGCTGCTCTATTGTATGTGTAGCCATTACTGTTATACGCAACCGACTTGACCCTTTCGGCACTGTTGGTGGTCGAATCGCTGGAATAAAGACACCTTCATCCATTAGTTTCGCAGAAAACTGCATAGCTTCATGAGAACCACCAATGATAAGAGAAATAATAGGTGTTTCCCCTTCTTTTATTACAAAACCAGATTCCTCTAATTTCAAACGTAAGTACTGGGCATTTTTCAGCAATTGCTTTCTCCGCTCGGGCTCATTCTGTATAATGGAAATCCCTTCTCGAGCTGCTTCAATTGCACTTGGCGATAAAGCTGTTTGGAAAATAAAAGATCGGGCGTTATTTAACAAATAGTTCTTAGCAATGGATGACATCGATACAAATCCACCCTCTGCACCAATTGCTTTACTTAACGTGCCTACTGTAAAATCAATCTCCTCTTTCAAACCAAAATAATCAGCCGTACCACGACCATCATTGCCAAGAACACCTGTTGCATGGGCATCATCAATCATTATGTACGCTTTGTATTCTTTGGCTAGCTCAACTATTTTTGGAAGTGGCGCAATATCACCATCCATACTAAAAACGCCATCCGTTACGATTAACTTCATTCCATCCCCATGTGATTGCCTTAATTTACGCTCTAAATCCACCATATCCGCATGTTCATAAACAATGGTTTTGGCTTTACTTAATCGACAACCGTCTATAATACTCGCGTGATTCCAAGCATCAGAAAAGATAGTATCCCCTGCCTTCATCACACTTGAAATCACACCAACATTCGCTAAATACCCACTGCTGAAAACAATGGCCGCTTCAGACTTTTTAAAAGCCGCAATTTCAGATTCAAGCTGTTCATGAATGTCGAAGTTTCCGGTTGTAAGTCGAGAACCGCCAGCCCCTGTCCCGTATTTACTAATACCTTCAGTTGCTTTCTTTTTCAACCGACTATCTGTTGCAAGGCCTAAGTAGTTATTCGATGAAAACAGCAGAAATTTCTTACCATTCATCACTACCTCGCTTTCATTTCCAGTTGAAAATGAACGTAACTTCCTTGTCAATCCTTGTTCTTCTATTACTTGTAGGTTCCTTCGAAAGCGATCATCCATTTTTAATGCCCCCTAATGAGAATAGGTTCTCTTTCTAAATAGTGTATATAGGATTCTAGCTCAACTTCATCTGACACAAAAAAAATACGTCCGCCACTTTCACAGCCTGCCCTTTTTAAAGGCGTAATTCTGACATAACCAATCTCATGATTACTTACATAGCCAGTAACATATTCTGGATCATCTGACCAACATAATTCTGCGATGGTATACGGAGAATTTGCCACTTTCGTTGCCAGAGCTAGCGCTTCACGAACACGCTCATTGAAACCCACATTAGCGTCTTGCCAATCGATTCGTGATACACGAACGCCTTTCAGTCCGCGATTGTCAAGTCGCAAGCCAGTTTGACTATGAAGGAGGATGGCCCCACGAAGATTTTGATTACTAGCAAGTAGATGAAAAGCAACATTTTGAGCCTGCTTGGAAACACCTACTGAGGTTAATATACTCCTAGCTTCACTATGTGCCTTTTCAATTGAAACCTCATTAATTGTCGTAATTTCTAACGGTGGCATATACAGTATCTGATCACCCGTAAGTTTTTCTACGGTAATTTGAATAAAGTCAGCATCTCCGCGCGAATGATTTCTTGCTTTGTTCAATAACTGTTTTACAATTGGCTCTATTTGAACATTATTTCCTATCCGTTCACCACCAGATATATGCTTTTCTCCTACTTCGAGATTTTTTTCAGCTGCACGCATTCGAATGCTATAACACGTTTCTGACATGATGATCACCTGCTACTTTCTTATTAATTGCATGTAACATTTTCGTTATCGGATAAACACTGACAGCCGTAATGACCATCCCTGGAATCGCCAAAACGAATAGTGGCAAAAACGGAGTTCCTAATGTAAAGGCCAAACCAAGTCTAGCAACCATTGTTCCAATCGGTCCTGCCACAACTAGTACCGGAATTGAAGTTCCTAATAAAACAATGATTAGACCAACAGTCAATCGGAAAATCATTGAAATTTCAACATTTAAAATGGAGTGTATACCTAGTAAAAATAAGATTAGACTTGCAATGATTCCCGCAAGAAAATATCGCTTAAATCCAAATACTGCTGCAATCGCAACGGCAATCGGTGCTGATAATTGAAACTCAGACCCAGGAATACCTGTTGGAATCTTAAACATGCCTGTAACGATGATAAGACAAGCTAGTAATGAAATCTGAGCAAGATCATATGTAGAAAACTTTCGCATCCTCCTATTCCTCCCATTCTAACTTCTTTGAATTGAGTTAACCTTAATAATAATTAAGTTAACACATTTGTAGAGAGGAAGGTAGATTAAAATTGATTTTCTATATTTTTTTCAAAAAAGGATAGAGCTTTAACAGTGCTTTGTCAAAAAGGAAAACGCCAGAAACCTCATGAAACAAGAGGATTTTTCAAACCTCCAAGAAGGTGAAATAAGAGATTTATTATTGAATAGAGGAATGACAAAAAAACACTCTCGGCTCATCATGCAGCTGAAAGTGTTTCTTTGGCCATATTATTATTTGATTAACTTCCAGAAGTTTGGTCCATAGTTTGAGTTCTCAATGAAAACTTCTAATTCATTAAAAGGCAAGGTTTCTCCTACTTTTAATTTATAGATTTTATTATTTATAGGGGAACCAAAAGAAATATCTAATTGTTTGTCGTTAAGATTAAATAGAATAGAATGAACAGTTCCGAAATTTTCTTCGAAATTGTGCACTGTTACACCATTAGGGTATTCATTAAACATTAATTGTTGTAATTTATTCTTTGTAAAAAAATCATTACTCTCTAAGTTATTTTTCAAAAAATTATAACGTATTTCAGATTGTTCTAATTTTCCGTCTTCAAGCTTCATTATTTTTGGCATTACAGCATGATTAGTTGCAATCAGAAATCCTGATTTTTTATTGCCCCTTTTTACGACCTTTTCTCCATCATACGTTTCTACTAAAGCTACATTACCTTTGGCATCTGACAGTAGCAAATTCATATTTGTTCCAATAGGCATATTCCCTAAATAAATAATTCCTTCCTCAACATCTTTACAATTTTCAAGTAAAGCTCTTACTATTACCATAAACTGAAGTCCTTTTAGGATAGGCTTTTTCATTCCTGGATGTTTTCCAACTGGAATACCGCATGAGGCAAAAGCTACACAGAATCCCTCTTCATTTAAGCCTTCACTTCGACCAAAGTAAGAAACGGAGAATCCCGTATGACTGTATTTCCCTTTTACCTTAGTTGTACAAAGTCTCATATCAGATATAGCTGGTGACAAATCGTAATTTCTAAGGACATAGGTTTTACCATCACTTGTTTTAGATGGTAAAACAGCGCCTAAACTACATCCTCCTGGTTGTAGTAAAGTTTCATCAAAAAAGTTAAGACAACTAGGCTTTATATTTAATGAATCTGCAAATCCTTGTAGCTCTTCGTTTAAACCAGGAGCATATTGATCAATTAGTTGTTTCGTATCCTTATATTTTGTTTCATCTATTGATTCAGATGATAAAATGACATTCATTGCATTAGGATTCTTTTTTATTTCCTCTCCTTGCAGTCTACCAATTTCATAACTGGTGCCTTTAAGATAAGAAATAGAAGCTTGAATTGAATTCATATTTATCACTCTCCAATTCGAATTTTTGATTAATGTATTTATTTTTAAAAAAGGAAGTTATTTTAAAACAGCATCTGTCAATCGTTTATCTGATTTATATTTTGCTTTGTTTGGTTGACCTTCGGCTCTAAGTATATCTAATGTATTTAAGTTTGCTACAACAGAGAAGAGCGTACCAAAATTATATTCTTTTAAATTTAAACAAACATGTCCCTTGGTTTCCGACATAATTGATTGTGCAGTGGAAAGATTCATTTTATTGACGTTTTCTTTAAGACGTATATCTAATGTTTCAAAACGTTCTTTTGATTTGCTCCAATTCCAACTTTCAGATAGTGATGTACTTTCATGGTGATTTGTACAATGAATATAATTATTTGTAGGAAGGCGGACTTGATAATCATTAGGGGTAACTTCAACAACAGCCATATTCCCTAATGGATCTGCTAACAAGTAGTTATTAGATACCGAACTTGGAAATCTTTTTAACACTTTTATGCCTTCTTCCACAGTACAACAATTTTCTAAAATATATTTAACAGCAAAATAAAAATTCAATCCTGGCATAATTCCCTCATGAGGAACTGATGTAATTCCTACAAATAAACCATGTTGATTTATACCATCAACTTTTCCAATAAAACAATCTGAATGACCTACATACTTATTTCTCCCTTCAAAACAAACAAGTGAGGACTCTGTAAAATTTTTTAGATTAAAGAGCATATCATAATTTCGACCAATAATAATTTCTCTCCCGTTAAAAGCTGAGAAAATACTACATTGACCGGCCAATTCAAATATCCCAATACTTAAAAGAAAAGAACTTACTTCTTCATAAGAAGTATGACAGCCTTCTGCAAATCCTTTTATCTCTTTCACAACATTAGGATCAAATTCTGTAAGAATATGTTTGCATGACTCTCCAAATTTTAATTTTTCTTCGGATACTTTCGGAAACCGAAATCCATTTTTATAAAGAATTTCTGCATAATGCTTTCCTGCCTCATAAGCATCTCCCTTTAATCTCGGATGATACATTTTAATTCCCTCCAATATATTAGTATATAAAAAGAATAAACCCTCCAGTTGGTGGAGAGTTTACCCTGTTTTTTATATAAAACTATAAGCTAACTTTATTTCTTAATTACTGGTATACAAATTTTAGTAACAAACTCTGATGGATGTCTGTTTAAATCTGGTTTTATATCTCTACTATTAAAATTGACAGGTACAAGACCTTCTTCATAAATTTCAATCTCTTTCCCTATCTGAGTTAGATTTTGTTCGAAGATCCAACTATTCAATTTTTTATAGCCTTCATTCAACTCCGAATAGGGGCCTTTAACAGTAATACATGCGTATATCCCGCTGGATAAAGTCCTAAAGCCCTCTATTTTGTTCATATGTTCTACTGGAAGAAGCAGCTCTATATCAGCCTCTTTTTGACTAAATTCTCTTTCATGAAAGATAGCCATTAATTTCCCTGTAATCACGAGATTAAAAGCGTAAACTCGATTAAATAAATTTTTAACCAATTCATCAATAAATTGGACCTTTATTTTCTCACGAATCGTATACACTAGGGTCTCCTCTCGGTTTTCAATAAAGCAATCGGATAAAAAAGGCCCTGGGATTATAGAAATTTCTTTCTCTATTTGCATGTTTAATCGTTTCAATTCTTCTATTTGTTCGGAGATTTGTTCTTTTTTTCCCTCAAGTTCATCAATTTTATATGCTAATATACTTTTTAGTTGTACTTGTTCAGTGCTGTTAATAAATTCCTTAACTGTAGTTAAAGAAAATTGACAACTCTTTAAAAGCATAATTTTTTTCATGATTTGAATTTTGTCATAGTCATAATACCGATAGTTTGTTACAGGATCTATGTAAGAAGGTTTTAGTAATCCAATGTCACTATAATAACGTATTGTTTTAACTGGAATATCACATATTTTTGAAAATTCACCTATAGAATACACTGCATTCTCCCTTTACAATTAAAAATTTTTTATTTTAAATCAGTAAATATTTAGTTTGTGATAAATCGAAGTCTTCGTCAGAGAGGGAATAAGCATAGAAGAAATCTATTCCCTCTCCTTTATAACCCCTTTTACTCCTTTAACTTCATCAAAAACTTCATCTTGCTACCATCATTACCGCATGCATCGGGATGAAACTTCTTGAATACCATGCGATAATTCCGTGAAGAATCTTCTTTTCATCATTGTTGTAGTTCCTGTTTAAAGTTATTTGGTAATTACTATCATCATTTTAAAATGTTCTTCGAAACGTCTCCAACTTTATCATTGTTAGCTACTTCTTGTATATTCTTCACTAGCCTTTTTAGTTGCAATAACTTTCTTTAAGTTTAAGTACTCCTCATTGCGTAACGTACCAAATACATCAGAATTCGACTGTAAGTACGGCTCTCATATAGTTTTTCAAAATCATTTTATATAGTTAGAGATGGCGAAGCAAACCTTATCCTTATTTAGTGAGAGTTTAAAGGCAATTGGAGCTAAAAATGGGGTTAGCTCTTCGCTAACCCCATTCAAACCGCCTTATAACAACCTATACAAAGCCTGTATTATTTTACCCAGCCTAAAATCATTTCTCTTAATAATTTACTTGCCGTATTGGCTGTCATTTCTGATGTGTCATAGATTGGTGCTACTTCAACTAAGTCAAAGCCTACTACATTGACGCCACTTGCAGCAATTGCATGAATAGAAGCTAATAACTCTTTCGACGTAATGCCCCCACAATCTACAGTACCTGTACCAGGTGCATGCGCTGGATCTAGTACGTCGATATCAATTGTCACGTATACATTGCGGCCTGCTAATGTTGGTAACACTTCTTTTAACGGTTCTAACACTTCAAATTTTGAAATGTGCATACCGTTTTCTTTCGCCCATTCAAATTCTTCCTTCATACCTGAACGAATACCAAATGAATAGACATTTTTCGGTCCAATATGCTCAGCAATTTTACGAATCGGTGTTGAATGGGAAAGTGGCTCCCCTTCATATTCCACACGTAAATCTGTATGTGCATCAAAATGAATAATGGCTAAGTCATCGTACTTTGCAGACACTGCCTTCATTACAGGCCAAGACACTAAATGCTCGCCGCCCATACCGACAGGAATTTTGCCATCTTCTAATAACTTCACAATGAATTTCTCAATTTCATCTAAAGAACGTTGGGCATTGCCGAATGGTAATGGAATATCCCCAGCATCAAAATACTTGACCTCTTCTAATTCGCGATCTAAATATGGGCTATACTCTTCTAGGCCAATCGACACTTCACGAATACGTTGTGGACCAAAACGTGACCCTGGACGGTAACTTACTGTCCAGTCCATCGGCATGCCGTAAATAACTGCCTGCGCATCCTCATAAGTAGGATGACTTTTTATAAAAACATTTCCTGAATAAGCTTCATCAAATCTCATATCTAGCCTCCATTAATCTCTGAACTTCCTATAATTCAGTTGTTATAGTCATTACACCAAAAGGACTTACAGGTTTGTAATGAAACCTCACTTAGTAAATCCTCGTATACATTATTGGAACGTCTAGCAAAATTCATTTAAAATCTACAAAGTGCAATGTTGTTGTCGAAAGCTAGCGTTTCATATCAGTACAAAAAAAGTATAGATGTTTTTGAATAAAGTGCAATAGTTTTTGCTTACAATTCCGATTAAAGAAGAATATTCAGACACATACTAAACGCAAGTTGTTAGAAATCGAGGTGAAGTCGGATGAAAAGAAAAAGCTATCAACGTAAGCAAAAGCGTATAAAGCGTACACGCAAAACGCTTACACTTTTTGTCGCCTTTGCATCTGCAATAGTAGTAGCATTTATTGCACTACGCGTCTATGTTCAAGTGGCTGGTGCACCGCCTTTAACTGTACCAAAAGCCTCTATTTTCTTAGATGAAAACGAGAACCAAATTGGAGACCATTTTACAAATGAACGTCGCTATTGGGTAAGTCTTGATGAGATGTCACCCTATTTAGTAAAAGCAGCCGTCGCTGTAGAAGATAAAGATTTCTACAAACATAGCGGTTTTGACTTTTCTCGTATTGCCGGTGCGTTATTAGTTGATATTAAGGCTGGTAGTAAGGTGCAAGGTGCAAGTACGATCACCCAACAATATGCTCGAAATTTATATTTATCCCATGAAAAATCATGGACTCGAAAAGCAAACGAGGCATTGTATGCTTATAGATTAGAAGTTTTTTATAATAAAGACGAAATATTAGAAGGTTATTTGAACACGGTTTACTACGGACATGGTATGTATGGCGTAGAAGCTGCAAGTCGCTATTATTACGGAAAATCAGCAAAAGACTTGACGTTAGCGGAGGCATCCATGCTGGCAGGTGTACCGAAAGGACCAAGTATTTACTCACCCATTGCCAATCTTGAAAAGGCAACAAATCGCCAGCACGTCATTTTAAAACTGATGGCAGATCAAGGCGCGATAACACAAGAAGAGAAAACGCGTGCACAAGAAGAGCAACTTGTCTTAAAGAATGATATGTGGGTTGCCGCTAAATCCGTGGCACCTTATTTCTTAGATGTAGCTTGGCAAGAAGCAAGTGAAATTTTAAAAGCAAAAAATCTGGATATTAGCGAAGGCGGTTGGACCATTCAAACAACGCTTAACCTAGGTCATCAAAAAGCAGCAGAAGAAGCTGTAGCTAAAAATATGCCAGCTAATGATTTGCAAACAGGATTTGTCAGTATGCAATCGAAAACAGGAGCTGTTACAGCGCTTGTTGGAGGGAAAGATTATGCAGCAAGCTCTTTTAACCGTGTGACACAAGCGAAACGTCAACCAGGGTCAACAATTAAGCCTGTTTTATATGCCGCAGCGTTAGAAAATGGTTATACGCCTTTAACGTTTTTAGATGTCGGACAAACTACGTTCACTATTGATAATGGACGCAGCACTTACTCTCCTAAAAACGTCAACGGTGAATTCGCAGACCATGACATGACAATGGCTCAGGCAATTGCAATTTCTGATAATATTTATGCAGTTAAAACGTTAGAGGATATAGGATTTAAGGCATTTCATAATATAGCAGACCGTTTTGGCGTAAATATAGGCTCTAAAGACAATCTATCACTTGCTCTTGGAACGATGGAAACGACACTGTACGATATGACCAACGCTTATAATATTTTAGCGTCACAAGGACAAAAAACCGTGCCGACAACGATTATCTCCATTAAAAATGCCAATGGAGAAGTTATTTACGATAATAAAAACGTTGAAAAACAAAATGAAACGGTGCTGTCAAAAGAAAATACCTATATACTAACAGAAATGATGACTGGTATTTTCGATCCTGTATTTAGTGATTATTCACCTGCTACAGGGATTAGTATTCGTTCACGTATGACCCATACGTATGCCGCAAAATCTGGTTCTACCAATAGTGATCAGTGGCTGATCGGCTTTACACCAAATTTAACAGCGGGTGTTTGGAACGGCTACGACCAAGGTAAAAACCTTACTTCGAAAGAAGATTCAGCTGCAACAAAGCAAATTTGGATCGACTTTATGGAAAGCGTCAATAAAGGGACTAAAAACGAAGATTTCACAAAACCAAAAGGCGTTAAAGGAGTAGTAATTGATATTGAAACAGGAAAGCTTGCAACAGATGCCTGCCCTAAACAACGTCTTGTATATTTAGAAACGAAAGATGTACCTAGTGAAAAATGTACAAACTTTGATATTCTGGATAGCAATACGTGGGGAGAATTTTGGAATATGCTACCGTTCTTCAATAATAAACAATAATGCGCAACCTTTAGTGGGTCATCATCGTTTTATTTAATGAAAGCTCTCGACAAAGGCTATAGACATAAAGCGAAAAAGAAAAGCTTTCTCTTCCCCGGAGACGTGTCCGTGGGAACAGAAAGCTTTTCTTATTTTTGGTCCTGGAAAGGATGAGAATCATGGGGCATTTGGCTTGGGTTTGGGTTGTTCAAATGCCGCATAGCACTCATCACATTCTGGGACCAAGTGTCCTAGCTTACTAAAATGTAAGCTCTGAATCAAGTGTACTTTTTTTCATATCTACTTTCAACCTTATATCGAAAGCGATTGCAAAATGTCACAGATTGTTCAATCATTGTAGTTCTATTATACAAATAAGTCTTGACGTAATTGCTCCTCACTGCGCATCCACAGCTCTGGATTCAGCTCCTCTAGGAAAGAAGCTAATACTTTTTTAGACGCTTCATCCATATGGTCTACAATAATTTGTCGTTTCATCGACTTATCCATTTTATTAACGTGATCTGCCAAAATTTTATATCCACGGCGTTTTTCACGATTTACTACCATTTCACAAGCTGTTACACCAGCATAGTAAGGTCCATCCGCTTTATGGTCAATCGTTACCCAAACCAACCAGTAAGGCTTCCCACCTTCTGAATCAGCACGATCTGTCGTAAATTTAATGCCCCGTTCTACATCGCTACGTGCATGCATCGCCCCAATTTCAACTGAAGCTTTACCTTCCTCTATATCAATAATGACTGGTGACACGTTTTCAAGTGAAAGCGAACCAATACCGAATCCTTTATGGCCGTCTGTCGGGTCATTTTTTATAATGGTAAAGCCCATTTTTTGTTTTGGTTTCTCTTCATTTGCCATACTTTAATTCCCTCCATTCTGCTATTATAAAGTAAAGCATATTCTTGCGCTTTTGTGCATAAGTAAGAAGTTTATAATTTCTTATAAACTAACTATACAACATAATTCTAAAAGGAGGCACTATTATGCCATATGTAACAGTAAAAATGATTGAAGGCCGTACCGAGGAGCAAAAACGCGCACTAGTAAAAGAAGTAACAGAAGCCGTTTCACGTACAGTAAACGCACCCGTTGAAAACGTAACAGTTTTCATTGAGGAAATGTCCAAAAACCATTATGGTGTGGCAGGCGTCCGCTTCAGCGATAAATAACTATAATTCGGGTAGAGCAACAGTCCGCTCTACCCATTTTTTTAACCAAATCAATCACGTTGCTACCCGCGATTCTTTCACATATAAGGAGGTGACCTTACCATATGAACAAGTTTAAAATAGCAGTACTTATTTGTTTATTGATAATCGGTCTACTACTTATTTTTATTAATCCTATTCAAAATGCAGTTATTGCGCACTTAAGTCAACAATTAAATACGACCGATTACAGTGCTGAAGATATCGAAAAGAACAATCAAGCGACAGCAGATTTTGCATTTGAAGATGTTCAATCCCTGTCTATAGCTGAAGTTTTAAAAGCACAGACACAGCTGGATAACTTACCGGTCATCGGCAGTATTGCCATACCGACTGTAGAGCTATCTCTTCCTATAATTAAAGGCGTCGGGAATGCCTCCCTTGCTGTTGGCGCAGGCACGATGAAGGCAAACCAAACGTTGGGGCAAGGTAATTACGCCTTAGCAGGTCATTATTTTGAAAATAAAGATATATTATTTAGTCCATTGTATAATGCAAATATTGGTGATGCGATTTACGTAACGGATTTAACAACTATTTATGAGTACAAATTAACAACTAAAAAAGTGATTGCAGCAACAGATGTCTATGTCATTGACGATATCCCAAATCAAACTATTTTAACCCTTATTACATGTGCAGATAATGGCACAAAACGCCTGGCTATCCATGCAGATTTCGTGGAGCAATATCCTTTAAACGATGCACCTGCCAAGCTATCAGAAGCTTTTTAGTATAGGAAACCCCCCAAGACTGAATGGTCATGGGGGGTTATTTTATACATTATTTCATTTCTGCCTTACGACGACGCAAGAAGAACAATGCGCCTAAAACAAGCGCTACACCCGTTAGTGTAAGAGCTGTTTGGTTGGCTCCATCTGTTTGAGGCAACTTACCTTGTGCCTGTAATTGTGTTTCTAAACGTTTTGCATCTGCTTTGATTTTATCAATATCAAGTGATTTTGCAATTTCTTCCTGCTCTGCTTTTGATAATTGATTATAGTTGTTGATGAAATCTTTATACGCATCTAGCGTATCTTTATTTGCAGTAGAAGGATTGATTGACGGCAAGTTTTTCCCTTGATCAATCACATCTTGTACAGATGGTTTAGACGTTTCTGTTTTTCCAGGAGCTGTTGGATCTTTTGAATCTGTTGATGGATTCGTTGGATTACTTGGCTCTTCTGTATTTGTTGATGGATTTTCAGGATTCACCGGTTGTTCTGGTTCTGGTGTTGGCTTGTTCGGATCCACCGGCTTGCCTGGTTCTGGTGTCGGCTTGTTCGGATCCACCGGCTTGCCTGGTTCTGGTGTTGGCTTGTTCGGATCCACCGGCTTGCCTGGTTCTGGTGTTGGCTTGTTCGGATCTACCGGTTTTCCTGGTTCTGGTGTTGGTTTATTTGGTTCCACCGGTTTACCTGGTTCTGGTGGTGTTGAACCACCGCCACCGCCTCCACCGTTATCACCTGGTAATGACGGTTTTACAAGTGCAGAACATGTATCTTTTACAACGAATGAGCCAATTAAACGACTTCCTTCGTATACATTATACGTTCCTTGTTGAATTGCTTTATCTGGTAAAACAATTGTTCCAGCAACAGTCGTTGTTAACTTGTCGTTACCATTCGCATCTTTAATCGTATTTCCTTTCACATCTTTCACAGTGACTGTCGCATTTGCAAGAGGCGTACCAAATGCAGTTTGTACAGTCAATGTAAACGAAGGACATGTAGGTGCTGCTACAATTTCTGCATGACAATTAACGGAATATTGAACTGTAATTTGACCAATAAATAGGTCGCCTTGATACACGCTATAGTCCCCAGAAGGAATATCTTGAGATGGCATCGTCACTTGACCTAATGCATCTGTTGTTTTGTTTGAAGCAATTGTTGCGCCATTTTTATCTTTAATCATAATATTACTTACATTCGGGCGAACATTACCATTTTCATCTTTCACCGTTAATGTAAAGATTGGACAAGAAGGTGCTGGTTGCACTGTTGCTTCACAGTCAACATTCGATTGGAAGCTACCATTTTCTTTGCCATTGACTTCAACTTTATAAATACCTGGTTGCAGATTTGTTAATTCCAGCACACCATTCGTTGTCGGTTTTGTCGCAACAATTTTATCATCTGTATCTTTCACTGTTACAGAAGTACCGTCTGCAACTAAGTTGCCATCAACATCCTTAACAGTTAGTTTAAACGTTTCACATTTTGGTGCTTGTGTAATCGCAGTTTCACAATTCCCTTTGTATGAGATATTAACTTTACTTAAAAATTGATTGCCCTCATATAAATAGTATTCTCCTGCTTTAACACCATTTGCATCTTGAATTGACGGAACTGTAAACTTACCATCTTTATCAGTTGTTACAGTTACAATTTCGCTACCCGTTGAATCTTTCAACGTGACAGTTACTCCTGCACGAGGTACATCAACTCCAGCTTTTTTCTCATTTAATGTAATTGTAAATGCTGGACAAGCTGGTATTGGCGCAATTTCATCTTTACAGCCATCTGTATATTTCACAGTTACATTTCCAATTTTTGTATCATTTGCATCATAAACATCGTATTGTCCTGCTAATACAGTGTTCGGCACTTTTACAACACCATTAGTAGTTGCACCCGTGTATTTCACTGTACCGTTCGCATCTTTCAATGTTACATTTTGATCAGCTATAGCAGAACCATCTAGATCTTTAATTGTTAATTCAAATTCTTTACACGCATTTGCTGGTGGTGCAATATTTTCAACGTTAACAATTGTATAAGGTTTCTTTGTAACCTCGAAGTTGTTGCTATCATTAAACCTTACTTCAACTGTTGAAACTGCTTTATAGCCTGCAGGTTTTGTTTCTTCTAGTTTATAAATACCGTAGCGTAAATTTTCGAATGTCAGTTCACCATCAACTGTCGACCCTTCTGCTAAGGTAATGGATCCATCACGGTTTAATAACTTAAATTCTACGCCATCAAGTGTTGTTGTTGCACCTGTATTCGGATTTACACCTTGTTTCTTAATTTTAAACGTACCCTTTTTAGCTGAAGCATTTGTATCAGATGTACTGTACTTAAATAACTTCTTATCTCCACCTGTAGCGGATGTACCTGCGGAAGTAGCACCTGCATAGTTAATGGATGCATTATTAGATACATTTTCACCCTCATTCGGGTCACCCATAAAGTACGTTTTGTATTTAATAATATAGCCCTTACCATCGACATTTCCTAAATCTAATGTAAAGGTACCATCTGGCTGTACTTGAATATCGCTAGGACTAATCGTAATTGCTGTACCAACGTTTTGTGATTTTCCTGTGGCATTTAACTTAATTTCTTGCTTTGTAAATGTGTTTGTTAATAGCTTTTGGTTAGCTGAAGGCGTATCCGTTAACGTAATATTACCTAGCTTTGAGTTGGATTCGTTAATCGTTACTGTCCATTCAATCGTATCTGATGTTGGTTGTGGAATAGCTGTCTTAGTAATTAACTTGTTCGCTTTATCTGTAATCGTTGCGATTGCATCATACGAATATTTACCATTATCTGGAGTGTCTAAAACGGCACTATTCGTATATTTTCGAGCATCTGTACTTCCATTTCCGTAAACATCATCTGAATCTTTTGATTTGTACTCTATCAAGTACGCTTCATTATTTTCTGCAGCCGTTAACCCTGTAAATGTCAGTTCATAACTTGTTACATTGCCTTGGGCATCTTGTGTAACAGATTTCACATCCCATTTAGTAGGATCTAGTGGCGCATCTTTTGTGCCTCTTTCATCGTTCACACCTAATTTTAAAAGATTTACAGTAATAGCATCTTTTAAACTTTGACCATCTGGCACAATAATATGGTGTCCTGTACCTAATGTATCTATTAGTACGGCACCTTCGATGTTTTGCTTATTGATGTTAATACCAATTTTCCAAGAAAATTCTTGTTTGCTATTATCGACAATTGCATTGTCTTTATAACCATTTTTACCTGTAGGCGATGTTGCGGATGGTTTATAGCTAGCATTTTTTTGTGCTTTATTATTTGTACTTGTTTGACCATCCCACGTAGCATCTGCTACATTGTCATAGCTTTGTGCCACGCCACCGTTTGATTCAATATCAAACTTTGTTTTGTATTCAATTGTTACAGTTCCTGAAGGGATCGATGCGAATGTCATTGTAAATGCTTCGTCTCCGATTTCTCCCCCATTATTAATTGTTGGTGCACTACTATTTGTAACATGGAATATTTTACTCGAACCATCCCACGATGTTAACTTATGCTTTAACGTTTTACCGCTCGCATTTTTCGTTGAAATAGTATCTGCAATGACAAAGTTTGTTAATGGTTTTTCAGCGTTAATTGTTAGTTTCCATGTAATTGTTTTGTTGACATAGTCAATTGCGCCACGCTCTTTGCTAAAGATATTCGATACAATGCTTACAGTATCTGATTTTGAACTATCATCATCTAAACGCTTTACAGTATTGGTGATACTTCCTGCATTTGCATCTGTGACAAATTCTTGATCAAACTCTGTATTATACTTAATCAAATAAGCTGCACGCGGATTAGCAGCAACATCTTTAGAAAAATCAATAGTAAATCCTTGCGCAGTATCATCACTTAATGCATAATCTGTATCTTTCGTTAACAGTGTTTCTGACGCTGCTGTTTGACCATCATCATTTAACGTTACACGATACACTTGGAAATTAGCATCATATTGTATATTGTGCTTTGCCCCATTATTGTTTGCTGGAATGGTATCAGTTAATGATTGGGAAGATTTTTTGCTAAGATCTTCTCCTAACCAGTTGTACTTAATTTCCCAAGATGCTTCGTATTTATTATTCGACGTGATAGTTTTTAGTAAAGCTGGTCCATACGGGATATTTACTTGTCCTGGACTTGCCTTAGTAACGCCATTATTCGTGAATTCTGCAGTGTTCTTGTACTGCATATTGGAGCTTGTTGGATCTGCTGTAACTTTCGTTTTATACGTTAGTTTGTATGCAAAACCTCCCGCATCCAAATTGACAGGGAATGCTGTTGAACCACTGTTATAACTTACTGGCGTTCCTGGATTACTTTTGTTAATACCATTTAAACCGATTGGATATTTCTCAACTACTAAACTACCTGCTATAAATGCATGATTGGCATCTGGCGTATCGTCTACTGTAGCACCTGAAACAATTGGTTTACCTTCTGTGTTGACCCAGACTGTCCAATCAATTTCAGCGCCATCCGCTTCACGTGTAATTGCACCAGATGATTTAGTGATTGGTTCGCCACTACCAGTAGGCTGAAATATGAACGGTAACGTAATATCCGCTTTGCCTAACACAGGCATTACTAATTCTTGCTCAAGTTTAGACTCGTCTTGGAAATTGCCAAACTTGGCCATAAAATCAAATTCAATCTCTCCATCGACGCCATCTTCAATCTCACTCTCTAATGTTACGAGTATTTTACCAGCAGAATAGCTATACGAATAAGTAGCATATTCTGTAGTTTTCGAACCTGAAAATGAGTTACCTACTTGCTCAATCATATATTGTGGTAAATCAAACGTAAATGTTGAACCTACACCATAGCCTTGCGTAGGTTTCACTTCAAACACATAGTTTAAATAAACTGTGTCACCTTTTTTGGGTGCAGCGTCTGCTGGAATTTGTGATGAGTTCTCGATTACCTCGCCTGTTGGACCAGTTAGTCGAATACCCGCAGATACACCACTTACATTACCTTGCATATCACCAGCAGTTAACGCGAATGGTGCTATGTTCATAGGTGCTATTTCCGGTGTCGTTGCGTCAGTCGCCTCTTCACTTGGCTTTTCTTCACCTTCAGCTCCGTCAACTTTGTCAGACTCATCCGGTGGTGTCACAGTTGAATTGTCCGTGCCCCCCGTATTAGCATCAGTCCCATCAACTTCCCCAGGTGTTGGCACTGTTGCATCTGGATTACCTGTTTCCCCAGGTGTCGGCACTGTTGCATCTGGATTGTCTGTTTCCCCAGGTGTCGGCACCGTTGCATCTGGATTGCCTGTTTCCGGCGAATTAGAAGTAGTTTCATCATTTCCGGCTTCAACTGCTGGAGGTACAGCAGGCTCCGTATCTTCCGCAAATACGGAAATCGGCGACAGTACCGTTTGGAACACTAGCAATAATGTAATGATTGCTAAATTTAATTTTTTCATGTTTCTCTCCCTTTTTAAGTTCAGAGAGATCCCTTAAAGTGTTTGCGGACGACATTATAAGCTTTCACACTATGCGAAAACTTTGCTACAAACATTCGGTTTGCCCCTCTTCCCCTCTAATAACGTGTCGTCTCATTGATACATTAGAACCCTTCATACACTCGGTACACATACCGTTTTTGTATCGAAAACTGGTGTGTGACGCCTTCTGCTGTATAGAATGGCCTCACCCCCTTTTAAGTTTTCATTCATTATAAAAAATGATTCTAAACAAATTCTAAACATTCCCATTTTTTTCATTAACAATTCCTATATTAATGACACTTTTTATAATCGGATATGTAATTATGCATAAGAAAAAGCACTAAACCGTCACTGTTTTCTAGTGAGTTTAGTGCTTTTGTATTATATTTATAAAATAAGCAGTTTATATATATCTGCATTAGATAGATTTACACTTGATGTGTTCATTGTATTTGTAATAACTTTAAAATTTGTTGTTTCACTGATACTTGTGTACTAGAGTCCTCTAATATATCGAGTGGAAAATATACTTTATGATCTCGTTTCATGCGTCCTGAAATGGAATCCACGATAATTGATTCGCGTGATAATTCACGTAATTCTCCGTTTTTCATTTCTAAAAAGATAGGGACACGTACTTCTTCCTCACCTGGTCGATAAAAATCGTAAGGAAGATCTGCCGTTGTATCATGGACAAGATAGTAGTCTGGGTTGATGTCTGCTTGTTTAAATAATGCTTGTAACTTTTGATATTTTTCAAGTTCTACCCCTGGATCTAAATCAATGTATTGGAATAGCTTACGATTCACAAAACGGCGACTTAAATCACTTAATATCGCATCATCTTCTTGCATCCATAATTGAAAATATGTAAACAGAATACTTTCATCTAGGGCAAGGTAATCTTCCAACGAAATAGTATTTTGGAAAAATGCCAAAAAGTGTGTGGGCTCATGCTTAAACTTATAGCCTGCATTGCTTAATTGCTTTGCTCGCTTTAAAATATTATTCAAAATTACTTCTGCACTACGCGATACAGGATGGAAATAGATTTGTAAGTACATTTGATAGCGACTCATAATATAATCTTCTACAGCATGCATGCCTGTTGCTTTAATTACTACTTGATTTTTACGTGGACGCATGACACGTAATATACGTTCCATATCAAAATGACCATAGCTTACACCTGTAAAATAGGCGTCACGTTGTAAGTAATCCATTCGATCCGCATCGATTTGACTTGATATTAAGCTTATAACTTGCTTGTTCGGATATGTTTTTTCAATTACTTGTGATACTTTTTCAGGAAAATCGGGTGCTACTTTTTTTAGCACTGCATGTACTTCTGTATCCCCAAGCAAAATTTGTCTTGTGTAAAATTCATGATCTAACTCAAACACATTTTCAAATGCATGTGAAAATGGACCATGTCCTAAATCATGTAATAGGGCTGCACAAAGCACTAGCAGTCGCTCGTCTTCATCCCAATCAGGGCGACCTACAAAAACATCATCGATAATGCGACGCACTATTTCATAAACACCAAGTGAATGACTAAAGCGACTATGCTCTGCTCCGTGGAATACTAAAAACGTAGTGCCTAGTTGCCGAATTCTACGCAAACGTTGAAATTCTCTTGTTCCTACTAAATCCCAAATAACTTGATCTCGTACATGTACATAACGATGTACAGGATCTTTAAATACTTTTTCTTCTTGTAATTTTGCCTTTGCATAATGTGTCATTTGTACAGCACCTCCATTTCATCTTTCTTCTATTATATGCAAACATGATAGAACTAGCATAGAGATTACACTGTAATTATAGAGACTATCAACCTAATTAAACGTAATTTCCACTTCATACAGGTTATTATCTTCCTAAAACAAACAAAAACTACCTTCAACCGTGTGAAGATAGTCTTTTATTACTTATTTTTTAATTTAGCTAAAACTTTTTCCATTAGTTCTTCTTCCGTTAATGCAGCAACAGGGCGACTATTTACAAATGTAAATGTTTTTTTACGACCTGGGCCACAATAAGAGTGACAGCCAATTTCGATGGTTGCATCAGGATCGATTTCCTTTAATTTTGGAATTAACGTTTTTAAGTTAACGGCCTGACATTCATCGCAAACTTTAAATTCGTTTGCCATTTTGTCAACAACCCTTTCTATATAGTATTTTTCAATAAAATTTTCTAATGTCCGCATAATCTTCACATATTTAAGTATGTAGCATACGCACAAACCTACAATCGGTATTGTATCGTATTATTCCCCTTGTATTCAAGCATAATTCCTTTCACATAGATGAATAAAAGGTTAAAAGATTGGTCATGCTAGACATAAATAAAGAAATTCCAAATAAAGGTGGGAGGATTTTATAATGAGTAAAGTAAGACAAGATGCTTGGTTAGAAGAAAATGATGAATTGCTAGCAGAGGCAGTAATTCGTCACGTAACGGAAGGAAGTACACAATTAAATGCTTTTGAAGAAGCTGGTGATGCGTTAAATCGTACGGCTGCTGCATGTGGTTTCCGTTGGAATGCTGTTGTTCGTAAAGCTTATGAGGAGCAACTAGCTGAAGCGAAAAAAGAAAGAAAAGAGAGAATGCGAGTGTTGGGTGCACCAGCAAGACGTCGTTCCACAAGTATGTTTACAATAAATAATAGTGATACAGATAGCAAGTCAATTCCTTTATCTGCCCTATCTCTTGATATTGTCATAGCATATTTACTACGTTTACAACATTCTGGTGAAATAGGTAATGAGTCTTCAAAATGGAGACAACTTGTGCACGTAACATCCGAGAAAAATAAAAAGCTAGAGAAAACCATTGCACTGCTAGAAGAAGAAAACCGTGCAATTCGCAAAGACTATGAGCAGTTTGTACAAATTATGAACCGCGCTAGACGCCTTGTAACGTTAGATGAAGAGGAAGAACGTATTGCGCCTGTTTTCAAAATGGAGAAAAACGGAAATCTAGTTGTTAGCGGTCCAACCTATCAAAAAGAAAATGGCGATGTGCTTAGTTAGCACCATCGCCTTTTTTTGCTAGAAAATATGATTACATTTACTTCAACGCAAGCATTTTGGCATTTCGCTCTAATACTCGTTGTAAATAAAATGCATATAATGGCAATTCTTCATCGTGAAATGGCTCTAACCGAACTTCTTCAGCCATTGTATGAAGTATTTGCTGTAAACGAATTACTACGTCTTTGACTGTCAAAGAGGCATCCACTAATTCACTTAACGAAGCCATTACATCTGGTAGTATTTGAGGATACATAAATTTCGTTACCTCTCCTTGTAAACTTTCAGCGTAAAAATCACGAATTAGTGCCGCACGCTCCGCTCCGCTTCCTTCAATACATAAATAAATTTGCACTGCTACACCTTGTCGTAATCGTCTTTGGGAAATACCTGCAAATTTCTTGCCTTCAATACTTAAATCATAGGAACCTGGGCAATAGGAGCCGACTATTTCATAGGCTTCGATTTTATCAGCAGCTTCAGGAAATAGTGCTTTAATCAGCGCAACCATGACATCATAGCCATCATTAATGCCTATGGCTGTTGTTTGTTCAGATAAAACAACTGATAGATTCAGTATCCCTTCATCTAACACAACAGCAAGACCACCTGAATTGCGAACAATGGGATGATAGCCTCGCTTCTCAAGCAACTTCATGCCTTGCTGTACATGAGGTAACCGATGATCTTGAATGCCAAGTACCACCGAAGCATTATGTACCCATGTACGAATAGTCGGGGGTGATACGAGCTGTCCTACCAATTGACATAATGTATCATCTGTTGCAAATGATTCAAGGGGGCTGCTATTTTTCAAGCTAATAGATTGATCATAAAAACGCCAAATGGGCTGTTGTAAATTACTGTTCATGTATTTTAAAGCTCCTCTATTTCCATCATCTCTTCTCTTTAGCATACATCATCCATAGATGGTGTCAAATTGGTGAAAATCAATCATGAATTTAGGGATTTTGTACAAACTATGATAAACTAAATTAAGAATGATTTTCACTTATAAAGGAGTGCTTTGCATAATGAATGAAGCAGCAATTACATTAGACGGTTGGTACGCTTTACATGATTTCCGCTCAATTGACTGGGCTTCTTGGAAACTTGTGTCCGCAGAAGAACGTCAAGCAGCAGTTGAAGAATTTATTGCTTATTTAGAAAAGTTAAATGAAGCAGATGTTGCTAAAACAGGTGCACATGCTTTCTACGCGATTGTTGGTCAAAAGGCCGACTTTATGATTATGACATTACGCGAAACAATGGATGAATTACAAGAGTTGGAAGCGGAATTTAATAAATTAGCTATTGCTGATTTTACTATTCCTACATATTCTTATGTATCTGTTGTTGAGCTTTCAAACTACTTAGCTGGCGAATCAAACGAAGACCCATACCAAAATCCACATGTCCGTGCACGACTATACCCTGAACTACCTCGTTCTAAGTATGTTTGCTTCTACCCAATGGACAAGCGTCGCCAAGGGAATGATAACTGGTATATGCTATCAATGGACGAGCGTAAGTCATTAATGCGTTCTCACGGTATGATTGGTCGCGGCTATGCTGGTAAAGTAAAACAAATTATCACTGGTTCTGTAGGTTTTGATGACCACGAATGGGGCGTTACATTATTTGCAGATGACGTATTACAGTTCAAAAAACTCGTTTATGAAATGCGTTTTGACGAAGTTTCTGCTCGTTACGGTGAGTTCGGTGAATTTTTCGTCGGTAACCTACTTGATAACGAAAAATTGGTTAATTTCCTATCAGTTAAATAAAAAAACGCGAGTCCATATCGAATGGGCTCGCATTTTTTATACTTCATTTTCCTCACTGTATTCCGATTCTACTATTAAAATAATGGTATGAATAAAAAATCCAATAAGAATCATGAAAAATACTAAATACCAATCATATGGCTGATCATAATACTCAGCAATTCCAACAGCCATAAATGCACTTGCGATAATGGCTACAAACATACCGAAAATACGCATTGTACTACTCCTTTTTATAAAAACAATAATCATTTTCACTTTAGTATGTCACAATGCATTTTTAATATACTTGCAAATCATAAGTTTTTTCACATTTTTTCGCAAAAAAATAATAAAAAATTTATTATTTCCCTTGTACTTGGTCATTATTCAAGTGGGGAGAGCATATACATCTTCTTGTTAATTGTAATGAGGTACTCCTCGTTGAACATTCAACAAGAAGTACCTTATGAATGGTACATTACGTAAAGCTTTAAGAGCCTTCATCCTTCACTTTTAAAATTATAATAATCGTATTAATGAAAAAACCTACCAAGATTATTATTATAAAAAGATACCAATGGAGGGGTTGACCATAGATATTACCAAGCAAAAATGCGAGCACTGCACTTATTAAAATTCCAACCCAAACACCTTTCTCCATCTCTCGTCACCTCACATGTATTCATACACATGCAATTTTCTCTCTCATAATCCCCTAATGTAATGTTTATTTTATCTTTACCTCATTAGTAACTATCGAAAACGACCTTTTGTTGACGGACTCCCCCGTTATTACTAATATATGCTTCATCATTTTGATTTGTGAATTTCTTTCTTATCAAAATTGAACATGTCTACAATACCTTCATGCATATACTGTTTGCGAGGAGGTTTGAAAATCGCTGTAATAAAGACGAATGATGCACAGACAGCTTTGCTTGCAAGGCTTATGCGTGCAGAAGCTGAAGGCGAAGGTGAATTAGGCATGCTGATGGTCGGCAATGTTGGCGTCAATCGTGTACGAGCAGATTGTCTAGATTTTGGTGATATTCGAACACTGGAGCAAATGGTTTATCAACGACCAGGGGGGTTTGAAGCAACAACAAAAAGTTATTTTTATCAACGGGCACGTGAACAAGATCTTCGATTAGCAAAAAGGGTTATTGAAGGTGAAAGATTTCATCCAGCTACTCGCTCTCTGTGGTTTTTCAGACCTGAGGGTAACTGCCCTGCACAATGGTATGGACAGTGGAATACGGGACGGTTCAAATCGCATTGCTTCTTCTCTCCAACGGAAGAAGATTGCCCTCAAATTTAAATGAAAGAAGGTTGATACTTATGATGCCTTACTATTGGACACCGACAACACAGCAACAAATGACGCCTCCTCCAGTGACGCTTCCAAGCGGACGGCCACCTGGACGTGAGGAATCGTATATTGAAAACATCTTACGTTTGAATCGAGGAAAACCTGGTACTTTCCACTTTTCCTTCGAACATGCTATTGAGCAAGGGAAAAACACCAAGACTGTAAGAGGTGTTGTAGAAGCAGCTGGTCGGGATCACGTTATTTTACGAGAAATCAAATCGAATCATCGTTTTTTATTCCCAATGATTTACTTTGATTTCGCAGAATACGATGAGGAAATGTCTTATTTCAATCAAAATCCATAACTGAAATGGGGTAAGGAAAAAAGAAAAAGTGTTAGATTGACACAATCAATCTAACACTTTTTTGCTGCGCACTTATTATCCGATACAACGGCTATCAGCAGCTATTCATTTTCTTGTAAATATTGCAAAGTCGCTTTTCCTAATGTTTTTGCTGCAATAAGCATTGCACGTTCATCAAAATCAAAGCGGGCGTGGTGGTGGGGATAGGCTGTTTGCCATTCGGGCTTTTTAGCACCTGTAAAGAAAAACGTACCAGGCACTTGTTCAAGATAATAGGCAAAGTCCTCACCAATCATAAATGGCGGGCATGTAATGACATTTTCCACCCCTGGAATTTCTGCCGCAAGCTGGGCAACGAACTGGGTTTCATTTGCATGATTATAGACAGGAGGATACCCTCTTGTATAACGATATTCATAACTTGCTCCGAAGGCCAAACAAGTAGCTTTTAAGACCGCTTCAAGCTCTTGTTCCATTTGTGTACGTACCTGTTCCTCAAATGTCCGTACTGTACCCGTTAATGCTACTCGTTCTGCAATAACATTAAATGGATTAATGGCTTCAAAATGTCCAATTGTCAAAACTGCTGATTTTAATGGATCAATTCGTCGAGCGACTAATTGCTGGACATTGATAACAAATTGAGAGGCTAGTACAACTGCATCAATGGAATGGTGTGGTTCTGCTCCATGGCCGCCTTTTCCTTGAATAAGAATTTCCGCTTTATCGGCGGCTGCCATTATAGCTCCCTCTCTTACTAAAATATCCCCAAGTGGTGTTGGTGCCCATAAATGTGTCCCAAAGATCACATCGACCCCATCTAGGCAACCATCTTCAATCATCGGCTTTGCCCCGCCTGGTGCAACTTCCTCCGCATGTTGATGAATAAACACAACATTACCTACCAGGTCATCCTTCATTGCATTAAGCGCTTTAGCCAATCCAAGTAAAGTGGCTGTATGTCCGTCATGTCCACATGCATGCATTTTACCGTCGATTAATGATTTATAAGGCACATCATTTTCTTCTTGAATAGCTAATGCATCAAAATCAGCACGTAACGCTACGGTTTGTCCTGTCTTTGCACCGCGTAACGTTGCCACAACGCCTCGTCCGCCTACTTGTTCCCGTACTTCATGCCCTAACGCTCTATGAAAAGCTGCTATGTATGCAGGTGTTTCCACTTCTTCAAAAGATATTTCCGGATACTGATGTAGATGACGACGAATTGCTACCATTTCCTCATAGCCATCATCTAATAACGCAAATAATTTTTCCATATACCATTAACCTCACTTTCTACTTTCGTTCCTTTTTTTAGTAATACTAGTGTACCCTACAAATCCTTACAAAAACAATAGGAATTAATATAATCAACATGCTATTTCTATTGTGGAAAGACGTTCTATTGATAAAAAAATAGTATGCCAGTTTACCTAGCATACTATTTTAAAGTTTAGGGCCATACCCTCGTTACATATTTTTTTGTACAAATACCTGTGAGGAAAAATTCATTTCTCATTTTGCATGTTTTAACGCACTAACGATAATTAGCACCCAACCAGCTAAAAATAACACGCCACCAATTGGTGTAATTGCCCCTAATACTTTAATGCCACTTACTGCTAACACATATAAACTTCCTGCAAAAAAAACAATTCCTAAATTAAAGAAAATACCTGCTAACTTTAATTGTTTTACCTCACCTAGCAATTTCGAGCTCATTAAAAGACCGATGACTAGCAGACCTGTAGCATGGAACATTTGGTATTGCACAGCTGTTTCCCAAATGCTAAGACCATATTCATCTACAACATCTTTTAATGCATGTGCACCAAATGCACCTAGTGCCACTGCTAAAAAGCCATGAAGTGCCCCTGTGACAATAAATTTTTTCATCGTATTTACCCTACCTTTTTCTCTACTACTCAATTTTTTAGTCTAATGTTGCCCACTAATTAAAAATCAAAGATTGAATCACCATTTGCGCCATCATCATGTTGGATTTTTGCTGTATATAAATTGGACGGCTTTTGTTCAGTAGCTAACATTTGCGGTAGATGTTTTGACTGAACATTGGAAGTTTCTATAGGTAAATCTAGCACTACATCGCATAATGCACGAATAGCTGTCAGTGCTTCACGTATATGCTGTTCATTCGTTGCATTTTTTACACTAGCTAATTGTTTTTCAAGCTGCTGTATGACAGCTTCATATGATATCATTGCGCTCTCTCACCTTCTGCTTTTGGCACGAATTTTAGGCAGTTCATACCAGACGATTGTTTAACAACAACTGATGGCATTTGCTTCGTTTTAAAGCCATATGCCACACAAGCACGCGGTGTTTGCGGGTCCCACGTTACTTTAAAATATTGACATTTAAAACAATTTACCTGCATCGCTGTGCCCCTCTTTCTTCTATTATAAACTGTACCATGATTTTTCTAGTGTATAAAGCAAACGATTTGTGCCACTTTATACTAAACACCAATCAATCGGTTGTTCTCCCCACTCCAGTAGTTGTGCATTGACTTGTGAATACGGTTTGCTACCAAAAAAGCCTCTATATGCACTTAATGGACTCGGATGTGGCGCTTCTAAGATGACATGTGGGGTTGCGTGCTGATGAATTATTTGCTTTTTGCGCTGCGCAGGCTTGCCCCATAGCACAAAGATAATTGGTTTTTGTCGTGCAGCCAGTTTATCAATCACCGTATCCGTAAACTGTTCCCAGCCTTGCTCCTTATGGGAGTGAGCTTGTCCTGCTCTTACTGTCAGCACTGTATTTAAGAGCATTACACCCTGCTCTGCCCATTTCGTCAATGTACCATGCTGTGGTATTGGACAACCAATATCATCTTGTAATTCCTGTAGCATATTGCGCAAGCTTGGTGGATGTGGGACATTGGGCTTTACAGAAAAGCTTAGACCATGCGCTTGATTCGGTCCATGGTACGGATCTTGTCCTAAGATTACCACTTTTACATCACGATAAGCTGTGCAATAAAATGCATTCATAACATCATGCATTGGTGGATAAATGGTCTGTGTCGAATATTCATGGGCCACAAATTGACGTAAACGTTGATAATATGGTTTTTCTAATTCTTCTGCTAGTATTGTTTGCCAATCATTTGGGAATACTTCTTTCATTGAAATGCCCCTTTCTTTTATTTACAACGGTACAAAAAAATAACGTGTTATTCAAGTTTCAATTAATACTGACCTTATAAAAATATTGATTTCTGACTATTTTTACAGAATCAGATTAAGACTATACTAAACGGTAGATTAAACTATTCTTTCATGAAGGAGATCTTTCACATGGCTCTTAAAAAAACTTTAACAATCGCAGGTTCAGATACATCTGGCGGCGCAGGTATGCAAGCCGACCTGAAAACTTTCCAAGAACATGGCACATACGGTATGGTGGCATTAACAGTAGTTGTGACAATGGATCCAAATGGATGGACACATAATGTAACGCCATTGCCAACAGAGCTTCTTCAAAAACAAATTGATACAGCATTATCAACAGGCATTGATGCAGTAAAAACAGGGATGCTTTCAACAGAAGAAATTATTCGTATGGCTGGTGAGGCGATCGCCAAATCTGGTACTTCAAATGTTGTGATTGATCCTGTTATGGTATGCAAAGGGGATGACGAGGTTTTAAACCCTGGCAACACTGACGCTATGATTCAACACTTGCTACCACTGGCTGCCGTGACAACACCAAACCTTTTTGAAGCAGGACAATTAGCTGGTACAGGTACACCAAAGTCAATTGATGAGATGAAAACAGCGGCCAAAAAAATTCATGAACTAGGTGCAAAAGCAGTTGTCATTAAAGGCGGAAAAGCATTAGCAACTGAAAAAGCAACAGACTTATTTTTTGATGGCGCAACATTCTACTTATTAGAATCAGAAAAAGTCGCTTCTACGTTTAACCACGGCGCAGGCTGTACATTCGCTGCTTCTGTGACAGCTAATCTTGCCAATGGACTATCTGTCAAAGAAGCTGTAATTGAAGCAAAAGAATTTGTATCGGCTGCCATCGCACATGGGTGGGCGTTAAATGAATATGTAGGACCAGTTATGCACGGTGCTAAATCTCGATTTGGTGCACCAGCAGTTACTGTAACTGAAATTTAATAAATCATAAATAAGAAAAAGTGTTAGATTGATGGCAGTCAATCTAACACTTTTTTGCGTGAATCAGTAGACGCTTGCCGAAAGGTTTACCAACGTTTTTTCTAGCATATCGGCGATTTATGGGCTTTTACACCCGCGAGGTACAGGCTTTTACTAGAGGTTTACCTCTATTTACATGTAATTTTCCATCAGTTCGAGCCGATAATCCCATGGATCGTTCATGGAGATAAAACTAGCTAATGCCTTACTTTCTTTTTTGCGCTCCGCACGTACTTTTGCTCTTTCTGAAGCAGTCTCGTGCAATTTGGTTTCCTCTACTGTTTCAGGTATAACGCGTGGAACTGCAGCAGGTCGATTCTGTTCATCTAGTGCTACAAAAGTTAATAAAGCTGTCGCTGCAACTTTACGCTCACCTGTTTTTAAATTTTCGGAGATGACTTTCACAAACACCTCCATCGAGGAAGTTCCAGTCCATGTTACATATGACTCAAAATAGACAGAATCTGTAGGACGAATCGGATGTAAGAAATCGACCGAATCGGTGGAAGCGGTGACACAATCTCTCCGACTATGCTTAGCAGCGGAAATTGATGCGACCTGATCAATATCGCTCATTAAACGACCACCAAAAAGAGTATTATGATTGTTTACATCATTCGGAAAAACACGACTTGTCCGCATAACTCTTGATTCCTTACAAAACTTATAATCTTTTATCACATCAATTCCCCCTATTACTTTTTTCTACTATAATGCAATATATTTCTAAAAAAAGCAATTAAATTATCTGAATATTACAATACTTTACATTTACATAATAAAAGCGGACAAGATACCGTAGCACAACACATGCCATATATTAGCTGTATATGGGAGGGAGACGTATGAAAAAACATAAATCTGAGGAGACAACTGAAGAATCACGCTTGTTAGCTGGAGAAATAACATCTTCTAAAATGGAAGTAATCGCTTCAATTGTATTAACCCTCGGGTATTCACTATCCACCCTCGCAACGATATTAGCGTTACAAGAGGAAGAGGAAGATGCGCAATTACTCGCTTCCAATTCACAAGATCAAAATCAACAATTTAAACAAATGTGTAAACAACTACAAAATGTTAATAATCGTTTAGAATCCATTGAAAAGAAACTTAATCGTTTTTAAAAGAGACATATCTTACTCCCACACGCTCCCCGATTAACCTTAGGAAGCTTTAAGAGCAATCTGATTTTAATGCCCATTATTGCAAAAAAACCACAATTCTCCGTCATAAAAGAGAATTGTGGCTTTTTTACTATACTATGATAATGAGCTTTCATGTCTTCTTTGCACGCTACAGCTCTATACCAGATGTAGAAGGACGTCATCTATTGTACCAAGATAGAAATCGTTTTTGTCTAGCTTATATTCCCCTTCTGCATGGTGAACTGTCACTCTACGTGTGAGAAGTCAAATATGCAACATCTTTTCGTATTGTGAAACCGCATACAAAATAAAACGACACTTTTTGTACAAATTTGCTTTCACACTCTATATATTGATACATCGCAATAACTTTTTCAAGAATTTTGCTTCAAGAAATGGCAAGGGAATTATAGGCATTTCCAATTCCTATATCTATCCAATTACCAAACACTCCAAAAATGAACCTAACATAAATTTGTCATAAAAAGGGCATTCAATTTCCCTTTATGACCTTTTTTGACTATACTTAATAAAGAAATAATCGAGAGGAGTGTTAAGATGCAAGAAGTACAAGTAGAGACGTTGCAGGAATTATTGAATTCTTTCGCCAACAAAGACGTTTATATTCATCTTGAGACGACAAACGGTTCTTACGCAGCACACTACGATGAAAAATTTTTTAATGCTGGAGCTTTTATTCGCAATGCAAAAATTAATTACGAACTGGCTAAAGTAGTGGATGACTCTCCACATCGTGTCGGTTTAAAAATGGCACATGGATGGGTTTATGCTCAAGGTATTACACATTATGAATTAGATGATTTAGGCCGTTTGTTAATGGCTGGACTAGACTATTCAGGTAAATTGGCGATAGCACTGGAAATTAGCGAAACGCCATTTACTTATTAAGGGGGACGACTATTTGAATTTACAACCACAACGTCATATTTTAATTGTTTACCCTCACCCAGATGATGAGGCTTTTTCAGTTGCTGGAACGATTGCCTATTATACGAAAAAGATGAATACACCTGTTACATATGCCTGTTTAACATTAGGTGAAATGGGTCGTAATTTAGGAAATCCACCATTTGCTACGCGTGAATCATTGCCAGAAATTCGCCGCAAGGAGCTTGTCGCTGCTGCTGACGCAATGGGCATTCAAGATTTACGTATGCTCGGCTTACGCGATAAAACCATTGAATTTGAAGACGACGAAAAAATGGTCAAGCTTGTAGAAGGTTTAATTGAAGAGTTAATGCCTTCGCTTATTTTTACTTTCCTTCCTGGCTTCGCGGTGCATCCTGACCATGAAGCAACAGCACGTGCTGTTGTAGAAGCTGTGCGTCGCATGCCTAAAGCAGCGCGACCTCAAATTTTTGGTTGCGCCTTTGCGAACGATACAATTGCTAAAAATGGTGAACCACATGTCCAAATTGACATCCGCGAAATGAAGATGGATAAAGTAAAGGCTTTACAAGCTCATGCTTCTCAAACTGGATGGATGATGCAAGAAACAGAAAAACGCATTGATGATGGAGAGCCAATGAGCGAGAGCTGGCTGAATGTTGAAAAGTTCTACATTGTTAACCCTGATAATTATGTAAAATAATACAAAAAAGCGGTTGTAACCTTTTAAGGCACAACCGCTTTTATTTAGCTATTTTTAATTTATTAAACACATGGATAACCATCGTCAAACCAAAGGCAACGACTAAAATAATAAAAAATAAATAATGCGGCACATATATACCAAATACAGTCACTAACATTTTAAGCGCAATAATCCCAATTATGATAAATGCCGTCGCCTCAAGCTCTGGAATTTTTTCGATAATAATTAAAAATAATCCTGCAATTGTTCGCATCATTAATATTCCAAGCATACCGCCTATTAATAACACCCAAACTTGATCGGATATTGCAAAGGCAGCAAAAATGGAATCAACCGAAAACGCAATATCCATTAGCTCTACAGAAATAACAGTAGCCCAAAACACACCAAATATCCGCACCATTATTCCAGACTTTTTTACTTCTTTGACACTGTCCTCTTGTCCGAGTTGTAAAAAATGCGCAATACTAATCCACCCTAAATACAACGCTCCCAACACTTTAATAAACCAAAACTCTACTAAATACACGCCAATTCCGATAAATAAAAAACGGAAAAAATAAGCCCCTAGCATACCATACATTAATGCCCGTTTACGTTGCTTATCCGGTAAATGTTTGACAAGTACCGCTAGTACGAGTGCATTATCTGCCGACAGTAATCCCTCAATGACAATGAGCGATGAAATTAATCCCCACGATACTGGATCTGCTAATACTTTTTTCCACATATCCCAATCGAAAAATTGCATATATGTAGATAGTATCCCATGAATAATGTCCAAATGCTTACCCCCTACTTGTCCTAAACTAATATATGCTCGGCGTTCTTCGTTATGAAAGTTTCTCCTTCTGTCATTTTTAAAAAATTTTTGATAATTCAATTTCTAGAAAACTCGAACAATAGACGTTTTTTCTCGAACATCATAAATTATGCTACTTCCATGAAATAAGCTAAGAAAATGGACACCGAAAATTTAGAATTTACTAAAAATTTATAACAAAAATCGAAAAAAATATGCTATCATAGATGAATGTTTTATACGTAAAACGGAGGATGAATACTATGGAAGTTGCTGACACTAAAACAGTGCAAGTAGAGAATATCTTAATTGCACATCACTTTTTAAAAGATGTAGTCGTGCATACACCACTACAGAAAAACGATTATTTATCAGAGAAATACGGTGCTAATATTTATTTCAAACGTGAGGATTTACAGCATGTTCGCTCATTTAAACTTCGCGGTGCTTACTATAAAATTAAAAAAATTGAGGAAGACGCACGCATTAATGGCGTTGTCTGTGCCAGTGCTGGGAACCATGCACAAGGTGTTGCTTATGCCTGCGCACAGTTAAAAATTCAAGCGAGCATTTTCATGCCTCAAACAACCCCAAAACAAAAAATCGACCAAGTGCGTATGTTTGGCCGTGATTACGCTGAAATTATTTTAGCAGGAGATACTTTTGATGATGCTGCTGAAAGTGCAATGGCCTACTGCGAAGAACAGGGTAAAATTTTTATCCACCCATTCGACGATTTTGACGTCATCGCTGGACAAGGCACAGTTGCTGTTGAAATCATGAATGACATGGAAGAACCAATTGACTATGTATTCGGTAGTATTGGCGGCGGTGGATTAATGTCAGGTGTTTCAGCTTATGTGAAAAACCTTTCTCCAAACAGTAAAATTATCGGTGTAGAGCCAGCCGGTGCAGGCAGTATGAAGGCTGCATTTGCAGAGGGTGGAGCAGTGGCACTTGATTGGATTGACAAATTTGTTGACGGTGCTGCCGTAAAATGTGTCGGTCACCACACTTATGATGTTTGTCGCCGTTATTTAGACGATATTGTGCTTGTTCCCGAAGGAAAAGTATGTACAACCATCTTAGATTTGTACAATAAACACGCGATTATAGCTGAACCCGCTGGCGCATTATCCGTTGCTGCTCTTGATAGTTATAAAGAAGAGATTAAAGGCAAATCGGTTGTAGTTATTATTAGTGGCGGTAATAACGATATCGGGCGTATGCAAGAGATTAAAGAGAAATCTTTAATTCACGAAGGATTACTATACTACTTTATCGTAAGTTTCCCTCAACGTGCAGGTGCGCTTCGTCAATTCCTAACAAGCGTTCTTGGACCAAATGATGATATTACAACTTTTGAATATACGAAGAAAAACAATAAAGAGAGTGGTCCTGCCTTAGTGGGCATTGAGCTAGGCAACCGCGATGACTATGAAGGATTGTTAAAACGTATGAAAGAGTTTGGTTTTAACTACAAAGAAGTAAATAATGACATCCAATTATTCGGCCTACTCGTGTAAGGTCTTTTAGGGCTACTAAAAGGAAAATAGCGCACTAGAAATAGTTCTAGTACGCTATTTTTTATAAGTGCCAGGCACTCAAACAATTCTGAATTCTGACATAACGAAGCTCCCTAGATCATAGCATGGAATTATTGACAATAGCATAGACCCACAAAACAAATAAGAACAATACGCGTCCTAGAATACAAAATCAATATACAATTTTTCTTGCAAGAGAATCCTCTTTTAACCTAAAATCATATTTGTTTGCATTTTGATATTTCGGGTCTATATAGCTAGACTTCTCATCACTTTTTGAGGCTTTTTGAAATTTAGGAAAAGATGTATATTCTTTCTCTTTCCATATCCAAATACCCGTTTCTCCTTTTTCTTTATGGAATACATTCTTTTGTAGTTTATTTTTTTGATTAGTTGTAAAATAGTTGGAGATAAAAATCCGCGATGGTCCGGCGGTTAAAACATTTCTTTCTATCACATTGTTTTTTGTATCATATTGTAATAATAGCTGTCCCCCATCTAGCCCCTTCGTGTCATTTCGATAAAGAATATTTTGAGAGATAGTAGAATTAATCGTACCTCCCCGATCTTCATCATACCCACCAATCGATATCCCAGTGTAGAAGTTTTCATAAATAATATTGTTTATTATTTTAATGTTATCAGCGTATTTTTTAGCATGCTCAGAAGTTGCTTCTATTCCAATATCACTTTTATAAACGGTATTCTTTTCAATGGTTATATTTTTGCCACCATCTACATAAATTCCGCCAGCAGCATAATCCTTCCCATAAGCTGGATTGCCATAAGAGGATATTTCATAAACTATATTATTCTTTACGATGCCATTCCGTACAAAGTCCACTTTTTTATCATTTGAAATGCCTTCATAACCAATTAGGTCAATCCCGATATTATCACTACGGCGAACTATATTATTTTCTACTTTAAAAACGTCAATATTGCCATTTAGAACAAGAGATTCACTTGCCCCTAGTTTCAAGTCTTCCAACGTATTATTTAAAATATTTATATCTTTCATTGTGCCAGTTCCGTATATAGCAATCCCATGGCCATTCCCATCATCTGCATGGGTTTCAATGCGCTGCACATGATTATTTTCTAGTGTAATATGGCTACTAGAACCTGTTACATAAATCCCCATTACTGTTTCGCCTGCTAAATCAGTAGATAAATCCTTGATAGTTAGTCCACTGATGGTCACGTAATTTTTATTATTTATCACCACTAAAGCTACATCCTCTTCAACATCCTTCAAGTCCTTTCCACTAAGAACAACCTTCTCCTTGTTGTAGGCTTTAAATGTTATTGGTTTTGACTTGGTGCCACTATGTTTTACGACAAGTTTTTCATGATAATTTCCTTTTCGTATGAGGACGGTAGTACCTGCGTTTGCTTCTGAAGCCGCTTTTTTTAATGTGCGAAATGGCTTTGATTTTGTACCAACATTATCATCATTTCCATTTGTCGCAACGTAAATAGCTTGATCCTGCTTAACTTCATTATTGTTTAAAACAAAGACAATCACCATAGCAACTGCTACCAAGAGGATAAAATAAATTTTTTTCATTAAATCATTCCTTATTGAATATATTTCATAACTTTAATAATACAAGTAACAGGCACCAAAACAATTCAGAATTATCACCAGCACAATAAAAACGCCCATACCTATGGTATGGGCGTTTAATCATTAGCCTAGCAATGCACGGTCAGAATTCATTTTTTCACCGCGGATGCGTTCGAATTCAGCCATTAAATCAGGAATTGTCAGTTCATGTTTGCGATCCTCGCCGACCTCCAAGATAATCTGACCTTTATCCATCATAATAAGACGGTTTCCTAAATCCAATGCTTGTTGCATGTTGTGTGTGACCATTAGCGTTGTAAGATTATCCTTTTCAACTAAATGCTTCGTAATACGCGTAATAAGCTCCGCACGCGAAGGGTCAAGTGCTGCCGTATGCTCATCTAGCAATAGAATCGATGGCTTCGTAAACGTAGCCATTAACAGTGATAATGCCTGACGTTCACCACCTGAAAGCAAGCCAACCTTTGCAGATAGGCGACTTTCTAAGTTTAAGCCTAGCATTTCTAATGATTCCTTAAAAAATTGTCGACGTTTTTTATCTACGCCTATACGTAGACCACGACTTTTGTTTCTTGAATACGCAAGTGCTAAGTTTTCTTCAATCGTCATAGTCGGTGCTGTTCCCGCCATCGGGTCCTGAAACACGCGACCAATGAAATGAGACCGTTTATATTCTGGCAAACTCGTGACATTATTACCGTCGATTAATACGGAACCAAAATCTGGTGTTAACGCACCTGAAATCATATTCATCATCGTAGATTTACCCGCACCATTACTGCCGATAATTGTAACAAAATCGCCTGGTTTTAAATGTAAGTTTATTTCAGCAAGTGCAATTTTCTCATCGGGTGTACCTTCATTAAAAATTTTATTAATGCCGTCTAATTTAAGCAAGGCCTTTTCCTCCCTGCTCTACCGTTTTCACTTGTGAACGTTCTGCTGCCCGTTTTGCTTTGCGCTTTCGTTCTTTGTTTTTATCGACAAACTGTGGTACGACAAGCGCTAAAATAACAATAATAGCCGTAATGAGTTTCATATCTCCTGAATCAAGGAAATCGACACGCAATGCTAACGCTAAAATAATGCGGTAAATAATAGCTCCAGCGATTACAGCCAATGTAGTACGCATAATTGTTTTTGTACCAAAGATGGCTTCCCCTATAATAACCGAAGCAAGACCGATAACAATCATACCTATCCCCATACTAACATCCGAAAACTTCGAATATTGTGCGATTAAAGCTCCAGAAAATGCGACAAGTGCATTCGAAAGACCAAGACCAAGAATAATAAGCGTATCTGTATTCGCAGAGAAACTACGAATCATACGTTTATTATCACCTGTTGCTCGAATAGCTAGCCCGACTTCTGTTTTTAAGAACCAGTCCGCAATAAATTTAATTAAAATCGTGATGAGTAAAACTACAATCAACGTACCCCAAGTTGACGGTACTTGCTGAATGCCGATGCTTTTTAATACGTTATTTAATGCAGCATCGATACCTAAATTACTCCAAAATGTTTGAAACGTTGAAAACAATGTTTCAGAGTTTAATAATGGAATATTCGGACGACCTATCGTATTTTCTGCAGTTAACCCCATGATGCGCAAGTTAAGCGAATACAAGGCAATCATCATTAAAATCCCTGATAATAGCGGATTGATCTTCCCCTTTGTGTGAAGAATTCCTGTCATACATCCTGCAATAAATCCAGCAACAATTGCCACTAAAGTCGCTAAGATTGGGTTGTAGCCAAGCAGAATCATTGTTGCTGCCGTGGCCGCCCCTGTTACAAAGCTTCCATCAACCGTTAAGTCCGGAAAATCTAACACACGGAATGTTAAGTAAACACCGAGTGCCATAATTGCATAGATGATTCCTTGCTCCACTGAGCCAAATATTGCTGTAAACATTGTTGAATCATCTCCTAAAAATTATCGTATCAATTATACCGAGGCGTCATTGCGCCAAGGTGTTATCTAGCTTGTTCAAAAGCTTCTCTTAAAATCTGTAAAATTTACTTGGAACTTCAAATCTCTTATTGATAAATGCAAAGATTGTCTGCTTTAACAAGTTAAAATGAAGAGAAAGCGGGGATAGTTCTCCCCCGCTTCAGCTTAAATGTAACATGACATATGCATTATTTTTCTAAAAGCTCTGCGCCCCAAGAATCTTTAATTTCAATCCCTAATTCATCAGCCACTTTTTTGTTCACTACTAATTTTAAGTTTTGTGGATATTGAGCTGGTGTATCAGCAGGTGTTGCTTCACCTTTTAAGATTTTGACAGCCATTTGACCAGCTTCATAGCCGATATCATAGTACTCAAAGCCGTATGCAGCTAAGCCACCACGTTCTACAGAATCAAGCTCACCAACAATAAGTGGTAATTTATTTGCTTTTGCTACATCAATAACAGATTCTAATGCAGAAACAACTGTATTATCTGTAATAATATAAAAAGCCTCTACTTTACCAATTAACGATTCAGCCGCTTGTTTAACATCCGCTGAAGTTGCAGCTGAAGCCTCTTTTACTTCAAGACCTTGTTCAGCCATCACTTTTTTCACTTCTTTTACTTGTGCTACTGAATTTTGCTCACCAGCATTGTAAACCATACCGACGTTTTTAGCGCCAAGTTCTTTTAATAATGCTACCGTTTTAGAAATCGTATCAGGATGTAAATCAATTGTTCCCGTTACATTTTTCCCTGGTTTGTCCATCGAATCAATTAACTGCGCGCCCACTGCATCTGTCACGGAAGTAAAGATAATTGGAATATCACCCGTTGCCGTAGCTGCTGCTTGTGCAGAAGGGGTAGAGTTAGCAAAAATTAAATCTACGTTTGCACTTACTAGGTTATTGGCAATTGTTGTATTTAAGCTGTTATCACCTTGTGCAATTTGTGCATCATATTCCACTTTTAAGCCTGAATCCTCAATCGCTTTTTTGAATCCTTCTGTTGCAGCATTTAAAGATGGATGCTCAACAATTTGAGTAATCCCGATTTTATATGTTTTTTGATCTACACTACCGCTCTCACTTGCATTATTTTTTTCGTCACCTTTTGCATCTGATGAATTAGAACTACCGCTACCACAAGCAGCAAGCAATAATAATAATCCAAATAATAGGAACGAAAGCTGTTTCATATTGCGCTTCACAAATAATCCCCCCGACTAATACTCTGTTATCTATCACACTTCACTCTAGCAAAGTGTGAATGTATCGCTATATTATCGTTATTATCGCTATTCGTCAACAACATTATGAATGTTCTGACTTTTAAATTTGACAAAATATTTTACTTTTTCACTTAATTTGTCGCTTTAAACCGCTAAACTACTACATTTCTTAATTTATAATTCTTTTGTAATATAATAATAATTGTATGGCAATTTTTCGACAGTTAAAGGTTGCCTTCATAATACAAAAATCGATAAGAGCATAAAAAGAGAAAAAGTGTTAGATTGACTACAATCAATCTAACACTTTTTTGCTGCACCATTGTTGTTCGCTTCGGCGGTGCTTTCCGCGGGCACACCGTAAGCAACAAGCGTGCGAGGTGTCCCCATCTTGCATTAAGTGCAGGGGTCTTGCCTTCACTGCGCCATTTGAATTAACTACTTACAGATTCAATAGTAGCAAAAATTCGCGAGTAAACATCTTGAATATTCTGTTTCTTTTCCAGCTTATATCTCCATGTATGTTCTTTAATTTTCTCATCTGTTCCTAAATCGAGAAACCCTGTTGCGAAATTAGCAGGGTCAACATCGATAATATCATCATACTGAACACCTTCATTGACAAATGGTACATGTACTTTAGTCGATTGCATAAAAAATGTAGGAATTTTTAACGACCTATAAGCAGCTACATATTGGTCATCATCTGCTTCATGTAAAAATTCTTTCATAATCATAATGGCATCTAGCTCTTTAGATAAGGATTCCGTATTATTTTTCAACTCCTCAAAAGTAATATCTTGAAAAGCTATATTTTCTTCCCTTACTTCTGGAATCGCCCCAATTACCCCAATTTTTAAATCCCGCCCTTGATAAATGCCAAATGCTGTATTGTTGCACCCGACGAGACAGATTAAAACCCCGATAAGCAAAGATGCAATTTTCTTCAAACGACATCCCTCCAGTTATGGATAAGATCATTTTACTTTATCCTATCTAATAACCTAACACATCCCGTTTTGTCCTTAAGATTGTTAACGATGCATAATAATTACTAGTTGATGCAACTGAATAAGTGGCACTGAAAACCGTAGTGACCCCAACAGTTCCTGTATGAGTTGACATTGTTGAATTGTAAAAATTTCCATTTATAATATAGAAAAAATGACCGTTGTATAATTCAACCACTATTGTACCATCGAAAGAAATTGGATTTGCTCGAAACTCTTGAAGAAGTGGCTTCGTATTTGTATCTATATATTGCGCACTACCACGGCACACATTCAGATACACAAGAAGAGTTGGTTTATAGGATCTATTTGGAATTGTTATCGGTGTACTAGTAGCTAACCATCCACAAGACGGATTTGATGTAACAGACCTTGCTCTTGGTTTAGCTTGTACTAAACTATCTGACATTGCCTGATAAGCTTCGTCTAAAGAAACACCTTTAATTTCGGCATAATGTTCAGCGACTTGTTCATCTGTTAGTTCTATTGTAAATTCTTCACCTGAGTTTAAAATTGCATACAACTCTTCCTCACTCATATTTTTACCATCTAATATTTTAATTATGTTTGAATTAGTTTCATCATTAGCCTTTACATCTGAATCAATTAATGGAAAAAAATCAAAAGAAATAGTGTGAGTTTAAGTATCCTCATCTTGCTTTGCACCCCTTTTCCCTTTTTCAAATTCAACTTTAATTTATTAAGTCATCTGAAATGGTTGCTATAGCAAATTTAAATATACTCGAGTTAATTTAATTTTATCGAAAACAGTACCGACATTTCAACCGACATTTTTTCTGTCGGTACACCAGTACTTTATACTTAAAAACTCGGAAAATTTTACACCACGCATAAAAGAAGCAATACTACGAATATTCGGGCTACACAAATTTTACACATTGCTATTTACAAACCTTTATAAATACTGCTATGATTGCACTTGCTTTACGTGGTTCGTAACCATCCCACGAAAAAAAACTAAGGAGAAATGAATATGAAAGTGAAATTTTTAGCAGCAAGTGGCATTATTGCCGCGCTCTATATTGCTGTTACAATGCTCGTCGCACCATTTGGTTTTACAGAGGTGCAATTCCGCGTATCGGAAATTTTTAATCATTTAGTTGCCTTTAACCCTCGCTTTGCCGTTGGGATTATTATGGGTGTGTTTATTTCCAATCTATTTTCACCACTCGGTGCCTATGATTTAGTGTTTGGCGTTGGGCAGACAATGATTACGCTTGGCCTTTTAATTGTGATTTGTAAATTTGTCCAAAATATATGGGCGCGTTTAATCATTAACACATTTTTATTTACATGCACAATGTTTATCATCGCCTTCGAACTGAACTTAGCATTAGAATTACCATTCCTGTGGACATGGTTAACTGTCGCAGCGGGTGAATTTGTTGTATTAGCAGTCGGTGCACCGATTATGTATATGCTCAACAAGCGCCTAAATTTCAAAAATATGATTTAATAGACGAGTCTTTTCGATTCGTCTTTTTTTTACTTTCGGGCGCACTCCCCCCCTGCTTCTCCTCTTATAAATAAGGATACAAAAGTATTTTTTCTTTTTCTTGACACTATTCTGAAAATATATTAAAATTTTTCAATAATAAATGCGTAGAAGAAGAGGAGTAGCAAGAAATCGTACTTTTAGAGAGCTGATGGTTGGTGTAAATCAGCAGTATGAACTTGTGAATGGACTTCGGAGCAGCCTTCTAAAAGGTCGAACTAACTCCCCGTTACAGGAGTACAAGCGCGCATTTTTGCGAATAAAGGTGGCACCACGGTTACTCGTCCTTTTTATAGAGGAGTGGAGTGACCTTTTTTATGGAAAATTTAGAATAGAGGAGTCGAGTGAAGATGGGTACAGCAGTAGAGCAAAAGGGATATTTCGGTGAATTTGGAGGTAGCTTCGTTCCTGAAGAGCTTCAAAATGTATTAAATATTTTAGATGAGAATTTCCAAAAATATAAAGATGATGAAGAGTTTAAAAATGAACTAGACTATTATTTCCGTGAATATATTGGTCGAAAATCGCCACTGTATTTTGCAGAAAATTTAACGAAGCAACTTGGCGGCGCTAAAATTTACTTAAAGCGTGAAGATTTAAATCATACTGGTTCACATAAAATCAATAATGTACTAGGTCAAATTTTACTTGCAAAACGTATGGGCGCAAATCGTGTTATCGCCGAGACGGGCGCAGGTCAACACGGCGTTGCAACAGCTACTGCTTGCGCAATGTTTGGCATGGATTGCACAGTTTACATGGGACTAGAAGATACAAAGCGACAAGCATTAAATGTATTCCGTATGGAGTTATTAGGTGCTAAAGTTGTTGCCGTTGATAAAGGCCAAGGTCGTCTGAAAGATGCAGTAGACGAAGCATTTGCTGATTTAGTAGAAAACTATGAAACAACTTTCTATTTATTAGGCTCTGCGGTAGGGCCACATCCATTCCCTTCAATGGTGAAACATTTCCAATCAGTGATTAGCCGTGAAAGTCGTGAGCAAATTTTAGAAAAAGAAGGCAAGCTCCCTGCTGCAGTTCTTGCATGTGTCGGTGGTGGTAGTAATGCAATCGGTGCATTTGCAGAATATATCGCCGATGAAGGCGTTCATTTAATCGGTATTGAACCAGAAAAAGCAGCAACATTAAATGAAGGTACTCCAGGTGAATTGCATGGTTTTAAATGCTTAGTATTGCAAGATGCACAAGGTAATCCATTACCAACATATTCAATTGCTGCTGGTCTTGACTACCCTGGGGCTGGTCCTGAACATAGTTATTTAAAAACAATTGGCCGCGGCGAGTATGTAACTGTATCAAATGAAGAAGTGCTTGAAGCATTCCAAGTACTATCAAAAGTGGAGGGAATTATCCCCGCACTAGAGAGCTCGCATGCTGTAGCACATGCTATAAAATTAGCACCAACGCTATCGCCTGACGAAAGTATTATTATTAATATTTCAGGTCGTGGAGATAAAGACGTTGAACAAGTATTCAATATGTTAAAAAATAAAGCTACACTATAAATTACTTTTTGCATTCAGATGCGTTCTGCGGGCACATCGGAAGCCACAACTTTCGCATCATATCGATAAAAAAGACAAAGGGCATTGAGATATACTTCTCAATGCCTTTTCCTATTACACTAGCGTATTTAGTTTCGGATAGATTTCCGCTACATTGTCACGTAACTTAGCCTTTAAGAACTTTCCTACAGATGTTTTTGGGATTTCATCTAAAAAGACAATATCGTCTGGCACCCACCATTTCGCAAATTGACTTTCTAAAAATGCTAGCAATTCTTCTTCTGTTGCTGCCATTCCTTCTTTTAAAACGACGCAGGCAAGTGGCCGTTCTTGCCATTTGGCATGTGGAATTGCAATAACTGCTGCTTCGAAAATAGCATCGTGCGTCATTAATGCATTTTCCAAATCTACAGAAGAAATCCACTCACCACCAGATTTAATTAAATCTTTAGTTCGGTCGGTAATTTTAATAAAGCCATCAGCCGTACGAACCGCAATATCTCCCGTAAATAACCAGCCATCTCGATAGGCATCCTTTGTGCGCTCATCACGATAGTACTCGTGTGAAATCCACGGACCACGTAGACGTAATTCACCCATGGTCTCACCGTCCCATGGCACTTCCCCATGATCGTTGATAATGCTTGACTCAATACCAGCCATTGTCATTCCTTGCGTAGCACGAGCTTCAATACGTTTTTCAATCGGCCATTCTTCCATCCATGACATATAATTTGATAACGCAACGATTGGCGTTGTCTCTGTCATACCATATACCACGATGTATGGTATGCCGTATTTTTCTTCAAACGTGCGAATTAAACGTGTTGGTGAAGCCGAGCCACCACAACAAATCGCACGAAGCGAACTGATATCTCGCTCTCGCTTCTCCTGTTCTTGCAGTGCACCAATCCAAATGGTCGGCACACCCGCAGTCAATGTCACCTGTTCTTGCTCCACTAAATCTAAAATCAAATCAGAAGTAAATTGAGGTCCTGGCAGCACTTGGGTTGCACCGACATTGACACTTGCAAATGGCAACCCCCATGCATTTGCATGAAACATTGGTACAATTGGCATCACAACATCGCGCTCTGAAATACCCATAGAGTCAGACATACTCAACATCATACTGTGTAACACTAAGCCACGATGTGAATAAACAACCCCTTTTGGATTTCCTGTTGTAGCACTTGTATAACACATACCAGCAGGTGCTTCTTCCTCTAAATCATCTGGAAATTCGAAGTTTTCATCTGCAGCAGCTAATAATTCTTCATAGGATAAAGCATTCGGTAACGTTGTCTCTGGTAACGTCTCTTCATCAGTCATAATAATATAGTGTTTTACTGTTTTTAGCTCACTTGCGATATTTTCAATGATAGGAACCAAATCAATATCAATCATTAAAATTTCATCCTCGGCATGGTTAATGATATAAATTAAATGCTCTTCGGATAAGCGAATATTAACCATATGCAAAATGGCACCAGAACATGGCACTGCAAAATACGCCTCTAAGTGGCGATGCTGATTCCACGCGAAGGAACCAATCTTCTTCCCCTTTTCCATCCCCAGCTTTGTCAGCGCATCTGCTAAACGACGCGTCCTTTTCGCCCATTCTCCATATGTTAAACGGTGAATTTTATGTGCACTTGTACGCGACACGATTGTCTTTCTAGCGAAGTAACTCTCAGCTCGCTTAAAAAAGTTTGTTAATACTAATGGTGTTTGCATCATATTACATCCATCCCTTCTTTTAAGTGAATTCCCCCAAACACTTGTAGAACATCTATGTATTCTTTAACAGAATACTATTAATATTCTGAATATGATTATATTAGAAAATTAATCATTATGCTATATATTCCAAAAATTTTCTTTTTTATACTCTCTTTTTCTACCCTTTTCTTTTTTAAATAGTGTTATGTAAACAAAAAAACAGGCAAAGAAAAACAATTTCGTTTTTCTTTGCCTGCGTTAATTTTCTTTTGAAAAAGCTTTTATTTTTTTATGAAATAGCCTTCTTTTGCAGTTTAATTTTTAATTTCTCCAACATATCGATAGTCATCTTGGCTAAATCATACTCTGCTTTAAAGCCCCATTCATTTTTGGCTGCATCAACATTGATAGAATTTGGCCAACTATCCGCAATCGCCTGACGAACCGGATCGACATTATAATCCATTCGGAATTGTGGCAAATGTTTTTTAATTTCGGCTGCAATTTGTGATGGTTCAAAACTCATCGCCGTAATATTAAATGCATTGCGATGAATTAGTTTACTACTATCAGCCTCCATTAAATCGACAATAGCTTGTAACGCATCTGGCATATACATCATATCCATGTAAGTTCCTTCTTGTATATACGAAGTATACTTCCCTTGTTCAATCGCTTCGTAGAAGATTTCTACGGCATAATCCGTTGTACCACCGCCAGGAGGCGTTACGTACGAAATCAATCCTGGGAAGCGTACACCACGTGTATCTACGCCAAAACGATTAAAATAATAGTCACATAATAATTCTCCCGCGACTTTATTTACACCATACATCGTTGTTGGACGCTGTAATGTATCTTGTGGCGTATTATCCTTAGGTGTTGATGGACCAAATGCACCAATAGAACTTGGCGTGAAAAATTGTAAATTTAACTCACGGGAAACTTCTAACGCATTCATCAGACCACCCATGTTTAAATTCCAAGCAAGCAATGGATTTCTTTCTGCAGTTGCAGATAGTAGTGCGGCTAAATGCATCATTGTATCTGCACCGAAATCCTTAGCTAAATCATGCATCCTTTGTCCATCCGTCACGTCCAGCACTTCGAATGGCCCCTTTGTATGTTCAAGCTTTCGTATATCGGTAGCTAATACATTGTCCTCTCCATAAATACTACGAAGTTTTTCTACCAGCTCAGAGCCTATTTGCCCAAGAGCACCTGTAACCATAATCTTTTCCATTTCTCCAAACCTCCACATATGAACAATTGTACTTCTCAAAAGTACAATATTTTATACTGAAACATTGATTTAATAACACTTCTGATGCATTTCATTATAAAGTGTTCATATAAAAAATACAACAACAATCTATACAAGTTTCAATAAAGGACGTTAAATCCCTTATTATCAGTATATGATTTTTGATAAAACTTGTGCTGTCTCACAACACAAAAATACATTTGTACTTTCCAAAAATACAATTATCTATTTTTTCATAAAAAAAGAACCTCTTTACACAATCATAAAGAGGTTCAACTTTTTTCTTGTTCCATTAGATTGAAAAACGTTTAACAGCAATTTGTAATACCTTTGAAACTTTTCGTAATTCTTTAATCGTATGATGAAATTGTTGCTGAGCATTTAATTGATCTGTCGTTAACTTCGCTACATGTTTAGTCGAGGCTGCATTCGTATCTGAAAGAGCTGTTAACATACCTGCATCTTCATTAACCTTCTTTGTATGTTCAGCTATATCTTGTACTGTCGTCGATACTTCTACAATATATGGCTGAATGATATTGACCTTTTCCAATATTTGATCGAAGCTTGTTGCTGTTTCTGACGTTACATTTACACCCTTTTCTGTAGCACTTAGTACGCCTTCCATCATCTTGACAGCGTAGTGAGAATCGGTTTGGATATTTTGTACAATAGACGTAATAGTTTGAGTTGAATGTACTGTTTGTTCAGCTAGTTTACGTACTTCGTTGGCGACAATCGCAAATCCTTGCCCATGTTCACCAGCTCTCGCCGCTTCGATGGACGCATTTAGCGCAAGCAGATTGGTTTGAGCTGTTATTTTTTCAATCACTTCAACCATATGGTCGATTGTAGAGGCTCTTTCCACTAGTTTAAAAATAGCTATATTTGATTTTTCAACAGCGCGCTTTATAGCTTGAATTTGGGTTAAATTCGCCTGTACAATATCTGTACCACTTTCTGCCTCACGGGCAGTCTCATGTGCAAAGCTCTCTACAAGCTGCACTTTTTCTAAGACAATCTGTACACCGTTTAATACTTCTTCTAATGAAGCAGAATTGGACGCTAATTTACTAGTAGATGCAGATGTCAAATCTGCAATACTTTGCACATCCTTTGCTATTTTTACTGTAGCTGTAGAAGATCGCTCCGAGGATTCTTGTAAATTTTCCGTCATTCCTGCAACCTCTTGCGCACTATTTGTAACCGTATGTAACAATCGCTTTACTTCTGTTGCCATCTGATTATATGACAATACAACTTCTCCAAGTTCATCATGCGCCACATAGCTCGCATTCGCTGTAAAATCACCTTGTTCTGCACGTTTTAACAGTGATTTCAACTGACGTGTCGGTACATTAACAGCCTTCGTTGCGATGAAGCCAATGAAAACAACTAATAGTACGACAAATGTACAAACACCCCCTAATAACCAATAACCAAATTGCACATCTTTTTGGTACGCTTGTTGCTGTTCATCTGCTCTTTGAACTAAATAGCTCTGCGTCTCTTCTAAAATGGCATGGCTTTGTTGGCTAATCGGTAAATAGGTCTGCTCATAAAACTGCTGACGTTTTTGCGTATTTAACTGCTGATAACTTTCAACTAATTCTATCTGCTGTGAGAATACCGAATTATACTTATTTACTTGATGATTCATCTTTTTATCGATTACTATCTTTTCTAAATCGCTTAAAGGCTGTTCAATATTTTTTAGAATAGCTGTCATCTCTCGATATTCGCCACCTGAATCCATTAAATAATCCAAGTGCCTTTGCGCTTCCTCAAGCTCATTCAGCCATCCAATCGGTACAAGTGCCTCGGTATAACTTTCGCTTGCATGCCATGACATTTTCCGTAAATAATCCACACTAAATATACCTAGTAGGACATTCGATAGTACACAAACAATCATGAGTACAAGCAGCTTATCTTTTACCTTAATATAACGAAAAAAATGCATTATTTTCGGCTCCTTCTCCAACTCTTACCAATAATCATAGTATGGAGATATAAAGCCAGTGTTATGTTTTTGTAAAATTTTCTAACGAAATTACAGAACATACCATTATTTAATAAATTCGACACAATATAAAAACTTGCGCAACCTTCTTTACATTCTATCGTTTACTATTAATAGCTAATTTTTACAAATATGAAGGAGAGGTGTTTAACTGTTGCAGTTAAAGAAATTAGATAGCAGTTTAGCAATAAGTCTATTGTTGCTAGGTATTACTAGTTGCCTCTTCGTACACTCTAGCAGTACAGCGTTTGAACAGTATTCTAGTCTGTTTATCATAAAGCAATTTATCTATTATAGTCTGGGCTTTTTAATTATGTATGGCGTAGCAACACTTGATATTGAGCAACTAAAAAAAATCGGCTGGCCCTTTTATTGGGTTATAGTAGCGCTAACATTCGGATTATTTATCGCACCGGAAAGCATCGCGCGCACCATAAATGAAGCAAAATCTTGGTATCAGATTCCACTTTTAGGGTCGTTACAACCATCAGAATTTTTGAAGTTCGCATTTTTAATTGTTGTCAGTAAAGTGATTGTCGCCCATCAAGCAAAATATGTGCGTCCTTCCTTTTTATCAGATATGCGATTGCTATTGATGATTGGCATCATTACACTTCCACCAACACTCGCTGTATATAAGCAACCGGATACAGGCATGGTTATGTTATATATGGCAATGATATTACCGATGATTTACTTTTCAGGTATCCAAACAAAATTACTCGTCATTTTCACAGCTATTCCTGTGACCATCGTTAGTGCAATCGTTATTCTCTATGTAAAATTTAATGATTTTTTTACAGAAAAAATATTAAGTAAGTTATCTGGGCATCAAGTTTCTCGTATTTACGGGTGGTTACAACCCTATGAATATACGGACTCCTCCTTTCAAACTAGACAAGGCTTTATGGCCATCGGTACAGGAGAATTTACTGGTAAAGGCTATTTACAAAATAATGTCTATGTTCCAGAAAAGCATACCGATTTTATTTTTTCTGCCATCGCTGAAGAATTAGGATTTGTTGGTGGAGCCTTTGTCATTACATTATTATTTTTTGTAATTTATCGTATTGTTCTTATTACAGTAGAAGCAAAGGATCCATTTATGACCCTTATGGGTGCGGGTATCTCCAGTTTACTAGCATTCCAAATTACACAAAATATTGGCATGACGATCGGACTTTTACCTGTAACAGGTGTAACGTTACCGTTTTTAAGTTACGGAGGTAGTTCACTACTATCAAATTTCATGTTAATGGGTATTGTTATGGTTATCCATAATTCTTATAGCGGCTATATGTTTAAAACCTCACAAGTTTAGGAGGACGCATTTATCGGTGAATACTCATGTAAAGAAGCGAATTATCTTATTACTTTACCTGACAGGAGGCGTGTTGTGCATACTCATTCTTCGCCTAGCCTTTCTGATGCTTTAAAAGCTGTCCTGAAAGCCCTTGATAGCGACTTTTAGAGACAGCTTTCTTTTAGATAATTATATTTTTTTTATATTTTCAATAACAACTTCAATTATTTTATCTAAATCATGTTGGACAATATTAAGTGGTGGGGATAGAGTTAGAACATTGTTAAACCCTGCCACTGTTGCGCCGTTTTTCCCGATTATCACACCCTGCCCTTTGCATGCAGCAATGACAGCGTTCACTTTTTCCACTGGTAAGGGCTCTTTTGACTCTTTATCTACGACTAATTCAATTCCTATTAATAAGCCTTTGCCACGTACATCCCCAACATGTGGATGTGTATTTAAAGCTTGTTGAAGTGTTTCGAGTGTACTAGCTCCCACTACCTTGGAGCGCTCGAATAATGCTTCTCGCTCTAGAATTTCGATATTCTTCAATGCGACAGCACAGGCTACAGGAGAGCCACCAAATGTATTGACATGGCGGAAATAACCGTAGGCATCTGAACCTGTAAACGCCTCATAAATTTCGCGTTTCACTGCCGTTGCTGATAATGGTAAATACCCACTTGTAATACCTTTAGCCATTGTGATAATGTCAGGTTTCACCCCATAGTTCATAAAACCAAACGGCTTTCCTGTGCGACCAAATCCACAAATGACTTCATCGACAATCATTAATGCCCCATGTTTTTGACAAACCGCCTCGATGCCCTTCATGTAATTTTCCGGTGGCATGATTACACCACCACCCGTAATAATTGGTTCTAATATCATCGCAGCAATCGTATCGCCAAGTTCCCATGTCATCAACTTATCGACAGCCTTGACACTTGCTAGCTCACCGGAAGCTGTTGCATCATTTTCCGGATCTCGATATTGGTCTGGTGGCGCCACATGAATAAATCCCGGTGTTAGCGGTTCATATTTATATTTTCGTTCTGCTTGCCCCGTTGCAGCTAAAGCTCCAAACGAACTTCCGTGGTAAGCCCGATAACGTGAGACAATTTTATAGCGTGCACTTTGCCCTTTTTGCTGATGGTATTGACGGGCAATTTTAAATGCTGTTTCATTTGCTTCAGAACCACTATTCGAAAAGAAAATAACATAATCGCCACCAAGCATTTGATTAATCTTTTCAGCTAATTCAACTGCAGGTAAATGCCCTTGCGATAGAGGTGCATAGGCGTTTTTCATCATCTGCTCATGTGCAACATCAGCTAATTCCTTCCGTCCATAGCCTGCATTGACACACCATAAACCTGCCATCGCATCAATGTATTCAACACCTTCCGTATCAACGATTCTTGCCCCATCCGATTTCTCTACTACATATGTGGCTTGCGGATTATAAGGCTTCATTGAATGCCAGACATACTGTTCATCCTTTTTTAATACGTCACTCTTCAGATTTGTTTGAACCATTTACATGCACCCCTTTAATTTATATGTTGTTCCATTATTAAAGCAGTTTTTATTGTTCTAGCGAATGTAAAAAACGACCTGATGTCACCCCTTTTTCAAAATTGCACTATTTCTTACAAAAAATTTTACAACTTTTAGCAAAAAGAAGTAATAGACAACTTGTATAATTCTATGACTTTGTTTTTAACATAATGTAAAATAGAATAAACTTTCTTTAAAGAAGATATTTCGTAAACTACTAGCTAAATATTCACAATTGTCGTAAGTTACTATTTTTTATATCATGCAGTACTTTGAGTGGAGGGCTACGATGAGTCAATTTAAACTTCAAGTGAAGGATGTATTAAAAAATGAACACTTTCAAAGTGCAGAGGTCATTGCAGGAAAAGACGGATTATTACGCATTGTTAAGTGGGCACATGTTATTGAAATTGTGCAAGTGGATAATTTCTTAGCAGGGGACGAATTAATTTTGACGACGGGGATTAGTTTACAGCATCATCTTGAGGACTTTATCTTTTTCGTCGAGATGTTAATTAAAAAAAATTGTGCAGCACTGTGCATAGAATACGGCACTTACTTACAGGCAATACCTGAAGCTATACAATCACTGGCTAATCGCCATGACTTTCCAATCATTGTATTTCATGAGACAGTGCCCTTTGTTCGGATTACACAGGATTTACATAGCCAAATTATGAATCAACAATATTTCATGATTTCCTCATTAGAAAATTACGCACAAACGTTAAACAAAAATGCCCTTCTTGGACAAAACACTGATGACATTTTGCAAACCATTCATCATACATTACGTACACAAATCATTTTTTCCATTAAAGACCGAGATGCTATCTTTTTCCCAAACATGCCTCTAGCGAAACGACAGCAATTATTAACGTTGCCACAATCAGCACCACAATTTAAACATGCACCTATTTTTATTGTCGATCAGCATTATGCCGATTTGACCCTTTATCGAACGGATGGATTATTTTCTGAATTTGAATTACTCATTTTAGACCGGACAGCAACGGCACTCGCTCAGCTTTTAATGCGTGAGTTCTATATAGAAGAAAAAAGAGATATTGAGGATGCCACTATTTTAGCGGATTGGATTGATCACAAGCTGACGAAAGAAGAAATCTATAAATTTATCGTATCCCATCATGCTAACTTTACGCACTCTAGTAATGCTGTCTTTATTTTATCGTCGCCTTATACAATGATGAAAGGTCAGGAGGATATTGTTTATAGCAAACTTTACTATAGAAATTTATTTGAACAGAATGGTTTTGTCCCCTTTCTGTTCGAGCGAAAGAGCTATGTCGTATTTATCTTACTCCACACTAAAGATTGTAAAGCGAGTCGTGATTTATTAAATTCGCTCTTTTCTACGCTCCAGACAACGGATTTTTATAAAAAGCAGCAAGCACAGGGCTATCAACTAGCTATTGGTAAGATTGTGGCGGATGTCGAGGAAATTCCGAAGAGTTATCAAACAGCTTTGGAAACATTATATATTTGTCGCAAAGTTCAAACGACATCATTTTTTTATGATGACTTGCATTTATATTACCTAATTTATAAATTACAAATGCAAGTTGACTTGCAAGAAGTCATTCAGGATTATTTACAGCCTGTGATTGAATATGATAAAAAATACAACAGCAAGCTGTTAGAAACACTGCAAGTCTACTTACAAACGAATGGCTCGAAACAACAAACAGCAAATCAATTGTTTATCGTGCGGCAAACACTCTATCATCGCCTAAAGAAGCTTGAAAATTTGCTAGGAGAAAATTTCATGAAAGGGCACAATCGGATTACACTTGAGTTTATGCTTCTAGCTCATTCGTTAATTGAAGATAAAAAATGAAATTAGTCAGAATTGTTCGGGTGACTGGCACCACACGCAGGCATGTTGCAGCTTACGTTACACGCGTTCCCATGGGGTCTTTGTAAATTTTCAGAATTGTTTCGGTGACTGGCACATGCTATACAATCCTGGTCTGCGGTCATCGTACACTGGAATTCTGCCGCGCACTTCATCGACAATTGAAAAATCAACATCAATAACTGCTACTTCTTCATCGTCTGCTCCAACCCATAACACTTCTCCCCAAGGTTGAATCACCATAGATTGCCCATTGAAGTTTTCTACTTTGTTGGCAATACGGTTAACCGCGATGACGAAGCATTGATTTTCAATCGCACGTGCCTGTAATAATGTTTTCCAATGGTCAATACGTGGTGTTGGCCATTGGGCTGGCACGAATAACACCTTTGCGCCTGTTAATGCGTGCGCTCTCAACCATTCTGGGAAGCGAATATCATAGCAAATAACGCCTGCCGCTTCAATATCTCCTAGTGCAAAGCGATTCATTTCATCGCCTGCTTCTAAAAATAGATGTTCATCCATCAAACGGAATAAATGTGCCTTACTGTATTCGCCAACCAGTTTTCCATCTTTATCAAACGTATACATCGTATTGAAAAATTTATCGCCCTTCCTCGTTGCCACAGAGCCCCCGACAATATGTACGCCAAGTTCCATTGCTAAACCTTGTAGAAATGCTTTCGCTCGTTCTCCATCCACATCTGCAAGCTCAGGTAATTTTTCAAGCGCGTAACCTGTATTCCACATTTCTGGAAGTACAATAATTTCTGCACCTAATGTTGCAGCCTCACGAATCTTTTCTTCAGCCCTTGCAAAATTTTCTTCCACTTTGCCAAATCCTACATTTAATTGAATACAACCTATTTTCATTTTTCATTCCCCCTGTGTAAAAATAGTTTTTAAATTCGAGGTATATATAGCTTTTAAACATTGCCAAAAGCGCTGACCATTCTATCGCTTTTCTACTGTTCATTATACTACAGTTAAAAGTGCACTAATTTAGATTTTTTGCACAATTGGTCGATTCCGCTATCTAACAAGCTCCAATTTTATCTAGAACCTCTTTCACTAAGAATGTCATATTTTAACCTATGTACGGTTGAAGAAAATCAAATCCGGATATCTGTTACTAAACTTCCATTTTTAGCGTTTAATGACAATAACCATGTTTATTGCTATATTTAATATATACATAAACGAAAGGTTTTCTCGATATTATACGAAGGAAGGTAACATCATTTATGGGAAGTACATTATTCGCTTTATTACCTCTTTTAAGTTTATTCATCTACATAGCGCCAGTGATTTTTATCATTTGGTTTCTCCTTAAATTTCTTAAAGTACAACAGGAACAAGTACAAATTCTTAAACGTATATCTGATAAATTAGATCAACGCTAAAAGGATGGGATTTCCCATTCTTTTTAGTTTTGCTCTACTATTATTCTAAAAATAGACTAATAAATTCATTGTAATGAAGTGAAATACTTTTCTTCTATATATAAAGGGGAATACGGCTTTCCAATAGAATAAAGCACTATATCAAAACTGCTACATGAAAGGAAGGCGTATGATGAAAAAGAAAACTTTACTAATCGGGTCTGTATGCCTATTCGTTGTTCTTCTATTACTAGGCACCTATAAATTAATGAATTCTAGAACCTACCAGTTATTCGGGAATATAACTAAACAAGTAGAGACCACTCAAAAAGTGGTCGCTTTAACTTTTGATGATGGACCAGCAAAAAACGTCAACATAATATTGCCCCTATTAGCTAAGTACAATGCCAAAGCGACCTTTTTTCTGATTGGTGAAGAAATCGAAAAGTACCCTGAAGAAACGAAAAATATTGTAAAAGAGGGACACCAAATTGGCAATCATACCTATTCTCATCATCGAATGGTTTTTAAGAGCCTTTCTTACTACAAAAAAGAGATTGAAAAAACAGATGTATTAATTCGAAATGCTGGGTTTAACGGAGAAATTGATGTTCGTCCTCCGAATGGCAAAAAACTAATCGGACTTCCTTATTACCTAAATAAACAGCATCGAGACACGATTACTTGGAATCTCGAACCCGATAGTTATTTCAATACAGTTTCAGACAAAGTAAATGATGTAAAAGAAAATATTAAACCTGGGTCGATTATTTTACTACATCCAATGTATGATGACGCGGACAAAGTACGTCAAACAATTGAAGGTATTTTACAAGACCTTTCAAATAAAGGCTATACATTTATTACAGTAAATGAACTGCAAGATTACTAACATAAAAACAGCGTTAGTTTTGAACGAATCTTCTTTGCTAGTCTGCAATTTAGTGAAGCGCAACTTATTTAGCCATATAGGGTCTAGACAATCGGTTGAAAAAGTAATAGTATTTGCAACATATCTACAATAATTATTATATTCTGAAAAAGGTGAACATTCATGGAATTATCTAAAAAACTACAACAACTCCCTACTCAATTTTTTGCCGCACTTGTGCAAAAGGTCAATGCGGCATTAGCAGAAGGGCGCGACATTATTAATCTTGGGCAGGGCAATCCTGACCAGCCGACCCCTCCTCATATTATTAAAGCGCTACAAGAAGCGGCGGAAAACCCCCAGCATCATAAATACTCTCCATTTCGTGGTATAGCCGAATTACGGCAAGCTGCTGCAGATTTTTATAAACGCGAATACAATGTAACGATTAATCCCGATACAGAAGTTGCGATTTTAGGTGGTACGAAAATAGGGCTTGTAGAGCTACCAATGGCTGTGTTAAACCCTGGTGATACAATGTTATTACCTGACCCTGGGTATCCAGATTATTTATCTGGTGTGGTCTTAGGAGACGTTCAATACGATGTCATGCCACTTTTTGCAGAAAATAATTTCTTGCCTGACTATGATGCATTGTCCGATGAAGTAAAAGACAAAGCGAAGCTTCTTTACTTGAATTACCCTAACAACCCTACTGGCGGAACAGCAACACTTGAATTTTTTGAAGAAACTGTGCGTTTTGCTAAAGAACATCAGATTATTGTTGCACACGATTTCGCCTATGGTGCTATTGGCTTTGATGGCAATAAACCCGTAAGCTTCTTACAGGCAGACGGTGCTAAAGAGGTTGGCATAGAACTGTATACATTATCAAAAACTTATAATATGGCTGGCTGGCGCATCGGTTTTGCAGTTGGTAATGCCCAAATTATCGAAGCGATTAATCTTATTCAAGATCATTTATTCTGTAGCCAATTCCCAGCAGTTCAACAGGCAGCCGCTGTCGCTTTAACCTCTTCACAAACTTGTGCGCAAGAGCTTAGTGCGACATATGAGCGACGTCGTAACGTATTAATCGAAGAAGCACAGCGCATCGGTTGGCAAGTAACAGCGCCAAAAGGCTCGTTTTTTGCATGGCTCCCTGTTCCATTAGGCTATACGAGTGAGCAATTTGCCGATGTATTGCTCGATAAAGCGGATATTGCAGTAGCGGCTGGCAACGGCTTCGGCCATTTTGGCGAAGGCTATGTACGCATCGGTTTACTTGTAAGTGAGGAACGCTTACGCGAAGCAATTAGCCGTATAGAAAAACTTAACCTTTTTAAACAATAATTCCACAGTACAAGAAGCACCCGCCATATGACGAGTGCTTCTTGTTTCATTTTTATTTACGATTTTTCATCCACTCTGGTTTTCCAAAGCCTTTGAAGTCTGCATCAATCACTTCTTCAAATTTAGCTGATTCTACAATTTCAACTAGATCCTTTGATAATTGCGAATCTTTATTTTCTGCCTTTACCGCGATAACGTTGCGGAATTGGTCAGGCATATTTTCTAAAAATACAGCATCTAGTAAATCTAATCCAGCCGCTAAAGCAAAGTTACCAGGAACTCCTGCTAAATCAACACTTTCTACTGTACGTGGAAGTGCTGCCGCCTCAATCGGTTGGAATACTAAATTTTTGTCATTTTTCACAACATCTTTTTCTGATGCTTTTAATTCTTCGATTTTAGGATCAATCTCGATTAAGCCTTGTTCTTGCAATGATAACAATGTACGTGCTGCATTAGAAGGGTCATTGGCAATTGCCACTGTCGCCCCATTTGGAATTTCATCAATAGATTTATATTTGTTTGAGAAGAAGCCCATCGGCGCTGTCGGCACAATAATTAATGGTTCTAAATCCATATTGTTCTGTTCTTCAAAGTTTTCTAAGTAAATTGTATGCTGGAATAAGTTTGCATCAATATCACCATTATCTAAAGCTTTGTTCGGTTGTACATAATCACTGAATTCTACTAATTCTACTTCATAACCCTTTTCTTCAAGCTGTGGAATAATCGCTTTTTTCAGCATATCACTATAAGGACCTGCTGTTGCACCTAATTTAATCGATTTGCTTTCCCCTGCTGCATCTGAACCTTTTTTTGACTCTGCTCCTTTGTCGCTTGCGCCACATGCTGCTAACACAACAGCAAGGATGATCGTCAAAAATGCTAATAACGATTTTTTCATCTTATCTTTCTCTCCTCTTTTTATCTTTTATCAATTGATTTTGCAAACCAGTCACCAGCAATTTGTATCGCTTGCACGAGCAAAATGAGTATCGCAACGGTAGCAATCATAATTGTATTATCATAACGGTAGTAGCCGAATCGAATGGCTAAATCACCAATACCACCACCACCTACTACACCTGCCATTGCAGAGAAAGCTACTAAACTAATTACCGTAACTGTCACTGCTTGGATGATGCTTGATTTTGCTTCAGGAATTAAGACATCCTTAATTATCATCCCCGGCGTTGCTCCTACTGCAATAGATGCTTCTATTACCCCTTTATCAATTTCTCGTAACGACGTTTCCACTAAACGTGCAAAAAACGGAATGGCTGCAACCGATAATGAAACACTCGCTGCAATAGGTCCAATTGTTTGTCCAACAAGCAACTTCGTCAACGGGAATAAAGCAACCAATAAAATGATGTATGGAATCGAACGAATTAAGTTCACCGCAAAGCCAAATACGCTTTTAATCAATCGATTTTCCCAAAACAATCCCTTATCCGTAACGAATAATAAAATACCCAGTGGTAGACCTAATACAATCGACACAGATAAGGAAATACCAATCATAATAATGGTTTCTTGAAAGGCCTTTAATAAATCTGGAACCATATCTATAAAATGTGTAACATCAAACATGCAAAACCACCTCCACAATCGCACCACGTGCGGTCATATAGGCACTAGCTTTCGCTAACTCGCTGTCCTCACCTTGTAGCTCCATTAAAAAAATACCCAGTGGTCGCTCTTGAATGTACTCGATTGTGCCATGAAGGAAATTCCCTTTTACCTCAAAACGTTGCATCGTATCTGAAATAACACCTTCACCTGCAACATTTCCTTTGAATAAAATTTTAACGATTTGACCTCGTACATCTTTTAGAATTGTTTTTGGAATATCAAAAGATACAACACTACTAATAAACTCCTGTGTTAATACCTTTTGAGGGCTGGCGAAAATATCATACACGTCCCCTTCTTCTATCACTTTTCCGTCCTGCATCACAGCCATACGATTACAAATTTCCTTCACAACATCCATTTCATGTGTAATAAGGACAATTGTAATGCCTAACTTTTTATTTATTTCCTTTAATAATCGTAAAATCGACACTGTCGTTTTTGGATCGAGAGCTGATGTTGCTTCATCGCATAGCAACATCGCCGGATTGTTTGCTAAAGCTCTGGCAATACCTACTCTTTGTTTTTGACCACCACTAAGCTGTGCAGGATAAACATCTCGTTTTTCTGCTAAACCAACCATCTCTAGTAGCTCATCCACTCGAGCAGGAATCGCATTGGCTGGCATACTCGCTGCTTTTAAAGCAAAGGCAATATTTTCCCCAACTGTTTTTTGACTGATTAAATAAAAATGCTGGAATATCATGCCGATTTTTAAACGGGCTAAACGCAGTTCATTTCGGGAAAGCTTCGTTAAATCTTTACCATTTATTAATATTTCACCACTAGTAGGTCGTTCTAGTAGATTTATACAACGCAGGAGGGAACTTTTCCCCGCCCCCGAATAGCCTACAATACCGAAAATATCACTACTATTAATTGTTAAGGATACATTATCTACACCAACAACCTCTTTTTTCTTTACGCTATAAACTTTGGATACATTACGAAATTCGAGCATATTGTTCTCCTTACTCAATTATTCAACATCTAAAAACCTACTATTCTAATATGTTTTATAGAATAGTTTGAATTATGTTATTTGTCAATCTCTTTTGACAATAACCTTATCCCCCTTTTATCTAATTTCCGTTTAAAACGATGAATATTGAGCAATATCTCGAAATTTCACAGTAAAACTAACAATGCAAGAAAAAAGCACTATTGTTCAAATTGAACAATAGCGCTCTGTCTTTATTATTGAATTACACCTAGTTCACGACCTACTTTTTCGTAAATCGCCAATGCATTGTCTAGCATTTCTTTTGTATGAGCCGCTGTCGGCATATTACGGACACGCCCAGTGCCTTTTGGTACAGTTGGGAAAACGATAGATTTTGCATACACGCCTTCCTCAAATAAGCGACGAGAGAATGCCTGTGTTAGCTTTTCATCCCCAATAATGCATGGTGTAATTGGTGTTTCAGAGGCACCAATATTAAAGCCTAACTTCGCTAATCCTGCTTTTAAATAATCGCCATTTTCCCATAGCTTATCATGTAGCTCTGTCGAGTCAATAAGCATTTGCACTGCTGCTGTAATGGCCGCAACATCACCTGGTGGTAACGCTGTTGAGAATAAAAATGGTCGAGAACGTACTTTCAACCAGTCAATTAAATTTTTCTTACCAGCTACATAACCACCGACTACGCCAATTGCCTTTGACAACGTGCCGATTTGGAAGTCGATTTCTTTTTCAAGTCCGAAATGTTTTACAGTACCTTTGCCTTTGCCTGTCACACCTGAACCATGTGCATCATCGACATACGTAATTAAATCAAATTCCTTGGCAATTTCGACGATTTCAGGCAGTTTGGCAATATCCCCATCCATCGAGAATACGCCATCTGTAATGACCATCACTTTATTATACAAACCTGATTCTGTCGCTTCTTTTGCCTTTGCGCGTAAATCCTCCATATCCGAGTGATTGTACGCAATAATTTTCGCGCGCGATAAGCGACATCCATCAATAATCGACGCATGGTTTAATTGATCTGATAAAATCGCATCGTTTTTATCCATAACAGCTGAAATTGCCGCCATATTACAGTTGAATCCCGATTGATAGGAAATTGCCGCTTCCGTTCCTTTAAATTCAGCGAGCTTTTCTTCTAATTTAACGTGTAGATCGAGCGTGCCGTTAATTGTACGAACAGCCCCTGCGCCTACACCATATTGTTCTGTTGCTTCTTTAGCAATTTGCTTTAATTGCTCATTTGTTGCTAAGCCGAGATAGTTATTAGAGGAAAGATTGATGAGATGCTGACCTCGAACCTGAATAATGGGTCCATTTGCGCCTTCTACTGCGTCAATTTCATTGTATAAGCCTTGATCTCGTAAGGCTTGTAAGTTTTCATCTAAAAATGCGTTTAGTACTTTAGACAAGAGTATCATCCTTTCTACAATTCATTTCTTCTCGGCGTCATAATATTCGGATTTTAGTCCATGCATGCATTGTAAAATCCAAGGCTTCAGCCAGAGGCATTCTCTTCATTTAGCTGGCTTTTGAACATCTTTGCAACTAAGGGGTCACTTGCATCGATTGTTCTTGAGCAATTAGCTATTAATTGAAGATTGACTAGTCTACCCATAGTGTAGCATAAGCGTGCAATTAGAATAAATTACTTTGCTAATCTTTCAAATAAAGGTGCTGTTTTTTCACGCCATATCGCAGTCGATACACAATGATCCATTAGCTGGCGAATCGTTTTCTCCGCTTCAGCATAACGCGTCGTATAACCAATTGCATCTTGCATGGCACTTTTATATTTCACACGGATATCTTCAATTTGGGCTTCGGCTTGCTCTGATAGCTTACAATGCTGACCCATATCAAAAATTTCATCGCCCAATCTTCCATCCTGTGGATTAAATACATGCGGTTCTGTACTATCAAATATACAAAAATTTAATTCTGGTATGATGACCATATCCACTGATCCAGCATCTAAGCCACACCAAACAATTTGTGCATCTAATCCCCTTGCATTTGCTTCATCAGCTAATCCTTTCATTAACGAGGATTTGCCTGTACCGGGCTTCCCTTTAATCATCAATCGTCTTGTTAAATTTTTTGTCATGCTGTCTACTGTATTTTCTGCTCCACGAGGTGTAAGTGTTCCTAATAATCGATGTGTACGTCGGCCTGTCTTATTTAACACAATGGATTGGAAAATAGTTGACTTTAAACTGGCAACTTGTTCATCTAACGCTTGCCAGTCCATGCAACTTTGCGTGACAACTTCCCAGTCATCATGTATTTTTTTTGCAATTTCAAGCATTGTAATACACTTCTCACGCCACAAATCTCGCTCTTTTATTGCAACAGCCAGCTTTTCACCTATCTCTTCAAGCTGTTGTTCTTCTAGGCAATCATAAAAGGACAGCACACGGTGCTTCGTACCAAGTAAAGTCGGTTCAATGCCCCATGCTGAAGTCCAAACAAAAAGTCGATTACAACCTCTAACAAATACTCCTTCTATTACGTTCTCTAACAATGCGTGTTGAAACCACTCTACTGCAAAGCCCTGTTTTACATAAAAATAACCAAGCTCCTTTAGAAGCTTTGACCCTTTAAACGTTGATGCGCCTTGCAGAACATAAACGAGTTCCGCTTCGTCCATCATTTCTTTATATAAATGTTTGACTCCTTGCCCCGTAAGTGCGTGTCCAAAATAGTAGGTCACATTTCCGTTCAATGTCGCTCCTCCTTTTTTTATGCCATGACAGTATATGAACTATCAAAGAAAAAAATGAAAGAAGGTTTTAATTGTGCGAGAATTGTGTGAGAATTGCGTGAGTGCCTGACACTAAAAAAACTATCCAAGATTATTCTTGGATAGTTGTAATTGGTGCAAGTTGCGCCTTTGTTACGGCGAGTAAATCATCTAGTTGTATATGCATTTGCATGCCAATTTTTCCTGCACTAACAATAATACTTCCTTGCTCCCGTGCAGATGCATCCACAACCGTCGGATACAGTTTTTTCATGCCGACAGGTGAGCAGCCACCACGAATATAGCCTGTATAACCTAGAAGCTCCTTTACTGCTAGCATCTCAATCTTCTTCTCTCCAACAACTTTAGCCGCAGCTTTTAAATCCAATTCTTCCGCAACTGGAATGACAAAAACAAATAGCTTTTGGGCGCTCGCCTTTGCGACTAATGTTTTAAAGACACAGGACACAGGATGACCAATTTTTTCAGCCACTGAAACCCCATCTACTTGACCGTCACCTGTTTCGTATTCCAATACATCAAATTGTATTTTTTGCTGCTCTAATAGTCTAATCGCATTTGTTTTCGTATGCTTTGCCTTTGCCACAATAAAATCCCCTATCTACACTATTAAGCTGTCATTGAAAACAAAGAGTTATCCCCAAAAAGATAACCGTTTTTAGCCATTTTAATATGTGCTGCATATGTTGCAGACGCCAGTTTAAATGTGCGTGCCTTCAATGCCTCTTCATAACTCTTACCGAAAATTGTATCTGCAAATGGGTCCAATTTCAATGCCTTCGCAAATCGCTCTGGCACCTTTACATCTATCGTTTCCATAACATAAGCTGGTTCTAGTTCTGCTTCATCCAACTCTATTCCATCTAACTTTGCCTGAATTTGTTGTATTTGAGTATCTGCACTAGCCGCTACACGTAAATCCTGTGAAGATGGGACAGTTGGCGCAAGTGCCGCACTTCGAACCTGCTGTAAAATTTGCAACGTATCGACATCACCACTATCTTTATCAAGTGCAACAATCGATGAATCATCTAATGCTATAGATCCCTCATCATTCACTTCTGAAGACAATAACAAATCATCAGCCTCACTGCCAACTGCTTTATAAGCTTGCTCATGTGCTCTTACACTTTTCTCTGCTTGTTGTAAGTCTTGAATCATAGCTTGTTGTTGTGGCGTTACATCTTTCGCTTCTTCTTTATGTTGCTCATATAAATCTTGATCTGTGCGTCCTAATAAAAGATTTTCGAGCTCTTGCAAAATTGGATTTTTTTTCGGTTGGAAATACTGTGCATTTTTACGATAAGCATCACCAGCCTCTTTACGCTGAAGAATCTTTTTTCGATTATAAAAGGCTGATAGTCTTTCTTGTTCTATTACATTTGATAGTTTCATAACATCACCTCGACTTTCTTTTTTAATATGCAAGTTACATCGTAAATATGAGCAATTCACTCATAACTATTTTTATTCGAACAAAAGCATTCTGTACTCTTATTATCGGAATTTTCCATTATAAATTCAAGTGCAAATTGATACTAACCTCCTAAAGAAACAATAATCCAATTATCGAATAGGTAAAAAGACACTGTGAAAATCCATTTTTTCAGTGAGCATTCTATTTCTTTATTACTTTATAATTTAGTTTCAATAAATTTTATCACTTTAAACACGTGGTAAATAGTGTAAACGTAACAATAAAAAACAGCCCATACATAAACGGACTGTTTTTTCCTCTTCTTTTTTAAACGTTTCTTTTTGGAAAAATGAGAATACATTTGTAAGCTAAGTATCCAAACCAAGCGCCTAGCGTATTTAAAATCAAGTCATCGACATCCGCAGAACCTACCCTGAATATAAACTGGACTGTTTCCACAGCAAGGCTTGAGAAAAAGCCTGCACAAACTACAATCCACACCTTCCGAAAGCGCTTTGATAGTAATGGTAACAAAAAGCCCATCGGTGTAAATATTAACAAATTGCCTAATAAGTTTAGGATAATTAAATCTAAATTAAAATAATGGGAGTAGTTGATATAACGTAAAATCGTTTCAAACGGTATAAAATTTGTCGTTACGCGCCAGCTACTATAATCAAATAAACCAATTTCACTCAAAGTATTTTCGCCTCGGAACAAACTAACACTGACATTCACTAAGCGATTAATGACTAATTTGTAAAAGGCGATAAATGTGTAAAAGCTGAAAAATACCCAGCCTATTACTTTAAGCTGTATGTAATACGTATCAATCCACGCACGATATGGTAATGGTAGCTTGGCATCATCTTGAATACTAGGTATATTATTTTTTACCATGCTAATTCACCCACTTCCTCTTATCCATCCCATATTTTAATATGTCTGACCATACCCATGCAAGGGGTGAAATATATCAAAAAATGCACACCAGCATAAACTGGGTGCATTTAAGTAAATCCTCTTAGACAGGATTTACACCATGTTTTCGTTGTGAAAATAACAAGTATTTTGACATATACAACTCCAAACGTGTTTCAAGTGCTCTACGTAAGTCATTCGGCTCAATGACATCATCAATAATTAGCTCAGATGCTAAGCGATAAATGTCAATTTCCTCTTGATACTCTTTCCGTTTTTCCGCAATAAAGCTAGCTTGTTCCTCTTTCGGCAATTCCGCAATTTTATTGGCATATACTGCATTTATCGCTGCCTCTGGACCCATTACCGCAATTTGTGCGCTCGATAAGGCAATACAACAATCCGGTTCAAAGGCTGGGCCTGCCATAGCATAGAGTCCCGCGCCATACGCCTTACGAACAATTACAGTTAGCTTTGGTACAGTTGCCTCACTCATGGCAAAAATCATTTTGGCACCATGACGGATAATACCCGCCTTTTCAACTTGTGTGCCAATCATAAAGCCCGGCACATCTACGAGGAAAATAAGCGGTATATTAAAAGCATCACATAACGAAATAAATTTTGCCGCTTTATCTGCCGAATCGTGGAACAATACGCCACCCTTCACACGTGGTTGGTTGGCTATAATCCCTACTGATTGTCCATTAATGCGCCCAAGCCCTGTTATTAATTCTGAAGCAAATAATTTCTTTATTTCACAAAATGAATCTTCATCAATCAATCGATCAATTAACTGATACATATCAAATGGCGAGTTCTGATTTTTAGGTATTAAGTCTTCAATTGATTTTTCAAAAGATGCTGGTGGCTTTGGTGCTTCGACTTTGCTACGCTCAGCATAGTTATTCGGGAAATAGCTCAAGTATTTACGAGCATAAGCAATCGCTTCCTGCTCTGTTTTTACAAGCACGTCCCCACAGCCCGATACTGAACAGTGCATTTTCGCGCCACCCATTGTCTCTAAATCTACCTTTTCACCAATCACCATTTCCGCCATACGCGGTGACCCTAAATACATGGAGGCATTACCTTCCACCATCACCACAATATCAGAAAATGCAGGAATATAAGCGCCACCTGCTGCTGAAGGCCCAAACAATAAGCAAATTTGCGGCACTTTACCAGAAAGCTTCACCTGATTGTAGAAAATGCGCCCTGCGCCACGACGCCCTGGGAACATCTCTAGTTGGTCTGTAATACGCGCACCTGCCGAATCGACTAAATAAAATAATGGACAATTTAGCTTCTCCGCCGTTTCTTGAATACGAATCATTTTTTCGACAGTTCGTTTTCCCCATGATCCTGCTTTAATGGTTGAATCATTGGCTAACACACATACTGTACGACCATGGATTTTACCGATTCCTGTAATCACACCATCTGCCGGTAAATCACCTGCTAAACAGTTTGCGTATAGCCCATCCTCTGATTGAAGACCATCATCTAATAATAATTCCAAGCGCTCTCGGACAAATAGCTTGCCTTGTTGCGCATTTTTATCGTGATATTTTGGCAAACCCCCTGCTAAAATTTGATCTTTCATCGCATTGGATGTGTTTTCTGTAGATATATTACTCATGTTCCATTCCCCCTTTGCAGTCCATTACTTCCCTAAGTATTGCGGTGCTCTTTTTTCTTGGAAAGCTCGTAAGCCCTCCAAACGATCTTCCGTTGGAATCAGTGCACTATAGGCCAGTGATTCAATTTTCAAGCCTGTAGCCAAATCTACTTCCATCCCATTATTGATAGCATTTTTCGCCTGAATCAATGATAGCGGCGCATTTTTCGCCATTTCCAGTGCAAGTTGAAGCGCTCTTTCCTGCACTTCATGCCCCTCATAGACATATTCCACAATACCAAAACGCTGTGCTTCCACGGCATCAATTCGACGTGCTGTATAAATTAGTTCCTTTGCTTTTCCAATGCCGATAAGTCGCGGTAAGCGCTGTGTTCCTCCTGCCCCAGGAATAATGCCAAGTGAAGTTTCCGTAAGTCCCACTTTTATATGTGTAGCTGCTACCCGTAAATCACAAGCTAAAGCAAGTTCTAGCCCGCCCCCAAATGCAACGCCATTTAACACGGCAATCACAGGTTGCGCCAATGCTTCAACTTTCGCAATGGTTGTGCCGATTCGTTGTACAATTTGTTTTACTTGTCTGTCGGACATACCATTGCGTTCTTTTAAATCAGCACCTGCACAAAATGCCTTTTCTCCTGCACCCGTTAGTAAAACAACCCGCACTACTGGATCAGCATTTATTTTATCTAGCGTCGCACTAAGGTCGTTTAGTAATTGTACGGACATGGCATTTGCAGCTTCGGGTCTAGAAAGTGTAATAAGCCCGATATTACCTGGTAATACATCAAATTGAACGAGTTGTTGTGTCACGTGACATTCGCACTCCCTTCATTACGAACAATTGCCATTTGCTTAGATGCAACGTCCTTCCCTAGCCTCTGTTCGATAAATCGTACTGCATCTAGCAACTTTTCCATGTTAACGCTGGTTGCTATGCCCATGCCGTCTAATAGATACAGCAAATCTTCTGTGGCAACATTGCCGGTTGCCCCTTTTGCATAAGGACAACCTCCTAAACCACCAAGGGAACTATCAAATTTTGTAATCCCCATTTCTAAGGATTTCGTAATATTGGCAAGTGCTGTACCACGCGTATCATGAAAATGCATGGCAAATTTTTCAACTGGATATCTCTTTAACAGCTCTTCTAAAAGATACTCAACTTGTGTCGGTACGCCGACACCGATTGTATCCCCTAGCGATATTTCATCAACGCCCATTTCTAATAATTTATCTGTAACTTGTAAAACCTTTTCTGGGTGTATGTAACCCTCGTAAGGGCAACCAATTACTGTTGAAATATAACCGCGTACGTGCTTGTTTGCAGCCTTTGCCCCAATAACTACTTCCTTCAAGATTGGCAATGTTTCAAGTATTGTTTTGTTAATATTTTTTTGGTTATGGCTTTCACTTGCCGACATAAAAATGCTTGCTTCATCAATGCCCGCTAGCAATGCACGTTCTAGTCCTCGCATATTAGGCACAAGGGCTGCGTACGTTATATCTTTTTCTCGCTTAATCGCTTGCAACACTTCTACCGCATCTGCCAATTGTGGAATCCACTTCGGATGAACAAAAGACGTTACTTCTATATAATTTAATCCCGACTGACTAAGTAAATTTACTAGCTGTATTTTATCTTCAGTTGCGATGTGTACTTTTTCATTTTGCAGACCATCACGAGGACCAACTTCCTTCAACGTAACATGCTTCGGTAAGTGCATAGAAATGCCTCCCTATTCAATTTCTAAAATATCATCATCTACGTTAATAAAATCGCCCTCATTCGCGATGATTTTTGTGACAATACCATCCTCTTCAGCGGCAATAGGAATCTCCATTTTCATGGACTCTAAAATCGCAACATCTTGCCCCGCTGTCACCTTTTCTCCTTGTGCCACTACGATTTTCCATACTGTTCCTGCCATGCTTGCTTTTACTGTTGCCATATTAACCCCTCCAAATTGTTAGTGACTGTATTTAAGTGCTTAAAATCACACTTAAATCCACACACTGATTATCATTTTGTAACGCATGCTTACTCTCTCCAGGCTTTGCATAAGCTACTCAGTATGAAAACATCTTTTCGTCATCTCGTACTTTAAAGCACGGATGACGAATGCTCATGTCCTGAACTTAGTCTTATTTTGTTTCTGTTAATTGTGGTAAATAGAATTCCTCGACAAATTTTGTTGTTGTATGCCCTTGTAAAAATTGCTCGTGACTGACAGTTTTTAAAAGCATCGGTATATTTGTTTGAATTCCTTCAATTTTATATTCCTTTAGTGCCTGTATAAGGCGTTGACATGCAATTGCCCGCGTATCTCCCCATACGATTAATTTACTAATCATTGGATCATAGAAAGGCGTCACCGTCGTGCCTGCTTCTACACCGCATTCATGTCGAATGCCTTCACCTATTGGCAATACCAGTTCTGTAATTTTGCCTGGAGACGGGAAAAACGTTGTAGGGTTTTCTGCATAAATTCGTACTTCAATGGCATGCCCCTGTTTATCAATGCTGTCACGTGTAAAGCTCAATGACTGTCCCGCAGCTACTTTTAATTGCTCTTCCACAAGATCCAGTTTTGTTATTTCTTCTGTGACGGGATGCTCGACTTGCAAACGTGTATTCATCTCTAAGAAATAAAAATTTTGCTCTGCATCGACTAAATATTCTATTGTTCCTGCATTGACATAACCGATATGCTTCACTGCCTGTACAGAAGCTTCTAACATCCTTGCTCTCGTGTCTTCAGAGATAAATGGAGAGGGAGCTTCCTCCACCACTTTTTGATTGCGTCGTTGAATGGAGCATTCTCGTTCAAACAACGGAACGACATTACCTTTGCTATCTGCAATAATTTGCACTTCCACATGATGTGGATTCGCAATAAAACGTTCCATGTACATCGTGCCATCACCGAAAAATGATTGTGCACGTTTCTGATTACCCTCGAATGCTTTTGCGAGCTCTTCTGCATCTGTCACCAGTTGCATGCCGATGCCACCACCACCAGCAGAGGCTTTAAGCATAATGGGATAACCTAAGCGTGAAGCGATTTCAACTGCTTCTGTTACATCTTTAACAGGCGCTTCTACCCCTTCTACAATCGGTACACCCGCAGCTTTCATCGTTTTACGCGCTTCTAATTTACTGCCCATTGACGCAATCACAGTTGCACTTGGTCCAATAAATACGAGTCCTGCCTCCGTACAACGTTTGGCAAAATCAGCGTTCTCTGATAGTAAGCCATACCCTGGATGTACGGCATCAGCACCGCTTTCCTTAGCGATTTCAAGAATGCGTTCAATATTTAAATAGCTTTGTACAACAGGTGGTTTACCTACGCAGTATGCTTCGTCCGCATCTTTGACATGTAAACTTTCTGCATCCGCCTCGGAATAGACCGCAACCGTTAGAATATTTAATCGCTTACATGTGCGTATAACCCGTCTAGCAATTTCTCCACGATTGGCAATTAATACTTTTTTAAACATTATGTTGCCCCCTTCCTATTTCACCTTCACTGCTGCCAGAAATTCTTCGCGTAGCTTAAATTTCTGTACTTTTCCTGAAGCAGTCATTGGGTAGCTATCGATAAAGAAAATATGTCTTGGAATTTTATGTTTGGAAATTTTATCGCGACAAAATGCTCGAATTTCTTCTTCTGTCGCCTGTTCCCCTTCTCGTAAAATAATCCATGCTGCCGCTTCTTCTCCATACTTAGGATCGGGAACACCAGCGACCTGCACATCTGCAATTTTTGGGAACGTGTATAAAAATTCTTCAATTTCACGTGGATATAAATTTTCTCCCCCACGAATAATCATGTCCTTCAAACGACCGGTTACTCTGACATAACCATCCTCATCCATCGTCGCTAAATCACCCGTATGCAGCCAACCGTCTTGATCGATTGCAAGTTGAGTTTCTTCTTGGTTGTTATAATAGCCTTTCATCACATGGTAGCCTCTTGTACACAGCTCTCCTTGCTCGTTTATCGGCGCTTCCACATCTGTACCAGGAACAACAATTTTAACTTCTAGATTTGGTAATGCTCGACCGACCGTTTCTACTTTTAAATGCAATGGATCATCTGCTCGCGTTTGTGTAATAACAGGTGAAGATTCCGTTTGACCATAACAAATGGTTATGTCAGTCATCCCCATTTTTTCGATGACCGCTTTCATGACTTCGATTGGGCAGTTAGAGCCTGCCATTACGCCCGTACGCAATGTCGATAAGTCGTATGACGAAAAATTCTGTAAATTCAATTCACTTATAAACATTGTTGGTACACCATGTAATGCTGTACATTTCTCTTTTTCAACTGTTCGTAACACTTCCTCAGGTGCGTATTCTTGTACTGGGACCATTGTTCCACCACTTGTCGTAATGGCTAGTGTACCGATGACACAGCCGAAACAATGGAAAAATGGCACAGGAATACATAAACGATCTTCTGAAGTTAGACGCATACATTCAGCGATGTTAACGGCATTATTAACTAGGTTATAATGTGTTAACATCACACCTTTTGGAAAACCCGTTGTTCCTGAAGTATATTGAATATTAATGACATCATCATAATGTAATGAAGCCTGTATTTCCTCTAATTGCTGCTCTGTTACTTGCTTTGCAGCTGCCAATACATCTGACCAATTCAGGACACCTGGGTATTTTGTTTCGCCAATTAAAATAACATTTTTTAATAGAGGTAGTCGCTTCGATTGCAAATTACCCGGTTCACAATGTTCAAGCTCAGGACATATTTCTTGGAGTGTATTTATAAAAGAATGGTCGCGAAAATTTTCGATTAAAATAATCGTCTTTGCATCGGATTGTCTTAGTAAATATTCCAGCTCATGGGCACGATAATTGGTGTTGACAGTGACAATTGGCGCACCCATTTTTCCTGTACCAAACTGTAACTGTACCCACTCTGGAACATTTGTTGTCCACACGGCAATATGGTCCCCTTTTTCAATACCAAGGGACAGTAACCCCCTTGCCACTAAACGACTTTGCTGATTTAATTCCTCATAAGTCAACCGCAAGTCTCTATCTGCATACACGAGCGCTTCATGTTTAGGATATTTTTTAGCCTGTTCATCGAGCAATTGACCAATTGTTTGATACACAAGTTCTGCCATGAAAATCCCCCTTAAATATGCTATTTAATTTTTAACAGCCAATTAGACGAGAAATAACGAGACGTTGAATTTCAGATGTTCCTTCACCGATTTCCATTAACTTAATATCACGCAAATGACGTTCTACATCATATTCCTTCATATAACCTGAACCACCATGAATTTGAATGGCTTGATTACAAGTACGGAAGCCCATCTCAGAAGCAAATAATTTCGCCATCGCTGCCTCTTTAGCAAATGGTTTTTTCTGATCTTTAAGCCACGCTGCTTTATGTACTAGCGTACGAGCTAGCTCAATTTCCATTGCCATATCTGCTAACTTAAACTGTATTGCTTGAAACTTGGCAATTGGTGCCCCAAATTGCTCTCTTTCGTTCGCATATTTTAATGCCTTTTCATATGCAGACTGTGCAATGCCGACTGATAACGCGGCTATGGAAATACGACCACCATCTAATGTATTTAAAAATTGGCTGAATCCACGTTTTTCGTCCCCTAATAAATTCGTTCTTGGTACGCGAACATTTTGCAAAATAATTTCACAAGTATTGGAACCACGCACACCCATCTTGTCATAATTACAATTGATTGTGACACCAGGGGTGTTCGTTGGCACGATAATGGATGAAATGATTTTTTTGCCATCTTCACGTTTACCTGTTACTGCCGTGACAATAATTTGGCGCGCATGACCTGCATTAGTTATCCAGCATTTTTCACCGTTAATTACGTAATCATCACCGTCTATAACTGCTGTTGTACGTGTACCGCCAGCATCAGACCCCGCATTAGGTTCCGTTAAGCCAAAAGCACCTAATGTTTCCCCTTTCGCTAAAGGAACAAGCCATTCACGCTTTTGCTCTTCCGTACCAAAATTATAAATAGGAGCGGCGCCTAAGCTCACTGCTGCTGCATAGCTTAAACCCGTACCACCACACGCACGTCCAATTTCTTCAACAGCAATTGCATAGGAAACCGTGTCTCCTCCAGAACCACCATATTCCTCTGGAAACGGGATACCCAATAAGCCTAGCTCAGCCATTTTTTCAAAGCTTTCTATTCTCATTGTTGATGTCTCGTCGACTTCACGAGCATAAGGTTTAATCTCTTTCTCTGCAAAATCACGTACCATGTCTCGAATCATCGCTTGCTCTTTCGTTAGTTCAAAGTTCATTCCCATTTCCCCCTAATATCCAATTTGCCATAGCGGAATTCATTCAGACGACAGTTACACAAAATTTAGACCGACTAGTCGGTCTGTATTAAACATTAATAAAACCAGCTTGTTCTTCTGGCTTCATCTTTACCATAAATTGAGTTGCTTCTTCCATAGCTTGGTCTGTCACAATTGCACGTAATATCATATCTGTAAATACTTCTGTAATTTCCTCCATTGTTAATGGACCCGTTTGTTTAAACCACATATATGTCCAGTTGATCATCCCTACAATGGCCATAGTTACAATTGTACAAGGCAATTCCGCACGAAAATCCTTTGTCTGCTGCCCTTCTTCAATTACCTTTTGTAAAATATCCCGATATTGATCCCGCTTCTTATGGATGATTGCACTATATTCTTCTGATAAAGAACGGCTTTCCTCATAAAATACGGTAATATGAGATTGGTACACATCAAACACTTGTGTCAGCGTTTGAAGCATTGCACATAAGCGTTGAATCGGTGTATCGTATTTGTCATACGCTTCCTGTGACTGTTTAATTACATAGGAAATAAATACATCATGAACCTCATACAACAATTCATCTTTCGATTTAAAATTATGATAAAACCCACCTTTTGATGCGCCAATATACTCCACAATGCGTTCAACCGTTACATTATGATAGCCATCTTGCTGAAACAGTACTACAGAAGCATCTACAATTCTTTGTTTTAACGTTTTTTTTACCATAGGCACCTATCATCCTTCTTTTATAACACTTACCCCTTTGTTCCCTATAACTAGGACTAACATTTTCTTAATTTTCCTAATTATAAAAACTATGACACTTTAAATATAGCATCACAAAAAATCACTGTCTAGTTTAAAAAAGAATTTTAATGACATTAAAAAGAAAATAAACTACATTAAACAGAATAAAACAATGTGCCACTTTCATAAAACACATACAATAACTGTATGCACACCAGTTAAAATTCATTCCTTGCGTGCCAGTCACTCAAACAACTCACATTTTAAAAATACATCGAGGTATTTTGTCGACTTTGCCGTAATGAGCATTTGCTGATATAACCTTAAACAAACAAAACCAGCAAAACACCTTTCCGATGTCTCACTGGTTTTGATGAAATTCCTCTTGAATTGTAGCTAGTTCAACGTGATTGCAAATTCCGAATTCGATGCTCCAACAAATACAACCGTTCCGTTCTTCGGCAGTATTACTTTGTTATTGCCGCTTACAACCGTAAAATTGATACATAATCCCTTGTCATCATACACCGCAAATGAACTATTCGATGGTAACTCCACGGTCATCGTTTTCCCTGCTAACGCTTCAGGGATTGTAAACCATCTCGCATGTCCATTCGCTTGTAGTGTAACTTTGGAGGATTGACTTGCATCAAGCGGTTTTAAGTTGGATTCACTTACGTATAAAAATCCGGACATCTCTAAAAACTCATCGTCACCTTCTGTATAGAAACGTGTTTCCGTCGTATCACGTCCACCCATCACAGGTATTTGGAGCTGATGCATCGCCGTGTTAGGACCTGTAATTTTACTGCTTCCCCAATAGCCTTCCATCGCTTCCTTGCTATTAATTTGGATAGGCACGATTGGTGCAAAATATAGCAAAGAACTAAATTTCTCACTCACAAGATAAAACTTGACGCCTTCTCGCTTTGCCCATGCGGCAGCTGTTTCCTTCGGTAGCACATTGTCTTCAAGTTTCTCGGCTACATAATGCGTAATCGCTATTTGCCCTAAATCTGGCAGCGACGAATATGTGCTCTCCTTTAAATAAGTTCGTCCATTCTTCTCCGTGACGAAATTGAACTTGGCGGTACCATTCTCATTCATAAAGCTTCCATCGGCAGTATATATATATTTTTCTTCTGGATTAGTTGGCAAGATTAGTTCGCCATTCTTCGTAATCTCTATTTTGAAATGACCGGAACTATTGCCGTAAAAACCTGCTTTCTTCGCTAGGTCTTGAGGCATTTTGTCCTTGACTGGCTTGCCAAAGGATTTACTCGGCTTGATGTCCTTAATTGTGCCCTTCTCTTTAAGCGCAGCGAGCAGTATTTCAGTCGCCATCAGTTGATTTGTCATGCTGCTACCGCCAGATGATAACACAGCCATTGCCATCTTCTGCTCAGGAAGTACGACCAGTGAAGCATGTTGCAGTCCTGTGTCGCCGCCTTTAGCCAAACCCTTTATCCCATATTCACTAAATGGATATAGTTTCACACTATCCCAACCAAGACCATAGTTGATAATACTATCTCCATCCTCTGGCCACATTCCTTTTTTATATTCCTCTTGCTCCATCGCCTGAACTGCCTTGTCAGAGAGGATTCCTTTTCCCTGCCCCATAAATATTTGTGAGAATTGCACGACATCTTCGGCAGTGGAAGAAATCCCTCCCGTACCAATCACATTCACTGATTCAGGTGGAAGCTGTCCTTGATACGTTGGAAAATAAAGTCCTGCCCGCTTATCGTTTTCCCATTCGTCCTGTGGCGTTTTCGTATGATTTAGCTTTAAAGGTTCTGTAAACTGTTGATGGATAAATTCCGTAAAGCTCTTACCACTGACTCTTTCGACCAGTATCTCAGCTAGCGTAAAACCGTCGTTGCAGTATACTGAGAACGCGCCAGGATCAGCCTTCAATTGTTGGTCGGACAATTGCTGTAACAAGTTATCATGGGCATAAGTATCATTATCGTTAAATAAAAAAGTATTACTAAACGTACTACCTTGCAAGCCAGAGGAATGGTTCAATAGCATACGTGGCGTAATGCTTTTGTAACGCTCGTCTTTCATCTTGAAATCAGGAATATAGTGGACAACAGGTGCATCCAAATCGACTTTTCCTTCATCGACCAATTTCATAATAGCCGCAGTTGCATACATTTTACTGACTGAACCAATCCCATATAGAGTATCTTTAGTCAGCGGCTGTTTGCCTTCCATATCATTCTTCCCTGTCTGACCTGACAAAACAAGTTTACCATTATCAATTAGCGCATACTGCACGCTAGTCGTCTCATAGGTATTCGTAAGTAGCGCAGCCTTCTCTTCCGCAATCTTTTTTAGTTCTTGACTAGCTAATTCCTGGCTAGCCACAACCGCAGTCTGACTGTTAGAAAACGCCAACGCCCCAGTTGGTAGACTTATTGTTAATGCTAATGTAGCGGCTAACACCGCAGATAGTTTATTTTTCATAATTGCCCCCTTAGATAAGTAATCGATTTCATTGCTTCTACCTTGTTTAGCAGTATAGCTCAACTAATCTAGATCAGAACCTCTCCTTCCAACTAATTTGGGTAATATTCACAATAAATCTGTTATACACAAAATAACACAGTTTTGTTATTACAGTCAAATATTTCTATTAATATAAATATCCAACAAAAAAACCACCTCCCAACTATAGAATGGAGATGATTTTAATCCCTCATAATTTATCGAACTTCAGCATTTCAGGGAAAATTTCAATTAATTTCATTATTTCTTATGTCCTCAATTAACATTTTTGACCCTGACATTCCTTTGTACGTCTACCAATTAATGTTCACATAGTCTTTAAGTGAGGTGATTAAAATAACGGTTAGTGGAGAGAGTTGGTGTTTTAGAGAAATTGGAAAGGTAGAAGGACTAGCAGAAAGTGTGGACTCAAACTTCTTATTGAGTAGAAATGGCGCGTGGACATAGGAATATTACTTTACTAATGTTAGGCAAAAACCCTAAAAACAAATTGGAGGACTTCCCTAATTTGTTTCTTAACCCCAAAACTGACAAAAAAATATCTCCCTATTGGATAAACAGATTATCTGTCTATCCAACAGGGAGCAAATCAAATGCAAGTATTTCATTAAGAGCGCTACGTTCTTTAACTTTAATTTCAGTTAAATAGCGATTTTATACCTCGTGTCTTTTAATTTGGTTGCTTTGTTAGCTGTTCATATTCCAAATACCATACCGATGGCGGTAGAAGATATGAGACGTACGATCAGAATTGAGCGTGAGAATTAATTTTCCCATCCTACAAATTTGACAACTAGTTAACAGACAATGGGCAAACTCAAATTCCATTGAATTTGCCTATAGTCCTAAATCTTCAATTAAAATTTGATGATTTAATTATCAGAGTTAAAGCCTTTTAATAGATCTGCAAACGGATTATTCAAAGGTTCTTCTTCTTTGGCTTGTTGTTTCAAATACTTCTGCACACTTCGCTTATCCACTTTTCCGCCACCTTCTTTTTTACGTCGAGCTTCAAAGGCAGTTAGTTTCTCACGGTGACCACATTTACATACGAAGATTTGACCATCGCCTTCACCGCGTAACTCTAGTTTTTTCTTACATTGAGGACAACGAGCGTTCGTTATGCGAGCTACGTTTTTCTTGTATCCACATTCACGATCTTGGCAGACAAGCATCTTACCTTTCTTACCGTTTACTTCAAGCATTGGTTTGTTGCAATCAGGGCATGATTTCGTTGAAATATTATCATGCTTATACTTCTTATCACTGGATTTGATTTCTGCAACAATTTTTTTCGTGTGTTGCTTCATTTCATTGATAAATACTTCTTTCTTTAATTTCCCTTTTGCAATCAACTCCAACTTTTGTTCCCATTCAGCAGTCGTTGCAGGTGAGCGTAATTCTTCAGGCACTAAATCTAATAACTGGCGACCTTTTGAGGTAATATAAATTTCTTTCCCGCCTCGTTGCTCAATCATAAAGGAATTAAAAAGCTTATCAATAATATCGGCACGCGTTGCTACAGTACCTAATCCCCCCGTTGATTTTAAAGTATCGGCTAGCTGTTTATCATTACTTTCTAAATACTTTGTAGGATTTTCCATTGCAGATAGTAATGTTGCTTCATTGAAACGTGCTGGAGGCTTTGTTTGACCCGATGTTTGTGCAATTAAACGAACTTCTAATGTTGTGCCATTTTCGATTCGAGGGAAAACTTGCTCTTTTAAGTCGTCATTCGATTCCTCATCATCAAAGCGGTTTTCATATACTTCCTTCCAACCAGCTGCAATGATTGTTTTTCCTTTTGCAACAAAATTTTCATCACTAATTTTCGCGCGTAACGTTAATTGTTCAAATTCATGGGCTGGGAAAAATACCGCTAAGAAACGTTTGACAACTAAATCATAAATCTTACGTTCTTTATCATTAAAGTTAGCGAAATTTACGTATTCTTCAGTTGGAATGATCGCATGGTGATCAGAAACTTTAGAATCATCTACGAACGCTTTAGTTGCTTTTATAGGTTTAGATAATACTTTGTTAGCAAACGGGCGGTATTCGCCAATTCCGCATGCTTTTAGACGTTCTGGTAACGTTGCTACGATGTCGCTTGAAATAAATCGTGAATCAGTACGAGGATACGTTAATACTTTATGTTGCTCATATAGCTTCTGCATAATATTTAAAGTTTCTTTTGCAGAGTAACCAAAAATTTTATTCGCATCGCGTTGTAATTCTGTTAAATCATACAACCCAGGTGCAAACGATTTTTTAGGCTTACGCTCTACTTCAATAACCTTTGCGTTGTTGTCACCTAGTTTTTTTATGATGTTATCGATTTTACCTTTTTCAAAGCTACGGCTATTGCCTTTTGCATCTTGCCAAGTAAGTTTTAATTCATCTTTTGTTTTTGCTTCAATACCGTAATATGTTTGAGGTTTAAAATTTTTAATTTCATCTTCGCGAGCTGCAACCATGGCAACAACAGGTGTTTGTACACGCCCGCAGTTTAATTGGGCATTAAAACGTGTAGTTAAAGCACGTGTAGCATTCAATCCGATATACCAGTCAGCTTCACTACGAGCTACAGCAGCATGATATAGATTTTCATAATTTTTGCCTGGCTTAAGATTTGCAAAGCCCTCTTTTATTGCTTTGTCGGTTACAGAAGAAATCCATAGACGTTTGATTGGCTTTTTAGTGTTTGCTTTTTCAATGATCCAGCGTGCTACTAATTCGCCCTCTCTTCCAGCGTCCGTAGCTACAATTATTTCTGTTACATCATTACGAGTTAGTTGCGATTTGACCGCATTATATTGTTTGCCTGTTTGCTTCATTACAACCAATTTCATGCGTTCCGGAAGCATTGGTAAATCTTCTAAATTCCATGTTTTATACTTCACGTCATATACTTCTGGGTCCGCTAATGTTACAAGATGTCCTAATGCCCACGTCACAATATATTTGTCGCCTTCTAAAAAACCATTCCCTTTTTTTGTGCATTTTAGTACATTTGCGATGTCACGCGCAACGGATGGTTTTTCGGCAATTACTAAACTTTTCGCCATATTTTCATACTCCTTTACTTACAACTGTCATGTTAAATATACCACAAGTAAAGAGTTAAATTTTTTTAGCTACTCTTACTGTAGGAGTCATAATGGACATAACCTAGTTATTGGAAACCTTACGTACATCAGTTGAATTTGCAATATAACATTTTATTAAGTATCCTTATAATTTCATTGCAGTCAACTGGTTCAATATTCAAAACATGATTTATCATACAATTTATATGTATGCCCATTCTCTTTAAAAAAATAGGTAGACACAGATAAATGTGCGCAGAAGAAATGTTGTGTGAAATTGATTAGTTACGTCTTGAATTTTCTTTTTTTCATCTAGTAAAATGTACATAAGCTAGTAAAATTCTTAACTGTTGCATCATTCATCGTTCCATTCCTCATATTTGCCTATGTTGTATAAACATTTACATAAAAAGTATTTTTAAAACTGCATACTCCTATTCCCTTAACATATATTGAATTGCCATAATATTCACAAAATTATGAAGGAGGAAAAGAAAATGCAAGCTCAAGACTTTAGACCACGAAATGTGATTATTATTACGATTATTGTTGTTTTATCACTTATTATTGGTCACGCGATTTATGTAGATTATATTGAGGTTTCTTCATATGCAAATGAAATCGTTGAATAAGTTCTAAGGTATTCCATTGGATTGTGTAAAACTGAATCACGTGATGCGTGTGGCAGTCATTAATATGTAAGTGGAATCATCCCATAAATTTATTTTTATATCGTAAAAAAGAAGAATCTGCATAGCACTCTTTACTGTTACGAGAGGCGTATAGGCAGATTCTTTTTTCTACACTTATGGGAGTTTATAGTGCTTTAATGGTGTGTTGCCTTGCTTCGCGGGTAAAGTGCTTTGCTTCGCGGGTATTCTGCTTTCTTTCGCGGGTAAACGCCTTTGCTCCGCGGGTATTCTGCTTCTTTTCGCGGGTAAACGCCTTTGCTTCGCGGGTATTCTACTCCCTTTCGCGGGTAAACGCCTTTGCTCCGCGGGTATTCTGCTTCCTTTCGCGGGTAAACGCCTTTGCTCCGCGGGTATTTCACTCCGTTCCGCGGATATCACCATGCATTACAGGAAAATCATTTCACTCACCTATTCAGCTGTTTGCGAAGATATTGTTGATGGTCAAGTATGTGTTGATCGTTTGGTTTATGGTGGCGTGCTGCTTCATTGTGTTCATAAGCATTTTCATAAAGCCGTAAACGATCATATAGTAGACTTAATTGATAATGTGGTATCCATGTTGAGTATGCTCGTTTGTAAACGCCGATAGTGCAAGGCGTTACTTGTAAAGCTTGGGAATACCAATAAATTGCTTCCTTATTTTTCGATTGCTCCATAAAGTGATGGCCGATTCGACAGCATGTTTCCGGTTTTGGTTGATCATACAATAATGATTGAAAAACAGCCTGTGTCGCATTCTTGGTATCTTGTAATTGCTCATAGCAATCTGCTAAATTTAAACAAGCCTGAACTTGTTCCTCGGATGTTTCGAGTGCTGTATCTAAAAATGTATGATAGTGATTAATCGCTTCTAAAAAACGACCGTGTTGTTTTAATTCATTTGCATAGTGAAAAAAATCTCTTGGCGCAAATGAATATCCGTCTGCAATTAAACGCTCATAAATGCGTAGATTACGAGCTGTTTGCTGCTTTACTGGTAAATGCACAACTGCTACATCACTTTTACAGATGTTACCTGTTACATCCAAAAACTCATGTACTGCTCCTCGCCACTGATAATGACGTGCACGTTTTACTAGACGGTATCTTTTTTCACTCATTGCTACAGTGCCATCCGCCTCTAACATTACAACATAATCCATTGAAACTGCATCAATGCTTGGATAAAGAAATTGCTTTAATTGTACTAACTTTTGCTGATCTTCAGATGTGAGCACATCATCAGCATCTAGCCAGAAAATATAATCTTTCGTTGCTTGCTGGAAGGAAAAATTACGCGCCTTTGCAAAATCATCGCACCACGGAAAATCAAAAATTCTAGAGGTATAGTGCTGTGCAATATCCTTTGTACGATCAGTTGAGCCCGTATCAATAATATTGATTTCATCCACTACATGTTGGACGGAATCCAAACATCTTTCGAGCAAACTTTCTTCATTTTTGACAATCATACATAAACTAATCGTTATCATTAGGACCCTCCTTTATGTAAGTAATATATGCAGGCTATAAAATTTGCACGCTGTTATCTAAATGCACAAAAAAACGAACGGCACTTGTACCGTTCGTTCTCGCATTTTATAAATATTGTGCACGCCATTGTGGCTGCTCTTGGTCTGTAAGTTGCCGTTCCAGCTCTTCATCCCATTTATTTAACAAGGTATTCCATACACGAACGTAGAAAATATCTTGGTCCTTATCGTAAAGAAGAAATTCTAGACATGGAATATCATTGATTTGTTTCGCTTCTGATGTCACAATGGTTTCGATTATTTTCTGTGAGCTAGATGCTTCTTGCTCTTCTTGCTGTAAAGCTATAAGCAACATTGCTTCATCAAATTGTTCTTGCTGCTCCGCCTCTTTATCAACATAACGATAAGGAGCTGGCAACTCATCAAACTCCTCTATATCCTCTTCTCCAGCAGGGAGTATGGCTTGGTGGCATGGACTAAATAACAAAGTCGCTGTTTCGACTTCTAGCTCCTCTTCGAAAATGCCACGTGCCAACTGTTGTTGTCCTTTAGGGGTTAATGTATAGAAGCCCTCCGATTGTTCGATAAGGCGCACGCGAGACATTAATGATACTAAATCCTCAATAAACAGTGGGTCTACTAGTAACAGCTCACTTAACTCCTGCACATTTTGAAATTTCGCTTCCTGCATGCTTATTAACAGCATTTGCATCAAGACATCCATCGTAGAGCGACGAATCGGCTCATATGTTACCTCAATGGTACGAATTGGAATACACCAATCCGTTGATTTTACTATTTTGACATGACGATTTTGCTGTAACTCTCGCATTAAACGTTGCTGTATTTTCAACACCCTACATCACCTGTCCTTTATGATTACGTAAGCCATTGTAGGATTTCACCGTTGTTAAAAGATTGCTGTACATATCACGTGTATCTTGATGTTTCGCACGTTTTGCAAACATATCAGCACTACCGACAAGCATTAACAGTTCTCGCGCACGAGATAGTGCGACATTTAACCTGCGATAATCTCTCGCAAAGCCAATGTCCCCTCCTTTTGGCGTATTCCGCACCATACTAACTAAGATGACATCCATCTCCATCCCTTGGAACTTATCGACTGTGCCCGTTCTAAATTGAAGATGTGGTAACTGTAATTCCTGTTGGAGAAGGCGATTGATTTTCTTCACCTGCTCGCCATAGAAGCTAATAACGCCTACACTTTTCTGTGCATCCTGTGGTATGCGACCAGCCTTTTTCGCCTCCATCACGGCAGTATTCAAATCCGTTAAAATATGACGAATTGTTTGTAATTCTCCTTCATTATAACGACTTGTGCCGCCCTTAACTTGTTCCTCTAAAAACGGTTTTTCCGCTGGCATATCGATCCATAGCAAATGATCATCACGACCGACAAATTGCCCTTCTAAGCCATGGTCACGGGCTGCATCCGAATCTGGTAATCCACATTGCAGGCCGTTTTCTTCCTTGGCGTAAAATGGTGTAATGCTGTGCATAATTTTTTCATGCATACGATACTGCAATGCAAGCATTTGCTTATGTGTTGACGGTAGGTTATTAAATAATCGCTCAAATAGCGATTCACGGAGCAAGCTTTTCAACTCTTGCGCCCCATCAAAATTAGGATTTTCTTCTAGCATGCCTTTCAACGTTTCCTCCAACGTATCATCCCCAAGTAATGGTGGTAACTGATGATGGTCACCCACTAAAATTATTTTTTTACCTTTTAACATTGGTAATAATAGCTCTGGCGGTGTAGCCTTAGATACTTCATCAATAATCACAACATCAAACGTTGGATAGTTTTCCATAAACTCCTTGCTTGCTGAAGCAACGCATGTTGTGCCGATTACGTTGGCATGACGCACATACAATTTACGAATTTCATCTAAATCATATTCCGTGGCGTTTTGCAGCTTATCGCGCCATTGCTCTTGTAATTTCTTACGTAGAGGTAGCTGCTGTTGTTTTCGATGTAGCTCTTCTAAACTAGCATTTGCTGTTTGAATAGCTTCCTTCACTTCTTCTAATGTGCGCTCTGGCGTGGATTGTAGCAATGTTGTTAAAGCCGTTAGTTGTTTTTCCTTTTTAAGTCCTTCTATATTAATAGCTTTAATTTTTTCTTCTAACTGGGCTAGCTCTTCGTCAATCTCTTGTAAGCTTGCCTTAGCTGTTTGATGTGCCGCTCTTTTCGGTAAGAGCTGTGTATTTGCTTGTTCAACAGCCTGAAACTGCTGACGGGCTGTTTGCACAGAGGATTGCGTTGTAGTTACGAGCATTTTCAACTGCTCTACGGATTCTTCTGGTATAGCCTCAGCTTGGAATGTATCTGCAAGTTGTTGTAAACGCTCGGTATGAGTTAAATATGGCTGCAATTGACGCTGCAAGCTTTGTACATCGAAGCTTGTAATCGCACATTCTTGGTGTATTAAACTTGCGATACTTTTACGGAGCGACTCAAATTCACGATCTTTATGCTCCTGTTGTTGGCGAAGTGCCATCCCCTTTTGCCACACAAAATCGCGACGCATATACAGTCCCAGTAAATAGCTTTCTAACTGTTCCATTGGCGGTGTTTGCCCTTCTTGAAATGAGGCATTTAGCTGTGCAAAGACGCCGGTTAAATTTTGTAGGGAGAACGATTGAACAGGCTGTTGACGGCTTTTCGCAAGGGCCCGCTCTTTCCCTTCAGGTGAAACCGACGCTTCAAGTTTTGCAATCGCTTTTTGTAGACGCGTATTTATGGTTGCCCATGCTTCTAAATCTTTGGCATCCTCTAAATGCTCTAGTCGTCGAATTTGCTGTGCTAACACAGCTGAAGGTTGAACGTGATAATGCTGTAAAAACCGTTGAATACGTTCATAGGATGTTAATGAACCGATATAATTTTGACTTTCCTTCATTAAAAGCAAACGCTTATTTTCTTGTTCATATTTCGCTTGAATATCTTGAAACTGCGTTGTGAGCTCTTGTTTTTCTACAAGTAATTTTTTATATTGAATAGCCGTTTGCCATTGCTCTATTTTGATGGTGCTGTCTTGAATCGTTTGTTGTAACTGTTCAGCAGATGCGTATTCAGCTACTATTTGCTCCTGTGATTGAATAGCGGACGCTAACTGTGCAAGCTGTTTTTCATAGTGCTCTTTTTGTGCTTCACTCGCTTCTTTTTCCGCTTTTGCCGTTTTTAACTCTTTTTTTAGCGATTGTATTTCTTTTTGTAAAATCGGTTCATCTATTGCCGCTTGCTCCTTAGCAGCAATTTCCTTTGTTAGTTCTTCGAGCCACGCTTGCAATTTCGCTAGCTCATCAGTTGTTTTACTTATACTCACTTGTAATTCTTGTTCACGTTCAGTAAAAGCCGTAATTTCTTCTTCAACAGCAGCTAATGTTTGCTCACGCCAATGTAGGGCAACATTTTCCTCAATGAATTTTTTCCCCTCTTCTTCAATACTTTCTGTTCGGCCATATCGTAAAATACGAATTTCTTGATTGGAGAGAAGTCTTCCTAAGGCATTATCTACAGCTAAGTTTGACTGCGAGGCAACGAGTGTTTTTAAGCCTGCTTTTACGTTTTGCTGGCAAATCTCTGAAATAACCGTTGTTTTCCCAGTTCCAGGGGGTCCTTGAATAACATACAAATCTTCTACAGATAATGCGCCGATTACAGCTTTCCGTTGATATTCATTTAAATTATTATGAAACTCAATATCGTCACGGAGCTTTGCTGTACGGACAGTCGGACGCTTTTCGAATAAAATCGTCTCTAAGTTAGCATTTACTGCTTCGCCCTTTTCAAGCTTTGTAAAGCCGTTACGTAAGCGTCGAATTTGACTTAGTGTCGCAAAATTACTAAAGCTTGCTTGTTTTGAGCGCAAGTTTAGCTGGTCTTTGCGCGCTTGCTCCTGTGCAAAAGGCTTTAAGTCAATTTCCACTGTTTGCTTACCCGCATTCGCCTTTAACACTTGTCCAATTTCACCACGTACCCCTTGGATGCTCACACTTAATCCTTCGAGTTGCTTCCATTCCTTCGCCTTCACATATGGACATACAAGTGTTAAACGTGAGAAATCTTCATTATAGTAGCTTTGTTTAAAGTCCGTATGAATATCATCAATTGTCGCATCACGTTCTTGAATTTTTAAATAGCCTTCCCAGCTTGCAATACGCTTTTTCACATATTCTGTCCGTTCCTCTGCAATCGGTAGCTCTCTAATTTTCGTGTGAAGATCAAGTGGGATTCCAGCGCCATTATTGGGCTTTGTGACAAATTGCAATGCCGCTGGTAAACGACGATTCGTACTAATTGGACCACGCATATGTACAAAACGAATATTTGTTGCTAATAACCCTTCCACTTTTAGCACGCAATCCATAATCGCTGTTTTTCCTGCCAATATACTGTCTAACTTTTCATTATGCTCTGCATTAAAATAAATCGATAAAAACGTTTCGCCAATTGTTTTTGCTTTTCTTTTTTCAATATAGACGGTCAATGTTTTTTGTAACGCAAAAAAGGCATGCTCATTTGCTGAGCATTCCTCTACCGCCTCCTTCGCCTTATTCGTCAAAATTAAATTACAGCGTTGTTTCTCTAGTAAAGCGATGTTCTGCATGAGCTGCCCTCCCTTCCGATTTCACTAAAGTATTATTTTATCATATCGTAAAAGGAATTCTGAAAAGAAAAATCCCCTGCACAGTGATTTCCTTCCACTGTACAAGGGACTTTATAATATTGCAAAATTACGCATCAGTGTAACTCTTGCTCGTCATAGCTGTTTAGGAACAGTACTTGCCTTTGTTTAATGTTGGTCTATTGTTTCTTTCGGTAATGATTTACTCATTTCGCAGTACTGAACAAAAACGCGAGCCATTTCACGTAAACGATTATGAACATCCTCGTCTACAATTTTATTGTCTGCATCAAAATGTGATGTATGTGTATAGACATAGTTTGGTGTTACAAGCGCACGGAAGTAGTCTAAAATTGGTTTTAGTTGATTTTCAACTACTAAATGGTGCTGATATGTGCCACCATTCGCTACGATAGAAACAGGCTTATAACGCATCGTTTTCGGATGTAAGAAATCAAATGCATTTTTTAACACACCTGGAATTGAAGCTTGGAAAATTGGCGTAGCAATAATATACGCATCCGCTTCTTCAAATTTTTGAATCATTTTTTTCATATCATCATTTAATGGTGAACCATCGACAATTTGATGCTTATATTCACTAAAATGCATAATTTCTAAGTCGAAACTAGCATCGAATTCTTTAATATAATGCTCTACTTGCTCTAAAATAGCACCAGTTTTACGCCCAAACATTGTGCCATCAACGAGTAAAATTTTCATATTCATTTTGCCTCCACATTCATCTTCTACAATAATATTGTAACAAATGAATAGAGTCACGGAAAGAATTGTAGCAGTCAAAACATGAAATTCAGTCTTTAGGCGGAATGATATGAAAGGAACCTATTTTTCATTCTCGCGATGAAATGTCACCTCTTTGTCTACTACGCTTTCCTCTACTTTAAATTTATCTCGATTAATGATGACCTCTCGATTTACCTTATCCGCTTCAGTTACATCTGCACCTTTTCGCTTTTGCCAATTAAATAGCTCCTCACGCGTAAATTCTTCATGAGCCACTTTTGGAAAATTCATTGTAGCTAGTTGTTGGGAAGGATAGATGGTCACTGGTTGCTTCTTGCCATGTAATGCAATAACAATCATCGCTTTTGCCACCTGCGAAGCATTGATAGAGCGCATACGTTTTAATGGTCCTACTAGCAAAGGTTTAACAAGTTTTAACACCTTTTCGCCCGCCTTTTCGCCAAAACGAAATTCATCTCGATGCCCTACTAACAGCGATGGACGAATAATGGATAAGCGTTGCATACCAAGCTCTATTAAAGCCTGCTCCAGCTTACCCTTTACCCGATTGTAGTAAATTTTTGACCGTTCATTCGCACCCATTGCCGTTATAATAAGCAAATGTGGAATCCCTTGTTTTTTTGCTAATGAAGCAATAGCTAGTGGGTATTCAAAATCCACTTTTTCAAATTCTTCACGTGAGCCAGCCTTTTTGATCGTTGTACCTAAACAACAATATAGCTCATGCGCAAATTCAATATCTTTTTCTTCTAGTGTGTCGAAGTTACGAATCTTGACCTCTAACTTCGGGTGTTCATAGTTAAGCTTTCTTCGTGCAATAACGATTACCGAAACGTATTCATCATTTTCACATAACTGTTCTATGAGCGAGCTTCCCGTTAATCCAGTGGCTCCCACGACAATTGCCGAACGCATACCCAATTTCATACTCCTCCTATCTGCCTTAACATAGACAATTACTAGATATGTATATTAGGAATAAGAACATTTGCTTATCCTCTCTATTATTCATCGGTACGACAAACGCCATTTTTGAAGTTTCACTGCATACTTTATTTATCTAATGTTAATTTTTACACATACTTGCCCATTTTTCACCATAATTTAAATAGACAGATGAAAGGATGGGATACATTTGCAAAACGAAACACAAACAATAAAACCGAAAAAATCGATTGTTTTCATAATTGAAAGCTGTATTGATAAAGGGCTGTATCCTTTTGAACGGGTTGCAACTTTGGCTAAGTTGCTTGTGCAAGAGGACGTTTTCATATTCGTCAAAACCCCTTCTAATGATGGGATTCAAATTTTAATGAATCACAATCTTTCACCAATACTATTCGATCTTTTTGACGAATTACCTAAGCAAATCAAAGCCATACAGCCTGATTTAATTGTCAGGGACGGTCGCAACTCCGAAAGCTGGCAAGTGGAAAGTTTACGACCATTCTGTAAAACGATAATTCATTTTGATGATTTTGGTGATGGTGGCCAAGCCTGCGATTGTGTGTTACTCGCACTCTATCAAGAAGTAAAAGATTATTTTCCATCTCATTATATTGGTGGCAGTTTCGCCTTTGCATTACCAGCAGCCTATCAACATTCTGAATCATTACCTGATGTTAAAGTCCCTGAAAACCCGCCTCATATTGTTGTTGCTTTTGAGGATGGGGACGAGCATAACTTAACGTATCGAACTCTTCGCCACTTAACCCAGCTACAAATCCCACTACAAATTACAGTCATGATAGATGATAGCTATCGCCATGCGACGGATGACTTGCAAATGATGGTACTTAGTCGTCGTAATACTGCCATATTGCGTGATAAAGACGCACTTCTCAAATTATTGCCCAAAGCCGATGTCATTATTTGCAATGCGAACTATACACCTTATAAAATTGCTTCTTACGGTGTGCCTTGTATTACACTTGCACAAACGGAGAACGAGCTATTACATGCTTTTCCTCGTGAGCATAATGGCTTTATTCACCTTGGTCTCGGCCGTAAGATGAAACAATCACAAATACAAAATGCGGTGATGGAGTTTTTATTGCATGAGGCTCGTAGTGAGCGGGCTGTAAAAAAACAGCGACAGCTGAATCTCGCAAGCAATAACCAAACATTGGAATCATTATTACTCGATTTCGCTTATGATCGACATAATATCGCTTCAACTTAGTGATTCTTTGAAGGTGAATATGATACAATATATTAGAATTTTTCACTTCTTTTCCCCTTGCTTCTAGTTGATTGTAGGCTAGAATTTTCAAGGGAGTTTAAAGCATCAGTACCCGATTGATTTTAACAATTAAGCGGTGGGGGATGATAAAACCTCCATCGCTTTTACACGCATTGGTAATACAAATGAAACGATAAAGGAGCGACATACGATGCCAACAAAAAGCGAGATTGAATATCAAATTAAAGAATTAAAAATGGATTATATGAATTTACAAGGCGACATTGAAAAACTTGAATCTACAGGCCATAACGACCAAGTCGCTAAAGCAGAGCAACGCCTAGCTAACATGGAAACAAAGCTAGCAGAATTAAACAAACTACTAGCAGAGCTTTAATATTTCGCATCTTGCAACTGTATTATGTATGAACAGTTGCACAGTGAATCTATCTACACAAGACGTAATCGAAATTATGGAGGAACAACCTATATGGCAATATTAACAGTTGAAAACTTAGGTCATTCATTTGGTGACCGCACACTTTTTAAAGATGTTTCTTTCCGTTTAGTCGAAGGCGATCATATTGGTCTTGTCGGCGCGAACGGAGTTGGAAAGTCTACTCTAATGGGAATTATTACAGGGCAAACAATTCACGATGCCGGAAAGGTTGAATGGCTACCTGGTACACATTATGGCTATTTAGACCAACATACTGTGCTGACTGCTGGACGTACTATGCGCGATGTATTGCGTGATGCCTTCCTTCCTCTATATAAAAAAGAAGAAGAGCTAAACGAAATTACAGGTAAAATGGCTGAAGCGACACCTGAAGAATTAGAAGATTTACTCGAGCAAATGGCAGATGTTCAAGATGCACTTGATGCTGGTGATTTTTATTCACTCGATATGAAAATCGAAGAGGTTGCACGTGGTTTAGGTTTGGATGCGATTGGACTTGAACGTGATGTAGCTGCCCTTTCTGGTGGTCAACGCACGAAAGTATTACTGGCAAAGCTTTTATTAGAGAAGCCAAAGGTATTATTACTCGATGAGCCAACAAACTATTTAGACGAAGAGCATATTACATGGTTAAAAATCTATTTAAAAAACTATCCACATGCCTTCTTATTAATTTCCCATGATACGGAATTTATGAATGAGACAGTAGATGTGATTTTCCAATTAGAGTTTTCAAAACTGACTCGCTATACAGCTACGTACGAGAAGTTTTTAGAGCTAGCTGAAATCAATAAACGTCAACATATTGATGCATATGAAAAACAACAGGAATTCATCAAAAAACAAGAAGACTTTATCGCAAAAAATAAAGCGCGTTACTCTACAACGGGTCGTGCTAAATCTCGCGCGAAGCAGCTTGATCGTCTAGAACGTATTGACCGTCCTGAAACAGCAGTAAAACCTGAATTTGGTTTCAAAGAAGCTCGTACACCAAGCCGTTATGTAGTCGAAGCTGAAAATTTAGTCATCGGTTACGATAAAGACAAGCCCTTACTACCACCACTTTCCTTCATGATTGAACGCGGCGAGAAAATTGCCTTAGTCGGTATGAATGGTGTTGGTAAATCTACATTATTGAAAACGATGCTCGGTAAAATCAATCCGCTAAGTGGTACAGTTATTCGTGGGGATTATTTAGCACCTTCTTACTTTGAACAAGAAGTAAAGGCAGATAAAATTACACCAATTGACGATGTCTGGAACGCCTTCCCATCCATGGAGCAGGCACAAGTACGCGCCGCATTAGCACGTGCTGGATTAAAAACAGATCACATCACTCGCCCTCTTAATTCTTTATCTGGTGGTGAGCAAGCGAAAGTTCGTTTATGTAAGCTCATGATGGAAGAAGCCAACTGGTTACTATTTGACGAACCGACAAACCACTTAGATGTCGATGCAAAAGAAGAATTAAAACGTGCTATGAAAGAATTTAAAGGCACAATCGTACTCGTTAGCCATGAACCTGATTTTTATGAAGGTTTAGTAACGAAAGTATGGAATGTACAAGACTGGTTCACATCTGGTCAACAAAGCTAAATACTAATAAATAGTGCCAGTCACCCACACAATTGTGAGGGTGACTGGCACTTCCTCTAAACTTACATCATTGTAAGCTTATTTAATGAAACTTTTCCCTCTTTCCAGCGTATATTTAGTATAGATTAAAAAATATCATATTCTCTTAAATGTTTTTTAAATAACTATTGATTTATATATAGCTTACTAGTAAGATATATGTATAACCTATTTAACTTACTAATAAGCTATTCATAAAATATAATCTAACAAAGAAAGCGGGGAATGAAGAATGACAGTTACAATTTACTCACAAGCGAGCTGCTCTTCATCCAGAAAAGCATTAAAATGGTTAAAAGAACACAACATTGAATATAAAGAAAAACGTATTACATCACATCCTCTTACACTTGCTGAATTTAAAGAAATTTTAAGCATGACAGAAGATGGTACTGATGAAATTATTGCCACAAACTCAAATGATTTTAAAAATCTTAATATTGATATTGATCAGCTTTCTATTCAAGAGCTATACGCGATTATTCAGGCGCACCCAAGAATGTTACGTAGCCCTATCCTTATAGATGAAAAACGTATCCAAGTTGGGTACAATGAGATGGACATCCGTCGTTTTATTCCGCGTAAAGTACGTGCTTACGAGTTAAACGCGATGACAAGATTGGCTCAAGAAAGTTAAAAATGTTTTGGAGATGACCATATATGGATCAAGAAAAACAACAAGCCATTACCTCATTATTTGAAGTTGTCTCTTCTATCGAGCGTAAATGGGCAAACGAGTGGAATAATCATAATGTACTCGGCTTTTCAAAATCCCATATTTTAATTTTAGACTACTTATCGCAGGAGGGACCAAAGCGCCCTTCTGCTATAGCTGAGCGCTTAAAGGTTACAACCGGTGGCGTCACGGTTTTAACGACCAAACTGATTAATGCTGGTTTTATCGAAAAAACACAGCACGCTACCGATCGCAGAGCCTCACAATTAGTTATTACGACCGAGGGTGAAGATATCCTTGAAGAATCACGTCAACAAGTTAGTGAAATTATTAACAATATGTTTGGCATGCTGTCAGCAGAAGAAGTGCAAACATTACGTGATATTTTTGCCAAGTGTTTACTAACTGTCGATACTAATCGTCAAGATTAAATTTTCAGCTTTATGTAGAAACACGAATAAGGATGCATCGCAAATTATTGTTTGCAATGCATCCTAATTTGGATTGGCCGAACGAATACTTCCGTCTAAGTAGTTAAGATAGTGCGACCAATGTTTTTATTACGCTGGTAGCACAGCCTCGACGATTGACACATCAGCCATAAGCATTTCTTTTAAGCGAGCTTTCGCACGGAATAAACGAGATTTCACCGTACCAATAGAAACCTTCATAATAGTAGAAATTTCAGCAAGTGAATATTGGTCTATGTAGAAATACCATAAAGTTTTTCTATAGATTGCATCTAGCTGCCCCATTTTATCCTGTACCAGTTTTGTCACAATCTCTTTTTCAATTTTTTCTTCTGTTGAAATTTCATTATTGGGAACCAAATCTAAAATCGGTACGTCTAATGTTTCAGGTTGGTTCATCATGTACTTACTGCGTCGTACTTTTTTTCGATAGCGATCTCTAAATGTGTTCATTGTAATTGTTGTTAGCCAAGCTTTAATATGTTCTACTTCGGCAACGCTATCTTCGTAGCGTACGACTTTGACCCAAACTTCTTGCATCAGATCTTCTGCTTCTACATTATTACGAGTAAGTTTCAAACATAAATGGTATATATAACGATTATATTCCTCATATACGCCTTCTAATTTTTCATTCATTGTGTATTCCTCCGCTTCTTGTTCTTGCTTCTATACACATTCTCGCAAAATAATGTATTACACTCTATCGTATTGGCTTTCAATTTCATTACAATCGTGTAAGCTTAAATGCTTTTACTTGTAATATTCGTAAAAATTGTTTTACTACTATATCTCTTTTATATAGAAAGACCTATGAAAACCCTTACAAATTCAAATTCAGTAAGCTTACTATTACTTTTGTTTTTATAATGATTCGGTTATCGCTAATACCGAGCTTTACACATTACCTTTATCAGTATTGTGCAAGATATACAAAAAGCTCTTAAAAGGTATTACCCTCTTTAAGAGCTTTTTAAGCTATTTATTGAAAATCTATAATGATTTTTAATGCATGCTCTTTCGCAGCATTAGCAAATGTTTCATATGCTTCAATCATATCGTCAAATTTGAATTGATGTGTTACTAATACTTCCGGCTTAATCTTTCCAGTTTCTAAAGTTTTTAATAATAATGGTGTAGTATTTGTTGATACTAATCCTGTTGTAATTGTCACATTACGAATCCATAAATCTTGTAATTGTAGTTCCACAGGTTTACCATGTACCCCCACATTCGCTAAATGACCTCCAGGAGATAATATACGTTGACAAATATCGAATGTTGCAGGGTAACCTACAGCTTCAATTGCTACGTCTACACCACGACCATCCGTAAGCTCAAAGATTTTATCAATTGTAGCTTGAGCATCACGTGAATTGATTGTCTCTGTAGCACCAAATTTCTTGGATTCTTCTAAACGATTATCATCGAGATCAATCATGATAATTTTTGAAGGAGAATAAAATTGCGAAGTTAATAGTGCAGACATTCCAATTGGACCTGCACCTACGATAGCTACAACATCACCAGGTGAAACTTGACCACTTAATACACCAACTTCAAAGCCAGTTGGTAAAATATCGGATATCATAACAGCAGCATCATCCGAAATCCCTTGAGGAACGTGATATAAAGAGTTGTCCGCATGAGGTATGTGTACGTATTCTGCTTGTGTACCATTGATTAAGTGACCTAAAATCCAGCCACCATCTTCACAGTGTGCATATAATGATTTTTTACAATAGTGACATTTACCACAAGACGTCACGCATGAAATAATTACCTTATCTCCTACTTTGAAGTTTGATACACCTGCGCCTACCTCTTCTACAATACCAATACCTTCATGTCCTAAAATCGTTCCCTCTTTAACGGCGGGCACATCACCACCTAAGATATGTAAATCCGTACCGCAAATTGTTGTTTTTACTAGACGCACCACTGCATCACTATCTTTCACTACACGTGGTTTTTCAACTTCACGTAATTCTTTTTTACCTGGACCTGCATATACTAGAGCTTTCATTTTAGAATTTCTCCTTTCAAAAAACAATTTGGATATGATTGGGCTTACAAAACTCCAACACACATTAAATATAAATAATTTTTATAAAAACGTCAATATTCAGGACACTTATAAGTTAATTTTTATAATTTTTAGAGGCAAACGAGCCTTCTTAAATGCTATAATACACACCATTTAAGAAGGCTCTCTACTTCCAATTATTCTAATTTACCCATTGAAGCATGACTCTAATCAGTATATTTCACCCAAACTTTATATCTCTTACCATTATCTATTGTGATTTCTGTAAGAACTCTGAATTCATTTATCTGAGCAAGTCTAAAAGCTAAGGAATAAGCTATTTTATAATCTGGTGTATCATAACCATCATACAGTCTTGCATATATTTCATTTCCTATTGAATCGGCCCATACATCTGCTTCGTATAAACTATCAAATATAATATTTTCTCGTTTCCATTTAAGTTGCATCTTTAATCCTTCTATCTAGTAAATTTATTTTACTGCACATTCAAGGTAAATCAGTGTAGTATTTTTAACCTCAATAGATTTGTAGACTTAATATACTTCAAATATAATTAATTATTCAGAAAACATCAATTATTTGGACATCCATAAGTTAATTTTTATAATTTTTAGAGACAAACGAGCCTTCTTAAATGTCAGCCTATATACCATTTAAGAAGGCTCTCGGATTCAAATTATTCTCATTTATCTTATGGAAGCATGTCCTCGACGAAGTCGATTTTCCGAACCTGTTAAAAATGGTACAATCGCTTGTAAACATTCATCATCATATAAATACTCTTTAAAAACAATTGGTGGTAATAACAGCTCTTTTTCCTTACAAGCTTCTTTACAATGTTCAATAAACGCTGGTTGTAGGCTTGTATATAGTACTGATGGCATTGGAAACTGGTCATATGCTTTCTTTATAGCCATTACCATTAAGTCTTCACTTACTAATTGATCGAAGCTGAAGCCTGTTATTTTCTTTGTATGGACATCTATAATAGACGCCATATAAACCCAACCTTGATGCCAAGTTGGTACGTAACTTATATTAATTACCCACTTTTCGTTAGCTTTTGTCGTTTCAAAGCCTACATTTACTATCGGTTCTGGAACTTCTTCTAGCTGTGCTTCCCTCGCCTTTTTTAATACGCGCTGGACCTTCCGCAAACTCCCTTGAAAGCCTCGCATTTTCAATATTTCATATAGCTGTGCACCATTATAAAGTTGCCCATCTTCAATAAAAATTTGTTCAATTTCCTCTAATAACTCTTCCGATGCCGACTTTCTTGATGACTGTTGCTTTTTTTGCAACCCACTGTAGTAAGTACTTTTGGGCAAGTCTAATAGCTCACAGAGTACTTTAACAGCATGTTTTTTACTTTCCCGTTCTATATAATCAATTACATCTGTATCATCTAATTGGCTGCGAATATGGTAATAGCCTTTTTTAAAATATCGACCTCTTGTTTTAATCGTTCGTTTTCTTTTTGAACGGTTAATACTTCTGCCTTCGTCATGTCGGTGACACCATCAACTGGTGTATATAACTTTATCCATTTATAAATGGTTACTTCAGATATACCATATTCGCTTGATAATTTACTGACAGCGGTGCCGAGGCGATATTGTTTTACAAGCTCTAATTTAAAATCAGGTGAATATCGTTTGTTCCCCATACAAACCCCCCTTTTTCTCCTATTTATAATAGTTGCTATTCATAACAATGTCTAGGTAGATGAAGGATAGTTCCGTAAGAATCATCGCTATTGCAGCAATAAATAATGTTTTGGAAAGCATTGCTACGACAGGATTCCCCAACCACATTATGCTATACTATTTCTATTATCGAAATATTGAAAGAGGGATGAATGTATGACGCAATTACAGACATTAAATGCTTATTTTGCTGAACATCGTGAGGCGCACTTAAATGAACTAAATGAATTTTTACGTATTCCAAGTATTAGTTCATTATCTGAGCATAAAGGCGATATTCAGCATGCCGCAGAGTGGCTAGCTGATGCCTTCAAGAAACTCAACTTAGAAAACATTTCTATCACTCAAACTGCTGGGCATCCTGTTGTTTATGCTGACTGGTTACATGCAGAAGGCAAACCAACTATTCTATTTTATGGTCACTACGATGTACAGCCAGTTGATCCTTTACATCTATGGGATAGCGAACCGTTCAACCCTACGATCCGTGATAACAAATTATTTGCACGTGGCGCAAGTGATGATAAAGGTCAAGTGTTTATGCACTTAAAAATGATTGAAGCACTATTTGCAACGACTGGTACTTTACCAGTGAACGTAAAGTTCATCTATGAAGGTGAAGAAGAAATCGGTAGCCCTCATCTGCCTGCCTATGTAGAAGAGCATAAAGAAAAATTAGCAGCTGATTTAATTTTGATTTCAGATACAGGTCTTTATGGCCCTGGTAAACCAGCAGTATGCTATGGCTTACGTGGTCTTACAGGCGTACAAATTGATGTACGTGGCGCAAAAGGCGACTTACATTCAGGCCTATACGGTGGCGGTGTACAAAATGCCATTCATGCACTAGCAGAAATTTTAGCATCCTTCCGCGATGAACACGGTACAATCCAAGTAAAAGGTTTCTACGATAAAGTATTGCCATTAACGGAAGAAGAACGTGAAGCTTATCGAGCACTAGGCTTTAACGAAGACTCCGTAAAAGAGGAAGTCGGCGTATCTGAATTATTCGGTGAAGCAGGCTATTCTTATTTAGAGCGCACTTGGGCTCGTCCAACTTTAGAAGTAAATGGTGTATTCGGTGGATTCTCTGGCGAAGGCATTAAAACTGTACTTCCTGCTGAAGCTGGTGCAAAAATTACTTGCCGACTAGTACCAAATCAGGAGCCAGAAGAAATCGTTGCTTTATTAAAAGCACATATCGACAAACATAAGCCTGCTGGTGTAGAAGTAACGATTTCAGAATTCGATAAAGGCCGTCCATTCTTAACACCATTTGATCATCCATTTATTCAAGCAGCAGGTCGTTCCTACGAAAAAGTTTATAATGTACCTACCGCTTACACACGTGGTGGTGGTTCGATTCCAATCGTTGCTGCCTTTGATGAAATTTTAGATTTACCAGTTGTTTTAATGGGCTTTGGTCTATCGAGCGAAAACTTCCATGCACCAAACGAGCACTTCCATTTAGAAAACTTCGATAAAGGCTTACGTGTTTTAGGCGACTACTTATATGAAGTTGCAGCACTAAGTAAATCATAAACAACACAACTATGCGCGATGCACTTTGCTTTATCCGCGAAATACTTTGGGTTACCCGCGATTTATTACCATTTACCCGCGGAATACCCGGTTTTACCCGCGATTTGCTTCGCTTTACCCGCGATAATAAAATCCCCTCGCCATTGGCAGGGGATTTTTTCTTGTTTATTCACCAAAATTCGTTACAAACTGTGCTGATGTTTTACGCTCTTTGCCTTTTGGTACTTCATCAAAATAACCGACCTGTAACATCGCAATTACACGTTCACCTGGCTGTACTTTTAATGCTTCACGGAATTTAGGATTATCTAAGAAGCCTGGTGTTTTCCAGCAAGATCCAATACCTTTATCCCAAGCTAACAGCTGGATATTTTGAATAAAAATACTCGCTGCTGCGTAATCTTCTAAACGCTCTTTTTGACGTGCATCCTCTGGCACAATAACAAATGCATAGCCACCAGGTAATGTGAATTTCGCCATTTGCTTCGCTAAATCCTCACTTGAAAGCTCCTGCCATTTTGGAACAGCTAGCTCACGTAATAACTGATGTAGTGCAACTAAATCATCATCGCAAGCAATAACTAAACGCCACGGTTCGCGATTACCATGGTTCGGTGCCCAGACAGCATCGTCAACAATGCCCAGTAAATCTTCACGTTTCACCGATTGCCCATTAAATTTCTTAATTGAACGGCGATTGATAATTGCATCTCTTACCGATAAAAATTGTTCACTCATTTTTCTATCTCCTTCTAATAATAGTAGTATATATAAACATTCATCATTTCTATCTCCAACATTATCATAAAATGATGAGCTTTAAAACTGCGAACACTCTAAGCAAAACTATCATCTATATGATAAAAATAATAGGTCATATTTGGGGTATACGCCGTAGAATCCTGATAAAAATACGCCCTATTAATACTATCTGAAGTATGTGCATTGACATAGGGAATCCCATTTTGGATACTCGTCACAATGACAGAATGATCAATTCTGCCATCTCCTTGAAAATCGTAAAATATAATGTCCCCAATGTCTAATTGTTCTGCTGTTTGCACGCGTGTAGCCTTTAAACCCGTTTTTGAGCCCTCCAAATACCATCTTAGAGAATGTGCCACGGACCAGCTAAAGCTCCAGTTGCCTTGCTGAATCCACCAACCTCTTTCCCTATTTGGTGCTCCTCGCATCGGTGCTCCTCCAGCAAGTAAGCACTGTGAAATATAATTTGTACAATCGACATCAAAATTCGGAAATGCTGGATTACGACTATTCCACCACAAATTCGCATATTGCACAGCTGCCTGTCTGTTATACATTTTGGCCACGCTCCCCCTCCTTACGTCCATCATATGACTCCATCGTTCGTTCTATTAATTAGGTCCTTCATCGCAAAATTGCTGAAAGCGGTCACATTAGGCGCTATCTTTTCCAATTTCAAGATAGTTTTTGCTACAATAAGATTAAACAAATTGGCATTTTTTTATTTTACGAACAGAAGGGATGTTGAATGTGAAGCAGCATGCTGAGAAAGAAATTTTACAGCCTACTCTTTTATGCGATAAAAAAGGGAATTTAAATCCAGCTGCTATTGGATTTGCACGAAAACCTCTCATAAATAGCAATTTAAGCGGACATATCCTGCGTAAAAAGAAATGGAACTATTGGTGCATCTATGGCGATGAGATTTTATTCTCCGCAACGATTAGTCATCTCGATTACGCAGCTGTGTGCTTCGTGTATTTCCTTGAATATGAAACTCAGCGCTATTTTGAAAAAACAATAACAGTTCCACTCGGTGGCAAGCTCAAAATGCCAACGCATGTACTGGAATCGGTATCTTTCACGAATAGTGAAATGACAATTGATATGACCTATATTCAAAACGAAACACATTTATCTGTTTCAATCCCTACTTTTGATGGCGATGCCTTGCGTGCCAATTTAATTATTCAGCATCCACCTTCAGACGAATCATTAAATGTCGTCATTCCTTGGAATCGTAGGACATTTCAATTTACAGGAAAGCATCATATTCTTCCTACTTCAGGAGAAGTAATTATCGGCAACCGCCACTTTACGTTTACCCCTGAAGAAAGCTTTGCTGTACTTGATTATGGACGTGGTGTTTGGCCACGGGAAGCCACTTGGAATTGGGGCATGGCCTCTCAACGTGTTCGAGGTAGACGCATCGGACTCAACTTAGGCGGTAAATGGACAGATGGTACTGGCATGACTGAAAATGCTGTTTTTGTGGATGGGAAGATGACAAAAATACACGAAGATTTGCTGTTCACTTATGATCGAGAGGATTATATGCAACGATGGACAGTAAAAACAAAATTTTCAAATCAAGTATCTCTAACATTCTCTCCATTTTTCGAACGGGTTGCCGCAACGAACGCAAAACTCGTTAAATCGGAAGTACATCAAATGTTTGGTTATTATGATGGAACGATTTTATTAGATAATGGTGAAACATTAGTTATTAAGCAAATGCTAGGATGTATCGAAGAACATCAAGCAAAATGGTAATAACTATTTCCACTTCAAAACACAAAAAAATTCGCCCTCTTTTCGCCATTGATAAAAGAGTGTGGCGAATTTTTTTGTCTTTGGCGTCATTAGTTCATCACTAGAGGGTAATTTTATTAGTCTTTATTTATTCCATCTAGTATAGCTTCAGGGTCATCTGTAAAAATGGCTTGTATGCCAAGCTGTTGCAATTGCTTTGCATACTTAACGTCATTAACGGTGTAAACACGCACAGTTGCCTCTTTCTCTAGTGCTGTTGCTATAGGTTTCCTAAATGCAGTAGGTAAACTAACATGAATCGCCTTAGCAGGAATGGTTGCTGTATAGGTTGTAAAATCGACTAAAACCTCCGCAAATAAAGCAGCCGTTTCAATGTATGGCGCCATCTGATATACAGTTTGAAGTGATTCATGGTTAAAGGAAGAAATAATGACCCTCTCTGTCATTTGGTGCGTCGCTATTTCCTTTAATACAAGCGCTTCAATTCCTTCATAAGGAAAGACATCCGTTTTTAACTCAATATTGATACGATGGTGTGTAGCGACAAAAAGCTCTAAAACTTCACCTAATGTGGGAATACTTTCACCTTGAAATTGTGCTGCAAACCACGAACCATAATCATATGCACGGAGTTGCTGAAGGGTAAAATCCTTTACATAGCCAGAACCGTTAGATGTACGGTCTATCGTTTCATCATGGATAACTACCAGCTCACCATCTGCAGTGACATGAACATCCAATTCAATACCTGCAATTGGTAACTTAGATGCTGCGTAAAAAGCGGCTTTTGTGTTTTCGGGATAGTGCGCTGATACGCCACGATGTGCAAATAAATCCAAATGCAAAACCTCCTTTTACTCTTTACTTAATAGTATAACAATAAGCTAAATAGAACGTTTACACTTGATAGGTAAAATTTTGTATAGTAGTATGAGAATCTACTTAAAATTGTAAGTACTTAGGAGGTGCTAAAAATGACTGCACAACACCCGGATTTTCAGGCTGAAATAGAGCGCCTTGCATACACGCAAAATTATATGCAACAGATTTTAAATGAATCGCAACGAGACCTGCAATCTGCACAAGAAAATATACGAAAGTCTATGGCAGATTTAGATTATTTAGATTCAAGTTTGAGTTATTTGAACATTTTAACCAATGCTCGTTTTTTTGAAATGGCTCGCAATCAAAAGGAAGGTTTAGAAGCCGTACAAAAAAAGCCATATTTCGCTCGAATCCACTTTCAAAAAACGGGCGATCCTGAAGAGTTTTTGTATATCGGAAAAACATCCTTATTTCATCGTGAAACACATGAACCAATTATTGTCGATTGGCGTTCGCCTGTAGCAAATGTCTATTACGACGGCCGTCTTGGTGATATGGAATATGATGTTCGCGGAGAAGTTCATAAAGGACATTTATTTGCCAAACGACAATATAAAATTGAAGATGGCGTATTGCTCGATATTCGGGATATTGACTTAACGACAAATGATGAATTACTACAAGAAGCATTGGCAGGAAAAGCAGATGTACGCCTAACAGAAATCGTCTCTACTATTCAAAAAGAACAAAACGATATAATACGCGCTCATCTGCGTCAGCCAATTATTGTCCAAGGTGCTGCCGGTAGTGGGAAAACAACGATTGCTTTACACCGTATCTCGTACTTCCTCTATACGATGGGCGAACATTTTAATCCTGAACAGCTCATGATTTTAGCACCGAATAAGCTTTTTATTGATTATATTGGAGATGTCCTCCCAGAGCTTGGTGTTGATAAAATATGTCAAACAACATTTACAGACTATGTCCTTGCAGCAACAAAACTAAAGTTAAAGCTACGCAATCCGAATGAACAATTGGAATCACTCGTAATAGGCGGTGCTGATCAGCCAACTGCTTGGATTTCTGAAGTGAAGGGCTCCCTTTATTATCGCGATATGATCGAACGATATTTACAAAAAATTGAATTGCAAATAGCTGAACAATTCGAGGATGTCTATATTGAAAAATATCGTATTATGCGGGCTTCACATTTAAAAAAATTATTCTTATATGAATTTTCTTATATGCCGATTGAAAAACGGTTAGCCCATATTAAAAAAGTACTCGCAAGTCATGTTCGGCAAAAGAAACAAGCTGTCTTAAATACATTGCATGCAAAATACGATGAAGCCCTTGGGAAAGCGCTCAATGGTATTCGTGATGCTGAGAAACGAAAACACATTGTTACAAAATTTATCGATGAACGCGATGAACGTTTACCCGCCATTGAAAAAGAAGCAAAATCTACCGTTGCTGTCTATATGCGCCGCTTTACAAAATATAATGTAAAAACAGTCTATCGTACGCTGCTAACGAATGCTGAACTATTAGCAGAAATCGCACCAGAATGGCATTATATGGAGCAACAGCAATTTTTACAAGTACACGCTAAAGAGCAATGGATGTTAGAAGATTTAGCGGCCCTCTATTATTTACAAGCAAAGCTAAAAGGGATTGCAGATGAATGGAAAATGCGTGTGGTCTTTATCGATGAAGTACAGGACTACAGCCTGTTCCAGCTTGCCGCTCTAAAAGCAGGACTAGAAACGGATATGTTTACAATGGTAGGTGATTTAGCACAAGGAATTCATAGTTATCGTTCCTTAACCGCTTGGGAGCCTGTGCAAAATTTATTTCCCCGCGCTAGCTTCAGAACACTTCAAAAAAGTTACCGAACAACCATTGAAATTATGGAGGTCGCTAACAAAATTTTAATGCAAATGGATGAGCAACTGCCATTAGTTGAGCCTGTAGTCCGTCATGGAGATGCGCCAACATTTGTACAGGCAGCTTCCTTTAATACCCAGCAAATTAGAGAAATTTTCGCTTCCATTAGAGCAAATGGGCACCAATCCATTGCCTTAATTTGCAAAACTACGGCTGAAGCCAAATCAATGCAACAAGCGTTAACGAATGACGCAATTCCTTGTCAACTTCTCACAGAAGATGAATCGATTAATCAGCAAGTATTACTGGTTGTACCAAGCCATTTAGCAAAAGGTCTTGAGTTTGATGCTGTCATTGTTGCTGCCTTTGATACGCCCTTCTTTGATTCGAAAATTGATAGAAAATTACTTTATGTGGCATTAACTCGTGCTATGCATGAGCTATATTTAATTGGTCCTACGAAAAAGGCATTTCTATTAGAAAATTAAATAACACTTTCTTACGCCTTACTAAAAAATAAAAAATAGCACAGTAGGATACAGTCCCTAACATGCTATTTTAGCAGTTGGATAGCCTTGCTCATTCATAAAGATTAAATAAGTACTGTAAAAATTATTTATGGCGCGGTGGTAATCTGTAAAACTTTCCTTTCGATAAATAAGCTTTCACAACCTTCCACCATGAGCGTGGTGCTTCCCTCGGAGGAGACTTTTTTTTCGGCAATGCTGGCATACGCATGACAACGCCCCCTTTCTTCATCCTAATAATACTATATGGACATAGTACACATTTATGATAAAAAAGAGGAATATAACAGGAACTTAAACTTCTTAGCAATAAGAAGGCTGGGACATAAGAGAAAAAGTGTTAGATTGAACCCAATCAATCTAACACTTTTTCGCTATGCCGTTGTTGTCCGCTACGGCGGTGCTTTCCGCTCAACACAGTAAGCCGCAACCCTCGTTACGCGCGGAATGCCCGCGTCTAACATTATGTGCTGTTCCCGCCGGAGTCACCACCTCCGCTACCAACAACTAGTGAACACTTCTAATTTTATTAATTGCAAAAGCAAGAATGGCTAAGGTCTCCCTATAGCAAAAATTTATGAACAGCTTTCCTCTGTTCCTTAAATTTTTTTAGTTTTGTCCTAGCCTCTCTTTACATTAATTTTTCACATAATAGTCTAGTTGCTGTGCTTTCATAAAGCCCGCCTTCTCATAAACAGAAAGGGCTTTTCTATTCTCGATTTCTACATCGAGCATAACAAATTTAGCGCTTTGTTTACTAGCATAGTCTTTTGAAAAGGATAATAAAGCTGTACCGATTCCTTGCCCTTGATACTGTGGATGAACTGCAAGTGCTGTCACCCATTGAATTTCATTTTCTTCTGCTGTTGTCACCGTACCTACAACGTGGTCATCTTTATGTGCCACCCATAGTTTTCGACCATGCGTTGACGTATTAAAGGCGATTAGCTCCTCCGATTCTGATGGCAAATCCCCAAATGCATCACTATATATAGCGATTAGTTCGGTCTGCTCCCCAGCGTATGGGGCAATTTGAATATCATCTCGAAGTTCAACTGGCTCTGCTTTTGTTTCCAATGTTGCTTCTGAAAAACTGTATGAATAGCCGAACTTTTCGATAAATGTATGCCCGTAAGGAGAGCCATCAATAACGACTGCCAACTGACCTTCCGCCCCTCGCTCTTCTAGTCCAGCTTGTAACACCTTGACTAAAGCTGTTCCAATTCCTTTTTGGCGATAAGCTGGTGTCACTACTAACGACCATTCATACGTATGCAGTCCCATCAAATCAATAGCACTTGCAGCACCTACTAATACATCATGGTCATCTTCATAAGCAAGCACCATAAAACCTTTCGATTCAAAAGAACCTGCCGATGGTATATTCATAATCGTTTCATATACACGATAATCGTTTAAAGTTGCTTCTTCACATAATATTTTTAATTCATTCAATGTTTCCCCATCCAAAGGGAATGACACTGTAATCACTGAAATGTTCATTGTTTACTCCGTTCTTATATCAGACTATTGCCCTATTGTAGCAAGAAAGAAAATAAACTGGCAACAAATTATAATACCCGTTTCTAATAATCAGCAATTTTACTTCCAATACAGAATAAATAGAGATTTATACTACTATAGGTCTTTAAAATAAATGAAATTTACTAGAAGCTATTAGTTATAAATTATTATATGGCTTCTCATCCTAAGAAATCGAATAATTACATTTATTGTAATTATTATAACATTAATACAAAAAAATTACATTAATAAAAGAACGAAATTTCTACAATAAATTATTATGTACCTGTTACTATTGGCAGGTGATTCCAATTAAAAAAGAGCGATTTCTAGAAAAATCGCTCTACAATCAAACATTTCATATTTATATTTGCCAGTAATTTGCGGTTCTTTTCTGCCGCAATGGTTCATCCAAATTACTCTTCTAAATGATATGAGGAGGCGCTTAGCATCTGGGCGTAAATGCCCCCTGATTCGATTAATTCTTGCTGTAAACCCGCTTCGACTAGCTCACCCTTCTGCATAACGAGTATAACATCCGCATTATGCACAGTATTTAATCGATGTGCAATGACAAAGCTTGTGCGTCCTTGCATAAGTCGATTGAGCGCCTCTTGGATTGCTAATTCTGTTACAGTGTCAATGCTGCTCGTTGCCTCATCGAGCAATAAAATTTTCGGATTAGCAATTAGTGCCCGCGCAATGGATAGTAATTGCTTTTGCCCTTGGGAAATTTCTCGACCATCTGCCTTGAGAACAGTGTCATAACCATCCTTTAGTTTCATAATAAATTCATGCGCATTAGCGAGCTGCGCCGCTTCTACAACTTCCTCATCACTAGCATCTAAACGGCCATAACGTATATTTTCCCTTACTGTAGTTTCAAACAAAAAAGGGTCCTGCAATACAAAGGCCATTTGGGAACGGAGTGCTTGCCGTTCAATTTGCTGTACATTTACACCATCAAATAGCACTTCACCCTTCGTCACCTCATAAAATCTAGCAATTAACTGTAAAATCGTTGTTTTCCCTGCACCAGTTGCCCCTACCAAAGCAACTGTCTGCCCAGGCTCAACCGTAAAATGAATATCTTTTAGTGTGTAAGATTCCTGTGCCACATCATACTTAAAAAACACATGTTTGAATGTTACCTGCCCTACTAATGTATGATTTTTTGCAGTAGACATTTCCATTTCAGGCTGTTCATCGAGTAATGCAAATACACGCTCAGCTCCTGCAATAGCTGAGAGTACTGTATTAAACTGATTCGCCAAATCATTTAATGGTCGTGTAAATTGGCGAGCATATTCTGTAAAAATAACAATAACACCTATTGATACATGACCGTAAAGTGCAAGCACCCCACCAATACCAGCAACAATGGTAAAGCTCATATTATTTAAAAAGTTCATGACTTTTGGTATGTAACCAGAGTAAGTCTGTGCCCAAAAGCCTGTTCTTTTCAAACGTAAACTTTTGTCGCGAAATTCCGCCTTTACACGTTCTTCCTGTGAAAAGGCCTTTACAATGCGCTGTCCAGAAATAGTTTCTTCAATCATGCCATTGAGCGCTCCCATTGCTGATTGTTGCTCTTTAAATAATGGAGCAGTTCGACGCGTAATCCAGCGCATTGCCCAAAACATCATTGGAATAATTGTCATCGTTAAAATTGTTAATAATGGGCTCAAGCTTAGCATGATAATAAGCGTGCCCCCAAGCGTTAAAACACTCGAAAACACTTGGATAAAAGAACTATTCAAAGTAGAGCTAACGGCTTCAATATCATTTGTCATGCGACTCATTAACTCGCCATGTTGCCGTCTATCAAAAAACGATATAGGTAACTTTTGAAAATGAGTAAAGACACTTGTTCGCAGCCTATAAATTGTTTGTTGAGCAATCCCAATCATCCAGTAATTTTGTAAAAATAATGAGATGGCTAAAAGCGCATAAATACCGATTAACAGCGTAATTTTACTGCCTAATCCATTTAGCTCGCCATGCATCACATATAGATCGATAATTTTGCCGATTACATACGGTCCTAATAGCGCTAAAAGTGAGCTGACCATAACAAGGAATAGTACGATGACTAATAACATACGTTGTTCATCGACAATTTTCCATAGACGCCATAATGTACTTTTCCAATCTGCTGCTCGTGGCCCTTTCTTTTTCTTTACGACCTGTTTTACATCCTCTTTCGATAAAATCGGCTCATAGCCAAAAGGTTTTTGGAAAAATCCCATTATTTCACCTCCTGCTGGGAGATTGCGATTTTCTGATAGAGCTCAGAAGTTTGCACAAGGTCTTCGTGTGAACCATAGGCGACCACTTTACCCTCATCTATTAACAAAATATGATCTGCACCTTTAGCGGTACGAATTTTTTGTGTGACAACGAGCATCGTTGCACTTTCTTCACTAAGCGCATCCCATAGTGCCTGCTCTGTTTTCACATCAAGTGCACTTGTACTATCATCGAGCATTAATATATGCCCTTTTCTTAATAGCGCCCTTGCAATTGATAATCTTTGTTTTTGACCACCTGATAAATTAACACCCTTTTGCCCTACTCGGGTATCATAACCACTCGGGAAGTCTTCCACAGATGCATGGATTTGTGCCTGCATCGTTGCATTTAACACTTCGTCCATATCCGCTTCTGTATCCCCCCAACGCACATTATCCGCAATACTACCTGTAAATAATAAAGATTGCTGCGGAACGTAGCCTATAATGTCGCGTAGCTCTTGCAAATCCCATTGTTGAACATCTTTTCCTTCAACATATATCTGTCCTTCTGTCACATCATAAAAACGAGGAATAAGCTGTAGTAAAGTCGATTTACCAGCACCAGTAGCCCCCATAATGGCTAACTTTTCACCTGACTTCACGTGAAAACTTACGTTGGACAAGACGGTAGCATCTGTCCCTGGGTATTGAAAGCTGACATTATGAAATACCAGCTCTCCTAATTTCATGTCACTAGATGCCCCCACTATAGATGACGAAGTACTTTCTACTTCATTGTCAACAGCCAACACCTCTGTCATCCGTTCTGCTGAAGCTTTCGCACGGGCATAAAAAATAATAATAAAAGCAAACATTGAAAACGAACCTGTGATACGCATTGCATAGTTGACAATCGCTACAATATCTCCAAGCGGTGCTGTCCCTGTAGCAACTTGCTTGGTACCGAACCAAAGGACTGCCAATAAACTCATGTTCATTACGAACAATAAGACGGGCATAATATATTCCATCGTGCGCAGTGCTTTAACAGTATCCACCTTTAAATGTGATGCCACCTGCTCAAAGCGTGAAGCCTCATATTTCCCACGTAAATAAGCTTTCACGAGGCGCATTGCTTGCAAATTTTCTTGAAGCACTCGATTTAAACGGTCTACACGCTTTTGCACTTTCCCAAAATAAGACACGCCTTTGGCAACCATAAAAATTAGGAAAACAAAAATGATGGGTGTCCCAATTACTAAAAACAATGCCAGTTTCGCATTGACAACAAATGCCATAACAATACTCCCCACAACAGCAAGTGGTGCTCGGAGCATAATTCGAAGGCTCATAAACAATACCGTTTGAACTTGTGTTACATCATTTGTTAGCCGAGTAATAAGCGAAGCTGTAGAAAATTTTTGATACGTAGCCAATGTAAAGGATTGTATTTTTTCAAACAAAGCGTTACGCAAATCAAAAGCAAAACTTTGCGCAGTATGTGATGAAAAATATGAATTAATGACGCCAGCTAAAAAGGCGATAAAAGATAAAATAAGTAATACGGCTCCCCATTGTAGAATCATTTGTTGATTTTGAGCACGTACACCATCATCAATAATTTTAGCCATAATAAGCGGTTGAATCAGCTCTACGAATAATTCCATAAGCATCAAACATAATGCAATAACGGCTGTCCACTTATAAGGTTTTACATACGAAAAAATTACTTTCACATTCTCTCCCCCTTGTTTGAGAAGAACTAGCATTCTATAAAACTAGTTAAAATCACCTATACAAATAATGTTTTTATGCCTTTTCTCCCGCGATTGATAACCACGTTACACAAACAAGCATAACGAAAACCCCCACTAATTGCCACAATCCAAGTGATGTACCAAATACAATTACTGAGATTACCATCGCCGTTAATGGTTCAATACTTGATAAGATACTTGTCTCTACAGCAGTAATATACTTCATGCTACTTAAAAATAGAATGAAGGCAACTGTGCCCGTAACGATTAGCGCCAGCATTAAACCTGTAATTTTGAAATCTGTAAAGACCGTCCACTGATTGGATTGCCATACACGGCTTACTATACCTAACGTTACACCACCGATTAGCATCCCCCAGCCTACAACAAGGAGCACATTCCATTCTTTCATAAGCCGTGCTGGATACAATGTGTAAAAGGCAAACGTTAATCCAACTGCTACTCCCCATAATAAGGCTTTATTACTAACTAACAAAGAATCAAAAGAAGCGTTCGTTAGTAGTAGAAATAAACCTACTAATGTGCCTATAATACCTAATACTTGATATTTAGGTGGCCATTTCTTTAAACTAAGAGATACATAAGCAACAACAAATATTGGTGCTAAAAATTGTAGTAACGTGGCTAATACAGCATTACTTTCATTTATCGCTCCAACGAAGGCGTATTGCACACCGAGCATCCCTACAATACCAAAGGTGATAAGCTGTCTACTCCAAAATTTTTGTTGCCATATGCTAACAATATCTTTACCCGTTAACAATAAGTATGTAAGTAGAAAAATACCTGCAACCGATAGACGAATTGTCAACATAAAAGAAACTGTCAATGCTGTATGATTGAGTAACCATTCCATTAAAGGTCCTGTTGCTCCCCACAACATCGCTCCAGTGATAATAAAAAGTATACCTTTTAATCGTTCCATTCAATTCCCGCTTCCTATATACGTACTAAAAATTGTTATTTTTCTTCAAAACTTTTCTTTATTTTCGTTAGAAAAGTCCTATTTTTTCTCATTATCAAATATTTACAAATATATTCATAATGACTAATTCCCGATAATTATCTATAATATTAGTATATATTGATTACCCAAGGAGATCGAATACTCATGAGTCTTATGCATAAATCATTTACGATAGATGAACATTATATAAATTCACTTCCTTTTCCTGCAATTGTCATAAAGCAAAATGGACAAGCAACAATTTCGGGAAAACACGCTGAAGAACTATTTGGTTTCTCAGTTACTGACATTACAGGACATACTACTCCATCCATACATGAAAATCTACTAAGAAATCTTTCATTTGAGACGTTTCAAGCGATTTTACACAATACAGAAAGTACATATATAGATAAAGTTCAAGTGTACACCCATTCTGAAGAAGAAATCTCTTCAGCATTGCTGGCAAAACCATTTTTTGAACAAGGTGAACACCTTATTTTAATTATGTTTATGTTACCAGATTTAATGATTAATTCTGTTTCAAACAGCAGTACATATGTAGACTTAAAGCAAGGTTTAGACTCTACATTTATGACAGTGACTTTGGATCGCGACGGCTTTATATTGGAGTGTAATGCAGAGTTTTTAAAAATTAGCCAATGGACACCAAAGCGAGTGATTGGTAAAACTTTTTGGCAATTATTTCCTGAAAGCGAAGCGAGTGAAAAGATTACAAATACGATATGGCGCAATTTAAATAATGGTCATACGTGGCAAGGGGAAATCGAGAAGGTTACGAAAACAGGGCAGTCCTATTGGGTACTTCTCACAGCTATCCCAACTTTTAATTTAGAGGCTAATGAACAACAGTTTATTTTAATTGAGAAGGATATTACAAAGTCTAAGACGATTCAACATCAACTTGAAAAAATCGCCTATATCGATACAGAAACAGGCTTAATGAATGCCCATCGTTTAGAAAAAGTGATTACAAAAATGATTGAGGAAGAAAAACACTTCTCCTTCGTCTATTTAAGTATCGATAAATTTTATACATTAAAGGAATTACACGATCAACAAATCAATCAAAGCCTAATTATCGAATTTACAAACCGCATCAAAATGTACTTCCAAGATAGTACGATGGCCCGTATTAACGAAAATGATTTTGTTGTCATTACGCCATTAAGTGAATGGTTTATACAAGGCTTCTTGTCCTATTTACAACAGCATCCAATCTATAGCAGCAATATCGCAGTACCTATTTCAATTAGTGGTGGTATTACACGCTACCCTGAGGATCAAACAACCTTCTCTCAACTCATGAAGGCCTCTATCGCAACGATTACTAATGTGCGTGAAGCAGGTGGTGACAAAATTGTCTCCCTTTCAAAAGCAACACATAAAGCATTAAATCGAAAAGCTTTAATTGAAAAACGTCTACTACAAGCACTAGACCAGAAAAACCTAAAAGTACTTTATCAACCACAAGTTGACATCTACTCGGGTAAAATTACAGCGGTCGAAGCGCTAGTTCGTTGGGAAGATGAAGTGATTGGTGTCGTTTCACCAGATGAACTAATTCCAATCGCAGAGGAAACGGGTCTTATTAACAATATTGGATCGTTTATGATAGAAAAGGCTTGCGAGCAAGCACTTATTTGGAAGAAGGCTGGTCATAATTTAAAAGTAGCTATTAACTCATCTGTACGTGAATTCCGTGATAAAAACATGGCTAAATCCATTCTTGATATGTTAGCAAAAACAAATTGCCCTGCCAATCTTATTCAAATTGAAATTACTGAAAAATTCGCATTAGAAGCAGAAGCTGCAACCTTTATTACACAGCAAATGCGAAAGCTTGAAAACGAAGGGATTGCTTTTGTTTTAGATGATTTCGGTACTGGTTATGGTTCATTCCGTTACATGCAAATTTTACCAATAGGAACATTGAAAATTGATAAAACATTTACTAGTTCGTTATTAAAGTCCGAAAAAACACAAAAGCTTATGCATGGCATGGTACAGTTAGGTAAATCTATGGAGTTAAAAGTGGTCGCTGAAGGCGTTGAAACAGCTGAGCAAGCTGACTTATTAATCACTTACGGCTGCGATGCTATTCAAGGTTTTTATATTAGCAAACCTGTTACACCAGAAGAAATCGAAGCATTACTTGTAAAATAAACAACGCGATAAAAAGCTGTTCCGAAGTATCCAACGCTTCGGAGCAGCTCTTTTTATTTAACATCTTTTTATATAGTGTAAGATGATACTTTATTTTCGGTAAGTTCTTTGCAGCTTCGACTTGCTTGAACGGATAGCACGAAATACAAATTGCATTAAGACTTCCGCAAACACTAAGCCCATCACGATTGCACCTGTAATTAAAAACGCCTTTAGCCCATATTGTAAGCCTTGTAAATAATCATCCTCCACAACATTACGCATTGCGTTGTAGGCCATCCCCCCTGGCACAAGTGGAATGATTCCCGCTACAATAAAGATAATCATTGGCATTTTAAAGCGGCGCGCATATAAATGTGCAACAATCGCAATGATAAATGAGCTGAAAAACGAAGCGTCTACAACGTCCATTCCCCGCTCAGTCAATAGATAATAAATCATCCAGCCAATTACACCAACAAAACCGCAATGAAACAGGGTTTTTCTTGGTACATTAAAAATAATCGCAATTCCTGCCGTTGAAAAAAAACTTACAATTAATTGTATAATTATATCCATTACTTCCGCCTCCTAAAACGATAGGATGACGGCAATCGCTGAACCAATAGCAAAAGCTGTTAAAAAAGCTTCTGCTCCTTTTGCCATCCCTGACATAAAATGACCTGCCATTAAATCCCTTACCGCATTGGTGATTAAAATACCTGGAACTAGTGGCATAACAGAGCTAATAATAATTTTATCGATTTCTGTACCATAGTTAAACTTCACTGCTAAAAAAGCAATAACACCAATAATTAATGAAGCCGTAAACTCCGAGAAAAATTTCACTTTTGTTAAATGATTCATTAGAATAAGAGTAAGAAATCCTAGACCACCTGCAATAAATGCTGTAGGGAAATCAGACCATCCACCCTTAAACATAATCAGAAAACAGCCACTGGCAAGTGCTGCTGCAAATATTTGTATATAAATTGGTAAAAAATAATTTGTTTTTTGTATCGACTTTAGCTCGTCATAAGCGTCTTCTAATGATATTATGTGAGATGTGAGTCTACGAGATACTGAATTTACCAAGGATATTTTTTGCAAATCTGTAACCCTACTGGAAATAGAAGTGATTCTCGTCGGCTGTGTCTTGCCTAACGAAAAAATAATACCTGTAGGTGTAGCATAACATTGCGCATCTAGCATATTTTGAGATTGTGCCATACGCAGCATCGTATCTTCAACACGATATGTTTCTGCACCACTTTCAATCATAATTCGCCCTGCAAGAAGCAAGCAGTCAATAGTAAGTTCATTATCCACTTCACGTGATAGCATTCCAGTTATCTACCTCCTTCAAAAGGTTCCTTGCATATAGTAACGAACTGTAAATAAAAACTCAACAAAAAATCTTCGATATTATCAATTATATTTTGGAATAATTGTATCTGTCGCTAAATGATACAATGCCTTCAGTACAAAATCCATTTATCCGTCGAATTTCATTGAGCTAAAATGTGCCAAATACAGTTTGTTTTGAACGAGTCTTTTATAAGTTCTTGTCGTGATAGGTTTTAAACACTGTTACATACTATTTTTTATTGTAATTCTATTAAATTCAACAAAAACTTTGTAGATTTCTACAACTTTTCCGTTGACTCGCACGTCTGATTTTATAGAAGAATAATTATAGAGAGGAGCGTACCAACATTGATTCAGGAACGCAGAAAAAAACGCGGCCCTATGATTGACTTTCTGTTAATTGGGCTTATTGTTACATTAATATCCATCATCTTTGTCATTGTATTGTCTAAGGATCATTTTAAATTCCAAAAAATTAGTGCCTCAAAAGACACAAACAGTGAAGCTACTAGTAATCTATCCACTGAAAACTCTGCGTTTCCAGGTATACGTATTACATCTGACGTTTCTAAAGATAAACGCAAACCTTTTGCCGTTCACTATCCACAAACAGAAAGTGAAGTTTTTAACGATGTCGTACTGCAGTATATAACAGAGGCAAAAGAAGACTATCTGTTATCTATGAAAAAAAATAAAGATAAAAAGGCAACAGGTGAGCTTACTATAAATTTAGAGACTTTCCCATATCAGGATCACTACTATTCTTTTGTCTTGACGAAAATGCTGTATTTAGGCGGAGCAAATCATGTCGTTTCCACTAAAACGTTTTTCTTTAATAATGAAACGGGTGAAGAAATTAATATCCAAACATTATTACAGAACGACACCAATAACCTGACAACTTTAGCAGCCTATGTTCGCAAAGACTTACAGCAAAATCTTGAGCTAAAAGATCAGCTCAATAATGATGAGCTACTGAAAGTAACTGAGCCGAAGTGGGAAAACTTTAATCGATTTGCTATTATCGATGATTCGATACATTTTTACTTTGATGAGTACGAAATTGCCAGTGGCGCAGCAGGTGCACCTATAGTGAAGCTTGCTCTTTCACTTATTAATCCATTACTAGCATCTGATTTTCAAATTGCTATGGAAACAATGGAACCTACAAAGCCTGTTTCTCCAGGAGATCCAAACGCCAAACGTATTGCATTAACGTTTGACGACGGTCCACACCCGAAAGTAACCGAACAAATTTTAAATACGCTCGATAAATACAATGCGAAAGCGACGTTCTTTATGCTTGGAAGTCGTGTGAAACACTATCCTAATATCGCGAGAGATGTTCTCGCACGTGGTCATGAAATCGGCAACCATTCTTGGAATCATCCAGTATTGACTAAAATGCCAATGGAGCAAGTTTTAAAAGAATATACGTCTACTGCAAATGAAATTGAATTAGCGATTAATCAAGGCGCTACTGTTTTTAGACCTCCATACGGCGCTACTAATGACGACATCAATGCGAAAATACCTGTTCCTGTAGTATTGTGGAGCATTGACACTTTGGACTGGAAACATCGTAATTCACAATTATTACTGACATATATTAAAAAAAATATGCACAACAATGCCATCGTGTTAATGCATGATATTCACCAATCAACAGCAGATGGACTTGACGCTGTATTAGCCTACTTGCAGAGTGAGGGCTATGAATTTGTGACTGTCTCTGAAATTCTCCCTTATCGTGAATAGCACGAATAGAAAAAGTGTTAGATTGACCGCAATCAATCTAACACTTTTTTGCTATGTCGGTGTTATCCGCCTCACCACGCACACGCTAGTTGCCTCTTACGTTGTGTGCGTTCTAAGCAGAAGCCACCACTCGATTTAATCTATTATTTAATAACCAGTGTATCAAGCGCTTTGAAATCTTTTAATTGGTAGCTCTTTACTTCATTGCGAGCAACGGTGTATAAAGTATCGCCAACATAGACAACACGTTGTACAACTTGCTCCCAATTCTCATATTGCTCATTTGTCTTTCCATTTATAATATTCCCTTTGAGCACAATGCCCTTCTCTGCTGTAATTTCGTAAATTTGTGCACCCTGACCTTGGTAGACTATCTCATCGCCTTTTCCTTCTTCATAAAGCACGACTGGGAAGCCGAAGTAATGATAGTCTTTATTGCGGAATAAAGCTTTTGGATTGTATTGTACATCTGAATAAGAGCCTTTACCACCTATTTTAACGGTAGATTGCTCTTTAGGATTTTTAAAATCTGTCACATCAAACAAGGACATTTTCATATTCGTTGACACTGTGAAATTGCGTTTCGTATAAGCATCATAACGTTCTTCCGTATCATAACCAATGCCTATTAAGTGTGTATCATCAAGCGGATGTAAATAATTGCTATACCCTGGAATTTTCAATTCTCCTAGTATTTTTGGTTTTCGTGGATTAGCTACATCAATAACAAATAGCGGATCCACTTGCTTAAACGTTACAACATAGGCTTTCTCCCCCATAAAGCGGGCAGAATACACCTTTTCCCCTGGTGCCATATCCTTTACTGCACCAATTTCCTTTAAGTTCTCATCTAATATGAACAGATGGTTACGAGAAATATTTTTTTCGTCCCACATATTTCCTTCAGTTGTCACAATGCGGAACTTTCCATCATACTCATCCATTGAATATTGATTTAACACTGTTCCTTTCACTTCACTCGTACCTACAAACTTCAAGACCGTTCCATCTAAGTCCCACTTAAACACTTGTGTATCATTTGATTGAGGCATCCAGATTCTATCCTTTATACCTCCCATTGGCGTTATTTGTTTATCGTCATATTTTGGTGTAGTTAAGTAGAGGGCATCTTCTGACATATAAAGTCCACTACTACCACCTAAATAACCTTTCGTACTCGCTGATGTTTTCGCACCATTTTTTAAATCAATTGCCGTAATTAAACTATATGAGCCATCCATCGTGTTTGGTAAAATAGAAATTTTCTCGATAGCTAAGCTTTTGTATTCTTTACTTACTACACTATCATACGTTTTAGGTTTTAAATCTGGTTTACTATCCTCTCGAAGCATCCAATAATTCGGATGCATGTTGCCAATTAAATACAGCGTATCATTCGTAATACGTATATCCTGTAAAGAGCCCTCCTGCGCAACCTCTCGTATCACTTTGGGATTTTTCGGATTTGAAATATCATAAAAAGTTGCCGTTGACATGCTTGTGCCTGCTTGTTCAATATATTCTTCTCCGATAGCGATTAATAATTGATCGTATAATGCTAATTTCGTAATATATTGAGATTCTTTTTGTTTAATTGTCGTTGCAAGTTTCAAATCTTGAGGATGATTAGCGTCAACAACCGTTATACTATGATCTTTTATAGCGTAAATAAAGCCATCTTTAACAACGACGATATCCCCCTCCTCGACCCCTTCTACTTGGTTGTTTGTTGTAGAAGAATTATCCGCAACAGGGGCACTATCTTTACTACTAGAAGCACTATCTTCAAGGACGTTTATTTCTGGCCCTCTATTTCCATTTGCCACAACGGCTTCAAAATATTGTTGTAACTCTTTTTCAGATTTAACAGTCTCTATTTTGTCAATAACAGTAAAGGCAATATCATGGGATGTTGCTTTCAACGTACTATAAGCAAAAGCTTCTTTTTGCACATGTAATCGGTAACTTCCTGCAGAAAGGTTACTGACAATAAGAGATTTTTTATCTTCGCCTAATGTAATCGTTGCCGTCACCTTTTTGCCCGATTCATCCGTAACATAGACATATTCATCTGTTACATTTTTTAATGTTTGTGAAAAGGATGCTCGCCAACTTTGCGTTGTCATTATTGTACTTGCTGCTTTAGCTTGTGCGTCTGGGGAAATCATCAATGTAAAAATCCCTGGCAAGGCGACTAATACGACAATCATAAATATAGCAACCCATTTACTTCTCATTATTTTCCACTCCTTCATATTACTTGTTTTATAATTAGACTACTGAAAGGTTATAAAGTTACATTACATGAAAAATTTTCATAAAAAATAAAAGGACTAGCACCAAATTCAGAATTGTTTTGGTGCCTGACACCATAACAAACACCATAACAAAAGGCATCTGGAATAGTTTCCTGATGCCTTCTGTACAATAAAAATACATGTCTGTCATTTACTCATCAAATGGCCATTTTGGTAACATTTTGGCTAATGGCTTATCGTTTCTTCGACCAAGCACATAATCTGCTTGCATAATTGTATGAATTTCTCGTGTACCTTCATAAATCACTGGCGCTTTCGAGTTACGTAAATAACGCGCCACAGGATAATCATCCGAATAGCCGTACGCACCATGAATTTGTAGTGCGTCATCTGCTGCCTTATTGGCAAAATCACATGCCTGCCACTTTGCCAAGGAAGTTTCTCTTGTATTGCGAATACCTTTATTTTTCAACTCGCCAACCCGATAAACGAGCAGTCGGCTCATTTGATAGCCCGCTTCCATTTTGGCAATCATCTGTCCGACAAGTTGATGCTCGCCAATCGGCTTCCCAAATGTCTCTCGTTCATGGCAATATTTCACACTTGCCTCAAGACACGCTTGAATCAGTCCTACTGCGCCTGCCGCCACTGTAAAGCGACCATTATCCAGTGCAGACATCGCAATTTTAAAACCCTCTCCCTCTTCTCCTAAACGATTTTCAACTGGAATGCGCAAGTCTTCGAAAAAGAGCTCACCCGTATTGCCAGCACGAATGCCATACTTGCCTTTAATCGCCTTAGAAGTAAAGCCAACCATAGAGCGTTCTACAATAAAGGCACTGATACCGTGGTGCTTTTTCGCTTTATCTGTGTAAGCAAAGACAATAAAATGATCTGCTATATCACATAAGGAAATCCATGTTTTTTGCCCATTTAACACATAACAATCACCATCTCGTATGGCCGTTGTTGTCATGGCTGCTACATCCGAACCTGCGCCAGGTTCAGTCAGCCCAAAAGCCCCAATCCGTACCCCCTTCGCCTGTGGTACAAGGTATTGCTGTTTCTGTGCCTCGGTGCCCCATTGCATTAACGTCATACTATTTAAACCTATATGGACGGATACAGCTGTTCGAAAGGCCGTATCCCCCCGTTCAAGTTCCTCACAGACGATGGCTAGTGCGTTATAATCCATGCCGCTACCACCGTACTTTTCTGGCACGCAAACACCCATTAGTCCGAGTTCAGCTAGTCTTGACCAAATGCTTGTATCAAAGCTGCCTGCGGCGTCCCATTTTGCAATATGTGGCATTATTTCATCATCCACAAACTGACGTACGGTTTTTCGTAAGATTTCCTGCTCCGTTGTAAAATCGAAATTCAAGGGCTTCACCTACCATTTCACAATCATTGCAGACTTATGTGATGTTTCTTTAATGACAACACCACGCTTCGCCATTTCTTTAATATACGTCTCACCTGGAACAATCGTTTCTGGAGCAAACACGCCACGTTCTGTAATAGCACCATCACCAATCATTTGGGCAACGACAGAAATTGTATTCGCTGTTGCACGAGCCATCGCTGTTTCATTATTCGTCATATCTTTACGTACGACCATTTCGTATTCATATGTGACCTGCTGTTGCGCCTTTTCTCCTGAAACAATTACCCGTAATAGCACCGCATCAGGCTTTGTTCCAAGTTCAAGCTTCTTCTTAAGCGCCTCCCTGACAACAGCTCTGACAGGCACTTCTAGGTTATCGACTTCTACATTATTACTAGCATCTAAAAAGCCTAAATCAGCTAGCAATTTAAACTTTTCTGCATGCCCTTTATAACGTATTGTCTTATATTCTAATGTGTGGACATTCGGGAATGTCTTATAAAGAGTGGATATGCCACCCGATGTATAAAATGCCTCAAGCACACCAAAATCATCGAAATAAATAGGCTCAATACCTGATAATGATGGAACTTCTTCAAGTTTCCCCTTTTGAATCATTTTAGAAGGCTCTGTATAGTGGTCAAATACACCATCTAGTGAAAAGACACGCGTATAGTGCAACGGAGGCTTCGGTTCTGTTGGAATACCCCCTACATATAGCTTAATAGATTCCACTTCATCTAATTTTGTTGCGCCATAGCCCGCTAATATATTGACCATACCTGGAGCTACACCTAAGTCAGGAATAAGTGTCACACCTTTTGCCTTTGCTTCTTCATGTAATGCTAAAATCTTATCCGTTACACCGCCAATATGTCCCCCTAAATCGACGGAATGGACACCAGCTTCTATCGCAGCTCGTGCTACACGTTCATTAAACGAATAGAACAGTGCATTGACAACAACATTACCTTTCGCAATAACCGATGTTAAAGAGTCATCATTTTCCGCATGAAGTTCTACGACTTCAACTTTATCTGTCTTTAACGTCTCAACAAATTTTTGGGCTGTCTTTACATCAATATCCCCTAAAAAGACCTGTTCCACTTTACTATTTTTTATTAAATCACGAGCAACCTCTTTCCCCATCAATCCTGCACCTAATACAACAACTTTCATCAAGAACATCCCCTTTCATTGATCTGTTACTTTGTATCGATTTGTGCTCTTTGTAATTTACCGCTGTAGTCAACGTATATGCTCTTCCATTCTGTGTAAACGTCCAATGCTGCCACACCGGAATCTCGATGTCCATTCCCTGTTCCTTTCGTTCCGCCGAATGGCAAATGGATTTCTGCACCTGTCGTACCTGCATTAATATAGACAATACCTGTATCTAAGTCGCGTTGAGCGCGGAAAATCGTATTCACATTTTGTGAGAAAATAGAGCTTGATAAGCCGAATTTAACACCATTATTGACTTCGATTGCTTCTTCTAAATTGGCAACTTCAATAAGAGAGACGACCGGACCAAAAATTTCTTCCTGTGCAATAATCATATGAGGCTTTACATTTGTAAATAATGTTGGCTCATAGTAAAACCCTTTATCATAAGGTGCTTCATTTAAAATTTTGCCACCGGTTAATAAGGTTGCACCTTCTTGTTTACCAATCTGTACATAATGATTAATTTTTTCTAATGCCGCTCTATTAATCACCGGACCAATTTTCACACTTTCATCCAAACCGTCTCCAATAGTTAAAAATTGCATTGCTTCTAATAGACGATTTTCTAATTCCTCTCTTACATCTTTATGCACAATCACACGACTACATGCTGTACATCGTTGACCCGCAGTGCCAAATGCGCTCCATAATATCGCTTCTGTAGCGAGCTGTAAATCTGCATCATCCATAACAATGACAGCATTTTTGCCGCCCATCTCTAGCGAAATTTTCTTTAAATGTTTGCCGCCAAGTTCCGCCACCTTACTTCCTGTTGAGGTAGAGCCGGTAAACGATATGACTTTTACATCGGGATGTTCTATTAGTGCTGTTCCTACCGTTGGCCCTGTACCAAAAACAATATTCGCTACCCCTTCTGGTAAGCCAACTTCTTCAAAAATTTTCCCCATTTCATAAGCCATCATCGGCGTTTCATTTGATGGTTTCCAAATAAATGTATTGCCTGCGACAATTGCAGGGAATGACTTCCATGTAGCGATTGCCACAGGGAAATTCCAAGGAGTTATTAGCCCTACTACGCCTATTGGTGCACGTACACTCATAGCAAATTTATTGGCAAGCTCTGACGGTGTCGTCTCTCCAAACAATCGTCGACCTTCGCCCGCCATATAGTAAGCCATATCAATTCCTTCCTGTACCTCACCTCTTGCTTCTTCAATCACCTTACCCATTTCTTTTGTTAAAACGGTCGCCAAATATTCTTTCTTGTCTTTCATCTTTTGACCGATGGCATATAAATAATCTGCACGCTTTGGTGCTGGCACAAGTGCCCAACTTTTTTGTGCTGCCTTTGCTACAGCTACCGCTTCCGTCACTTCATTTGCAGTTGAAAGTGGTATTGTTGCTAAGTGCTCTCCGTTTGCAGGATTCGTCACTGCTATACTTTGTAAATGCGAATGTGTAACCCACTTACCACCGATATAGTTTTTAATCTCCATTACACACACCCCCTGATATATCTATGATGCCTTGGCTTCTTTGAACACGTCGCGAATGCTTTTACTACAGAAAATATCCGTCGCTATCTATTCGCACTGCATTATATATATGCAGATACAAAATGCCAAAATTCCGAATTTTCATAACAAAGATATGACTCGAATAATAATTTCGAAGCAATGTTAGGTTAAAATATCGGTGGCACTTGCCAAAGGCTTTATCTTCATTTCCAGTAATTTCAACTAGATGATGCATACTTTCACCACTAGTAGAAAAATAACTGACAAAAGATAAATAATACACATTCTAGTTTTTTATATTCGACATTTTCTATCTTATTCCCTTTTTTTCTAAAATTATTAATTATGTAATGAAACTATCCTGCCTAATAATCGTATACAATAACAACAAACGATATTGGAGGAATTACACGATGAATAACCATGAGATCGACTACAAAGTATTTGGAGATGACATGCAATATGTGCAAGTTGAACTTGACCCGCAAGAAACGGTGGTAGCAGAAGCTGGCGCCTTAATGATGATGGATGATGCAATTCAAATGGAAACTATTTTCGGAGATGGTTCGAAAGGCAATGGCCAAAGCGGTCTTATGGGAAAATTACTCGGTGCAGGGAAACGCCTAGTAACGGGTGAAAGCTTATTCATGACAACATTTACAAACATCGGTACAGGGAAACGTCATGTCTATTTCGCGTCTCCTTACCCAGGTAAGATTATTCCAATGGATTTAAGCCAATTAAAAGGGAAAATTATTTGTCAAAAAGATGCTTTTTTAGCAGCAGCTAAAGGCGTTTCAGTTGGTGTTGAATTCCAGAAGAAAATCGGCGTAGGCTTCTTCGGTGGTGAAGGCTTTATTATGCAAAAACTTGAAGGCGATGGTATGGCTTTTGTACACGCTGGTGGGGCAATTCATCGAAAAACGCTACAGCCAGGTGAAGTATTACGTGTGGATACAGGCTGTTTAGTAGCGATGACTTCTGACGTTGATTATAATATCGAAATGGTTGGCGGCGTAAAAACGGCACTATTCGGTGGAGAAGGTATCTTCTTTGCAACTTTACGTGGCCCTGGTACTGTATGGGTTCAATCATTACCATTTAGCCGATTAGCAAGCCGCGTCTTCGCTGCAGCACCGATTTCGCAAGGCGGTGGCGGACATTCATCAGGTGAAGGTGGTATCGGTGGTCTATTTGATATGTTCAATAAGTAACTAGCCAAATAGACCGTGTACTTTCTTTAAAGAGTTCGATTGACCGTAGTCAAACGAACTCTTTTTGTTACGCAGTTGAGGTCCGCTACGTCAAGAAGCTTGGCCTTGACCATCAACGAGTACAATCTGCTAAATAAAAAGCCCAATTGCTCAACGTTACGCTGAGAAATTAGGCTTTTTACTGTTATCATCAGATGGCGATAGGATAGCGTTTTGTCCGCTAAACTTTTTTTATATTGCTTTTGTTTCTTCCATTAGCCATACTCGTTCTTCTTCATTTAAATAAGGAGCTAGCGTAGTATACACCTCTTGATGGTAATGATTTAGCCATTGCTTTTCACTCTCTGTTAACATGTCTTGATTGATACCTGCTAAATCAATAGGACAATACGTTACTGCTTCAAACTTCATAAATTGACCAAATTCTGTTTTCTCAGCCTCTACTACTGACATCATATTTTCAATTCGAATGCCATACTTGCCTTCAAGGTATATTCCCGGTTCATTCGTAATAATCATGCCTTTTTCTAATGGCACATGATTGGTATTGCGGATGCTTTGTGGCCCTTCATGAACATTCAAGAAAAACCCTACTCCATGTCCTGTGCCACATTTATAATCCAAGCCATATTGCCAAATTGGTTGTCTTGCCAAAACATCTAAATTAGCTCCTGTTGCACCATACAAAAATTTTACTGAGCTTAATGCAATAAACCCTTTTAACACCAAAGTAAAATCTCTTTTTTGTTCATCCGTAAGACTTCCTAAAACAATTGTCCGTGTAATATCTGTTGTTCCATCATAATACTGTCCGCCTGAATCAATTAAAAATAGACCTTCATTCTTCAGCGTATATTGTGTTTCTTTATTAGCTTTATAATGCATCATCGCTGCATGGTCTTGATAACCCGCAATCGTATCAAAGCTAGGCCCCACAAATCCTTCTTGCTCTCTTCTGAAATCTTCTAATCTTTCTTCCGCAGCAATCTCTGTAATTTCTTCTTTATCTACAAAGTGTTTTAACCACTTTATAAATTTCACCATAGCTAAACCATCTTTTATTTCACACCATTTTAGATTTTTTATTTCCACTTCATTCTTAATCGCTTTTAAGTTAGTCGTCATGTTAGGACTTTCAATTTTCGTTACATGACTGTTAATGGCATTATACAATCGAATATTTGTTTTATTTGTATCTAAACTAACAGCATCTTCGCCCGAAAGGTTTGCTAAAAAAGTTTCAATTTCATGATATTCCCTTAACGTAATTCCTTCTCCCTCCAGTTCCGATTTAAGCGCAGTAGGGACCTTGCAAGAATCAATAAATAAATAACATGTATGTTCTGCTACGATGACATTCGCTATAGCCACTGGATTGTTCGGTACATCTGCTCCTCTAATATTCAATAGCCAGGCAATATCATCAAGTGAAGTTAAAATATAATAATTAGCGCCTTTATTTTTCATTTCCGCTCTTACTTCATCTAATTTCTCCGCACGTGATTTCCCAGCATAGTTGACGTCATGACTAAAAATCCTTCCTTTAGGAATCTCTGGTCGATCTCCCCATAACTCACCAATTAAATCTTGATCCATTTTGAATAAGATTGCCTTCGCTTTTAAATCTTTTTCCATACTTCTAACCATATCAATTGAAAAAACATTTCCATCAAAGCCCACATTGCTTCCTTCTTCAAGAACATCTGCTAGCCATTCTGTATAAGAAGGTACCCCAGGATCCATCATTCTAAATAATCGGATACCTGAATTTTCAAGTTGCTTGTCAGCTTGAATATAATATCTGCCATCTGTCCATAAACCAGCATCTTTTAAAGTAATGACTACTGTCCCTGCAGACCCTGTAAAGCCTGATAGCCATTCTCTGCCTTTCCAATGTTCTGCTACATATTCTCCCTGATGTGCATCAAAACTTGGAACGATATAAGCATCCAGTTGATGTTTTACCATAAGCTCTCTTAACTTTTCGACTCTATCTCTACTATTCATTATGAATACCTCCATTTTCATTTAAATGAATTTTTTTATTTTCACGATCATACAGCCATAAGGCCAAGGTTATACTAATAAGCCCTGCAGTCAGCTTTGCTACTATAAACGCACCTAGCATTTCCGGAGCTACTTCTGATACAAAACCAAATTGACCCCCAAATACAAATGCTCCACTTACGCCAAAAGCCGTACATACGACTTTTCCTTTAGGGTCCATCTCCTTATATGTTCCAAAAATTAATAGATTACTAGCTAAATTTCCGAGAAGGCCTGCTACTGACACAGCATTCATGCCAAATTTCTCTCCTAATGCGTTAAAACTTTTTTTAAAAATTCCACTTAGCATGGCTAGCATCGGATATGCTCCCGCTAAAATAAATGCAATTTTCCCTACTATAATAGTTGATTCAGATAGCGGTGCTAATCCTGAAACAAGCTTTACACCAAATATCACGTCAATGCCTTGTAATAGTAATCCAACAGTACTTAACGTCACTATAAACTTTCCAAATAGATTAAAAGCTTTTAAAAAAACATGTTGAGCCTTGAGTAATCCAACCCCTAACATAATAGTAAAAACAAATATAGGGATTAGATTCCATACAAGTACAGTGATATTTATTTTTTGCCATAAGCCTGCTACAAGACATCCGATTGGTATAGTAATGATGCCAATTAACACACCTTTAGAAAAATATTTTTCATCCTCTTTAGCAAGCATCCCTAACGCAACAGGTATTGAAAAACTAACGGTGGCTCCTAAAGTAGATGCAATGATAATTCCTGAAAATGCTCCCATCTCATTTGACAAAGCAAGCTTTTCAGCCATTTGAAAGCCTCCCATATCTACAGCTAGAAATGCTGCAGGAATAATGGAAGGGTCCAAATGAAACACTTTACTTATTGGACTAATTTGGGCGGATAAAAAATTCGTTAATACAGGTGCTAAAGACAGTATTCCTATCATACCAAGCCCTAAAGCCCCCATCGTTTTTATGCCTTCCTCAAATTTTTCGCCCAATTTCAGATGATTCCCAGTAATATAATCAATCCCACCAATTACAAAAAAAGAACCTATTAGGTATAATACAAATTTATCCATTTCTATTATCACTTTCTATAAGCTTTATTACTGCTCGCTAGCTGTAGTGTACATCCTACTATTTGAAAAGATAATTAGGTGTGTTAACAGCGATAAGCTTAACCTTTTTATTAGTGTAATTCGCCCAATTGTGAGAGATAGTTGAGTCCATATGAACACAATCACCAGGATACACTTCATGTCGATTACCATTTATGTAAACGGTTAATATACCTTCTAAAACGTAAATAAACTCTTCGCCCTCATGCGTATAAGATAAAATTTCTTCATCTTGCTTTTGAGGTAGAATTTCGATAAGCCTTGGAACAAGTTGTTTATTTTCCAAGTTGGTGCTTAAACTATACTTAATAAATCCACCTTCTACGGCTTCCATTATTTCTTGCTCATAACTCCTTAAAACGATATCTTTCCGCTTATGTGGATAATCAAAAAAATATGTTAAATGGACTCCCAATATAGTAGCTAGCTTTTCAAGTGAATCGACTGCTATCGTAGTAAGCCCCCTCTCTAATTGAGACAAAAACCCAACAGAAAGTTCGCTTCTTTCACTTAACTCTTTCAAAGTAATACCTTTGTCAGTCCTCAATTTTTTTATTTCTATCCCTATATTCATCATCTCACCTATTTTTTCATATTTGTGAATAATATAATACATTTTAATCTGATTCGCAATTAATTATGAAATATATTCATAATAATGAAATTTACCTTATAGACATTTCACTAAATATCTCAAGTAGTATCTGCATGATCAATCTATATTGGCACAAAAAAAGACGCTTGATCCATTTAGATCTGCGCCTAGATTGATTTACTTTCTATGAGCCAAGCTCCATTCGTTAATCAATTCGATTTGAAAGTGGCTTACCCTGCCCGTATGCCATTAATGCATTGACATTGAGCATGAGCATAGCTGTTCTTGTCTTTAAAGATGCACTACCAATATGCGGTAATACAACAACGTTTGGTAAGGTTAATAGTGGATGATCCAATGCAACTGGTTCCTGTTCAAAAACATCTAGACCAGCAGCCCATAGCTTGCCATTTTTCAAGGTATCATAAAGGGCATTCTCGTCAATAATACCACCACGAGACGCGTTAATTAATACCGCATCTTCCTGCATTAAGGCGAGTTCCTTTGCACCAATTAGACCTACCGTATCTTTATTATAGGGTGTCATAATCACAACAAAATCAGATTTTGTTAATAGCTCTTCAAGTGATGCATAGCAAAACCCATACATTTCTTCTGCTTCATGGCGACGTCTACGGTTATGATATAAAACTTTCATATCAAAACCTTTTGCTCGTCTTGCAACAGCCTGCCCAATCCGCCCCATTCCTATTATCCCAATTGTTGCGCCTGATACATCTTTACCAACTAATTGCATCGGGTACCAACTTTGCCATTTACCTTCACGTAAATAACGCTCGCTTTCTGGTATTCTACGTGCTGTTGCTAGCAGTAAACCGAATACTAAATCTGCTGTCGTATTAGTTAACACACCAGGCGTGTTTGTTGCCATAATCCCTCTTTTACGTAATGCAGGCACATCAATATTATTAAAGCCCACTGCTAAATTTGTCACAAGTTTTAAATTGGGGGCGTGTGAAAGCAATTCCTCATCGACTTGATCCGCTATCGTTACCCACAAAACTTCACAGTTTGCAACGGCTGCTAAAAGTTTAGCGCGAGGTATAACGGTCTCTTCTTCCTCCCATTGTTCAATATCATAATGCTCCTCTAAAGGCTCGACAAACTGAGCCGGGAATTTACGTGTAATAAACAATTTCTTTTTCATCATCCAACACCCCTTATTCGTTTCCCCATTTTGCCTATAGCGTAACACTAATATGGGAAGGTCACAAGCAAGCTTTTTCATTGATTTTCTCCACTTAATCCCTTTTTAAAAAGCGGTTTTTAAGTTTTTCGTTCCATCCTCCATTTTAGTAAATCTATCCTTCTGTTCAGGCATTCTATCCGTTTCTTTTAAAAATTCCCCTTCTAAATTTCGAGAGTTCTAGTCAAAAAATATATCTTGTTTTGTATATAGCTCTAATAACATTTAAAGGCATCAAGTAGTTGAACTTAATACCTTTAGTCATGTTTATGCTTTTTTAATCAGAAAATGGAATTTATATCAATCGAATTGGTGTAAAATGGGGTGATTGTCCTACTTTAAACGTGCAGCAAGACGCAAAATGCTACACGTTCAGTTAGAAATCTTTAATGGTCGTATCTAGACGACTCGCAACTCGTTCTAATTCCTCGGAAGATTCTCCAATGGACTCAATGACATTCGCCAACTCCGTTATTTGATTTCCAACATTTTGAAAGTTAACGATAGAGCCCTCCACCGAACCAGATATTGCATCAAAGGCTTTTAATGAATTCAAGTTTTGCTCGATGCTATTATTGACAAGCACTTGAATTTCTTGAATGGCTAGTACAACATGTTTGGTAATCCCATTGGACATACCGATTAATTCCGCAATTTGTTCCACAGATTCTTTCGTTTGGTCTGCCAGCTTACGTACCTCATCTGCGACAACTGCAAAACCTTTTCCATGCTCTCCAGCTCTTGCAGCTTCAATTGCTGAATTCAATGCTAGTAAATTGGTTTGTCCAGAAATATTTTTGACCATTTCAATGACATTATTTATTTTTGAAGAGGAATGATTTAACTCCTCCACCATCATGGCCATTTCAATCGTTTTATCATTGATTTTGCCTGTTTGCTCATTTAACAATACGATTTTTGAATAGCCTTCCGATGAAACCTTTTGCATCATTTTGGCCTCATCAATACTGTCTTTTAAATATGCATTTACTTGCTTTGTACTAGAAATCAGCTCCATCACTGACTCATTTGTATCATGTGACTGTGCCTCTAATTGCGTCGAAATGCCACCCACTATATCCTTTACATGTGTCCGTACACTCATTCGTTGCTCTTCTATTAAAGAATTAGAGTAGTTATTATATTCTTCTAACACAATCTGTTGTTCGAAATTACACATCTTACTTACTGCATCACAATACTTCTCCTCTTCTTCTTTAGACAAATATAAATTATAGACAGTCTTGCGCAAGGATTTTTCTAAGTTTTGAAACGCAGCTAAATACCATTTTGGATATAAGTTAATCTTTACATGCATCTTGCCTACATTTCGCCTTTTTTCTATAAAGGCATTATCTATTCTTCCTTCAAACATTTCAATTATATGGTGGCGAAGTGTTTGACGAAGGCGTTCACTCGAACTGTACTTTTGAATAACATCTCGTAAAGTAGGTACACTCTCAACGGCCTTATAAAATGTTTCAACAATATCCACAACATTTTGCTCGATATATGGCTTTAAACTTTTTATTAACTGCAAGTCCTGTTTTGTGAGATTGACAAGATGTAACTGTAACAAACGTTCCTGATCTTGAATAATTACACCTGTATTTGACACATCATTCATTACAATTGTATTTTGCTTAGGTCTATTTCTAAATTGAAACATCTCTCCACCCCATAAATTAAAATATTATGTCTTTTCTTTTTGAATGTTAAAACCTATTAGCTAAAATAAGTATTATGACCTTTTCTATTATTGATTATAAAGTGTATGCAATAATAGTTACAATAGTTCGGTAAATTTTATCTACTATACCACGATTTTACACACGTTTCACTCTTTTAATATTTCTTTATACCTACTTATTTATATGTATATTATTATTAATTGGATGATATTGATATTTAAGTATTACTCATTCTAAACAAAACGTTCTAAATTCAAAAAAAGCCACTCATTGTTGTGACAAATGAGTGACTTTTTAATTACATAAATATAATAACACTAAGAATTGCAGCTAACACTAAACGATAGATTGCAAATGGCATTAGTTTTACTTTTGAGATAAGTGCTAAGAAAAACTTAATGGATAATAATGCAAATACAAATGAACTAATAAAACCAACTACATAAAACCCTAAATAATCCATTGAAAGCGTATCCCAGTTTTTCAATACTGATACAAGACTGGCACCTGCCATTATAGGAACCGCCATAATAAATGTAAAGTCTGCAGCTACACGGTGACTAATCCCGAAAAGAACCCCACCTGAAATTGTTGCCCCTGAACGAGAGAATCCTGGCCATAACGATAAACACTGTACTAAACCAACTTTAAACGCCATGCCGTAAGAAATCTCATCTAATGAATTAACTTTTGGTCTTCTTGGAGCCAATTTATCTGCAGCAATCATTAAAATTGCCCCTGCAACTAATGCATAAATAACATGCTCTACTTTAAATAGATGGTCGTCAATAAAATCTTTAAAAGCAAAACCTAGCACTATTGCTGGTAACATACCAACAATTACATGCATTAAGTTAAAGCGACCTGTCATCGTTTTTGATTGTCCATCAATATTATAGAGGCCAACTAGACTTAGCATACGCTTCCACATGACCACGATAACCGCTAAAATGGACCCTAGCTGAACAACAATTTTAAACGTATTAGCCGGATACTTTCCTAAAAACTGCTCTGTCTTCAACCACATATCATCGACAATAATCATATGACCTGTAGACGATACTGGTGCAAACTCTGTCATTCCTTCGACAAAGCCTAAAATAAGTGCCTTTAATAATTCTATTATCTCCACATTGTCACCTTACCTTTTAACGTTATTCTACTTTTGTTTTACGCGGGGAAACAGCGCTTCCACAACATAAAGAAATGCCACAGATGATAAAAAGGCTCTTTGTACGTTGCATTTACAATCATCCAGGCTACATTCTTTTGTGCCCACGATATTAACTTAGCTTTAAGCGATTTTTGCACACACCAACTTATTATAAGCTACTCTTTTTTCTTATACTACCTCTTTTACTGAAAAGTAATATCAACTACCCATAGCTCAGAACGGCTTCCTATACGCATTGGTGGTCCCCAAAATCCAAAGCCCGATGAAACAAGTGTATGCATTTGTCCCTTCAGCTTATAACCATAATCTAGTTCAAATACACGTGCCGTAATATACTGATTCGGCCATAGTTGCCCTTTATGCGTATGTCCAGACATATGAAAGTCTACCCCTGTGTGCGCAGGTGTTGTCAAATCATCTGGCGTATGATTCATAACAAACCAAGGCAACTGGTCGTTCATTTTCATAGCTTCAAGATGCTTCCTTTCTTTATTCGTTTTATCTTCTTGGCCTGTTATTATAAACGCATTGCTCACTCGAATTGTTTCATCTCGCAAAATTTTAACACCAGCTTTTTTCATTTCTTCTACAAATTCGGGGATTTTCTTTCCGTAATATTCGTGATTACCAAGTACTCCGTACACACCATAAGTAGCTGTTAGCTGTTTCATTACTTCTGCCATTCCCTCTTGAACAAACCATTTTGGATCATCATCCACAATATCTCCTGCTAAAAAAACCACATCTGGCTCCGCTTCATTTGATAACCTAACAAAACGTTGTAAATGCTTTTTGTTTGATAGCACGCCTAAATGAAAATCCGAAGCAACGACAACACGCATCGAGGATAGCTCACTATCCTTTTGAGGCATTACAATATTTAAATGCCGGACAACTGGAGAGTATGCAAAATAAGAACCGAAAATCCATAATATAAAGAACACAGCAACTGCTAAACTACCAATTATGCGAATATTGTGAAATGGTGTTAGCCACATCACAAGCTGTACAGTTAAACATAATAACAAGCCATATTCAAATATAAACATCCAATAGTTCCCTATAACTGAAAATACGCGTAAAGACTCGTGTAGCCTGCCGATAATAATGCTAAAAGAAACAATATAAAGTAGCAGCCAGTAAAAAATGGGATAATGAAACCAATTCATTGCGACAAGCCATTGCTTGATGCCCCAGCCCAAATAGAAAGTTAAGGCGCTATATATACTTAAAATAACAATACCTACGCTAATTTTTGCCATACGCTAGTCCTCTTCTTTCATATATTCATTGTGATTATAGCATTCCATATAAGAATCGTATTTTTAAAAGCACTTTTATTTTGCACTGTATTTCAGTAACATTATAGATGTACTAGAAAATTTTTGCATAAACGAGCGAATGAAGGGGTGTTGTCTCAATGGGGAAGTACAAATTTGAATCAACAGAACATGAGTTATTCCGTAAAACGTTACGTAAGTTTTTAGCTGAAGAAGCAGAGGTACACTATGATCAATGGGAAAAAGATCACCTTATTCCTCTAGCGTTTTGGCACAAGCTCGGACAATTAGGTTATTTATGTCCTCAAGTCGAAGAAGAGTATGGAGGCCTAGGGTTAGATTTCAGCTTTGGCGTTATTATTCAAGAGGAGTTAGAACGCGTAGGTTCAAGCCTAATCGGTGTCGGTTTGCATAATGATATCGTTGTGCCGTATATCGAGGCATATGGAAGCGCTGCACAAAAATCGCGTTGGCTTCCACAATGTGTAACAGGTGAGACGATTACTGCGATTGCTATGACTGAACCAGGAACAGGCTCCGATTTAGCCAATATCCAAACAACGGCTATTCGTGATGGCAATCATTATATTGTTAATGGTCAAAAGACTTTTATCACAAATGGTATTCATGCAAATTTAGTGGTGGTGGCCGTAAAAACAAACCCTTATGCAGAGAAAAAACATCGAGGTATTAGCCTTATCGTCATTGAAGAAGGAACACCAGGCTTTACAAAAGGACGCAAACTTGAAAAAGTAGGAATGCATGCACAGGATACAGCTGAACTATTTTTTGAAGATTGCCGTGTTCCCGTAGAAAATTTACTCGGTGAGGAAGGAAAAGGCTTCACCTACATGATGGAAAAACTCCAACAAGAACGTCTAGCTGTTGCAATTGCTGCCCAATCAGCAGCCGAAGATATGCTCAATTTAACGGTCGATTATGTGAAATCACGTCAGGCTTTTGGCAAATCCATTAGTGACTTCCAAAATACGCAATTTAAAATTGCTGAAATGGCCACTAAAATAGAGCTTGGCAAAACGTTTTTAGAATCCTTAATTGAAGAGCATGTTGCCGGTCAAGATGTTGTGACAAAAGTTTCGATGGCAAAATATTGGATTACCGAAAATGCACGCGACATAGCCGCCCAATGTATGCAGTTACACGGTGGCTATGGCTATATGGAGGAATATAAAATTGCAAGGCGTTATCGTGATATACCTGTAATGTCGATATACGCAGGCACAAACGAAGTAATGAAAATGATTATTGCAAAAAATATAGGCTTATAAAAGCATTTTCGCTCCGAGGAAATGTGACTATGACAAAAGGAAAAAGTGTTAGATTGATGGCAGTCAATCTAACACTTTTTCTCTGCCTTTGTTGTCCGCCACGGCGGACGCTTTCCGCTCAGCACAGTAAGACCGCAATCCTTGCTAACGCGCGGTTTGTTGCGTCGTCGAGCAATCCTTCACTATAATCAATAAAGCTTCTCTCATAAGAGTGGGTATTTTATCAACACAGCTCCTTTGGCAGCGTATTTCTCCAAAGTATTTCTTATCGCAGACGCTTTGAAGGAGAGGGAGTTTAATGTCACCGCAACAATTTTTAGCATCCTAGAAGTAGGATAGAATAACAAGCAGTTTACTAGTTGATTGGAGTGGAAGGCGCAACACTCCCGTAGGAACAGCACTAGCTGAAAATCTATTTTTGTGGCGCATGCCACAAAAATTAGTTGAGGCCGTGTCTGCAGAAAGGGAGCGCTTAGAACGGAAATCAACGCTTTACTAAAATTTAAGCAGCGGCAAATAGATATGCCGCTGCTTTTTTTACACTGCTGGAATTCGAACAATTACTTTAAATAAATCTCCATCTACTTCTATGCTCATACGCGCTCCGTGCAAATCAACAATAGATTGCGCAATGGCTAAACCTAAGCCTGAGCCCTCCGTATGACGCGAAGCATCTGCTCGCTTAAAGCGTTCAAATAATTCATCAGCATTTTCGCTTATTTCATATTTCGCAACATTTTTCACCGTGAATTCTGCATCACCATTTGCCGTTCTTTTTAACGTAACATAGACACGTGTACCTTCTAATGCATATTTCAATACATTGACGATTAAATTGTCAATCAATCTCCACCATTTTTGCCCGTCCACATAAGCGTATATCGGCTCGTTTGGCATTGTCATACGCAAGTCTAAGCGTGCTTGCGATAAATCCTCCTCATGCTCTCCAACCGCTTGCTGTACAAGCTGTGTAACATCCACACGACTTCGATGGAGCTCAATATTGCCACTCGCCATTTTGGATACTTCAAATAGATCTTCAATTAGCACTTTTAAACGGTCTGATTTTTTATCGAGAATATGAATATACTGCTTACGCTCTTCTTCCGTAATATCTGGATTTTTCAATAAATCAGTATACGTAATGATTGAAGTTAAAGGCGTACGTAAATCATGGCTGACGTTTGTAATAAGCTCTGTTTTTAACCGTTCACTCTTCGCCTGCTCATGCATTGATGTACGAACACCTTCACGTAAGTGATTAAGATTTTCAGCATGGGCCGCTAATGGAGATTTCCCCTTTACTTTCACATCTCGATTAAGTCGCCCTTCTGCCATATCTTTTGTATCTTTCATAATGCGATTTAAATAGCCCATTTTGGATAGGAAGACAACCATTGCTGGGATACCAACAATCCCACATATGCCGAATACCATAACCGGAAATCCTCCGCCCATAGTAACACTCGCAACAAAACTACCACCACCAAAAAAGGCAGCTGCGACCATAACAATTGAATTTAGTGCGATTGACCGATTTAAAAATAAATCAGTCATGGATTCTCCAATTCCCCATAAATAACTGTCTTTTGCATGTTCACTTAGCTTTTCAACAGTATTGACGCGACCATATAACCAAATAACTTGCACGAAAAACGCAACACCAATAGTGATCAAAATCAATGCTTTAAATGCAAAGTCAATTAAAAAACGCACATAATTGTATTGATACATATATTCAATTGCTTCAAATGCAGCATATGAAGCAAACCAATAGATACAGCCAGTAATAAACACTATGACAATTTGGATATCAATGCGAAACTTCGCTAGAGATTCTTTTTCTTTTAGTGCCCCAATCGTTGGCAGCAATTCTTTACGCCCTTTCCAAGCAAAGAATGCCGCAATTAGACTAGATATCCAAATCATAAAGAACATATATTGATTGCGTTTAAATTGGTCATAGCCTCCCATAATTGCTGCAGATTGAGCTGCTTTTTTAGAAATCGTAATCGTCCCAGTGTAATCAGTCATTTCATTCAATACGTCGGATTCGATGTATACATCCGAACCGTATAGTAAATTACTTGAATTGTTACTAATACTTCCCGTTCTTAATGGATGTTGTATATACATTTTTTTGTATACATTACTGTCAGTAATATCTCCTGAACGATAAGTATCACCATCTTCATTTGTTAATTCATAAGAAAAGTAATTATAATTTTTTGCGAATTCTTTTGCTTCATCTTTTACAGATTTTATATATTTATCAATAAGCACGCCCTTTTGCGCTACAATTTTCTTACGAACATATTCATCATCTTCAAAGTTCTTCGTAATATCTTTTATTTTGGCATCTCGCTCATTTTCAAGCTTGGTCTTTAAATCATTGGCATTATTATCAGCTGCTTCTTGAATACGAGATTCATATTGACTTTTTATATTCTCAATTTGTGTGCCAAGTGAGCCATAATAATTTCGATGTTCCTCAATTTCATTTTGCGAAACTGTAATCTTGCTCTTCAATTCCTCTGCGGTTGGTATATTTAACGCGAGCGGTCCTATTTCTGCTAGGAAATTGTCCAGTTCATGTTGAAAGTTTTCGGATTGAAAATAGGATTTCCCTACATACTGATAACCAATTTTTGAAAATGTAAACACACCGAATATAAACCACGTTAAACAAATAAGTGTAAGAAGAGGTTTCCAATTTTTCATCATGTCTTTAACGCTCCTCTAAAAAATTTTTTCAAAAAACTGTAGCATTTCGGAGGAGCGAGCATTGACCATTTGATAGGCATAAATACCGAAATAAATTAGACCAATTACACCTGCCACAAACCCTGCTATCGTGAAATACTTTTCTATTTTATTTTTCCATTTTATAGCCAACGCCCCACACCACCTTTAAGTAACGTGGATTTTTCGGATCCGCTTCAATTTTTTCCCGTATTTTTCGAATGTGGACCGCTACAATATTTTCTGCATTATAAGCTTCCTCATTCCAGACACGTTCATAAATTTCTCGAATCGAAAACACACGCCCTGCATTTTTCATTAATAATTCTGTAATTTTGTATTCAATGGGTGTTAAGCGAACTGGTTCGCCTTCTAATACTACTTCCTTGGCATCTTCATCTAGCACTAACCCATCAATTTCCACCTTCGCAACCCCGTCATTATACGTCCCAAGTTGTACATAACGACGCAATTGCGATTTAACACGCGCCAACAGCTCCAGTGGATGAAATGGTTTTGTTACGTAGTCATCTGCCCCAACAGATAACCCATGAATCTTGTCACCATCTTCAGCTTTCGCACTAAGCATAATAATTGGAATATTGCGTTCTGCTCGTATTTTAAATGTGGCAGTAATACCATCCATATTCGGCATCATAATATCTAAAATAATTAAATGGATTTCATTGTTTTTCAGCTTTTCAATCGCTTCCACACCATCTGCTGCCTTAATAACATGATAGCCTTCATTTTTTAAGTAAATTTCAATACCATCACGAATATCTTGATCATCATCTGTTACAAGAACTGTTAACTTCGTCATGATATACACCTCGCTCTCAATTAATAGTGTACAGTTTAAATCTTAAAAACCAACTAGGATAAAAATGAAGAATTTCTTAAGCTTTTATCTATTGTTCATACTTATTTATTTTTTCTTCCGGTAAATGTTAGAACTACAATTCCTCCAAGCAACATGGCTACACCTACCCAAGATGTTGAACTTAGATGTTCTCCAACTAGCAATACCCCGAGCATGGCCGCAGTCAATGGCTCTGCAAGTGACAACGTTACAGCAGAGGACGAGCTAATTTTCTGGAGACCGCTTAAAAATAATAAATACGCTATGCTTGTACACATAACGCCCATAAAAATCATTGTCCATAAATTTTGCATCTCTGCAAGCCAGCTAAAGCCACTACTGATGGAAAACGGTAATAACAATACTGCACAAATTGAAAATGTCATCGCCACTGCAGGCAATGCTTCTTGCTGCGCCATTAATTGTTTACTCATATTTGTGTACACGGCAAAAGATAATCCTGCACAAACGGCTAGCCCAACCCCACCTAAATGAATAGCTCGATCTCCACTATTGATGAACAATAACATACAACCTGTAATCGTCATAATTGTGGCAATCCCCCATACTTTAGAGGGGCGTGTTTTCCAAAATAACCACTCTAGCATGCCTGAAAACATAGGGGCACTCCCAATTGTCACAACGGTTCCAATTGCTACACCCGTTAGACGGATGGATGTAAAAAAAAGACCTTGGAATAAGGCAATACTTGCGGCCGCTAATATTGTCCATTTCCAGGACCATGTCCGAAAAGAGATTTTACGTAATAACACGACTGCGACTAATAATAATCCTCCTCCAATTGCTGAACGAATCGTCGCTACAGCGATGGAAGATACACCTTTATCTAAAAAAGTTTGTGCTGTCCCTGTCATTCCCCATAAAATAGCTGCTAGAAGAACAAAAAAATATGGATAGACCATTGCTTATCCCTCCTGCCTATAACACGATTACTACTAACTATACAGATTTATCCAAAATCAAACAATTCCCAAATTCCTTTCCTTATATTAATCCATCATTATGCATTCCATTCGAGAGAAGGTATAATAGATACATCAAAAGGAGCGACCGCTTATGTATAAAACCATTGAAGAAACAGCCATTGATCTTGGCATGCCGGAGGAGCAAGTACTACGACTTGTTTATGAAGGACGCATCCGTTCCATATATGATGGTCATCAATTACTAATTAACAGTGCACAATTTAGCACCTATTTTGAACAACTAGAACGGATAAAAGAAGAAATAGAAATTTGGCGTAACACACCCATTCCTGAAGATATTGATGTTAAAGACGAAGACTAAAGACTAAAAGTGCCAGTCACTCAAACAATTCAAAATTGTTTGAGTGACTGGCACCAAATACTTAAATACTCACAACGAACCCAGCGCGTTTTCCGATAATTTCAGCGTAGTCCTCTACCATCACGCTTGCTGTTGGATACATTCCTGCACCTGGTCCTACCAATGTTAATGTACCAATATAGTTTGTTTCAAGCGCAACCGCATTATTAACATCATCTACCGGATAAAGTGGATGCTCTTTATCTACTAGTTGTGGACCTACTTTTGCCACCACTTTACCGTTCGCTAATTTCTCCACTTCGGCTACATGGCGATAACGTAAGCCTTTTTCACAAGCATCTTTCACCTGTTCAGCAGAAATACAATCAATACCAATTACTTCAACATCAGCCCAATCTGGTTGCTCACCAAATGCTAATGCACTTAAAATCATTAGCTTTTTAAAAGCATCTTGACCAGACACATCATTATAAGGATCTGCTTCTGCATACCCTAAATTTTGTGCTTCTTTTAAGGCTTTCTCGAAGGACCAGCCTTGCGCACGCATTTTTGTTAAAATATAGTTTGAAGTACCATTCAAAATACCTTGAATTCGACTTACATCGTTTACAAGCAAAATATTTTTCATCGTTTTGATAACAGGCACTCCACCTGCTGTAGTTGCTTCAAAGCCAACGAAAACACCATTTGCCTTTGCAAGCTCCTGTAACTCTAAGCCACGTTTGGCAAACATCACTTTGTTCGCTGTAATCACATGACATTTATGTTCAACCGCACGCTTTAAATAGCCAAATGCCGGCTCTTCATTGACAATCGCTTCGAATACAACTTGCATGCCAGGCTCTGCCAACACTTCATCCATACTCGTTGTCATTAAATGTGCTGTGCCCGGAACACGTTCACGACTAGCATCCGTTACTAATATTTTTGCTACTTCTAACTCAATGCCTAATTTATGTTTTAGCTCTTCACGCTTTTCATTTAAAATATGATAAATTCCTTGACCTACAGTTCCAAATCCTAAGATCGCTGCCTTTATAGTTGCCATACTTGATTCCCTCCAACGTACATTTCTCCAGTTTTCTCTCTATATAAAGTTTGTGCCTACAAGCACATATTCAAATAATTCAAAATTTAACCTAAAGAAAATTGTAACGCAAATAAATCCATTGCACAAGAAAAATCTTTCTAGGATGGACATTTGTTTTCTCTAGGCGTGCAAAAGAAATCGGTTTCATTGCCTTTATTATACGTTTTTTTAATAAATCTATAATTTTTGAACAAATATTGACGATTCTTTTATAAAAAAAAATGCCTTTCTTCTATTATATATGTACGAAGATACTACTTATAGAATGGCTGTCTTGAAAAGTCGAAACAAATTCAAAAAAACTTAGCACAACAAAAAGCTCATTCCCTATAGCAGTAGAGAATGAGCTAAAAAATATAAGGGAAAGTTAACTTGCTAGTAAAAATAATCGATAACGATATTGTGCTAAAGCTGATTGTACTAGTTTGATTTCTTCCTGTGTAAAGTTCGGTATGGCATATGTGCGCTCGATTAGTTGAAATGACCCGTATTGTAAGTAATACTCTGTCGCAGGTAGCGTAATATGGTTTGTACCATGAACTTTATACTCTTCAAAAACTTCTTTTACTGTATAGCCTTCTTCTTTAGCATATACGATTTCTTCAAAAGCACTATGTCCAAAAGTTTGTTGCCATTTTGATTCAACTGTCGAAAGTAAGTATTGAATGGCCATATTATTTACAAAATGATGGCTTTCATTTAATTCATATATAAGATAAGCAGTTACATTTTGTGCACGATAAATATTTCCCATTGTTAACACTCCTTTTTCGATCAGTTATGGAAAGCGAGAGTAGCTACTGGCTAGGTAGCTACCCCCTTTCATATATATATTCAAAAGTGGGGGAGCACTTATGAAAACAAATTAGCTGTTTTCGCCTAATGAATGGCGGTGAAAGTTTAGTAACATCATCACTTTGTTCAAGGTTGGTAGCCTTTCGAACGTTTTACTTAATCCCTAGTATACAGCATGGTTTTAACCAAGTCAACAATGCTTATAAAATTACTAGGTATTATTTATAAAAAATTTCAGAAAACTCACCGAATGAGGTAAGGATGAATGTCGCAACGTTATACGCATTACCAAATGAGGCATTTCGAATGAGAAAATACGTAAACGCTACAACATAAATCATTGGCTATCTTAATAGTTATGCTTCTACTTTTTGTTCAGTTGTTGTTACTTGTGCAATAGCTTGTTCTAAATCTGCAATAATATCCTCAATTGCCTCTAAACCAATTGATAAGCGAATGAGCGACTCGGAAACACCAGTTTGGATTAATTCCTCAGCAGATAATTGTTGATGAGTTGTAGACGCTGGGTGAATAATTAGTGATTTTGCATCGCCTACATTTGCTACGTGTGAAAATAATTTTACGCTGTCTATTAATTGACGGCCTGCTTCTCGTCCACCTTTAATGCCAAATGTAAGCACTGAACCGAAGCCATTTTTCAAATATTTCTTCGCTAAATCATGTGTAGCAAAATCTTCTAATCCATTATAGTTTACATACTCCACAGATGGGTGGTTACGTAAATATTCTGCAACTGCTAAGGCATTTTCATTATGTTTAGGAATTCGCAAATGGAGCGTTTCTAAACCTTGTAATAAGTTAAATGCAGCATCTGCACTTAATGTTGGTCCAAAATCACGTAGTAATTGCACGCGCAGTTTTGTGGCAAATGCAGCCGCTGCAGTATCAATACCGTATCGTAATCCGTGATAAGATGCGTCAGGTTCTGTAAATCCTGGGAATCTACCTTGAGTCCAATCAAATTTCCCTGCATCCACAACTACACCGCCTAAAGTTGTACCGTGTCCGCCAATCCATTTTGTCGCTGAGTGAACGACGATATCTGCACCGAAGTCGATTGGTGTTGAGCCATATGGTGAAGCAAAAGTGCTATCAATAATTAAAGGTAAACCGTTGTCATGTGCAATTGTAGCTACTGCCTCTACATCTAGCACTTTTAAGCTTGGGTTTCCGTAAATTTCAGCGAACACTGCTTTTGTCTTTTCATTAATGGCAGATCGGAAATTCTCAGGATTTGTTTCATCTACGAAAATTGTTTTAATACCGTAGTTTGGTAGTGTATTTGCTAATAAGTTATATGTTCCTCCGTATAAAGAACTTGCTGCTACGATTTCATCCCCTGCTCCTGCAAGATTTAAAATTGAAAATGCGATAGCTGCTGCACCTGATGAAAGTGCTACTGCTGCTGTACCGCCCTCCAATAAAGCGACGCGTTTTTCAAAAACATCTACAGTTGGATTTGTAATACGTGTATAAATATTGCCCGCTTCTTCTAAAGCGAAAAGACGTTGCGCATGAGCAGTGTCTTTAAATACGAAAGCTGTTGAACGGTACACCGGTACAGTTCGGGAGCCTGTCACTGGGTCTGGCTCTTGGCCACCGTGTAATAGTAAAGTTTCTGGTTTAAAATTCGACATGTTTTCTTCCTCCTAAATGGGTTTTACGATGGTACCGGAGATGAGGAGGATTTATGTGAGAAAACAAAAACCCCCTTCAGTTAAGAAGAGGGTTGCGGTTGCAAGTTTTCCTCCCCTTATCTGCCAGATCCAAGTAAGAATCTGTAGGAATTAGCACCTTAGCAAGTTCGTCACTCACTGGTTGCCGGGCATCATAGGGCCTATCCCTCCGCCGCTCTTGATAAGAGTATGTGATTCAATTTCCATCGTTGTTACACAGTATAAACATAGACTTTTTTTCTGTCAACAGTAAAATTTATTTTTTTCTGAAACTTCTGTCTGCTCCTTTACGTAATAAGAACACATACACTATATAAAAATATAGTTTGAAAGGAGTATTTTTATGGTAAAAGCCATGATTATTTTTATTATTATTGGTTATCTAATCGGCTGTATTCATGGCTCTAAAGTGGCACAGTTTCTTTCTGGAGTAGATTTAAAAAAGACTGGCCATGGCAATGCGGGTGCCTCAAACGCAACGCTTTCTCTTGGATGGAAATACGGCATATTAGTAGCACTTATAGATATAGGTAAAGGAGTTGCTGCCGTGCTATGCGCACTTTACTACTTTTCCTCCAATGCTTCACAATTTACTGAAGTACAAATGTGGTTATTAACCTATGCAATAGCTGCTAGTGTAATACTAGGTCATAACTTCCCGTTCCATATGGGCTTCAAAGGCGGGAAAGGAACTGCATCAATCATAGGCATATTGCTCGCTATTGATTGGAAAATTGCATTATTTGCACTTATGTTATTTGTCATTTTATCTTTAACAACAAATTATTTAATCATTGGTGTGCTTGTATTTTATATTGTTTTTTGTACAGCAACTTACTTATGGATACCTGGGGTTGGACCAACAATGATTTCAATTGTTCTTTTTGGTATCGCGCTCATGTTGCATATTGAAAATATTAAACGGCTTATCCAAGGGACAGAGCCTAAAGTAACATCTGCCTTTAAAAAATAAATTTAAACAAATCAAAGCCTTGAGAGACAACAAACAAACTCTCAAGGCTTTTTTATATCATTATTTTGCAAATGATGGATCTTGCATTGTACCGTTCTTAGCTAAATTGACATGCCAAGAAAGCGCTTTTTCTAAAATATGTGGTGTATGGTGTCCGCCTGTTGCCTCGTTCGCTTCGTTAAAGTACGCCCATAATTGATCCTTATAATCTGGATGCGCACAGTTTTCAATAATACGACCTACACGCTCTTTCGGTGCTAAACCACGCAAGTCTGCAACACCTTGTTCTGTGACAATAATATCTACATCATGTTCTGTATGGTCTACATGCGAAACCATTGGTACGATACTAGAAATTTTACCGCCTTTTGCATACGATTTCGTCACAAAAATACCTAACCGGGCATTACGAGCAAAATCACCAGAACCACCAATCCCATTCATCATTCGTGTGCCAGAAACATGAGTTGAATTTACATTCCCATAAATATCTAGCTCAAGCGCTGTATTTACAGAAATTAAACCGAGTCGACGGATAATTTCCGGATGATTAGAAATTTCCTGTGGACGTAATACTAATTTATCAGCATATTTTTCAAAATTTCCATAAATACGGTTTCCTACCTCTTCCGATAGGGTAATAGAAGTAGCAGATGCAAAGCTTACTTTCCCAGCATCCATTAATTCAAAAACAGCATCTTGCAGTACTTCTGAATAAACTTCTAAATTCTCAAACTCGGAATCTTTGAAACCTAGTAATACAGCATTTGCTACTGAGCCTACACCTGATTGTAACGGGCGTAAACTTGTTGTTAAACGACCTACTTTAATCTCTTCGCGCAGGAAGTTCAGCAAATGATTTGCCATAATATCTGTTTCTTCATCAGCTGGAACAATTGTTGATGGAGCATCTAAAATATCTGAAATAACAATACCTTTTACTTTGTCTAAGTCTAGTGGAATGCCAATTGTGCCAAGACGATCTGACGCATTTAGCATTGGAATTGGATCACGTTTACCTTGTGGTCCTGGTACAAAAATATCATGCACACCTTCTAATGCATCAAGCTGGGCTACGTTTAGCTCGATGATTACTTGATCTGCTTCTTGTACGAAAATCGGAGAGTTACCAACTGAAGTTGTAGGAATTAATAAGCCATCTTCTGTAATTGCAGCAGCTTCAATAATAGCAAAGTCAATCGGACCAATAATACCTTGACGTACTAGTTCCGCATTATGTGATAAATGGGCATCAACATAAGTGACTTCTCCTCTATTGATCATGTTTCGAATACCTGGATCTCCTTGGAAAGGACCACGTTTGCGAATTACACCCGCTTCTGCTAAGTATTGGTCGACTTCTGGTCCAAGTGATGCACCTGTATATACATCTACTTTGAAGCTTTCTGTTTTCGCTTTCTCCACAAGTGCAAGCGGTACCACTTTCACATCGCCTGCACGTGTAAATCCGCTCATACCAAGTACCATGCCGTCCTTAATCCAAGATGCTGCTTCTTCTGCTGTTACAACTTTGTTTCGTAACTGTTCATTACGAAGCTTTTTTGCTAACTTTTCATCCATTCCTTATTCCTCCATCCCACATTTAATTGCTTCAACTAGATTATTTGTCCTATACATCAGTACACCCACAAATGTCAAAATACAGTAGATAAATAATCTGTCGCCATACATAATTTTACACTAAAGAGAACATTTAAGCTATATCTAACAATATATTTTACTTTACGAGGTATTTTTGTCCTAGCTCAAATTATTCAAAAATAGTTTTTTATAAATGATTTTAAGTTTTTTAAATTGAATTTTATTCGATTTTAGCGAAAAAGCGTGATATGCTCTTGGTATATTTAAGGGGAAAAGGAGAATTTTTAAATGGTGAAAGAATTATTACGTAACCACTCTTCAGTACGTATTTACGATGGAAATCCTATTTCTAAAGAAATTATTGAAGATTTAATTGCCACAGCACAGATGGCGGCAACCTCTCACTTTGTACAAGCCTATAGCGTAATTTGGGTAACAGACGAAGCAAAAAAAGAACAGCTCGGTTTGCTCTCTGGCAATCCACGTCAATACGAAACTTCGGGTGGTGCTTTTGTTTTTTGCGTAGACTTTAAACGTCTGCAAATGGCTGGGAAATTAGAAGGCGTTGATATTGTGGCAGACTCGGCTGAAAATGTCCTCGTTGGTGTAGCAGATGTTTCGTTATTCGCACAAAACTTTGTGATTGCTGCTGAATCAATGGGCTATGGCATTTGCTATATTGGGGGTGTACGTAACAAACCTGAAGAAATTAGCGAATTGTTGAATCTACCCGATTATGTATTCCCATTGTTCGGTTTAACAATTGGCGTTCCTGCACGACGCAATGAAGTGAAACCTCGCTTACCAGTAGCTGCTGTCCTACATGAAAATGAGTACAATTGTGAAAAATACGAGGAACTTTTACCAGCTTACAATGCAACAATGGAGGATTATTACAATAGTCGTTCCTCCAATCGTAAAATTGATAACTGGACAAAGCAAATGGCTGATTTTTTAATTGAACAACGTCGTCCTTTCATCAATCGCTTCTTAGCACAGAAAGGTTTTAATTGGAAATAACTTTTTCTTTATGGAGTTACTATCGTATGATAATAACTCCACTTTTTTTATATTTCGAACTATTATTTATAGCTTATGTAGTATTTTTGTCTTGCATGATCTGTTAAAATCAGGTACAAATTAAACGAAAAGACTCTTTCCTTTTCCTACCTTTCCATTAATATTAAATAGAAGAAGAACCTTATCTCGAAAGGAGTTATGCAAAAATGTCTTATGTTAATAAGCATCTTGCTCGTACCCTAGAACAACAACATAAGAGAAGTGTAAGAAGTTTATTTTTAAAAATACAAGACTTAAACAATGAGTGTGTACTTTTAAGAAAGAGGCTTGAACAACATATTGATATCAAACAATACAAAGAAGCTATTACCTACGTCGATCAATTCGTTTCCTATACAACCATTTTAAATTTAAAATTTGTCACGAATACACAGAACCTAGAAGTGGTTGTGCTACATGCACTTTTATTGGAGCATATGATAGAAAGTGAAACATCGATCTCTTTCGAATATGAAACGAATTTGTTACATGGTTATATTCAAGAGATACTGGCATTAAATGATCATGCCTCTACACTTTTTACAAATCATAAAGAAAAAATGCACCGTTACATTGAAACGCAAACTACATAAAAAAGACGATCAAGCCAACAAAGTGCATTGTGCTGATCGTCTTTTGTTTATTGTAACCCTTTAATAATGAGCGAGCGTACTGGTAAAAACTGCTCTCCTGTTTCACCATACGTAATAACTACTTCATCACCTTCTTGTAAATAAATCGCAAGAGGCTCCGTCTCTGCACTTACTGAATAATTTTCACCATTATTCAGTAAAAACGATACAATGGTAAAGTCACCTAGGCGTTCCTTATAAACGCGTAGTACTGTCCCACTTGCATTTTTCTCTTCCGCATTCGAACTACCTTCAACCGTACTTCCTCCACGACTAAGCGCTGTTTTATATAATTTCAACGCTTCTTTTGGTGTTGTTGCATAGGCGGAAATTTCAGGATTTGCTGCGGAAACGATGAAATAATTTTGTAAAAAGCCATTCGCATCGAGCACCGCTGTTAACCAACTTGCTTCTCCGTAAAAGTTATACAATACAGGCATTTCTCCTGCCCACTTTTTCTCAATAAATTTCTTTTCAATAATTTGCAGATTCCCTTGTGAATCCATATATGAAGCATCTTGATTTCCTGTATAATACGTCGATTCACCAGTTCGTGCATTCGTTAATGAGTAGCCCAGCATTGAATCCACGCCCTCTTTTGGACTCGTGAAGTCTGTGAAATAGTACATTTCGCCTTCCTCATTAAAGATCGGACTTACATTCGATTCAGTCCCTTCATCAGAAGGTAGTTTGACATCTTTTTTGCCAAACATACTATTCCAGTAACCATGCACATATTTTCCGTAATAGCTATTTTGTAAACTTACTGTCTCAGGTGAAACAGCCCCATCAATAAATGCTGGAACATCTGCTAATTTCACAATTTCAGATTTACCTGTCAATGCATCTACAAGGACAATCCCTTGTACATCAAAGCCATTTCGAGCAGATATAAACTCCCCGTACGAACGGATATAGTACGGTTTACCGTCATCATCAATTTCAAGCTGAACATCCCCATAGAAAATAAGGAATGGATGTTGTAAGCGCATGTGACGCTCTAAATTAGCATTTAAATAGGCAGAAGGAACATATTTCATTTCCTGTGCGATAAATTTTGGGTTATCCGCTGAGTCCGTCGCACTCATTGTAAAATAACCAGGTGTCGTTTTGCCGTTCATCCATTTAAAGAAACCTGAAAATTCAACAGGCGCAATATAAACATATTCACCATTTACCTTTTGGATTTGTAAACGTCCTAGTTCATAATAGCTTGTATTCGGTACTTGACCGAAAGCTTTTTTCATTTTATTGCGGACGAATTTAGGTGGAACACTCGCTGGCGTTTGTGTTTCATCAAACGGCTTGATTTCAACCTCTTCTTTCATTTCCGCAGATTTGAATTTATCGTTAGCATTCCATAGCGGTGCGGACAATACATACACGCCGACTAGTAAGCTTGCTAAAAATAAAACACCTTTCACTTTTCTTTCAATACCACTTGCAAGAAACGCACCACATAAAGTGAGTAGTATAATCACTGGCCAAAAAACAAGCCAGTTAACATCAATTTTTGTAACATACAGTGTAATACCTGATGCAATAAATCCTATCACAAAGACTCCGATAAAAAAGTAGCCAATTACTTTTTTCGATTGTCCATCTTCACGCTTTTTCGTTATTAGCGGTGTTAATAATACACTCGCAATAATTGCAATGACTGCAGAAGCTATCAATAGCTTAGTCATTTCATTCACCCTCTCCTCACTTACTGTCTTCTTATTTACGGTTACATACTAAAAAAGTTTCAAACATAAATTATATGGACACTTCTTCCCTTCTACTCTTTGGTGAAAGAAATTCTGAATAAAACCGCTTAATGATGAATAAAGGATTTTAAGCATCGATAGAGAATTTCAAAGAAAAGGGGCTGAAAAATTTGGAAAAAAAATTGTTGTTAACATGTATCATTGTGTTTGGTCTTTATTATATTTTTTTCTTCTCGCATATTGACCAAAGTGTAAAACTAATATTCAAAGTCATTCCAATGATTTTGTTAATATTTATGGCGATAACCCAAAAAGCACAGTCGATTAAAAAATATCAGCGATTCATTATTATAGGTCTAGTATTTTGTATGATAGGAGACTACACTTTACAATGGTTTCTGATTGGTCTTACAAGTTTCTTAATCGGTCATGTTTTTTATATCTTCGCCTTTTCAAGTACTAGTGAACAGCCAGTACCGACTTGGGCAAAAATCGGATTACTTCTATATGGTGCCGCAATGGCTATCTGGATTGCCAGTACCGTGTTTAAATCCGGAGAAACCGTACTTACTTTTGCAGTTCTTGCTTATATTTCTATCATTTTAACGATGGGCTGGACGGCTATTCGTACCGGTTCTCCCTTTGCTATTATTGGCGCTTTATTATTTATCACATCCGATTCCTATTTAGCGATTAATAAGTTTATCATGCCATTACCTTTTGCGCATGAGATTATTATGACAACCTATTATAGTGCGCAAATACTTATTGCATTGAGCATCCTTCAATATTCCGAAATCCGAAGTAAAGTGGTACAATGAAAGTGCCTGGCACTCAAACAATTCAGAATTGTTTGAGTGCCAGACACCTACAAAGGAGGCTGCATATACCTATGAAAGAACAAGTAATCGAGCGATTAATTCGCTACGCAAAAATCGATACACAATCCGACTTCACAAGTGAAACTACTCCTTCCACTCAAAAGCAATTTAATTTATTGCATGTATTGAAGGATGAATTGGCTGCAATCGGCTTAACAGACATTACACTAGATGACAATGGCTATTTATTTGCAACACTTGAAGCAAATACAGATAAAGCAGTTCCTACAATTGGCTTTTTAGCGCATGTGGATACAGCTACAGACTACACTGGTACAAATGTAAATCCTCAACGCATCGATCACTACGATGGCGGTGACATTCAATTAAACGAAAATTTAATCATGTCTCCAACTGAATTTCCTGAACTAAAAAATTATGTAGGCCAAACGCTAATTACAACAGATGGTACAACATTACTAGGTGCGGACGATAAAGCTGGCATCGCTGAAATAATGACTGCTATGGAATACTTAATAAATAACCCTGCTATTAAGCATGGTAAAATTCGCGTAGCTTTCACACCTGATGAAGAAATTGGCCGCGGTCCACATAAATTCGATGTCGCTGCATTCGGCGCTGACTATGCCTACACAATGGATGGCGGACCGCTTGGTGAGCTACAATTTGAAAGCTTTAATGCTGCTGGCGTTAAAGTAACAACAAAGGGAACGAGTGTACACCCAGGTTCAGCTAAAAATAAAATGGTCAACTCTATTACGATGGCGATTGCCTTCCAAAATGAAATGCCTACAGATGCAGTACCTGAAAAAACAGAAGGTTATGAAGGCTTCATCCATTTAATGGACTTCAAAGGGGCTATTGAACATACAGAGCTTTCTTATATTGTACGTGACCATGATCGTCAAAAATTCGAAGAGAAAAAGCAATTAATGCGAGATGCTGCTGCCAAAATACAAGCACAATTTGGCAAGGATGCGCTGACAATTTCTATCGAGGATCAATACTATAATATGGGTGAAAAAATCGAGCCTGTAAAAGAAATTGTTGACATTGCCCGTCAAGCAATGGAAAAATTAGATATTACTCCGAATACATTACCGATTCGTGGTGGAACTGATGGTTCTCAACTTTCCTATATGGGTTTACCAACACCAAATATTTTTGCAGGTGGAGAAAACATGCACGGTAAATTCGAATATGTCTCTGGTGAAACAATGGAAAAAGCGACACAAGTAATTCTTGAAATCGTGCAACTATTTGAACAACAGGGCAAGTAAGTTTAACTTTACTTCAAGCAATAAGAAATATTAAAAAAGAAATACTTTCTACAAAGTCTTTCAGATACTAAAATCCGCTTGGCTCCCAAAGGGCAAGGCACGATAAGCACAGCTTACGCAATGTCGTGTATTTACTTCCTTAGGAGGCAACGCGGATTTTTACTTACTATATAAACACCAGTGATTACTTATCACTGCCAAAATTAATGACTGAATTTTCGAATTACATAAAAGTTAAGGGTGATGAATTATGAAAGAAATTGCATTAGGCATCTTAGCCTCACTTTTTTTTGCGGTAACATTTATTTTAAATCACGCGATGGAAATGCAAGGCGGTAGCTGGCTCTGGAGTGCATCACTTCGTTATTTTTTCATGTTGCCGTTTTTACTAGCTATTGTCTTCTATCGTAAGGGCTTTTCACCGCTTACCAATGAAATGAAAAACAAACCAAGGGCATGGCTTCTATGGAGCTTCGTTGGATTTGTACTATTTTATGCACCACTTACATTCGCTGCAGCATTCGGCCCAGGTTGGCTCGTTTCGGGTACATGGCAATTTACAATCGTTGCTGGTGTCCTTTTAGCTCCCCTTTTTGTATCAGTAATCGCTGGAAAAACAGTACGTCAGAAAATCCCGTTAATTTCCTTACTTATTTCATGTGTAATTCTAGTTGGGATATTGCTTATTCAAGTACCACAGGCACAGTCTGCCCCAACTAAAAATCTACTGCTAGGGATTTTACCTGTAGTGATTGCTGCTTTTGCTTATCCACTCGGTAATCGAAAAATGATGGAAGTCTGCGGAGGGCGTATTGATACATTTCAGCGCGTGCTTGGTATGACCGTTGCTTCCATGCCTGCATGGATTATCATGGCGCTATATGCTGTTTTAACGGTTGGTCTACCTTCACTAAATCAAGTTCTACAATCGCTACTAGTGGGAATTAGCTCTGGTGTCATTGCCACCATTCTATTTTTTATCGCCACAGACCGTGTGCGCGAACATCAAGGCAAACTAGCCGCTGTGGAAGCAACCCAATCAACTGAAATACTATTTGTCATTATTGGTGAGGTGCTACTACTTAACATTGCCTTTCCTGATCCAATTGCCCTTGCTGGACTTGGCATTATTATTGTTGGTATGTTGTTGCATAGCTACTATACAATGGTACTTGGAAAAAAGAATATTGCCCAACAGACCTCCCCTTCTGAACAATCTTCGTAACATATGCGGGTGTTGCTAAAAAATAAAAAGGACGGCTCATTCATCGTAGGAATAAGCCGTCTAGAGATTTTACGTTCCCAAAAAATGAGGGGGGTTTTAGGAGCGCTTTATGAACTAGCAAACTTCTGGAGAAAAGTAGCTAAAGTTCATCCTCTCTACACTCGTTTTGTAGAGGAGGAATAATCTTTACAATGATAATGATAATCATTATCAATTAAATTGTCAACTACTATCTTTAAATTAACTTAAAAATTTTTCAAATAATTACAATGCCTTCTTAAGGGACCTTCTGTATTGCCACTGTTTTAGCTGAAAATGTAAAAAGCAACCGATACAAAAACCAGCAATAGCAACAGATGAAGCGATGGCTACCATTGTTGTAAATACATATCCTACTACATACCAGTTAAAGAAAAACCCAACGAATCCAGCAGCTAAACATATGCTAGCAATACTAGAGTTAAATTTTTGTTGTTGGGCGTCTTCAGGTATATAGGAAGCTGGTGCTTTTTTCAAAAATAGTTTTCCAAATCGTATAATGGGATTAAAATTACATAAAACACCAAGTAAATTAGCGACTAAAGGAATGACTAATATCCAAGCAAGCCCTGTTGCCCATGTCACTATGACAATTAACAAAATGGTCCATTGATTGAGTCGTACAAGTGGTCTTGGAATTGCATGTGGCAATGACATTTAAAAACCCACCTTTCAGATATGTTTAATGTATTTTACTATATTGCATTCCATTTGTGAAGTAAAAATGATTAATTTATAATTGATGTTAATGATTGAAAAGAAAAGGTGATGACAATGCCAGCTTTAACGATGGATCAAGTAAGACAATTGAATTCCTACAGTATATATACAACAGAACCAAAACGAACATTATTTACATTAGCTGATATACATAAAGACTTTTACCATCCCGATTTTTTAAACCTTATGATGGGCATTACAGATGCGGCAACGGAAACCGCAGCTATTTCCCATTTTGCACGTCGCTATGGTATGTTTTTTGCAATGCAGCTATATATGCTTGCTGCCTATGATGAAGTATGGGATGGAAAGCCAATTGAAATTCGTTTTGATGCGGCCAAGGAATTCAATAGCTTTACAGTTGCCATGTTTGTGAACCCCAATGATTGGCGTTACGTGGATGAAGATGAAAGACAATCTGTGATTGAAAAAATTTTATATGATGGGCATGTCATCGTTCAGCAACTGCGTAAAGTAACATCCATCTCTCCTTTAACCATTTGGGAAAATTTCTTTGGTTATCTACTTTGGCATTATCATCAACTGTTGTCTAACCCCGGCTTAGCAGATCAGGCAATGGAAGATATTGAGGCTTTAGAGAACCCTAAAACGTGGGCTCGTTTTTCACAAAAATCTTGGTGGGCTGACTATACTGGTGGTCAAAGCCCCACGAATTTAGTTAACGTTCCTGTCCGTATATCTTGTTGCTTTTCGAAAGATATTCCTGGCTTACTTGCTTGTGGATTTTGCCCACTAAAGAAATAAAAAAAAGCCTTTCCTCTCACACTGTGTGAAAGGAAGGCACTCCTTCATTTTAAATCCTATTTTTCATATAGTACGAACCAGTCATTTTGTTCTTCATACATGGCAGTCCCCGTATATCCCGCTTTTAACAGTTGCTGCTGCATGGCTGTATCTCCCATCAAAACAGCTTGTTTCTCAGTATAAACCGGTTGCCCCTGTTGTAAATCTTTATAGAAGATATATCGCAATTTATCAACGTACTTAATCTTCAAGCCCTTTATCACAAGCCCCTGTGAAAATTTATCTTTTAAGCTCGGTATATTATACGGTTTAACTGTAGAGCAAACATAATCGTAGCAATCCAAATCAATAGCGTTCATCACAACCGTTGCTAATGTTTTTTGTAATCCGTAGCCGCGATAATGTGGGGAAACATTGGATATCTCTTGATATAAAACACGATGGAACTGATCCTCTGGAATTCCGCAATCATAGCCAAGGTGATCGTTATCAATAGGTGGATTTAATAATGCTCGAAAGCCGATTAACTCATGCTCCACATATGCCCCAATCATCAAACCATTTCCCTGCAAAATGTACTCAAATTCTTCCGTCGTTAAAGGCTGTAAAATGCTTTGGTCTGGCAAAGTCTCGTAAACTTCTTGCTGTAACTTCTCAATCGCAGGTAAATGCTGAAGTTGTAATTTCGTAACATAAAAAGGCGTTTCTCCTAGCATTCCTTCATAAACTCTATCCATGTTAACGCCTCCTTAAGCTGTGACTATTGTTGAAAATTCACATAGTTCCTTAAGTACTGCTTCATCTACATCGACACCTAAGCCTGGTTTTTCTGTCAGACAAATGAACGGTACATCATAGTGTAAATTACCGATATCCTTCGAGAATTTAAGTGGACCTGTTAATTCTACACTAGTCATAATTTTTTTCGAGAATGCTACATGGAAACCAGCCGCTGAACCTACAGATGACTCAACCATTGAACCAATTTGACATTCGATACCTGCCATTTCCGCCATGACAGCTAATTTCATAGCAGGATAAATTCCACCGCATTTCATTAGTTTAATATTTACTTTATCTGCTGCACGTTTCAAAATAATTTCACGCATCTCACGTACGCCTCGAAGTCCCTCATCAATCATTAACGTGACATCAGATTTAGATTTAATTTCTACCATGCCGTCAATATCTTCACTATCAACAGGCTGTTCTAACCAATCAATATTTAAATCTTTTAGTAAACGTAAACCTTGTAAAGTTGTAGAGGCATTACCCCATCCTTGGTTTACATCTACACGAATAGCAATCTCTTCGCCTACACGCTCACGTACTGCTTTGATACGAGCAACGTCACGTCTAACTTCCGTTCCTACCTTCATTTTAAATGATTGATAGCCCATTTCTACGCGTCTAGCTGCTTCATTTGCCATTTCCTCTGGAGTGCCAATACTTAACACGTGGGTAATTGGGAATTTCTCATGATAGCGACCGCCAAGTAACTGATATACTGGTACTTGAAGCGCTTTACCAGCAATATCAAAACATGCAATATCAATTGCCGCTTTGGCAGCAGGCACATCCTTTACGATGTGATTCATTTTATCGTGAATTTTTTCAAAAGCCATTGGATTTTCTCCAATAATTGCTGGGACAAGTTGGTGTTTTAACACTGCATACGTACTTTCCCATGATTCACCTGTAACATGCTCATCAGGTACCGCTTCACCATAACCAACAATGCCTGTATCTGTTGTTATTTTCAAAATGATAGAAGGCATTGTATCATAAGTAGCATAACTAATAATAAAAGGATCGATAAGTGGTAATTGGATTGCAAAAATTTCTACTTGTTGGATTTTCATTTTATATCATACTCCTGTAATTTTATAGTTGTCGTTAATACGTCGTTAATTGCTTAAAAAATATAGAAAAGGAACGATGCCGATGCCTACAAAAATAGCAATTATATGTTCTAAAGCTTTTATGAAACGTATACTTAGTATCGCACAAAACATAGAGAATATTCAATTAGAATTTTACCTTTACAATCAGCCTTCCGAAGCACCGTCATTATTAAAACAAATTAAACCATGTGATGCTCTTTTACTCGGAGGAACATTACCCTATTTACATGCCCAATCATCCCTGGAATCATTGCCGATTCCTTGGAATTATTTAAAGCAAGATGAGGTAACCATTGCAACGACTTTATTATCACTTATTGCAAATAAAGCAATTTCTTTACAAAGGGTATCTATTGATGTCATGCACCCTATCTTTGTCGATAAGGTTCTATCAGAGATAGAATATACCGGAACAAAACCATATGTTCACCCCATTTGCATTACTGAATCATCAAAACATATTTTGAAAAAACATGTCGCTCTTTGGGAAGCCAAACAAATTGATTATGTTATTACAAGCATTCATAGTGTATTTGATGAATTACAGCTACAAAACATTCCTGCAATGCGCATGTTAGATGCAAAAAGTTCCATTATCCAATGTCTTGAAGAAACGAAATCAAGATCACTGCTTACTAAATCCGAATCGGCAAAAGCAGTCGTAGGATTTTTAGCTGTTCCTGAAAATAACAACCAATGCGCAGACATTGTACAGCAAATTACAGCAGCTATACGGGCAACATATAAAGAAATTACCCCTAATTATTATGAGCTTTATACAACAGCTGGACATTTACAAAATGCTCTCGACATGGAAAATTTATCGCACCTTATGCAACAAATAGGCACGCCATTTAGGCTCGCCTTTGGCTATGGGCACTCAATTTATGAAGCTGCTGAAAATGCTACATATGCATTAAAATTTTCCAAACCATATGAAATTTATATTTTAGATGAACATAAAAATCTTTTAGGTCCATTCCCAAAATCAGCAGGTAAACTCTCTTTAAAAACAAAAGATCCGTATATTTTACAAATGGCTAAACAGACAAGCTTAAGCCCGTTAAACATATCGAAAATTATTCAATTTAGTAGAGAACGACAATCTTCACAATTTACAGCGCAAAATCTTTCAGAATACTTACAAGTTACTCGTCGGACTACTGAACGTATTATCAAAAAATTAGTTGACCACGGCTATGCTAACATTGTTGGCGAAGAAATGACTCATCAACAGGGGCGACCACGTACAATTTACGAATTAAATTTTGCTACCTATTCATAAAACTGACAAACCCCATCACAACACGTTCCTTGGCGAACAAGCACCTTATCTCATGGTATACATCATGATTACAAAGTCTCGTCTTGCCAACAGTTAGCTACGTGATGGGGCTTGCCCTCTTTGGCTTTATTAAGCACTATTCTTCAGAGTATTCCCTCTATTTGAGCAAAACCCGTTCTAATTTAGTCTGCTACGACCATATTATTCATATCATTTTCTTGCGCTTCTTTTTTACGTTGATTTGCCTCTTCAATTTCTTCTGGTGTCATCTTAACAATGGCAAATCCGACATAACCATAAATAATTGAAATAATTGGTACGACAAAGTTTAGTATTGCATAAGGTGCATATTCCATTGCACTAACACCTAACGTTGCTAATATAAATACACCACAAGTATTCCAAGGGAAGAATACGGATGTTAACGTTCCCCCATCTTCAAGCGCACGCGATAAATTTTTCGAATGCAAGCCACGGTTTTGATAAACGCCTGCAAACATACGAGAAGGTACAACAATCGAAATATACTGCTCTGAACATGTTGCATTTGTTGTAATACATGCCGCAATTGTTGAAGCAATAAGGCTGCCTGTAGATTTAGCAAATTTAACAACGACATCCATCAGTGCTTTTAACATGCCTGAATATTCTAACACCCCACCGAATGTCATGGCTACAATCGTCATTGAAACCGTATACATCATTGAATCTAAGCCACCACGATTAAAGAGCTCGTCCACCATTTCATTTCCTGTCGAAATAGCGAATCCTTCTTGTAATGCTTGGACAGCCATCGTTGGCGACCCACCTTGCACAAAAATTTGTAATAAGAAACCTGAAATAATCCCAATAATTAATGCTGGTATTGCAGGAACCTTTTTTGCCACCATGACAATAACGCCAACTGGGACAAGTAATAACCATGGAGAAATCACAAAGCTTTTTTCCATCACGTCTAGCGTAGTCAGTATTTTTTCAGAATTCATGGCTACGTCAGCAAAACTTCTTCCCATAAGCCCAAATGCGACAAGTGTAATAATTAATGCAGGTATTGTCGTATATAGCATATGTTTTATATGGTCAAACAAATCTGTATTTGTTAAGCCTGCAGCTAGATTTGTTGTATCCGATAAAGGTGACATTTTATCACCAAAATATGAACCTGAAATAACTGCTCCTGCAATCATCGGTGCAGGAATCCCCATACTTAAACCGATACCCATACCAGCAACACCGATTGTTGCCATTGTTGACCATGAGCTACCGATTGCTAGCGAAACGATTGAACATAATAGCAAAATCGTTACTAAAAACCAAGCTGGCGAAATTAACTTTAAGCCGTAAAAAATCATGGTAGCAACGACTCCACCACCGATCCATGCTCCAATTGTCAAACCTACTAAAATGATAATGACAATGGCTGGAAGTGCTAGGCGAATACCTTTATACATCATTTCCTCTATTTCCATCCACTTAAAGCCATGTTTTTTGGCAACAATTGCTGCCACAATTGTTCCTACAATAAGTGGCACGTGTGGACTTTGCTCTAATATAACTACTGTCACTAGCATTGTCGTTATCATTATTGCAAAAGTCAGGAGCGCCCAACTTGCACTAATATCCTTTTTCATTGTCCCATCCCCTTTTTTTGCACCCAATTATAAATTTGCATTTCATCAGTGCAAATATATTTTTACGATTTTTAGCTTAATATTCAAAAAATATAAAGTCAACGCAAAAATTTTATGCTTCTATAGCAATTCTGAATATTAAAGGGCAAAAAAACGCTTCCAAATAGCAATTACAAACCATTCAAAAACGCGTATTTTTATGCATTTCTTCCCAAAAAGCAAGGAAAAAGAGGCTCTATCCAACGTGTAGAGCTTGGATAGAACCTCTTCAAATTACCTATTTATGGATAGGCTTTTTTTCTAATACACACGCAAGTACTTTCGATGCGTCTATTAATGCACTTCGTTCAAAAGTCATTTTTGGATGATGTAACCCAGGAACTAAATTAGCACCAATGCCAATCATTGTCGCTTTTAGTTCGGGTTTTTTGACTGTATAAAAATGAAAATCATCGCTACCTGGTGTTGTAATTTCATCAGCCAAAAATTGCTCTCCGAGTGTTTCTAAAATAGCATTTTTAGCCATATCAGCAGCAATTGGTGAAACCTCTGCACCAGGTGTGAAATCGACCCATTTCCAATTCATTTCAATTTCAAACTGCTGTTGGATTGATTTTAGTCCCGATTCAATGCGGCTTCGAAGTAATTCTAACTGATGGTTATGTTGCGCCCGAATATCCATTGAAAAGCTAGCACTACCTGGAATAATATTCGTACTGCCACCATCTGCGATAATCTTAGTTAGTTTGGCAGAGTGTGGCTCAAATGGAGACAAATGAATGCTATTTAACATTAATTGTATTGCCATAATGACATCAATCGCATTTTTACCTTGATGCGGTCTTGCACCATGAGCATCAATGCCATGAATTGTTCCATCTAGAAAATAAGCTGCACCATGATGGATAGCAGGTGAAACCTTTCCTAAAGGCAACTCTTCAATCGGTCTCAAGTGAACACCAAATAAATGCGAAACATCGTCAACTGCTCCACGCTCAAATGCTGCACAAGCACCATTTCCTACTTCTTCAGCAGGTTGGAAAATAAATCTGACACGATGTTGCAGCGGTCGATCTTTAAGCAATAATAGCGCTCCTAGTACCATTGTAATATTGGCATCATGACCACAGGAGTGATTCGCCTGCCATTTCCCATCCACTTCTTGCCATAACGCATCAATATCTGCACGAACTGCTACAATCTCATCGCCTGTACCAATTTCAGCAATTAACCCTGGTACATCACCTAATAAACGGTAAGATACGTTTAAGTCATCTAAAATAGATGCAATTTTCTTAGTCGTTTCATACTCCTTCCAACTTACTTCTGGATAATTATGAAAATGTTCAAACCATTGATACATTGATTCTTCTAACATTGCTGCACTTGTCATAACCACACCTCGATATACCTTTTTTTCTCCCCCATTATACATGAAAGCTTTTTAGAAAAGTATATATGAAATTAGTACTATATCCATTTTAAAATCATATAACTTCATAATAAAACGCTTCAACACTTCATATTATTTTATGTAAACTTCATAAAAAGGTGACAGTACTATACTTTTATGCAATAGTAAAAGGCTGTGTTAAAAGTATCGTTCCACTTTTAGCACAGCCTTTTTGAAAATACGTTATAAACTTGAAAAAAAACCTTCTGGATATTCTTCATATTGGATTTGATTTGTTTGCTCCTCCATATTTTGGTTTGATGTCAGCAATTCCACCTCTTGATCCATCAAATACGTTTCAAATTTCGAGTTTAACAATTGTTCCATTCAACGTCACCCCTTCTTTAATTGAATTTTCTGATAATTTTATTATATACTAACTTTTTATTAAAAATCAATAAATAATACTCATTATGCATAATATGTATATATTTCATCTCTTTTCTAGATAAGATAAACTTAAAATAATTTCGAATACACAATAATATTCATCCTTATCAATTTTCCATATCAAAAAAGCATCCAATTGAATAATTTACTTGGATGCTTTTTTCGATTTTATTAAGCTGTAACGCTTTTATTATTATTGTCCATACCGTTACCGCCATACTTATGTTGCGTTAAAATTTGAATCACTACAAGCACAATAAAGATTGCGAGACCTACCCAATCAGAGAATTTTTCTGGATAGATGAGCAACAGTCCAGCTACGATGGCAATCAGACGTTCAAACCACAACACTTTACGATACCAATAGCCAATTACGCCAGCACCAATGGCAACCATTCCCGTAACAGCCGTAAAGACTACCCATAATATTTGCGGTATCGTTGTATCAATCATTAATAATGCTGGTGAGAAAACAATCATATACGGAATAATAAATGCTGCAATGGCAAGTTTTGCAGAGTTTACACCAGTCTTAATTGGATCGCCACCCGATATGCCAGAAGCCGCAAATGCAGCGAGTGCTACCGGCGGTGTAATATCGGCAATAATACCAAAATAGAACACAAAGAAGTGCGCCGATAATAAGACAACAACTGGCACTAATTCTTGTGGTGTATTCGGAGATAATAACGCCACAATCGCTGGTGCTGCAATGGTTGATGTAATAACATAGTTTGCCGTTGTTGGAGCACCCATCCCTAAAATTAGTGAAGCAATCATAACGAAGACAAGTGTTAAAATAATACTTCCTCCAGCTAAAGCTACTAAGCTATTAGCTAAACTTAAGCCTAAACCTGTTTTAACCACGACCCCTACAATAATACCAGCGCAAGCTGTTGCCGCAACTACACCAAGTGCTGTACGAGCTCCTTCAACTAGCGCATCGATAATATCTTTCGGCTTTAAGCGCGTATCTTTGTTAAACATCGCGACAGCAATGGATATTAAAATCCCATATAGTGCAGCATGCATAACAGGTGTACCTGTTAGCATCAGTATAATAATAGAAATGATTGGTAGTAACAGGTAAATCTTCTTAAATACCTCTTTGCGATTTGGCATTTGATCATCACGTAACCCTTTTAAGCCGACACGCTTTGCTTCAAAATGCGTCATAATCCAAATACCTGTAAAATACAGCAACGCAGGAATAGCAGCTGCTTTTGCAATATCCCAATATGTAATTCCACGTCCAATGAACTCCACCATTAGAAATGCCGCAGCACCCATAATCGGAGGCATTAACTGCCCACCAGTAGAAGCTGCCGCTTCTACTGCACCAGCAAATTCTTTACGGTATCCTAACTTTTTCATCATTGGAATCGTGTATGAACCGGATGTAACTACATTGGCAACAGAGCTTCCTGAAATCATACCTTGTAGAGCACTTGAAAAGACAGCTACTTTTGCTGGGCCACCAATTAATTTTCCAGCGAATGCTACAGCTAGATCATTAAAATATTGCCCAACTCCCGTTTTCACGAGGAATGCCCCAAACAATAAGAACACAAAGATAAATGTAGCCGATACACTAATCGGTGTTCCTAAAATACCATCTGTCGTATAAAACATAAGATTCACGATACTTTCAAAATCCTGACCTCTATGCGCCATAAAGGCTGGGAAATAAGGACCGAAATAAGCATAAATTAAAAAACATACTGCGATAATCGTTATCGGTAAACCTACCGCCCGACGTGCAGCCTCAAGCACAAGAAAGACAGCTATTAATCCTACTATAAAATCCAACTGTGTAATTGTCCCATTGCGATTAACAAGTTCTGTATAATTCAATGCCCAATATGAACCAACTACTACCGACAATAACGATAAAATATAATCAAACCATGCAATTTTATGCTTCGGCGCCTTTCTACGAGCAGGAAATAATAAGAAAATCAGGGCTAAACCAAACCCTAAGTGTATCGTCCGTTGAATCGGTGCTGTAAATTGTCCAAAAATTGCTGTATACAATTGAAACAATGAAAATGCCAATAATCCAAAGAAGATTATATGTTTCATAATGCCTGATATCGTTCGCACATTGGATTCGATATCGTATTTTTCAAGTATCGCTTGTTGCGCTTCTGCCGATATTTGTTCAAATTCTTCTTTTACTTCGGTGTTACGTTCATGCTGTTTTGTCATTTCATCCTAACTCCTTTCCATCGTTCATAAAGCGATAATCGCTTCACCTCAAATAAATAGGATTTACCCCTTTGTAAATCTTTTTTTAAATCATATTCATGCTCCAAGTAAACAAACACAAGGTCTAAGTCTAAATCCCCAATATAAATTGTGAAATTATCAATGACTTCCTTGTCAAATTGCAAAAAATATTTACCATCGCGTTGTGTTAACGTTTGGTCTTCCTCAGCGTAGCCTGGCATCCCAATTGCTAAGTCCTCATACTCCATTCCAATCATTTGAATACGCTGTTCTTCTACGCAGCGATAATATTCCAGTACGTCAGATTTATGGATAGAGTGTGTGTACCTTATACGAAAATCCTCATCAGATGTTAGTGGAATATAATGTACGATTGGATCGTCTATCCGTGTTTCTGTAAATGCGAATACCTTTTGAAGAGGAAGAAAAATAAATATGCCAAAGCATATACAACATACGGCTATGACCACACCTATTCTCCTCTTTCGCATCACATCTGTTCCCCCACTTTAAAAACTATTCGCTATGTTGCTAGCACCTTTATGTAACAAAAAGGGACCCGAAGCTTTACGCAATCCGAGCCCCTTTAATGTTTAAGAAAATATAAACACCATTATCAATGTCCAAAAATCACCTTGTTAAACTACGAGCAAATAATAAGTTTTTCGATAGCTTGCAACATGTAAAGCGATGTTGTCCTATTTATTTTCATCAAAGTATTTTTGAGCACCTGGATGAATATCAATACTGATACCATCTAAAGCTGTTTCAGCTTTAATAAATGCACCTTTAGCATGTGAAATTTTCCCTGTATTACTATAAATCGCTTTTGTCATAGCATATACAACATCTTCTGGTAAATCCTTATTCACTGCTAACATCGCAAGAACAGAAACAGTCTCTGTATCATTCGCAATACCGTAAGTACCAGCTTTTACTGTATCTTTTGCATAGTAAGGATATTTGGCAATAAGCTCATCTGCTTTACCAGCATCTACACCGATAATATTAACCTTTGTCGTTGCATTTAATGCCTCTACAGCTCCTGTTGGTGTACCAGCAGTAATGAATGCCGCATCGATTTGGCCTGATTGAAGACCATCTGTAGACTCACCAAAATCAAGATTTTGCGCTTTAATGTCATCCATTGTTAATCCATGAATTTCAAGTAATTGTTCCGCATTGGCATAAGTCCCAGAACCCGGAGCCCCTACAGAAACTTTTTTCCCTTTTAAATCTGCATATGTTTTAATACCAGAAGCTTCAGTTGTCACTAATTGAACAGTCTCTGGGTAAAGTGCACCTAATGCCGCAATTGTATCAATTTTTTTGCCTTCAAACATAAATTTACCTTCAGTTGCGTAATAAGCGATATCTGTTTGCACAAACGCAATTTCACCTTTACCTTCTTGCAAGGCAGTCATATTTGCTGCAGAGGCTTGAGAAACTTCTGCTGTCGTTTTAATACCTGTTTCCGTTGTAATTAAATCAGCAAATGTACCACCTAATGCATAGTAAGTACCTTGCGTTCCACCTGTTAATAAACTTAAAAATTTTGGCTTTTCAGAACTAGCTGTATCACCATTCCCATTTTCCTTATCCGAACCTGTACTACTATCAGATCCACATGCCGCTAAAATCAGTAGCGCAATGGCACTTAATAGCATCAATATTCTAAATTGCTTTTTCTTCATATTAACCTTCCCCCTTTGGTTATAATTAAGAATCAATTTAAAATTATCAAATTTAGTATAATTATGTCAACCTATTTATAGTAAATTCAGATAATTATAATTATACAAAATGTCATAAATGCGAACAATGCACATTTAAAATACATCGTTCTTTACCCTTCTTTTTTTCTCTAATAAACTAATAAATACTCTATTACTATAAAAACACTAGTGTAGAAATGTATACATATTGTATAAAATTATATTCCTTGCTTGCTATTCATTTTTATTACATGGAAAATAGGATGAAACTCACAACCTAATATGCAACGTAGTGGTGGAGGATGCATAAGCCCCGCCCGTCTATGTGAGCAGCCTGTAACGCAAAAAACACCCCCACAATATACGTAGTGGTAGGGTGTTTCAACTTTATGTTAAAATTAGCCAACTAACTTCCTGACTGGATTGCTCCACATGCAATTCTTGCACCTGAATTACCAGCAGGGTCTGTTTTATAATCGTCTGCTGCTTCATGAATAACTAATGAAGTACCTTCTCCATCCATTAAGGAATTTTCAGCATTCTTTTGTAATGTTACACCTTCAGCTAAGAAATTTAAATCTACCGTCCCATCCTCACCAACTTCTAAATTTGGTAAATCGCCTAAATGATAGCCATTTGGATTTAATTTTCCATGCTCCTTATTTGTTGGATTAAAATGCGAACCTGCCGATTCAAACTTGGGTGCTTCACACTTTGCTACTGAATGAATATGAATACCATGTGTGCCTGCTGGTAAACCACTTAATGCTAAAGTTACTTTAACACCATTGTCTTCTTCCTCAAAAAAAGCATTCCCATAGCTCTCATTATTCGAACCAATTACTTTTGCAGTTGCCGTTAAAGACGAATTGGCATTAGAGTTAACGGCTACTTTTTCATCTTTCTTATCAAAAAGGTTGCATCCTCCGACAAAGACAGTCAAAGAAATAATTAAGATAGATATTTTTTTCATGTTATTACCTCCTCTATTTCTGATGGTACCCATCTCTACCAATAGTTATGCAATACATACTGGTGTTTTCTCATCACGCCATCAAAAGGTAATATCATGAAAACTGCTTGTAACAGTAATTAATGGCTGAAGTCTTTATATTGAGCGTATTAGATTGACCCCAATCAATCCAATACTTACTATGCCGTCGATGGCCAATCATAGTAAGCCGTAACCCTTTGCTTACATTTTGTACTATTTAAGCAAGGGGCAACACTTGCGTTTCCATCAATTAGTAGTTAAACCTTGTTATCGGTGCAAACTACAACAACAAAGAGGCTGGGACAAAAGAGAAAAAGTGTTAGATTGATGGCAGTCAATCTAACACTTTTTACAGCGCCGTTGTTGTCCGTTTCGGCGGTGCTTTCCACGGGCACACACGTAAGCCGCAGCCCTCGCTACCGCGCGGAATGCCCGCGTCTTACGTTCTGTGCTGTCCCGCAGGAGTCACCGCCTCCGCTACCAACAACAAGTGAACACTTCTAATTTTTTATTGCAAAAGCAAGAATCGCTAAGTGTGCTAAGTCTCCATATAGTAAAAATTTATGAACACCTTTCCTCTGTACCTTAAATTATTTTAGTTTTGTCCCAGCCTTCTTCTCTACTATGATTGAATAACACCACATGCAATTCTTCCGCCCGATTCACCAGTAGGGTCTGTCATATGGTCGTCCTCATTTTCATGAATGACAAGCGCAGTACCTTCCCCATCCATCAAAGAGTGTTCAGCATCTTTTTGTAACGTTACACCTTCTGCCAAGACACTCATAGTTGCAGTACCGTCCTCCGCTACCTCTAAATTCGGTAAATCCCCAAGATGATGACCATGCGGATTATCCTTGCCATGCTCTTTCTGCGTTGGATTGAAATGCCCTCCTGCAGTACCGAAATCCGGCCCTTCGCATTTCCCCACTTCATGTATATGCATACCATGTTTTCCAGCAGGTAAACCACTTACTGTAACCGTTACTTTAACACCATCAGCATGTTCTTCAAATATGGCTTCTCCTAAACTTTCATTATTCGAACTCATAACTTTCGCAGTCGCTGTTAAAGCAACCGAGCTATCATCTGATACCGATTGTTGTTCCACTTTCTCATCCTGTTCACCGCAACCCACCAAAAAAACACCTAAAGAAATAATCAATAAAGTTGTCAATTTCATTAAATTACCGTTGCCAAAAATCTATAAATATCTATAAATCTTGTTTAATTCCCTGTTCAACGAGTCCGATTTCAAACGCTACAAGTAACCCATCTACTTTCGTTCGATATAACTCTCCGAGGGCGTAAATTCGGATACAACGCATCCTACATATTAACGTTATCTTGTTGGTGATATTATGCTAATTTATATCTAGCAAGATTAATACTTGCATTTAAATTCCTATTAATAGCTAAGCCACAACTATAAACTTGATCTTTGAGTTTTAAGTCTTTCTTAATCTCCCCACAGTCACTACAAGTTTTGGATGATGGATAAAATCTATCTGCTATTGTCGTCTAAATTCATAGTAACTTTGTTTTGAGATAGCTTTAGATAGATGCTTATTTTTCATCATGCCTTTAACGTTTAAATCTTCTAATACAACTCTGTATGGCTTGGTTTTCACTATACATGTTGTCGTTTGGTGAAGATAATTATTCCGTATATTAGTCAATCTTCTGTGGACTTGTCGTATCCGTTTTTTAAGTTTTACGATATTCTTAGTTTTGACATACTCCTTTCCTTTGTTATTTTGTTTTTATTTTCTAGTTACTTGACTTTGTGGTCTTTTTAATCTCTTTTCAATTTTTTTAACTACAGAAGATTTATTTATATTTTTATACACGTTGCCGTCTGAACAAACGGCTAATTTTTAGTTCCAACATCTATTCCTACTAGGGTTATTGTATTTAACATGGAGCGGTAATTGCTCGTTCGTTCTAACCCACCCCGCTTTTTCAATAAGTACCATCTTTCTATCTTTTACTTTTAACATACAATTATCATTGTAGAAAGACTTCTTGCCCTTTTTCATGCTTTTATATGTTGGTTTATTTGCTAACCTTTGAAATATTTTTTGTACGCATCACAAGCATCTTTAACCGCCTGTTTTGCAACATTGTTAGATACTTCATTTAACCAAGACAATTCCTTTTTCTTTAATCGGGGCATTTTTTCCTTAAAACATCCATTTTTGAAATTATCTTCTTTTTTTTGCAAGTGTCCAATTATAAATAAATCTTGCTGTTCCTACTGAAGGCCACAACTTTTGTTCTTGTAATTCACTTGGGTACAATCTAACTTTTCTTTGCCAGTATCATTCTCTAGCAACTCTCTTTTAAACTGTTTTGCCTATCTTATTTGCAACAATGAGAATCACACTGCAACAACTATAAAATTAACTTATATTTGTATAGATTCATTTAAACTGTATCATCCCCCTTTTTATAAGTTTATCATTTATCAGAATACTCTCGCAACTCATAACTAGGTATTTATTCTCATTACAAATAAAGGGATTTCTCATAAAAACACTGAGAAATCCCTATGTTCCATTAATTTAAAATTTTTACCGTAACTGTTCGAACACCCCAATTACGAGCTTGTCCATCGGAAGGGATAAATACATCAATTTTATTCCCTTTTATCGCACCACCAGTATCAGCAGCTATCGCTTCACCATAACCTTCTACCCACACCTTCGTTCCAAGTGGAATAACGCGGGGATCAACAGCAATCACTTTTAAATTTGGATTTGAACGTATATCTGTCCCATTTGCTGTAATACCTGAACAACCTTTACAATATGCTGTATAAGCTGTTGCGCGCATTGTATATGTCTGACCATTCTGACTTGCTGGAGCACTTACAGCTGTTGTAGCTTGTTTTGTTGTGGCCGCTTTTGTTGAAGCTTGTTTGCTTGCAGGTTTTTGTGCAATACTTTTTGCTGATTTTGGCTTTGCTGCTGAAGCTTTAACAGCTAACGTTTCACCAACTAAAATTAAATCAGAAGTGAGGTTATTCCATTCTTTTAAATCTCCCACCTTAACATTATAAGATTTAGCAAGACTGAATAATGTATCACCGGCCTCAATAAGATGGTTGTCATCTGTCTTTTCTTCCTCCAGTATTTTTTCCATACTCAAGGTTTGATCAGGATTAATCCATATCGAATCAAATTCGTCTAACTGTTGCAACTCGGCTAAACTCAAATTATAAATAGGTGAGATTCCCCAAAGTATGTTGCTCGTTTGACCAGTATATACTCCCTTAGCAGAAGTAGTACTCCCGAACATCCCCATGCCAAGAGTCATTGCTACAGCTAATGCTATTGCCTTTTTCTTCATAATAAGTAATACCTCCAGTTGTTTTGTATTTTCTGCAATCTGTTGCTAGCACACTAGAGAATTAGGCTCTTAAGTATGCAAACATTATTGTAGAATGCATCTAAATATCACAGGACTTGGACCTGATATTACAAATTATTACTATTTAATCAGTAAAATATACAATTTCAATCAATTTTTTCTCCAATTAAACAATTATATGGAAAATTAAGATCAAATCTCTACAATCTATTTGCATATTTTATATAATGGAAATACAGTTTTTATAGCCGATAAAGTAGAAAAGGAGATGCCTTGAACTCGATTTTATAAAGTGAATTTTGGTTAATGAGTTAAACCTAACGGTAACCGGTTGGCGATTCACACTACTCTAGTTGCTGTAGAAAAAAGGGTTTAGCAAATATATCACTATATATACTAATTACGTTCACTCTGTTAATGTAAAATAAATCTTTATTAACCTAATAATTACAATTTATATACTATATGTAATACTTAAAATACAAATAGTTAGGTCATATACTAATTTGAAAGTTGGTGTCCTACTGTGATTCGAGTAATAATTGCAGATGATGAACCGTTAGCTCTTTTAAACATGGAAAAAAAGTTGGAAGAATTTGATTCAGTAGAGGTTGTTAAAGCTTTTTCAACAATTAAAGATTTGCTTGATGAGGCACCGACATTGGATTATCAGGTCGCTTTTTTAGATGTTGAAATGCCAGGTATGGACGGTTTGCAAGTTGCTCAAATATTAAAGGAATGGAAGAAGAATGTCTGTATTGTTTTTGTGACAGCGTATCGAGATTATGCTGTGCAGGCATTTGAAATTAATTCCTTAGACTATTTACTAAAGCCTATTTCTAAATCTCGACTAGAGATGACTATAAATAGGATACATGAACTATTCCAATTAGAGATAGCCCTCCCTACTCAAGTTCAACACAATGAGCCCTCCCTTAGTATACAGTGCTTAGGCGGATTCACTGTCTTACATAATAAGAACATCGTGCATTGGCGAACTGTTAAAACAAAAGAATTATTTGCCTTTCTTTTATCTAATCTCAACAGCCATGTACCAAGAGATACAATCATCGATGCATTATGGGCTGAAACTGAATACAAAAAGGCAAGAGTGCAACTCCATACAACTGTTTCTTATCTACGTACAACTCTCTCAGCGTTAGGGTACTTTAACGTTTTACAGTATGTAAACGGCTGTTATATTTTACAGCTAGACAATTTTCAATCTGATGTCTTGGAATTAGAGCACCTGTTAAAGCACAAAGAGGAAGTCGGAGAGCTAGATGTAGAAAGAGCCGAAGCATTTATTCAAAATTCTCATGGAGAATACATGGCTACATTAGATTACTCGTGGATTCATAGTAAATCGAATTTCATTCATAACCAAATTACGCTTTTACTAAATTACTTAGTAGAGCATTATAAGACAACCAACAATGTAGAAAAAAGAGAGCGTACTTTACTAGTGATGCTCGAGTACAACCCATATTCAGATAAAATCATCCAAGAGCTTCTTCAACTCTATATTGAAGAGGATAATCGGGCTAATGCAGTAAAAGTTTACAAAGACTTTAAGAATGTCTTATTTACTGACTTAGATATTTTACCTAATCAAGAAACTATAGAATTATACGCAACAATAGCACAAGAGTAAAAATGTAGCTGCCTCTTAAGAGACAGCTACATTTTTTGGTTGATTTAGGGAATTATTTACCGATTCGGGAGAAATCCTCCACCACGCGTATACAGTTTCTACCTGATTGTTTCGCCTCATACAATGCCTGATCCGCAATAGCTATCAACTGATTCGGGTCACAAATAGAGGAAGAATAAACGGTAACGCCTGCCGACAAGGTAACTGGACGACCACTTGGATTATCCGCTTGCGCTTGTTTAACTCGCAATTCCTCCGCTAATTTAACGGCATCTTCAATTGCCGTATAAGGTAAAATAATTAAAAACTCCTCTCCACCATATCTAAAACAACTGCCCTGTACACTTTCTTTCATTTTGTTTGCAAAAGCTTTTAAAACCTCATCCCCCACTGTATGCCCATATGTATCATTGACACTTTTAAATTCATCTAAATCTATTAAAATAATGGCATGTGGCACTTTTTCTGTAATTAAATTATTTAATACTTGATCCATGCTTCGGCGATTCGGAATACCTGTTAAGGAATCTAATTTTAACTGGTTAGTTAATTCCTTAATTTTATTTTGTGAATCAGCTCTTACCTTTAACATGACACCTTTCAAGTCGCACGCCTCTGCATACCAGTCATTCACTAATTGTAAATCGTTAATTCCACAGCCATCTTGTCCAATTTTAACAATATCTTGTAGAGGTCGAATAATCTTTAACACAAACCACAGTACCAACATGAAAACGGCTGCTACCATTAACGATAAAGGCAGAATTATTTTCTTTAAGAACACACTAACAGAGACAACACGCTCTTTTTGTAACTGATTTACTGCCTGTTCAAGCCTATCCTTTACTAATACTTCAGTTGGTGAGTTTTGTAATGACTCTTGTGTATTAATTTCAGCTATATCGTAAATTTCCTCTATAAACTCTTCCTGCAAAGCATGTTGAGGCTGTGTTAACATTTCGCTATAACTTTTATAACTAATCCAAATACTCATACTTGATGTAACAAGTACAACAATTATTATCATACTAACAATGACAAACGATAAATTTAACTTAAATTTCTCCACAATAGATCATTTCTCCCATTGAGATGATATTTTGCTAAAGCTATATATAATAAGTTCAATTCTCATATTAAAAGTTTTTATTTCATCATCATACGTCATACCTCTTAAAAAATACTTAACAACTAATCATTTTAACCTCTGTAACCTAAAACATAATTACTCAAAAAGCACTAATAATGTGTGAAAATCTTCAATTTATATACATAAAGTTTTCTTTATAGCGAAATGCATATTTTCTTTTTCTTCATTTCATGGCATGGTAAAACTATACAATCTAATATTTTACTTACAGGAGGCTTTATATTGGCGTTGAGAAAACCTATCGTCAGACATTTGCTAGTTATTTTTATAATTTTTATCGTCCTAACGATCTTCCGTCTTCTCTGGCTTGCATATTTTACACCTTCTAATAATCAGCCCATTGCACAAGCAGGTATTTTAGATATGCGCCATCAAACTTTATCGGAAGATGAGATCTATCAAATCAATGGTGAATGGATTTATTATCCCGAAGTATTGTTAAAAACAACGAACAGTAATCAGACAATCAGTTCTATCGAACAAACTGTCCGTAAAATTCCTATGCAAAAGGGTTCAGCAACAAAACAACATTTTGGTACATATCGTGTAAAAATCTTATTAAGTGCTAATACCCATTCAAATCACCGTTATGCAATACGAGTTCCTGCAATCTCTACTGCATCAGCGCTATATATAAACGGGAAACTTGCAGGACAGTCTGGAATGGTGTCTACAAATCCCAGCACTCATAAAGGACAGGCAGCTCCTTACACTGTATATTTCACTGAAGAGCAGTCTGAAATTGATGTCATTTTACATGTTTCCAATTTTGATACGCCCTCAAATTTGGTTATAGATAAACGTCTTTCTTTTAGCTCTGCTTCAGCCATGATGCACCATCAATTCATTACACAATTATCCCTTGTAGCTATCGCTATGTTGCTTATTTTATTTGCGTTATTTAGCATTCTTGTCTTCCTCTTTATTTATCGTAAAAAAATCGTATTGTTGTTCACCGTCGGTTTTCTTTTACCTTTAGCTGACGAACTCATTACTTATGATCGTTCCATACTTGATTGGTTACACTTGGATTATGTATGGTCATTAAAGCTGTCCAATCTTATTTATCTTGGCGCTTCTTTTTTCTTTGTGCAGTTTATTCGCGTCTTGTTAGTGCAATATCAACAAGCAAAATATTTCCGATGGTTTACAACATTGTATGCTATAGGCGCCCTGCTTATTATCCTATTGCCTATTCAATTGCTACACACAGCTAACTTGGTCTTCTTTATGCTTTATGTCGTGTCATTTTTATATGTCATTGTACTAGCATTAAAAGAGTACATAGGAATTCAAGAAAGTTCGGCTTTTATTGCTTTTACAGCTATTGGCACAACAAACGGTATTATTTGGGGCCTTATTAAAACGTATTTTGTTTTAGATATCCCGTTTTACCCATTAGACTATTTAATGATTGCACTGGGCTTTGCAGGTTATTGGTTTAAACGCTTTTACGAAAACCAACAACAGATTAATCTGCTAGTTGCCAAATTACAAAAAGATGGGGAAATGAAGGATGAGTTTTTATTAAGCAATGCACAAAAGCTTTGGGACCCTATGAATAAAATGATTACTTTAGGACAAACAATTTATGATAATCCAAACAATTGCTTTGTGACGGAAGACAAGCAGAATTTAAAATATTTAATTGATATAGGACGCAGCATGTCCTTTACGCTCAATGACATCGTGGATTATACGCGATTAAAAGATGAAAATTTACATCTTCATAAAAAGAATGTCCGTATTCAAGGCGTGGTTTCGGGTGTATTTGATATGCTACGTTTTATTGCTGTAGGAAAACAAATTCAAATGACATCTTCTATTGCAAGAGACTTCCCTCTTGTGCTAGCCGATGAAAAACGGCTTATTCAAATTCTTTTCAATCTGCTACACAGTTCTATTAAAAATACCAACACTAGTTCAATCGAAATTAGCGCAACAATAGAAAGAAATATGGCCGTAATTCATATCAAACTGACAGAGTCTGGAACGAACCATTCTGATATTAGTCTTCACGAACATCTTTTTTCTTCTGACAAAGGGCTTGCAGATAATGAAGAAATTCATCTTAGTTTATTGGTTTCTAAGCAACTAATTGATTTACATGGAGGATCATTACTAAATAAAGGAGCTGATTTTCTTTTCACTATCCCCATTGCGGATGACATGGTAGAGATGGGACAAGTAAATGATGAACGACCAGAGGATATTCATTTACAGGAGAACAACACGCAGTTAAAAGCTTCTCCTACTGAAAAGCAGTTTAAAATTTTAATGGTCGATGATGACCCTGTAAATTTAACAATGATGCGAAGTTTATTTTCTGCTACAGAATATAACATTACAACCATTACAAGTAGCGAAAAGGCACTGGATTTATTGCGTTTGCAAAGATGGGATTTAGTCATTATTGATGCCATGCTCCCATATATTTCTGGATATGCTCTAATTGAAAACATTCGACAGCATTATACCTTACTAGAGCTACCAATTTTATTGTTAACTGCTCGAAATAATCCTGAAGATGTGTATACTGGGTTTGCGCATGGGGCCAATGATTATGTAACGAAACCCATTAATTCTTTGGAACTAAAAGTACGTTGTCGAGCTTTAATTGATTTAAAATATAGTATCAATCAGCAGCTACATTTGGAAACCGCTTGGCTTCAGGCACAAATACAGCCTCATTTTTTATATAATACGCTTAATACAATTGCCTCACTGAGCACAATTGATCCAGATCGAATGATTGACTTAATGCATCAATTCGGGAAATATCTCCACGCAAGCTTCGATGTAAAGAACCTGCAACGAGTTGTACCTCTGCGTCATGAACTTGAACTCGTCCGTTCATACCTTTATATCGAACAGCAACGTTTTGGCGAACTATTACAAATTGATTGGGATATTGATGAACAGATTGATGTAGAGATTCCTCCAATTTCATTGCAAACGCTTGTAGAAAATGCATTACGACATGGTGTATTAAAACAAAAAGGTGGCGGCACTGTCTGTATTCGAATTAAAGAGCTTGCTGATTATGTGACCGTCAGTGTAATTGACAACGGTATTGGTATCGATGCCACGACATTAGCACAATTGCTATCCGATACGAATACAACAAGTAGAGGTATTGGACTACGCAATACGGACCTCCGCCTCAATAGAATTTATGGTCAAAGGTTACAAATCAAAAGCACACCAAATGAAGGCACAATCATCACCTTCCACATCCCCAAATAATAATAGTGCCAGTCACTCACACAATTTTGGCAACCGCTCTAGCACAAGACGCAAAAACCCTCGCATCAGCGAGGGTCGCGGCAGTGCCAGTCACTCACACAATTTATTACCAAAGCACAGGTTTTGCTACCATCAGCCATAGCATAATCAGCAATAATACAATATACATCCATGCTTTACGCTGTAACAATGAAGCAAATTTTTGCTGATGATAGGCGGGCGTATCAAACGTGCGAATAGTTGGCTTAAAGGCTCTAGCTAAAAAGACAATCGAACCACCCATCACAAGAAATGTTAGGATTACCCACGAGGTTGTCCATGGATATCCTCCACGCCACATTAATAAAATACCCGAGGCAACTAGCACATGCCCCGCGTGTTTAACGATCGTAATTGCACCTTGAAATACTTGGATATATGGTGGCATTTCAACATGCGCAGCTGTACGCATTTTCTTAACAATTACTAAAACAACAAATAATGGCCCAATCGAAAGGACTGCACTTAAAATATGTATATATAGAAGAAGTGTATAAATCGATAGCATATTGCATACTCTCCCTTTAACAAGTCTTACTCATTATAGCATTCCCCTTTGCGTTCTCTCATAATAATTGTGAATCCTTTGTAAATGCAACGTGAATCATTGTTAAATTGTTTGAAATCTGAACAAAGAGGGTATGGATTATAGTAACATGCACTTATAGAAACAAAAAGGAGTGATTCTTATAGGAATTCATCAATTTTTTACAAGTCTTAATGATTTAGAACGTATTATTCGTTGCCCGGGCCGCTTCAAATTTGAAGAACATAATGTAGCTGCACACTCTTGGAAAGTCTCACAGTATGCCATGTTCTTTGCAACACTGGAAGAAATGAATGGCGCTACAGTGAATTGGAAATCGTTATATGAAAAAACCATCAATCATGATTTCGCTGAAGTATTTATCGGAGATATTAAAACCCCCGTAAAGCATGCTAGCCCAGAGCTAAAGCAAATGCTTGCACATGTGGAAGAAAAAATGATGGAAAAATTCATTATGAACGAAATCCCTAAAGAGTTTCAAGACATCTTTTTCGAACGCATGAAAGAAGGAAAAGACGAAACACTAGAAGGTCGTTTACTTGAATTCGCAGACAAATTAGATCAATTTTACGAAGCCTTTGCAGAATTAAAGCGCGGCAATACCGACATGGAATTTGTCCACATGTATCAAACGGCACTATCGAAGCTTTTATTGATTCCTCTTCCAGCAACAGTTCGTTATTTCAGAACTGAAATATTAAAAGATGCTGTAAAAGAAAAAACACATATTGATATACAAGCGCTCACAAATGAAGTATTAGACACAAACAAATAACGTGCATGTACAAGTTTTCCGATGAATTGATCGACGGAAGGCTTTTTTTATTTCCTAAAAAAAGTCGTATAATAGGAGTGATAGGAGGGAAAATATTGTCACATGAATGTTCAATTGTAGAAGATTTACTACCTTTATATAAAGCACATGGCCTCCAAGCCGATACGACCGAATTTATTGAACAGCATTTAGCTACATGTAAATCATGTCAGCAGTTAGCCGCTACACAACTATCCACTAATCAAAACTTATCAATGAAAAGCACATTAACCTTTTTTCATCTTGTTTTTATCGTGCTGTCTTTTATGTTTGCCCTTAATTCATCTTTACTTGGCAATCATAAAAGCTTCGTCATACTATACGGTCTATTCGGTTGCCTAACTTATTTATTTTATAAAAACATTTGGATTGTCTTTGCCATAAGCTCTATACCTGTGTTCGTCTGGGCCATTATTAATAATTTTAGCAATCCACTCTATATGAAGGACTTCTCTTTTATCGATATTGGTTCACTTATAGTGGGTGCAAGCTATATAGCTCTTTTACATACCATATTTGCCCTACTCGGTGCCGCTTTTGCCATTGTTTTACGTAGGCTTTGAAATGATAAAAGCATCTCTCCATACGAAAGATGCTCATTTATCATTCTCATTTTTAAGCTTTTTTGACGAACTCTGATTTTAGTTTCATTGCACCGAAGCCGTCAATTTTACAATCAATATTGTGATCGCCTTCAACAAGACGGATACTTTTCACCTTTGTTCCAATTTTTAATGTTGAAGAACTTCCTTTTACTTTTAAATCTTTAATAATTGTTACCGCATCACCATCTGCTAACAACTTGCCATTTGCGTCTTTTACAATGAGTGTATCTGACTCCTGCTCTGTTGCATCAGTACTCCATTCATGTGCACATTCTGGACAAACAAAATTTGTGCCATCCTCATATGTGTATTCAGAATTACATTTCGGACAATTTGGATATGCTGCCATCTCTGTTTCCTCCCTTTATTTTTCGTTAGATAAATGATTACGCTCCTATCTTTACACACTTAGTCTGATTTCGCAAAGGTTGTTCGTATTTTTTGTTCGCATTTGTGAAAAATATATGAAACAATGCCTTATTATCCAGCTGTTTTTCCAACATTACTTTTGGATTTACAATATGTGCCCATTGACTTTTTTTCATAAACCATCTTACTTGCAACTTTGTTTAGCATGCCTTATTATATCCTTAAAGGCTGCATTGTTCGTATAATATTAAGTTTTAACCTTTAAGCTGTAAAAGGGAGTTTTATTATTGGAGTTGGAATGACGGGCCTCACACCAAGGTGCATGAGGATAAGCAGGAAAACTTCTGCGAACACCCACTTTGAGGAGTGGTGGTTTAAAACTTTCTATAATAACTACGGCATACGCGGCTTTTAACTTTACCATTAGAGCCTCAAGGCTTCAAAGCGACTCACCCTTCTTTATTGGAGGGTGAGTTTTTTATACCCAAATAACCGATGGGGTTAAATTGGGGTTAAACTTCTTTGTAATTAATAACAAATAAACATAATAGACTATTTATCTCCACACAATATATCCAACCTTGTGCGGTCCTTTTAATTCCCTCTTTTTATCAACAGGCTTATTAACATTTGTGGAAAGCTTTTTAAATTGCATTTCTTCATATTGGTCCATTAAATCAAATATCGTTAATTGTCCTTGTTGTTCCATGTATTCGAAATGAGTCATATTCTATTCCCTATTAAAATAAAGTTAATTGTTCACTACTTATATTTCAGATCAAATTTATTATTTACTTAATAGCATTTTTTTAGTGTATGTTTCCTTTTTTCCTAAACCATACGCAAAATTAATTTCTTCATTATTCCAATACACGAATACAGTGACATCCTTTTATCGACTATATAAGTTCAAAGAGCTTTAATTTTAATTAAGATACATTGATATTCGTTGTTACTAAAATCACTAGTAAAAACCTAAGGTGTATAGTTGCAATATTTTTAATCTGAAATCACTTCAAATAAATTTGCTAACTCTAAAAAGAATCTATACAAAGCTATAATACAAATCGAATATCTATAAATAAAAAAAAGCCCAGGCTCAAAATTAATTGAGTACATAGGAATGTAATTTCTTATAGAACTAACATACTGTTTCTAGGCAAGAAAAAACTAGAGCTATTTGCTCTAGTTCACTTGTTACTAATTTCATAATAATCTAACCAAAAATGGATTTTAAAACAGTAATACTATACATAGTATAATTACCGCTTTTATCGTAAGCGTAAATTACAACTTCTCCACCAGGCTTAATTCCTTTTATTCTAACTCCATCTTCTATTTTAACATAGCTTGAACCTGATTTTACCTCCACTTTGCTCATTCCCCATAAATCTATATAACGATTCACCACTAAATCTTGTTTAACAAAATTGAAACAATTAGAGTCATTCTTACAATCTTCAATACTAACTGCGTAAGCCTTCTGAGTGTCCGATAATGAAACGAACATCAAAGAAGATAGAGCAAAAGTAAAAGCTAGAATTATTTTCGAGAATTTTTTCATGTTTTTCACCCTTCTTTATGTAAATAATAGATTTAAATTAATATAGCAAAAAAATGTAATATAGTAATTATTATACTAACATTCCTTAAAATAGAAATCAATTATTTTCTATTATTTGGATTTTCTATTGCGAGGTTTTTGTCATTTTTTTAAAGTGGGTTTAAAGACAGAAAACAAGTGAAATATATCGAACCTAAAAGACAGCAAAAAGAATGCATCGAAAAATGCGAAGAACTTCACTCAGTCCTTCAATCCTACTCATTTCAATAACTTACTTAACAAATCCGCATGCCAGTCATTATGATCCTGATTGACAACTACATCTTCTTCAAAAAATTTATCCGTAGACAACTCTTTTAGTGCTAACAGAGGGATTAGTGGATAATATAATTCCTCAACTTCGTAAAGGACCTCACATGCTAAATACTCCACATTTTGAGCCTTACCTTTTTTAATAAAAACGTCCCAATTTATATTCTGTGCCTTAATTAACCGATAGATATCCGTATATTTACAAAGGGATACATCCTTGTTATATTTTTTATCCTTATAAACATCTACACATAAAGAAAGTAACATATCTTCCCATAACAAAACTTTAAATTGTACTCTATCACTTGTTAACATTTGCACATTATTTAGCAATTCTTCGGTTACCTCTTCTTGAATATTACGCTCAATTAATGGGTGCGGCGAAAATTGCAATCTGATTTTAAATACACTCAAAAATTTCTTATCGGTTGATTTAACTAAATCAAGCAGTTTTAGGTTTTCAAGTATCATATCCCCAGTGTCCAAATTCACATCAGCGTTATTTGGCATGTAACCAATAGACTGTAGACATGTTATGACCTTACCTTTATCTTTATAATTCACTAACACCTTACTATCGTAGTACGGACTGTGAAGACAGTCCTTATAGATCGTTTGGCAATTTGGCAGCCCGTCTAATAAAGCATACGGAATTTCTGCTGTATTTAATATTTCTATCAACTGTAACTGATGTTGTAACTGTTCGTTGGCGATCTCTTTTTGCAATTTATATTCTAAATTAGCCATTGTTTTTAATTTTACATACCCATATTCAAAGTTAGTTTCATCCACTATGTACTTTCTTATAATTACAGATACATTTGGGAAAATATGATGCATCTTTAATAGCCCTATTACTCGTACCCAATCTAAAGGCATTTTAAGTAATTGTTTTAATGTATCAACCTCTACATACGATAAACTTTCTTTCGAGAGTAATAATATAAGATTATTTTCCCAATCAGTATATACCAATTACTCTTTCCCCTTCCATTTCCCAATAAAATTGAATCAGACTATGACAATATAAAAGGAAAAGGCACCTATAAATGTGCCTTTCTCCATAACCATTTCATCTATTCAATTTATTTAACGACTAATAGAAACAAATCAATTACTAACTAAACTTTTCTTGGATGGGCGTTTCTTTAGCATTCACTCGATACGATTCTACTACTGATATACATGCTAGTATTCCAGCAATAGACATTAGAAGCCAAGCTACATTGGAACCTAAAGTTGTAAACACAAAACCAAAAATTAATGGTCCGACAGCTGCCCCAAGAGAAACACCCATTTGACTAATAGCAGTTGCTTGCCCTTCTCTACCAGGATAAGCAGCTCCTGTTACATAGTGTAGTAATCCAGCCCAGCCCCAGCCACCACCATAGGCTAGAATAGCCCCTACTACTTGTAGAGTGTGTGAAGGCATGGTTAATGCGGCTGTACCTAATGATCCAACGATAAACATGGATAGTAACAATATTTTTTCAAGCCCTCTAAAACGGTCAATTGCTAATCCAGCAAAAACCCTTACTAGAATATTTGTTATCGATGCAACTGCGGCCACCATACTAGCTTTTACTAATGTAATTCCTCCATGTGTTAGAGACGTAATCAAAAATCCACCTAAGCTATTTCCAATTGCAGCGCCTAGGCCTCCTGCTATCGCCAACAACATTAAATGTCTATTTAAGCGTAGTTTTGTTGCATTTTTCTTTTTAGCATTGCCATGTTCATCATCATTTGAATTCATCAGTAAGATTATGCCATAGAATAAAGTTAGTACAGCAACAAGTCCGAATAGATTTCTCCATCCTATAGGCACCGCTAAAAAAGGAACAGAAAGGCTACAAAACAAAGTTGCTGCAGGTATGGCTGCTTGTTTCAACCCAAACGCAAATCCTTGAATCTTCTCAGGGCACCGTCTGATAATTAGCATATTAGTAAATGGTTGACTGTAGCCATAGACAGCTCCCCCAAAAGCAGCGCCTACCCATAATCCAATTTCCGGATATACGAACGTTAAGAAAAGGCTAAATGCAGTAACTAGAACTGCTATACCTATTATCTTATCTATGGAATGATGGCTATTTATTTGCCTACTAATATAGGCTCCCATAAGAGAACCTAACCAATATAATGTTATAGTTACGCCTATAGCTCCAACACTAAACCCTGTATCCTTCCTTATTAAATCATTTACTGCACCTGGTAAAAATACAGGAGTTGAAGTCAAAATCGTAACAAAAACTACGGTTAGCGCTGTGAAAACACTTCTTGATGTTTTTCTTTCTGATTTATTATGCTCTAACAAGAATTTTTCTCATCTCTTTCTCTTTGTTTTCGTGTTCTGCATGTAATAGACTAATAATTTCTCGTGCAATTGCATCGGATTCACATAATGTAACTGAATTAACCCCAGGTCTAATACCCGCTGCAGTAACCCAGTGAACGCCTTCAGTTGGAACACCAAAAGCAAACCTTCTTGAATGCTCTTTGCCCTCACCGTCTAAAACTTTGTTAAGAGGTCTACTCACAGCTAACCCCCCTGTATCATAAATCAAACCATTGCAACTAGGTATTTTATAAGTTTGACATTGGTTTGTTTTTAACAAATAGGACATTAATGGATCAGCATTTCGCTTTAAATTTGTCTCAGGAAGACGGGCTTCAATGAGGGCTTTAGCCTTTATACCACTATTGTTAACGAAAGGTGACACAGCATAAAATATCGATTCTTCTTCCACTACTTCTACTTTAAGTTTTGGTCCGATAATGTTAACAATTCCTGCTTCCATCAAAGCAATCATTTGTTCAATTCTAATTGCTGGTGGACCAATCGAAAAGAATGCATTTAACGGAGTATACCAATTCTTTAATTCGATTTTATACGAATCTCCATTAATACCTGCGTAATCTACGATAAGACGAATTTCATTACGTAAATCTCGTAACGCGTCTAATGCCGATTTTAAAGGACTGGTCACATTACCTCTTTTGGCCTCCTTTAAGTCTAAAGAAAGATAATGAATTAACCAATCATTAAATTCTTCGGGATTATCATAAAAATGATTTTTGACAGGATTAGCAAGCGTTTCCCAATCCCACATTAAATCATCAGGAATGCCAAAGTCCTTTAAAATGCTTCTCTCATGTTCACTTCCATAGGAATAGAGACTATATTTAGCCTGAAACTCCTGTCCAGCATTCAAACCTGATTTCTCTTCAATGATTGCCTTGTAATAAATCGTTTCTATTTCTTTCGCAATAAGTGGCCATACATCATTTTTAAAATCTACGGCTTGTCCGTCTAGCGTCTGGTTATGAAAATTCTTAATCACCTCTGGAGTGATATATATTGGTGTGTGTCTACCTGATGCACCCTTCTCATTTTCACCACGAGCGTGATATGGAATGCCTCTTCGAGAACCTGCATAGATGATAGGCTCTTCCCCTGAAGCTTGGTATACTAATTTGTTTCCTGTTCGTATGAATTGCCCGCCTCTTCCCTGTGTAAACAGTGACATGTAATCGAAGAAATTCAAACCGAGTCCCTTTAAAATAACAGGCTCTCCTGCTTTTATGCACTCTAATGAAACATCGGCTGGATTACTCGGGGTAATATAGATCATTCCCTTTTCAGCTGCGATTTTTCTTAATTTCTCTTCTTCTGGAGATAAACTTACCGGTGTATGACCTTGCGCTAACACGACAGCGTCCACTCTTAAATGAACATTATCCTTTTCAAGCTGTACAATCTGGCTTCCATCATATGCATCATCAATCGCAATAGCTCGTGTTTGATGAGTATATACCATGACGTTACTTGGCATAGTTAAGACAACTTCTTTAAATACCCATTCCAAGTAGTGACCATAAAAGGCACGTGTAGGATAGGAATCTGGTTGTAATTCTTCTGCCTCTCTCATGACTAATTCGCTATATTCCAAATTAGCATTCGCTATCTTTGTTAAAGACTTAGCCCATTCATACAAACAAGGACCTTGCATAATAGGACCTTCACATTCAACACTAAAATCCGTAAACAAAGTAATTTGAGAAGCTACTGTGTTCATCAATAACGTTTTCGACTGATTTGTTCTCCACACTTCGCCAGAACCTGGAAGGAAAGGGTCTATCATATAAATTTCAATTTTACCTGCATAAGAGTCTTCTTTAAAATTTGTACGAAGTCTTTCTAATACAGAAAGTCCTCTTGGTCCGCAACCTACTAAAGCAATTCTAAAAATATCTTTTGTCATTTTAAAACTCCTTCTAATAAATTTATAATGACCAACCCTATATATTAGCTAAAGTCATACATGATTTGTGTTTACTTGCAGCATTAATGTTTTTATTAAATCTGCCGCTGGAAGAGATTGAGCAAGTTTATAGCCCTGTCCAGCCCATAAAGACATGTACTTTGGATTATCTGACTGAACAGCCTCTTTTCTTAATTTTTGTGTCATATAATGAACTTGTGGATACGCAGCGGGTGCTTCCTTGTCGTAAGTGGATAGAAAATAATTTACTAACCCTCTTGCACGCCTGCCCGTAAATGCACGTGTAATATGAGTTGTAGTAAAGTCCGAATCCGTTAAAGCTTTTCTATATACTGGATTCGTCCCACTTTCTGGACAAAGGAGAAAAGCGGTACCTAATTGAGCAGCACTAGCCCCTGCCCCTAAAACAGCAGTAATCGTACAACCATCCATAATCCCTCCTGCCGCTATAATAGGAATATCGATTTCCTTTTTCACGATACTTATAAAAACGAGTAATCCATACTCTTCGTGAGGTTCCATATTATTTGAAAAGGAAGCTCGATGTCCTCCCGCCTCAATGCCTTGCAAACATAATGCATCGGCACCCGATTCATTTGCTATTTTTGCTTCTTCTAAATTTGTAACGGTAACAATTACGAAACTTCCATTTTGCTTTAATTCTTTTATAGTTTCAGTAGACGGACATCCAAAAGTAAAACTTACAACAGGTATTTTTTCTTCTTTGATTAAGTCAATTTTGTTATGCCAGTCATCATCATCCACGATTGGATCTCCAACTGTAGTTCCTAATAGTAATGCTTCCTTTTCTAACTTCGCACGATAGTCGTCCACATTACAATTATCATTGACTTCATTTAGGTTAGGGACAAATAAATTTACACCAAAAATATTAGAAGACAAATTTCGAAATTCTTGAATATCTTTTCTTAAATCTTCAGTTGTTTTGTATCCAGCAGCTAGAAAACCTAATCCTCCTGCATTGGATACCGCTGCGGCAAGAGCTGGCGTCGATACCCCTCCCGCCATAGGAGCTTGTATAATTGGGTATTTTAATTTATCTAACATACCGTTCTCCTTTTCATCGATGATTTAATATTTGGAAAATTAAATTTTCTTTTTTAGAAACTCAGGACTCTTTTCAAATCGAATACCAGTTAGAAGTAAGCCTGCGCCTACTAAAACTACACTGGCCGCACCCAGTAATACAGCGTCATAATTCTGAGTGGCAGTTGAGATAATTCCAGCAATTGATGGCCCAATCATTTGTCCACCTGCATAGATAGATGTAAGAATGCCAATAATCCGACTACTATTAAATGGACTCATTTGGCGTGCTAATGTTGTAGCAAGGGTTGTGATTCCCATAAAAGTGGCCCCAAATAATAGAGCACTTAAAACTACGCCTATTTGAGATGCCCATAAAGCTGGTAGCGCTATTCCGAAAGCTTGCAGTGTCATTGCTAACACCAAGGATTTAACAAATCCAATTTTTTTAGCTAACTCTGACCAGATAATACAAGATGGAATTGCAGCCAATCCAACCACCATCCACACTACGGTAGCATCACCATTAAAGCTCGGTATTTCTTTCGCGATTGATACAATAAATGTACCTGTCACAATATACCCTAACCCTTCTAATCCATAAGCTACAATTAGCCAAGGAATCCATTTTAAAGGAGGTACACATAGAGCACTTTCTTGTTTACTAGTTTTCTCAAAAGACAGTGGTTCGTCTTTCATGCTAATCCAAACTATCAAAACTAGTAGCATACTAACACCGGACAAACCTAACCATACGCCTTCCCAGCTGTATAAACGATTTAATATGGGTATCAGTAAACTTGATAAAAAAATGCCCAGCCCTACTCCACCATAGAAAATGCCAGACCAATTCAATTTATTTCTGATAGCTAGTTTATCTAGCACAATGCCAGAGGCCATCACAAAAACAATGGCGCTGGAAATTCCGGATATAAAACGCAACCCATACCAAATAAAATAAGATTGAAATAAACCCATACTAGCTGTTGTTAGAATACTAATAACCAGACTCAACCTTAATATAAACGTTCTATGTTGCTTTACAGGAATAACTCCTACTAAAAATGCCCCAAGTAAATAGCCTGCATAATTACTTGTAGCAAGATAACCCCCTACTGCATTTGAAAACGAAAGATCACTTTGCATCAGTGGAAGAATTGGCGTATATGCAAACCTGCCAATTCCCATAGCAACGATTAAAGATAAAATACCGCCTAATAAAAAAATAGAAGAATGTTTAAATAAAATCACACCCCTTGTAAAATCATTATATAAATATCATAACTTTTTTTTGAATTATAGTATAATTCAGGTAAGTGATAGTTACCATCTTTTATTTATATAGCTAAATGGAGGGTTTACTTATGGACTTACATGCTTTGAATATTTTTAAATCTGTTGCCGAAAAAGGGAGTATTTCGCAAGCCGCTCGTGATCTTAATTACGCACAATCCAATATCACTACTAAAATTCAACAATTAGAAAACGATCTTCAAACCACACTATTTTACCGGAATAACCGTGGCACTACCTTAACTTCCAAAGGGAAGGTCTTATTAACATACGCTGAAAATATCTTTAATTTAATAGAAGAAACAGTCAAGGTGATGCAAGATAATCAAATTCCACAAGGCCCATTATCTATAGGCTCTATGGAAACAACTGCTGCTGTTCGCTTACCATCCTTACTATCGAAATATCACCACGAATATCCAAATGTAGACTTAAATTTAAAAACAGGGCCAACTCAACAAAATATTCAAGGGGTTTTGCATCATGAACTAGATGGGGCATTCGTTGCTGGTCCTATTGACCACCCAGAACTAACTCAAAAGACTGTTATCGAAGAGGACTTGGTACTAATTACAGATACTGTTCATCCTCCTTTGTCATCTATTAAAGATATCCAAACAAGGACGCTACTAGTGTTTCGAAGTGGCTGCACTTATCGGGCAAAACTCGAACAATGGTTGCATGATGAAGGAATTACCCCAAATAAAATAATGGAATTTGGTACACTTGAAGCAATTCTTGGCTGTGTCTCTGCAGGGTTAGGCATAAGTATGCTCCCCTATTCTGTTATAGAAATGCATTTACAAGCTGGGACAATTAAACATCATTCAATACCAAATCCTTATGGAAAAGTTGAAACAATATTCATCTATAGGAAGGACACATTTATACCTACATCTTTAATTAAATTTATGGATATGTTTTGTGAGGAAAGAAATGCATTTGAACATTCTATTTCTATCCAATAATCAGAATAGTCAGTTTTAAATAACTAAAAAATAAGCGCGTTAATTTACAGTGCTGTGCCTTATGTATAAGTGTTTTTCCAATGAAACGAAGTATAAAAGAACAACGGCATATGCGCCTTTTATTCCCTCTTACATTTATAAAGCATCTTAACCAATTTGGCTAAGATGCTTTTTAGTACATGTGTACAAGTAGATGGCACTACTTTGCATTGATATAGTAGATTAGATGATCAGTCCACTCATCGTCCTCATAGATGAAGCCTTTTCTCGTACATTCATAAACCATGCCAACACTTTCTGCCAGCTTTATTGATGCATTATTATCAAGGTTTATATGCGCTTCGACTATATTTTTTCTACACGCTTTCCATTCACAAAAAACGATAAGACAAATCCAATAAGAGCAATCGCTGCTATAAAGAAGAAAGCATATTTTGTTCCTTCTGCAATTAACTCTAATAACGAAGCATTTTGGAAATGTTCCATATGCTTGTTTTGTCCACTAACCATTAATGTAATAGCTAAAGCAGTTCCTGTTCCCCCTGCAATTTGTTGTAATGTGCTCATGACAGCGGCACCATCAGCGTATAATTCACGTGGCAACTGATTTAATCCATTTGTTTGTGCCGGCATAATAATCATTGATATTCCTATAAAGAAGATTGTATTTGCTAAAATAATTTGCCAAACAGGTGTATGTGCGGAAATCGTAAAAATAAATAGTAAACTTGCACTGAACGTTAACAGAAAGCCCAATGGCAAAAATTTTTTAGCTCCAAATTGATCAAAAAGTTTCCCTACAACTGGCGATAAAATAGCATTCATTGCACTACCAGGTAGAAGAATAAGTCCTGCTACTGTAGCACTGAATAGCAAAGAACCTTTTAAGTACATTGGTAGCAAAATAGCTGTTGATAAAATTAACAGCATACCACTAAACAAGAGCAACGTTCCTAATGTAAACATAGGATATTTGAACGTCCGCAAATTAATCATAGGCTGCTTCATTTTAAATTGGCGAATAACAAATAGTGCAATTGCCGCTAATCCAACAATAAAAGGTAGATATACCGCGGCTGAAGCAAATGATTTTTCTGAAACGGTACTTAAACTGTAAATGAAGCCTCCAAATCCAATTGTTGATAAAATAATGGAGACAATATCAATCGTTGGTTTCGTAATTGTAGATACGTTATCGATTTGCTTTAACCCAGCTATCACTAGTGCTGCGTAAAACACAAGGCTAATCCAAAAAATATAAGACCAATTCAACGAGTCTACAATTAAACCTGCCAATGTCGGTCCAATCGCTGGTGCTGTTGTAATAACAAGACCCATCAAGCCCATAACCGCTCCTCGTTTATGAATAGGGAAAATTAATAAAATGACATTCATCATCAAAGGTAGAATAATGCCTGTTCCAAATGCTTGAATAATACGACCTATTAATAAAATCGGAAAGTTTGGCGCTAAAGCTGCTAAAATCGTTCCCAAAATAGAAAAAATTAACGAACCCACAACTAACTGTTTTGTTGTAAACCATTGAATAAGAAGAGATGAAACAGGTACTAAAATACCAATTGTTAATAAATAGCCAGTAGTCAACCACTGTGCTGTTGCAGCTGACACTGCAAAATCAGCCATAATATTTGTCAGTGCCATATTTAAAGCTGTCTCACTAAACAGCCCTATAAAAGCCGCAAACATAAGGACAAAAGCCATGCTTTTAGGTTTACGTACTGGCACAACTTGCATTGATGGAGCCATAAAATACTTCCTTTCTTTCTCTATGATTAATTAGACCGGTCTATATAATATCAACAAAATAAAGACCCTTTTTACTTTGAAAGCAATAAAGGGATCATTTTGTTAATGTGAATTAAAGGTTCACTTGATTTTTTTGTTACACATAATGTAATGCCACCTTCAATTAATGCACTTATTGTTTTACTAATTAAGAAAGCACGTTCCTCACTATATCCACTAACTTTTAATTTCTCAAAGTAAAGATTTCCCCAAATTTCAAAGGTTTCTTCACAAGCCTGACGTAAATTCTCATTTACAAATGCTGTTTCCATTGCGAGTAATCCCATTGGAACATTTTTTAATTTAGATATTGGATCGATGTCATGAAAAATTCCAGAAATATTTTCTATATGGTATTGAAATGCCTTAGCTGGATCATTATAAGCTGCTAAATTTTGCTGTATTTCTGCTGCAATTCTTGTTGCTGATAAGTTAATCGCTTCAACAGCTAATTGTTCTTTACCATTAGGAAAATGATAATATAAAGAACCTTTAGGGGCCCCACTCTCTTGAATAATTTGACTCAAGCCAGTAGCGTGGTATCCTTTCAAATGAAAAAGCTCTGTTGCAGCTTCTAAAATTTTTTCGCGAGATGATTTTTTGCTAGACATAGGTTGTACCTCCCTTAAAATTATAACGAACGGTCTACATAATAATATAAGTCTTTTTGAATATTGTCAATTTGATTACTGCCGTATTTCCCTAAGAAGCACTCCAAATTTAGAGCATGTCTAAAATTTCTTTTGCAATTTCATCAAGTTCTTCTGCGATTTCATTTTGTGTAGGGGTTTCGGCGACTCGTATTAAATAATCTTTAAACTGAATTTGAAACTCTACAGGTAATTTAATAACTAAAAAATGTAAAATAAACCACTTCCAGTTATCGTCGTCTGAAGATAATACTGCTTGCACATGGGAGACAATTTCCTCAGGGAAAGTTAATAGTATATCCATTACGCTAGAAGCAACAGGCCAGTTCATATCTTGCGTATATTCGAGGAGGTCAGGCAGTAAAGTTTCTAATACATTTCTATCTAATTTTTTTAGTTTTTCAACCTTATCAACATCGTATATATTTAAAGGGAGGCAATCTTCAAACCCTTCCAATCCAACCCCTCCTTGTTTTTCCTTGCTTAACACTCTATTAAAAACTACTCTACACTAGTAGTACCTTGCTTACTAAGCAATCTTATAAATAACTGACCTAGAATATAAATACTTGAGACAAATATCATAGCACCATTTTTGCCAAAAGGTTTAAACCAACTGCCATCATCCAATATAAAAAAATGACCCAATATTAATGAAATAACGGTCATCATAATATTTATACTAAAAAACAAAGGTAAATTCATATTTCTCGTTAATAGACCAATAACGACTATGCACACTATGAATGTAGGAAATAAGAAATCCGCGTCCTGCCTATTAAGATAACCATTATATTCATAAAAATAATATAAGAAAGGAACTGGAAATAAAGACATCATACAAATAATAAATTTTTTCATTATATAAACCTCACTATATTTAAACAAATAAGGAAATGAATATTTAGTGTGATTTTACACCGAATATTGGCTTTTTCATATATAAATATTATTTAAAAATTGTTATTTAAGACTTTATTTATGTGTATTCTCTACCCCTCTTTTCTATTTACTTTAGGCAAAAATAGAATGCTGACAATCAATCCTAAATACAAAGGGGATTTTAATAGTTAATTTGTTGAATACCCTAATAAATAAGGTAAACCTACTATTATCATGATTATACAGATTCCAAACAATCCCAATCCTATTTTGCTCAACATAAGTCACCCCTTCTTGACAATAACAAAATGGTTTGTTAATTATAGCACCGTCTTTATTATACCATTTATTTACATATATTAATTTATGCAATATTGCTCATATAGCATTTTATTTAGATAACCGTTCGTTCAATAATTGCTTACAGTTGTCCGTTTTTTACGTTTATGTTATAAAAACTAAAAACAGAGTAGGAGGAGATTATCATCAAATTAAGAGAAGAATACACTTGTCCGTTAGAATTAGGACAAGCTATGATCAAAGGAAAATGGAAATGTATTATTATTTGGCGATTACGGCTTGGACCCACATCTCCATCTAAACTAAGACGGGATATTAAAGGAATTACTGAAAAAATGCTGTTAGAACAATTAAAAGAACTAATGGATTTTCAATTAGTCAATAAAGAAGAATACCTTTCCACATATCCACTACGAGTGGAATATAGCTTAAGTACAAAAGGAAAAGAAGTATTAAAATCATTAGAAATTATGCAGCGATTAGGTATTCAATATATCGAGGAGAAACAAATAATAGGTAGTCGTTAAATAGAGTACCCTTACAAAAAAGTGGGTAATTTACGGTCGTTTTTTCTCTCCATGTTATCATGACCTCAACAACATATGGAGGTAATAACCATGAAGAAAAAATTTATATTATTCCTATCCATCTTTTCACTTTTAGCTATAGGTATACTAGCTGGATGCAGTAACCAAAATAAAAATATTACTGAATCCACAAAAGAAAAAACATTTGTCGTAACAAGTACTGGTATAGTTGATGGCGTTATTCAAGATCAATATGGACAACTGGGAGATTCCTTTAACGAGCATGGCATGCCGACTTATTCATTACCGTTAAAGTTTGAAAATGCACCAAAAGAAACTGTGTCATATGCGTTAGTTTTAGAAGATAAAGACGCTTTCCCTATTAGCCAAGGATTCTCTTGGATTCATTGGACAGCAGCTAATATCCAAAAAGATGAACTGAAAGAAAACGAAAGTCAAACAGCGACTGATTTTGTCCAAGGCGTAAATAGTTGGATAAGTCCTCAAGGAGGTAGCCAAAGCACAGAACTCTCTAGCTTTTACGGGGGGATGGCTCCGCCCGATAAACCTCATACTTACGAGATTCATGTCTATGCATTAGATACGACCGTCGATTTAGAAAAGGGGTTTTTACTGAATGAACTCTATCATGCTATCGAAGGGCATGTGTTAGCTGACTACACTTTAAAGGGTACTTACCCAAATAAGTAATCACCTATTTTCTTAATTTATCTCAACATTATATCAATTTAATTTCAAATAAGTCCGGGACTGTTCGATTTTTTCAGTCTCTGGACTTTTTTCTTTGCTCCTAGTAACATTGTTTTAAGAACAAATTGATTTGGTTTTCTACGTTAAATCACTGAAACTTTAGCCAGCTATTAGCAACAATTTAGACAAAAAGAGCTTGGCTAATAATTTTTTTGTTTTCATTACTGAAACAATATAGGATATACTTTTATAGTCCTGTTATTGGCACGTAAAATAGAAAGTTAATTTCAAGAAAGTTTTATTGGAGGTTTATTATGAATTACAGAATTATTAACAAACAAGTATTTGAACAAGCACAGCTTCGTTCGGTTTCAGATGTACCATTCACCGAAGAAGAACTTCAACATGGGATGAAAATTGCCGTCTCTAAAGCAGATGATACTTTAGCTTTATATTTACTAGATATCGAAGGTCATAGAAAATTTGAAGTTCGTTGGGACGATTCATCAGAAATTTTCAACGGTTGGTATTCAGCATGGGATAATTTCTCTTGGTGCCTAGATGTAGTAAGCAAATAAATAGCCTTGTGGAATAATATCAACTAGAAACGAACATTCTTTTGTTTTCAGTTGATATTATTTTATTTAACTAGTATTTCTACTTTAGAATAAAGGGTTTCTCATTAAACTATTTAGTATCAGCATTTGCAACTTTATAAACAGCCTATTTCTTGAAGGAGTGATATGATGAAATTTTTTAAGAAGATTACATTTATCCATCCTATAAGAAAGTACATACATGTCATACTAATCATTTTCATGTTTTTTCTTGTCGTTCCTGCTGGATTCAATCCACTATATTTACATTTAATCATGATCCTTTTTGGACTCGTCATATTAAATCGTGGTTTTGATTACAAAGGAACGGACAATAAAGCTTATTACAAATGTTTGTATATGGGCGTAGCGATGTGTTTATTATTTATTGTTTTATTTATTGTCCAATTTATAAAAAATGGATAACATACGTTACGCATGCCTCTCACTTTCGGGTAGTCAGCAATGCACGGAAGATGATTTTCTTTCATTCGTTAGAAAAAATACTTTAACTCCCTGTCCCTTTGTATAATTCATACGCAATTTGAACATATATGGAGTAACAAGGGAGGAATGAACATGAAAAAACTACTTTACATGTTAGTACTATTCACACTATTGTTATCAGCCTGTGGAAAGAATGCAGAACCGAAGGAAGCAGCAGTGGATCAAGAGACATCTGTTGAAGATATTGTGGGCGCAACCGTTAAAAATAAATTTACTGTAGAAGAAACGAAAGGTATTGTTACTATTTCGATTCAGGATACAGATGTCCGAGAAGGTTCAAAAAACCAAATGCTAAAAGATTCAGGGAAAATATTTGCAGAGATGTCGAAACTAAAAAGCGTGAAAACACCTTCGATTATTTGGTATGCCCCATTAACAGGTGCTAATAGCAATGAAGACATGACCGAAGTATTAAGCATTTATTTTAATGAAAAAGATTTTAGAACTGTCAATTGGGCCGACTATTCTCGATTAAATATAGAATCCATTGCTACTGAATATAGGGAAAACCAAGCATTAGGAGATTAAGCATTCAGAAGCGAGTGCAAAATGGAAAAAGTGTAAGATTGACTGCCATGAATCTTACACTTTTTTGCTCTGTTATTGTTTTTCGCTATGGCACTTGCTCCGAGGGTACTTCTATGCCCATACTCGCTTGAGTGCAGTATGCCTGCGTCTATTTTTATGCGTCAATCTATGTAATGATTGCGTCGCTTCATTGTCCTCTCAACCGCTTCAGACCTCTAGACAAACAAAACATTCATTTATATGCCCATTGTATTCATTAATACAATACGCCAGCCATCCGGATCTTCAATTGTTACACCTTTTTCTGCCCAATAAAGATTTTCAGGCTCTACTTCTGGATACCTCATCTGCGCCAAACGTTGCGCAATTCGTTGGATCGTTTCAATATTTGGCATATACAATACTAGAAGATTATCTTTTGTCGGTGCTGGACATGGGCTCCCCTCAATATGCTCGGTAAACTCCAAATGATAATTAGCGTTTGGCAGGCCGATCATAATGCCATCGTAGCCTCGATGGCCTGAACCTATAAATTACGCCTTAGCGTAATTGTGTCCAGATTTTTTCGAGCCTGCTCGAAAAGCTCCTCTTAAAATCTGTGACATCCGCCTGGGGCCTTTAACTTGATTCAGTTGGGGTAAGAACCATCTCTGAATTCAGAATAGATATTGCATTAATCCTCACTTAAAGAAATAGAGGACTTCTACTGAATCAAGTTAAAAGAACCTATTTTTCTAATCCTACCCCTTCTCAATAAAATCTTTCTATTGCTGCTAATTGATTTGTAGGTCTTGCAACACGAACTTGTACAACTTCCTTTGTCCAATCTTTCATTGCCATCTCCCCTTTCAGGATCATTATATACTGGAAAAACTTGAGAGTAGAACGGTCAATAGTCTGAGATATTAGCCGATTGCCAGATTATATTTGCTTTTTGTAATGGTGATTCCTTTTCTAAGTAATATTGTTCTGCCATCCAATATCTCTGTTTATACTTCTTCATTATTGCCAATTCATCGCCTATATACGAATCACGCTTTAGTACTCTTTCTTTCCTAATCTCTAAAGAGCATTCTAAAAAAACCGTATAATCATAAAATTGTTCCCACTCATGGCGTTGGAGAAAGACTCCTTCTATTAATAAAATACTATTTGGTGGAAATACGCTTTGCTTATTTATGATAGTATTCGTTTCCCGATTATAAAAAGGAAGCGTTAGCTCCTGATAATCTTTATGTATTTTGGAAAAGCAATATTTTATGTACGCTATATCCCATTGTAAGTAATAATATTCGTACCATTCTTCATAACCCGTATTATAGCGTTTTTCGCTTTCTACAATGTAATCGTCAATATGTAACACATGAATCGTACATGCATTTTCTAGCATGCTCACTAGCTCTTTGACAAAGGTCGTTTTTCCTGCCCCACCTAATCCGTCAATGGCAACAATGAATGGCCTTTCTCTCCGATCCGAACTGCAATATCGTTTCATTATTTCGTTTGTAACCTGCTGTAGGCAAAGCAATTCTCCCACTCTCCTTAAAATTCAAATAACCAGCTTACCTTCACAAGGTAAACTGGTCTCTTATTAATTAATGGGATAAAGCAACATTAAATGAAGCAGCAGTTTTCGCTTTTACCTCTTCCAATGTCACACCCTCTGCTAATTCTATGAGTTGCATGCCAGCATCTGTAAAATCGAATACAGCTAAGTCCGTTATTAATCTGTGCACGACACCTTTGCCTGTTAACGGTAGCTCACACTGCTTTTTAATTTTTGACTCGCCATTTTTATTGACATGCTCCATCACCACGATAACTCTTTTCGCGCCGACAACAAGGTCCATAGCACCGCCCATGCCTTTGACCATTTTTCCTGGAATCATCCAATTCGCTAGATCCCCAGTTTCCGAAACTTCCATACCACCTAAAATTGCAAGATCAATATGCCCCCCACGTATCATGGCAAAGGAATCAGCGCTATCAAAAAAGGATGCGCCTGGCACGGCTGTCACTGTTTCTTTCCCTGCATTAATGAGGTCAGGGTCTACCATACTCTCCTCTGGATAAGGACCGATACCGAGAAGACCATTTTCAGATTGTAATAACACCTCGTAGTCAGCAGGAATAGCATTGGCAATAAGTGTTGGGATACCAATACCTAAATTGACATTCATACCATTTTCAATTTCTTGCACTGCTCTATTCACTATTCTATGTCTTGTATCCACCATCACGCTTCCTCCTTTTTCACTGTCAAACGCTCGATACGTTTTTCATATTTGTCACCGAGTAAGACACGTTGCACAAAGACACCTGGTGTGTGGATATGATCTGGATCTAGTTCGCCCACTTCCACAATTTCTTCTACTTCTGCAATTGTAATTTTGCCAGCCATTGCTGCTAACGGATTAAAATTACGTGATGTTTTTCTATAAATTAAGTTGCCTAGCTTGTCTGCTTTCCATGCTTTGACAAGCGCAAAATCTGCAACAATCCCTTGTTCTAAAATATATTCTTTACCATCGAAAACCTTTACTTCCTTGCCCTCCGCAATAGGCGTGCCAACCCCTGTCGCTGTATAAAACCCTGGAATACCCGCTCCACCAGCTCGTAGTCGCTCAGCTAACGTTCCTTGTGGCGCGAGTTCTACTTCTAACTCACCATTTAAAAATTGCTGTTCGAAAATTTTATTTTCGCCAACATAGGAAGCAATGATTTTTTTTATTTGTTTATTAGCTAGTAATAACCCTAATCCCCAATTATCTACTCCGCAATTATTGCTAACAACGGTTAAATCTTTTGTTCCCTTTTGTTGTAATGCTGCAATTGCCTTTTCTGGAATACCACATAAACCAAATCCCCCTACTGCTAACGTAGCGCCTTCCTTAATATCTGCAACGGCTTCCTCAAACGAATTCCACACTTTCCCGTTTCCCATATCGAAACCCCCTAAAATTGCTCGTTTATTAAGAAAAATTCTACATCATTCTTGTTTTATAAGTAAAGGAATTAATTGGAATGCTATTTATTCTAAAATGGAATAACTGTATTGCTACTATGTTTCTTCCGATCGTATTGTCTTTAATAATTGCTTTAAAGCATAAGATTGATATGTATTTTTTTTCGTAATAACGCCAAGACGCCACGGCATATGATAGTTCTGTAACGGTATAATTTTTACATTTTGATTCGTCTGCTTTGCCGCAATAGAATAAGGCAACAGCGTTACACCCAAATTTGAAGACACTAACTCCACGATTAAATCCCATTGCGAGCTTTTGTATCCAATAATCGGTGTAAATCCAGCACTTTTACAGGATTTAATCACATAATCATGCAAAGTAAATTCCTCTGTAAAAATAATAAACGATTCATTTTTTAAATCTTGTAATAAAATAGTATCCTGTAGAGCTAAAGGATGCTGTTCATTTATATAGACAAAAAACTGATCTTCCACAAAAGATTGCACAACAAATTTTCGCTCGTCGGTAGGTAAAACGACAATCCCCATATCCACTTCACCATTTTCCACTAAAGTGCCTATTAACTTCGCTCCTCGTTCCACTAGCTCTAAATGAACATTTGGATATTGCTGATGAAACTTACGAGCAATTTCTGGGAAAAACAACGTGCCTATCAGTGGTGGAATACCTAATTTTATAGTTCCTGTTTTAATATTTAACAAGTCATCTAGCAATATATGCAAATCATGGACTGAGCGCATAATTTTTTGTCCTTGCTTATACACAATATGTCCTGCATCCGTTAACTCTACATGTCGTGTGGACCGATTCAATAGCTCAACATGGAGATTATCCTCTAATTTTTTTATGCTCTTACTTAATGACGGCTGGGATACAAAGGACTCATTTGCTGCTTTTGTGAAACTTCCATATTCTACCACATTCATAAATGCCTTTAAATCACGTAATTCCATTTAATGACCCCTTATTTATTCTTATTTGTTATAAATAAAATTCTAAAAGTGTTTATTAGTAATAAATTCTACTCCTTCTCTTTTAATCCTTCTTCCATAACGTAACGGTAATAAATTCAAGAATAATAAGGTTTTCTTATATGTTCGATAATATTTAAATAACTAATTTCAGGAGAGTTGTCACAATTCTTTATTTCTATTTTACGTTTCGCTTACTGTTCTTTATACGATTTTTTTCTTTATTTACTAGTCACCCTATGTAATATTAGGAATAAGGGATGGTAGAAATAAAAGGGGGAGTATTAGATTGAAAACGTTAACAAAACTATCGAATGCTATTATGGAAAAATATTTGCCTGACCCATACATATTTGTCACTATACTCACAGTACTAGTGTTATTATTAGGGGTCACATTAACAGATTCCTCTCCATTAGATATGGTTACTTACTGGGGAGACGGCTTTTGGGAGTTATTATCCTTTACAATGCAAATGGTCATTGTTTTAGCTGCTGGACATATTTTAGCGAATAGCCCTGTCTTTAAAAAAGGCTTATCAGCAGTGGCTAGTAAAATTAAAACGCCAAGCATGGCAATTATAATTGTGACTTTTATTTCATTAATTGCCTGCTGGATTAACTGGGGATTCGGACTAGTCATAGGGGCACTTTTTGCAAAAGAAATTGCACGTCATGTTAAAAAAGTGGACTATCGTTTATTAATTGCCAGTGCTTATTCAGGATTTGTTATTTGGCACGGAGGTTTAGCAGGTTCCGTTCCATTATCAATTGCAACGGAGGGGCATCCTTTTGCAAATATTATGGGTGTAATCCCAACAGATGTTACACTTTTCTCTTCATACAACTTATTTATTGTCATTGTCATTGTTCTGACATTGCCATTATTTAACCGTTGGATGATGCCAAAGGAAGAGGATGTCGTAGAAATTGAACCTTCTTTATTAATCGAGGAAAAAATAGCGCTGCCAAAAGCTGAAAATCATTTTGCAAGCCGTTCAGAGCGCAGCTACATCCTAACAATATTAATTGGTCTTATCGGTGTTATTTATTTAATTCAGCATTTTATTACAAAAGGCTTTGTTTTAAATTTAAATGTTGTAAATACGATTTTTATTGTACTGGGGATTATTTTTCATGGTACACCGCAGCGTTTTCTTGCCGCTGCCCAAGATGCAATTAAAACAACAACAGGAATAGTATTCCAATTCCCTTTTTACGCCGGTATTATGGGGATGATGACCGCTTCTGGCTTAGCGGCGGTATTTTCTGAATGGTTTGTCAACATTTCAAACGACCATACTTTCTATTTATTCACATTTTTCTCTGCGGGGCTTGTCAACTTTTTTGTACCTTCTGGCGGTGGTCAATGGACGGTTCAAGCACCCATTATGTTAGATGCTGCAACGACTCTAGGTGCGGATTATGCCAAAACGGCTATGGCGATCGCTTGGGGAGATGCTTGGACAAATATGATTCAGCCATTTTGGGCCCTCCCAGCACTCGCAATTGCAGGTTTAAAGGCAAAAGATATTATGGGATTCTGTTTATTTATCCTGATCTTTACAGGAATTATCATTAGTATCGGACTGTACTTCTTCTAGTTAATATTGAGTTTTTTAGAACCTCACAAAGAGCGTTAATACCGTTCTTGTGGGGTTTTTTGGTTTAGTTTAAGACCTAAGTAACCATTTTATTTTTTATAACGTCGATATATTAGACTAGTTGAGAGTTTTTTGAGAGTTTCATTTCCTATAATCAAATAAGAAATTTGTCATAATTTATCAAAGATTGGAGATAGCACAGATGTTGAAGCAATTGCTTGAAAATCGTACCGTTAATTTGGATTATATGGGTTTCTCATTTCAGCACCACGTATATGAACTACAAAATTGTGTAGAAGTATTAGGAATTGAAGCGAAGTGGCTACAAGTTGAAAATAATCAAATTGCAGTGGCTTATATGGACGATAATAGTATTTTTATAAAAAGTATGCACTACGGGAAAACAATGATGAAGTTAACAGATGGTATTCATGAAGCAAATGTACAGCTATCTGTTTTACCTTCAGGAGAAATAAATGTAGAAGTTAAGCCTTACATAGGAAATGCTAATATTGTATCTGTTTATTTCCGAGCAATTTTAGCAGATACTGCGATTGCCATTGATTTAAAAGGGGCACTGAAAAATTTCCTCATTGCTAATCGGTTTATGAACGATGGGGACAGTATTTTGGAAGTACACTATCAATCCATGCATCCCAATGTCTTAAAAGATTCTTATGCGGGTAATTTTGTATTAGGTTGTCATCCTATGGGCGGTTCCATTACAAATTGTAATGAATATGCTTTGGCTAATCGTATAGCAAATTTAAAATTTACAAAAATCATTATTTTACAAGATGGCGTACACAAAATTATTGCCTTAAAAATGTTATTATCTTTCGTCATTAGCAATCGAATTTTTGTTAATAATGAGCTATCAATGGACTCTCATCTGCCGTTGTTTTAATTATGCTTTCGGATGGACTAAATTGATTCTGTTAGGATGTTCATTATTACTGTTAAAAAGACAAATAGTCTTCAGCGACGTGTAGCCGGCAATTGCAGCATGTACAGTAAACGATTTGCGTGCAGCACCTTCTCCCTATACAGAGGGAACGTCATTATAGCTACACCAATGTTCTATCAAATTATATAAAAGGAATTTTTTTGATGCTGATTTTTTTAATACTGTTTTGTGTCGTTATCATAGGAAGCTATTTGATACAGAAAACGCTGCATATTAGAAAGTGCCGTATGGAAAAGAAAAAGGTTATGGAGGAACGGCTAAAGCACCTTATTATTACGAACACTAAGCAGCCACAAAAATAATTTAAACGCACTTTGTTATAAACAAAAAATTTAAATACAAACTATACTTTTTATTTCATTTCTAATTAGTTTAGTGTTAAACTATCTATTGTCATTTAAATAAAGTTATATTGACTATGATTTATTTTTAACTGTCAATACTCGGTTTATCACTCATTCTAGGAGGAGTTATGTATGAAACGTGTGGAAAATAAAGTAGCGCTTGTTACTGGCGGCGCGTCAGGAATTGGTTTATCCGCAGCAACTTTGTTAGCGAAAGAAGGAGCAAAAGTTGTTATTGCTGATTTTAATATTGAAGGAGCTAAAGAAGTTGCAGCTACTTTAGTGAAAGAAGGTTATGAAGCATCAGCAGTGTTCTTAGATGCAGGCGATGCTCAATCTATTGAAGATGCCGTAGAATTTACTGTTGCACAATACGGTACGATTACTGTTTTATTTAATAATGTTGGTTTAACAAACTTACAAAAAGATTTAGATGTTGTAAATATTGATTTAGATGAGTGGGATCGTTTAGTAAATGTAAACTTAAAATCAGTTTTACTAGGTAGCCGCTTCGCTATCCCTCATATGCAAAAAGCTGGTGGTGGTTCTATCATTAACACAGCTTCTATGGGCGCATTTGCAAGTGACCAAATACGTACAGCATATGGTACGACAAAAGCTGGCGTTGTTCACTTAACTAAATATATTGCCACTCAATATGGTAAAGATAAAATCCGTTGTAATGCTATAGCGCCAGGGTTAATTTTAACACCTGCAGCTAAAAACAACTTACCACAGGATTTACTAGATATTTTTACAAAATATAACGCGCTACCATACAACGGTGAAGCTGATGATATCGGCTACGCAGTAGTGTATTTAGCATCTGACGAATCGAAATTTATGACTGGTCAAACACTTCAAATCGAAGGCGGCCATTACATGGCAAACCCAACCATTGCAGATACAAATATTTGGGCTGCCAATCTACAAAAATAATTACCTTTTTAACTAATTGAAGTCGTTTGCACTTACAAACAGTGTTTAAATTTCTCGATATTTATCCCCTTGTTGTCTAAGGCTGTAGATACATTCTGAACTAAAGGAATTGTCTACAGCCTTTTTTAATTGTTTGAGTACCTGGCACCTATCCCTTTTCGAAGGCTAATTTAATGCCGAAGCCAATTAAAACGGTTCCTGTTAGACCTTCGATTACTGCCTTTGTCTTAGGCTTCTTCATAAAAGCACTAATTCTATCTAATAAATAGACATAGAAGACAAACCATAAAGCGGTTAAAGCGGTATAAATAAGCCCCATTAGTAGAAATGGCAAAAATGTGCTGTTAGAACCGTCTACAAATTGCGGTAAGAACGTTAAAAAAAAGACTGCTACTTTTGGATTTGTAACATTGGTTAAGAAGCCTTGTTTAAAGCAAGATTGATGTGCATATTTGTTGTCAATTTGCGTCTCCTCATCGACAACTGGTGACTGCGCACGCATCGTTTTTAATGTCCATAATGTCTTGACACCTAAGTAACATAAATACACCGCTCCGACGTATTTTACAATCGCAAATAGATAAGCAGATTTTACAATTATCGCTGAAAAGCCAATAACCGCCGCTAGTGTATGAATAAATAATCCACAGCAGGAGCCTAGAATCGTTTGTAAGCCCCCTCTTTTATTGTTGGTTAATGTATTTTTTGTCGCAATAGCTGTATCAGGTCCCGGCAAAATAATTAATAAAATACACATCAGTAAAAACATCGGTATATTCTCCATGTTAACCGCCCCCTCTCAATTCGTCTGAAAATTATAAAAATAATTTTACCATACGTAATCTGCTTGAAAAAGAGCGGACTTCAAAATCTTTTTCATTCTAATTAATTGACATATAACCATAAGGTGTTATATATTCTTAACACACCTTATGGTTATATTTTTAAAAAAAGAGGAGACTTTACGATGTCAGAGCAACTGCAAAATATTGTGAAAACCGTTACATTCAACGCGCCTATCGAGAAGGTTTGGGAAACTATTACAAATGCTGAAAAACTAGGATCTTGGTTTATGCCCAATGATTTTAAACCAATAGAAGGGCATGCATTTACACTACAATCACCCTTTGGACCATCACCCTGTAAAGTTGAAAAAGTAGATGCACCAAATTTTGTGCGTTTTGCATGGGATACTGATGGGTGGTTTGTTACATTTGAGTTAAAACCGTCTGGTGAGCAAACAGTATTTACATTAACTCATGGTGGCTGGAAAGATGCATCTCATCTAATTCCAAAAGCAAACATGCCTGCGGACGCTGTTCGTCAAAATATGGACAATGGTTGGTCAATGCTTGTTGGCAAAAAATTAAAAGAGACTGTGGAAAATGCATGACGCAGCTTGCAGACAAGGTTGATGTTTTTCAAGCAATTGCTGACCCGACAAGACGTCATGTACTACAACTATTAGCATCAAGCGATAAACCGATAGCACTAATTGCTGACCACTTTACAATTAGTAGAACTGCTGTCGTCAAGCATCTAAACGTTTTAGAACAAGCCGAGCTAGTATCCGCCCAAAAGAAAGGGCGAGAAAAAATTTACACTTTACACATGGATCGACTAAAAGAGATTGAAGACTGGCTACAATATTTTGACTTGTTTTGGGATAATAAATTGGCGCAGTTGCAACATATTATTGACAACGAATAGCGTAAAACATAAGCCGCAACAATATGCAAAATTGTTGCGGCTTACATGTTTTTATCTCATATAAAATAATCCACCATTTACAATTTCTATTTTAATTTTTGCATCATATTGTTCTTCTAATGCTTTTTTCTCAACCTCATAACACTCTGGCTTTTCCTCTATATCTTCATAAAAGTAGTCTAAAACGCGTTGGTCTCGTTGCCATCTCTTTTTAGCTTGTTCAGCCCATGTATGGTCATCCTGTTGAATAATTGCATCGATGGCTTTGTCCAAGCGTTGAAGTGCACGTTCTGGCTTAATAATATGCTGTACATAAAATGCATTTTCAGATTGCGTGCTATCCCAATCGATGCTAATTATTGCTTCATGGAAATTATTATTTATCGTTCCTGTCAGTAAGTTAATACCAAAAGAGTACAGCATTTCTTTCGTTCGATCGCAACAATACGACACTTTATAATTTACGCCTAGCCACGGGGTAAGCAATACTTGCCCTATCCCTGCATCCACTTTTTGAAACATTTGAACAAAAGCTCCTAGCTCTCTTGTTGCTTGAAATATTTGATTGAGCCTGGGTGAGCCAAAATGGACAACTTCCCCGATTACTTTTCCTGACATTGTATTTTGATCTGTAATAAAGGTAACTTGTGCAGGGTTTGGTTCGCCATTGGTTGCTTCTACATATTGCCAGTAAAAAGGGCGGTTCATTATTCTTTTATCCATAGCAATCGTTAATTGTACTGTTAAATAATGTTCATCCTCAAAGACCATATCACATTCATTTTCTAAGAAAAATTGCCGTAAATAATTATGAACTTGTTGTGAATACATGCCCCTCTCCCCTTACAATAACAATCTTTTATTTCATTCACTTAGGCTTCATTTCCAAATTTCATAAGCAACAATGCACTTCTACCTTGGAAGCTTAGACGGTTTTTTTGAAATTCGTTAAAATGGCATCTAAGTCACCAACTACCTTTTCAAAAACATCAATTTTTGTATGCAGCAATGCCAAAATATCTATTTCAATCGTGTCTTCTACTGCAAGATTATAAATATGAACATCATGTTCTTGACCCAGACGATGCACACGACCTATGCGTTGTTCAAGCTTCATTGGATTCCAAGGCAAATCGTAGTTGATGACGTGATGGCAAAATTGAAGGTTAATCCCCTCTCCACCTGCCTCAGTTGCAATCAGCACTTGCGCTTTTTCCTTAAATACGTGTTTCATGTAATCCCGCTTGTTTTTATTAAACTTACCATTAAATAAAACACTCGTAATACCGTGTGAGTGTAAATACCACTGCAAGTAAATTTGTGTTGCACGATACTCTGTAAAAATAATGACTTTATCTTTTGCTTGTTCAATAATCTCAAGCGTTTTTTGGGCCTTTGAATTGACTTCTAACGCCATTACTTTGGCTAAAATTTCTTCTAACTCTTCACGTTCAGTACTGTTTTCAAGCATTTTAGATAATGTTAGTGCAGTTGCCTCTTTGCTGCTGCACATTTCCTTTTGCAACGTAATTAATGAAAAAGAGGCTGTAGATGTTAGCGTCCCAAGCAGCTGATACACTTCCATTTCCTCTGGGCTAAACTGAATTGGCACAATTTGAACACGTCTATTGGTCCACTCAATACCCGTGTCCTCTCTTCGATTTCTTACCATCACTTGATTGACTAATTCTTTTAAATAGTCATCATGCTGTAAATCGTGCTTGCTTGCAGAAAATGCAGACTGGAACGTTTCATAATTACCAAGATGACCTGGTTTTAGTAGCGAAATAAGATAATAAAGTTCAAAAACATCATTTTGAATAGGAGTTGCCGTTAGTAATAAGCAAAACTTCTTCTTTAATCCTTGTACGAAATCGTATATTTGGGTTTTATGATTTTTTAATTTATGCGCCTCGTCAATAATAATCATGTCATAATCTTGCGCATAAATAAGTTCTTTATGTGGGCTTTTTTTGGCGGTATCCATGCTCATAATAACAATATCGTAACGCTCAATTGGGCAATTTTTTTTATACGCCATTGCGGGAATGTGGAATTTTTGATTCAATTCTTCTATCCATTGGTTAATCAGAGATGCTGGTGCTAAAATTAAAGCCTTTTTTACAAGCCCTCGTATCAAATATTCCTTTAAAATAAGACCTGCTTCAATCGTTTTACCAAGTCCCACCTCGTCTGCTAGTATCGCTTTCCCATTCATACGTTCAATAACGGTTTGCGCTGCTTCTAATTGATGGGCAAGTGGTGTTAGTTTGGGCAAAAATTTAGGCGCTTGTAAACCAGTAAATTCCGGAATTAAATTCATTTTCACAATTTCATAGTTCATTTTGTACAAAGTCCAACTATGCCATTTTTCAGCATTATTTAGCCTATTTAAAAAGCCTTCTTGCCAATCGGACGACCTCTCCACTATCATGATCATCACCTCATGCTATTATTTCTAAATTAGGTTGTCCAAAAAAGAAAAAGCTATGACCATTATTTATAGGAATATCTCAGTAAGTAAGACGATCTTTTAATCGAATAAAACCAACCCTATTTTCTAGTTTTCGTAAAAAATACTATTTTCCTTTGATTTTTAGTTCTATTTTCAAATTTTTCGAAATAAATTTACATTTATAGGCTTATTTAATATTCTTAGTAGAAATAAGCACACAATATTGCACTAAGATTTTAGTAATTGCTTTGGAAGACGGTAATTTTTGCTAGAATAACAAAAATATAAATGTTGAGGAGAGGGTTCCATGTCAACTAATAGTCTTTATCAAAAAAATTATTTTAATCGTTTAGGTGAATTCGCTAACCTTTCACCTGAATCGTTTCATGCCTTTGTTAAATTCGATACACTTGCATTAAAGGAAGGGAAATTATCGGCTAAATTAAAAGAGTTAATCGCCATTGCTGTGGCTCATACGACAGGTTGTCCTTATTGCATTGAATTGCATATTACACAGGCTAAACAAAAAAATGCTTCAAAAGAAGAGGCTAGTGAGGCTATTATGATTGCTACCGCACTCAAGGCGGGTTCTGCTCTAGCCCACGGGGTCAACGCCTTAAACGCCTATGATGGCAATGCGGATGAGGAACTATATAAAGAACAGTATTTTTTACGAATTAAAGAATTTTCTTCTCTACATTCTAGCGCCTTTAATGCTTTTATTGACTTTGATACAAAAGCAATGAAGGACGGGCTATTAACAGGATATGACAAAGAACTCATTGCTATTGCTGTTGCCCATACTACAGGCTGCCCTTATTGCATTTCTCTACATGTCCAAGCAGCAAAAAAATTAGGCGTTTCCAAAGAGGAAATTGCTGAGTCTATTATGGTTGCTACTGCATTAAAGGCTGGTTCTGCTTTAGCCCATGGTGTCAATGCCTTAAACGCCTTCGATCAAGTAGCCCTTCTAACGTAAAATATTTAGACTGTTTTGTTAAAAGAGCAAGGTGTTAGATTGACCGCAATCAATCTAACGCTTTTTTTTGCGGTAATCGTTATTATTCGCTAAGGTAACTCGCTTACAAATTCAATGTTTTTTATTAAATGTACGCTTTAAATACTTTTTGTTACACTATTGGAAAAAGAGGTTACTATGAAAAGAAAAAAAATCTTTATTCTACATGAAATTTACGGTGTAAATGATTTTATAAAAGATCAAGGACAAACATATAGTGATTCAAATACAAACGTAGAATGTATTTCTCTGTATTCCAACGGCAAAGTATTTTCATATAGTCAGGAAAAGGAAGCTTATCAATATTTCACGCAAGAAATCGGCTTTGATCGCCCACTTGAACGACTAACACTTCGTCTATTAGAAGCAAAAGTACAATATGATGAAGTGGTTTTAATAGGATTTAGCGTCGGTGCAACATTGGCATGGAGACTCTCTAACTTACCAATTCATCGTATTATTTGTATTTACGGCTCAAGAATACGTCAATACTTAGACATCCATCCTACATGTCCAACACTGGTCATTTTACCTAGTCATGAAAAAAGCTTTGATGTGAATGAATTGAAAAAGGAAATAGAGCGATTGCCGTTTGTACAAACTGCTCAATTAAGTGGGAAGCATGGCTTTATGGACTACAACAATTCAAACTATTGCAAAAATAGTTATTTACAGGCGCAATCTGTCATTCATCATTTTTTACATAAGGAACAGCTATAAGGAGTGCTTAGCATGAACCAAAATAAATATATTGAAATCGAACCTTATATTGAATCAGGAAATATTATTTATCCAAGCTTTCAATTTCCACTGCAACCAGACTGTATTATTGGCATTTATACTGACGTTGCTAAAATCAAGCCATTAATGGAATGGTTTTTAAAACAACCTAATTGTTATACTTGTTTGCGAGAAAGTGCTTTATATGAGCGCCTGACAGTGATGGAGTATATTCAATTTTGTTTGAAGCTTTATACAATCCCCTTGCACAATAAAGACGATATTTTAAAGCTTTTAACACTTACCGAACAAAAAAACAAAAAAATCAATAAACTTCAAAACGGTGAAAAGCAACGTTTAAAACTGCTTCATACATATCTTAATTCAGCACAAATTCAAATAATCGAGGAACCATTTCAAAATCTAGATGAATTTTCAAAGCATAGCGTACAACAATTACTTGCCGCTCTACAAAAAAAAGAAAAAACCATTATTTTACTTTCGAATAATTTGGAAGACTTGATTATTTCGAGTGGCGAAATATATAGATTAGATGCATTAGGTTTACATGCACTGGATGTAAAAGAGGATGAAATTGAAACAGTTTCCACACCAATCGACAATGCACCTATCCGCTTTGATAAAATCCCAACAAAGAAAAATGACAAAATCATTTTATTTAACCCACCAGAAATAGATTATATTGAAAGTGTGGAAGGCGTTGTGAGCGTATATGTTGCAAATGAAGCCTATCCTTGCACACTATCTCTTAATGACTTAGAGCAGAAATTGACACCATTCGGCTTTTTTAGAAGCCATCGTTCTTATATCGTTAACCTCCAAAAGGTACGTGAAATCATCACTTGGACCCGCAACAGCTACAGTCTTGCGTTAAATTGCAATGAAAAAACAGTTGTCCCTTTGTCGAAAAATAAACTTGCGGATTTAAAAGAAATACTCGGAATATAGTAGATTTCCCAGGAAATAAAAGACTCCTGTCAGCTAAATATTTCTCCATTGAAGGTCATTTTTCTGCCTTTCACCTGTAATTTAATGTCTACTTCTCCATCACACTGTAAAGTTAGGTTAACAACAACTACAGGAGGTTTACACATGGAGACAGTTATTGATGTACAACATTTAAATAAGGTGTTTAATAGGGAAACTGCCTTGCAGGATGTTTCTTTTACAATTAAAAAGGGTGAAATATTCGGTTTTCTTGGCCCAAGTGGCTCGGGCAAAACGACGACTATTAAAATTTTAACTGCCCAAACAGAAAAAACTGCAGGTGACGTTTCATTATTTAATCGACCTGTCAGTGAAATGAAGAGCAGCCAAAATCGTCAACGCTTTGGCATTTTAACTGATAATAGTGGACTGTATACGCGACTTTCAATCGAGGAGAATTTATTACTCTATAGTAGTTTATATCAATTGCCCAATTCAGCAGTAAAGGAAGCATTAGATTTTGTGAACCTTTATGCAGAACGTAAAAAGAAAATAAGTCAACTTTCTAAAGGGATGATACAGCGTGTGACATTAGCTCGTGCCATTATGCACAAACCTGAATTACTATTTTTAGACGAGCCAACTTCAGCACTTGACCCTGTTAATACGCAACATATTTACAATGGCTTACGCAAATTAAATGAGCTCGGGACAACAATCTTTTTAACAACACATGATATGAGTGAAGCAGAAATACTGTGTGATCGAGTTGCCTTTTTACATCAAGGTAAAATACGTGCGATTGGTTCACCAAAGCAATTAAAAAAAGAATTTGGAGATGAAACTATTACGGTCGAATTAACAAATGGTCACTACGAAACGATTCAAAATGGTAAACAGGATGCACAAAAACTATACGATTGGATGCAATCGAATGCAGTTGCACGTCTATACACAAACGAGCCAACTTTAGGAGATATTTTTATGCAAATAACAGGGAGTGATTTAATATGAACATGTCATTTACACGTATTCAAGCAATTTTTATGAAAGACTACAAGGAATTTTCACGAAATTATGCAGTATCTGTTATGGTTTTTTTACCCCTTATATTAGCGTTTGCTTACAACAAGATTGGCACGAGCAGTATTGATGCATACTTTTTACCAATCAACTTAGTATTCGCAGTTGTAACTGCCTATGTACAATGTTGTTTAATAGCTGAAGAAAAAGAGAAAAATACGCTTCGAAATTTAATGCTATCCCCTGCTTCACTGGCAGATATTTTAATAGGAAAAAGCTTGTTCGTCTTTATAGTTACCGTTGTTGTAGTTAGTTTGGCTATTTTCCTTGTTGGTTATGAGCCTGCCAATCTTTTAATCCTAGCGATTGCCCTATTGCTCTCTACCGTATTCTATATTGCTTTAGGAACATTATGTGGATTATTTGCCAAAACGATTATGGAAGCATCCATCATCGTGATGCCCGTGATGTTTATTTTCTCCTTCGGACCGTTTGCCCTATCACTGGCTTCTGTCTACCCAATCTTAGAATTGGCGAAATGGCTACCAAGCTCACAGCTAGTGCTACTAGCAGAAGCTTTAGAAGGTCCCTACACGATGATGGATTGTATTATTCCAATCGTTACGATTACCGTTTGGTCGTCGTTAACATGGGGAATCACAGGATTTATTTATAAAAAATTAAATTAGGTAGATTAAGTGCCAGGCACCCAAACAATTTCACTTATTTAAAGTAATTGTTGTTCAAGTTCTGCGATTTCTTGTAATGTATCAGCATACCAAATACCAATAAATCGCGATGCTACTTTATTTTCAAAATAATCCCCATCATAAAAGGATAGTGGCAATAGGACACCTTGCTTAATACATTGCTCGATTGTTTGAAAAAATGATGCATTCTCCTCTACACCTTTTGATGCATAGGAAGCAAATTTATTAACCAGTTTGCCTAACGCTTCATGAAACATAAGCATAGATGTCGAGCCGTTTTGACGGAAGTTTAAATCAATCGCTTGCACATCTCCTGCTTCTGTTACGATTAAATCAAATCCCGCAACACCCACAAAGCCCTCTGCTACACCACGCTCCATTATATGGCGTCCTACTTCAATCACTTTTTCTGGTACTTTCTCTACAATAACATTTCCTTCGTATATGCCATTGTCATCTGTCATTTGGTTAGAAGCACCCAAATATTGTATACCAAGCGCTTCTGAATAGACGAACTGGCAACTATAATTATCCTTTGCTTGCAATAACTCTTCAATAATAATACTTTCTGTCCCATTCATTCGAAATTGACGTAAACCTTCTGTGAGCTCATCCTGATTCTGGCAAATAATAACGCCGTACCCACCAGAAGTGGGCGAATCATCTCCAGGCTTGAGTACAACAGGTGGCTTCCAATTTTTCATTGCATCCGATAATTTATACAGCTCAATGTTTAAACGGCTTGGCACGTATTTACTGTCAATTAAATGATCAATGTAAGCTTTCGTATTAAGCTCATTAAATTTTGCTGCATCCATCCAATAACAATTTCGATTCATATCCTCTGCGTCATGTAAATACTGACAAACAATCGTCTTCCCTTCCGCACACCATGCATCCAATTGTGCTAAATATTCTTCTTGCGTTTCATACGTATACGGTTGCTCTATCCAAGCTAAACCAGCTAAATCGTGTAGCTTTTTAGCTTTTGCTGTTTGTGTTGCACGGTGCACTAAAACGGGAATATCAGCAATGGCTACTTCCCTTGAGGTTAATGCATCTAGTTTATGACAATCATCCATCATCCATGGATTATCGCTATATGGTGTACGAGGTGTATAAACAGCATTGTCACCATATATTTGTCGCAATGTTAATTTTGGCTTCAACATACTAATCCCCCACTTTTCAAAAATAGATTTTAAATAATCTACCCTTGAATAACTAAAACCACACTTTTTTTGACAAAAACTAGATTATTAGACTACTAATCATCCATTTTTTTACTGATTTTTAATAAGTAAGAGGAAGCGCTACTGTGTTTTGAAGTTACTCCATTTCTAACAACATTTCTAACCGTGCCTTTACTTCTGGCCATTCTTGTAATGTAATACTATACATCACTGTGTGCCGTGTTGAGCCATCTTTACGAATCATATGATTGCGTAGAACCCCCTCTTTTGTAGCCCCTATACGTTCGATTGCCTTTTGTGAACGTATATTGTCATGATCTGTTTTAATTTGAACTCGTTGTAGACCAAGTACTTCAAAACAATAGGTAAGTAATAAATATTTACAATTCGTATTGACCGCAGTACGCCAAAATGAAGGAGTCAACCAAGTAGTCCCTATTTCTAACCGTTGATGCTTGCTATCAATATCCATAAAACGAGTTGAGCCTATAATTTGTCCTGATAACTTATCCACAATGACAAATGGATACTCTTTCATGAGGCTTTTGTTAGACAATGCATTTTCCACAAAGTTATGCACATCACTTTTATCCTCAATCGTTGTGGACATATACGACCAAATCTCTGGATAACTGCCTGCAGCCAATAGCGCTTGACTATCCTCTCTCACTAAAGGTCTTAATAATACAACGTTATTTTCTAACATGTTAAATTTCATTGTCCTTCACTCCTTTTTTCATTATTAAACAGGATTTTTGATATGATGAATATAACCAATTTTCAAAATTTCAACCATACCAAGGAGCTGTGAAATGAAATGGAACTAGCTATCTCCTTTATCGGAAATAAGCCTAAATATGCACAGATTTATGAAAACATAAAACATGCTATTCTTTCGAAAAAGCTTCTAGCCCATGAACAATTGCCTTCCAAACGAATGCTTGCGACAACATTACATGTTAGCGTTCATACAATAAAAGAAGCCTATGAGCAACTGCTTGCAGAAGGTTATATTTATAGTAAAGAGCGCTCAGGCTACTACATTGCGCAATTGGAGTTTGAATGGCTCCAACCATTACAAACAGAAAAATCGGCTCCTTTGCCTATGACCGAACAATCAGTAACCTATGATTTTAGTAATGGTCATGTGGATAAAGACGCGTTCCCCTTCTCCATTTTCCATAAGTTAATGAAACAGCATTTTACTATTAACAGTTTATCAACAAGTCCATGGCAGGGAGAAGCAGCTTTACGACAGGAAATTGCCAAGTATGTTGGACGCTCCAGAGGTATTCATTGTGAAGCATCACAAGTATTTATCTATAGTGGGACACAAAGCCAACTGCAAGCATTATGTCATTACTTTGGCCCACAAACGCATGTTGGCTTAGAGGAACCTGGGTTTAAACGTGTAAGGGCTACGTTACAGCAATGTGGTTTACCCATCTATCCAATTGCTGTGGATAACTTAGGTGTAACGATACCCCAAAAGACTATTCACATGTTATACACAACCCCAGCTCACCAGTTTCCACTGGGGATGGTTATGTCGGCTGAACGACGGGCAGCACTGTTACACTGGGCGAAATTAAACGAGGCATTTATTATAGAGGATGATTACGATGGTGAATTTCGTTATAAGGGACTTCCAATCCCCTCTCTAGCAAATATGGATCAACTACAGCGGGTCATTTATTTTGGGACATTTTCAAAAACACTACTGCCGTCTCTTCGGATTAGTTATATGATTTTGCCTAAATCGCTCATTGCATCATTTTCTAGTTTTTATCAGGAACAAAAGTCCGTTGTGTCAAAAGTAGACCAGCTTGTACTAGCGGATTTTCTTGGACAAGGGCTATTTGACAAACATTTAGCCAAAATGCGTACGATTTATCGAAAAAAACAGCACACACTACTAGCAGCTATTGCTAATCATTTCTCCAATGAATTTAAAGTTATAGGCGAACATGCTGGTCTACATATTATTGTAAAATTACCAAAAAGATTATCGGAACAAGATGCTCTTCATCTTGCTCATACAGTAGGCGTTAATGTTTATCCTTGTTCGACTTCATTTCAATCCCCTGCTGAACATGCGATGATAATTATTGGCTATGGAGGATTGTCACTAGAACAAATTGAAGAAGGTATTTCCTTACTTGCTTCTGTATGGCATGCCTCTTAATCTATATTCATTAATGTTTATGCATGTACTTGAAACTTTTTAAACTAGATTACGTATTCTAACTAAATGCATTTACAAGGGGAGTAGATAAATGGAGAATCGAGAGCAATTAATCAGCTATTTACAAGAAATTGAAGCGTGGGAGAAAGACCAAAAAGGACTATGGTTTTGGGAGAAATTAGGGCGCATTCCATTTAAAATTTTAGATAAGATGACCCCTGCCTTTATTCAACAAAAACTAGCTTTACTTGTTGATGAGCTAGGAAGTTATATTCAATCCGGTGGGAAATATTTAATTAATGAACAAATGATGATTCAAAAAATCCGTAACCAGTCTTCGAATCCTAATATATTTGCAATTTCTGATATCGGGAATATTCCTTTAGAGGAGATGATCACTCTTAGTGACAAGCTTCAAAAAGAACGCGTAAAATTAGCAACCGTACAAGGTGCTTCGACTGGTTTTGGTGGTATTTTCACATTGGCGATTGATATTCCTTTTATATTAGGTATGGCTTTAAAAACATTGCAAGAAATAGCAATTATTCATGGCTACGATCCGAATGATAAAATGGAACGTATTTTCATTGTGAAATGTCTACAATTTACGTCAGCGGATATTGTGGGTAAAGAAGCTATTTTAGAAGAGCTGTCCTCTATGCACGACAGCAAGAACGCATCAGAAACGATGATTTCACAGCTTCAAGGTTGGCAGGAAGTATTTTTCACGTACCGCGATCAAATGGGCTGGAAAAAGCTTTTCCAAATGGTACCGATTGCGGGCATGATTTTCGGAGCATACGCTAATAAAGGCATGATGCAAGATGTTGCGGAGACAGGCATCATGCTATATCGAAAAAGAAGAATATACGAAAAACTAAATTAGTGCCAGTCACTCAAACAATTCTCACACAATTTAGCAAGAGCCTGGGAAAGGCTCTTGCGGTGCCATTCACCCAAACAATTCTTACACAATGCTAATTAGGATTTTCCCTTGATGTTGACGGCTCTCCATAAAGGTATGTGCCTTTTCCATATCCTCTAAAGCAAACTCTGCTGCTATAGGCACTTGGAAACTTTCATTCTGTAATAATGAAAATATTTCTGGAGCTACTTGTTGCAATAATTCTGGCTTTAAAGCACGCGTCGTTCCTAAGCTAAAGCCTTTTACATTGCGGCAACTACTATGTAAGTCAGCTGTTTTTATTTGACCCATCTGACCGCTACTGTTACCAAATTGCACAAGAGTACCATATGGAGCTAAGCAACGGAAACTTTCTTCGGTAATGGCTCCTGCAATCGAATCAAAGACAACATCGACACCAAGACCATCCGTATAGTCATTTACTTTGGCACTAAAGTTTTCATATGTCAGGACATGATGTGCACCTAGCTCATAGGCAATGGCAGCTTTTTCTTTAGTGCTAACAGTACCTATTATTTTCTTCACTCCACGCCTTTTTGCCATTTGAATAAGCATCGTTCCGACTCCACCTGATGCAGCATGAATTAAAATACTATCGTCTGTACCTAATTGTGTAATTTGATGTGTTAACATATAAGATAAAAATAAAACAGTCGGTATAGCAGCTACCTTTTTAAGAGGTACGTCATTTGGAATGCGGAACACTAGCTGTTCATTTGCGACGACATATTGCGCATATGCACCATTTTTTGGGAAAGCAATCACTTGGTCTCCTTTTTGAAAACCACTGCTATCATCAAAAACCTCTTCTATAACACCCGCAACATCTAATCCAAGGATCATTGGAAAATTCGCTTTCGCTTTATTGCCCGTTCTGTTTTTGATATCCGCAAAATTAACACTTGTATAGGACGCCCGTATTAGCACTTCCCCTTTGGAAATCGCTGGTTTTGGACAATCCACAAGTGTTAATACGGAAGGTGGTCCAAAAGCATTTATTGTTACAGCCTTCATCATTATCCCCCTTTCTGTTATAGTAAAATTATAACTAACTTTACATAAAAGAGTTACCATTTTTCAAACCGATAGGAGGATTGATGATGATAAAACCTAGAAAAGATACCTACAATGGCATTGACTGCAATTTCTTTGATATGAATAGTGACAAAATTTGTTTTATGTTCTCTGGTACAGGCTACAACTATGACAAACCCATACTACATTACGCTACTTCATTGATGCTTGACTTCGACTATGATATTGTCCAAGTATGTTATACATTTGAACAACAATTGTTCCACAAGTCGCCAAACGTTATATCTGAAAAAGTTTTTAACACTGTCGATTCTATCGTGACCTATTATTCACAAACAAAAACTTACCAAAAAGTTGTTTACCTTGGAAAATCGCTAGGAACTATGCCAATTATTGATTTTTATATGCAACAGGAGACCGTTTTACCTTCCCACTATATACTGTTTACACCACTGCTATCTTTGGAACATACTATGCAAAATTTAATCCATCGACATTCCTTTTTAGCTATAGGAACAGCTGACCCTCACTTTACAGTGGAAAGACTTAACCAACTAACTTCTCATCAGCTTGCTATTATAGAAAATGCAAACCATTCACTTGAAATAGCAAACCATTCACTAGAAATAGCAAACCATTCACTAGAGTCGATTAATACCTGTCACACTATACTAACCGAGCTCAAACTTTTTCTTCAAAACGGTAGTTCTTTCTAAAAAGCTCAAGATGCAGAAAACCCTAAGAACGATCATGAATAAATGCCGTTAAAGCAATATTAAGATTGCAGTGTTAAAACACCATCTTCCATGCGGTACACTCGGTCACAGTAAGTTAACATACGCTCATCATGCGTTACCATGATAGCCGCCTTTTTACGCTTTTTAACCTCATTAGAAATTAACTGCACGACTTCGAAAGCACGCTTAGAATCTAAACTAGCTGTTGGTTCATCTGCTAAAATCACACTTGAATCATTCATAAATGCTCGGGCTATTGCGACACGCTGACGCTCTCCCCCAGATAGCTCATTTGGGAATTTTTTAAGCTTTTTTTCTAGTCCTAAATCTGCCAACAATTGCTTTGCAAACTGCTGATCCGCACTTGATACTTTACCTGCCATTTTTTTTACTAGCAGTAGTTGATCTAGTACATTTAAATAAGGAATTAAGTTAGATGTTTGTAAAATAAACCCTATTTCATTTAGACGGAATTTAGCAAGTTCTTTCTCCTTTAGCGTCTCAATTTTTTTACCATTGACGATGACACTACCTGAAGAGGGCTGTAACAAGGCTCCAACTGCCGATAATAATGTACTTTTGCCTGAACCCGATGGACCAATAATGGCTACTATTTCACCTGCATCTACTTCCATTGACACATTGTTAAGAGCTGTAATTGTTGAACTGCCTTCGTCATAGGTTTTTGTCATATTTCTTACTTCTAAACGTTTCATCTACTCCACTCTCCCTAATGCTGTTAATGGATCTACTTTAGATACTTGGCGAACACATACAAATGAACTTAACACACTAATTAGTAAAAGTGCGAAACCGTAAAGTACAACAAGCGTAGGGTCTAAATTAAAAGGCATGTCTTCCGGGAAAACTAGTGCTGTTAAATACGTAAGCACTACGCCTACTAAAATACCTACTAAAGAAATGACAAACACTTGGGAAACAATTGCCTTTGTTATAAAACTATTTTTTGCACCAATGGCTTTCATTACACCAAATTGTTGCGTCTTTTGAATCGTTAAAACATAAAAGAAGACCGCAATGACAAACGCAGAAATGGCAACGAGAAACACTAACATCATTACAATTGTCCCGTTCTCTTCCATATATCCTGGCATTCCATTAATTGCCTGACTTTTCGTTGCGGTTTCGATGCCCCCGATTTTTTCACTAAAATTCTCTGCATCTAAGTTAGGTGCCTGTATCGCTATCGCATTTACTACATCTTCAATGCCGTTATTGGCACCTGGTGCAGCAAATTGATAGGCTCTCCATTGTTCTACTGTGCTAAATAATACTGGTAAATGGTTATATGTTTCGTTTTCAACAAAGCCGACAATTTTTAATACAATTGTGGAACTGTCCACTTTGATTTCGTCACCAATTGCATAGCCTTTGTCTTGTAACGTTTTATTGGCTAAAACACCATTTTGAATATTTTTATCTAACTTCTTACCTTCTATTACTTTGGGTTCGATAAACGACCCAGGTTCAATTCCTAGAAGTGCAATATCTGTTTTTTCATCAATACCCTTCTTAGAAACAGCCGCCATTGCAGAGCCAAATAGTGCACTATCTTCTACTTCACTTTGTGCATCAATCTTTTCTTTTAAAGATGCGGAAATTAAAGATTTACTAAATTTTGAACCTGAACCCTCCTCGTATACTACATAATGAGCATCTAGATTTTTGATAGAAGCTGCACTTAATGTCGAAAGTCCATTTCCAAGCCCTGACAAAATAAACGTTAACCATGCTATTAACACAATAATCATTGTAATCATTGAGTAGCGTAACTTTGCATGTTTAATTTCTTTTATAGCTAAAAACATCGATCGTTTCCTCCTAGTATTTTTAAAAGTTACACATGTGTCACTTTTAAATAAAAAAGTACACATACGCAACTAGTATTATACTCATTAGTTACACATGTGTCACTTATTTTTACCTCTCACACCGTTTAAAATTAATAGTTTCGTAAAGTTAAAAAACTGTACTTCATCCATTTGACTATGATTTGGAATATTAATACTCTGAAAAATAAATCCAAGGACAAGATCATTAGGAATATCAGCATCCACAAATCCTTCTTTTTTACCTTGTTGGACGATACGCATTAAAGGTCCATACATATTAAAATGCATCGCTGACAGCTTTTCTTTTTTTTCTTGCATGTGAGGTTTATTAGTTGTTGGAATAATTTCAGCAATACCTAATAGTAAATGTAAATCCTTTGAACGAAAAATACTATGCAATAACTCGTCTAATTGGTCAAGATAAGATAACTCCGCAGGGATTGATAATAAATCTTTTACACTTTTATCCATCTCATGTAACATAAAATCCATCAGTAGTTCATCTTTATTTGTATAGTATTTATAAATGGCAGCTCTTGAAACTTCTAATGATTCAGCTAGTCGAGCAATCGTAAATCCTTCATAGCCAACAGCTAATACCAATTTTTTCGATTCCAAGAATAAATCGAGCGTACTAAACTTACGATCGCGGCCCATATATTCCTCACTCCCTACACGAATTGTTGGATACTTTTAGCATACGCTACAATTAAATAGTTCACAATAATTACGGTACTTTCTATTAGTGAAATAAACACTAGAAAATGACTGCACAAAACTAAAACACCCCGTTAAATGTTAGTTTTCACATTAACATCCACTATTAAAATTAGTACACTAAGCCGAATAACGTTTTGATGTAATGGACATTACCTATGTCATGGCATACTAAACTTATATTTACACAAGACCCCTAAAATTTTATCTTCTAAACTTAAGCGTAGATTTTAAACATTTCGAGAGCAAAATAATAATATATGTGTTTAATTTTCTTTATAATTGATACAAAAAGGTGTGCCAAGATGAGTAAATTTATAAAGATATTTTTATTGGTATTTTTATATCTCTATATGGTTTTTTATTTAGGGTATTATGAATTACAGCCTATCTTCTTTCTTGCTAGTATTTTGTTTTTTCTAGTCGCAGAAGTAGTTAATACAGCAGAAATTTCACCTTTTTTTATTAATGATTTCCGATATTGAAAGACAAACATTAGGACATACTATGAATGGTCGGGCTTTAAAAGAGTTTCTGATAATCTAAAGACAGGCGCTGCAGGCGGTTATATTACATCATCTAACACCGCCTCTTTTCAGACAGAAGTATCTAGAATAATAGATGGACTAGGTTTTTCAAGATCAAAATCTATCACTAGCTCAATAGGATATACATTGCATGCTAATCCTAATACAACCGTTTATATGGCATATAGAGCATATTATAAAGCCGAAACGGGTATTAGAGAGCTTTATGATATAGTAACCGGAAAAGTATTAAGACTTAAAACCTATACTATTAAGATTCCACAATATGGTGATTATAAATTAATAACAACTTCGCAACTAAAACAAGACTAGCTACTCGCTAGTCTTGTTTTAGTTGCGAATAAAGGAAATATCCTAATTTAGAAAGTAAGTATAATAAAAAAATAATCATTAAATTTCTAGATATTACATATCCATAAATTTCCAAATTATATCCTTTTGGTACTAAAATATCACTGTTTAATAGAATATATATTGTAGATAAAATAGGAATTATTATACATAAAATACCTAATAATTCATACTTATTATCCATAACTTCACCTACTCATTTATTGTTATTCATACCATTTTAATACGAATTAGCCCTCGCGCAGATTAGAGTTAGACACTTTAATTTTACACAAAACTTTTTTACATATCAAAAGCTGATTGAACTCTGATGGAGCTAAGTTTGGAAACTATCTATTTGGCATCTACAAGTTAAATCTATATCAACAAATGGCAATTTATTTCAACATAACATTTTCCAAAAATTATTTAAACATTCTTCTAATGATTGCTATAAAGGCAGTAACAAGAATCAAAACCTGTTATAACTGCCTAATTCATTGTTATGCTATGTTATCTTATTGATGTGATGGCTATTACTTACGTTAACACAAGATAAATCATCTATATTTGAATATAAGTATGTATACCAATGTATATACTATTTTATTTATGTGTTAGATTTGCCTTATAATTTAAATAAAAAAAGGGCGTGACAAGATGAGCAAATTTGTAAAAATATTTTTTGTAGTATTTTTATATTTCTATATGGTGTTTTATTTAGGATATTATGAATTACAACCTATCTTCTTTCTTGCTAGTATTTTATTTTTTCTAGTTATCATTCTTAGTTTTCTATTTAAAGAACACTATATCGTTAATATTCTGTTAATCCTTGCCCTTATTAGTCTTGCCATGATATTTATGGTATCTCACTATTTCGAAAGAGGTATCTTCATATTTTTTTCTTTAATTATATTATTGTATGTTTATTGTCATATACTTCTTTCTAAAAAAAATCAAAATAGTTAATGCTTATAGCGTTGGGAGTGATAAGATGAGCAAATTTGTAAAAATATTTTTTGTAGTATTTTTATATTTCTATATGGTTTTTTATTTAGGATATTATGAATTACAGTTTATCTTCTTTCTTGCTAGTATTTTATTTTTTCTAGTTATCATTCTTAGTTTTCGATTTAAAGAACACTATATCGTTAATATTCTGTTAATCCTTGCCCTTATTAGTCTTGCCATGATATTTGCAGTATCCTATCATTTTGAAATAGGTATTTTCTTATTTTTTTCATTAGTCATACTATTATATATTTATTGTCTTGTACTTATTTCAAATCAGAAAAATCAAAATAATCAATGAATAGAGGAGCGTTTAAAAAAGAGTCTCATGGAGACTCTTTTTTATCTAGGAATATTATAGAAACCATTAACACAGTTATTGTAATAATAGTACCATTGACCAATAGCCCAAGCATTAGCTGCAAGTGCTACAGGTCCTGCAATATTCTTTAAGACAATTTGTACTGTTTTCCAAGAAAGTAATGTACCAATTGCTAAACCACCTCCACTGAAGGCACTTATTATCCATCCAACAAGAGTTCCACTTTCCGTGGATCTTAAACTGTCAACATTTCGCGTATAGTAATTATATGCATTTCGATCTTTTGGAGACCCAGTTGTAAGATTAACTGTACGTGTTTTTAAATTAGCATAATCCGCATAACCTATATTCCTTATATAATTAGTTGTATAACTAATACCTAAAACGGATACCAACGATCTATTAGATGTTATATAAGCGCTAGAAGCAAATCGGGAATTCGTGAAATTCGTTGCTGCGAAGTTAGTCTGGCTGAACATTATTGAATCTTCTTGTTGTGATAAGTCTTTGAAATCAATTACATCTTGTTCAATTATTTTATCATCCTCTACTACAGTGACGAAATGTTGCAAAAGCTCATTTGTTTCCTTATTAAATACTTTGGTGTCAATTTCTTGGGTATCTTCATCAACTATTTTTACTGTCTCAATGTAATGGATTTCTTGACCATCTACTTTTAAAATATATTCAGATCGTTCTTCTGTATCAGTAATAATTCTAAAATTATCAGAATTATAAGTTAATTCAGAAGCTAAAGCTTTTTTACTTGGTGTCGCAAATGCTAAAGTACTTATTACTAGAGTAAAGCTTAATAAAGTAGAAACAATTTTTTTCATCTTATGTAAACCTCCTACTAAAATACTTTAATGAGTATATTTTAATGTAAATAATATAGATAAGTAAAGAAATATGATAGAAAAGAACTACAAAAACAGAATCCTAAAAAGTTTTATTTTTGGTAAAAAATATAAAATATTATGCTATCACAAGTGGAGGCAGGAAGTGTAAGAGGCTTTTAGCACCCTTGCCAAAAATATAAATCGTATCTAATCTATCGCAAATAAATATTGTAAGTTTCCATAAAAAAACCCTTACAACTATAACAGTTGTAAGGGAATCATTATGCTTAGTATACTAAGCCGAATAGCGCTTTGATATGTGTCAGATAGCGAATATTAGACGCTTCTTTCATAAGTGTTGCAGGTAGACCTTTAAGTTGTGTGTTGCTAGCTCCAATTGTTGCAACTGCATCTTTACGTCCTAGGCTGGCAAGTGTACCAGAGTTAACTGCAGAGAATGTTTTCATCTCTTGGTTTTTGTATTGTGCAAATAAATTGTATCCTGCACATTCACCCATTTGCCAAGCAACTTGTGCAGTTGGCGCATAAAGTGGACGTCCGCCGTCAGCTGGTAATGCCACAGAAGCATCTCCGATTACAAATACATCTTCGTGTGATGTAGATTGTAGGAATTCGTTGATTGTTGCTTTGCCACGGTCAGCTGCAAGGCCTGATTCAGCAACGATTGGAAGTGCAGCTACACCACCAGTCCAGATGAATGTATTAGCAACGATTGACTCACGATCTTTAAGTGAAATAACGTTACCATCAACGCCTGTTACTGGCGTACCTGTGATAAATTCTACACCACGTTTTGTTAAGCTTTCCGTTGCACGTTCAATTAGTACATCTGGAAGTACTGGTAAGATTTTAGGACCAGCTTCAACTAGCTTAATTTTAAGATCAGCAAAGTTTACACCGTGTTGTGCAGCGATTTTTGGGAAGTTGTCCACGATTTCACCAACAAGCTCAACACCTGTTAAACCGCCACCGCCGATAACGATTGTTGCATCTGCTTCGTCTTTAGATTGTGCATATGCTTTAATACGATCTTCAATGTGTCGGTTAATTTTGTTTGCATCGTTAACAGATTTAAGTACCATTGAATTTTCTTCTAATCCTGGGATACCGAAGAAACCAGTTTGGCTACCTAAAGAAACAACTAATGTATCGTAAGATAAAGTGTAACCAGTATCTAGGTCAACCTTTTTAGTATCTACATTAAATTTCGTTACTTTAGCGATTTGTAAATCAATATCTAAACCTTTAAAGATTTTTTTAAGCGGTAGCGCTACTGCACCTTCTGCAATAGTACCACCAGCTAAACGGTGAAGTTCAGTGATGATTTGGTGCGTTGGGAATTGGTTTACTACTGTAATTTTAGCTTCATCAGCTGATAAATACTTACGTGCTGTTAATGCAGTTAATACACCTGCGTAACCAGCACCTAAGATGACGATTTCTTTTGACATGATTAATTAATCCTCCGTCCTTACGAATTGAATATATCTCGAACTTTATTTTGATTTACGTTCAGCGTTAACTTGTAAAAATGCATTAACAAAACGGAAAACATTTTGAACTTGTGGGTCTTTTATCATTTTCACAAGACCAAATAAACCGATGACTTCTTGGCTTTCAGAAGCGCGATCTTTTGCCTCAATAGCTGTTGCTGCAAGTTGTTTAGCTGATCCTACTACTGGTCCAGCCATTTCTGTTACAGCACCAACAGTATCGCTTTTTAATACGTCGTCTGTTGCAACTGCTTGTGCAAACTCATATGATTTAGTTAATAACGTCATCATTTCAGTTAGCTTTGGTAATTGTTCAACTAAAGTTGTTAGAGATTCTTGCACCTCAGGCTTTAATAGTTGGTCTAGTACATCTAATTGTTCTTGACTCACAGTTAATTGTTCAGACTGTGCTTGGTTATTCGTTTCTGACATTTTGAACTCTCCTTTGCCGTCACTAATACTATTTTTTATATTGCCTCCATGTAAAAAAGACCATTAAGCGATCTTCTTAACAGTCGTTACAGCGGGTATCTTACATTCACCAGTCACAAGGGCTGGAAAGCGAATTTCATGATTTGTTACATATTCTCCATTTTGCACAAAGCGCATCACAATTCCATCCTTATCTTATCTTGGTGACATTACAACATCCATTATAAGACTGTTTGCGCATTATTTCAATCAACTATGGCACAATCTTTGAAAAATAGTTTAATTGTAAACTACTTTTAGCGGTCTGCACTCTTTTTCTGCTTTTTTTGGAAGATAAATCAATTTTTCTCACGCAATTTAACAACTCAAACGCCATAAATTATGTTATTAGCTACAATTTTTCTCACTTTTCGATGGATAACCAAAAGAAAGCAATAATTTCTTTTGACGCCAAAGATACTGTGTCAAAAAGCCTTTTTCCTTCACCATCTTTAAAGTAGCCCACTGACATTAGCGCCATAAACGTATGGGCAAAAAATTCTGCATTTCCTTTGCGAATTGTCCCTTTTTCCATTTCACTTTGCATCGCTCGCTCAATCGTTTTATACATCTCATTTTCTGCAGCATGTACTTCTTTCAATTGCGATTGTGATAAATTGATGGTCGCCTCTCGCATAAAGTTCTTCATATCAATATCAACAGTTGCTGATAAATGGACTTCAATGAGTTGTTCTAATCGGTCTTTAAAAGGAATCGGTTGCTCTAAAATTCGTTCAATATGATGTCTAATTCTATGCATCATTTCAACTAAGGCCGATGTATATAAATCCCCTTTAGTTGGGTAGTAGTAATAGATAGTGGCTTTTGTAACATTACAGGCTTTGGCAACATCATCCATGGACACGTTTTTGTAGCCATCCTTAATAAACAGCATTGTCGCTGTTTCTAAGACAATATCTTTTGTAGGTTTAGCCTTGTCATCATGGCGAGGTCTTCCTAGAACACGCGGTGATTGTTTCAACAAGATCGCCTCCTTATAATGTGTAGTACTAAACATATTATAACATATCAATACTTCTGTATTGATTAATTAACCTTCTAGTATATATAATTAGTGTACATTACATGAAACGGAGGTTTTCCAATGAAAAAACATCCACTTGAGCAATGGGGCTCAATGGTATCCAGTAAAAAAGGGCGTTTTCTTGCACTTGGATGCTGGGTATTACTTGTTCTCGTCCTTTCGTTTGCTTGGCCGCAAATTAATAGCATCGAAAGTGAAACGGGTAAAAACTTGCCTGACACCGAAATGTCCGAGCAAGCAGCAGCCATTATTGCTGAAGAATTCCCAAATGATGCAGGTACACCTTTATTACTCGTTTGGCATAGAGAAAGCGGCCTAACACCAGCTGATTTTGGAGCTATCCAAAAGGTTTATGCAGAGCTAAATAGCAACCCTTTAGAGCATCAAACATTAGTTCCACCATATGATAATATGCCACCACAGGCTTTATCAGCATCTGCATCTGACAATGGCTCTACAATCGTCACACCTGTTTTCTTTGAAAAAGATGTTGCCACTGATGTTTTACAAGAAAGTCTAGATACATTATCAAAAACAATGGATTCAAACAATGTTCAACTGGATCAAGATTTATCAAGCGATGCTCTCCATGTGCGCTATTCTGGACCAGTCGGTATTGCAACGGATGCTGTTAGTTTATTTTCACAAGCTGATGTAAAACTAATGATAGCAACTGTCCTGCTTGTATTAGTGTTATTAATTCTAATTTATCGTTCGCCATTACTTGCCATTATTCCTTTAATTGTTGTAGGGCTTGCCTATGGTGTTATTAGTCCAACACTCGGTTTCTTTGCAGAGCAAGGATGGATTGACAAAGACTCGCAAGCTGTTTCCATTATGACGGTTTTATTATTTGGCGCTGGTACGGACTATTGCTTATTTTTAATTTCAAAATACCGTGAAATTTTATTTGACGTTGAAGATAAAGCGACAGCGATGAAGCTCGCTGTGAAAGAATCGGGTGGCGCTATTATGATGAGTGCCCTTACCGTTGTTATTGGTTTAGCTACACTTAGTCTTGCCCATTATGGCTCCTTCCAACGCTTCGCAGTGCCATTTAGCTTTGGCGTATTGATAATGGGCATTGCTGCACTAGTTGTATTGCCAGCAATTCTTGTCGTTATAGGGCGAGTAGCCTTTTTCCCATTCACGCCACGTACAGAAGAAATGGCAAAAGCAAAGGGCAAAAAACAGCATAAACCTTCCCATAAAGTGAGTCATAAAATTGGACATTTTGTAACGCATAAGCCATGGATTGTTATTGCAGTCACTGTCTTGCTCCTTGGTGGCTTAGCGGCCTTTGTACCACGCATTCAATATACTTTCGACTTATTATCTTCTTTCCCAGAAGATATGCCATCACGTGAAGGCTTTACTTTAATAGAAGAGAATTTTTCACCTGGCGAACTGGCACCTGTTCAGCTAGTAATTGATACGCAAGGCTCGGATGTTAATTTACAACAACAGCTTACAAAAATTCCATATATCGATAACGTGTCTGATGTACAAATTGGTACGAAAAATAATTCGATACAATTGTATGAATTATCATTGAATGCCAATCCATATGCACAAGAGTCTTTAGAGCATATCCCTGAATTAAAGGCTGAAGTTGTTAAGCTTCTTAAAGATTCTGGTTTAAAAGATGCTGACTCACACGTATGGCTTGGTGGCGAAACAGCAAGCCAATATGATACAAAGCAAATTACCGAGCGCGATGAATCTGTTATCATGCCGACAATGATTGCTTTAATCGCATTATTATTATTTGTTTATTTACGTTCAGTAACAGCAACTGTTTATCTGCTTGCTACAGTAATTATTTCTTACTTTGGTGCGCTTGGCGCTGGCTGGCTTATTTTGCATCATGTCATGGGTGCAGAGGCAATTTCAGGCTCTATCCCGCTATATGCCTTTGTATTTTTAGTGGCACTTGGTGAGGATTATAATATTTTCATGATTTCAGAGATTTGGAAGAAACGAAAAACGAAGGACCATTTAACAGCAGTAGAGGAAGGCGTTGTGCATACAGGTAGTGTTATTACATCTGCCGGACTCATTTTAGCAGGTACGTTCGCAGTGCTTGCTACATTACCAATTCAAGTCCTTGTACAGTTCGGTGTTGTAACGGCTATTGGTATATTACTGGATACGTTTATCGTACGACCTTTACTTGTACCAGCCATTACTACGGTGCTTGGCAAATATGCATTCTGGCCAGGAGCACTCTTTAAAAAAGGTCATTAAATGGTGACAGGCACTCAAACAATTTAGCATTTAACAATACACAATAATAAAAATCCCACCGACAGTTTGAGCGGTGGGATTTCTTTGTCTATCTTATGAATTTGTTGGTTTTTTTAAATCCATTGTAGCTGCCGCACTTTCAACTTTTACACGTTTTAAGAAGAACGCTAGTATTAGTGCTAGAACCGTCACAAAAGCAGCGATTAAGAAAGAATGTGTAATGCCATCTAGTAAAGCTGTTTGCATAATTTGCTCTTGCATTTGTTGCATTTGCTCCGCTGTTGGTGTAGCACCAGATTGAGCTGCATGTGCTTTGGCCTCTGCAATTAAATCTTCTGCTGTTGATTTTGTACGGTTATTCATAAATGTAACTAATACCGCACTACCAATAGCTCCAGCTACTTGTTGCAAAGTATTATTAATTGCTGTACCATGTGGATTCATCATCTGTGGTAATTGGTTTAAACCATTTGTCATAATTGGCATCATAACCATCGACATACCAAACATCCGAATTGTATACATCGATACGATAAATGTATAGCTAGAATCCATCGCTAATTTTGTTAAGCCGAAAGTAGCTATTGTTGTTATTGTTAGACCGATTATCGCTAATATACGCGGTCCAAATTTATCGAAAAGTTTACCAGTAATCGGAGACATAATCCCCATTGCAAGGGCACCAGGAAGCATCATTAAACCTGCTTCGAATGGTTCAATCCCACGAATTGATTGGACATACGCAGGTGTTAAAATCATCCCCGAGAACATCGCCATTGAAACGATTACGGAAATCGCAGAACTTAATGCAAACATAGGATATTTGTAAATACGTAATTCTAGTAAAGGCTGTTCCATACGTAATTGCTTAAAGATAAAAATAATTAAAGCAACAAAGCCAACTAAAATCGTACCGTATACCCAAGGACTCGACCATCCTTTGTCACCTGCCGTACTGAAACCGTATAAAATTCCACCAAACGCTACTGTCGATAATAATACAGAAGGAACATCTAAGTGTACTTCACGTGTTTCCATGACATTGTCTAATTTCCAAATACCAAATAGTAGACTAATAATGGCAAATGGTATAATCATTTGGAACAACATACGCCAATCATGATGTTCAACGATATAACCAGATAATGTCGGACCTATTGCTGGTGCAGCAATCATAACTAAACCGAAAATACCCATTGCCGCTCCACGTTTTTCTTTTGGGAAGCTAGTTAGCATGACGTTCATTAATAATGGTGACATACTAGCAGCCCCTGCCGCTTGCACCATACGACCTGCAAGTAACATGCCAAAGTTTGGAGCAAAGCCAGCCATAATTGTACCTATCGTAAAGATAGACATCGCCGTAATAAATAAATGTCTATTTTTAAAGCGCGTCACAAAGAATGCTGATGCAGGTACTAAAATACCGCTGACCAGCATATATCCAGTTGCAAGCCATTGTACCTTTGCATACGTAATACCAAAATCTTTCATGATTGTTGGCAACGCAACATTTAACAATGTGTTGTTAAGAAAAGCAACAAAAGCACCCACGAACAAAATAGCAATCATGCCATAAGGGGGCTTTTTCATTGTTAAGTCATTATTCATTTATATCCCTCTATTCTCTCTTGTTGTTTACGATAAAACTTATTTTATACTCGCAGTCTACTTTTTTCAAGAATTAAGATTGAAAAATTTCAAAACGTTGATATAACAGCGTTTACATTGTAGAATACTAGTATAATAACTTTAAAAAGGTGAGGTCATGAATAAAAGAAAAAGACAAATAATTACTGCAGCTCGGGAACTTTTTATAGAAAAAGGATTTTTAGATACGTCCATTAACGATATTATTAGTGCGGCCAAAGTTTCAAAGGGCACTTTTTATAATCATTTTGTTTCTAAAAATGAATGTTTGATTGCCATATTGGATGAGGGGCGCGAGGAGGCTAGTAATCGTCGACACGAGCTTCTTTATGGAAAGGATCCCACTGATTTAGAAATATTAACACAGCAAGTGGCTGTGTTGATGCATGTCAATCGCGAGCATAACCTCGTACAAATTTTCGAATCGATTTTCCATTCACGGGATAGTGAACTTAAAAAAATCCTTTTGAATTATCACTTACAAGAATTAGAGTGGCTTGCCAATCGACTTGTACAGGTTTTTGGTGAAGAAATTAGACCGATGAGCTATGAATGTGCCGTACAAACATTGGGGATGGTGAACCTGTCCTTACGTGCAGTCCTAATAGCGGACTACAAATATATAAATCGCGAAGCCATTGTACGAGTAGCATTGCGCAATATAAGTGTCATTATACCTACTATGCTTGAATCCAATGAAGTCCTTATAAGCGCTGAAATGTTTAACGCGATACAAAACGTAATTAATTATCAACAAGTAAGTAAAGATGTCGTCATTGACCAATTAGCAGGCTTTACTAAAGGGCTGTCAGAGCATGACACGCTTGAAGGTTTTGAATATGCAACATTTCTTTTAGAGGAATTGCAGCAACAAAAACCAAAACTCTTTATTATCGAATCATTGCTCACTCCTTTCAGAAAAGCATTCGTTGGAACGGAACATGCTGCTGAAGCACGCGATATTGCCAATAGTTTATGGCGCTATGTAAAAATGCAACAACCATCAGAGCAATGTAAAAGATAATCAAAACCCCCGATTAGCATGCTAATCGGGGGTTTTAGTGGTGCCAGTCACCCAAACAATTTTAACGATTTACTTTACGGTCTTTCGGGCCTACCCAGAAGCCAATTATAATACTTAAAGCAACCACTAGAAACGGTGCATAAAAAATAATAAATTGATTCACTGTAAAACCTCCTATACGTGGTGATTCCGTTTACCACAAGCATAATCACGATCAAATACAAACCATTTCATCACTAAATAAAGTGAAGGTATGAGTAAAACAAGACCACCAATAAAGGCAATGACCAATGCTATCGCCATCGATTCATTTGTAAAACTATCATGAACCGATAAATATGGGTACAACAAGTAAGGATAATGAGAAATACCATAACCGAAAAAGGCGAAGCCAAACTGCACGACCAATAATATAACGGCCAGCCCATATTTTTTCTTAGCACCTAAAAGAATTAGAGTCATGATAAAAAGAGCACCTGACATGGCGAATAGCCACCATAAATTCAGCATATTTTCATAATGCGCAGGATTATGCCCCTTTAATTCCACCATAATCCCGATAACACTTGCGATAAGTGGAATTGACCAACCAAGTGCATATTTTCTCATTAAATTAGAAGCATGTTCATCACTCGCTCTTTTACCGTACCAAGTTAAAAATACTGCGGAAATATACAGAACCGCTACAACACTTAACAACACGATTGACCAAGTTAACGGGCTAGTAAAAAGTTTCGCAATTTCCAAATGAGGTTGATCCTTTACCATTGTTACGAACCCACCCTCGGAAATCGTTAATACAATGGAAAGTGATGCAGGTATAAATAAACCAGTGACACCGTACATCAACTTATAGCCAATATGTCCACTTTTTGCACTATACGATTCAAATGCATAATAACTGCCTCGAATTGCAATTAAAATTAGAGAAATACTTACGGGTACTAGCAAAATTGTGCCATAATAGTAAGCTGATTGCGGAAAGAAACCAACAATACCTACAAAGAAAAAAACTAAGAAAACATTCGTAATTTCCCACACTGGTGATAAATAGCGTTTTATCACTTGTGATAAAATATGATCTTTCCCAATCATTACACTATAGGCGTTAAAAAAGCCTGCCCCAAAGTCAATAGATGCAACGATGACATAACCAAAGAGAAATAACCATAGTACAGAAATGCCCAAAACTTCTAAGCTCATGGTTCTTCACAACCTTCAACTAATTTATGTTCTGCAAGTTCACGTTCAATTGGATTGTCACGGAACATCCGAATAAGCGCTATGATACTACCAATTGCTAAAACGATATATAAGCCCGCAAATAGAATTAACATCGTATCTACTTGCCCACTCGTAGTCGCACCTTCCGATGTTTTCATGTACCCTCTTAAAATCCATGGTTGTCGCCCTACTTCTGCTAACCACCAGCCCGCTTCTATTGCAATAAGTGCAAGTGGACCACCTGCAACAATTACTCTTTTAAATAGTTTAGACGAAACAAATTGCCAATTTCGCCATTTACCAAGAACATAAACAGCTGCCACTACAATTAATAACGTGCCAATCATCACCATTACATCGAATAAATAGTGAATATAAAGTGGTGGTTGTTCATCTTTCGGAAATTGATCAAGCCCTGTTACTTCTGCAAACGGATTATTATGCGCTAATACACTTAAAGCATAAGGTATTTTAATAGCGTATTTTATGTCTTCTCCATCCAATACACCAAATAAAACAAGGGAAGCGTCTTCTTCCGTTTCAAAATGCCATTCTGCTGCTGCTAATTTTTCAGGTTGATATTCCGCTAAATATTTGCCTGAAAAGTCTCCTACTACAAGTGCTGCGAGTGAAAAGACTAACCCTAATTTCAATAGTAAGTACAGTGCTTTTTTATGATATACGTGCGCAGACCCTCGTAGCATGCGATAGGCAGCAATGGAAGCTAATAAAAAAGCTGCCGTCATATAAGATGTTACTAAAACGTGCGCTACCTTTGTCGGCATTGCCGGATTAAACATGGCTAGTACAGGCTGAATATTAATCAGCTCCCCATCCACAATATCAAATCCTTGCGGTGCATTCATAAAGGCGTTCACGATTGTAATAAATACTGCTGACATAGAAGCACCAATGGCTACTGGTACTAATAATAGTAAATGTCTCTTTGGATTTTTGAAGCGATCCCATGTATACAAATACAACCCTAAAAAAATGGCTTCAACGAAAAACGCGAACGTTTCCATAAATAGTGGTAGAGCGATAATTTGACCAGCTAATTCCATAAAGTTTGGCCATAATAAAGAAAGTTGCAAGCCAATTGCTGTTCCTGTCACAACGCCAATTGCTACTGTAATAACAAATCCCCGTGCCCAACGTCGAGCGAGTAATAAATAATGCTCATCATTATTTTTAATCCCAACCCATTGAGCGATCATAATCATCAGCGGTATACCAACACCAATTGTTGCATAAATAATATGGAAAGATAATGTTAATTCGGTTAATGCACGGCTCCAAAATACAGCTGAATCATTCATATTTATACATCTCCTAGCTACTAAATATTCTCCCTATAATAGACATCAACATTATCCCAGCAACTATAAAACTAATAAGTATTAACTTTTTCTCTTGGGATTTATATGCAATACGATTTTGTTGTTTATTTACCATACGAATCAACCCTTTGATTCCTCATATAATTGCATCTCCTTTTTCTTCTATGCCACCAGTATAAGCAACCCAACTTTTTAGAAATATAGGGGTTTTCCACTATAAAAAAACGACATTGACAACTTTGTGAATGGCATCAAACTTTCTATTTACATAAAAAAAGATTACTCCCAAAACGAGTAATCTTCTGCATTCATATTTTGTTGGTGTCATCATCTAATGAACAGTCCCACCCCTGATAATTAAAAAACTTCTGTATGATTAAACATTGATTATCATAAGGGCATTTTTTTATTTTTCAAGAAATTTCAATTCAAAGACAGTACCATTGTTATCAGAATGTACGCATATTGTTGCATTATGCAAATCAATCAGTTGTTTCGTAATGGCTAAGCCAAGACCTGTGCCCGTTGCATCATCTGTTGTATTTGTACCACGATAATAGCGTTCAAAAAGATTGTCTAATTCATCTTGTGGAATACCTGGTCCTTGGTCTGTAATCGTTAACTTAATGCCTTTGTCTATATTTTGAGCCTCTACAAGAACCTTCGTACCTTCAGGTGTGTATTTTTTAGCATTGGTAATTAAATTATCTAATATGCGCTTTAATAAAAGCTCATCGGCTTCAAGCATAACGTCCCCATATACTTTGATTGATACTTGCTCATCTGCAAATTGGGGTAACCATGTGGCAAGTGCTAACGATACTTTCTCGAGCTGGATTGCTTTATTCTTTAGTTGATAAGAATACGTTAAATCTTGTATAAGTAAGTCCATATAGGTTGCTTTTTCACGCATTGTATTCGCGAATATTCGCATCTCTTCTTTCGTCCATTCATACTCTTCGGAAGCAAGCATCGTGGAATACCCATAAATCGAGCTCAATGGTGTCTTTAAATCATGCGATAAACCCGTTATCCATTCCTCGCGTAGTTGCTCTGATTGCTGGATTTGTCTTTCATTTGAAGCAAGACGTTCAGATAAATGATTAAGCGATTCATCAACAGGTTGGAATAATTTAAATTTCCTTTTCAATTTCCCCGTCTTTTGATGATGGATTTTATTATCACTTACTTCCCGATAATCGAACTGCGTCAACCGTTCAATACGAGAGATCACATATACAAGCGGCCGTACAAATTGACGTGAAATGCTCATGGATAACAAAATAATGCCTAGCAACAAAATACTATGCCCGCCAAAAAATATGGACACAAATAAAATCATTGCTTTATTAAAAGGCTCTTCAAATGGCTTATAGGAGGGGTTTGGCATACGTACTATTAGCGTTGAACCATCTTCTAATGACGTACTTTGCCTAAGCTCGGCTTGCTCAAAAATATCATATTTTTCATCTAGCAACTGCGGCTTATGCAATTTCTTATAATGCTCACCAATTACCTTTACACGATTCCAACGCTCATTATAAATTTCAATCGCAATCTGATTAGCTTGTAAGCGTTCGAGTAGCTCCGAAGGGAATTCTTTCTTTTCACGAATCACCTGCAAGACCTCATTGAACATAGGCTGCAAAGGCGATGTAGGTAAAAACAACAAATAGTATTTGGGTATTTCCCACGTATGCATGCCTGGACGTTTAAGCGCCATAATTTCACGGTCCGTCATGCTACACAGCTCACAACTATCCCCTGTATAATCGACAATTTCCATGGCATTGTTCAATAAATATAACTGCCCTACATTTTCCTCTGCGCGTTTTTCTAAGAAATCGGCTATTTTTACGGATTTACCATTTTTCACAATTGCATTATCTTCAATTTCAAAAGAACTCATCGTATGGATGTTATCACCGACTCGTTCATTTATAAAAAGTCCAAAAACCACTAAACTAATAATGAAGCCCAAAATGATAAGTAAATAAAATATGATAAAGTAGGATACAAAACGCAGTGATAATTTCCCTGCCGGCTTCATACTTGATCATCTCCAACTAATTTATAGCCAATCCCTCTTACCGTAATAATGCAAGTTGGTTTACCAGGATTCCTTTCTATTTTTTCACGTAACTTGCGAATATGAACCATTACCGTATTATCGTCAAATAAAAAATCGCCCCACACACGTTCATAAATTTGTTCTTTCGATAATACTTGCCCCTCGTTTTCACATAAATACTTCAATAAGTAAAATAAACGACCACTAATCAATTCTTTTTTTCCGTCTACAGTTATTTCTGCTGCATCTATATCAAAAGTAAAACGGCTACATGTGTAAACGTGACTTCCAGATACATTCTTTTGCTTCATATATCGAGTAAATTGGACTTTTACCCTTGCTACTAGCTCAAGCGGATTAAACGGTTTCGTAATATAATCGTCTGCGCCATTCATAAACCCTCGAAGTTTATCTGCATCACTGCTCTTGGCTGTTAAAAAAAATAGCGGTGCATCACTTTGCTTTCGAATAACTTCCGCCAAATCAAGCCCACTACCGTCTGGTAGCATGATATCTAATAAATAAAAATCAAAAACATTATGCTCAATCGCCTTTTTTCCATCTTCTATCGTCGTGCATAACGTAATGTTTTCAAAACCTTCTTTTCTTAAAATAATTTCGATCATTTCCGCAATCGCACGTTCATCCTCTAACACAAATATCGCCGCTTCTTGCACCCTGTCACCTACTTTTAAGATTACTTTAAGGTAGTCGTTATTTCACTATAAGCTTTACCAACTACACTATATATAAGTTAACCAATAAAGGAGTTAAAAGGCAATGATAGCAAATCGTGTACGCTTCATCGATGCAATGCGTGGATTTAGTTTATTTGGTATTTTAATGGCCAACTTGCTTATTTTTCAGTTCGGCATTTATGGAAAAGAAAAACCAGAACATCTATCGACTCTCGATACAGGGGCGTTATATTTTGTAAAAATTTTTATCGAAGGTTCTTTTATGCCCATTTTCACAATGCTGTTCGGTTTTTCTCTTATTAAATTTATACAGTCAATCCGTAATAAAAAAGGGAAAAGTCGCTGGTCCATTTTACGTAGGGCAACGGGATTAATCACACTTGGATTTATTCATTCTACATTTTTATGGGAAGGTGACATTTTACTGTTTTATGGAATTATGACATTATTTTTAATTCCATTCATAAATCGCAAACCAAAAACATTATTTATTTGGGCTAGCGTATTATTTGTATTGGCAACCGCTTTAACATATGGTTCAGACGAAACAACAGAAAAAGAAGAAAAAAAAATGGCAGTATATATTGATAAAGCAAATACCATCTATGCGAATGGTAGCTATCAAGAAATTTACGATTTTCGATTAAACGTCATGCCTCCTGACGTAGATGACCCACTTATGATCTATTTCATAATCATTTTTGCGCCATTATTTTTTGCACCATTATTTCTTTTAGGCATGGGGCTAGCGAAAAATCATGCTTTTGAACATATGCAAGATGAAAAGAAATGGTATATCCTTGGCTCATTATTTGTACCAATAGGCATTACTTGTAAAAGTATTAGTTTCATAGATAGCCCATTTTCTACTATGTTGCTTGTAGGTGGCTCAATGGTGTTAGCAGTTGGTTATATTTGTTTGGCTGCTCTACTATTTCATTCTCGACCTATTCAACGTCTGTCTACCGCTTTTGAAAGCGTGGGGAAATTATCGCTAACCAATTATTTATTACAAACGGTGATTTGTACGACCGTGTTTTACGGTTATGGACTCGGCTTATTTGGCAAATTGGGCGTGTTTGGCGGCGTAATTTTGGGAATTGCAGTATATAGCTTGCAATGCATTTTAAGCATTGTTTATTTAAAGAAATTTAAACGGGGTCCATTTGAAGCGCTGCTCCGTATATGGACAAATTGGTCTTGGAATGGACGCATTAAACAGAAAGGAAGTATATCCTATGAATAGTGAAACGAAAGAGGATTTCTCAGACACTTGGTGGTTTCTTGGCATTTGCGCAACAGCAACTGTAGTCTTAACAATTTTTGCATTTTAAGCGTCATTATTTTCTTGGGAACAACCGTAAAATAAATATAAGAAATCATTACATTATACCAACCGGATTTGTCATTCGTGTTCATCCGTCCCCTGCTGTATACTTGATACATACAAACAGCTTAGGGGGCGTTTTAGTGCTTCAGCGAATGATTATAACAGGCTACAAACCACATGAACTAGGCATTTTTAATGATAAACATCCTGGTATCCCTATTATCAAAAAAGCTTTAGAAAATCGCTTAAGAAATCTATTAGATGAAGGTTTAGAATGGGTCATTATTAGTGGACAGCAAGGTGTTGAAACATGGAGCGTGGAGGTTGTCTTAACATTAAAAGAGGAATTTCCTGACTTAAAATATGCAGTTATCACACCCTTTTTAGAGCAAGAAAAAAATTGGCAAGAAATGAAACAAGAAAAGTATTTATCACTAGTAGCGCAAGCAGACTTTGTAACGAGTGTGACAAAAAAGCCGTATGAGGCTCCTTGGCAGTTTACAGAGAAAGACAAGTTTATTATTCAAAATTCGGACGGTTTGTTGCTTGTTTATGATGAAGAAAACGAGGGCTCTCCGAAGTATATCAAGCGGTTGGCAGAAAAATATATGGAAACCCACGACTATACGCTTCTAACCATCAATTCCTATGATCTTCAAGTAATTGCAGAGGAAATGCAACAGCAAGATTGGTAAATTACCCTATCCCTCCCCTACAAGTTACATTTCTTAATTCTTTACTGTAGATAAATATTGATATAATTTTCTGACAATTTTATAATAGAGAGAATAGTAATGAATCTTGAAAGGAGCTGTTGTCATTTGAATAGAAAAATCGAAATGACCCTTGAGTCTTCACCTGTGAATGTCTCACACGATACGTATCGCCGAGAGTGCCAATATACGCGAGGAATTCATATTGAGGAACAGGAATTTAAAGCCATTTTAAATTCAATGTGCCACGATTCGCGCTTATATTTTGATTTTCACAATCCACGGAAAGAAGTTAAAAAGGGAACTTATTTAAATGGACACTCCGGTTTAGCACGCAATATTTATGATTACTATAAAACTCATTACAACATTGAATTAACTGACATTATAAACGGCAAAGACTTTTATGTAAAAATTATTTAACTGGGTGCCAGTCACTCAAACAATTCTCAAACAATTATCCTGAAAACAAAAACTACACCATGACTTGTCTAACAAGTTAGGCGTAGTTTTTAGTTTGCCAATTAATATCTTATTTCCACAGTCCGTTTTGCACCATTTTTTCTTTATTGCGGAAAGCAACTAAGACAGAAACAATATTAATGATTAACATGATTACAATAATGTATAAAACAGCTGTGTAGCTTCCTGTGAAATCAAAAATATAACCATACGCTGGAAGTGCAATAATACCCGCTACTGCCAAGCCAATTGAAACGGTCGAATAGATTTGACTGTAATTTTTATTACCAAATAAGGCAGAAGTAATAGCAGGCGCTAATGTTCCTATACAAGCTGTGACAAATCCGAAAAGACCAACAGCTACAACGATTGCAATTGTACTTTCAACAAAGAAGAGCAATAAAATCATAGACACTAAGCCAATCGACATGGCGATAACGGTTGTATTTTTAGCACCAATTTTATCAATTAAATACCCGAAAATAATTGACCCTAACAATACACCAACCATTAAAGCAGCCATCACATTACCAGTAAACTTCACACTAAACCCTTGATTTACAAGATACGTTGGAATATGGATTGAAAAACTTGCTATTGACGTAATAATAAAGAAGAACAAAATTAACAATAAAAATGATAAAGACTTTTTAGCATCTGCAAACGAGATTCCGGTATTGCTAGTATCCGTTTCTACTTTCTTCTCTACATTGTTATTGTCCGCTGCACCATAAGGTAATAATCCTTTTTCTTGTGGTGATTTTCTTAAAAATAAAATAATTGTTGGTACGATAATAATAATCGCTGCTACACCTACAATAATATAAGCACTTCGCCAACCTTGAGTGGCAATTAAGTTACCAATTAAAGGTTGTGTAAACGCTCCGATCAAACCTCCAGAAGCAGTAATAATACCTAAAGCTAGTCCACTGCGCTGTTTAAACCATTGATTGACTAATACAGGTCCAGCTAATACTGTAATTAATACGCCACCAATAGCTAATGGCATTGCAAGGATATACCATCCCCATACAGAGTTCATCATACCGAATAAAGCAAAGGCACCCGCTTGTAAAATAATAGCAACGCTAAGTAAAATACGTGTATCATACTTCGCCATTAATCTCCCACCAATCGGTAAAAATACCATTGTAACGATAGATGAAATACTTAGATATAACGTTAAATTTCCAAGACCTACACCAATGTCTTCAGATACGGGTGATAGGAATAGTCCTGCCGAACTGTTTAATCCCGACTTAGCTAAACCAACTGAAATACATAAACCTAGTAATACTAGCCATGCAAAGTGAAACCTTTTCTTATTAGCACTCATTTCCCTTTTTCTCCTTTTATATAAACGACTTTGTTTTACATAAAACGCCAAAATTCGCCATTTAGCTACAAATTGGCACATATGCCATGATTTATTTTGTTGTATATTTACATTACTTAACTTGTCCATTAGCCTAAGCTGATGTACATGGTTCAAGTAAGAACTACTTCATAAAAAGAATGATCGGCTTCATTGTTTAAAAGAACAAATGCTGAGGAATCCTTGTACACAGATTGCCTCTAAAAAGCTACTACTTTCTTTTTATTAAATCTGCGGTAGCTTACTTTTCACATTTCTGCAAGCGAATTCGCAGTTGACCATTTATCCTCTAAAACCGCGTTATATTAGACTTTATCCTGCTTTCTCCCCACATAAACACCTCCAATAATTGTGAAACTTTTGTGACCTGCAATTTATTTTAACATTAAACTGTTTAATATTAAATTAATTAATTTCACAGAAAATTTATTTATTGAACGAGAAATACTTGTCATAACATTTTCCCTCTATTTGAAAATTTTTTTTACAATTTCAAAATTGATTACGTAGGTAGTTCTAACTAACATCGGTAAAAATTGAAAATAATGCTTTACTACTTCCAGTTAAAATAACTATAATCAATTCTAATAACTAGTTTAAAGATAAACAATCCACTTAATTACTATTTTAAAATAACAAATTAAACAGGAGGTCTTTAGTGCAATATGATTGAGCAATTAAAATTAATGGACTTGAAAAATAAAAATAAGCTGATGCTTTTTACTTATTTAGCTTCAACAATTTTAGGTTTACTCGGCACATTATCTTTAAAACCAGATTTTTGGATTATCTTTTTTTATAGCTTTCAAATTATTTTTTATCCATTGTTATATATAGTCAGTAATCGTTATCAAAAAGAGTATGTCTTCCCCTATTTGATCGTGATCATTATGAATGTCTTTAATATTGGTTTAGTCATGATTTATGGTGGGGAATTATCCACTGCTCTTTCAATTTTTTTCTTTGCTATCTTTTCTGCTGTTCAATTTAATACCAAAATATTTAGTATTGGCTATAGTCTAGGGTTTATAACGCTTGGTTTAATTTATCTCTTCCCTAAACCTGAATTTGCTAGTGAAAAAATTACTTCTTTTGTTATCATTTATTTGTTTATTGGATTTCTGTTAACAATCTTAATCCGTATGAATCAAAACCAATTTAAAAAGTTACAAGCATATAGTGAAATCGCAGAAGCCGATGCAAAAACAAAAGAAGAACATAGACTTCATTTAGAAAGCGAAATCGCCGTTATTGCTGAAAGCATTAGTAAAATTAACGAAAAAGTTCAATTTGGTTTAAGATCGCAAGAAGAAATTCAACTAGCCATGAATGAAATCTCATCAGGTAGTATGTTGCAAAGTGAGCAAATATCTAAAATAGCGGATAGTGCACAAAATAACTTAGCAGCAATCCATTCCATGAATGACATAACAGTTCGTTTAATAGATGACTCTATTCAATCTAGTAACTTAGCGGATGAAGGCCAAAATAAAATAAATCATCTTACAACGGAGATGAATAGTCTGCAAAATGTAATATCCAACTTAAGTGAAAACTTCAAAACCTTAACGGAAAAAATTGAAGAAACAAATCAGTTTGCCAATGATATTCAACAAATAACGGAACAGACAAATTTATTGGCATTAAATGCTTCGATTGAGGCGGCTCGTGCTGGGGATGCTGGAAAAGGATTTTCTGTTGTGGCTCAAGAAATACGAAATTTAGCGGATTTAACGAATAATCTTACTGTCAAAATCAGTGAAAATTTAACGGATGTCAATACAACGAATAAATTAGCACAGGTGAACATGACAAGAAGTAGCGACACATTGCATCAAAGTGTAGAATCTACAAAGTTAGTTAATTCAAACTTTATTCAATTAAGCAATATTTTACATTCATTAAAAATAAAATTTGATGAATTTGAGCATTTATCAAATGAAGTAGCTGTAAACAGCAAAAATGTTGACTCGTCGACAAATGATTTTGCTGCCATTATTGAGGAGGCCACTGCAACCTTACAACAAATGAATGCATCAATTGAAAACATCACAGCTGACAACCATATTATTGCAAAGTACATTGATGACACAGCCAAAAGCACTGAAAACATAAAAAATACTTATTGACTGCACAAAAGAGAAAAAGTGTTAGATTGACTTCAATCAATCTAACACTTTTTTGCTATGTTTGTTATGTTCCAAACTCATTTTACAAGCCTATAAGTCAGAAACTTGTGCGCTAACAGCTTTATTATTATATATTTCTGTATCCAACTCTTTCGTTACACGTGCTGTTGTAACCCCTGCTGTCATTGATCCACTTACATTTAGAGCGGTACGCCCCATGTCGATTAATGGCTCAATTGAAATCAAAATACCGGCAAGTGCAACGGGTAGATGAAGCGCTGATAGCACAAGAATAGCTGCAAATGTTGCACCACCACCAACACCTGCTACCCCGAACGAACTAATTGCAACCACTGCAATAACTGTAATGATAAATACAGGATCTAGTGGATTAATGCCGACAGTTGGTGCAATCATAATTGCAAGCATTGCAGGATATACACCAGCACAACCGTTTTGACCAATTGATAAACCAAATGAACCTGCAAAGTTTGCTATCCCTTCTGGTACACCAAGTCTACCAGTCTGCGTTTTAATATTCATAGGTAGAGTCCCCGCACTTGAACGTGAAGTGAAGGCAAATAATAGTGTTTCAAGCGATTTTTTTAAATACGTAAACGGATTTAGACCGCTTAGAGAAATAATTAGTAAATGAACAAGGAACATAATAATTAACGCAACGTAAGAAGCAATAACGAATTTACCTAAGTTGTAAATTGCCCCGAAATCAGAGGTTGCGACTGTGCGTGCCATAATGGCTAAAATACCATATGGTGTTAAGCGTAAAACAATTGTTACAACACCCATTACTAATGCATGCACTGCATCAATGCCTTTTTTAATGGTTGCAGCCATCTCTCCATCTTTACGTGCGACACGTAAATAAGCAAAACCTAAAAATGCTGCAAATATAACAACTGCGATTGTAGATGTCGAACGAGCACCTGTTAAATCAAGAAATGGATTCGCTGGGAACAATTCAATAATTTGCGTTGGTAAATCAGGTGCAGTCATGCCCGTTGTCTTTTCTTCTATATATGCCCCACGCTCTGTTTCAGCGTCGCCTTGCATAATTTGAGTAGCATCTAAATCAAATATTGTTGCTGAAAGAATCCCTACTGCTGCTGATACTGCTGTCGTACCGATTAAAATTGCTAAAATTAAAGCGGCCATTTTGCCAAAATTTTTGCCAATTGTCATTTTCGTAAAGGCAATCAAAATAGAAATAAATACTAGAGGCATTGCCACCATTTGTAACAGTTTCACATAACCCGTACCAATAATGTTGTACCAAGATGTTGTCTTGGCTAAAATTTCCGAGTCAATACCGTAAAATAATTGCAACCCTAGACCTAGTGCGATACCTAAACCTAGACCAGCAAAAACACGATTTGAAAATTTCACATGTTTTTTATTCATAATAACTAAAATTCCAACGCAAGCAAGTAACAGTGCTACGTTAAGAATGACTTGTAAAGTTGACAATAGAAAGCCTCCTAAGATGTTTTATTTATAATGTAAACCGAATTATATACCTATAATACCTATTATTCAAGTATGTTTTATTAAGATTAAGATTTTTAAAAATGTAAGCGGTTCAATTTCTTTGATTTAACGACTAAAAAGACTATAATCAAATTAGTTTAACAGTAAACTTATTGTGAGAGAGGGAAATAATTTTGGGGAAATTGCAAAATAAAGTAGCGATTGTTACAGGTAGTGGAGCAGGAATCGGTAAAGAAATTGCGCGTAAATATGCACAAGAAGGGGCAAAAGTTGTTATTGCAGACTTCAATGAGGACGCATTAAATGCAACTGTTACTGAGTTTAATAAAGCTGGCTTTGAGGCATTTGGTGTCAAAGTAAATGTTGCGGTAGAAGAAGATATTCAAAAAATGATGGCTAATACGGTTGCTCATTTTGGTCGTATAGATATTTTAGTCAATAATGCCGGAGTTGGTGACAATATGCAGGCGGCGGCGAATGTCGAAGATGCAGTTTGGCAACGTGTCATGGACATTAATGTAAGTGGTGTAATGCGAGCTATTCGACAAGTATTACCAATATTCATTGAAAATGGCGGTGGAACAATTGTCAACATGGCGTCCATTGCAGGATTAACGGGCGGTCGCGGTGGACTAGCTTATACTACAGCGAAATACGCAGTTGTAGGTATGACAAAAAATATTGCATCGCACTACGGTTCACAAAATATCCGTTGCAACGCGATTGCACCCGCACATGTAGAAACTGGCTTTGCTGCAGCCATGACGAATGTTGACCCATTTGGTATGCAACAATCTGTACGCGGTGTACAACTTATGCCAAAAGCTGGTCAAGTTTCAGATATTGCTAATATTGCACTATTTTTAGCTTCTGAAGATTCCAGCCTTATTAACGGTGTCGCTTTAGCAGCTGATGCTGGCTGGAGTGCTTACTAAATAAAAAAACCTACCTCGTTTATAAGACGAGGTAGGTTTTAATGCTGTTCGCGGGTATTTTGCTTTGTTTCGCGGGTATTCCCCTCTGTTCCGCGGGTAAACCTCTCTTCTTCGCGGGTATTTCTCTCTGTTTCGCGGGTAAACCACTCTACATCTTAAAAATCTAATGTATAAGGTAGGTTGCTTTGTCATTAATTAGATAACAGCTTCCATATATCTTTTTGCATTCCTTTTTTAATCGTGCTACTGCATCTGATAGTTGGTCAACTGAAGTAAATTGCTGGTATTCGTTTGTAATAACCGCAATTGATAATGAAGTACATGAAAAACGCTCTAATTTTCCAGCTCTATTAGGAACTTGTAATTTCACTAAATCCTCCAGCTCATAAAAATCAATAATTTGCGCATCAAATTCTTCTATAATCGTTTGACAGATGATTGCTACTTCATAATGTGGGAGTATAGCAACAAAATCATCGCCACCAATATGTCCTAGAAAATCTTCTCCACCTGCAATATTTCTTTTGAGAACATCTGTTAAATACAGTAAGATTTTGTCTCCTTTATTAAAACCATAGGTGTCATTATAGGTTTTAAAATGATCCAAATCAAAATAAATGAGACTATATGTTTCAAGATGTAATGCCGCTTGTAATTTTTCTTCTATTAATTTATTGCCAGGTAAGCTTGTAAGTGGGTTTAAAAAGCTGGCAATGGCTACTTGCGTCTCTACAAGCTTTAACAACAGTTCTCTAATACTGACCACACCAAAATAGACACCTTTTTTAATGACAATGATATCATCGTACAGGTCCTCTGCTCGTCGGCCCATCGCTTCTGTACTGACTTCGATAATAGGTGTGTCATAATCTACAATTAGGGGATTTTCTTTAATAATCAGCTGGTTTTGTCGACCCATAAATAGATTATAGCCATAGCGTGTACCAATTTTTTGATAGAAATGTGTGCGGGTAATATGTCCAATTGGACTGCCATCTCGTACAACAACAACACTTCGCAATGATGGATTGCTTGTAAAAAGTAAATCTACATCTTTGTTTTTCACAAATTCATCAATACTAGGAACGTTTTCTGTGACTTCTCCTATCTGCATGGTCATCCACCCTTAATTCCCCCAATTGAATGTCTTTTGATGGCCTCCCTAACGCATACCCTTGTGCATAATGGATGCCAATGTCTTGTAAATAATTGATCTCCTCTTGCCGTTCTATGCCTTCTGCTATAATTTTTGTTCCAGCTTGCTCCGCATATTTCATAAGCAATGTAACAAGCTGCTGCTGCTCACTGTTTTTATCGATATATTGAATTAACGAACGATCCAACTTAATAAATTCGGGTTTTAAATAAATCAATGTTTTTAAACTATTATAACCGGACCCCATATCATCCACTGCAATTCGATAACCCTGCGAACGATAATGTGATAATACCCTTTCGAACTCTACAAAATCTAACACAGCGCTACGTTCCGTTAACTCAAAGACTACTTGCTGTGGTTTAATACCTAGCTCTTTTAATAGTTGTAACGTCTCTCCACTATTATATTTTTTATCCAGCAATACATTGGGATGGATATTGAGAAATAGGATAAAATCTTCGTTCAGTAACTCCCCGTGAAGGCGCTCTTTGAAGCGTTGCAATGATAGGTTCCGACAAAAGCATTCAAATAAAAACACGCAATCCGTTTGCCCTACAAATTCATAAAATTGATCGACATTGTTAAATAAATTAGAAGGCGTTGGTCTATTCAATGCCTCAAATCCCATTGTTTGTTTTGTTTGTAAATCCACAATTGGCTGAAAAAAAGTATGTAAATCTTTTGTTTCGATAATTTTATTTAATGCTTTTAACCGTTTTATATATAAAGTATTGCTTTGATGCTGTTCATATAAATGATTTAAATATAAGAATAAATTGCTTGTCTTTACGCTTTGTCTCACAACAGACTCCATTTCTGCACCTCTTAAATTGGTTATTAGTATCCATTGTAAGCTTTCATTGTAAACGCTCTGTGAAGTAGTTGTAAAAAGAACGATGTTGATTTCCGAAAAAGTGACTGGCACTGAAAATAATTAATTACATGAACGCAGGCTCTATTGAAACATTTAAATTTGCAATAAAAGACAATAACTATATTCATTTATCTTAAAATGATGGTACGATACTTAATAATAAATTACTGGAAAGGTAGCTAGATTCCAAAATGAACGTAAAAAACTTTTTGCAATTGCCGATTACAAAGGACTTTACAGTCGTTGCAGGTAGCAATGGTTTACATAAACCTGTCCAAAATGTTGAAATTCTAGATTTTGAATTTTCGCCTGATATTCACACTGTTCGAGAAACGATATTTACACCAAATAGTGTAATTCTTAGTAGCTTATTATTTGCAAAGCAACAGCCTGATTATTTAGTAAATGCTGTAAAAAATCTGATTCAGTTAGAAGCAAGCGCATTAGCATATAAGCCTGTTATTTATAATGATCTACCAGAAGAGGTACTCGCATTAGCCAATGCACATCATTTCCCGATCCTGCGATTTGGTGGAGATGAATTTTTTGAAAAAATTATTTTAGAAACAATGGCTTATGCAAAAACGCAAGACTATACATTCTTTTTAGAAACCATTATGAAACGTCTCATTAACGAAGATGTCTCTGCAGAGCAAATCACATCTTTTTTACAACAATTGAACAAACCGTTTGAAAAATATGTATTCGTAGCGAATTTTCAAATGCAAGCCGTATCGAATACACAATGGATGCAACTTTTTTTGCAATTGGAACCACTATTAAAAACAGGAGTTATTTGCAAATACAAAAATAGCCTCTTCATCTTAATGACCAATCTATCACAGCATTTTCAATTCGAAAAATTTCTTAATGAATGGCTTACAATGTATGATATTTCTACAGACAAATTGACTGTTGGCTATAGCCAGGTGCATATCACACAAACGGCACTTCACCTTGCAGTACGGGAAGCTTTCGCTGCCCGCTTAATGGCAGAAATTGATATGACTCCTACTTGTCATTACACTCAGCTTGGTTCTGATAGCTTGCTAATTGAGTTACATCGCAAAGATCCTCAATTTGCCATGCATTATGTAAAAAACTATCTAGGGCCCTTACTTGATGAAAAGATTGATACTGATTTCATCAATACCGCAATCACCTATATTGCAAAGAAAGGTAACATAAAAGAAGTGGCAGTTGCGCACTTCTGCCATCCCAATACTATCCGATATCGCATAACAAAAATCCGCCAATTGGTAGCACCGCTAGATAATGATTATGTTTTTTATGAACGCTTATCAGCAGCCGTTAAATTGTACTTATTACATAGCAAAATAGCCGATTAAATATTCGCTTTGGAATAAGTACAAAAAAACGCCTGAAAGTTTAGAAACAAAGTCAAAATATTTTCTTCCTTCTCATGCTATTCTTATTGGAGTTAGGAGGAAGAAAGATGAAACAATACATAGCTGATGGCATGCTGCTTACAACTGCTATCGTTTGGGGTAGTGGGTTTGTTATTACAGCCATTGCACTAGAATATTTAACTGCTTATCAAGTGATGGCAGGAAGATTTATATTAGCTTCGATTATACTAACCGTCATTTTTGGATACAAATTAAAAAAAGCAACAAAATCAGTCGTTTGGAAAGGTGTTTTACTAGGCACGATATTGTATATTGCCTTTGCCCTTCAGACAGTTGGTTTACAATATACGACTCCCTCTAAAAATGCATTTTTAACCGCTGTTAATGTAATCGTTGTTCCACTTATTGCTTATGCCGTCTATAAACGCCGAATCGATGGTTATGAAATCATTGGCTCTATTATAGCGCTTGTTGGAATTGGCTGTTTATCATTACAAGGTTCCCTCACAATGAATATAGGAGATGCCCTTTCTCTAGCATGTGCTGTTGCCTTTGCTTTCGATATTTTTTGTACAAACCTTTTTGTACAAAAGGAAGATGCAATCGCTCTTACCATTGTGCAGTTTATAACAGCATCCGTTTTGGGTATCTTGGTCGTCGTCAGTCAAGGCGATATCCCTACTAATCTTGAAAAAGAAGCTATCTATTCAATCATTTATTTAGGGATTTTTTCAACTACTATTGCGTACCTTTTCCAAAATGTAGCAAATCAATATACAACGGCTACAAAGGCAGCCATTATCTTATCAACAGAATCCTTTTTCGGTATGGTGCTTTCGGTAATATTTTTGCATGAAGTACTGACAGGCAGAATGGTTATTGGCGCAGTATTAATTTTATTAGCTATTTTAATTGCGGAAGTAAAACCCGCCTATCCAAAAAAGCGGATGATGAATAACTGACCTTAACGCTCATCTATAAATAGTTTCAGTGTTTACTGAAGCTATTTTTTATTTTGCATAACTGGTTATCATACTTGTCGTAATACCAACTACTAACACAGTAATTATGGAAAGGATTAGTGTATTAGAAGATAATAGAAACCCACCTAAAACGATAACAATCGAATCAATAAAAAAAATAAGAATCCCCACATTAATGCCTGTTTTATCACTTAAAAACTGTGCAACTAGATCTGTTCCACCAGTGCTTGTCTGAAAGCGAAGCATTAAACCGATGCCAAAACCAACTAAAATGCCCCCAAAAATTGCACTATAAATCGCATCGATTTGAATTATATTTCGTATAGGCTTCAACAGGTCAATAATAAAAGACGAAGCAATTAAGCCATGTACACTATTGTAGAAATAAGCTCTGTATTTAAACCAAGCGATAACAAATATTGGAATGCTTAAAATAATAATCATAAGTCCGATTTTTAGTTGATACAAATAGTACAAAATAAGTGCTACCCCTACAACGCCTCCGTCTAGTATTTGATAAGGTGTTAAAAATAGATTAATGCCTAATGATATACAGATACTACCTATTATGATGACCAAGCCTTTCTTCAGAAAAAACATACAACCCCCCTCCGAGACTAAGCATGTCTTATAGTATGAAAAAATTGATTTGAACATGTTTGTGGACATTACCTTTACAACAAGAAAGAATATTTTCTCACCTAGAAATTTTCTTAGAATTGAAACGTATACATCGTGACATGCTCATTCATTGTTTAAGTGTAGGGAGGAGGATTTAGAACGAAAATAGAAGGTGAACTAGCCTCCTATCTTAGTGTCTCACTTACTACTTGCGAAGGAAGCTATAGATGCAGCAAAGAATATTCGACCAGAAAATAATGAAAAAAGAGACATTACCCAAACAAAAGGATAGCGTCTCTTTTTATAAGTTGAAAACTTTAATTTGCACATGCTTTTACCAACAAAATAATAACGATTATCATGACAAGCGAACCAATATTGACTAAACACCCTTTGCTAGGTGAACCGGTATGCGCTTGTGCAGATGCACTGTTCAAAGCGCCTCCAGGATTTTTTCGCTGTTCTTTCACTTTTAAATTTTCCCGTTCTTGTTCTGACATGAAAGCCCCCCTTTTTCAAATTGAACTTCCTCTTACTTCTTTCATAGTATCATTTCCAACAAACGATTCCGCATAAAATCAGAATATTCATTAATTCAACTATATTGCATGCAAATTAAGGAAATAGAAAAATGTTTAGTATTGGCAATTTTTAATTTAAAAAATATTCTATTGAAATATATATGTATTGGTTATATACTACAAACGATAGTGATAATCATTATCAATTATTTTTTTAATAGGAGTGTCATTCTAATATGAATTCAAAGCGTTACTTTTCATTATTTACAATGTTATTTATAGCTATTTTTTCTTTAGCTTTAGCTGGATGTGCAGAAAAAGAGTCCGGTGCTGCATCTAGTGATTCAAAACCAGAATCTGATGCTAGTGATACACAATATCCAATCGTTATTAAGCATGCTTTTGGAGAAACTGTAATTGATAAAAAACCTGAACGCGTTGCAACGATTGCTTGGGCAAACCATGATGTGGCATTAGCACTTGGTGTTGTGCCAGTGGGCTTCTCTGCTGCAAACTACGGCGTACAGGATGATAGTGGTATGCTGCCATGGACAGCTGACAAGTTAAAAGAGTTAGGTGAAGAAAATCCTAATATTTATCAAGATACGGATGGTTTAGATTTTGAGGCAATTGCTGATTCAAATCCTGATGTAATCTTAGCTGCCTATTCAGGTATTACACAAGAAGACTACGATACATTAAGCCAAATTGCGCCAGTTGTTGCATACCCAGAAATTCCATGGGTTATTTCATGGCGTGACCAAATCCTATACAATGCAAAAGGTATGGGTATGGAAAAGGAAGGCAAACAATTGATTGCTGATACAGAGAAGTTAATAGCTGATAAGGCAAATGAATTACCTGAATTAAAAGGTAAAAAAGCTGTATTTGCTTCGTTCAATGCAACTGATTTATCTAAGTTTTATATTTATACGCCTGCAGATCCTCGTGGTGAGTTTTTAGAAGAATTAGGTATGGAGTACCCACCAAGTATTAAAGAGCAAGTAAAAGATGACTCTAGTTTCTATATTGAATTAAGTGCTGAAAATGCAGATGCTTTAAAGGATGCAGAAATTTTTATTACATATGGGGATGATAAAACTTTGGCTGCACTACAAGCTGACCCTATTTTAGGAAAAGTGCCAGCAATCCAAAATGGTTCAGTCATTGTCATAACTGATAATACGCCATTAGCTGCAGCAGGTAATCCAAACCCATTATCCATTCAATATACAATTGACGAGTACTTAGCATTAATCTCTGATGTTGCGAAAAAGTTGAAATAATATGATGAATACTTCCGTTTCAGAAAATAAGCATGTATGGATGCCACGTCACTTCGGTAAGCTGATTATTTTGCTTGCTATATTACTTTGTCTAAGTGTGATGGCGTCGCTTATATTTGGTTCTCGGATGATTACTTGGACGCAACTTCTGGATGGTCTATTCCATTCAGAAGTTGCTTCTCATGAGGCAAGTGTTGTTCGACAAAGAATTGTTCGAACAATTTTTTGTTTTATGTGTGGTGCCGCTTTAGGTGTTTCAGGTGCATTAATGCAGTCTGTAACGCGTAATCCAATTGCGGATCCAAGTATACTAGGTGTAAATACAGGGGCATCCTTATTTGTTGTTTGTGGGATTGCCTTTTTTAATATTAGTTCTGCGGATCAATATATTTGGCTGGCAATTGCAGGGGCAATGATTACCGCTATTTTTGTCTTTACTGTTGGTTCAATCGGGAGTGGCGGCGCAACACCAATCAAACTCGTCTTAGCCGGCGCTGCTACAAGTGCCATACTATCATCACTTGTCGTGGCCGTTATGATTCCACGTACGAAAGTGATGGACCAGTTTAGATTTTGGCAAGTTGGTAGTGTAGGTTCTGGTAGCTGGGATAATATCTCACTGTTTATCCCGTTCTTAATAGTTGGAATTTGTATTGCTATCTTCTCTGCGCCAGCATTGAATGCACTAGCATTAGGAGAGGATGTAGCGACTGGCTTAGGTGTTAAAACGGGGACAATTCGCTTGCTCGCTTCATTTGGCGGCGTGTTATTGTGTGGTGTGGCAACAGCATTAGCTGGACCGATTGGATTTATCGGTTTGTTAGCAACTCATTTAATTCGATTAATTATTGGTCCAGACGTGCGCTATGTTATTCCCCTTTCAGCATTCGCTGGGGCAATTATTTTAACCATTGCTGATGTGTGTGGAAGACTATTAGGGAGTCCGAGCGAGCTTGAAGTAGGTATTGTAACTGCCTTTATCGGAGCTCCCCTATTAATTTTTATTACAATGAAAGCGAAAATGCGTGCATTATGATGAATGAAACAATGATGTCTATTTATAGTTCAAGAATGAAACGAAAACGTCGTTTCCTACTTATGACGTGTTTGCTAGCAGTTATTTCGATTGTACTTATGGGTTTAATGCTTATGCTTGGCAATACCATTTATCCAGTAAAAGATGTTGTCAGCGTATTATTAGGTGCGGAGGTAAAAGGAGCTTCTTTTGCAGTCGGTACAATTAGATTACCACGAATGATCGTTGGACTATTTGCTGGCTTTGCATTTGGGGCTGGTGGCTACATTTTTCAAACAATGTTGCGCAATCCATTAGCCAATCCAAATGTAATTGGCATCACTGCTGGATCAAGTGCTGCTGCTGTCTTTTGCATTATTGTTCTGCATGCGAGTAATGCATTTGTCTCGATTGCATCAGTAATAGGCGGTCTTTTAACTGCTATCGTTATTTTTATATTATCTAAAGGTAGCTCGTTCTCAATTGGTCGATTAATTTTAATCGGCATCGGTATTCAAGCAATGTTAAATGCGTTTATTTCTTATTTAATGGTTATTGGGAATACGCATGACCTCCCTTCGGCTATGCGTTGGTTAAGCGGAAGTTTGAATGGTGCGAAAATGGAAAATCTTTATCCATTAATTATAGCCGTTTTAATTTGCACCCCCATTGTTCTTTTTTTGGCTAGTCGATTAGAAATATTAGAGCTTGGTGAACTAGCAGCGACATCACTTGGCGTTGCTACAAACAAAACGAGGTTGGTGCTCTTGCTTAGCTCGGTTTTAATGATTGCGTTGGCTACAGCAGCTGCCGGACCGATTGCCTTTGTTGCCTTTCTAGCAGGTCCAATTGCCAAAAAGATTGTTGGTGTAGGCTTTTCAAATATCGTGCCTGCTGGCTTAATTGGCGTTATTTTAGTATTGGCGGCCGATTTAATCGGTCAGTTCGCATTCGATACCAGATATCCTGTTGGCGTAATTACGGGGATTATTGGGGCACCGTATTTAATTTATTTATTAATTCGTATCAATCGAAAAGGAGATTTGTAATATGAAGCCAACACATACATTTCGAGCGGAACAAATTACTGCTGGTTACGACAATAAAACGATTTTACAAGACGTTAGTGTAACGATTCCTAGCAATAAAATGAGCATAATTATCGGAGCAAACGGTTGCGGAAAATCTACGCTACTAAAAACGATGGCACGACTCATTACGCCAACTTCAGGGCAAGTAACATTGGATGGGCAAGCTATTCAAAAAATGCCACCGAAGCAACTTGCCAAAATACTAGGCTTGTTACCACAAACACCTATCGTTCCAGAAGGAATAACAGTTGCCGATTTAGTTGGTAGAGGGCGATTCCCCCACCAGAGCTTTTTAAAAGGTTGGTCTAAAAAAGATTATGAGGCTGTTGCTGAAGCGTTGGAAATGATGAACATTACAGAATTTGCTGATCGCCATATTGATGAATTATCAGGGGGACAAAGACAGCGTGTATGGATTGCCATGGCATTAGCGCAGCAAACAGATATTTTATTTTTAGATGAGCCAACAACTTACTTAGATATTACGTACCAAGTAGAAATTTTAGATTTACTGACTGATTTAAATCGTAAATATGGCACGACCATTGTCATGGTGTTACACGACATTAACTTATCAGCACGTTATGCAGATTATATATTTGCCCTACATGAAGGGAAGCTCGTAGCAGAAGGACCACCATCTGACATTATTACAAATTCATTAATTAAAGATATATTTGCACTCGACTGTATAGTAATGGAAGACCCTGTATCCCATTCACCATCCGTCGTACCAATTGGACGACACCACAACCAAATTGACAATATAGCGCTGAAATCAAAATCAAGCTAACAAAGTAGCGATGCATTTCATTGACATGACAAGGGAAATTGAACAGGAGTTAGACGCTTGTTTCCTTTCCCTTGTCTTGTTTCTTTTTCTCATAAAAAAATGCCACCTCCTTTTATCAGGAAGTGGCATTTTTTGATTTAAATTTCTCCATGCATCGGGTCATTTTTATGCTTAGGCCCAATCATGTTGAATAAAATATTAAGGATTATCGCTGTAACCGAACCACAGACGATACCATTTGACGTAAGAACCGATACGTATGATGGCAATGATGCGAAAATATCTGGAACAACCGATACACCTACACCAAGGCCAACTGCAATCGCAGCAATCATGGCGTTTTCTGCTGACTCATTCATAACAGGTACTAGCATGCCCATACCTTGTGTAATTACCATACCGAACATCGCCAACATTGCCGCACCAAGTACTGGTGTTGGAATAATTGTTGTGAGTGCTGCGATTTTTGGTAGGAAGCCAAGTGCTACTAGTAAACCACCTGTGATGTAGATGACTTTGCGATTTTTTACGCCAGACATACGCGTAAGCCCTACGTTTTGTGAGAAAGTAGTATATGGGAAGGCATTGAAAATACCACCAATAACAGAAGCAAGACCTTCTGAACGATAACCACGTGCTAAATCTTTTGAATCTAATTTTTTATTGCAAATATCGCTCAATGCAAAATAGACACCTGAAGATTCTACTAAAGAAACCATCGCGACAAGCGTCATAGTTAAAATCGCTGTCGCATCAAACGTTGGCATTCCGAAATAGAACGGTTGAACCATATGGAATACACCCGCATCTGACACAGGACTGAAATCCACTTTACCCATAAATGCGCCTAGCACTGTACCGACAACTAAGCCAATTAAAATTGAAATGGCACGCACAAAGCCTGTAGTAAAACGGTAAACGACTAAAATAATTACTAATGTAATAAATGCTAAAGCCACATTAGAACCCGATGCAAAGTCTTCTGCACCTTGTCCACCCGCCATATTGTTCAATGCAACTGGTAATAAAGAGATACCAATAATGGACACAACAGAACCTGTTACAACTGGTGGGAAGAATTTTACAAGCTTACCGAAGAAGCCTGCAATGACCATAACGATTAAACCTGATGCAATAATGGAGCCATAAATATCGGTAATGCCTTGTTCAGGGTTTGTCCCAATTGCAATAATTGGACTTACTGCTGTAAAAGTACATCCTAAAACTACTGGTAAACCAATACCGATAAATTTACCTGAATACACTTGAAGTAATGTTGCGATCCCACACATCATAATGTCAATCGCTACTAAATAAGTCATTTGCTTTGAATCAAAACCTAAAGCGCCACCAATAATAAGCGGAACTAAAATCGCACCTGCATACATCGCAAGTAAATGTTGAATAGCTAGCGTCGTTGACTTAAAGGCATTCATTACGCGCGATCCTCCGTTGCAAATGTTACTTTGCCGTCTTCTAAAGAATCCACAATTGCTAATGATTCAACGCGAACACCTTGCTCACGTAATAATTTTCCACCGTCTTGGAAGCCTTTTTCAATCACGATGCCGACACCGACAACATGAGCCCCTGCTTGCGCTGCAATATCAAGTAATCCTTTTACCGCTTCACCGTTTGCTAGGAAATCGTCGACGATTAAAACATTGTCATCTTTACTTAAAAAATTACAAGATACTGAAATATCATTTGTTTCATTTTTTGTGAAAGAATGTACTTTTGACGAATAGAGATTATCTGATAATGTTAAAGATTTACGTTTACGAGCAAATACTACTGGTGCACCGATTTCAAGACCTAACATTACAGAAGGTGCAATTCCTGAAGATTCAATTGTTAGCACTTTAGTAATAATTTCATCAGAGAAGCGATTTGCAAATTCATGCCCAATTTCTTTCATAAGCTGTGGATCAATTTGATGATTTAAAAAAGAATCAACTTTTAATACAGACGAAGATAAAACTTTACCTTCCTGCATAATTTTGTCACGTAATAACTTCATTGCTGCTTTTCCTTCTTTCTTAAAATAATAAAAACGCTGAATACTTTGATTCCATTCATCTACGAGTGGAGCAAGGCATTCAGCGTAAAAACGTCGAAACTAATAGAAAACATCATCGCTAGTATGAGTTTTTCTAAAGCAATGCTACCCATAGTCGATTCATTTACGGTAAATCGGTAGAAACTTACGAGCCATATTCTCGCTATTATATGAGTGAAACAGTATTAAGCTGGTTGAACTTTCTTATTATAAATATCCATTTTTATAATTTCAATATGAATATGCATAATAAGCTGATGCATGTCTTCTTTCGGCAGATGCTTATATCTAGAGCTGAAAAAAGTTTAAATTTTCGGAATTTAATGGTATTTACACATTATTTCATGGTAAACGTTCGTGTTTTGCAATCAATGCTCTGATTATATCAGACTATTTTCGACCTTGCTAGTCATTATTTAGATAAATGGAAAGGTACGGTCATAATGACGACATTTTTGTGAAATAACAGCGATGTACGAATTAATAGACTCGACTGATTGTGTAACATGTGATGCCAACCTTTCTTCGGTAAAAACTGTGGAATGACTACTGTTACTTGATAGCCTGTTTTCGCATATTGGTGTTCTACCTTATCAATAAATTTTTTTAAAGGTTGCGTAATGCTTCGATATGGCGAATAGTACGTAACGAGACGTATATCTGGTTGCCATGCCTTCCACTTTTCCTCAAAGGCTTTGGCATCAGCCTGATCAAATGCTACATAAAAGGCAATAATTTTTTCCACATTCAACGATTGCACATAATGCAGTGAATTTTCTACCACTTTTGTAATCCCCGCTACCGGTACAATAAAAACATTTCCGTCTACTATTGGCAATGCTTCTCCATTTAGTCGTAGTTGTTCTCCGACTGCATTGTAATGCTGCTTAATGCGATGAAACATCCAAATAATCATTGGTAAAAAGATAAATACTGGCCATACTTGAGGTAATTTTGTAACAAAGAACATCATCGCCACTACAAAGGAAATGGCTGCACCTATTGTATTTATAGCGAATTTCGTCACCCATCCATTTGGCTTTTCACGCCACCATTTTCGCATCATACCAGTCTGCGCTAATGTAAATGGTATAAAGACCCCTACTGCATAAAGAGGAATTAAATGCTCTGTTGCACCGTCGAACAACACAATAAGGACAATCGCTGCTAATCCGAGCATCATAATCCCGTTGGAATAACCAAGTCGATCTCCACGAATTTGAAAAATTCTTGGTATAAAGCCGTCTCTTGATAAATTAACTGCGAGTAAAGGAAATGCTGAATAACCTGTATTGGCAGCAAGTACTAAAATCATAGCTGTCGTACCTTGCACGATATAATAAAATACATTGCGTCCAACACTCGCTTCAGCAATTTGAGAGACAACCGTTGCTTGAGCGTTTGGCACAACTCCGTAAAAATAAGCTAAGCCAACGATACCAATAAACAGCACTGCTAAAATACTTCCCATTGCTAATAGCGTTTTCGCTGCATTATTTGGTGCAGGGCTTTTAAAATTCGGGATAGCATTGGATATCGCTTCTACGCCCGTCAATGCCGAGCTTCCTGAAGCAAATGCCTTTAATAATAAAAACAAACTAATGCCCGCAACTGGCGTCCCGATTTTTGGATGTAACTCAGCGGGAACTTGCCCAGTTGCGACGTTATAGATACCTAACCCAATAAGCATTAACATCACAACAACGAACAAATATACAGGATACGCTAAAACAGATGCTGATTCTGTAACGCCACGTAAATTTAATAGTGTTAGGCAAATAACAAAAAACACTGCAATCGGTACATTATAAGCATGTAAACTTGGAAATGCTGATGTAATAGCATCTGTCCCAGCAGACACACTAACTGCAACCGTTAAAATATAATCAACGAGTAATGACCCACCCGCTACAAGACCTGCATTAACGCCTAAGTTTTCACGGGACACTACATATGCCCCACCACCATGTGGATAGGCGAAAATAACTTGTCGATAGGATAACGTGAGTGCCACAAGGAGCACCACTACCCCTGCTGCAATCGGTAACGAATACCAAAAGGCAACCGTACTTACTGTCATGAGCACAAGTAAAATTTGCTCTGGTCCGTACGCTACTGATGACAATGCATCAGATGATAGTATAGCTAATGCCTTTGTTTTACTAAGCTTTTGTTCCCCTAATGCATCGGATCTCAATGGTTTACCGATAACATAACGTTTGAATGAGGATTTCATTTTTAACACCTTCTAGATTTTTAGAGTGTGTTTCGCCTTTCTAAATCAATTACACCTTTGCATACTCGCTCTTTCTAGCTACTTGGGCTTTGGGTGCCAAATGACAACAAAAAACGTCTACAAGTCATCACCAAATACGACTTGTAGACGTTGTAACGTCTGACAAGCTCCAACTTTTCTGCTCTTAACGCTTACGAGGTTAGCTGTCGGATTCGGGCCTGAGTAGCCCTACTCTTGTAAAGAGATTCACCCCAAGAATTGTAGAGACAATCCATCAAAATTGGGTCCCCCGCGTTTAGTTGCTTCAGCGATTTAGAAATTTGAAACTTTTATAATGATGTCATATTACGCCTGTATTAATAAAAAGTAAAGAACAGATTATACGGTTTTCGTAAATTTTTTCCTTATATGTAGAAGCCCATTACTGGTAACAGTTTCGGATTATTTTTGCTGATTTCCATGGTTTTATTCGCGATTTAACTCACTTCAGCAGTGATTTCCCTTTGTTTTTTGGCAATGATAAAAAAATTGAGCAAACTTCTTCACATTTTTCAGTTCTAGCTATAGAATAGTAGTATCATTATTTTCCTATAGGAAACTTTATTTCACTAACGATACTTTTTGAAACGAGGGAACAACATGGCCTATAAACCGATTAAGAAGTCGGCAGCCGAAGCTGTTTTAGATGGCGACATAAAAGGCTGGCAACGTATTTTACCCTTTCTAGGTCCGGCATTTATTGCAGCGGTTGCCTATATCGATCCCGGCAACTTTGCCACAAATATTACGGCTGGCTCGCAGTACGGTTATTTACTTCTTTGGGTTATTGCCTTTTCTAATTTAATGGCTGTACTAATCCAATCTTTATCAGCAAAACTTGGCATTGCAACAGGAAAGAATTTGCCGGAAATAGCAAGAGAGAACTTTTCTAAAAAAACTTCTATATTTTTATGGATACAGGCTGAACTTGTAATTATCGCAACTGATCTTGCAGAGTTTATCGGTGCTGCCCTCGGTCTATATTTATTATTTAACATCCCAATGCTACCAGCGGCACTAATTACGGCAATCGGCTCATTCGCCATTTTAGAGCTACAACGCAGAGGTTTTAGAGCTTTTGAAGCTGGTATTTCTGGTATGGTGCTAATTGTAGTACTCGCATTTGCGTTCCAGACATTTTTAGCTCAACCTAATTGGGGTGAAGTAACACTCGGAATGCTGACACCACATTTCGATGGAGTCGATTCCCTATTACTTGCAACAGGTATTTTAGGAGCTACTGTTATGCCGCATGCAATCTATTTACATTCTTCCTTAACGCAAAATCGCGTTATTGGTCGTAATGACAATGAAAAGCGACGTATTTTCCGTTTCGAGTTTATCGATATTGTAATTGCAATGATTATTGCTGGGGCGATTAATATGAGCATGCTGATTATTGCAGCAGCGGTGTTCCATACGCAAGGATTAGTAGTTGAGGATTTAGACATTGCCTATAATGGATTACGAGATGCACTTGGCCCTATGGCAGCCGTTTCTTTCGGTCTTGGTCTTCTTATTGCAGGGCTTGCAAGCTCTTCTGTCGGTACATTAGCAGGAGATGTTGTTATGCAGGGCTTTATCCAGCGTAGAATTCCTCTCTATTTGCGCAGAGCCATTACAATGATTCCACCACTGGTCATTATTGCATCTGGCGTCAATGCAACCTATGCGCTTGTGTTAAGCCAAGTAATCCTGTCATTCGGTATTGCCTTTGCGCTTATCCCGCTTGTGATGTTCACAAGTAAAAAGGACATTATGGGTAGCCTCGTCAATCACCGTATCACAACAATTCTTGGCTGGTGTGTCGTTGTCATCGTCGTAGCGTTAAATATCTACCTATTATGGGAAACGCTATTTGCTTAATAAAATAAGGCTGAACTAAACGAAAAAGTGTTAAAGTGACTGCGTCACTTTAACACTTTTTACTATGACAATTATCCGTTCCTGCGGGGTTCATTGGCTGACAGATGCGTTCAACAAAAATAAAAACTGCCCTAACATTTAGGACAGTTCTCATTATTATTTTTCCACTTTTAAATCACATTTTTGTAGTGGAATCATTTTTGTTTTATGTTTTATTTTATAGCCTAGCCACAATATAACAAAGAGTGGGATACCAATATATGAAACAAGAACGCCATACCAGTCAATTGAATCACCAGTGAATGCTGTATAGTTTTGACCAATGACTACAATCATACATACGGTGAAAGCAAAGAGCGGACCAAATGGATATAGCTTTGCTTTATATGGTAGTAATTTTGAATCCAACCCTTGTGCTTCAAACGCTCGGCGGAAGCGATAATGACTAAAGGCAATACCAAGCCATGCAATGAAGCCTGACATCCCAGAAGCGTTTAGAAGCCACATATAGACAACGCCATCACCAAAAAATGATGCTAAAAATGCTAGACAGCCTACTGCCAATGTAAGCAGTAATGCATAAATTGGAATGCCGCGACGGCTTAATTTTGTGAAAATTTTAGGTGCATGTCCATCTACCGCTAATTGCCATAACATACGTGATGATGCATATAAACCAGAGTTACCTGCAGACAACATTGCAGTTAAAATAATAGCATTCATTAATGAGGCAGCAAAAGCAATGCCTAAGCGATCGAATACTAATGTAAATGGAGATACCGCAATATCTTCAGATAATAAGCGCGCATCCGTAAATGGAATCAACATCCCAATCGCCGCAATCGCTAAAATGTAAAATAAAATAATACGCCAGAAGACGGATTTTACAGCCTTTGGAATGTTCTTTCCAGGGTCATCCGTTTCGCCAGCAGTAATACCTAATAACTCTGTTCCTTGGAACGAGAAACCAGCTGCTAAAAATATACCGAATGTTGCAAGGAAGCCACCATGGAATGGACCATCACTTATAAAGAAATTCGTGAAACCAACCGGTGCTTGCCCTCCTAAAATACCAAAAATCATCAATAGGCTGACAATAATAAAAACAATAACAGTCGCCACTTTTATCATGGCAAACCAATATTCACTTTCACCATAGCTTCTAACAGATAGTAAATTGAATGTTAGTACAATCATAATAAATACTACTGTCCATAATGCAGAGGAGCTATCAGGAAACCAATACTTCATAATAAGCGAAACAGCTGCAATTTCTGCTGCAATTGTGATCGCCCAGTTATACCAGTAGTTCCAACCAAGGGCAAAGCCAAGAGCAGGATCTACGAATTTTGTTGCATACGTACTAAATGAACCCGATGACGGCATATAAGCTGCCATTTCGCCCAAGCTAGTCATTAAAAAGTACACCATTATACCGATTAATGCGTAAGCAAGTAGTGCACCACCTGGTCCAGCCTGTGCAATAGCGCCACCACTTGCTAAAAATAGCCCAGTCCCAATAGTACCGCCTAATGAAATCATCGTAATATGACGACTTTTTAATTCTTTTTTCAGCTTCGGTGCTTTATGGCCGAGCTGATTAACTTTTATCTCACTCACGTTAAAGCTTCCTTCCTTTTATAAGAGGCAAAAAAATGCCATCACACGAACGTTGTGATGGCTAAGTAAATCCTCTGTTTCTTCAAAATGATAGCGCAACACGTTGTCCAACGTGACAGTTCTGTTCCTTTCGGAGACAGCCCCAGCATGAGGTTTTCAAGTCCCCTCACACTTCGGCGATATTTCCTTTCAGCTAACATCTTTAATGCTTGTCATTTCCATTAGCGTACTCATAAATACCGCGACCTCTACCTCAATACAAACATGAGGCATATAATTATTAAATTTATGATGTGTCTTAGTTTAACATACGACCATAGACATTTCAATAAAACGATTAATGTTCCGTATTTTATGAATTTTCTACTATTTTTAATAGTGTGATAAAGTGTTATAGTGGTTCGAATTATAATTGTTCTATCAGGGAGGTACTAGTTTTGACAACGAACGAACAATCTACTTATCCTAGCAAAAAGATTAACTGGAAGGGAACAACCCTACTGTTAGTCATCGGTGTAATTTTCCTTGCATCCACATTACGTATGCCCTTAACAGTTGTAGGGCCAATTATATCCTTTATACGTGAAGATCTTGGTATATCCAATGTACTTGCAGGCTTTCTTACAACAATCCCATTACTTGCATTCGCAATTGTATCCCCTTTTGCACCCATCGTTGCAAGAAAACTCGGTCTTGAATTAACACTATTTTTATCAACCATTTTATTAGCTGGAGGCATTGTCCTACGTTCACTTGGAACAACGGGATTACTCGTATTTGGTACAATGATTATCGGTGTCGCCATTTCATTCGGTAACGTCCTTATTCCAGGTCTACTAAAATTAAAATTTCCATACCATGTTGGTTTACTAATGGCGTTTTTTACAATGTCTATGAATTTAACAGCAGGGATCGGGGCTGGTATTAGCTACCCTATAGCCAATGCAGTGCTGGGCTGGCAAGGTGCACTTGCTATTGCTTTAGCGCTAGTCATATTAACAATTGTGATTTGGCTACCCCAATTAAAATTTAATAAGCCCGAATCAACTGTAATCTCTACAAAAGCGCGTATACCGTTGTGGAAATCACCAGTTACTTGGGCAGTTACCGGGGCAATGGGACTACAATCGTTATTATTTTATACTACCGCAGCTTGGATTCCTGAAATTTATATTGCACAAGGCGTAGCCGCGGATCGTGCGGGTTGGATGTTTTCCATCATGCAAATCTCACAAGTGCCCATGGCATTAGTTGTGCCTATAATCGCTAGCAAAATGACATCCCAGCGACCACTCGTTTTAATGTTTACAGCATTTTATATCATTGGTTTTACAGGCGTTGTGATGGAATGGACTAGTTTTGCTGTGTTGTGGATGATATTGCTTGGCTTAGCAGGTGGGGCTTCATTTGCACTTGCCATGATGTTCTTTACATTACGTACACGTACGGCTTTTGAGGCGGCAGATTTATCTGGCTTTGCACAATCCTTAGGTTATTTATTAGCCGCAGTCGGTCCAATTTTATTTGGCTATTTACATGATTTATTTGGCGGCTGGAATATCGCTGGGTGGCTATTTGTTGCCGTTACAGCTCTACTCTTCTTCTGTTCATTTAGAGCTTCTAAAAATGAATATATCAATTAATAAGAGGCAGTTCATTTTCTACAATGAGCTGCCTCTTTATCATTAGTATGGGGGTTTTTGGTAAAAATAATTAGGTGTATGATAGACATTTACATACGGCTTATGGAAAATATGTGTCGTTGCAGGCGATAATGGTGGAATCAACCAAGTCCAGTTGCCTGTTAAATCGCGCCCTGCCTTGTGCTCTGCTTCTTCAAATAGCTTAAATTGCTGTGCTGCGGTATGATGATCAACAATACTTACGCCATCTTCTTTAAAGGAATGAAGAACAGCAATATTTAATTCTACTAGCGCACGATCACGCCAAAGAGATGCTTGCTTTGTTGTATCAAGATTAAAAATTTCTGCTATCTTCGGTAACATATCATAACGGTCATGATCAGCTAAATTCCGTGCTCCAATTTCTGTCCCCATATACCAGCCATTAAAGGGGGCTGCCTGAAAGTCAATACCCGCCATTTGAAAGCGCATGCTCGATATAATTGGCACCGCATACCACTTCATTCCTAGTTCTCCTACCTTAGGATGTTCAGGGTGACGAATCGCAACCTCTAATACATCACCACTCGGGATTGGAAACCATTGCGGTTTACGGCCATCTACTTGGATCACAAGTGGTAGCACATCAAATGGTGTTCTTGCTCCCTGCCAACCAAGTGATTCACACACTTTAGTAAATGCCACCGAATGGGGATCACCAATAATCCCTGCTTCTGTTTCATAACCTGCATAACGTATAAGCTGATGATTCCATATTTTTACTCTATCAGAGGCAAATACCGTTATAGTCGGGCGAATCTTACCACCATTTGTTGCATATTGAATATGGTGAAGTAATTTCTCAAAAATAGCATGCTCATCTAAAACCTCACGTGCATCCTCAACATGAAGTGATTGCCAAAATAATCTCCCAATACATTTATTACTATTACGCCATGCTACTCTCGCGCCAAAAGTAAGCTCTTCCGTTGTAGGAGTATATGCGCCCTCTGTGACAACTTGCTGTAATCTATTTGTAAGCCATTGTTCCGACTCATTTTGTTCCAATTGATAAAGTGCTAAAAAACGTTGTATCTCTTGTAAATTCATGTCGTTTTCCTCCATCTATCCCCATATTAGATGAACAGCATACAATTCACCACGAAAAAATCCGTAAGAAAACATACATCTTTTATATATGAAATACTTTGTTCAAATTTAAACGAAAAATTAAAAGTTAGATGATTTACGCAATACTGAATGCCTTAGTGATAATAATTAAATACTTAAAAACACAAAAAAGCATGTAGCAACAATATGCTACATGCTTGATGACCCCTACGGGATTCGAACCCGTGTTACCGCCGTGAAAGGGCGGTGTCTTAACCGCTTGACCAAGGGGCCGTGGCTCCGAAGGCAGGACTCGAACCTGCGACAACCTGATTAACAGTCAGGTGCTACTACCAACTGAGCTACTTCGGAATATCTTTATAATGGGCCTAAATGGACTCGAACCATCGACCTCACGCTTATCAGGCGTGCGCTCTAACCAGCTGAGCTATAGGCCCCTCTTGGAGCGGGTGATGAGAATCGAACTCACGACATCAGCTTGGAAGGCTGAGGTTTTACCATTAAACTACACCCGCAAAAAGGATGGGTCAGGACGGAATCGAACCGCCGACACTTAGAGCTTCAATCTAATGCTCTACCAACTGAGCTACTGACCCGGAAAATGGAGGAGGTAGAGGGATTCGAACCCCCGCGCGGTGTTACCCGCCTGTCGGTTTTCAAGACCGATCCCTTCAGCCAGACTTGGGTATACCTCCGGAATGAAACAATTATGGTGGAGCCTAGCGGGATCGAACCGCTGACCTCCTGCGTGCAAGGCAGGCGCTCTCCCAGCTGAGCTAAGGCCCCATTTTTTAAAAAGATGGTCGGAATGACAGGATTCGAACCTACGACCCCTTGGTCCCAAACCAAGTGCTCTACCAAGCTGAGCTACATTCCGTTCATTTATTGGCGCGCCCGGCAGGAGTCGAACCCACAACCTTCTGATCCGTAGTCAGACGCTCTATCCAATTGAGCTACGGGCGCTAAATATTAAAAATGGTGCCGAGGGCCGGAATCGAACCGGCACGGTAGTCACCTACCGCAGGATTTTAAGTCCTGTGCGTCTGCCAGTTCCGCCACCCCGGCACATTTGGAGCGGAAGACGAGGTTCGAACTCGCGACCCCCACCTTGGCAAGGTGGTGTTCTACCACTGAACTACTTCCGCATGTGCATAAGATTATTTATTCTGGCAATTATAAATTTGAAATATAGATGATGCGGGTGAAGGGAGTCGAACCCCCACGCCTTGCGGCGCTAGATCCTAAGTCTAGTGCGTCTGCCAATTCCGCCACACCCGCAAATATGATGAGCCATGAAGGACTCGAACCTTCGACCCTCTGATTAAAAGTCAGATGCTCTACCAACTGAGCTAATGGCTCATATTAAGAAATAAATGGCTGGGGTACTAGGATTCGAACCTAGGCATGACGGAATCAAAATCCGTTGCCTTACCGCTTGGCTATACCCCAATATTTTATTATGGGGCGACTGATGGGAATCGAACCCACGAATGTCGGAACCACAATCCGATGCGTTAACCACTTCGCCACAACCGCCATATGTAATATAACAGTAGTCTAACCTAAAAAATTTGGCAGGGGCAGTAGGAATCGAACCCACACCAAAGGTTTTGGAGACCTCTATTCTACCGTTGAACTATGCCCCTATTGAATAAAGAGCTGGTGGAGGGGGACGGATTCGAACCGCCGAACCCTAAGGAGCGGATTTACAGTCCGCCGCGTTTAGCCACTTCGCTACCCCTCCAAGGGATGGTGCCGGCGATAGGAGTCGAACCCACGACCTACTGATTACAAGTCAGTTGCTCTACCAACTGAGCTACACCGGCAAATAAGGACGGTCCCGACCGGGATCGAACCGGCGATCTCCTGCGTGACAGGCAGGCATGTTAACCGCTACACCACGGGACCTTAATTTTATTTGGTTGCGGAGACAGGATTTGAACCTGTGACCTTCGGGTTATGAGCCCGACGAGCTACCACTGCTCCACCCCGCGATAATAGTAATTTCATAATAAATAAATGGTGGAGGATGACGGGCTCGAACCGCCGACCCTCTGCTTGTAAGGCAGATGCTCTCCCAGCTGAGCTAATCCTCCACATAAAAAATAAGCGAAGCGACGTCCTACTCTCACAGGGGGAAGCCCCCAACTACCATCGGCGCTAAAGAGCTTAACTTCCGTGTTCGATATGGGAACGGGTGTGACCTCTTTGCCATCATCACTTCACTTATTCAGTTGAAAGAACTCGTTCTCTCAAAACTGGATAAACGTTCATTGAATGTTTCAAACTTTTTTGGTTAAGTCCTCGATCGATTAGTATTCGTCAGCTCCATGTGTCACCACACTTCCACCTCGAACCTATCTACCTCATCGTCTTTGAGGGATCTTACTTACTTGCGTAATGGGAAATCTCATCTTGAGGGGGGCTTCATGCTTAGATGCTTTCAGCACTTATCCCGTCCACACATAGCTACCCAGCGATGCCTTTGGCAAGACAACTGGTACACCAGCGGTGTGTCCATCCCGGTCCTCTCGTACTAAGGACAGCTCCTCTCAAATTTCCTACGCCCACGACGGATAGGGACCGAACTGTCTCACGACGTTCTGAACCCAGCTCGCGTACCGCTTTAATGGGCGAACAGCCCAACCCTTGGGACCGACTACAGCCCCAGGATGCGATGAGCCGACATCGAGGTGCCAAACCTCCCCGTCGATGTGGACTCTTGGGGGAGATAAGCCTGTTATCCCCGGGGTAGCTTTTATCCGTTGAGCGATGGCCCTTCCATGCGGAACCACCGGATCACTAAGCCCGTCTTTCGACCCTGCTCGACTTGTAGGTCTCGCAGTCAAGCTCCCTTGTGCCTTTACACTCTACGAATGATTTCCAACCATTCTGAGGGAACCTTTGGGCGCCTCCGTTACCTTTTAGGAGGCGACCGCCCCAGTCAAACTGTCCGCCTGACACTGTCTCCTGCCCCGCTAAGGGGCATGGGTTAGAATTTCAATACAACCAGGGTAGTATCCCACCGACGCCTCCTTCGAAGCTGGCGCTCCGAGATCTCTGGCTCCTACCTATCCTGTACAAGTTGTACCAAAATTCAATATCAGGCTACAGTAAAGCTCCACGGGGTCTTTCCGTCCTGTCGCGGGTAACCTGCATCTTCACAGGTACTATAATTTCACCGAGTCTCTCGTTGAGACAGTGCCCAGATCGTTACGCCTTTCGTGCGGGTCGGAACTTACCCGACAAGGAATTTCGCTACCTTAGGACCGTTATAGTTACGGCCGCCGTTTACTGGGGCTTCAATTCGCAGCTTCGCTTGCGCTAACCACTCCTCTTAACCTTCCAGCACCGGGCAGGCGTCAGCCCCTATACGTCACCTTACGGTTTTGCAGAGACCTGTGTTTTTGCTAAACAGTCGCCTGGGCCTATTCACTGCGGCTCTCATGCGCTTGCACGCTCAAGAGCACCCCTTCTCCCGAAGTTACGGGGTCATTTTGCCGAGTTCCTTAACGAGAGTTCTCTCGCACACCTTAGGATTCTCTCCTCGACTACCTGTGTCGGTTTGCGGTACGGGCACCTCTCACCTCGATAGAGGCTTTTCTTGGCAGTGTGAAATCAGGAACTTCGTCCATACGGACTCGCCATCACAGCTCAACGTTACAGTGTGCGGATTTGCCTACACACACGCCTTACTGCTTGGACGCGCACAACCAACGGCGCGCTTACCCTATCCTACTGCGTCCCCCCATTTCTCAAACGGTGAGGAGGTGGTACAGGAATATCAACCTGTTGTCCATCGCCTACGCCTATCGGCCTCGGCTTAGGTCCCGACTAACCCTGAGCGGACGAGCCTTCCTCAGGAAACCTTAGTCATACGGTGGACGGGATTCTCACCCGTCTTTCGCTACTCATACCGGCATTCTCACTTCTAAGCGCTCCACCAGTCCTTCCGGTCTGACTTCAACGCACTTAGAACGCTCTCCTACCACTGACATCGTAGATGTCAATCCACAGCTTCGGTGAATCGTTTAGCCCCGATACATTTTCGGCGCAGCGTCACTCGACCAGTGAGCTATTACGCACTCTTTAAATGATGGCTGCTTCTAAGCCAACATCCTGGTTGTCTGTGCAACGCCACATCCTTTTCCACTTAACGATTACTTTGGGACCTTAGCTGGTGGTCTGGGCTGTTTCCCTTTTGACTACGGATCTTATCACTCGCAGTCTGACTCCCGTGTATAAATATCTGGCATTCGGAGTTTGTCTGAATTCGGTAAACCGGGATGGCCCCCTAGTCCAAACAGTGCTCTACCTCCAGTATTCTCATCACGAGGCTAGCCCTAAAGCTATTTCGGAGAGAACCAGCTATCTCCAAGTTCGATTGGAATTTCTCCGCTACCCACACCTCATCCCCGCACTTTTCAACGTGCGTGGGTTCGGGCCTCCAGTAAGTGTTACCTCACCTTCACCCTGGACATGGGTAGATCACCTGGTTTCGGGTCTACGACCACGTACTAATTCGCCCTATTCAGACTCGCTTTCGCTGCGGCTCCGCCTTCTAAAGCTTAACCTCGCACGTAATCGTAACTCGCCGGTTCATTCTACAAAAGGCACGCTATCACCCATTAACGGGCTCTAACTACTTGTAGGCACACGGTTTCAGGATCTCTTTCACTCCCCTCCCGGGGTGCTTTTCACCTTTCCCTCACGGTACTGGTTCACTATCGGTCACTAGGTAGTATTTAGCCTTGGGAGATGGTCCTCCCGGATTCCGACGGAATTTCACGTGTTCCGCCGTACTCAGGATCCACTCTGGAGGGAATGAACTTTCGACTACAGGGCTTTTACCTGCTCTGGCGGACCTTTCCAAGTCGCTTCATCTAACTCATTCCTTTGTAACTCCGTATAGAGTGTCCTACAACCCCAAGAGGCAAGCCTCTTGGTTTGGGCTCTTCCCGTTTCGCTCGCCGCTACTCAGGGAATCGATTTTTCTTTCTCTTCCTCCAGGTACTTAGATGTTTCAGTTCCCTGGGTCTGCCTTCAAGACGCTATGTATTCACGTCAAGATACTACGCGATTAAACGTAGTGGGTTCCCCCATTCGGAAATCTCCGGATCAAAGCTCACTTACAGCTCCCCGAAGCATATCGGTGTTAGTGCCGTCCTTCTTCGGCTCCTAGTGCCAAGGCATTCGCCGTGCGCCCTTAATAACTTAACCTAGTTATTAAGCCTAAAAACTTAATTTAAAAAATAAATGTGTTTGTTACAATTTCAATGTCGTTTTATCCAGTTTTCAAAGAACAAATTCACTACCTGTTTCTACTTCTTCGCAAATTTGCGACGAAAGCGTAGCGACAGGAGCACAGTTTTGAAGTATTTCATCGTAATGATGAACCTTCAAAACTGAACGCAAAACGTAATCTTACAAACCCAAGGTTTGTATTCCGAAAATATCCTTAGAAAGGAGGTGATCCAGCCGCACCTTCCGATACGGCTACCTTGTTACGACTTCACCCCAATCATCTATCCCACCTTCGGCGGCTGGCTCCAAAAGGTTACCTCACCGACTTCGGGTGTTACAAACTCTCGTGGTGTGACGGGCGGTGTGTACAAGGCCCGGGAACGTATTCACCGCGGCATGCTGATCCGCGATTACTAGCGATTCCGGCTTCATGTAGGCGAGTTGCAGCCTACAATCCGAACTGAGAACGACTTTATCGGATTAGCTCCCTCTCGCGAGTTGGCAACCGTTTGTATCGTCCATTGTAGCACGTGTGTAGCCCAGGTCATAAGGGGCATGATGATTTGACGTCATCCCCACCTTCCTCCGGTTTGTCACCGGCAGTCACCTTAGAGTGCCCAACTAAATGATGGCAACTAAGATCAAGGGTTGCGCTCGTTGCGGGACTTAACCCAACATCTCACGACACGAGCTGACGACAACCATGCACCACCTGTCACCGTTGTCCCCGAAGGGAAAACCATATCTCTACAGTGGTCAACGGGATGTCAAGACCTGGTAAGGTTCTTCGCGTTGCTTCGAATTAAACCACATGCTCCACCGCTTGTGCGGGCCCCCGTCAATTCCTTTGAGTTTCAGTCTTGCGACCGTACTCCCCAGGCGGAGTGCTTAATGCGTTAGCTGCAGCACTAAGGGGCGGAAACCCCCTAACACTTAGCACTCATCGTTTACGGCGTGGACTACCAGGGTATCTAATCCTGTTTGCTCCCCACGCTTTCGCGCCTCAGTGTCAGTTACAGACCAGATAGTCGCCTTCGCCACTGGTGTTCCTCCAAATCTCTACGCATTTCACCGCTACACTTGGAATTCCACTATCCTCTTCTGCACTCAAGTCTCCCAGTTTCCAATGACCCTCCACGGTTGAGCCGTGGGCTTTCACATCAGACTTAAGAAACCACCTGCGCGCGCTTTACGCCCAATAATTCCGGACAACGCTTGCCACCTACGTATTACCGCGGCTGCTGGCACGTAGTTAGCCGTGGCTTTCTAATAAGGTACCGTCAAGGTACAGCCAGTTACTACTGTACTTGTTCTTCCCTTACAACAGAGTTTTACGAACCGAAATCCTTCTTCACTCACGCGGCGTTGCTCCATCAGGCTTTCGCCCATTGTGGAAGATTCCCTACTGCTGCCTCCCGTAGGAGTCTGGGCCGTGTCTCAGTCCCAGTGTGGCCGATCACCCTCTCAGGTCGGCTACGCATCGTCGCCTTGGTGAGCCGTTACCTCACCAACTAGCTAATGCGCCGCGGGCCCATCCTATAGCGACAGCCGAAACCGTCTTTCAGTATTGTCCCATGAGGAACAATAGATTATTCGGTATTAGCCCCGGTTTCCCGGAGTTATCCCAAACTATAAGGTAGGTTGCCCACGTGTTACTCACCCGTCCGCCGCTAACGTCGAAGGAGCAAGCTCCTTCTCTGTTCGCTCGACTTGCATGTATTAGGCACGCCGCCAGCGTTCGTCCTGAGCCAGGATCAAACTCTCCATAAAAGAAATTTGATTAGCTCAAATTGTTTTGCTGGCATCAATTTTGATGTCCAAAATTTTGTTTCGTTCACTAACGAAGTTAGCTACTAAAAACTATATTGATTACGTTTTGCTTGTTCAGTTTTCAAGGTTCATTTCGTCGCCGTTTGTTTTTAGCAACTTTTATATCATAACATTTTATTTTTTTGTTGTCAACAACTTTTTTGAAATATTTTATCTTCTTTCAGAAGCGACAACTTTTATATCATACTATTTACAAACGTTCTTGTCAACACTTTTTTATATTGTTTTTAAGTAGTTTGTAATACTAATGTTACATCGTCTTAGCGACAAGTAATAATTTATCACGATTCTATAACCTTTGCAAGTATTTTTTCTATAAAAATATCAAATTATATTAAAAACCTTTATAAAATTATACTTTATAAATTAGAAAATCGAAAACCTTCCTATATAAGTGCCCAAATTTTTTATTGCCCTATTAATTCTACTTTCTTTCTAAAACGCACATCTTTCTTTACTCGAATGCCTATCTTTACATAAAAGACTATTCCTAAAATAAATAAGTTCTTAATATAAAACAAACCTTATCCTCTTTCTCGTTTTCATTATACAAATTTCTATTTGCTTTAAATCTAATGCCATTGCTTTTCGCTTTCCACTGTAGCTTAACTAACACTACAGTGGAAAACAGCAAGAAACTAAACAAAAATACAAATTCTAAAACGGAAAGAAAAATGGAACTGCAAGCATCATCACAATAAACATAATAACTTGTAATGGTACGCCAATCTTTACAAAATCCATAAATTTATAGCCACCAGCAGTCATCACTAACGCATTAGTAGGTGAGGCAATTGGCGTGGCAAACGCCATACTTGCTGCTACCGCTACACCAATCATAAAGGTTGTAGGATTTGCATCCATTGCAATCGCTGCGTTCATCGCAATCGGCGCAAACAAAACAGCGGTTGCAGTATTACTAATAAATTGACCAAAAATAACTGTCAGTACATATATCCCTATCAGTACCCCGTAAGGACCGTATTTACCAAGAACATCAATTATGCCGTTTGATAAGATAACCATGCCCCCTGTTTTCTCTAAGGCTGTAGCCATCGGAAGCATCGCCGCAACGAGCACAATACTTTCAAAATTCATATTGTTATACGCATCTTCCATATTTCGCAAACAGCCAGTTATAATCATCAATACTGCCCCAACCATAACAGAAATAACAGCAGGGAATACTTCAAAAGCCATGAGCCCAATCATCAGCAGCATAATCGCACCAGCTATTCCTGCTTTACCAGTTGCCGCTGCAACACTCGCATGCTCTTTCGGTTGGCCGACAACAACAACATCCTGTGTCTCTCGAGCGAGCACTAATATTTCATCCCATGCGCCTTGTACTAAGATGGCATCCCCGAATTTCAGCTTATGCGTCACCATATCTTGTAGCTTATAGCCACCTCTATGGTTAATGCCAATAATATTGAGATTATACTTTTCTCGGAATCCTAGTGAACTGACCGTCTCATTAATAAAACTTGAGTTGGGTGTTAATAGTACTTCCGCAATACCAAGATGCTTTGTTACCAACTCATCCGCTTCATTCTCAGTCAATTCTTGCATCACTAAACCATAATCTGCAGTTAAATTACCAATCGCCCCTTCCTCACCTTGTACATAGAGCTCATCTAAAGCATGGATAACACTCGTTGGCCCTGCCATTTCTTGATAGGTCATCGGGAGTAAATTGATTCCATCTTGTGATTTACGGTGAATTTTCATCATACAAAGTCCATATTTTGCGGGAAGCTTTAATTCTGCCAGTGAAGTTCCTATAATTGTAGAATCCTCAGGTACAAACACCTTAAATAATCGATTGTTTAAATCATATTGCTTCATAATTTTCTTTGGCGAGAGCTTATAGCCAGTAGATGTTTGCGTTCTTTTTTTATCATTTGGTAACAGAATATTACGCACAAGCACCAAATATAAAATACCGACAATCATCCCAACTAGGCCAATAGGCGTCACCTCAAAAAAACCAAGCTTCGGATAGCCTTGATCGACTAAAAGCTGACTGACAATTAAATTCGGCGGGGAAGCAATTAATGTCATTAAGCCCGACAAACTAGCGACATAAGAAAGAGGTAGTAAGAACTTCGAAGGACTTTCCTTCATACTGATGGCAATGCTGACAACAATCGGCATCATCAAGGCAACTGTTCCCGTATTACTCATAAAAGCACCTACAGAACCTACAATAATGAGCAATAGTATAAATAACTTGAGCTCGCTATTACCTGACCATTTCAATAATAGTTGTCCAGCCATTGCTGCAAGACCCGTACGCAAAATACCAGCACCAACTACAAAAAGGCCAGCAATCATTAGCACAACCGAATTTGAAAAGCCTGCCAAAGCTTCTGCTGGCGTTAAAATATTAGCGATAACAAATGCGAGAAGAGAGACAATAGCAACAAAATCTGCACGCACTCGATTCGTCATAAATACAATAATCGTCATTCCTAAAATAAGAAATGTTAATGTTAGCTGCACGTAAAGCATTCCTTTCTAACGATAGTAACAACTACATTCTATACGAAAAAAAGCATAAATAACGGAATTCTCCCTATTTATGCTTTTTCTGTAATATTTAATTGGTAAATCTATGCACAATTGAGATTAATCGTTTACCAAAACTCTTTATTTATTACAAAACAATACCATGACGCACTACGACTTGCCCTTTTTTAATCACCGTATCGGTATGATTCATGCCGTAAAAGTATTGTAGCTGTTTGTAATTGGCAACATCCAATATAATAACATCCGCTTGTTTACCCGCTTCAAGCGTACCAATCTGGTGGCCTCTGTTCAATGCATGCGCAGCATTAATGGTCGTAGCAGTGATTACTTCCTCTAATGTCAACCCCATATGCATACAAGCTAAATTCATTATAAATGGCAAACTCATTGTCGGCGAAGAGCCCGGGTTAAAGTCTGTTGAGATGGCTACTGGCACTCCTTCATCAATCATTAACCTGCCTCTTGCAAACGGTGCGCGTAAGAAGAAGGCAGTGCCAGGTAGCAAGACGGCAATTGTTCCTACTTCAGCCATATTTTGAATACCTTCATCCGAAGCAACTAACAAATGCTCTGCCGAGATAGCTCCCACATCAGCGGCTAATTCTGCACCGTTATACGGCTCTATTTCATCAGCATGAATTTTCGGTGTTAGTCCAAGCTCTTTTCCCGCCTCTAAAATGCTTCTAGATTGCGCTGGTGTAAATACGCCTTTTTCACAAAACACATCATTGAATTCTGCAAGCTCTAATGCCGACACTTTTGGCAACATATCATTAATAATAACGTCTACAAATTCATCTTCTCGTCCTTTAAAATCGCGTGGTACCGCATGTGCGCCCATAAAGGTACTGATGACATCTACCACATGTGTGTCCTGTAGCTTTTTAGCTACTTCCAGTTGTTTCTTTTCCGTTTCCCAATCCAGACCATAACCTGACTTCGCTTCCACAGTAGTCACACCATGCTTTAAAAAAACATCTAAATGGTGCATCGTTTTTTCATATAACGCTTCAAAACTTGTTTCTCGTGTGCGCTTTGTTGTAGCATGAATGCCTCCACCTGCGTTCATAATGTCCATATAAGTGGAACCGTTAAGTCGCATATTAAATTCCTGCTCACGTGTACCGCCATGCACTAAATGTGTATGGCAATCCACAAGACCTGGCATGACAATCTTTCCAGATGCATCTATAACCTCTGCTTCCTCCACTAAATGAGGGAAATCTATAACTAACTGTTCGTAAGCCCCGACAGCGACAATCTGACTTCCTGCTACGAGCACACTTCCCTTTTCTACAACGGCAATCTCTCGCATTTGTTCTTTTATTCGAGGCCCTTGTAAAGCGCTTTTCAAAGTAATGACTTCATTTGCATTTTTAATTAAAAGGGTCATTTCACATCATCCTTTAGCATTGGCATATGGACACCTTTATTCTTTGCTGTATTGATAGCAATGTCATAACCTGCATCTGCATGCCGAACAATGCCCATTCCAGGGTCTGAAATCAACACGCGCGCTATTTTTTCAGCCGCTAGTGTTGATCCATCAGCAACTAACACTTGACCTGCATGCTGTGAATAGCCCATTCCTACACCGCCACCATGGTGAACACTTACCCAGCTAGATCCACTCGCTGTGTTAACAAGTGCGTTTAAAATCGGCCAATCGGATACTGCATCTGACCCATCCAACATTCCTTCTGTTTCACGGTTTGGAGAAGCCACCGAGCCAGAGTCTAAATGATCCCGTCCGAAAACAATTGGTGCAGACAACTCGCCATTTGCTACCATTTCATTCACCTTCAATGCAAAGCGATGGCGATCACCATACCCTAACCAGCAAATACGTGCAGGTAGTCCCTGCCATTTCACCATTTTTTGCGCCATATCAATCCAATTGACAAGACCTTCATCTTCAGCAAACATTTCTTTCGCTAAAGCATCTGTTTTATAAATATCTTCCGGATCACCAGAAAGTGCTGCCCAACGGAACGGTCCCTTGCCCTCACAGAACAATGGACGAATATACGCTGGTACAAAGCCTGGGAAGTCAAAAGCATTTGTCACACCCATCTCTTTTGCGTAAGCACGAATATTATTACCATAATCAAATACTTCAGCACCCGCCTGTTGAAATTCAAGCATTGTACGAACATGCTCTGCCATCGTTTCTTTCGCCTTTTGCTCATACGTTTTGACATCATTTTTCCGTAACGCTAACGCTTCTTCAAACGTCATACCATTCGGTACATAGCCATTGATAGGGTCATGCGCAGATGTTTGGTCTGTCACAAAATCTGGAATGATACCTCGGTTTAACAATTCACGGTTAACATCTGCACAGTTGCCAACTAGCCCGATTGACGCTGGCTCTCGTTGAGCACGGAGTTGATTGACTAATGCCACCGCTTCATCTACTGTCTCAACAAGATAATCACAGTAGCCTTCTTTTATTTTCCGTTCAATACGAGCACGTTCCACTTCAACTACTAAAATGACTGCCCCTGCCATTTTTCCAGCTAAAGGCTGTGCACCACTCATACCACCCATACCACCAGTAAGAATGAATTTCCCGCGTAAGTCCGCACTACCAAACACTTTCTTTCCAGCCTCTACAAACGATAAATATGTGCCTTGTAAAATACCTTGAGCACCAATATATATCCAACTACCAGCAGTCATTTGACCGTACATCATTAGATCACGGTCCTCTAGCTCATAGAAATGCTCCCAATTGGACCATGCAGGCACTAAGTTTGAATTGGCGATTAAAACGCGTGGTGCATGTTCATGCGTACGGAAGACAGCTACTGGCTTACCCGATTGAATAAGCAATGTTTCATCATTCTCTAATTCTTTTAAAGAAGCAATGATTTGTTCATAGCTTTTCCAATTTCGCGCCGCTTTTCCTATTCCTCCATACACAATAAGCTCATCAGGATTTTCTGCAACTTCAGGATCTAGATTATTCATCAGCATGCGCATCGCCGCTTCCTGTGTCCAACCTTTACATGTTATTTCATTCCCTCTTGGTGCACGAATATTAGTTTTATATACCATTCAAAACACGCTCCTTTAAAATAGTAAAAATGCTATTGGTGTTACAATAATTAAAGATAAGACGACACGCTCAAACCAAATCAGCAAGATTTCACGCAATGTCAATGGAATTTCTGATGATAAGATCAGTGGAATTACAGCAGAAAAGAATAATATTGAAGAAATAGATACGACAGACACAATAAATTTCGTTATCAATGTTGCTTGTGTGACAACAAGTGCTGGTAAAAACACTTCCGCCAACGATAAAGACAATGCTTTCGCTGTTAAAAATGGTTCTGGAACTTGTAATACATATGTAAAAGGAACAAAAATATACGCAAGCCAATCAAAAACAGGCGTATATGTTGCGAGTACAAGCCCTAGAAGACCAATTGATAAAATAGAAGGCATAACAGCCATTGCCATCACAAGGCCATCCTTTAAATTCATCCATAAAATTTTTGCTAACGGCGGATTTTGCTCAACCGCCACCATCGCTTGACGCCACGCTTCTTTAAAACGATTTTGCATTACTATTTTTTCTGGCATCGGTGTCGAGCCTGCAAAGTATTCATCCTTCATTGAACGCAGTGGATACATACGTGCTGTTATTGCCGTAACTAGAAATGTCACAACGAGCGATACCCAAAAAAATGTATTCCAATGTGGCATAATATCGAGCGTGCTTGCAATGACAACCATAAATGTGGCAGATACAGTTGAAAAGCCTGTTGCAATAATTGCGGCCTCCTTCGCTGTATAACGACCTTCCATATAGACACGGTTCGTTAAAAGTAACCCGACCGAATAACTGCCAACAAATGAGGCTACTGCATCTACTGCCGAACGGCCCGGCGTCTTAAAAATAGGTTGCATAAAACGATGAGTTAAAACACCAATAAATTCAAGTAACCCAAAGCTAACAAGAATAGCTAAAAATAAAGAGCCTATCGGAATAAGTACCCCTACTGGCTTAATTAGTTTCTCCATTAAGTAAGGTCCGATATTTTCATTGGCAAGCCATGCAGGAGCAACATTAAAAATTAGCAAAACCCCAGCTACCATTCCACCTACTTTAAAAATTGACAACACAACATCAACTGTTGACTTACTCCATTTATCAGAAATAAATGGATAGATCGCTCCTCCAACAAGCATCATAACCACATAAACAGTGACAAGCGAGGGTGCTTCTGTACGAATATAATTCACAATATGATCGATTAGAATTGTGTTTTTTCCATGCCATTCAAACGAAATGAAAAAGCTGAATATTCCGACTAAGCTACAGATAACCATTTTTATAATTGAGGAAACTCTAAATGACGAGTCGTGCCTCAACGCCTGTTGCTTATAATCCATGGCAGTCCTCCTTGCTTATTTATAGCAAACCAGTCACCCAATAGTGCCCACCAAATTCATTTAAGTAAAGAACTTGGCGGGAACATAAAGGATGTTATGCAAGAAGCTTAAATGCTCTCATCTAATAGAACATCACTTGCTAATAAGTACTTCGCTAATGCTTCAATTTCGTCACCAATAGGTTGATCTGCCAATAAAGGCGGACAGAATTCACGCACTTTTGCTAAATACTTTCTTGTTGTTGGCGATAACTGCTCTTCCGCCTTATCTAGATGGATAGCTTGCGACGCACAAATCATTTCTATTGCAATAACCCTAGCTGCATTGTGGACAATTTGTCGCACTTGACGAGCGGATGTTGTCCCCATACTGACATGATCTTCTTGATTCCCTGATGTAGGTATTGAATCCACACTTGAAGGATGTGCTAGCACTTTGTTTTCTGACACAATCGAAGCAGCTGTATATTGTGCAATCATCAGTCCACATTCAATACCAGGATTTGTTGCTAAAAATGGTGGCAAACCATCATTAAGTTGCGGATTGACCATGCGCTCTGTACGTCTTTCGGAAATATTAGCCCATTCACTGACCCCAACCTTTAAAAAGTCCATAGCTAATGCTATCGGTTGACCGTGAAAATGACCTCCCGATAGAACTTCTCCATTTTCTAAAACGATAGGATTGTCTGTTGTAGCATTCATCTCTATTTGCACACGCTGCTCCGCATAGAAAAATGATTGCCAAGATGCACCGTGTACTTGGGGAATGCACCGCAGAGAATACGCATCCTGCATCCTTATTTCCCCTTGCTTGGTCACGCGTTTACTGCCTTCAAGCCATTTGCGAATACGCCCTCCTACCAACTCTAATTCTGGATGTGGTCTTACAGCTAATAGTGCCGGATCAAATGCAGACGTAATCCCTTTTAACGCCTCTAATGACAGACTCGCAGCCATATCCGCGGCAAGCCCAATACGCTCTGCCTCGTTTAATGTCAAAACGCCAATACCCGTCATTGCTTGCGTACCATTTACTAGTGCTAATCCTTCCTTTGCCTGTAATCGCACAGGTGTTAAACCTGCTTTTTGTAATGCGATATCACCTGACACAAGTTCGCCCTTAAATTCTGCTTTCCCTTCACCTACAAGCACTAAGGCTAAATGGGATAATGGTGCTAAATCTCCACTTGCTCCAACTGATCCTTGGGATGGCACGATTGGATGTACCCCTTTATTGATGCAGTCTAGCAATAATTGCAATGTTTCTTGTCGAATACCAGAAAACCCACGCGCTAATGCATTTGCGCGTAAAATCATCATCGCACGCACGACATCCGTTGGAAATGGTTCGCCAACACCTGTTGCATCTGAACGAAGTAAATTTAATTGCAGTAACTCAATATCTGATTCTTCAATTCGTATATTACTTAACTTGCCAAACCCAGTATTGACACCGTAAATTACTTGCCCCTCTGCTAAGCGTTTTTCAATTCTTTCTCTACTTGCTCGAACGCGTTCCGTACTGTCAGCAGATAATACGACCGAAGCCTGCCCCTTCACGATTTTCTCAATTTGTTGCCTTGTTAACGTATTGCCATCAAGTTCGATGATTGTTTGCATACGATATCCCCCTATCCTTAACAGCTTATGTAAATGTACTTGTATAAAAAAGAATTTCTCTATCTCCATTGTACAAACTACTTTTTTCAGAAAATATAGAATTTTAAAAGAGAAAACAGGAATTATTTCAGATTTTTATGTTATTTTTAATAATATAATCGTATTTTTTTACGAAATAGGATTTTTTTAAGAAAGGCTGATTTGAATGAAATTATTATTAATTGATCGAGATCTTACGGAACTTTCGGGCATTCGTTGGTTTTTGCATACATACTTTCCAGGAGATTTATCAATTGAGATGTGCACAACTATTTCCGAGGCTGCAAAAAGCATTCAACAGTTTGTACCAGAAGTTATTTTATTAAATATCGACATGCTACCGAATAATCGTTTAACGGCTCTATACGGGCTTTTACAAAAACACTCAGGCAAAATCCTTGCCATCACCACAGAGCCGTTATTTAAAAACGCATTAAAAGCAATAGATTTACAGGTGGCGCATCTTTTTGTAAAACCAATTGATTTAGAAGTTTTAAAGCAAAAGCTTAGTGCTATTTCGCTTCATACACCTCAAATCCCAAAAGTTAGTGCGGATGCGAAAGATGAATCTTTTTACTATCAATTATTTTTAGAGAACACAACTAACTCATTAACAACCGATATCCAGTTCACGATGATAGAACCTGAGTATCCAGAAACATTAAATAAATTGTTCATTTGGCTTCAACAAACACCGTTTTATTATCAAATGAGCATTTACCCGTTATCAGATACAATCATTTGCCTATTTCAAACAAGCGATTTGAAAATTATCGAAAAAGATATACGAACCTTGCTAAAGGAATGGCAAATGACGAATAACGGCGCTCTGAATATTGGCGTTTATGATGGTACGCCGACAACTTTAAAAGAAATGTATGCATTAACAAAGCGAGCCCTACTGCAAAGCTTTTATGAAGGCTACGGCCATATTTTTTATGCAACGAAACAATACCAAACACACCCCCTAGACCCTTTACTAACACCAGAGGAGCAACAATTACTTATTAAAAGTTTAGAAGAAGGTAATATTGAAGCCGTAAAAGCGTTCTTATATCGCTTATCAAATGAAGGAATCTATTACGAGCAAGATGATTTGCGTATCCACCTTACCAGTGTATTGGCGCAAATCCGCCGATTTATGCTGAAATATAAACTGCATGAAAAAGCGGCTATCGAGCAAAATTATCGCCAACTTTTTCATTTGATTATTGAACACCCTATATTCTATACAATTCTCAATGGCATTATTTTATTCACACAGCGACTTATTGAATTGGCACGTGAAGCTCGAATGGAGAAGAAAGCAGACTATGTAGAATTAGCTTTAGAAATAATCGATTATCAATATCATAATCATGAACTATCCTTACCATTTATCGCGAATAAGTTAGGGATTAGCCCCAATTATTTAAGTACAATATTTTCACGGAAACAAGGTCAGCCATTTAAACGCTATTTGCAGCAAGTTCGTATTCAAAATTCAACTAAAATGCTTATTGAAACCGATTTTGCCATTAGTGAAATTGCACTGTTAAATGGCTTTGATGATCCGAATTATTTCAGCAAATTATTTAAACAACTCATAGGGACTACACCTAACCGCTATCGAAAGGAATGGAAAAATCAAGGAGGTATTACACAATCGTAATTTTCATTTAGGATACCCTATTTTCAATATCAATATTAAATAAGAAGGATTTCCAATTATACTTTGTCTTTAAACTTGTATACTAGCAAATCACTTATTCCTTTAAAACAACCGTAAAAACTATAAAAACAGTGAAAATATTCTAAAAAACTATGTATATCGGTTGAAAGCTATGCATATATTTATAGTTTGTACCTTGCTATATAAATTCTTTAACAATAATTATTATAATGTACTAGCAATTCTATTTTATATTTGTTATAGTTATTTACGAGGAGTTTGACTCACAATATTTTTCAGGAGGTAAACTAATATGACAAACGCAAATGATCGTAGCCGTCGTTTCACAACAGCAGGTGGTGCTCCAGTAGTAAGCAACCACGACTCTATGTCTGCAGGTCCTCGTGGTCCTCTTTTACTTCAAGATGTATGGTTAGTTGAAAAATTAGCAAACTTCAACCGTGAAGTTATTCCGGAGCGCCGTATGCATGCTAAAGGTTCAGGAGCATTCGGTACATTCACTGTGACACATGATATTTCTCAATATACGAAAGCTAAAATCTTCTCTGAAGTTGGGAAGAAAACACCAATGTTCGCTCGTTTCTCAACTGTAGCGGGAGAACGCGGTGCTGCAGATGCAGAGCGCGATATTCGAGGCTTTGCATTGAAATTCTATACAGAAGAAGGTAACTGGGATTTAGTTGGTAATAACACGCCTGTATTCTTCTTCCGTGATCCGTTACACTTTACAGATTTAAACCACGTAGTAAAACGCGATCCACGCACAAATATGAAAAACGCAAACTCCAACTGGGATTTCTGGACTTTATTACCAGAAGCGTTACACCAAATTACAATTGTTATGTCTGACCGCGGTATTCCAACAGGATATCGTAACATGCATGGTTTCGGCTCACACACATACAGCTTCATCAATGCACAAAATGAGCGTGTATGGGTGAAATTCCACTTCCGTACAGAACAAGGCATTAAAAACTTAACAGGTGCAGAAGCAGCTGAAATTATTGGTAAAGACCGCGAATCTTCACAACGTGACTTGTACGAAGCTATTGAACGAGGCGATTTCCCAAAATGGAAAATGTACATTCAAGTTATGACAGAAGAACAAGCTCGTGAATTACCTTATAACCCATTCGACTTAACAAAAGTTTGGTACAAAAAAGACTTCCCACTAATTCCAGTTGGCGAATTCGAGTTAAATAAAAACCCTGATAACTACTTTGCAGAAGTAGAACAATCATCGTTTGCACCATCTAACATAGTGCCTGGTATCAGCTACTCTCCAGACAAAATGTTACAAGCTCGTATTTTTGCATACGCAGATGCAGCTCGCTATCGCTTAGGCGTAAACCACCACAGTCTGCCTGTAAACGCACCAAAATGCCCATTCCGTTCATTCCACCGCGATGGCGCTATGCGTTTTGATGGCAATCTCGGTTCTACATTAAGCTATGAACCAAACAGCTATGGTGAATGGGAGCACAACTTAGACTATAAAGAGCCACCATTACGTATTGATGGTCATGCTGATATCCACGACTTCCGAGAAGATGACAATAACTACTTCGAACAACCAGGTAAATTATTCCGTCTGTTATCTGCGGAAGAGCAACAACGCTTATTCGAAAATACAGCAAATGATATGGCTTCAGTTGAAGAGTTCATCAAACGTCGCCACATCTTACACTGCTATTTAGCTGACCCTGCATATGGTGAGGGTGTAGCGAAAGCAATGGGTCTATCATTAGAAGGCATGGATCTCTCAAATCCGTATGTAAAAAAAGAAGTAAAACAAGTAGCAAACATCTAATATTCCCCTATATTGATATCCAATAAACTTGCTGTCATTGGCAAGTAGACAAAAGGTAGCGAGAATGCGCATTTCTCGATGCCTTTTGTCATTTTTACTTCGTTATTTTGCTAGTCCCAATAAGCTTTATAACTAGTAGCTACATTGGAAGACTATCGTACATATTTCAATCTTCCTTCGTTCTAAAGCTTTCGCATCTGTCACTTAGACTATCATTACCGTTTACTATTCAGTAGATTGGCGCAAGCTGCCTCAACTGACTTAAAGGTAACTCCCCCACTCACTGAAAAAATAATATGCAGTGGAATTCAATTTTTTATTGTTTCCTTTTACTATGTATATCTCTCATCGTCATATAGGTGTTCTTGTATACCATTTATATGAAAATTCCACAACTTTGTACTGTTCTTATTCCTAATGTCGCTAAAATTTTTTGGGCATTGATACGTGACAACTATTACAAAACTGGAATGGAGGAAAAAAGATGTCGATTCGAATGAAACTATATATTGGATTTAGTACAATCATTCTTTTATTACTAACTATTTCCTCAATCGCTTACTACCAACTGAATCACATTAATAATTTAAATAAAGACTTATTTGAAAACCGTGTTTATAAGCTTATTCAAGTCGATAAAATTGTCATTGCCTCTTCAATGCAGAGCAACTATCTTCGTTCATATATTCTTGAACCTAATGAAGCAACCATTAAAAACCTCGAGGAACAAGAAAAGGTGATTCAAGACAAGGTGGAAGAGCTAGATAGCTTATTCACTTCCGAAACGACACAAAAGCAAATGGAAGTTATTAAAGCCAATCAAGCGATTTTTGAAAAAGCAGCACTGGAGATTATTAATACATACAGTCCCGATAATTTACAACCTGCCATTGACATTCTTCGAACAAAAGCACGCCCTGCTGCTGCTGCAATTCAACAAGCCGCACATGAAATTGCATTTTACGAGGAAAGACAAGTACAGTTAGCACGTGCCGAGTCGTCAAAAGTAGAAACTATAAGCTCATTGATTATCTTAATTCTCGCTGCTTTTTCCACAAGTTTAGCCTTTCTCATCGCCTTCATTATGACAAGGATTATTACAAAGCCTGTCAATCGCCTAGCTAAGGCAGCAAATATCATTGCTACCGGTGATTTACGTCAAGAGGATGTGAAAGTAAAGACAAAAGATGAGATTCGAAAGTTAGCCGATTCATTTAATGTAATGAAAGCAAATTTGCGCTCTCTCATTGACAATATAGCGATAAATGTAGAACATACTACTACAAGTGCAGGAGAATTAGCCGCAAGCACTGACGACGTTACTTCTTCTTCAACTGATGTTGCTAAATGCATAGAAATAATGGCCCAAGGCGGTAGTCAGGCTGTCATGACAGGGCAAGAAACTGCTATGGCTATGGATGAAACTGCACGTGGAGTCCAACGCATCGCTGAAGCCACACAGATGCTTCATACGAAAGCACTTGATACACAAAGCGTTGCTACTAATGGTGAAAAGATGTTGCAAAAGACCGAAAATCAAATGATGGTTATACAACAATCTTCAGATAAGACAAATGCGCTTATTAAACAGCTAAGTACGCAATCGACTGAAATTGAAAATATAACGAAAGTCATTACTGAAATTACCGATCAGACCAACCTGCTGGCTTTGAATGCTGCCATCGAAGCAGTGCGTGCTGGCGAACATGGGCAAGGATTTGCCGTCGTTGCAGATGAAGTACGTAAATTAGCGGAGGAATCCAAAATATCAGCCAACCGAATCATTAACTTAATTAATGATATTCAGCAAAATACATTGGAAGTCGAAAAAGCGGTGAGCGTTACAGTACAAAATATTGATGAAGGTGTTTCTTACATTCAACATGCGCAAGACGCCTTTAATGGCATTATGGGTGCAATTGAAGATATGGCATCCGAAATAGAAGACGTTTCTGCTTCTACTCAACAAATTTCTGCAAGCACTGAAGAAGTTGCTGCATCTGTCAATGAGATGTCCGCGGTGGCAAAAAATGTGGCAGAACAATCCGAAACAATTGCAAGCGCAATTGAAGAACAAACATCCACCATCCAAGAAATGAACGCTGTTGTACAATCTTTAAACGATGGGGCTACCACCCTTCAAGAACATATAAATAAATTTAAAGTCTAAAAAGCTAAGACAAAAAAGTGTTAGATTGATTGCAGTCAATCTAACACTTTTTGCTAATATGGTGAATCAGATGTTGTCCACGGTTTATCGGTTATTTCTTTTGTTACTGATACAAGCGGCTACCAGCTTCTTTAAACTCTTGAGCCTTTTCCTTCATTCCTTGATGGATAGCTTCTGTCGTATTTAAATCTTTTTCTTTAGCATAGTTACGAATATCTTGAGAAATTCTCATACTGCAAAACTTAGGGCCACACATTGAGCAGAAATGGGCTGTTTTTGCTCCCTCTGCAGGTAATGTTTCATCGTGATATTCTACTGCTCGTTCTGGGTCTAGTGATAAGTTAAACTGATCGCGCCAGCGGAACTCAAATCGCGCTTTGGATAGCGCATCATCTCTTTGTTGTGCTCCAGGGTGCCCTTTCGCCAAATCAGCAGCATGTGCCGCAATTTTATAGGTAATGACCCCTACACGAACATCTTCTCGATTCGGTAAACCTAGGTGTTCTTTCGGTGTCACATAGCATAGCATCGCTGTGCCAAACCAGCCAATCATTGCTGCGCCAATGGCAGATGTAATATGGTCATAGCCTGGCGCGATATCTGTTGTAAGAGGCCCCAATGTGTAAAAAGGTGCTTCTTTGCAAACTTCCAATTGTTTGTCCATATTTTCCTTAATGAGATGCATCGGTACATGCCCAGGTCCCTCTACCATTACTTGTACATCGTGCTTCCATGCAATTTGTGTTAGCTCTCCTAACGTATCAAGCTCCGCAAACTGTGCTTCATCATTGGCATCTGCAATTGAGCCTGGGCGTAAACCATCCCCTAATGAAAAAGCAACATCATACATTTTCATAATTTCACAAATTTCTTCAAAATGGGTATATAAGAAGTTTTCTTGGTGATGGAACAGACACCATTGCGCCATAATCGAACCACCACGCGACACAATGCCCGTTACGCGATTAGCTGTGAGTGGTACATAACGAAGCAACACGCCTGCATGAATCGTAAAGTAATCCACCCCTTGTTCCGCTTGCTCGATCAACGTATCACGATACACTTCCCATGTTAAATCCTCCGCTACACCATTGACCTTTTCAAGTGCCTGATAAATCGGCACAGTTCCTACAGGTACAGCCGCATTACGAATAATCCATTCGCGGGTTGTATGAATATGCTTGCCAGTAGATAGATCCATTATATTATCTGCGCCCCATCGTGTAGCCCATGTCATTTTTTCAACTTCCTCTGCTATAGAGGAAGAAACAGCCGAATTACCAATATTGGCATTAATTTTGACATGAAAGTTTCGGCCAATAATCATCGGCTCTGCTTCTGGATGATTAATATTGGATGGCATAATGGCACGTCCTGCAGCAATTTCTGCACGTACAAATTCTGGTTCAACATGTTCACGAATCGCTACAAATTCCATTTCCGGGGTAATAATCCCTTGTCTTGCATAATGCAGTTGTGTCACGTTGCGACCTTTTTTTGCACGTAATGGTTTTCGGGAAAGCTCCGGAAAAACGTTTTCCTTCATACGAGGGTCGTCTGCTTTGCGGAAGCCATTATCCTCTGGTTTAATCGTCCGCCCTTCGTACTCCTCTACATCTCCACGTTCTTTTATCCACGCACTACGCAATGCAGGTAAACCTTTTGTAATATCCACTTTGTAAGTTGGGTCCGTATAAGGACCGCTCGTATCATAAACACGCACTGGTGCATTATCCTCTTCTCCAAAACTACCCGTTGTTGGGCTTAGCTGAATTTCACGCATCGGTACTAAAATATCTGGGCGTGTTCCTTCTACATATACTTTTTTACTTCCGTCAAAACTTGTCATAATGATAATGTTCTTTTCGCTAACTGTTGTCATATAGTATTCCGCTCCCTTTTCCATAAATGTTTAAAAAGGACCGAATCTAGCTCACGCCAATAGGTAGCATTACAAATAAAAAGCCGAATCCAAAAAAATTGGATCCGGCTGTACATGTAAGGTTTATTTATCGCAAAAAATTCAAGGAGTGCGATATTCATTAACTTTCCCACGCTGGTATGAGCCAGATCAGGTCCAAAGGGTCAAGAAACCTCTATGCGTTTCCCTCTCAGCCCGACTCATCGGACTCCCCTAGTTATAGCTATTAAGTTTGATGATAGTGTAACAGATTTTTCTAATAGATGGAAGTTATAATTAGATTTATCTTGCTATTATCCTCGAGTAATTACGTAAATAGCAGTTCTGCTAGATAAATGACAATTGTTACTGTAAGACAGCTAACAATTGTTGAAAAAAGGACCGTTTGCGCAGCAGTTGCCGACTCAACATCATATTCTAATGCCAAGCTTGAGCTATTACGTGAGGTCGGAAAAGCACTTGCAATGAAAAGTGACTGGGCGACAACACCATCTAAACCGAGGACAAAAATAATAAGCAATGCAACGGCTGGACCTACTACTAGACGTGTAATGCAGCTAACAAACACCGTTTTATTAAACATGGATTTGATTTCAAGCTGTGATAGTTGAGCACCCAGTGTAATAAGAGCTACGGCAATAAAGCCATCTGCTACGTGGTCAATAGGAATACGGATAAATTGTGGAATGCCAATATTAAAGAAATTCATTGCCACACCTATTATAAGGGCATGAATAATGGGCATTTTCAGGAAGTCCTTTATGATTGCCATCCCTGATTTAGTCGACGAGATTAAATTATATAAACCATATGTATAAGTCGTCATATTTTGAAAAATAACGAGAATCACTTGAATTGCAACCCCAATTGGCTGCGTTGCGAAAATCATTTGTGCTACTGGAATACCATAGTTGCCAGAGTTAATAAGGACAACACTATTTTTAAAAACTGCCGTCTCTGTTTTCGCTAGTCCAAGCCCCTTCGCTAAAAAATGACTAAGCACCATTTGACTGCCGATAAAGAGCACAATAAATAATGCCACTTCCCCTAGCACTGATAACTCCACACTTGTTTCATATAAATTCACAAATACAGCAGCTGGCATAAAACAATACGTAATAAGCTGAGATAATGCTTTCAAATTAAAAGAAAATTTCTTTTGTAAAAATGCACCAAGTACAAGCAACACTAAAATAGGGGCAACTATTTTAAAGAAAATCATACCGAGATACATCATGGAGGTGACCCCCTTTCATCTCTTTCTATAGTAAAACTGTTCACAACATGGGTCAATGCTCCGCCGCTAGTATAAGTTTACATAAAAAAAGGACTGTCCCTTGCTAGGACAGCTCTTTTTTTTGTTTGTAGGTTTTTGCTCTGCTTCGCGGGGAAACCTCCTTGCTTCGCGGGGAAATCTCCCTGCTTCGCGGGTATCTCCATCTCGCTTTATTTAGCAAGTTTAAATCGATTCACGACCTCTTGGAGTTCTTTAGAAATTTGGTTCATGTTGTTGATAGATTCTGCGACTTTTTCCATTTCTGCTTGTTGGTCTGCGGCTGATGCACTCACCTGTTCTGCTGAAGCAGCAGTTTCCTCTGAAACAGCGGAAATACTTTGAATCGCCGTAATGGCTTGGTCTTTTTGCTCCAACATTTGTGAAAGCTCTGACAGTAGTTCGTTAATTGCTGTTGCAATTGATTGAGATAGCTCGTTATTATCTTTAAAAGCTAACTCTGTATTTTGTACCGATTCATTTTGCGCTTGCATTAAGCTTGCATTGGAAGCAATAACGGATACCGTTTGCTTTGAATCTGCTAGGATGCTAGAGACCGTTTGTTTAATGACTTCTGTTTCGTTTTTAGACTGCTCTGCCAGTTTACGCACTTCCTCTGCTACTACTGCAAAGCCTTTCCCATGTTCTCCCGCTCGAGCAGCTTCTATACTTGCATTCAGTGCTAATAGATTCGTTTGCTCTGTTATTCCTTGAATAGATGCAATAATTTGATTGATATTGTTAATATTGCTAGACAAAGATTCCATTTGACGTTGGATACGTCCATTCATTTCATTCGTTTCCGCATTTCGGTCACGTAAACTTTCCACTTCTTTCATGCCCTGTTCTGTAGAAGTTTGTGTTTTGATTGACAGCTCGTCCATTTGCTTTGACAGCCTTGTAATGGCGTCAATTTGGTCAGATAAGTCAATCATTCGATAATTCGTTTCTTCTGTATCCTCTGATTGTTTTGATGCACCTTGCGCTATTTCGTTAATTGCGACAGATACTTCCTGACTTGATGCTACAATTTCATTAAAGGCTTCATGAACATGGTCCGATGATTGATTGAGCAATGTTGAAGAATTTAATACCGTATGTATGGCATCATTCGTCTTATCCAGCATATTATTATAAGCTAATGCAACAGCGCCAATTTCATCGGATTTTATAAATTTATCATCTATCTTTTTCGTTAAATCGCCTTCTGCTGCTGTTTCAATAGATGTACGTAAAACCTTTAAAGGCTTCAACTGCTTATATATAAACATTGCACTAGCAGCGGCCATTAAAATTACCATAATAATTGCTGATACAATCGTGAAAACAAGGATTTTATTATACGTTTCTAATATTTTGGAATTAGGTAAAACTAATTGCACTGACCATACCTCATCAATATTTTCTAACATCATTGGAGCAAAAGCATTAAATGATTTTTCCCCAAGCTGCTTAGAGTCTACATAAAGACTGTCCGGTTTTCCTTCATCCATAGATTGTCTAATGCTTGCCCAATCAACTGCATCCTGCATATTCGTCCCATCTAGCTTTTCATTAATACTATTGACTGTTAACATACCTTGATCTGTAATAATGCCTGCATAACCACCATCAGGCTGAATAGAGTCAGCTAACTCCTTTAAAAAGTCGATAGATAAGTCTGCCGTTAACACGCCAAAATATGTACCTGAAGCGTTATACAGTGGCACAGAAATAGTCGTCATCGAGATAGTTTTACCGTTCACATTATAATCATATGGCTCTGTTAATACAGCACGCCCTTCTCCTTTTGGAATCCGATACCAAGCATCTTCGGCTTTCGGATCGTCAATTCCTTCTATAGGGTCTGTATTGATTTGGTTGCCATCTTTAGTTAGATAAGGGATAAAGCGATTTTTCACATCAATTAATGCCGTATCAGTAGTTGGTCCAACTTTTACTGCACCATTTTCTATAACGGCCCCTACACCAAGTAAATCATCATTATTCGTTAAATTCGTATTCAGTATATCCATTACACTTTCTGTCGAAAGCGCATCATTTTTTTCCATTGCTTCAACAATACGTTTTGTTGTTTGTAATGTATCATTAGCTTTTTTAAACCGTTCGCTCATTTTTGCAGCAGATAACTCCGCATTTTGCAGCGTTGCCTTCTCTGAATCATCAACACTTTGAGTATGCAGAGTAGCGCTAGTTACCAATGTATAAGCAACAAATAATACTAAAAATACACCTAAAATTAAAGAAGTGAGCTTTAATGCAATACTTTTGGATTTTTTCATTACAAACACCTCCATTTTTATAAAATAATCATAATGTATCATTGGTAGTATAACAATAAAAGTTTCACTGAATTTACCAAGCAACGTAAAGTTTTCAATTAATACAGTTGTTTACAATCATATTTGTCGTAAATAAGACGTATTGAGCTTAAAAAAACATCGGACCTTTTTACCTATTCAGCTAAAATATGCATATAAAATCCTTAAGCTATGATAAAATTAGGTATAAAATATAGGAGGTTTGCCCATATGAAACACAAAAGAAACCTAGCCTTGCTTGCACTAGTAGCAGTACCTTCACTTATCTATTCAACACCTATAACGTCTGCCTCAGCTGCTGATCATTCGGCACATGCCAAGACTGCTTACATATATAATAATTACTATTATAATTCTAACGTTAACAACGTTATCCAGTTGATTTCCAATATTAATGATACATCCTTTTCGTTTCAGCCATACTTAGAAGCTGCACTAAAGGCTTACAATGCGTTAACAGAAACTGAAAAGCAATATGTAACGAATTATGGGACACTATCCAATCATCAACAAACAAGAGTAAGTTATCGTCGACTAGCCGCACAAATTGAAGAAAAATTAGCTTCCGTTGACTCTACTTCTGTTAACTATTATCAAAATGTAATTGAAACGAGAGATTGGTACAATAGGTTAAATGCTGCGCAAAAAACCTTTGTAAGTGACGCAACACAAAAAATACTGACGTCAACAATTACACCTAATACTTCTGTTGATAAAGTTGTTAATAAAATTCAATTGTTAAACTCTTCTCGACTTAGCTTCCATAAAGATGTGGCAGAAGCACGGGCTGAGTATAATGCATTGCGAAAATTCTCCAATGTTGTTTTACCTGCAGGGATTGAAAAACAATTATTAGATGCCGAACAGGTCGTTATATTGGATAAATCCGCAGCGAAGCAAGTAGAAAATGCCATTGCTGCCTTATCGCCAAAAACGTCTACAACACAAGATGTCCAAGCAGCAAAAAACGCTTTTGAAGCATTAACACCCGTACAACAACAGCTTGTTCCAAACGTTTGGAAATTAGTCGACTTTGTAAAAGGGAAATATAAACTACCTGAAAATGACCAGTCAATCACTACACCAACATTGTCAGACTCGGCAGCAGTACCAGGTAAAAATACACTAATGTCTAAAAGTAGAAAAAACACATATAAAGCAAAAATTAATGTTGCGGATTCTGAAAATACAAATGAACGTTTTGTTTTAACAACGAAAGCTAATATGGTCTTAATCATCCCACCGCTCAATACACTTGTTAATAAGGATTCGGGCGTAATGGATGTTCAGCTTACAAGAAACTTAAATCGCATTACTTTCCAAGCAATATTAAATAATAAACCTGTTAAATTTGATGCGAATATCGAAATCATTTTAGAAAATTTACCTGACAATGCTTCCATTGTTCAGCTCAATGAATTCGGTGACCAAGAGCCTGTTTCCTATACAATCAATGGCAATCAATATATTATAGAAACTCAAACTTCTGGTACGTTCCAAATTATTAGAAATTAATTTACAGAAATCCCATACCCTGTCTTATTGGTGTGGGATTTGTCATTTCAAATAAACCACAATTAAACATAAAGCCACTAGCATGAACTTAGCTAGTGGCTTTCTCTTTTTATATTTATTGTGTTCTAGGTTGAATTAATACATAATCTAAAGCTGCTGGATCTGTTGAAGCTTTTGCATACACAATATTTCCATATTTATCTTTCGTGAATAGATAAATCCGTTGATCTTTTTGGAATACGTTTGTTGAATTTGGATCACTACCTGTTTGAATCGCTGTGAAAGTCTTCGCAGAACTTGCATCAGAAGGTGCTGTAATCTTACCTTTACCATAGGAAACAATTGCTCCCCCAGGAATATACGTAAAGTTATTACTATCTGCTTTCGTAATAACATCCATAACATTATCAGGCGTTAGATTATATCCTGAGTTCAGTACAGCGTAGTAATACTGCTGATCCCATGTAATATCGGCATTCAGATTCGCAACAACTTCAACTTTCTTAGAAATATTTAAATTACTTGGGAATTGCGTATCTGGTAATAATGTCGCAGAAGTAATTGTATTCTCTTTTGTAGGATATTTATATTCTGCTCGATCCTTACTAAATGTCCAGCCGCCTTTATCTTTCGCTGCAGCATTGACACTAATATCAAAGCTTTCTTTAACTTCGGTATTAAACTTGATAATGAGCTTGCGAGATTCCCAATCATTTGTACCCGTAACATCTTTCCAGCTATGTGTGTAAGTTGGTGTAATAGGCGTTGTTGTACCTGGTTGAACTAATTTAAAATCAAATCCTGTATCGACAGCCTCTGAAAATGTTACTTCAAATGTTTTGCCATCAATTCGTTTATAGATTGGATCTTCTACCTTTGGTGGTGTTCCATCTGCAAAGAATGTATATTTCATAACACCCGTACCATTTGAACCAGGCGTTAGAGTTATAAGTTTATTTTGCTTCTCATCAAATGTGTAAACTTTTGATTCTGTCCCTTTTTGCACCATCGTGACATTATTATATCGGTCTTTTACTGCTACATATAGCTCATACTCTTGATGTGGCTCAAGCGTTAAAGAAATCTCATTGGTATCTTTACGCATACTGCTCGTAATTCCCTTAGCCATTACTTCTTCAGGCGTTGTTGGTCCAGGCGTAGGATCGCCAACCTTTCGAAGGACGTAGTAATACGAACCATCCTCATCTGACATAAATTTAAAGGTTGCTTTCCGATCACCTTCCAATATTTTAATTGACGTATTGTCAATAACAGGAGGTGTACGGTCATCAATTACATGTTTTGTTTGAATATCCGAGACATTTCCTGAACGGTCTCGCAACACCATATAAATGGAATAGCTCTTAAACGGATCTAACGGCGGAATTGTATTAGGGAGCGGAACTGTTACCTTTTGTTTCCCTAATTGTGCTGGTTTATTGCCACCACTACCGATAATCGGGATATTTTTGCCCCCTACATTAAATTCTTTTGCATTTAGTTGTACCGCTTCGATTAATCGTAGACGGTCATCTCTTGTTAAATTTAAATCGGATTCCATAATTAAATAATGGTAGGTTCCCGCTTTTGTCGCATTAAATTCGACTAGTGTTTGGTCTTTAGCAGCGTTAATAGCAGGTTCTCCAATAATCGTTAAATATGGCCACTCACCATCTTTATGAATATATTCTGCAGTATTGCGTGGAACAGTATTCACTGGTGTATTGTTAATATTTTCGAATTCATTGTCAGCAAGGTCTTTTACATTTGGAGATATCGTTACAACCAAGTTATCTCCATTAACGAAACCTGTTAAAGAAGGGATAGTGAACGTTAATCTTTTTTGAGCTTTATTATATACAACCTTTTCTGGTCGAATTGGCTTTTGTAATCCTTGATTGACAATACCTGTTCCCGTCAGTTCATAGTTTTCAACTTTTTCAGCTGCAATCGGATCTAACTCCTCACTGACCGTTACATAAAATTCATTTTTAATTTCATCTTGTAAAAAGAGCTCTCCACCCACAATATATGGAGGTAGATTGTCTAAAGCACCTGTTTTGAATTCTTTGATTGCTTCTTTTGGAATAGGATCAATTGAATTGTTCCCTGAATCATCCTTCATCACTACAAAAAGTTGATATTCTTGTTCAGGGTCTAATCCTGTCAGCAATCCGGAAATTCCTAATTTACCTGCAAGTGCCTTCCCTTTACCTGTTGGGTTAGCTATTACATCTGCAGTTGTCGGATCGGCGGCAGTTGTCTTTTTACGTACATAGTAGAAGTATTCCCCAGGTTCACTCGCCGTAAATGTAAACTCTGCTCGTGTTCCACCATGTAGAGGGGTTACCGTTAGCGATTTTACCGATGGTGGCGATGAATCTTTCATTTGGAACGATTGCGATTTAATATCTGAAGCATTTTTCGCTCCGTCCACTACCATGACATAGACAACGTATTCTTTTTTCTCACCTAAATTAGAAATTTTGAACGTATTTTTACCGTTTACCGCTGCACCCGTGCCACTTGCTGCATTATCTGTAGAAATGCGATTAACCATTTCTCGTTTAGTTGGTACTTCTACGCCCTTTTCTCGCACAATATAGTAATACGTTCCTACTTTATCTGACGTAAACTCTACTTGAACATCGCTACCATTTAAGACCGTTAACTTGGTAATATCAATTAACGGTTTTGTTTTATCCGCTGGCTTTTGGTTATCAATATCATCTTTATCGATTGGTTTACCGTCAGGGTCAGTAATATTCCCCACATTATCTTTATCATTTAAGAAGTCATCAAAAATATTATTTGGTCCTTCGTCTTTTGGCAGAATTACTTTATCGATATATGTGTAATCACCGATATCAACCCAGCCATATGCATTATCTACATAAAGCGTGCCTACGCGACCATCAATATACAGTTGTAAATCGGTATAGCTATTGTAATTTATCCAGTCGATATTGCTATCTCCGTATATTGTAAGGGCTGTTTCTGTATCTAAATTTAACGTACCGATATTACCTTGGATTTCAAACTCACGTACGTTTCCAATAATATCAACACGCGGTAATTTTGTATTTGTTTCAATTTTTGTACCGCTTTGCGACACAACAAGTCGTGATACGGTACTATTGTAAAACTCAATGCTCTTTTCGACATTTTTCATTGTCACTTTGTCTTTTGACCAGTTTTCAAAAGGTTTGTTTTTATCTGGATTTTGATTGGAATCAGTCCAGTTTTGAAGATCGCCTGATGGGTTGCTATTAGAGCTTTCATCCTCTGGCTTATCTGGATTTGACCAGTTAATAAATGAAAAATTATTGCTTGCTACACGGCCAATTGCTAATGGCTTATAGTAGGAAACATCTAAATGTAAAGGTGGACGAACTGTTTCATTTACTAACATTGTGCCAGTTAGCGTAACATTATCGAAATCAATATAGTTCCCATTGACAACGATTGTGCCACCAAACGATTTATAGTCACCGTCAAACTGTAACTTTCGAGAGCTTGTCCCGCTTGCATTCAACGTTAACTTTGCAACTGAATAAATAGATTTCCCTGAAATATCTCCCTCAATAAATGCACCCTTTAATACATCTGCATTGTATTCATTGAAAATATGTGAAAGGCTTTCAGGTACTGAATAAGGTTCAGAATTTATGTAAACAGTATCATCTTCAACACCAGTAATCTTATAAGTTGATACATTCCCCTTTTTCTCTTGGGAACGAACAATAAAAGAAGCAATTTGACCTCGAGTTACTGCATTGAACGGAGAAAATGTGACAGGTGTTGTTCCTTCTGTAATCTTTAAATCTACTAATGTTTGAATATAGTAAGCATTGCTTGTTTGGCTATTAATATCTTGGAAGCTATGATTAAAATTCGATGCTACCTCGAATTTAAAGCCAAGCACTAAAATTTTGGCTAGTTGCCCGCGTGTAATGACTTCATTTGGCATAAATGACCCATTCGAATAACCAGACATAATGCCTGCATTTTGCAACGCCGCTACATACTTATAATATTCATTGCTCTTTGGTACGTCTCTAAAATAGGGATCTTCTACATTTTTTAAATCTAACTTTAAAACCGTAGCTAGCATTTTTGCTGCTTGACCACGTGTTACATTTTGATTTGGTCGGAATGTTTTATCTGCAAATCCACTAATTGCACCTTGAGCATATAATTTTAAAATATTGTCATAGTGACTTGAATATTGGTTAATATCTACAAATGGTGAAGTAGCTGCTGCTACTTTTTGTGGTGGTGGTACGACAACAGCAATCCCGCTAGTAGCAAAAACAGTTGCGATCAGTGCTTTGTTCACTTTTTGGATTTTTGTTTTATCCATCTCACTCTTCCTTTCACATATAATTGATACGCACAAACTTCATTTTCATCATACCCTTTATATCGACAGGTAGATAGCGAACCTTCATAGTATTTCTAAAATAATGGAAGAAAGTATTAGCCAAATTAAAAAGCCAAGAAGCATCGGTGCTCTCTTGGCTTTAACAAAATATAGGCATACATCATATCATACTTGTTTTGTCATAAGGGAAAGGGGGATAACCTTAAGTCTTGTCAAGTTTGATCGAGAGATGTGTCCCGAGTTTACGTATCAATTTAGTAATATGCGTTTGTCACACGAGGATGACTTATACTTAAGCTTGCCCAACTAATTGTCACATTAATCAAGTACCCTTAAATAAAAAATGTAAACATCTTTTTTATGAAAATTCTATCAGCGATTTCCTCCCATTATCAGCATTTCTACCAGCTTTCACTACCAGCGCGTGTCCTCCACCATCTAAATTCTAAATTTTTTTACTTTTATTGTTATTCTGACATATAATTTTCTGATAAATTAATTTATAATGAAAATTAACATAGTCAATCTAATTGTTCATCTGTTATAATACTGATTAAAATAAATAAAATCTGTATTAATACAGAATGGTATAAAACTTGCTTTTCACACTATGGGGATAATGAGAAAAGCGCTACCAATGCTTGTTAAACAACTGCATTGTAGCCTACACAAAAAGGGGTTGGAAGATTTGGGTATTTTAAAGGGGTTAAAAATTCTCGATTTTTCTGCATTACTACCAGGGCCAATGGCGACAATGATTTTTGCTGACCTAGGTGCGGAGGTTATTCATGTAGAATCCTCCAAACGCGTTGACTTAACGCGTATTATGCCTCCCTATGATGAAGATCATGAGGCATATATTCATCAACACTTGAATCGTTCTAAAAAGTCTCTTACATTGAATTTGAAAGCGCCTGAGGCTATAGAAATTGTAAAGACACTCGTACAAGAATATGACGTTATCATTGAAGGTTTTCGACCAGGGGTCATGCAAAGACTTGGTATCGGCTATGAAACGTTAAAAGAAGTGAATCCAAAATTGATTTATTGTGCAATTACAGGCTATGGTCAAACGGGTCCGTATAGCAACCGACCTGGGCATGATAATAATTATTTGGCACTAGCAGGGGTGCTCGATTACTCTCGTCATAAAGACAAAAAGCCCGTTTCTATGGGGATTCAGCTAGCAGATATTGCTGGCGGTACGATGCATGCTGCCATCGGGGTACTTGCTGCTGCACTGCACCGTGAAAAAACTGGAGAAGGCCAGTTTGTTGATATTAGTATGACTGATGCGGTATTTTCTCTTAACGCAATGTATGGCTCTGCCTATATCGGCGGTGGTCGTATACCACAACCTGAACAAGAAATTTTAAATGGCGGTAGCTACTATGATTTTTATAAAACAAAGGATGGTCGATTCTTCTCCGTGGGCAGTCTTGAGCCACAGTTTCGTAGGTTGCTCTGTGAAGCACTAGATATTCCTGAACTAATTGATAATACGTTTAATGATTCGTACTATACACAAATTCGCTTTAAAGAGGCTGTGCATGATGCCTTTTTATCGAAAACCTACAACGAATGGCTTGAAGTCTTTAATGAAGATTTTGAAGGTTGTGTCGAGCCAGTGTTAACTTTTCCAGAAGCATGCGAGCATCCACAATTACAAGCTCGTGGCATGATTGTGGAGATTCCGAAAAACGATGGTACGACGCAAAAACAAATTGCATCTGCTTTTAAATTTGATGGCGTCAATCCAGCGTACAAGCATGTTGGCGCAAAGCTTGGTGAACATAACGAAGAAGTACTTACATCACTTGGCTATAGTGCTGAACAAATCAACGCACTTCAAGAAAAAGGGGTTTTAGAGTAAGCAGTGCCAGGCACGCAAACAATTTAAAAAATTTAAAGAGTGTCCAATAAGTCATTGTTTGACTTCAATGGACACTCTTTTATCTATTGCACATACGCACGAATAAATATCCGTAATTGTTCGAAATGGTCTTCAACAAGTAAATATTTTTTATATACTTCTATTAATTTCTCAAATAGCTCAAATTGTTCCGTAACAAAAAGAATTTTTAATATATTAATCATATGCAATGAAGCGCTTTGAGCGACTAAATAATACGGGCTATCAGGTTGACGATAATGTTGGCGCCATTCTTCCACAGATAGTCCAATATGTTGTAATGAGTTATTAACATGAAGGGCAATATCTTTTTGCACAGATGCCTCAAGAGCGATTAATTGCTCTTTACTGTAGTCTTGTTGTACCAGTACGGCGTTTATTTTTTTATTGGATGCCAGTACATGTTCTTTTAAGAGCAGTAGCCCCTCTTGGTAACGTTCCATTCTGACATACGTATCTAGCAATACCGCATACAAATTTTCTAAATAATTGAGATGATAATTTTTAATAATGGCAGGCGGTGTTGGCTTTCGATTTGGCAGTAAATCCTTATATTCTAGCAAAATTTCGATAGCGTAGTTATTAAGCCGTTCATCTTCTAATAAATATTCGCCATACCGAAGAACATTGTCATAATCCCGTTCTTGGTGTGCTATATGCAGTAAAATATAGGCAATTAATACTTTTTCTTTCTCTGTTAATGCATACATAGAATAACGCCAATCAGCCTCAAATGAAGTAATTAAATCTTTAATATGTTGATATTGCCCCTCTGACAGCCGATAGTGGGTCACAATTTGATAAAGACGTAATTGTTTTTTCGCTAAACAGGAAGAATTGCATTTATCCACATAAGTTATGCACTTATCCAGATTTTTTCTGTAATTATGCACAAAGTTATTCACATGTGTATAAGTAATTGCTGAAGATTGTTCAAAATGCCCCATAATTTCAAAAATAAATGTGAATTGTTCTAATGGTTTGTGGATAAGCAGTGAATAAACTTTTTTCATAAACAGCCAATGCCAAAATAAATGCTCTTCTTTATAAATCATATGCACAAAATAATCATTTTCAAATTTATATAAATAAATCGTTTGTAAGTCATCTTCGGGCAACTGTACCTGCCATCGCTTGCCAAACACAAGCCAAACTAAACGCTCCAAATCCATTGTATGCTGGGCAAAAAGTTGCTCAAAAAAGATTTCCTTCCCTTTTTGAGTGTAAAAAAAGGCATTCAGCCGGTCATTCACATATTTTGTATCAAGACCCTGCTTAGTAAAAAATAGTTGTAACGTCGTAGAAACACGCCCCCAATATTTTCGAGCTGTCGAAAATGCAATGTTCATCGCCGCTTCTTCATTCACTAAAAATAATTGTGGTGACAAAGCAGAACCTAATATTTTAGGATCAGCTTGTGATGTAACCTCAGCCTCTGCCCATTTTGAAAGTAATTTTTCGGCTCCGTTTTCGCCACTTTGTCTATATGTTATGAATAATTGTTCATCACAATCCAACAGCATACAACCAGAGCCCCCCGTCAATTTCACGCAACAAAGATCTTCCCCTATCATGATATAATTCATTTTAAAATTATTTTCATTCTTTCTTCAATATAACAAATCCTATCCAACATATGCTATTAAGTTATGAGTAAGCACAGACAAAAGAGCTAAAGTGTTCATCAAGACAAACACTTTAGCTCTATTTAGTAACATTGATAAGCTTACAAAGCTCATTACATTTTATATTAAGGCAAATGAGCGCATCTGACAACTGCTCTTAAGTTGGTAGCCCAGTGCGTTGTCTTAGACGGCTCATTGCTGACGCTATTTTATGTAACGTCCATTTATTAAATATTTAAAGTATATGTGTTTCAAAAGAACACTTTATACTTTACTTCGTAGGAATAGACGGACAATGAAACAAAATAGTTACACATTTTGATAAAAAATTTTTTAAAAAATTTGTTTACCAAAATTGTGGGTACTTTCTCGTTTGTCGCAAATTATTAATTAGCAAGCCAAAAATGACAATAATCACTGCCCCTATGAATACCGGCATTATTAAATAGCTCCAGCCGTAGCCACCTAAAATAATGATAATCGGGTTCGCTCCTGCCGGTGGATGTATCATCCCAGCAAGTGCCATAAAGAAAATAGTCAAACCGACTGCAAGGCTAATCGAAATCACGCTCGAACCTAATAATGAATACATCGCCACGCCGATAAAAGCTGAAATCATATGCCCACCTATAATATTTCGAGGTTGTGACAGCGGCGCATTCCATACGACAAATACCAGTACACAGCTCCCCCCAAGTGATGCCATTAACCAAGGTGTCCCTGTATAGTTTGTTAAACAAAGTAATACAAAGATGCATAGTAAGCCACCAGCAGCACCTGTTAGCGCATCCGCAAAATTAGTTCTAGAAGGAGCATGTCCACCTCCACTCATCTTAGCTAAATAGGCTTTAAAGCGATGATTTTTTACTTCTTTTTCTTGTAAACGTACGAAATCAGCCATAGTCACCATCCTAGAAATCAACTTTATATGAATTGTCATCCTATATACATGTAGAAGCTTTTTCTATTATATCAGCTAAAAATAAGATTTCAATTTTAGAACTTCATATTTTTGACAATGCTGAAAAGTTAAAATACTTCAGCACGAGCCCAGTGTACACTAGGCTCGTGCTGAAGTATTTAAGCTCTCGTTTTTGTGTTAAGAGTTTTCATTTTTACCTGTTTTTAATCATATTGCTTTTTAATCGGTTTGTATATTCGTGCTTTTTTTAGCACCGTCTTCGGAACTTGGAATGTTACCGTAACGACACCTGGATGGCGGCCGATTTCAATGGAACCCGTAATGGTTGCACGATTCATTACTTCTGGCTCACTCATGTCAAATAGTTTTGCGGCTCTGCTAATTGCATTAGTTGTCGCATCATTTAATGTTGTACCTGTACCCACTATAGACACAGGGAACACTTCTTCCACCTGTTTGACACCAAATTCCTCCGCAAGTTCGCGGGCTCTACGTTTTTCTTCTTTTGAAAAAGGCTTTGCTGTGTATGGAAGATCTTCTTCATTTGGTAATAATATCGGGCCTTCAAGTGCTACTTTTTTCAATACACTTACCTGTAGCTGTACGATTCCTGCGACATCTGTTGTATGTCCAGCAATTTCACCGTCTCCTTGCATGGCATGCATATCGCCAATGTAAACGCCACCACCTGGTACCTTTACAGGGCAAATAATTGTAGCGCCTTCGCGAACACGGCTAATATCCATATGTCCATCTGTTCGATGAGTATCTAATTCTGCTTGCGTAAATGCATATTCATGTGGAGCTCCTATTAAAAATGAGCCAAAATCACCAGCATTATGTGAATCTGGCATCGCCTTCGAAGGCGTTGTCCCTAGCTGACCTAAAAATGGTCGCATTCTTGCCATGACGCCGATTAAGTCACTTGGCGCTAGAGCAACGACAGGGTTTTGCACAGAGTTTTCAGGCGTGCGCATATAATTTTTTGCATCCAATGCAATACGTCTTGCACCCTCTCGCCCTACGGTTAAACCGATATTCCCCTTTTGGTCTAGTGCCATTGTATAACCATTTGTCATTTTAAATGGCGCAGTTTCTGTATCACAAGTTGAACAGCGTATTGCTTGAGGTCCAATTCCATTCACTACAGTAGCTGGATGGAGCTTACCACAGCCGGGACATTTTACTGATACGAACGGATCACCGATAAAACGGTCAAGTATTGCCTCGTCATGCCCCGATGCCGTCGCAAGTGATGTTACCTGTATAGATTTTATTGTAATAACAATTGCATCGCCTACTTCGGCACCTTCTACAAAGACGGGCTTCGTTACTTCGTGTCCACCACGAATGGTTGGCGTTAACATCGGCCCCCAACATCCTGGTGTCGTATTGGCAATAATTGTGCCACCATTTTTGACAGGACCTAGCATTTTTTGCTGTGGATCTAAAATACCGTCTATGAATTCATTCACAAACAATGTTTCCACAGCTATAGGCTGCTGTACACTTTCGTCATTTTCTGGTTGATTAGCTTTTTCATGCATTTGTAATTCCGTAATCATGTTTATTCACTCTCCCAATCCAAAAAATTATTTTATGTAGTCTACACAAGTGTAAAAGAGAGCTCTCCACTTATACGAGCAGAGAGCCATTATTATTAGTATTTAAGAACAAATCTACTATGTGAGAAGACTTCATTTAAAGCTTATTGCGTTTAACGATAGCTCGCATCACTGCGTATACCATTAATTTCGACAGCGAGTTCGATAGTTCCTGCAAATACGAGTAAAACTACACTAAATTTACAATTAGTATCTATCATCATGTCGAAGTAGCACGTTGCTAGTTGACAGCTAATAGTTGTTACTTGTTGCTCCATTCATCGTGCTTCGTCTTTCTCGCACTTTCATTTATAATAAAGCTGATAAAGAAGTAATATTTAACAACAAGACCTTTATTTAAAGTAAAAATAGAAAGGATGTATGCATCAAATGGCAGAACCAACCATTTTAATTGTAGAAGATGAAGCTGATTTAGCCAATCTTCTAAAGGTCAGTCTCTTAAAAGAAGGCTATAAACAAATCCATATTGCTGACTCCATTGAAAAAGCTTGGTTAAGCTTTCAACAAACACCCCCCGACATTGTGCTCCTTGATGTCATGCTTCCTGACGGTGAAGGCTATGATTTGTGCCGTCGAATTCGTGAAGTTTCGCATATCCCAGTGCTGTTCTTGTCAGCCAAAAATGATGAAATCGATAAAATATTAGGGCTTGCTATTGGTGGTGACGATTATATTACAAAACCTTTTAGCCCTAAAGAAGTGGCTTATCGTGTAAAGGCTCAGCTACGTCGAGCCGGCTATCAAATACAGGAAACGCCATTACCTGTTGCAAAGGCGATTCAAGTTGGACCATTCGTGCTCAATAGCGATGAAACGGAAGTACATAAAGACGGTACTTTATTAGAGTTAACAGCTAAGGAGATTGGTTTAATGGCTTGTTTTATGCATAATCCTAACCGTATTTTAAGCAAGGAAACATTATTTGAACGTGTATGGAGCGAGGATTTCTTTGGCTCTGACAATACAGTAATGGTGCACATACGGCGTCTTCGTGAAAAGATTGAAGTAGATCCATCCAAACCGGTCTTTATTACAACCGTTAAAGGGCTTGGCTATAAATTAGTTGTGCCAAAAGAGTCACAACGATGAAATGGCGATTAACTGCACGCTTTTTACTTTCCATCTTATCGATTGTCATCATCGTTATTTTTGTTAATACCGCTATTTTATTTGGACTAATTCTCTATCAGCAATTTAACAAATTTAATGATGCTACCGCAGATACCGAGGAAATTTTTGTACGCGAGTTCCAGCAGTATATTGATGTGGGCACTGGGCTTCCTTCTGTCAGTAAAGAAGGACTTCAACAATTACACCAACGAAATGCTTGGATTCAATTGCTGGATGTAAATGGGCAAGTGACTGGTGCTTATTTTGAACCTCGAGAGGCACTTTCTCACTATGCGCCCATTGATTTAATTCAAGTTTACAAATATAAAGAATTCGATGTTGATACAACAGTTTATGTAGGAAGTAAAGATAACATTAACTATTTAATCGGCATTAAAGGCAGTGGCGTTTCAAGATACGTGGTTCATCTTTCAGGCGCATCTACATTACAACTTATCGGAAAGTATGGTTTGCTGATCATTATCGCCGATTTACTAGTTGCAACGCTTGTTGGTTGGTTATTCGGTCGCACGCTCACTAAACCCCTTTACGCAATGATTGAACGCATTCAGCATTTAAAAAATCACAAGCATCTGCCTATAAAAGTGCCAAAAGGTCTGTATCGACCAGTATTTGAAAATTTAAGTGAAGTATCGAGCGAGTTGGCTGCCCATGAGCAAGAACGGAAACGTTTAGAGATAATGCGTGAGGAGTGGATTAGCAACGTCTCACATGATATGAAGACACCACTTGCATCCATTCGGGGTTATGCAGAGTTACTACATGATCGGAACTTATCGCCAAGCGATCGGACGGAATATGCCCAAATTATTGAAAAGCAGTCATTGCATATGCAAGAATTACTGGATGATTTAAATTTAACAATGCGTCTTAGACACCAGCAACTTCCGCTAACTTTAACGGAAGTGAATATGGTACAGTTTATGCGCGAAATTGTCATCGACACACTCAATACACCTCTCTATGAGCAAGCAAATATCGACTTTGATGCTACAGCAGAGGTTATTCTACATGCTATAGATGAACATTTTATGCGACGGGCTGTAGTGAATTTTTTATACAATGCATTGCTGCATAATCCTCCCGATGTAGACGTACATGTAACGGTTGATACGAACACCATTACAATAGCCGACAATGGTCGGGGCATAAGTGCCGAAGATTTAGCACATATTTTTGAGCGCTATTATCGTGGGACCAATACTGAGCAAATACAAGGTACTGGACTGGGAACTGCAATTGCACGAGATATTATTGAAGCTCACGGAGGAACCGTAACCATCCTATCTGAAGAGCAAAAAGGAACTACAGTCACTATTCAATTATAAACTACCAAAATATAAGAAGAGCAGTCCTCATATTATGGACTGCTCCTCTCTATTATTTCATTTGAGCCTGCACTTTTGCTGGCATATCGTCAAATTGTATTTCATCATAAGACGTCACTTCATTTTCTTTTTTCACGTAAAGCTTCAAATAAGCGTCCAGACGCAGATTTTTTTGTGCAGAAAATTTCAATGTCATCTCTTCTCCGTTTTCTTTAAATGCTGGTAGCTCATACCAATACGTTTGGAGTATTTGTCCATCATCAGCCTTATATTCTTCCAATTTTCCATCCGCTGTGATATGCACATAGTAAGTATCTTTATTTAAACGATTAAAGTCTACAGTCATAAGTACACTTAGACCTGCCACAAACAAAATAAACAATGCCCCAATACTGATAAACATCTTTTTCATATTAATTCCCCTGTCTCACAATTTTATAAAACGACCGTACAGTAAAGAGATAATACAAGCCGTAAATTACTGAATAAGCAATCATCCATAATAGTACAGGCTTCGTTATATCCATATTAAATAATTGTGAAAATGCTAGCAGCGCGAAAGCACTGTGTACAATACCAACCACAAGTGGAGCACCAAATATAACGGCAACCTGTCCCGCAACAGTCCTCAATATTTGCTTACTATTCACACCGATTTTATTTAATACTGCATACTTCGCCTGATCTTCTTCTGCCTCTGTTAGCACTTTAAAGTAAATAATACTGCCGGTAGCTGCTAAAAATACAAGCCCTAAAAAACTGCCTACAAATAGTAATGAGCCGACTGTACCTAAACCATCCTCGTAGCTTTGCGGAACACTTGAAAACCACTCTTGTTGCTCCGTTGATAGTTGTTCATAAATTTCTTTAGACACACGTTGCTGCTTCAAATCATTCTCCATGCCAACAACCTGCATCGTTACCGCTTCGGCATTCGTCGTATCAAATGTTTGGTCGTTTACGACAAGCACCGTACCAGCTGACATAAAGTTTAGCACACTATCTGTGTACATTTTGTCGATATAAAAGGATTCCCCACTCTGCAATTTAAAGTGTTCACCGGTAAAGTCATGTGAAAAACGTTCATCAAAATTAACATCAAGTAGTATAGCTGAACCATCTGCTATATGCAGTTCACGATTTGTATCTTGTAATGTCGCTAAACGATTGTAATCCGATTCCTTCAATAATGTATATTCAAAAAAAGCAAATTCATTATCGACACGTAAATTTTTGGCATCAATCGTTTCATTGTATAAGACGTTCTGTTGGTCAAACTCTACTGCTTCACCTTTCCACATAAATGTGTTTGGTGACACAAGACGCACTGATGCTTCGGTATTGTAGTACATTCCAAAAACGCCACCACCTGCCGTAATCGTTGTAGCGCTTAGAATCGCGATGATAGACAACGATTTAGCATTTGCACGTATACGATACAGTAGCTGTGAAACACCTATTAAATTTAGCCCTCTCCACGACCATGAGGTAGCGTTTTTCAGCGCCGTCAGCACAAACACGCTGACACTATGGAACAATAAGTATGTCCCTGTAATTGTCATACCAATTACTAGAAGTGGTGTACCAAGAATCGTGAATAGTTTCCAAATAGAGCTTGTGAAAATATCTGTAGAGGCCGTGTAATAACTAAAGCTAATAAACACTGTGCCTAGTATTGCTGCCAAAAGGGATGCACGGGGAATTTTCTCCCCTTGCTTCTCTGCATGAAACAAATCGATTAGTTTAAATTGATAGATAACTCTGTAGCCCTGTAAGGAAGTAAATAAGAATAACACCGCAAAAATCCCTGCTGTTTGAAGCACTGCTTCTGGTGTAAATGTTAAATTTGCTACGACTTGATAGCCCATCAGTCGCACTAAAATTGTTAATAGCACCTTTGACATAAAAAAGCCTAGTACAATGCCTAAAATCAATGATAAAAGCCCAATTACTAAGTTCTCAAAAAAGAGCATTAATCCAATTTTTTGCTTACGTACACCTAATAGTGAATAGAGTGCCACTTCTTTTTTTCGCTTCTTCATAAAAAACGAATTGGAATACGCGATAAAAATCACAATGAAAAATAAAAGTACAATCGACGATGCACTCATCAGTCCTTTAATTTGTTGCGACATATTTGTTGAAGCCGCAAGCTCATCATTGTATTTTAACGTGACAAATGTAAAGTAAATGACGATGCTAAACACCATCGAAGCGATGTATAAAAAATAATTCGACAAATTGCGCTGAATATTTTTGCGCGCCAAGCTAAATAACGTCATTTACTCCACCTCCGATGCCTGCAAGCACCTGTAATATCTCTTGGAAAAACTGCTTTCTCGTTTGTATCCCACGATGAATTTCCTTGGAAAGCTGCCCATCTTGTATAAAGAGAATGCGTTGACAGAAGCTTGCTGCAAACGCATCGTGTGTCACCATCATGATAGTTGCAGCATGGGATTGATTCAAATCACTTAAACTTTCAAGTAAATCTGTCGCTGATTTTGAATCGAGTGCTCCTGTTGGTTCATCAGCGAAAATAAGCTTTGGCGCTGTTACTAATGCACGAGATGATGCTGTTCTTTGCTTTTGACCACCTGAAATTTGGTAAGGGTATTTATCGAGTAGCTTACTAATACCAAACAACTGTGCAATACGCTCTACCCTTGTAGCAATTTCTTTCTGAGGTACCTTTGCAATGGCAAGTGGTAGTACAATATTTTCACGCACTGTTAATGAATCGAGCAAATTGTAATCTTGGAAGATAAACCCTAAATTATCACGACGAAAATCTGCTAACTGCGTATCTTTCATATGCGCTAAATTTGTATTACCTATTACAATATCACCCGTTGTTGGCGTATCAATGGTTGCTAATACATTTAAAAGCGTCGATTTCCCTGCCCCAGAAGGCCCCATTACACCAACAAACTCACCTTGTGCTACATCAAATGTTATATTCGCTAGCGCTGTAAATGTATTCGCGCCTTTGCCATATGTTTTACCTACATTTTTTACTTTTAATAATGGCGTCATATACGCTCACCTCTTTCTGATTACAGTATACGACCCCAAACTTACAGCAAAATTGTCGCAAGCTTACAGCAACCTTAACTTTATACAGCACAAAAAGGATTCATACACAAAATGTGCATGAATCCTTTGTTTTGTTTACGTTGTATTCATCTGTTCGCGGGTATTGTATTCTATTTCGCGGGTATTTCTCTCTACTTCGCGGGTATTCATACCTTTTCCGCGGGTATCACTCTCTACTTCGCGGGTATTCACACTTTCATCGCTAACTATTTACTATATCCGTCCATTCATTCTTGCAGCTTGCTGTAATGGATCCCATACCCCATTGAAAGGTGGTGCATACGCTAAATCTAAATCGAGTAAGTCCGGTAATGTCATTTTATTGTATAAAGCGGTAGCAAAAACATCAATGCGTTTATCTACACCAGCAGGTCCAACGATTTGTGCACCTAACAGTTGCTGATCTCTCTTTTGGACAACGATTTTAATATACATCCGTTGTGCGCCTGGGTAGTAACCTGCAATATGACGTGCTGAAAATTTATATGCTTCGTAATCGAACCCAAGCTTTTTGGCCGTATTTTCATTGATGCCTGTAGTAGCGATTGTCAAATCAAAAAATTTCATTATAGAAGTGCCGACAATGCCCCGAAACGGTGCAAACTTTCCAGACATATTAAGCCCAGCTAAGCGCCCCTGCTTATTTGCTGTCGTTCCAAGAGGTATATAATCTAAGCGTTCCTTTACAATATGAAAATGGGTTGCACAATCTCCAGCCGCATAAATATTCTCAACCGACGTCTCTAAATGGCGATTCACAACGATGGCTCCATTTTTAGCTAGTGCAATGTTTGTCCCATCTAAAAATTGTGTGTTTGGTTTTATGCCAGCAGCGACAATTACTAAATCCGTCTCTAACACGCCATTATTTGTAATGATTCGTTCAACTCGCGAAGAGCCTTCAAAGCCTTCAACATGCGTATTTAATAGAAGCTCTATACCTTGTTTTTTCGCCTCATCATGAACATGCTTTGCTAGTTCTTCATCTAAAATATTGGCAACTTGACTGCCTCGTTGAATCAGTCGAACTTTTTTATTACATGCATGAATCGTTTCGGCCATTTCAAGTCCGATATAGCCTCCACCAAGAATGGTCACCTGTTCGATAGTTGGCGATAAATCGGCCAATAAATCTTCTAATCCAGGAATTGTTTTAATTTTATGAATGCCAGCTAATTCCGCACCTTTCTTAACGGGCATTATTGGATCCGCTCCAGTAGCGATCAGAAGCTTATCATAAGCAATTTCGAATGGTTCGCCTGAAAATTGCGTACCCGTAACAAGCTGGTTCTCCACATCGATGCGCTCGACCTCATGTCCAACACGCGCATCAATCCCATATTTATCACGGAACGTTTCCACATCTCGCGCGATTAGGCGTTTTGTCGATGAAATCCGACCATCTACTACATAAGGTAATCCACATTGTCCATATGAATAAATAAATCCACGCTCTAAAGAGGTAATTTCTGCTCCTGGTACATTTCTATAAATCTCCATAGCGGCTGACATCCCCGCCGCATCTCCCCCAATGATTACGAACTTCATCCTACGAGCCCCCTTATTTATCTATCACTAATTCTACATACTAGTTCATATATAGATGCGTATTCCGCCACTGACAGCGACTTTATAAATCAATGTTAACAAAAAGCGAAATACAAATGCACGTTTCCAGTACTACCATTTTCTAAAATATCGTGACAAAAAAACAGGTAAAGAAAAACAATTGTTTTTCTCTACCTGTTTTGCATACTTAGGCTTTTGTTATTTCTTCTTTGCAGAACGTTAAAATTTCTTCTAATTCATCCTCTTCCAGTGCAAAGTCTAAATACTCTCCCTTTGCCTTTTCCATAATGAAATAATTTAGAATAAATGGAGCCCCTTCTTTTTCACCAATTAAAACACGAATTTCAATACCTGCTTCATGGTATAGCTCATCCTCTTCGTCAATGTCCACATCTAAAATAAATTCAAAACGTTTACCTTCAATAATATTCGTCGGATCTAAAATTTCTTCCATCGAGAATTGTGTAATATCCATTTATACTAACTCCTTTATCTTTACCTATTCTTTTCTATAATAAATCAATTTCAGCATGGGTCAACTAGAAAACCTGTATACACCTCCATGCAATTATGCCACAATAAAATAAAACTTTTAGCCTTCTGCTTTTTTCAGCAATTCAAGTTAGCTAAAAGTTAACATTTGACAAGCTACATACTTATTACATAAAGGAGGCTTTTTAATGAAAGAGCTACTATATTATCAAAACGCTATGCAACAAGAATTTACAGCAACGGTTGTACATACTGGTAGTGAGCCTGATGGACGCCAGTACGTTGTGCTTTCTAATACCGCCTTTTACCCAACAGGTGGTGGTCAACCACATGATACAGGTACTTTAAACAATACTAACGTAATCGATGTCGAAAAAATTGACGATGAAATTCGCCACTATATCGAAGGTGAAGCTTCCAATTTCTCTGGTGAAGTACATGGCAAATTGAACTGGAAACGCAGATTCGATCATATGCAACAGCACGCTGGACAGCATATTTTAACAGCAGCATTTGTCGAACTTTTTGATGCACCAACCGTAAGCTTTCACCTCGGTAGTGAGCAAGTTACGATAGATATTGCTGTAGATTCATTATCAAACGAACAGCTTGCGGCGGCTGAAGCTCGGGCAAATGATATTATTTTAGAAAACCGTCCAATAGAAACAAAATGGATTACCGAACAGCAACTTGTTGACTATAACTTGCGTAAAGAGGTAGCTGTCACAGGAGATATTCGATTAGTCATCATCCCTGATTTCGACTACAATGGCTGCGGCGGTACACACCCGACATCTACTGGACAAGTTAGCGCAATTAAAATTCTAGGGACAGAAAAAATGAAAGGAAATGTGCGTGTCTCCTTTGTATGCGGAGGGCGAGTTTTAGCAGAGCTAGCAATGCGAAAAACCGTACTGGCGGACGTGGCAAGGCAGTTAAGTGTGCCTGAAACCGAAGCAGCAACTGCACTTACAAAGCTTTTAGCAAGCCAAAAAACGACAGAAAAAGCGCTTGTAGCCGCAAGAGAAGAATTGCTTGCTTTTGAGGCAAAAGCATTAGCTTCTAGTGATACACATATTATCGCTACTGCTTTTCATAATCGCACGATACAAGAGCTCCAAAAATTAGCTCGTTTTATTATTGCTGAACGTGCTGATGTTATTGCCCTACTCGTTTCAGAAAATGAAGATAAATTACAATTTGTTGCTGCTCGTGGTACACAAGTAGAAGCTAGCATGAAAGAGCTTGCTGCAAAAGCTTTACCATTTATTAATGGTAAGGGTGGTGGTAGCGATCAGATGGTGCAAGGCGGTGGTGAGCGCATAATTACTTGCGAACAACTGCTCACTGCTATGCAAGATGCGCTACAATAAATCTGTATACAGTAACAAGCCTCGCAAAGCAAAACTGCTTTGCGAGGCTTGTTGTATAATGGCTTAATTTTTTTAATCAATTAACTTTGAAGTTTTTAGGAAGCGCTCGATTATTACTGCAACCTCTGCACGTGTAATATTATCTGTTGGGGCTACTATTTGATTGCTTCTTCCTGTCACAAGGCCTGTTTTCACTGATAGGGCTATGTAACGTTTTGCATCATCGGCAATTTTTTGATTGTCACTAAATGGCGCTAAAATTGTATTAACTTCTTCCTCTGTGATATCTGTATTGATATCCGTTAGAGACAATGCTCTGGCTAAAATCGTCATCGCTTGCTGACGTGTTATTTTATCATTTGGTCCAAATTTGCCGTTACTATAGCCTTGAATTAAATTATATTCTGTAGCTGTATTTAAATAGTGCGCGTACCATGCATCTTGTGCAACGTCACTATATTTGATTGTACCTTCACTTGGCTTCAACCCTAAGCCGCGCACCATTATGGCAACAAATTGCGAACGTGTAATATCTTTATTTGGTTCAAATACACCATTACTCGTGCCATCAATAATGAAGCGAGAGCCAAGATTATTAATGCTATCCTTTGCCCAATGGGTTGTTACATCATTAAATGCAACAGGATGCCATACAACAGTATATAAACTATTTGTTAAACTATTGATTACTGCATAGTACTTTCCTTCTTTTTGAACAACTTTCGTTGGCACGTGGTAAGTTGTGCCATCCGGTCTCACGACAACACCTGTTGTGATTTTGCTTAAATCCGTATCGTTTGGAAGTGCAATCGTACGTTCTATATAGGTGTTAAATTTACTTATTTCACCTGTAGTGTTTCCAAATGTATAAGTCACTTTAAAGTCAATTGGCTTTGTCACTAAAGAGAAATTCTGTTCATTTGCGGTAGTATCTACTATATGTGCTGCTTCTGCCGTTACTTTAGCAAGCTCTATACGAATTTTAATATCTTTTAGAGCAACTGTTGCGCCTAATTGTTGCGAGATGGCATCAATATTAATTTGTTGGGCTGGTAATTTATAAGAGGCTGTCGGTGTTTGGACGACAATTGTTGCCTGCTTATTCTCCATAGTTTTCACGATTTCACCATCTAGTTCACCGATAATCATGTCTGCATTGGTGTCACTAATAGGAATCGTTATGATAGCGTGATTCCCTGAAGTTTGTAGCTTTTCTTGAAGTTTCGCTGAATCCGCCAGCAGTGTAATCACCTTCTGATTATTAACTGTCGATTTTATAGCCTTACCAAGTGACATCTCTTCGCCGTTGACGATAATAATTGCTGCATCTGTCGGTGCCGGATCTGGTGTCGGCGTTGTGCTTGGTATGTCAGAGCTATTGTTACTATCACTTGTAGCAGGAGGCGCTTCCTTTGAAATTACAATGGTGTACTGCTGATATGCTCCATCAACAGCTGTTACCATCACAGAAATTGTATTTAAACCTATTGCTAGTTTTACAGGCTGTGTAGCTAATGTTCCGTTTACAGTAACTGTGGATTTGCTATCTTCTACGGTCGGTGTAATGATGACACTATCTACTCCAGCAGAAACTTTTGCTGTATATGTTTTTATATCTTTGTTAAAGGCAGGGCTTAATGTACCGCTTGAAATCGTTAAATTTTTCAAATTCGCATTTGTAGAATTTGATAAAGCTTTCACAATAATTGTGAATGTTTTCGATTCTGTTACATTTCCTTTTGAAATAGTAGCCGTTAACATAACTGTTTGATTACCCTGCAATGCAGTCGGTCGAGTCACCTTGCCATCATTCGCTATAATGTCAGACTTATTGGATGACCAACTAATTGTTGTGCCATTCATACCTACAGTCGGTAATGTAAGTTTTTGTGTGACTGATGTTGCTGAATCCCCTGCGCTATATAACACTGCCAAGGAACTTTTATCGTTTTGCACTTTATTCGACAGCACTTGATAAAGTATGGTATTGATTTCAGTTTGTAACATTTCTATTTTATCAAAACCTTCAGTAGGTCGAACTTGAAGCAATTGTTTACACACTTCATCTTGTTCTTCCGTAGTTAACAAATTGTAGTCATTCAAGTCCAACTGTGTTTCTTCTTCAAATACTGTCCATAACTCAAAAGCATCAGCAGCACTATTGACATTTATTAAAAATGAACGAGCTGTGAGAGCATTTAAATAGGTCTGTCTTAACAAAGTAATTGAATTATAACCAGCTTGTGGACGCTTCTCTATCATCCAATTGGCTAATTCATTCTGATCCGCTAATTTGAAATTTAAATACAATTGATGTGCACCCGCTGTATAGTGTAATACATTCCAATCTTTCAGCATTGCGGATTTCATATCCTCTATATTACTAGCATTATTAAAAGAACCTAAGTCATTTTGTGCTGCTGAGGCGTTAGACATTGGCGCTAAGCATAGCGCCAATGCAATTAAAATGAGCAATAAGCTTGATCCTTTATTTTTTTTGTATCGAATACGACTCACCCATTTCTGATCAAAATATAAACTTATTAGTTCGCTTTATTTAATAGTAGAATAATCACCAGGCTGTAACTGTCTCCATTCAGAGCTTTCAAAGATTGAAGACCCTGATTGGAATCTGCTATATCGTGCAAGACCACCATCATTCGGTAAAAGAGCAGTTGTCGAAGTTGGATCTCCTAGTAAATCGACGATTTGACCATTGCGCTCTAAAGCGATGGCTACAATATAACTACCATTTGCAACATGGAACTCTGTATTATAATATGTCGCATTTGTTAGATCAAAAAAATCATAAAATAATTCATTAATTACGACGTAACTTGCAATATTTGAACTAAACATCTCTACTCTCTCAACATTGCGAGTGCTCGTTGTTGGATTATACTGATGGAGTACAATTTCATATCCAAAAGCGTCTTCTAATTTAGGATTAGATAGTTGGATAACATCTCTACCGTTCCCACCTTGCAAAAAGTCAGATATAAATAATGTCGGTGCTTCAATTGCTACTATAAAAGTCGTTGACACTTGTCCACCATTACCATCTTTAGCTGTTACTGTAATTGTGCTTGATCCGATTGCTTTCGGTTGTAGTGAGAGAGTAGTCCCATTTAAAGTAACAGCAGCAACTGCCTCATTACTTGAATTCACACTTAATGTTAAGGCATCTTGATCTTCGTCGGTAAATACATCGTTCAGTTCTATATTCCAAATAACTCCATTTTCATTTCCTCGTTGATCTTTAATCGTTTTCGCTACGATTGGCGCATGATTAGAAGAAGCTGCTGTAACTGTTACTGTAAAGTTTGTTGAAATAGTGCCCCCATTGCCATCAGTAGCCGTTAAAGTAATCGTAGCTGCACCAACTTTTTGGGGTGAAATGCTCAAAATTGTGCCATTCAAACTAACAGTAGCTATGTCTGTATCATTCGATACGGCACTCAATGTTAAAACATCATTATCTGCATCTGTAAATACATTGCTAATATCAATAGTACTATCCGCGCTATTAACAGCTAATGTTTGATTTGTAAGAGCCTCTGCTACTACGGGATCTGTATTGGCTTGAGGTAAAACTTCCACTTCGAAGCTGGTCATAGCTCGTCCTAACTTCCCATCATCTGCAGTTACTTTTATTCTTGTATTGCCAGGTGCTACCCCTTCAATAATAAGTTGGTCGCCGTTAACTTGTGTCGAAACAATTCCAAAAGGAGTTGACATAACCTTATAAGTTAATGTGTCTCCATCGGCATCATAGAATACCTTACTTAAGTCAATCACCTTTTGCGGTTGTCCCAGTGTAATAGTTTGCTTTGGGATTCTCTCAGATGCTACAACAACAGGCAATTGATTGTTCGAAGCCGCATAAGTGAATTGTGTAGAGAAACTAAGAATAATAGAAATAACCAACATTAAACAGAGCGTTACTAAAATTTTTCTCGTATTTAATTTAATATCCAACACGAAGCCTCCTCTAATAATGTAATTGTGTTTTCTTTTGACAATGCTTGTTATGTAAACCTTAAAAACTTTAAAACATCTAAAAATGTATAGATGTCCTGACTGATTATATCAATCGAAACTCTCCAATTTCTCTCCAATTCATTGTGTGAATGCCCTCTTTCCATAAAAAATAAGCTGCCCAAATCACTTTGGACAGCTTTAGCTTGTATTTTATAATTTAAATTTTTGGATGGCTCCATGTAGACGGTTTGCCATGTCCGACATTTTTATCGTTTGATTGTTCATTGCCTCTACCGTTTTCATTTGCTCTGCTGTAGCATTTTTTACTTCCGCTACATAATCACTTGCAGCATGGGCAGTTGCCGCCATTTCCTCCATAGAGGCAGAAACCTCTTCCGTATTAGCTGACATTTGTTCTGCGGAAGCATTCATTTCCTCAATTTGACCTGCTATTTCACCGACAGCTTGAACTATTTCTTCAAAGCGCTCTCCTACTGCTTCTATTGCTACTAGACCTCGCGCTACATTTTCTTCGCCATTTTCTGCTGCTTTCACAACCTCTAATGTGTGCGCCTGCACTCTATCAATTAATATATTAATTTGGGCAGCAGAGCCAGCTGTTTGCTCCGAAAGTTTTCTTACCTCCTCTGCGACTACCGCAAAGCCTTTACCTGCATCTCCTGCACGTGCAGCTTCAATTGAAGCGTTTAATGCTAATAGATTTGTTTGGTCTGAAATATCCGTAATCATTTTAGAAATTAGCTCTATTTCTTTCGATTCCTGTTCTAGCTTATGGATAATGTCGAGCTCTAAAGCTGTTCCACGTTGTATTTCATCCATGCGAGTAATCGACTGCTGGACTGCTCCGTTACTTTCACTTATTTTCTCGGAAATAAAATCAGTATTCGTAGCTATCGTTGAAGCAACTTCAGCAAAGTTTTGAATACCAAGTGCCATTTGTTCCATCGCTGTGGCACTTTCCTCTGCCATTGCCGTTTGACTTTGTGCGCCACGATCTACCTCACCTATTGCAAGTGCGATTTGCTCGGATTGTTTAGTGACAGCAATTACATCTCCCATTAACTCACAAGAGGTTTCATTTACCGCAGTCGCTTCTTTACCAGCCTGCGATATCATATCTCGCATATTATCTGCCATTTTATCTAAAGCCCGCACCATTGTCCCCATTTCATCAATACGCTTCAAATATTTAGCGGGGATTTCTTGCGTAAAATCTCCCTCAGATAATCCTTCACTAATACGAAGTACGTGGCGAAGCGGTTTACTTACAGATCTCGATATCGCAAACGAAATCAACAATCCCAAGATAGAGACAATAATCGTCATTACAATAAAGTTGGTCTTCAATTGAGAAAGCCCCGCTAGCATTTCATCCTCTAGTGCGATGACCCCCATTTTCCAACCATTATCTAACGTATGATATCCCATTAAACTCGTACCGTGGTCCTTCGTATCAAAAGAGAAATAGCCATTTGTATTACGTATCATTTCCTTTGCTGCTAACGATTCACCAGTTATTTCGCCAGATTCTTCTGCGGCAGAAATTGCATTCACCTGCTCTTTAACAAGAGCATGATTTTTATGTCCAATAACGGTACCTTTTGCATCTAACATAAGGGCATAACCATTTTCTCCAACTTGAATGTCTTCAACAATGTTAGATAAATAATAACCATCTATACGTGCTAACAATAATGCTTTTTCTCCAGTCACAGTATCGATTGGAGCTACGATTAAAATAACTGGTTCACCCGTGACACGGCTAATCGTGATTTCTGACATTACTGTCTTGCCTGTAAATCCTTCCTTTACATAATCACGATCACCTAAATCTGCTGTTGTATTATCTAAATAATGGGCTACCCCGTCAGATGTGATAATGCCAAAGCCTAAATAATTTTTACTATCATCCATACGCTTTGTTAAATAAGTTTTTTGCTCCTCAAACGCCATACCACGGATAACTGCTTGTTCCGCAATAGCCTCTACTTCCACTAAAGCTAGCTGAAAATGCTCCTCTATGTATTTTGATACATCTGCTGCTCTCGCTATCAAATTCGATTCAACCTGTTCTTCAACTGCTTTTGTACTATTCAACCATGTAGAAAAACCAAGGGTACCACATGTAACAAATACTAAAGCGATAATTACTATAACTAATTTACCACCAATACCTTTAATCCACATATTCGCTTTGCTCATTTCTCCAAATTTATTTTTCATTATCATTTTAATTTTTGTAATTTTTTGCCCTTCTTCTTCAAGAGTAAGGTCACTAAAACTAGAAGTCAATAAAAGTTTTCCAATAAGAATAAAAATTGTCTAAAATTGTATTTATCATCATAAGCATAGTGCTTATAGTCTAATACATATTATCCACACACTTCCTAAATCGTTATTAAATAGATTTTTAAATGGATAAAAATAAAACTTTTTCCATGGTAATTTGATTATAATTTGCTTTTTTTGCTGATTATAAAACATAGAACACAATCTGTTTACTTTTGGAGGGGTGGATTTTTTATGAGTGCAGATAATAATGTCTCACGTCGTGATTTTTTAAAAACAACAGGTATTGCAGCTGGTACATTAGTCGGTGGTGGATTAATAGGTGGTCTTGTTGGCTATAACATCAACGGTAAAGGCACTTCTACATTAGAGCATGGTAATGGGACGACAAATGAAGCTGCTGGTTCACCTAAAGCAAAAATGTTTTTCATGAACGAGCGCGATTTTAAAATTTTATCGAATGCTACTGAACGTATTTTTCCCAAGGATGATTTAGGACCTGGTGCGATTGATTTAGATGTTCCTTACTTTATAGATCATCAGTTAGCCGGACAATATGGCAGTAATTCAAAAGAATATATGAAGGGTCCTTTTGGTGAGGGTTCCCCCACACAGGGCTATCAAAGTCGCTTAACACGCGCTGAAATTTTCAAACAAGGCATTGCCAAAATGGAAACGGAAGCTCAAAGTCGATTCAAAAAAGGCTTTAATGATTTAGAGGGCAAGCAAATGGATGAAATTTTAACAGCTTTTCAAAAAGGTGACATACAAATGAGTGGCGTAACTTCCGCATTCTTTTTTACGCTATTACGTGCCGCTACTTTAGAAGGAGCGTATTCAGATCCTTTATACGGGGGCAACCGAAACATGGAAGGTTGGCGTATGAAAGGCTTCCCTGGTCATCAAATGGCTTATATCACCATGATTGAAGATCCTAAGTTCCAAAAAATTGAACCAAATCAATTAGGTAATCACTAATCTAAGGGGGGTTTTATAGATGGCAACAACATTACCAAGTGTAGACGTTGTAACAGTAGGTGTTGGGTGGACAGGTGGCATTGTCGCCGCTGAGTGCTCGAAAGCTGGATTAAAGGTAGTTGGTTTAGAACGTGGTCAGAAACGTGGCACCGAGGATTTTTTAAGTATTCATGATGAATACCGCTACGCAATTCGCTATGATTTAATGCAAAATCTTTCAAAGGAAACGGTTACTTTTCGTAATAGTCGAAAGATGCAAGCTTTACCGATGCGTCAACTCGGTTCCTTTTTATTAGGTGAGGGGCTTGGTGGGTCCGGAACGCACTGGAATGGTATGACATTCCGCTTTTTACCGTATGACTTTCAGATTAAAACAATGACAGATGAGCGTTATGGGGCAAATAAATTAGGGCCTGACTATCTATTGCAGGATTGGGCACTAAACTACGATCAATTAGAGCCCTATTTTGATAAATTTGAAAAAACACTCGGCATTTCTGGGGATGATAAAAATCCGTTTGCGGGTAAACGCTCAAGTGCCTATCCAACACCTCCTATGAAAATGACGCCTATGCTACAACAATTTGAGAAAGCAACGAAAAATCTAAAATTATCACCTTATATGGTTCCTTCCGCCAACATTTCAGAAGTCTATAAAAATCCTGATGGTGAAACAATTAATGCTTGTCAATACTGTGGCTTCTGTGAACGTTTCGGTTGTGAATATGGGGCAAAATCTTCTGCGGAAATTACCGTAGTACCTACTGCTTTAAAAACAGGAAATTTCGATTTGCGCTTTAACTCTAACGTTGTAGAAATTTTAAAACAGGGTAACAAGGCAACCGGCGTAAGATATATCGACACGGTATCTGGTGAGGAGTTTATTCAACCTGCGAATATTGTCGTATTAACAAGCTATGTCTTTAACAACGCTAAACTGTTAATGGTTTCTAATATTGGTCAACCATATGATCCAACAACAGGTAAAGGAACATTAGGTCGCAACTATTGTTATCAAATATTACCTGGTGCTAGCGGATTCTTCGATGAACAATACAATACGTTCATGGGTGCAGGGTCTCTTGGTATGAGCATAGATGATTACAATGGGGATAACTTTGACCATAGTGAATTAGATTTTATCCACGGTGGCAATATAGCGCTTACTCAAACAGGTGCACGTCCTATTAGTTCAAATCCAACCCCTCCTGATACGCCAACATGGGGACCAGAATTTAAAAAGCAGTCTATTCATTACTACACACGTTCGTTTGGTATTGGTGCGCAAGGGGCCTCTATGCCACATAAAGAAAATTATCTGTCTCTTGATTCCAATTACAAAGATGCGTATGGTTTACCACTCATACAATTAACCTACAACTTTACTGATCAAGATCGGGCACTTCATAAATTTATTTCAGCTCGCGCTGCTGACATTATGAAAGAAATGGGTGCCAAAACGATTGTACCTAATGCAGAAATTACAGACTACAACATTGTCCCTTATCAAACGACACACAATACAGGTGGGACAGTTATGAGCTCAACACCTGATAAGGGCGTTGTGAATAACTATTTACAACATTGGGATGTAGAAAACCTTTTCGCTATAAGTGCTGGAAGCTTTGCTCATAATAGTGGCTATAATCCAACCGGTACCCTCGGCGCACTAGCTTATCGCTGTGCAGAAGGTATTGTGAAATATAGCAAATCAGGTGGTTCTTTAGTGTAGGGCAGCTATCTATACTATGAAAATATTGGAGAGGAGGATGAAGCGATGGGAGGTCTTGGTGCAATCGGTATTCCTGGGTTAATTATCATTTTGGTCATTGTACTTATCGTTTTCGGTCCAAAAAAATTACCAGAAATCGGTGGTGCAGTCGGTAAAACATTTGCAGAGTTCAAAAAGTCAACAAAAGGATTAATGGATGACGACGATGAGCCTGCGAAAAAAATAGAAAAAAAATCTGATGTTTCGTAGGAGGTTTCCTATGGATCCTTATGAAGAAAAAAACTATTTAAGTCCGCTCGATAAAAAGCAAAAGGAGCCTCCATCAATACAGGAGGCTTTTGTTGAAATTGCCAGTATTGACGATGAGCAGACAATTGTCGAAGATAAACCAATTTTCCCTGTAAACTCTCTGCTCGAGCATATTACAGAACTGCGTAAACAAATCATTAAAGGGCTTGTTGTCTTTCTATTATTTTTTGTTGTCGCATTTTCTACCATTAATATTTGGTTTCCTTATGTAACCCGTGGCCATTCCCTTATTATATTAGGGCCATTAGAGGTCGTTAAGTTTTATATGACCATTTCAACTACTCTAGCCTTTGGACTATCGATGCCCTTTCTCGTTCACTTTCTTTGGAGCTTTGTAAAACCTGGCTTAAAGGAAGAGGAAAGCCGTTTTCTCGGGCTCTATGCACCTGTAATGTTTGTGCTCTTTCTATTAGGTATTGCATTCGGCTATTTTGTTGTAAACCCACTTAGCTATTCATTTTTAGTAAGCTTAGGTGCTGCTAATTTTGATGTAATGGTATCAGCTAGTGAATACATGCATTTTTTAATTATGACGACTGTACCACTCGGCTTATTATTTGAGTTACCGATCGTTGCACTCTTTTTATCGTCCATTGGTTTACTAACTGCCGAATCCATGAAAAAAATACGAGGCTGGTCCTATATCGCAATGGGTGTTGGCTCTGCAGTTATTACACCACCTGATTTCATTAGTCAATTACTTGTATTAATACCGATGATTATTTTATACGAAATTAGTATTCATCTTGTTAAACGTATCGAACGTAAACAATTAGAAAGCACTGCGTAACTAAAACGCAGTGCTTAACTATTGTTGTTGATTTTTGTTGTAGGCTTGCTTTGAGTGCCTGTCACCTAGTGCTTATTTTTTCTTTAAATCCATGACAATAATTTCAGGTAAATTAAAAATTCGATATGGTACACTACTATTTCCTAGACCTCGGCTAACGACCATTTTGGTGCGTTCTTCCTCGTAAAAACCAGCAGTGAACTTAGGAAACAGCCCCTGTCCTGGTGCCACCAGTCCTCCCATGCCAGGAATCCGTACTTGCCCACCATGTGCATGTCCTGAAAATACCAAATCTATTCCTTGATTTACATACGTACTAAACACTTCTGGTCGATGCGCCAGCAATAACTTAAGCATTTCTTCTGGAACATACGCTGTCGCCAACTCTAGCATTTCTTCTGTCGATCTACCCATTAACGGATCTTCAATACCAATAATCGCCAAGCGCTCCCCGTCGCGCTCTAGCACGGTCGATTCATTAGCCATCACATGTACACCTAACGATGAGAGCGCCTCATAAATTTCGCTAACCTTATTCGACGCCACTTCATGGTTTCCTAGTACATAATATACATCCGCTAATTCAACTAGTCCTTTAACTGCCTGTAGACTTTGTTTTAAATCGTAACGATTGCTATCAATCACATCACCTGTGATAAAAATATAGTCAGGGTTTGTATCCTTAACCTTAGCAATCAGTTTTTGCTGATTGTTACCAAAGAGGGCATCATGTAAATCCGATACTTGTACAATGCGTAGCCCATCAAAATTGGCAGGCACCTTTTCTGATTCGAATACATGTTTACTAACGACTAGCCAGTGATTGTTTACGTACAAAAAAATGACTATAAAAAGAATAAAAAAGATACCATATAATAATTTTTTCAATCGCAATCGCTCACTTTGCGGCTACTTTTTTCAGAATAAAACTCTGACTTCTCTATTATAAGCAAAAATCAGAGTGATTGTAAGTATATGCACTTTAATTATATAAAATGCACAAAAGTACTATGGTCTTTACTCTTTAGCATATGGCATTATATCCAAAATCCACACTACTTTTAAATTTACACTTCTCTCTCATAGATTGACTTTGCACCATCCTTATTACGAGCGTACAATCTCAAAAGCGCATTTAGTTCTCTTCTTTAAAAGAGCTAAATGCGCTTCACTATTTATAACACTTTTTCTAAAAAGTCTTTTGCACGTTGTGTAGAAGGAGATGTGAAAAATTCTTCTGGAGGTGCATCCTCTATTAGCTTTCCACCATCAAGGAATAAAATGCGATCCGCTACTTCGCGAGCAAAGCCCATTTCATGCGTAACAATTAGCATTGTCATCCCTGAATCAGCTAAGTTTTTCATAACTGCTAAAACTTCTTTAACCATTTCTGGGTCAAGTGCAGATGTTGGCTCATCAAACAGTATCACTTTTGGGTCCATTGCAAGTGCTCTGGCAATTGCCACACGTTGCTTTTGTCCACCTGAAAGGCGACTTGGATACTCATTGCGTTTTTCAAAAAGACCTACTTTTGTTAGTAAATCTTCAGCCGCTTTAATAGCTGTTGTCTTATCCATTCCCTTTACATTGATAGGTGCATACGTTAAGTTTTCCAATACAGTTTTATGTGGGAAAAGGTGAAAATGTTGAAATACCATACCTACCTCTTCGCGTATTTTCATAATATTTGTCCCTTTATCTGTCAGGACATCGCCAGCAATTGTTATCTTCCCACTCGTCGGTTCTTCTAGTAAATTTAAGCAGCGTAGGAATGTAGATTTACCAGAACCGGAAGGCCCAATAATAGCAATTACTTCTTTTTCTTTTATTTCAGTTGAAATACCTTTCAACACTTCATTTTGCCCATATGATTTGTGTAAATCTTCAATTTTAATCACTTTTTCTCATTCCTTTCTCGATTCGTTTACCAAGGAACGTTAAGACAAGCGTCATAATATAGTAGATTACCCCTGCAAATAATAAAGGTTCAAGATATCGATAAGTTGAACCCCCAACAATATAGGCACGGCGCATAATATCAAGAGCACTTATTACTGTTACAACTGCTGTTTCTTTGTTTAATGTAATAAATTCATTTACTAAAGAAGGTAAAATATTTTTCACAGCTTGTGGAATAATAATATCCTTCATCATTTTTGAATATGGGATGCCTAGTGCTTGAGCTGCCTCCATTTGACCTTTATCAACGGCATTAATACCCGCACGAATAATTTCTGAAATATAAGCTCCAGAGTTTAAGCCAAACGCAATAATTGCAGTTGGAATTGGCTGAATTTGAATATCTAGTAGCTGTGGAACAGCATAGTAAATAATTAATAATTGTAATACAAGTGGCGTCCCGCGGAAAATTGACGTGTAAAAGTCCGCTAGCCAGCGTAGCATTTTTACTTTCCCAATTTTACATAATGCTAATAATATACCAACGATAAACCCAATGAGAGAAGCACCGATTGCTATTTGAAGTGTAACACCTATTCCTTTTAAAATATAAGGAATAGAGGGAATGATTGCTGAGAAATCTAAATTCACAGCGTACCCTCCTTTCTCGTTTCCTTTTAGTGAAATGGACAAGCGATAGCCCTAAATAGGGCTATCGCATATCAATACTATTATTCAGCTTTTTCTAACCATTTTTCTTCAAGCTGTTGAATTTTTCCTTCATCTGCTAATTCTTTTAATGCCTTGTTAATTTTATCTTTTAAATCGCTACCTTTTTGAACAGCGATTGCTTTGAAATCTTCTGGTTGTTCTTCTACTGGGAATGCCGCTAGTTTATCGTTTGTTTTCAGATAACCTTTCGCTACGCCACCTTCTAGAATGGCTGCATCCAAGCGTTTAGACATCATATCTTGGATGATTTCAGGAATACGTGTGCGTCCTTCAACTGATACATCTACTTTTTTAGCAATGGCATTACCTAAATTTTCTTGAATAGAAGCTGTTTGAACACCGATTTTTTTACCAGCTAAGTCCGCTTCTTTTTTAATTCCACTATCTTTTTTAACGACGATAACTTGTTCTGTTTCATTGTATTTATCTGAGAAATCTACTACTTTTTCTCGCTCTTCATTTGGTGTCATACCAGAAATAACAACATCTACTTTACCTGCTTGTAAAGCTGGCACAAGGCTGTTAAAGTCCATATCTTGAACTTGCATTTCTACACCTAATTTTTCACCAACTAATTTAATTAAATCAATATCGAATCCAATGATTTCTTCACCTTTAGCAGCGTCTACATATTCAAATGGTGCATAGTCTGCTGATGTACCTACTTTTAATACTTGTTTATTTTCTGTATCTGAGCTTGTATTTGTTGCTTTATCTTCTTTAGTGCCACATGCTGCCAGTAAACCAATTACTAGAACAAGCATAAGCATGAAAAATTTGTTCTTCATCTTTTATATCTCCTTTTGATGTTTTTTTATTGTCTATGAGACAGGAATGTCTCGAAAATAGTCGATTGGATATTTATTCATATAGCAGAATAAAAAATCTATCTGCTAATTAAGATATACTCTTTCAAAATAATTTTCAAGCTATACATGAAATTTTTTAGCAAAATATTTTACACAGAATTTTCTAACAAATCAATGTTTTTTTATTTTTCGGTTAATATATTTTTAAAATGCTCCTTTATAGGTGATACTATACTATTTTCCTTCTTCTAAATTTTTATTCCTGTCGTTAAGTAAATACCCTATATTTCCTTTATATAAACATCCTTTTATAAGTCATAAAGCAATGTAGCTGGCCAAATAAAAAAGCAAGGTAACGACGTTTTAAACGCCCTATACCTCGCCTTGCAAACGATATCAAATTTTTAGTGCTGTTACTATTCTTTTTCTGGAAATAGCTTTGATTTTAATTCATCTTCACCAGAACCTTCTGCTAACGGTACACGAGATCGATATGCGGCACGACATATTAAATGCCCTGCTACTGGTGCTGTGACAAACACAAAGAGAATACCTAATATTAATCGCACACTCACATACCCGTCATGTATCCAAAAATAAATAAATGCGCCTAACAAACAGGTTAGTACAGATAACGTTGAACTTTTTGTTGCAGCATGTGAGCGCGTGTAGACATCTGGCAAACGAATCATACCAAACGCACTAATAACACTTACAATAGAACCGACAAGTATCAGGATGATTGCCGTCCACTCAATCATTTGATTTACGTTCAACAATCACACCTCTTTCAATATATTTTGTAAAAGCAATTGTACCGATAAACGCCAATATACCTAAAATTAAAATCGCCTCTAAATACGCTTTTGTTTTTAAGACAATCGAAACGATAGCAATGGCCGAAAGAAGATTAATACCTATTGTATCAAGCGCTATCGCTCGATCGGGCATGGATGGGCCTTTAATGACACGATATAGGGACAATGCAATTGACACACTAAATAACGCTAGTGCTAAAAGTAAAATTTTTTCAACCATTAGCGTGTCACCTCCATAATTGCTTCTTCAAATTTTCCGATGGAGCGAATAACGGCATCTTTAGATTGTTCTATATCCATAGCATGGATATAGAACATATCTCCCTCCTCCGAGACCTCCATCACTACTGAACCAGGTGTGAGCGTTAGCAAGAGTGCAAGAGCTGTAATTTCCCAATCTCCGTTCAGCTTTGTTTTATACGTAAAGATGCCTGGCGTAATATTTAACTTTGGGGTTGTGATTTGTTTTAGCACATTATAGCTTGAAAGTAATAGCTCCCAATTAAATAGCCATAGTAGTTTAATAATAGAGAAAACGCGGCGCAAATAAAATTGCGTTCCATAAAACCGATGCATCGCATACAAAATCCCAATACCGACGACAAAACCCATTAAAAAGGTGGAAAACTGTGGCGTGATTTCGTCCTGTAGCAATAACCATAAGGTAGCGATAAATAAATTTAATATAAACTGCATAGCCATTACTTATTCACCTCACCTTGCCATTTTTCTCCATTTAACACTGCATCAATATAAATAGAAGGTGTATGAAGCGTTTCTGCCGCATCCTTCACATAAGGCGCCATCGACTCGGCTCCGATACCTAAAGCAATTGTGCAAACAGAAAGTAATGTTAAAGGCAATACGATTCGCTTTGGAAGTGGTTTTTCATCTTCAATACTGAGGATCGTTTCGCCAAAAAAGGACGATAGAAAAATGCGCAGTAACGAATAGAGGACAATTAAGCTAGAGAGAAATCCTAGCCCTAGTAGTACAAAATTTCCTCCCTCAATCGCGCCTTGTCCTATTAAAACCTTGCCTAAAAATCCACTTAAAGGTGGAATTCCTGCAATTGAACACATCATAATAAAGAACAGCCATCCAAAAAAGGGATAATTTCGAATAAGTCCACTCATATTATCAATAAGTGTTTCACCTGTTACATATATCATCATCCCTACCGCTAAAAACAACATCGCCTTGACGACCATATCATGCATTAAATAATACGTTACACCTTGCAGTGCTGACTCTGTTCCGATAGCTAGTCCAGCAACAATAAAGCCAACACCAATTAGGACATTATATGAAGCGATTGTCCTCACATCTCTTCCAGCAAGGGCACCCATACAACCAGCAAGTATTGTTAGCCCAGCCATAATACCGAGAATTGTATGGGTTACCTCAGTATTCGTTGTAAATAGTAATGTAAATGTACGAACAAGGGCATAAATTCCGACTTTAGTTAAAAGTGCAGCGAAAAGCGCAGCTATAGCAGTTGGAGGTACACTATAAGAACCTGGCAACCAAAAGAATAGAAGTAATCCTGCTTTCAGGCTAAAAACAATTAGAAACACAAGTCCAACTGTAGTAATAAGTGGATCAGCTCCAGCTTCTGTAACCCGCAATGAAATATGAGCCATATTTAATGTTCCGATAGTTCCATATAAAAATGCTAATGCTACTAAAAAAATCCATGATGCAACAATATTAATAAGTACATATTTTAAAGCCTCTCGTAGCTGAACTTTCCCTCCACCTAAGCTAATAAGAGCATAAGAGGCAAGCAGCATCACTTCGAAGCATACAAACAGATTAAAAATATCTCCTGTTAAAAACGAACCATTTACACCTGCTACCATCAAGAGCACAAAAGGATAGAAATACATTTTTTCATAGTGTTCCCCAATTGTAAAAAAAGCGTAAACTATACAAATTGCTGCGACAATATTCGCTACTAAAACAAGTAATACTGCAAAAGAGTCTGCAACAAATAGGATGCCGAATGGTGGTAGCCAGCCACTAAAATCAATGCGCATTACACCTTGCTGTTGAACTTCTAGCAAAAGGACAACGCTAATGAATATAACGAAGCCCAAAGTACACAAACTCAAAATACGTTGAATCATTATATTTTGTCTTAAAAACACAAGTAAAATAGCCGTTATCACCGGCACGATTAATGGTAAAACGATTATATTACTCATCAGGCGTACCTCTCAATTCATCAAATTCCCCAGTGCCATTTGTTTTATAAGCACGATAGCCGAGAACGAGCACAAATGCTGTCACAGCAAAGCTAATGACGATAGCTGTTAAAATCAATGCTTGTGGAAGTGCATCTGTATAAGGACCTGCTGATTCCCCAATCAGTGGCACATCCCCTTTTTTAAGGCCACCCATCGTTAAAATCAGTAAATGTGCAGCATGTGAAAGGACTGCTGTCCCTAAAATGACACGTAATAATTGTTTAGAGAGGATAAGGTACGTCGCCACAGCAACTAATACACCAATTAATAATAGTATTAAAGACTCCATTGGCTATTCATCCTCACTTATACTTAAAATAATAGTTACAACAACGCCAACGACAGTTAGCGCGACGCCAGCCTCAAAAATAGTAACGGTCGAGAAGCCCATTTTCCCGAAAATCGGTACATTAACATATTCATACGTCTGCGTTAAAAATGGCACATCAAAGAAAAGCGAACCGATGGCTGTCCCTGTCGCGAGTAATACGCCCAGTGCAGCAACCTTTTTGAAATCAAATGGCATTCCTTTATGAACTGTTTCAATGTCATAAGCTAAATACAGTAGCACTATTGCAGAAGCAAGCACAAGACCGCCGATAAAGCCCCCACCAGGAGCGTGGTGGCCTGCAAAAAATAAATACACACCAAGCGTTAAAATTATAAATACGATAGCCTTTGTAATCGTACGTAAAATAACATCATTAATTTTCATGGTCTGCCTCCTCTTTTCGCGGCTTTAGTTTTGTTAACGTGTACACGCCTAAGCCAGCTATTAAAAGAACGACAACCTCTAACATCGTATCAAATGCACGAAAATCTCCTAAAATGGTGTTAACGATGTTTGAACCACCTGCTAAATCATAAGCATCATTAAAATACAGTGCTACCGTTTCAAAACGGTCATAATGTACAACCGCCAAGCCGACTAATGTCACCGTAGCCCCTGCAAAAATAGCAATAATAGCATTTGACCACTTCACTCTCTTGCGTGAGTTTTCAGGCATTAAATCCGGTAAATATTTAAAACATAGCAGGAATAATGCTGTTGTCACGGACTCAACAACTAGTTGTGTCAGCGCTAAATCAGGTGCTCGAAATATAACGAAGAAGAAGGCAATCGAATAACCGAGAACTCCATTTAAAAGCATTGCTGTAATTCGCCCTTTGGCAAATATCATCCAGATTGCAGCAAACATCATGACAAACACTAAAACTAACTCATAAGATTCAACAGGTGAATCCTTAGTAAATTCAAATACCATGGCATCAGACCAAATAAAGTATCCTGCAATCAGCGCAACAAAAAATACATAGATATAGACAAAGTAATGAGTTAAATTGCCAGACATATAGCGGTTCGTAAGCTTCATTGAACCTTTTTCACTAAAATTAATAAGATGATTATAATAGCTATTAAATGTATAATTTTGCGAAAAGACTCGGAATAGTGGCTTCCAGCTTTTTAATGTTTTAAATAATATAAAGCCAATAATGATTACACCAAAGGTCATTAATAATTCTGTATTCACACCATGCCATGCAGAAATATGTGGTGTTAACTCACTAACCGTTGGAAAAGTTGGATATATACTAGCCATCGCAGGCTGTAAGATATAATGTCCGAGAACATTTGGAAAAAAGAAAATAGTCACTGCTAATAAACAAAGTATTACTGGCGAAATTAGCATCCCAATTGGTGCCTCGTGTGGTTTTTTGTCCAACTTATTCGGCTGTAGCTTCCCAAAGAAAGTATGGCCAATTAAAATCATGCTGTATACAAACGTAAAAATACTTGCAACCCATGCTACAACGGGGAACAGTATGCCCCACGTATCGATGGAAAAGACCTCAACCTCACGAATAGCCAAAACCGCGGCAAAGAACATTTCCTTACTTAAGAAGCCATTAAACGGTGGTAATCCCGCCATCGAAAAACCACCTATTACTGCAATCGTAAATGTCACAGGCATCAAAGCCATTAAACCACCAAGGCGTCGAATATCGCGTGTACCAACTTCATGATCGACAATACCGACCATCATAAATAACGCCCCTTTAAACGTGGAGTGATTAATAAGATGGAACAATGCCGCAAAGCTTGCCTGTGTGTATATAATGGAACTTTCTGCATAGCCAAAATAGTGACCCACAGAGCCCAAGCCAAATAAACTCATAATCAACCCAAGCTGGCTGACAGTTGAAAAGGCAAGTAAAGCCTTTAAGTCTGTTTGACGTACAGCATTGAACGAGCCCCAAAATAATGTTACAAGGCCAATTCCACTTACTAACCAAAACCAAACTGGCTCACCACCAAATACTGGAGAGAAACGCGCAACTATATAAATTCCAGCCTTCACCATCGTAGCTGAGTGGAGGTAGGCACTAACTGGAGTTGGCGCCTCCATCGCATCAGGCAACCAAATATGAAATGGAAATTGAGCTGATTTAGTAAAAGCACCTATTAAAATTAACAATAGCGCAGGAACAAACAATGTGTGCTCGCGTATCATCTCAACGTTAGACACAATGTCACGGATACTAAATGTCCCAGATGCTACATATAACATTAGAAAACCTGCGAGCATGGAAAGACCACCGAAGACTGTGATCGTCATGGCTTTTCGTGCACCAGCACGTGAAGCTTTACGATGATGCCAGAAGGCGATTAACAAAAATGATGAGACGCTTGTTAATTCCCAAAACGTATATAGCACCATTAAATTATCTGAAAAGACGACGCCGAGCATAGCGCCCATGAATAGTAATAAGTAGCAGTAAAAATGATGAAGAGATTCTTTCGTTGATAAATAAAAAATTGAATATAAAATAACTAAACTACCTACACCTGTAATCAGCAATCCAAAAATGATACTGAGTCCATCGAGGTATGTCGTGAAGTTTATATTAAAAGAGGGAATCCACTCATATGTATCAATAAATGTTTTACCCTCGGCAATTTGAGGAATGTACCGTGCGAGTAAAATAAACAATATGATTGGAACGGATAAAACAAACCAGCCTAAATGTGCCATTCGCCTTAGTCGCCTGTAAAGCAAGGGAATCAGCGCAGCACAAACAAATGGTAAAAGTATCGCAAAGAGAACTGTGGCCAAATGAAAACCTCCTACAATCAAATTCGTCCAGCGAATTAGCATCTTCAATTTTGTATGTTTCATAAGCACTGCATAATACAAGTCAGTTAGAGCATGAATATTGTATTAGCATAACTTTCTACAAAAATTTTTGATACTCGCCTTTGTGCTTTTATTTACACAGCAAGCATCGAAAAACCTACCGATAAATCAAAAGCGTGTTATATCTACCATTCTTTGAAGTAAGGTAGATTTTATACGTAAAAAGATGAACAAATATATCAGAATTCTTTTACATTTTGGTATTTCTATACGCCATGGCTGAGCGTATGAGACATTTATCTACTGAAAAGCGTCTCAATGCATCAATACTTGACTATCCATTTAACTCACTGCATAATAATGTGGCATATGGAAGCTATTTATTTAAACGCACGCCATGCATAAACAAAGAAGCCTTAGAACACGGACATTAACCAAATTCCTTAAGTGTTTTCTGTATACCGTCATTAACTTTTATTCATTTTTAAGTATACAATATAAATAAGCATAATGCACTGTAACAGCATTGATTTTAGCTGTTTTAGGATAATTTTTTCATATTACACAGTACAAATAACAAAATAACAATAGGATAAAGAGGTGTATATTTTAAATGAAGCATGTAAAAGGGAGATTGGACGAAAGTATTTTAGTATGTGTCTATTATGGGCTTAACGGGGAACGCTTAATTCGTCGCGGTCATAAAATGGCTACGATGCTCGATTGCCCACTTTATATTCTTTCAGTCGATTCACAACCTCTCGATGCATTTGATGCAGAGAAATCTGGTTATATTGAACAGTGGAAAAACCTATCTGAAGAACTTGATGTTGAAAAATTTATTTTAGTAGATAATGAAAAACGCCCAATTCAAAAGGTTATTGCTGAAGTGGCTAAAAATTACGGTATTTCACAAATTATCGTAGGTCAAAGTGCACAAAGTCGTTGGGAGGAAATTACAAAGGGCTCTTTCCTAAACGTTCTGTTAAAGGAAGTTCCTTTTGTAGACTTTCACATTGTCGCTGTCCAACGACCAACTGAAGATGATGCCTATGATACATATGAAAAAGGGGTACGTGCTTATTTGATTAAAGAACAGGACAATTTCAAAGTAGCCTTTACCTGTCCTAAATATGTTTCAATTGAAGGTATTTTCTTTAAAGAAATTGGCACTGATTTTGACAATGGGATTTTTAAATTCACGTACAATGATAAAATGCATGAAATCCATATTTCTGAAGGTCTAGTAACAGATAAAGAAAAATTGCCACAAGAGTTTACTTCTCCGTTACGTCAATAGTTGCCTGTTATTTAAATATTGCAGGGGCAAAAATATTCCCTGTGTAATTAAGACAAACTAAAAATTTTAACCGCCAACAACGGCATAGCAAAAAAGAGGTTGGGACAAAAGAGAAAAGGTGTTAGATTGATGGCAGTCAATCTAACACTTTTTTGCTACGCCGTTGTTGTCCGCTACGGCGGTGCTTTCCGCTCAGCACAGTAAGCCGCAACCCTCGCTAACGCGCGGTCTGTTACGTCTTACATTGTGCGCTGTTCTGAGCAGGAGTCACCGCTTCCGCTACCAACAACTAGTGAACACTTCTAATTTTTTATTTATTGCAAAAGCAAGAAAAGATAAGTTCTCCATATAGCAAAAATTTATGAACACCTTTCCTCTGTTCTTTAAATTTTTTTAGTTATGTCCCAGCCTCTTCTTCTCTTTTGCCCAACCTTTATAAAGCCGAAGCCGGTGTATCTTTAGGCAAGAAAAATGCCACTAGTAATAACAATGGTAATAAGGAAACGACTAGCATTGTAAAATCAATACCTTTATGATCCATTAAAACACCAATAACAATAGCACCAATTGCTCCCATACCAAATGCAAAGCCAGTTGTTAGCCCAGCCATTGTACCAATTTTAGTTGGTACGAGCTCTTGCGCATAGACAACCGTTACAGAGAAGCTAATCATAATTAATGTTCCGATAATGACTAAAAATATTGTTGCAGTCCATAGCGGTACATAAGGCAAAGCTAAACAGAATGGCATCGGCACGACAACTGAAAGTAAAATAACATTTTTTCGTCCAATACGATCTGATAATGAACCCCCAAAAAAAGTACCAACAACGCCAAAAGCCATAAAAGTAAATATTAATATTTGTCCAAGACGTAGACTTACATCATAATGATCCATTAAATAGAAAACATAAAAACTTGTTATATTTGTTGTATAAAATGATCTTGCAAAAATAATAGTAAATAATAATGTTAAAGCAATTCCCACCTGTTTCTTTGTTAATGGTGGTAAAGATGATACCAATGTACGTTTTTTCTTTGCTAACCGTTCTTGCTCCAATTGCTTCTTATACCATTTAGCAATTTTACTCAATAAAAGAATCCCAAAAGTTGTTGCGATTAAGACGAATGCCGCTCCGCGTTGTCCAAAAATATCTAATATATAAGCACTGATTAATGGTGCTAGCGCTTGTCCAGAGTTTCCACCGACTTGATAAATTGATTGTGCAAGGCCTCGTTTAGAACCTGCTGCCATAAAAGATACGCGTGAACCTTCTGGATGAAAGATAGCTGAGCCAAAACCTAAAAATAATACAGCTACAAGTATCACCCAATACTGCGCTGTAAAGGCTAGAATAGCAATACCTATAAACGAGCTAATCATTCCTATTGGTAAAGCATAGGGCATCGGTTTTTTATCACTGACATAGCCGACAACTGGTTGTAAGGCAGAAGCAAACATGTTTAATACGAATGAAATAAGCCCGATTTGTGTAAAGGTCAAACCGAGCTCACTCTTCAATATTGGAAACATCGCAGGGATTACAGCCTGCATTGTATCATTGATTAGATGGGCAATGGCAATAGCAATCATAATCGGAAATACCGGGTTGTTGTGAGAATGCGTCATTTGTTTGTTCATGCTACCACCACACTTCCTTATCTATTTGGTTCTTTAATTTAATTTAATTTAATTTAATTGTCGCATACAATTCCTCTTTTTGCACAAGCTATTCTTCGACGATAGCAGTTTAAGGAGTTGATTGTTGTATGACTGTAGATGAATTTTTTCACGCCAATGTTTTTGAAATGATACTTAGGGCAACTCTATCCTTTTTTGCATTACTCATTGTTACACGATTACTTGGCAAAAAGCAGCTAGGACAGCTTACATTTTTCCACTATACAACAGGTATTACGTTCGGATCCATTGCTTCAGAAATTGCAGCACAGTCTGAAACACCTTTTTTAGAGGGACTTATTGCATTAATTTGGTGGAGCGTTTTAACGTATCTTATGACCATTATTACCATTAAGTCTAAAAAGGCGCGTGTGCTGATTGACGATAAGCCTACTATTGTTATTCAAAATGGGCTTATTTTAGAATCTGCACTCAAGAAAAATCGTTTACACACGGATGAGTTAACGATGATGTTACGTGAACAAGCTGTATTTTCCGTGCAAGATGTCCAATATGCCATACTGGAGACTACGGGTAATTTAAGTGTATTGGCTAAGCCTACAGAGCAGCCCGCTACAAAACAAGATGTAAAGGCAGATGTTACACCGCCTACCTATTTACCAACAGAAGTCATTTCCGATGGACAACTGATAAAAGAAAATATCGTCGAACTTGAATTAACCGAAGATTGGGTTATGAAAAAATTAAAAAAACAAAATGTCCAAACTTACGAAGATGTCTTTTTTGCACAAGTTCAAGCGAATGGCTCTTTATATGTCAGTCTAAAAGATAAAGCGAGACGGTCAAGCCCTTAAGCTTGTTTCGTCTTGCCTATTCTACTTGCATTATATCCAATGGTGTAATAATACCAATCAGTTTTTGGTGTGTTTTGCCGTGCTCTGTAATCAACAACGCTTCAAAACGTCTTCCTCTCTCCACACCTTGCTTAAATATTTCCTCTGCCTCATAAATCGTTATGTATCTACTCACAAATTTGTAATTCACTCTATTTTTTTCGTGTAATAATATATCATGCAATGTAGGAACGTGCCTCGGTACATGATTGCCTCCCATGACAGATGCAAGCCAGTTAGTAATACCAACAGTCGTCACGAGACCTTTAAATTGTGTTTTATTGTAAACCGGAAATTGAGTGAATTTCCGACTACGAATCACTTTTAATACATGCTTTAAAGAATCATTTTCTTGAAAGACCAGCACCTTTTTTTGGAACATTTGTCCTACAAGTGTTGGTTTTGCCAGCGTAGCGTCCATATATTCAATGCGCTCTACGACATCTACATGCGGTTCTGCAATTACATATTCCATAGATGTACGATGGTGGACAATGGCATTGCGTAAATCGGCATAGGACCGTAAATCATCCTCATATTTACGTACCAATACATCCTTTTTCTTCGCCTGATCTACCAAACGGTAAAATGGCATAAAATCTTTTGCACCAATAATATCTCTTAGCCTATGGTCAATTCGATTAAATGCCGTTAGAAAGCGATCAGAATTTTGAGTAGTAACCAATCTTATCACCTACCATAGCAATAGTTTATATTTTTTGAGTTATTTGACAAATATTGAGTTATAGCTACATTATATTCCTAAGTTATGGATATTCCAAGAAAAGTTCATGCAATAAATCATGCGTTAAACTAAGAAAATAACTATTGCGTCAAAATGTTTACTTCAAAGGAACACCTCTCCCAATCAACAATTTAACACGCCTTATCACGCTGTTATTTAGACGCTGCGCTCAATAACACAAGTAGTTTTCTTTCTAAATAGAAAAAATCCACTAGACTTCCTGCAAAAGTCTACGTGGATTTTTCATTTTTAAAAGCGTCTCCCTTTTAGAAGTGAAGAATAACAAGAAAGCCAGTTATATTTTCGTCAATGATGCATTTTTCTTCATTGAAAAAACACCGATACTCATACACACACATATAAGAACAACTGTCATAACTAGGCTCCACCAATAATCGGGCATCTCCATCGTGCCACGAATAAGCTGAACACCGTATAGTGGTAATTTCCAAGGTGATATAGTCCAAAACGTACCTACAAGCCCATCAATAATTTGACCAATAAAAATAATAATAAATGCAGCTGTTGCCGCAACAGTTGTTTTAAATGCAGCGCTCATCATTAACGTTAATGCTAAGACAAATAATACCCATATAAAATACGTACCGATACTTGCCAAAAGCGTATCAACTTCAAATGTTCCATACAGCACAATCGTATAGTACACACTTGCTGTAAACCCCGCCACTATACTAACAAAGCCAACTGCGCTGATCACAATAAACTTACTTATAAAAAAAGAAGCAAATGAAATAGGTCGTACATATAATAAGGTGGCTGTTCCATTTGAACGCTCCTTACTAATAGCCCCTACAAAAGAAGCCATCAGTACCAGTAAACCAATTAGTTGAAACTGACTAATTGTTGCAAGTAACAGATCGGCTGGTACTAATTCTGGCATCAACATTTCAAAACCTTCAGGCATATTGCCAACCGCTTCTAGAATATCCATCATATAATAGTTAGTTAGTGGTTCACTCATACCTAAAAGTGCGAAAACAAGTGGAATCCATAAAAACTTTCTACTACGCCACGCTTCTCGGAATTCCTTCTGAAGAAGTACGTTCATACCACTCATACTCGTTTCGCCACCTTCATAAAAATTTCTTCGAGCGATGCCGTTTGACGTGCAACATTTCGCACTAAATACGGATAAGCAGTAAGGCTTTCAAGCAATTGCTGCATGCTCGGTTTATCTTCTTGAATGGCTACAGACACATAGCAACCATTGACTGTACATTTAAATGTAGATTGACTGACAAAATACTGCGCCTCTTCCACTGTGCTAAACTCTACTACATAATTTGGCTCATCATAACGTTGGCGTACTTCACGTAATGTCCCTTGTTCGACAAGTTTGCCATCACGCAAAAATAATAACTGGTCTGTCATCTCTTCCGCATCATTTAAAATATGTGTGGAATATAAAATCGTCGTCTGCTGCTGTAAACCTTTTAATAAATCAAGTACTTCCCTACGTCCAACAGGGTCTAAAGCAGATACTGGTTCATCTAACAACAGTAGTTTAGGCTTATGGACAATTGCCTGGGAAATACCTAACCGTTGTTTCATCCCACCGGAAAACGTTGCAATTTTTTTATGAAGATCATTTCCTAAGCCGACAAATTCTAATGTTTTTTGAGCTTCCTGCTTTGCCTTTTTAGCGGATACACCGCTTAACTTCGCAACCATTTCCGTAAACTCTAATGCACTTAACCACGGATGAAATTGTGGATATTGCGGTAAAAACCCAATATTTGCTCGTAAATCTCCCCCCACCATATTTACACTTCCGAAAGAGGGTCTTAATAAACCTGTTAACATGGATAAGGTTGTTGTCTTTCCTGCTCCATTTGGTCCAATTAACGCTGTAGAGGTATGCTCTTCCAGAACAAAATCAATGGCATCCACTACAGTTTTTTCAGCAAAACGCTTCGTCAACCCTGTTACCTGTAGTAATGTAGTCATGATTGTTTTCTCCCAACGATAAAATATGCTATTGGTCCAAGTAGATTAATAAATAATATTATCAATACCCATAAAATTTTCGGTCCATTCGTTGCATGAATTTTACTAAGATCAATTAATGCAACAATGACTAAAATAATTTGTACGCCGATTAGTGGCGCTATTACCGCCCAAGGGATATTTGCTAATTCCTCCATCTTCCAAACCACCTCGCCATTTGTTCTAATATAACTATAACAATTTTGTTATAATATGTATATAACAATTTTTATCTTGCTGTAAATTTTTCACTAGGCGCTAAATCAAGAAAGCGTGGATTTCGGTAGATGTCTCAAGTACGGCTGAGACGGCTCTGGCAGGACTGTAACTTGTATATCTGACTTACCTACAAATTAGTCATACCGCAGTTACTTAAATTTATTATAAATTATAAAAAGCCCACCATTTGAACATGGTAGGCTGCGTTTACATATAGATTTGTTTCGTAAGACGATATCATTTTGATGCTAATGTTGATAGCACTACTTTTCATACAATTTCTTTAAAGCAGTAGCCATATTTGGGCGTATCGTTACTTGGGAACGAGCCTTTTTAACGGCTACCTCCGCTTCCTCCAAAGAATCAGCTAAGCCAAGTTCCATTAACACAGCCGTTGCAGCTACACCTGCTCGTCCACCCCCACTTCCACAATGGAAGTAAACCTTCTGTCCAGATTCGTAGGCAGCGACTATTTTTTTCGCTACTGCGTCAATAGATTGAGCTACTTGTGCTTCTTCATCAGCGATAGGCAGATGGTTGTAGTTATAGTGTGCTGCTTGCTGTTCTAGTTCAGTTAATCCATTTACTCGAACATCAATGACAACATCTACCTGCTCATTTGAATAAGCCGCTTCAGCATCCTGCGCACCACCAAAAAATAATCGATCTTTCACTAACACATCATAGTTTTTTTCCATCCTATGCACGCTCCGAACTCTTATTTCTCTAATAAATGTTTGATATCTTCATAATACGGTAACGCAGTTAACGCACCTGGCTTTGTCGCTGCCATCGCACCTAAGCGATTACCAAAGCTCACACAACGAACTAGCTCCTCTTCCGTTGTTGGTAAACCGTTGTAATGGACATCGCGCAGAACGCCTGCCATAAATGCATCTCCCGCACCCGTAGTGTCCACTGGCACAACTTTCTCGGTCGGTACATGTATAACCTCACCGTTTAATACTGCATACGTGCCCTCTTCCCCTACAGTTACTAAAATAATCGGCACTAAATAACTGTTTAATTGTTCAATACCTTCTGCTAAAGTAGTCGTCTCTGTTAAGAAAAATAACTCATCATCCGTGACTTTTAAAATATCTACATTTTCAAAGAAAGAAGTAATAGTCTCACGACAAATTTCTTCACTGCTCCAACGCAAAGGTCGAATGTTGGCATCCATTGCGATAATAGCACCTTTTTCCTTTGCCATATCAACAGCAGCACTAGTCGTTGCAAGTGCAGTTGGATGGAACATTGTGCCTGAGCACACAATGAGAGCAGAAGCATGTTTAAAGGCCGCTTCATTTAATTGTGTTGCTTCCACCTGTAAATCGGGTGTCTCATCGACATAATCTTTGAAAATTCGCTCACATGCTTCTGTTAAATGTACGTATACACCACTTACACGTTTTGCAGGGTTAAATACCGCAAAATCGAGGTTCACGCCTTCTTGTGCAAGGCCATCTCGGACAAATTGTGAGCCTTCGTCATCTCCTGTAATCGTAATTAGCGCAGATGGAGCACCGATACGGCTAATGCCTGCAGCCACATTTACCGTTGCGCCACCCATATATTTAGTAAAAGATGTATTCGTTACATCATCAGCAATATAGTCAATAAAAGCATCTCCATAGACTAAAATATAATCCTTATCTTCCTTTGTCATTGTAGTCCCCCCGAAAGTCTATTCATTCTAGATTAACATGAAAGTTGAATTCCAATAAAGTTTTAAACTTTCGGAAAAATAATGAAAGACATACATCATTTATGTCAGCACAACTTCTTTAGCTCAATTTGGCCATCCAAAGAAGGAAAACCCGCCCGTAAAGGCAACCAACGGCAGTGGTTTCTATATTTTATTTGAAACATTTTTCTGTTTTATTCTTCTAACGATTATATTTTTTTCCTGTCGCCAATGCCGGTATCGTCGTATAGTTCGTAAGACGAGGGAATCCTAGCGTCTGCAAGGGTTGTGCTGAGCGGAAAGCACCGACCACAACGTCTATCCATAGCCATACTATTTGCTAAATATAAAGTAGCGAATATTTCAAAAGCTTGAGACATCATCTATCTTTGTTATACTTGCCTATAGAAAGGTAGGGATTTTAACAATGAGTATTACAATTCGACAAGCACAACCACAGGATGCCAGTGCCGTTGTGCCACTAATTATTGATGCGATTGGTGAGATTGCCAACCGTTTAACAGGAGAACAGACAGCTTCAATGATTGAACAAGAACTAACGGTCCTCTTCAAGCGTGAAGACAACAGACACTCTTATTTAAATACTTTTGTTGCTGTGGAAGATGAACAAATATTGGGCATTCTTGTTTACTACAATGGTGAACAAGCCATTCAAATGGATGCCAATCTTGTAAAATGGCTTGAAGAGAAAAATGCTCCTTCGATCACCATCGATCAAGAGGCGCATCAAGATGAATATTATATTGATACAGTTTGTGTAGCACCAGAGGCTCGTGGTAAAGGAATCGGTACACTATTAATCCAATTCGCCATTGAGCAAACAAAACAACGAGGCTTTACAAAATTATCACTGAATGTTGAAACGCAAAAAGAAGATGCTCGTCGCTTATATGAACGTATGGGCTTTGTAATTACTGAACCATGGTCCATCATAGACGAACCTTTCCATCATATGGTGAAACAGATTTAGGATGTGGATTAATTAAGCATGAAAACAAATGTATTATATCCTCTGTTGATTGTCATCGCTTCTAGTAGCTATGGCATTTTATCGACCATCGTGAAAGTAGCTATGTTGCATGGCTTTACATCATCAGAGGCGGTATCGAGTCAGTACATCATTGGCTTTATACTTGTTTTAACAATTTTTATCATCACTCAAAGAAAACTACCGAAACTTTCAAAACACGGACTATTTATATTAGTCAGCGCAGGGATTTTTACAGGTATTACTGGCATCGTTTACGGCGAGTCATTAAAATATTTACCTGCATCTCTAGCTGTCGTTATGCTTTTCCAATTTACTTGGATTGGTTTGTTGTTGGATTGCGTTATCCATAAACGTCTGCCAAGTCGACCAGAAGTCATTTCGATACTGATACTATTTGCGGGGACTATTTTAGCTGCCGGTGTATTGAATGTCGATTTAAGCGATATTGCGATTCAAGGCTGGTTATTTGGGTTAGCTGCTGCATTTACATTTGCCTGCTTTATCCAATTTAACTCTCGTCCCGTTGAAGGTGTTACAACGACATCAAGAGTTTTAATTGTTTCTTTTGTAGCACTAATTATGATTAGTATTTTCCTCAGTCCTGAAATTGCATGGAATGGCAAATTATTTGCAGAAGGCTTATGGAAATATGGATTAGCACTCGGACTATTCGGTATAATCTTACCCATTTATTTATTTTCAATTGCAGTACCCAAAGTGGGTGGCGCACTGGCCTCTATTTTAAGTGCGATTGAACTACCTGTAGCTGTGACTGTTTCTGTTATCGTATTGCATGAATCACTCACTGTTTTACAAGTAATTGGCATTGCTTTAGTTATTATCGGCATGATGCTACCTAGTATGCTTGCCAATCGAAAATCACCCGTAAAAACTCCTTAAAAATGGATAAAACCATTTTTAAGGAGTTTTTAATTTTTACAATCTATCGTTGAAAACAGTCAATTTTTTAAATTATGATAGTAATAACGTTAGAATTTTTTAATTATTCTAACATTAATGCTTTATTTTAGTATTATACTGCACTATGTAAGCAACTCACTAAAGGAAGGGGAAGGGGAAGATGATTATGAAAAAAACACGTATTTTTGGATTTTTGCTTGTGTTGGTGCTGATCGTTGTAGCTGCTTGTAGTAGCACTAACGATAAGGGTTCGACAAAAGATGCTGCAAAAAGCGACACGGCATCTAATGCTGAAAAAGCAGATGGAAACACATCTCCGTCAGGTAAGCTGGTCATTTACACAGGGCGTGATGAAGAAATGGTGCAAGGCGTAATCGATCAGTTTAATGAGAAGTACCCGGACATTCAAGTGGAGTTTTTAACAATGGGAGCTCAACAAATATTAGAGCGTCTACGGGGTGAAAAAGCAAATCCTCAAGCAGATTTTTGGTGGGGTGGTACTCAATCCGCCTTAATGGTTGGAGCAAACGAGGATTTACTCCATGCATGGCAACCGAGTTTTATCGACACAATAGATGCAAACTATAAAGATACAGAAGGTCGCTGGTTCGGTGAAATGCTATTACCTGAAGTCATTATGATTAATAGTGACTTATTAACAAAAGAAACCGGTCCACAAGATTGGGATGATTTATTAGATCCGAAATGGCAGGACCAAATTTTAATTCGTGGTGTATTAGCGTCAGGAACTATGCGCACGATTTATTCATCCATGATTGTTCGTCAAGGTGCCGACACACCTGACAATGGTTATGAATGGCTATTAAAATTAGATGCCAACACAAAAGAATATACGCAAGATCCTAATGCACTTTATTTAAAGCTTACACGTCAAGAAGGCAGTGTTTCTTTATGGAACTTACAAGATATCTTATTGAAAAAATATACAACAGATTATCCGTTTGATTACATTTATCCAAAGAGTGGTGCACCTATTTTAGTAGATGGTGTTGCGGTTGTTAACAAGGCAAAAAATTTAGAGAACGCAAAATTATTTGTTGAATTTTTATTTGAAAAAGAGATGGTTACGAAATTAGCAAACGACTATTACCAAATTCCAACACGCTCCGACATTGATCAAGCGACAATGCCAGAATGGTATCAGGAATTAGATTTAAAAACGTTTGATATTGATTGGCAATTAATGTCGGAAAAAGAGGCAGAATGGATGGAACACTGGGATACAAATATAAAAGGTAGAGGAAAGAAATAAAGTAGCTTAGAAAACCTAAAGGTATCAAGAAGCCCCTCTTGATACCTTTTATTAAAATTTATGTACCGAATATAATAACCTGTAAAGACACATAAAAATCTTTGCACCCCACGCATAATAAAACATAAGGTTACAATACAAGCGTTGTCTAATTTTAGACTAATTTGTTTTTTCAGATTATTCAATTTATAATTATTATACTTAAAATCGAAGGAGGATTACTTATGGTACTAAATAAAAGTATTTTTAAAGGAATCGCTTTTCTGTCATTCGGATTTTAATTTCTATCCTTAAAGTTTGCGATTTTATCAGTTAATTAAACAATTCCGCGTGACAGGCTAACGCAAATTGTATTTGGAATATAAATACAATATATATTGTATAATTAGGTGAAGAATCATGAATACATTTTACTCTTATTTGAAACTTCTTGTAAAAACTCTGCCTCTTTTTTGGGGTGCTTCTAAGTTTTATTCAATTATTTTGTTTGTTATTATTCCTTTTCAAGCTATATTACCATCTCTAACTCTATGGTTTTCGAAAGGATTAATAGATGCCATTTCTACTACCGACACCATCGTTTATTCTATCATTATTTTCTTTGTACTATCTTGGATAATCGTGTCATTTATTCATGCCATTTTAGGTCCTGTTGAAATGACCTTTCAAGGTTTAATAACGGATAGATTAATTGCCCAATTAAATAAAAGCTTGATGGATAAATCCTCAGAAATCAAAGGATTATACTACTTCGAAAATCCGGAATTTTATGACGATATCCAAGTGCTTGAGCAAGAGGCTGCGTGGCGACCAGTAAACCTAATTGTTTTTACTTCGGGTATGATTAGTAGTGTACTAACAGGCATTTCGATGCTGGTGTTATTAACAAACTTTAATATTTTGATAGCAACCATTGTTTTTGTTGCGATTATTCCGCAGGCTATCGTTACCTATCGATTACAGAAGGAAGCATTTGAAACACTTGTCACGAATAGTCCGGAAGCAAGGAAGATGCAATATTATAGCTCCGTCATGCTGTCAAAAGAACATATTAAAGAAGTGAAATTGTATAACACAGCTACCTTCTTCATTAATAAATACATGATGACATTTAATAAAATTCATACTAATATTAAAAAAATTAGATATAAACAAGCTTGCTACTCCATCTTCTTTGTTGGAATTGGCATGGTCGGGATTGGCTTTAGTTTTTGGTGGGTAGTTACTGGTGTACTGAATAACACATTTACTGCAGGAGATATATTAATTTTTGCTTCGTCTATTTTACTTGCCCGTCAAAGTTTGGCGAGTTTTATCGAAAATTCAAGCTTGCTCTATGACACGCTACTTTATATGGAAAAATACTTTAAATTTATTTCTTTAAAATCAGATATTACATCAGGTGAGAAAATATTGTCGCTAGAAAAAAATGAATTTACGATTCGATTTAACAATGTATCCTTTCAATACCCTAATTCCTCAAAACTGATTCTCGACAATATCAGTTTTACAATCAACATGGGCGAAAAGATTGCACTTGTCGGTGAAAATGGTGCTGGAAAATCGACGATCGTTAAGCTAATCACAAGATTATACGAGCCAACCGAAGGAATCATTGAATTAAACGGCATTGATATTACCGAATATGAAATCGACTCATACCGCAAAATTATCGGTATAGTGTTCCAAGACTTTTCGCGTTACCAGTTAACTTATAAAGAAAATATTTTCATTAGTAACACAGGGAATACTAATGATGATGGAAGGTTAGCAATTGTTACCGAAAAAAGCGATCTTGTGGATTTGGTTGCAAGTTTTGATCATGGCTACGAGCAAGTATTAAGTAAAAACTTCGACAATGGCACAGAACTATCTGGCGGCGAATGGCAAAAGGTAGCAATTGCTAGAGCTTACTTCCGCAATGCAGCATTTCTTATTTTAGATGAACCTTCAGCGTCTCTTGACGCAAGAAGTGAGCATCAAATGATTGAATCATTAGCAGACCTCTCATCAACGAAAACATTACTATTAATAACACATAAATTATCTGCTTTAAATATGGTGGATCGTATCATTGTATTGCAAGACGGACATATAGCAGAGGAAGGTTCGATGCAAGAACTGTTGACCAGCAAAGGCTATTTTGCGGAATTGTATCAACTACAGGCTAATAAGTATGTCAATTGGTGAAATCAATGCATAACTGTCTTTTCAAAATAGAAAGGAGCATTGCATTTGAAAAATGTCAAAATCGAAAATGTCTCTAAGCAATTTGGGAAAGTGCAAGGTGTAAAAGATTTAAATCTCGAAATCAAAACGGGTGAATTCTTTACCTTCCTTGGGCCTAGTGGCTGTGGGAAAACGACGACATTGCGAATGATTGCAGGGTTTTATTATCCTACTGAAGGAAAAATTTTTTTCGATGATCGCGATGTGACATTACTTCAGCCAAACAAACGCAATATTGGTATGGTGTTTCAAAATTATGCCCTGTTTCCACACATGACAGTAGACGAAAATATTGCTTTTGGCTTACAAGTACGAAAACTCTCTAAACAGGAAATAACACAAAAAGTTGACCGCATTCGAGGACTTGTACATTTAGCGCAATATGGAAGCAGGAAAATTAATGAATTATCTGGTGGTCAGCAGCAGCGTGTTGCCCTAGCTAGAGCACTTGTAATTGAGCCTGATATTTTATTACTCGATGAACCATTGTCGAATTTAGATGCAAAGTTACGTGAGGAAACACGAATTGAAATTAAAAGAATTCAATCCGAATTAGGTGTTACAACCATTTATGTAACACACGATCAAATGGAAGCGATGTCCATGTCGGACCGCATTATGGTGATGGACAATGGTTACGTAAAACAAATCGGCACACCACAAGAAATTTATAATCGGCCAGTAAATCGCTTTGTTGCCGATTTCATCGGGGAAACCAATTTAATCGAAGCGACAATCTTTGCCATTAACGCAGATGAAGTGCAAGTAAAAACAAAGAATGGACTTGTTCTAACTGGGCGAAAGCAACACAGCTCCCCTACTTTAACGCATATGATTGGAGACAACGTGTTTATTTCGATTCGTCCAGAGTCTGTCAATCTAGGCCCTGGAGAAAATACATTAACTGGAACAATCACATTTGTCGAATTTACAGGAATAAGTGTAAATTACATTGTCGATTTTATTGAATTCTCCTTGAAAGTGATGATTATCAATAAAAATGCACAATTAAAAAACATTGGCGAAAGTATTACTTTAAATATAGCGCAGGAATCACTATATTTTTTAGGAGAATAGGAGGCAGACCACATGGAAAAACCACCTGTACATTCTTATCAAAGTAATGCTTGGACACGGCTAACGCAATCTAAATGGTTTGTCTATATTTTAATTTTACCTTTGTTTTTAGTATTGTTTGCTTATGTCATTTATCCTTTCTATCAAACTTTTCTTCAAAGTTTTTCAGGAGAGCGCGCACTTAGTCATTATCAAAAGTTTTTTAGCCTTGCTAGTCCTGCTAATCTTGAGGCGCTATGGACTAGTTTATATATATCCATTATTAGCGTGATTTGCTGTGCACTTGTTGGTGTAACAATGGCATTTTTATTAGAACGCTATGAATTTCCAGGTAGACGTATATTATCTATATTAGTATTAGTGCCAATGGCTCTTCCACCACTTGTTGGCGTACTCTCTTTTACATTCTTATACGGAGAAAGTGGCATTTTCCCACGCGCAATTCAGCATTTATTCGGCTTAAAGCAAGTACCCTTTTCTTTAAAAGGTATATGGGGTGTCATCGTTGTCCATACATTTACCATGTACACATACTTCTATTTAACCGCTTCGGCTGCTATTAAAGGACTCGATCCATCATTAGAGGAAGCAGCAACTAGTTTAGGTGCAGGGCGTATTCGTGTATGGACAAAGGTTATTTTACCGATGTTGACACCTTCTATTATTGCATCTGCCTTGCTCGTCTTTATGGTATCAATGGCATCCTATACGGCACCATTAATGTTTGGTGTCGAACGAACGATGACCATGCAAATTTACTTATCACGGACAAATGGTAATTTAGAAATGGCCGCTACACAGTCAATGATTTTATCGTTTGTATCCATTTCATTTTTGATTGTTATGCGCTGGTACCAAAACCGTAGAAATTACCAAAATTTGAGTAAAGGCATTAGTGTTCATCGCTCAGAAGTATCTTCAAAATTCATGAAAATAATTGCTACAATAGCTTCTTTTGGCGGAACACTGATTTTAATTTTACCCATTTTAGTGCTGATTTTAATTTCCTTTTCAGTCGATGGTGCATGGAAAACCCAAATACTGCCCACCGACTACACCGTCGATCATTATGTGGCACTCTTTACTGATGAACGAACGTGGAGACCTATTTGGAACTCCATCCAAATGGGTATTGTCGCAACGTTTGGTAATGTACTTTTTGGTGTCGCTGCAGCCTACGCAATGGTGCGTCTCAACTTTAAAGGGAAAACATTGCTCGATATTTTAATTATGGTTCCTTGGGCACTGCCTGGGACTGTTGTTGCCGTCAATTTAATTGCTGCCTTTAGCACTGAAAATATTTTTGCCTTTAACCATGTGCTGATTGGTACGTTTTGGATTTTACCGCTTGCTTATTTTATTAGACATTTACCACTTGTTTTCCGTTCAACATCAGCCTCTCTTGTGCAATTAGATCAGTCGATTGAGGAGGCGTCACGCAGCTTAGGTGCAAATTGGTGGTATACGTTTCGACGTATCGTCCTGCCGCTAACTTTTTCGGGCATATTAGCAGGAACATTACTAGCGCTTGTCCAAAGTTTAGGTGAATTCGTAGCTTCTATTCTTATTTATAGCACTTCTACGATTCCGCTATCTGTCGCTATCTTTCAAAAATTATATGCCTTTAAATTTGGAACTGCTTGTGCCTATGGTGTTTTACAAATTTGCTTAATTTTAATAGTACTTATTATTTCGGAAAAGCTATCAAAGGGCAGTGCTGGCTCAGCCATATAACTGTTATTCTATTAGGAGGCCATTAATTATGTTTGAAGATTTCCGCAACAAAATTCAGCAAGAGGATGGAATAATTTTTCCTTCGAATATTTATCGTAAAATTGTATTGCAACCGGCTTATGACGAAGCAAAGAAAAATTTTTTAACGATTATGCTTCAAATTAATATTGCCCATTTAAAAATGCTAGAAGAACAAGGACTTGTAAAAAAAGAAGAAGCGAAGCAAATTGCTTTGGCACTAAAAAAACTAGACTTGAACTATTATCGAATAGAAGATTATAGCCCGCAATACGAGGATTTATTTTTCCGCATTGAAAATAAATTAATTGAACTTGCTGGTGATGTTGCCGGAAATCTTCATATCGGTAGAAGTCGGAATGATATGGGGATTGCCATTTATCGAATGACACTGCGCAAAAAATTATTAATGCTTATGGGGGAATTGCTTAAATTACGCGGTGATTTAATTGCAGCTGCCGAGGAGCATATTGATACGATCATGATTGGCTATACACATACGCAACAAGCTCAACCGACCACTTTTGCCCATTATTTAAAAGCTGTGATCGATCAGCTAGATCGTGATTTTGAGCGCATGCAGCATTGCTATAAAACGATAAATCGGAGCAGTATGGGGGCAGCCGCCTTAACGACAACTGGCTTTAACATTAGCCGCGAGCGTATGCGAGACTTATTAGCTTTTGACGATATTATTGAAAATGCGTGGGATGCGGTTGCTGGAGCTGATTATATTGCTGAAACAGCAAGTATTGTGCAGCTTGCGGCACTGAACCTCGGCCGTACTTCACAAGACTTTTTACTATGGGCTACGCAGGAATTCAATGCCTTTACACTTGCAAGTCCATACGTTCAAATTAGCTCTATTATGCCTCAAAAGCGAAACCCTGTGTCCATTGAGCATACGCGCTCATTATTATCTGCGGTTGTTGGAGATGCAAGTACAGTGCTACAAATGGTACATAATACACCGTTTGGTGATATTGTTGATACAGAGGACGATATGCAACCGTATTTATGGAGAGCGATGGATCGATTAATAGGTATATATAAATTATTTGGCTCGCTTGTTGTCACAATGGATGTCAACAAGAAAAAGCTTCGAAACCGTGCAGAAAATAGCTTTGCCAATGTAACAGAACTTGCTGATACTTTAGTCCGTTCGGAAGGTATTTCATTTCGCCAAGCCCATAGTATCGTAAGTAAATGTATTAAAGTATTGCTTGCTCACGGTGAAGAATCATTGGCAAGTCTTACGTGGGGATTAGCCAATACACAAGCCAAATTGGTTACTGGCAAACCGTTAGTTATTTCTGAAGAAGATTTCTACCATACTTTAAAACCCGAGTTCTTCGTAAATGTCAGAACATTACTAGGTGGCCCCTCCCCTGAAACGATGCGGGCTTCTATCGAACGTTCGAAGGCACAAGCCAATACCTTACTTGAGTGGATTCAACAGAAAGAATCAGCTATTACAGAGGCGGAGAAGCAATTAATTTTGTTTATAGAGGAATGGGATCAATGAATAAATGGCTACTAATAATAGACGGCGGTGCAACTAAAACGGCATGTGCCATCGTACATGCCGAGTCAGGTGAAATTCAATATACAACAACAATGGGAGGATCCAACTATCAGGCAATCGGCATAGCGTCTGCAACAGAAATACTACGAGCGTTATTAAGCAAAGCTCGAGTATTTTTGCAGGACCAAGCTATCTCTAAAATCGCCGTCGCCACGTTTGCTATGGCTGGAATTGATTCTCCAAAGGATCAGCAAAATGTGACTGCAATGGTTCATGAGGCAATTACAGCGGAACAGCTAGACATCCAGACGTTAATCGTCGAAAATGATGCACAAGCTACTTTATTAGGTGTTACTGCTGGACAAGCAGGTGCGCTACTAATCGCAGGAACTGGGGCTATTGCCTATGCATTCGATGGGCAACAAATAGCCCGCACTGGTGGTTGGGGCCATCGTGCGGGCGATGAAGGAAGTGGCTATTGGCTTGGGCAGGAAGTTATACGTGCCATTTTCCGGATGGAAGATGGCCGAGGTGAAGCGACGCTATTAAAAGATGCTGTTTATAACTATTTACGTATTCAGGATGTCACCGAGCTCGCAGCATGGTTATTCCGCCCTTCTTATACAAATGCACAATTAGCCAAAATGGGGGCATTTTTGGCCGATGCCGTTGCCAAAAAAGATACATGTGCTATTCAAATATCCACTCAGGCAGCCCATGAATTAGTGCTCCTTGCTTGTGCGGTACTTAAAAAAATCAGTTATCAAGGCGAACCATTTAACTTTTATTGTAATGGGGGCGCTATCAAACATAACCCTCTAATTTTAAAAATATTTTCACAAGAAATGACTTCAATGTATCCAAAAATTAACATTTCTTTATGTCAACATCAGCCAATATCTTATATTATCAATCGTTCAAAAAGGGCGTATGACAATTTGTAATGTCCTACGCCCCCCAAGTATACAAAAGGCGTCCTATTCGACGCCTTTTGTGATTTTTTATCCTTTTAATCGCTTTATAAATATATGATTGGTACAGAGAAACATCCTGCTGTAAACTGCGCAACCAGCAACAACAACCACTGCATTCAATTATAGTTGCATTTTCTTTAGTTCATTCGTCATGAAATATAAATAACCGTCCTTAATAAATAAATCTTTCGTGTCTTCCTTATTTAGCAGTTGTTCGCCGCTTCCATCGGGGCGAATTTTCGTTAAATAAGCACCATGTGAATAATTACTAAAGTATAGCCATCCATCTGCATAAACGATATATTGGGCACGCGTTTTCGTAACACGCTGTGCTTTGCCGGTAGTCATATCAAGCACATATAATCTATTGTCATCAGAAATACTGCTATAGAATAGTTGATTTCCTACCTGTGCAGGAAAATCAATATCTTGATAATAGCTATAAGCGGTACTTGTTGCTTTCGGATAATCGTCCGCTATCCATGTGTGATCGCGTGCCATCGTGCGATCATCCACTAAAAAATATTGATACCTTATAGCCCCTTTACGATCAGGCACCGGATCATTCCACGTTGTATCAAGATGATACCATTGACCGTCGAGTTTTACTAAATTCCAAGCATGGCCTTCTTGGCCGACATAGCCCACAATATATTTTGTCTCGAAACCAAGTTTTTGCAGCATTGAGTGTGCTAATAACGCATAGCCCTGACAAACACCACCATGCTCGGCCAGCACCGTATAGGCACTATGTGGGCTTGACTTTGTTTGCTCAGTATAAGCTGTATTGGCTACTATATAATCATTTACTGCTTTAATCTTTTCTACATCCGTTTTCGCGTTTTTTGCAATCGTAGCAACGATCTCTTGCGCATTCATCTCTACATAAGCCGCTTGCTCCGGTGTCATTAAATAGCTTTGTTCTCCAAAAATCTTAGCTGTTTTTTTACCATATTCAAAGCGTATGGAATGCTTACTAATATGACCATAGACATAATCGTCTCGTTTAATGGCACTATCATAAGCCTCCTCCACAATTTTCTCGATTCGTTGCGTACTTCCTTTATATTGAATTTCAAAGCTAGGCGAAAAACTACTATAGTAGGCGTACATTGCATCCGCCATTTCCTTCGCATTAGTAACAACAAGCTTTGTTTCAGGCTGCTGTACAACTGGAGCAGTGACCGCTAGCTCTTGGTTCTTTACATCTTCAGGGTTGGCTGTTTGAATTGAGGCATCTTCTGAAAATTTGGTGGTAACATCAACAATTTTTTCTTTTGTTGCTAGTAGCATCGTTTCGATGTCATCATTATTTGCCCAAGTTACGACTTGCTTAACTGTCGCTTTACCCGCTGTATAGATTGGTTCCATAAAAACGATAAATATTACTATAATCGCTAGCTTCTTCCACAAAAATCTTCACCTCACACAGTTTCACTACTTTCATTATATACAAAAAAAGCACAAAGAACTCATTTAAGAGTCCTTTTGTGCTTATAAATAATATATGCATTCAACAGGTAATCTAGAAACTTCCTGCTGGTTCGTCCACTGCATACTAGTTAATTTTTTGCTTTTGTTCTTTACCGTTAACTTTATACACTAAATAACCGCTACTAATCATTAAATCCGTTACAGATTGTTTCACTACTACATTTGTTTTTAATGTTTTAAGATTTAGTTTGGTTAAGTAACCGCTATTACTATAATCGCTATAATAAAGATAATCGCCAGCGCCTGTAATGTACAGTGCACGAGTATCAATCACCTTCGTCTTCTTACCACTTACCAAGTCAAGTTTATACAACTTATCATTATCCGCTGTATTGCTGAAAAATAAAGTATTTTGGATTTGGTGTGCAAAATGTACATTTTGCATGAAATTATAAGAAGTACTTGTGGCCGCAGGATAATCTGTAGTAATCCAAGTATGGTCTTTGTTTAGTTGTGCATCGGTAACAAGGAAGTAATCATAGGAAGATGCCCCTATTCGATTTGGTAACGGATCATTCCAAGTTGTATCCAGATGATACCACTTGCCATCAAGCTTCACCATATTCCAGGCATGTGCTTCATTGCCATTCACAAAACCTACTACATATTTTGTTTCAATCCCTGCTTGCTCTAGCATTTTATAAGCTGATAACGCATAGCCTTGACATACAGCTTGTCCTTCGAAGAGTAATGCGTAAGCGCTATGAGGACTTGCTTTCGTTTTTGTACCATAAGTAGTATTTGACACGATATAATCATTGATTGCCTTTACTTTTTGAAATGGTGTCATAGAAGGCTTAATAATCGTCTTTAAAATGCTATCAATCTTCTTTTGTACAGCCGCTTCTTGTGTTGCATTTGTAAAGTATTTTACTTTATAGGTTACATTCCCGACAGAGTCAGCAGACATTGAAATGCTTTGAAGATGACCGCTAGCATACGTAGCTTGTTGCTGCGCCTTTTCAAATGCCTCCATAAACTTATCCATGTCCGTCATTGAACCACTATATGTAACTTTAATTTCAGTCGCAAAATTATTAAGTTGCTTTGCTATTTCTTTTGTTAATTGATCGACAGTTGCTATCTTCGTACTAGCCATCGCATTGTATACAATCGGTGCAGGAGTATTGAATGGTTGAGTCTGTGTACTTTGTGCATTGGCTACGGTTGGGCTTAACATCAACAATGTTGCACTGCTTAATAACCATTTTTTCAAGATAGATTCACCTTCTCTTATATAATATCTTTATACTAATTATAAAAGAAAATACAACTTTAAATCTATCATACAAGTTCACTACATACGACTTTTTTCTACAATAATCCATTCCAACAATTAGGTTTTTACGCCTACCTTTACTATAAATCTACTAAATTAAAGTAATTTTTTGCAAAATTCATAAATTCATTTCTTCTAGACTACTACATGTAAGACGACACAAGCCCCGCTACATCGACTTTTATTGAAAAACGAATTCGTCGAGCCTTCAGAAGGCTTACCGTTGTCCAATGAAAAGTGAAGAAGCAGGGCTTGTCGCTTTAACAATAATCCATTTTAATTTTATGCTTTTTATATTAGCCTTAACAATCAACGGCTTTTAACAACTAAATTAACTGCCTCTTGAATCAATTCATTCATTTTCTCGCCGTCACCTTCCGCATTTTGGACACATTCCAACAGATTCGTACTCACAATAACACCTACTGTACGATCTACTGCTGAACGCACTGCTGATAATTGCGTAATAACAGCCTTACAATCCTTTTCTTCTTCCATCATTTTTAAAATACCGCGTAGCTGACCTTCCATGCGCTTTACACGATTTTTTACTTGATCTGAATATTCCACATTCATTACCCCTTCTTTTTATACTCGTGACGTCCAGTTGAGTAATTATTATTCTTATCCTAGCACAAAATATAAGAAATAAACCTGTCACATCATTCTTGCTAAGGTTTTAAATATTTTATAAGCATTTTAGTCATGACAGTACCTGCATTTGTTAGTTCATCGTATTGAATAATTGAATTCTTTTTTATGCGTAGCTGACCAATTTCTACTTCGAAAATGGGACATTTCCTTCTTAGAGCGACGACAAGCATATTTGTATCGTAGTCAAAACGATCACCTTGCACTTTAATCAGCCATGGTAATTCATTAATTGCTATGTAACGCAAACCTGTTTGTGTATCCATCAGTTTTTTATGGAATAGTAATTCAAACAACAAACTAGTTGCTCGATTTCCCCAATAGGAAAAAAATGTACTATCTGAAGAATGAAAATTTCGTATACCTAGCACAATACCTTGTGAAAAAACTTTTGTCATGTTCAATACTAGTTTGATATCTTGTAACGTATGTTGCCCATGTGCACCTACTGTTAATACACCATGAAACTTCTCACGTTTAGACCATACATAGGAGAATGCAGTTTTTAATGCGCCTCCCTTTCCAATATTGTGTTCATGCTGAAGAACCTTGCAGCTATCTATTTTCTTTAACTCTTCAAAAATACTTGTATACTTTTGATCGCTACCGTCATTCACAATAATAACTTGAGTAATGGAGGTAGCTAATAATTGATGTACGAATGTTACAAATGATTGTTGCGGATTATATGTTGGAATAATTGCTGCAATGTTTTTCATCAATTAAACAATCCCCCCAATAACTATAAACAAACTCTTATATCAAATAGTACCATGGAATGTCGACAATTCAACTGATGAATTCATTGTCAAAACATCAATAACTTTAATATTTTCCCGATATATGAAAAAAGGCTGCTACCGTAAATTGGTTAAGAAGAGGTGAGTACAATCGTTATACAATATGAAATCCTACATGAACAATGTAAAAATTTACACATATTATCGTTTACGCATTTAGCAGAAAGCCTAGAAGAAGCTAGCACTCATGCTATATCCCAGCCTTCCATTTCCTTACATAGGTCACGCCTCGTTGTCGAGGAGATTGTTTATGACTTTTACGAGCTGGAAATGCACGCTAAACCTAAAATAAAAAATATGCGAACACTATTAAATAATCGTACGTTTATAGCAAAAATACATCCACGTCGCATTTATTTATTAATGGAGCTTGTCCTAAAAATGACAAGTACTAGCAATAATGACATTGTTGAAGCAAAAGCAGCCAAAATTGTCCTAGATTACGTTAGTGATATCGTTGAATGGTTTATTCATCGTTATGATCGGAAACTTAAAATTTCCATGTCCTCGCGAAAAGACGCTAAATTTGAAGATATTTTGCCGCCAATCGATACGAAGACGCTGGATCACTACTCTGCAAAGGACTATGAACATGCGGCTAGTTGGTTTGAATTAGCTGCTAAAAAAGGCAATGCAAGTGCACAATACAATTTAGGCTTCCTTTATAATCATGGTCGTGGTGTCCAAAAAGATTATATTGCTGCAAAAACATGGTATGAGAAAGCAGCCGCACAACATGATGCGAACGCACTTTATAGTTTAGGGGTGCTTTACCATTTAGGACAAGGTGTTGCACAAAATTATGAAGAGGCTGCAAAATATTATAAATCAGCCGCGGATTTAGGAAACGCCGACGCACAGTACAATCTAGGTGTACTTTATAATCAAGGGCTTGGGCTTCCTGTTAATTTTACAGAGGCTGCAAAATGGTATATTTCAGCTGCCAATCAAGGGAACACTAGTGCACAAAATAATCTCGGTTTTCTTTATCATAATGGAACTGGTGTGCAACAAAGCTTTGAGGAAGCGATAGCCTATTTTGAAATGGCAGCACTTGCTGGAGATGCAAGCGCGCAATATAACCTTGGGTATATGTATCTTAAAGGTCGTGGTATCTCACAAAATATGGAGGAAGCCGCAAGATGGTTCCATTTAGCCGCTCTTCAAGACCATACCAATGCCGAATTTCAATTAGCGATGCTATACAATTCAGGATTAGGTATACAGCAGGATCACGTTGAAGCAATGAAATGGTTTAAACTTGCTGCCCATAACGGACATACCAATGCGCAATATTGCCTTGGTATCCTCTACCAAAAGGAGAAGGATAACACACGAGCAGAAAGTTGGTTACAACTTGCCGCTGACAGCGGTCATATTAGTGCTGGCTACGAGCTGGGGCTTCTTTATGTTTATCAACTTCAACAGCCCGATAAAGCATTGCCCTATTTTAAAATGGCTGCTGACAAAGGCTATGCTGATGCTCAATTCGAGCTGGGGCTTCTTTATGCAAAAGGCACAGGTGTTACATTGAATTATACTGAAGCAGTGAGATGGTGGAGAGCTGCAACTGACCAATCTCATATTCAGGCGGAGTATCAGCTAGGATTATTATATGAACAAGGTTTAGGGGTTCCCCAAGACTTAGATGAAGCTCGACGTTGCTATAGGCTTGCCGCTCTTCAAGGACATTCAGGTGCGCAATATCAACTTGGTAATTTATTTGATAAGGGGAAAGGTGTAAAGCAAGATTTTACAGAGGCTGCAAAATGGATTGAACAAGCAGCGAGTAAAGGACATGCTAAAGCTCAATTCCAGTTAGCCCAAATGCATAGTCATGGACAAGGTGTGCCTAAAGATTTTGCCAAAGCAGCACAACTTTATCGACTTGCTGCCAACAAGGGACATCAAAAAGCGCAATTTCAGCTTGGTATGCTTTATAAAAAAGGACAAGGCGTTGCTCAAGATTATAATGAGGCAACACGTTGGCTAAAAAAATCACTAGAACATTTAACATAAGTGCGTCCTGAGGCGAACTAGTGCGAGTCGTACTTGTAAAAAAGGGAGCACCTATAAGCAATCGTCCGTAAAATTAAAAATGTAGGCAAATTCAAATTTTATTGAATTTGCCTACATGCTAACCGCGTTAGTTATTGACGCGGTTTTTATATTAGTTTTTCATTTCTTCTTTTTGATTAATCATAAATGTTACAACGATAAATAGCGCAAAACTAATTAATAAAGTTGTACCACCGACAATAAAGAAAACTAAAGTCAATGTATGATTAAAGTTGAATGGATTAATATTGTAGAACCACATTCCAAGTGTTAAGCCGAAGACGCCAATAATTGCCGTCCAGCCGTGTAAGGTCACTAACTTTTGTGATTTTACTTTAAAGGCACGGTAGAAAATTCCCCATGCAAACATACTTAACCAACCAACAAGTAAAACGTGTGCGTGAATTGGTCGAAACTCATAACTTCCTGACCCTGACATATGCGAACCTAAATACGTACCCACCAATGCGAAAATCGCAGCGAGTCGAATAAGACGTATACTCCATTTTTGCTCCATACGATAACTCCTCCAAGTTTTAACTTACGTAGAAGTGTATCGTTTGAATATGAACTTTACATGAACTCCATATTACAATTTTGGTAGGTGTATACAAACACTTGTCCCTTCGTTCCTAGCACTTTCCATTTGCACTTCACCACCGTGCAATTCAACAATTTGTTTAACAATTGCAAGACCGAGACCTGTCCCCTGCTTCGTTCTAGACTCGTCAGCTCTATAAAAACGGTCATATACCTTTTGCAATTGTTCTATAGTCATACCAATGCCGCTGTCCTTTACTAACACCTCTACAAAAGTCGTTTGTTCCTGAAGTTGGATATGGATGTCTCCACCATTAACATTATATTTAATGGCGTTTGTTAATAAATTATCCCAGACATTTTGCAATAGACTTGCATCGCCATTATATATAACTGGCTCAATCTGATACGATAATTGCACATTCGCTTCCTCTAACTGCCATCGATATTTTCGCACCGTTTCTTTCAATTGCTCATCTAACGGATACGGTTCTCGTTTTAGCATTCTGGTAGATTGATCGAGTGATGTCAGCAACAATAGTTGCTTTGTCAATGTCGATAGTCGCTTTGTTTCTAGCTCTATAATCGTTGCGTATTCTTGCCGTTCAGGTTCTGCAAGCGTAGGATTTTTCAATAAATCGACATACCCTTGAATATTCAATAATGGCGATTGAAAGTCATGGGATACATTACTTATAAACTGTTTTCGCATTCTGTCATTTTCCTGTAGTTTTTCTGTCATGACATTAAAACTATCTGCCAGTTGTCCAATTTCATCTGCTCGGTCAATTTCAAGCAACGTATCAAACTTTTCATGGGCAAGTTGATGAGTTGCTTCGGTTAACTTTGTAATCGGACGAATAAGTGCCTTTGCAAATAATAACATGGCAAGTAAGCTCATCACCGCCATGCCAAGAATAAGACCACCTAATAACGTATGCGCCTCTGAGAACAAGAATCGAATATCTGGTCGAATAAACAATGCATATTGCTCGTTATGATACGTAAAGGGTACACCAATAGTATTTATTAACTCATTCGCAAAAAAGCCCGTCATAAAAGTCTCTTTTGGAAAATCTCGCATCCCATGATAGACTTCCCCTTCTAATACTTGCTGGATAATATCAGTGGGCAATTTCTTATCGCGGTATTCGCCACCAAAAAAGCGATGTTCCTCTCCAGTTGTAACATATATTTGATACCCAATATCGCCAAGCGTTGTTAAATAATTTTCTAAATCCATTTCTTTCGCTGATTCAATATAGTCGGCAATATCTTGTGCAATCGCAACGTTTTTTGCATCATTTTTTTCTTTAGTCACTTGGTGATAATATGTATTCGTCATTAAAAATCCAATACATAAACTGCCAATCATAATGAGCATGGTCGTGATAACAAATTTACTATATAACGTTTTCATGGTGCACTTACCTCAAGCTTATAACCGACGCCACGCACCGTTGTAATTTCGACATCTGTATTGTAACGATGCAATCGCTCACGAATCCGCTTCACATGTGTATTTAATGTTTGTTCATCACCTTCATAGTCGTAACCCCATACTTGCTCCATAATAATGCTACGTGTAAATACTTGATTTGGACGAGAAGCCAGTAGCGCTAACAGCTCAAACTCTTTTAAAGGTAACAGAAGCGTGTCACCACCAATTGTAACCTCAAAGCTGCGGCGATCAATTTCCAGCTTGCCGACCTGTATTGTTACTTGATTTTTTTTATCAAGCCTACGCAAAATAGCTGCAATGCGAAACAGTAATTCCTTTGGCTCGAACGGCTTAACGACATAGTCATCCGAACCTGCTAAAAAGCCACGTTCCTTATCTTCAAGCTCTCCCTTAGCCGTTAATAACAGCACAGGGATATCATAATCCTTACTTAAAATTTCTGTTAGCGTAAAACCATCCATTCCTGGCATCATGACATCCACTACTGCCAAATCGGGCATATTTCCATCCAGCAATTGCAGAGCTTGTTCCCCATTCTCTGCCTGCATGACTTGATAGCCTTCGCGAGTTAAATAAATATTCACTAACTGCAAAATATGCACATCATCATCGACAACTAAAATTTTCATTCCCTCTTGCCTCCGTTCAATATACTAGCGCCTTCTATCCTAAATTATCAGAATTGTTTGGGTGACTGGCACTAAAAAGAAATTATAGAAATCAGCAGCAATAGCAGTAGTGGTAAAACAATGACAATATAGCCTCTTGGATTTGCAAAATTCATTGTCCAGCCTACACCAAAACGTTTTTCTACAAAAACAGATGGGTCCTGACGATTCATATAAATAAGACCGCCTTTCCAGTAACGATCCTCATCAATATCCATTACCTCTGACACCACATTATCTTCATATTTCAACCGTAATTGTCGCTTTTTCCATGCATACACTAGCACTGAACCTAAAATTAAAAATAGAAATGCAATAAAGAATGGTAATAGTTTATTGCCTTCAGCCATTGAAGGATAGATATTACTTAGCTGTAGTATGGTCAATAATGCGGTTAAACTATAGCTAATCAATGCTATATTCCAGCTCATAAACTTTCGTGTTTTTAATTCATTTTCTAATGACTCCTGCTGACGATTAATAGACATTCGAATAGCCGAACGCTTGAGTGAATCTGCAGTGCCCCACATCATACATTGCATCATCAACATAACTAGTGGTAATGAAATCGCAATAAAATAGGTTTTTTCTCGCCATGCATCCGCCGCTCCACTTGGTCCCCAATGCACCGCTACAGCATTTGGTATTTGACTATAATGTAATAATGTAAAAATAATAAGAAAAATCGTAACGCCTATAGGCACCACATAGAAGGGCCATGGCAGCATTTCATCACGACTACGAGCAGTTAAATCAACTGCTCGCACCTGTTTTATATTCATGCCCCATTGCTCGCGTATTTTCAACTTCATCACTTTCTGATGGTTTAACCAGTATAACACCATACTAATCGCCAGCATGCCAAATAAACAGCTTAGTAAAAGGATGCCTTGTGCACTTTCAGAAGGTGCAAGCGACCAGTTAAGCATTAGCATAAGTATTAAAATCAGCACGCCAAAAAGCCCTACTGTTTGCGCATAACGTTTTTTCGCAAGAGCTAATGCAGAATGCTTTATATTTTGTTCTGGTACAGTAACGCCAAATACAATAGTCTCACGTACAATGTAAGGGACAAAAACTTGCATGGCTAATGTCATGACATACATTATTGTAAAAATACCTAGTAGCATGCTACACCCCTTCTGCTGGCAGTTGCAAGTCAGCGAATACCTTTTTCATCATGTGCTCTATTTGATCTACTGTTGCACCGAGCACCATTCCTTCTGCCACAACAGGCTTTAAATTTTTTTCAATCTGCTGCAATTGTTCAGGCGTTAATGCACGCTCCTCCATTGAACGAATAATTGCTCCTGATTTAGCACGAATCGTTATAATGCCCTTCGCCTCAAGTTCATGGTAACTCTTATTAACCGTATGCATATTGACACCTAAATCGGCTGCTAAACTTCGTACCGACGGCAATGTATCCCCCGGTCCCATGTCCCCTCTCGCAATGCCCTCTATAATTTGCCGTGTAACCTGTTCATAGATCGGTACATTCGATAATGGCTCTATTTGAATAAACATCTAGATCAACTCCATATTTGTTATATAATAAGTATAACAAATATCACATTTTATGCATAGAAAAAGGAGCTATTCTGTAAGGGCTTAAATTGTTTTGCAATGAACTTTCTTACAAAGACAATTTGCTTCTCATTTTCTTTGTACAGGTAGCAACTTTATTACTATCATCCCAAACATGCTTGCCGCTTTTCTACTCTGAACCTTATTTGCAAGCGATTCTTAGGTTAAATAACAAAAGAGATGTCTCATGCACTTTTGAGACATCTCTTCTAATATTAATTCGTTCCTATTGCTAATTGTTCTTTTAAACGTGCAACTGCTTCTTCTACTACTACTGCATGTCCTAATTCATTAAGTGATTCACCAATTCGTCTCACGGCTTGTTCAAGCATTGCAGGTGTTGTATTGCCCATATGCCCAATACGGAATGCTTTACCTGCTAAATGAGCCAAAGCCCCAGCAACAATTACACCTTTTTCAGCAAGTTTCGCACGGAACTTGGCATCCTCTACGCCCTCTGGATAGAGCATACAACTTAAAGTTGGAGCTGCTACTGTCTCGTCAGCTAGTGCCTTCATGCCATACGTAGATAATGCTAAACGCACAGCGCGACCGTACGCTAGATGACGTGCCTCACGCTTAGCAATCCCTTCATCTAAAACCATCTTCATAGCGACATCATAAGCATAAATTAAATTTACAGGTGGTGTTGCAAAATATTTCCCTGGATCATTCATAACCGGAATCCAATTTTCTATATCACTATAGTATGCGGGTATCGTTCCTAGTGCTTCACGAGCCTTTAATGCCGATTGATTAAAGGCGATAATGGCTAAACCTGGTGGTATCCCGATTGCTTTTTGTGAACCAGTTAGTACAACATCTAATTTATAGTCAGGATGACCATATGTTTTATTCATATTTTCATCTAGCGCTGCTGTTGCGACAACACCATCTAAAATAATTAAAGCCCCCGCACTTTTAATAATAGGTACCAATGCATCTAGATCCGAAGCGACGCCTGTAGATGTATCTGCATGTGTAATAGTGACGGCCTTATAATTAGCTTCAGCTAATTTTGCCTTTACTGTTGCTGGTTCAACTTGTTTTCCCCATTCTGCTTGTAACACGTCTACCTGAATACCATAAGCAGTTGCTAAAGGCTTAAAACGATCACCAAAATATCCGTGACTAATAACGAGTATTTTTTCTCCCTTACCCACTGTATTAACAATCGCCATTTCCATTGCTAGCGTTCCAGAACCTGCTAGTACAAACACTTCACCATCCGTTTGGAATAGTTTTTTTGTTTGTGCTAATGCATTTTTATAAATTGCAACAAAGCGTGGATCTGTATGCCCACGTGTTTCGCTTGCCAAAGCATCATATATTTCCTCAACTACTGGTGTAGGACCAGGAATTAATAGTATTTCTTTATTAGTACTCATCTCTTTTCCCCCTCTAAATAATTTTCTAAGTATAGAAAAATGCCTTACAAGCCCCCATCAAAGCTTGTAAGACATCTTGCACCCCATTTTTAAATCTCAATACTTACGATTAATATAAGTAGACCCCTTTTATTAAACAGTGCTCATTTTTTGTAAGAAACGGAGGAACAGACTCCGCTCGTTACTTTAGTGGAAATAGTGAGCTGCATTCGAGTTCAGCCCACAGTGTTTAAGGAAAGTTAGATATGTTCGTTAGTAGATTTCTATCAATTAACTTAATTTTTCATAGCCTGGAAGTGTCAAGAATTCCACGAATTCATCTTGCTCAATTAAAGATTTAAACAGTTCAGCAGCTTCAGCATAGCGACCACTATTATAGGCTTGTTCCCCAACAGCCTCTTTAATTTTCACAAGCTCTTCTTCCAATATTTCTAGCACAAATGCTAATGTAATACCACGTCCATCATCTAAAATACCCTTTGGATGACGAATCCATTGCCATACTTGTGTACGGGAGATTTCTGCAGTTGCAGCATCTTCCATCAAGTTGTTAATTGGTGCAGCTCCGTTGCCTCGTAACCAAGAAGCAATGTACTGAACTCCTACGCTACAGTTAATACGAAGACCTTCAAGGGTAATTGTCCCTTCTGGAACAGCTACTAAATCTTCAGCCTTTACATTCACATCTTCGCGTTTTTTATGGATTTGGTTTGGTGTTTTCATAATCGCATCAAACTGCTCCATAGCTGTTGCCACCATGCCAGGGTGTGCTACCCAAGTTCCATCATGACCATCCGTTGCTTCACGACGTTTATCTTCCGCAACCTTTGCAAATGCTACTGCATTCGCCTCATCATCGCCTTTAACAGGTATTTGTGCAGCCATACCACCCATAGCAGGTGCGTTGCGTTTATGACATGTTTGGATACATAAAGACGTATAAGCCTTCATGAATGGAACTGTCATTGTTACTTGACCGCGATCAGGTAAGATTACATCAGGTTGATTGCGCAGGCGTTTAATGTAGCTGAAAATATAATCCCAACGGCCACAATTTAGACCTGCTGAATGATCGCGAAGCTCGTATAAAATTTCATCCATTTCAAATGCAGCTAATATTGTTTCAATTAAAACTGTTGCTCTAATTGTACCTTGTGGAATACCAATGTAATCTTGTGCAAAGACAAAGACATCATTCCACAAGCGAGCCTCTAAATGACTTTCTAACTTCGGTAGATAGAAGTATGGACCCGTGCCCTTTGCCAATGCATTTTTAGCATTGTGGAATAAATAAAGACCAAAATCGAAGAAACTACCTGAAACAGGCTCACCATCTACCAACACATGTTTTTCAAGTAAATGAAGACCACGTGGACGTACTAGTAATACCGCTGTCTCTTTATTTAATTTATACGTTTTACCGTTTGACGCTTGAGTAAATTCAATCGTCTTATTAATGGCATCACGCATATTAATTTGACCAGAAATCATGTTTTCCCAAGTCGGAGCTGAAGCATCCTCAAAGCAAGCCATGAACATTTTCGCACCAGAATTTAATGCGTTAATAACCATTTTACGGTCTACTGGTCCAGTAATTTCTACGCGTCGATCTTGTAAATCCGCAGGCAGTGGCGCAATCGTCCAATCTCCCTCACGAATATGCTTCGTTTCTGGTAGGAAGTCGAGTTTCTCACCAGCATCTAGACGCTTCTGACGTTCTTGACGAGCCTCTAAAAGCTCTTTACGACGAGCATCAAACTTTTCATGCAGGGCAAGAACAAACTCAAGGGCCTCCGGTGTTAAAACTTCCTTTGTTTGCTCGTTTTGTTCCCCAACAATTTTAAGCTTACCTGTAGTTGCCTGTTCCATTAGTAGTTCCCCCACCTCTCGTGATTTAAGTTTCCCCCGCTTAGGAGGTGCGAGGGAAACTTATCTATGATTATGAATTTAGGAATTAACGTAATTGAATTAAACGAATTGTTCTGTTTCTGTAGAACCAGCCATAGCTGTTGTTGAAGAAGTACCACCTGAAATAACTTGTGACACATCATCGAAGTAACCAGTACCTACTTCGCGTTGGTGGCGAGTAGCTGTATAGCCTTTAGATTCAGAAGCAAACTCAGCTTGTTGTAGTTTAGAGTATGCAGCCATGCCATTATCTTTATAGTCATGAGCTAGTTCGAACATAGAGTGGTTTAATGCATGGAAGCCAGCTAATGTAACGAATTGGAATTTGTAACCCAATTTACCTAACTCACGTTGATATTCTGCAATTTCTTCTTCTGAAAGGTTTGCTTTCCAGTTAAATGAAGGTGAACAGTTATAAGCAAGCATTTTACCAGGGAATTCAGCATGAATCGCTGCTGCGAATTCACGAGCTTCTTCAAGTGACGGCTTAGACGTTTCACACCAGATTAAATCTGCATATGGTGCGTAAGCTAAACCACGAGCAATCGCTTGTTTAATACCTGGTGTTGTACGGAAGAAGCCTTCTGGTGTACGTTCGCCAGTAATAAATTCAGCATCACGTGGGTCAATATCAGAAGTTACCATATCTGCAGCATCAGCATCTGTACGTGCGATTAAGATTGTATCTACGCCCATTACATCTGTTGCAAGACGAGCAGCAATTAAGTTACGAACTGCGTTTTGTGTAGGAAGTAATACTTTACCACCTAAGTGTCCACATTTTTTCTCAGAAGCTAATTGGTCTTCTAAATGTACACCGGCAGCTCCTGCTTCGATCATTCCTTTAACTAGTTCGAATACGTTTAAAGGACCACCGAAGCCTGCTTCAGCATCAGCTACGATTGGTGCAAACCAATCGAAATCGTCTACACGTCCTTCAGCATGGTCGATTTGATCAGCGCGTTGTAACGCTTGGTTGATACGTTTTACTACAGCTGGTACAGAGTTAGCTGGGTATAAAGATTGGTCAGGGTACATTTGACCTGAAAGGTTAGCATCAGCAGCTACTTGCCAGCCAGATAAGTAGATTGCTTTTAATCCTGCTTTTACTTGTTGAACCGCTTGATTACCAGTTAATGCACCTAATGCATTAATAAACGGTTCTTCTTGTAATGATTTCCAAAGTCGTTTAGCGCCTTTAGTTGCTAAAGTTTGTTCAATTACAACAGAACCTTGTAATTTAACTACCTCTTCAGCCGTATAAGCGCGTTCAATACCAGCCCAACGTGGGTTTTCTGCCCATTGTTTTTCTAAAGCTTGAATTTTTTCTTGACGTGTTGACATATTGAAATTCCACCTTCCCCTTTGTGTAAAATATACTCTGTTAAAAAACTTTTTAATTTCTGTTCCATAACAGGTTTATTTGTTGTAAATTAATATATAACAGTACATCTGAATTTTCACTATTTTTTGATAAAAGACCAAATTTTGATGATGAAACCGCTTTTTTAAGCGACAAAATTTGGTAAACTGTTTACAAACAAGGGGGCTATTCACAATGAAAAATGAAATCAATGCTGTACAAAAAAGTATTGCACAACAATTTATTACGATGTTACAAGACTGGATTCCACCCAACTCGTCCATCGCCATTGCTGTAGACAACTCCTATATTTACTTTAACTCTGGATATCATGGTATTCATCTAGAAGTAGGACGGCAAGTTGAACCAGGGAGTATTGCAGAGCAAGTATTACGCACAAATAAACGTACAGACGCAATATTAGATAATACTTTATTTGGTACACCCTATTATGGTATTGGCTACCCAGTACATATTCAGGACACACCAGCGGCATTAGTAGTTGTTTTACCTTCAACTTTTACTGCACAAAAATTGGAACCTTATCAATTTTTAACAGGGAAACAGGAAGAAGAATGGACCCCTGTAGTAATCGATAAAATTTCTTATATTGAGAGTCTCCAGAAAAAAACTTGGTTTTATGTAGAAAAGGAACAGTTTAAAACAAGCATTACACTTAAAGAATTACAAATGCGTTTACCTCCGTTTTTTATACGCATTCATAGATCCTATATAGTGAATATTCATTTCATAAAAAAAATGGCGCGTGATCTTACTTCGAATTTCATTGTTACTTTAAAGGATGGTACAGAATTACCTGTCAGCCAATCCTATCTTAATAACCTACGTAATGCGCTCGAATTTTAACAAAAATAAAAACAGCTGCAGAAGACAGCTGTTCAAGTATTGACACAAAAAAACCTGAGAATAAATTCTCAGGTTTTTATTTGCCTAGCGACGTCCTACTCTCACAGGGGGAAGCCCCCAACTACCATCGGCGCTAAAGAGCTTAACTTCCGTGTTCGGTATGGGAACGGGTGTGACCTCTTTGCCATCATCACTAGACTATATTCGACCTCCATTACACGGCGTATTACTGCGTCAGCTTCTCTCGTTCAATCAGTCACGTACAAAGGTACGCTCCTTCAATCACTTGTTTGCTTCCTTGTTCTACTTGTGTCTTGAAGCTCTCTTTTTAGAAAGATTGTTCTTTCAAAACTGGATAAACGGTGCATTGAATGTTTCAAACTTTTTTGGTTAAGTCCTCGATCGATTAGTATTCGTCAGCTCCATGTGTCACCACACTTCCACCTCGAACCTATCTACCTCATCGTCTTTGAGGGATCTTACTTACTTGCGTAATGGGAAATCTCATCTTGAGGGGGGCTTCATGCTTAGATGCTTTCAGCACTTATCCCGTCCACACATAGCTACCCAGCGATGCCTTTGGCAAGACAACTGGTACACCAGCGGTGTGTCCATCCCGGTCCTCTCGTACTAAGGACAGCTCCTCTCAAATTTCCTACGCCCACGACGGATAGGGACCGAACTGTCTCACGACGTTCTGAACCCAGCTCGCGTACCGCTTTAATGGGCGAACAGCCCAACCCTTGGGACCGACTACAGCCCCAGGATGCGATGAGCCGACATCGAGGTGCCAAACCTCCCCGTCGATGTGGACTCTTGGGGGAGATAAGCCTGTTATCCCCGGGGTAGCTTTTATCCGTTGAGCGATGGCCCTTCCATGCGGAACCACCGGATCACTAAGCCCGTCTTTCGACCCTGCTCGACTTGTAGGTCTCGCAGTCAAGCTCCCTTGTGCCTTTACACTCTACGAATGATTTCCAACCATTCTGAGGGAACCTTTGGGCGCCTCCGTTACCTTTTAGGAGGCGACCGCCCCAGTCAAACTGTCCGCCTGACACTGTCTCCTGCCCCGCTAAGGGGCATGGGTTAGAATTTCAATACAACCAGGGTAGTATCCCACCGACGCCTCCTTCGAAGCTGGCGCTCCGAGATCTCTGGCTCCTACCTATCCTGTACAAGTTGTACCAAAATTCAATATCAGGCTACAGTAAAGCTCCACGGGGTCTTTCCGTCCTGTCGCGGGTAACCTGCATCTTCACAGGTACTATAATTTCACCGAGTCTCTCGTTGAGACAGTGCCCAGATCGTTACGCCTTTCGTGCGGGTCGGAACTTACCCGACAAGGAATTTCGCTACCTTAGGACCGTTATAGTTACGGCCGCCGTTTACTGGGGCTTCAATTCGCAGCTTCGCTTGCGCTAACCACTCCTCTTAACCTTCCAGCACCGGGCAGGCGTCAGCCCCTATACGTCACCTTACGGTTTTGCAGAGACCTGTGTTTTTGCTAAACAGTCGCCTGGGCCTATTCACTGCGGCTCTCATGCGCTTGCACGCTCAAGAGCACCCCTTCTCCCGAAGTTACGGGGTCATTTTGCCGAGTTCCTTAACGAGAGTTCTCTCGCACACCTTAGGATTCTCTCCTCGACTACCTGTGTCGGTTTGCGGTACGGGCACCTCTCACCTCGATAGAGGCTTTTCTTGGCAGTGTGAAATCAGGAACTTCGTCCATACGGACTCGCCATCACAGCTCAACGTTACAGTGTGCGGATTTGCCTACACACACGCCTTACTGCTTGGACGCGCACAACCAACGGCGCGCTTACCCTATCCTACTGCGTCCCCCCATTTCTCAAACGGTGAGGAGGTGGTACAGGAATATCAACCTGTTGTCCATCGCCTACGCCTATCGGCCTCGGCTTAGGTCCCGACTAACCCTGAGCGGACGAGCCTTCCTCAGGAAACCTTAGTCATACGGTGGACGGGATTCTCACCCGTCTTTCGCTACTCATACCGGCATTCTCACTTCTAAGCGCTCCACCAGTCCTTCCGGTCTGACTTCAACGCACTTAGAACGCTCTCCTACCACTGACATCGTAGATGTCAATCCACAGCTTCGGTGAATCGTTTAGCCCCGATACATTTTCGGCGCAGCGTCACTCGACCAGTGAGCTATTACGCACTCTTTAAATGATGGCTGCTTCTAAGCCAACATCCTGGTTGTCTGTGCAACGCCACATCCTTTTCCACTTAACGATTACTTTGGGACCTTAGCTGGTGGTCTGGGCTGTTTCCCTTTTGACTACGGATCTTATCACTCGCAGTCTGACTCCCGTGTATAAATATCTGGCATTCGGAGTTTGTCTGAATTCGGTAAACCGGGATGGCCCCCTAGTCCAAACAGTGCTCTACCTCCAGTATTCTCATCACGAGGCTAGCCCTAAAGCTATTTCGGAGAGAACCAGCTATCTCCAAGTTCGATTGGAATTTCTCCGCTACCCACACCTCATCCCCGCACTTTTCAACGTGCGTGGGTTCGGGCCTCCAGTAAGTGTTACCTCACCTTCACCCTGGACATGGGTAGATCACCTGGTTTCGGGTCTACGACCACGTACTAATTCGCCCTATTCAGACTCGCTTTCGCTGCGGCTCCGCCTTCTAAAGCTTAACCTCGCACGTAATCGTAACTCGCCGGTTCATTCTACAAAAGGCACGCTATCACCCATTAACGGGCTCTAACTACTTGTAGGCACACGGTTTCAGGATCTCTTTCACTCCCCTCCCGGGGTGCTTTTCACCTTTCCCTCACGGTACTGGTTCACTATCGGTCACTAGGTAGTATTTAGCCTTGGGAGATGGTCCTCCCGGATTCCGACGGAATTTCACGTGTTCCGCCGTACTCAGGATCCACTCTGGAGGGAATGAACTTTCGACTACAGGGCTTTTACCTGCTCTGGCGGACCTTTCCAAGTCGCTTCATCTAACTCATTCCTTTGTAACTCCGTATAGAGTGTCCTACAACCCCAAGAGGCAAGCCTCTTGGTTTGGGCTCTTCCCGTTTCGCTCGCCGCTACTCAGGGAATCGATTTTTCTTTCTCTTCCTCCAGGTACTTAGATGTTTCAGTTCCCTGGGTCTGCCTTCAAGACGCTATGTATTCACGTCAAGATACTACGCGATTAAACGTAGTGGGTTCCCCCATTCGGAAATCTCCGGATCAAAGCTCACTTACAGCTCCCCGAAGCATATCGGTGTTAGTGCCGTCCTTCTTCGGCTCCTAGTGCCAAGGCATTCGCCGTGCGCCCTTAATAACTTAACCTGCAGCTTCCGATATACATCGTAATCCAGCGTCAGCTTCATTCGTTCGGTCAGTCACGTACAGAGGTACGCTCCTTCTCTCACTCAATCGCTTCCTTGTCTTACTCGTATCTCGAAACCTTCATTTGTTATTAAGCCTATAAAAAACTTAAAAAAATAAATGTGTTTGTTACAATTTCAATGTCGTTTTATCCAGTTTTCAAAGAACAAATAAAAATTGGTGGAGCCTAGCGGGATCGAACCGCTGACCTCCTGCGTGCAAGGCAGGCGCTCTCCCAGCTGAGCTAAGGCCCCAAGAGGTTATATATGGTGGGCCTAAATGGACTCGAACCATCGACCTCACGCTTATCAGGCGTGCGCTCTAACCAGCTGAGCTATAGGCCCTCTTGGAAGTTTTATAAAGTTAGTTATAAACCTTCAAAACTGAACGCAAAACGTAATCTTACAAACCCAAGGTTTGTATTCCGAAAATATCCTTAGAAAGGAGGTGATCCAGCCGCACCTTCCGATACGGCTACCTTGTTACGACTTCACCCCAATCATCTATCCCACCTTCGGCGGCTGGCTCCAAAAGGTTACCTCACCGACTTCGGGTGTTACAAACTCTCGTGGTGTGACGGGCGGTGTGTACAAGGCCCGGGAACGTATTCACCGCGGCATGCTGATCCGCGATTACTAGCGATTCCGGCTTCATGTAGGCGAGTTGCAGCCTACAATCCGAACTGAGAACGACTTTATCGGATTAGCTCCCTCTCGCGAGTTGGCAACCGTTTGTATCGTCCATTGTAGCACGTGTGTAGCCCAGGTCATAAGGGGCATGATGATTTGACGTCATCCCCACCTTCCTCCGGTTTGTCACCGGCAGTCACCTTAGAGTGCCCAACTAAATGATGGCAACTAAGATCAAGGGTTGCGCTCGTTGCGGGACTTAACCCAACATCTCACGACACGAGCTGACGACAACCATGCACCACCTGTCACCGTTGTCCCCGAAGGGAAAACCATATCTCTACAGTGGTCAACGGGATGTCAAGACCTGGTAAGGTTCTTCGCGTTGCTTCGAATTAAACCACATGCTCCACCGCTTGTGCGGGCCCCCGTCAATTCCTTTGAGTTTCAGTCTTGCGACCGTACTCCCCAGGCGGAGTGCTTAATGCGTTAGCTGCAGCACTAAGGGGCGGAAACCCCCTAACACTTAGCACTCATCGTTTACGGCGTGGACTACCAGGGTATCTAATCCTGTTTGCTCCCCACGCTTTCGCGCCTCAGTGTCAGTTACAGACCAGATAGTCGCCTTCGCCACTGGTGTTCCTCCAAATCTCTACGCATTTCACCGCTACACTTGGAATTCCACTATCCTCTTCTGCACTCAAGTCTCCCAGTTTCCAATGACCCTCCACGGTTGAGCCGTGGGCTTTCACATCAGACTTAAGAAACCACCTGCGCGCGCTTTACGCCCAATAATTCCGGACAACGCTTGCCACCTACGTATTACCGCGGCTGCTGGCACGTAGTTAGCCGTGGCTTTCTAATAAGGTACCGTCAAGGTACAGCCAGTTACTACTGTACTTGTTCTTCCCTTACAACAGAGTTTTACGAACCGAAATCCTTCTTCACTCACGCGGCGTTGCTCCATCAGGCTTTCGCCCATTGTGGAAGATTCCCTACTGCTGCCTCCCGTAGGAGTCTGGGCCGTGTCTCAGTCCCAGTGTGGCCGATCACCCTCTCAGGTCGGCTACGCATCGTCGCCTTGGTGAGCCGTTACCTCACCAACTAGCTAATGCGCCGCGGGCCCATCCTATAGCGACAGCCGAAACCGTCTTTCAGTATTGTCCCATGAGGAACAATAGATTATTCGGTATTAGCCCCGGTTTCCCGGAGTTATCCCAAACTATAAGGTAGGTTGCCCACGTGTTACTCACCCGTCCGCCGCTAACGTCGAAGGAGCAAGCTCCTTCTCTGTTCGCTCGACTTGCATGTATTAGGCACGCCGCCAGCGTTCGTCCTGAGCCAGGATCAAACTCTCCATAAAAGAAATTTGATTAGCTCAAATTGTTTTGCTGGCATCAATTTTGATGTCCAAAATTTTGTTTCGTTCACTAACGAAGTTAGCTAGTAAAAACTATATTGATTACGTTTTGCTTGTTCAGTTTTCAAGGTTCATTTACATTAATTGGTGGAGCCTAGCGGGATCGAACCGCTGACCTCCTGCGTGCAAGGCAGGCGCTCTCCCAGCTGAGCTAAGGCCCCATAAATTGTATTTTAGGAAATGGTCGGGAAGACAGGATTCGAACCTGCGACCCCTTGGTCCCAAACCAAGTGCTCTACCAAGCTGAGCTACTTCCCGTTTATTTATTGGCGCGCCCGGCAGGAGTCGAACCCACAACCTTCTGATCCGTAGTCAGACGCTCTATCCAATTGAGCTACGGGCGCTAAATATTAAAAATGGTGCCGAGGGCCGGAATCGAACCGGCACGGTAGTCACCTACCGCAGGATTTTAAGTCCTGTGCGTCTGCCAGTTCCGCCACCCCGGCACATTTGGAGCGGAAGACGAGGTTCGAACTCGCGACCCCCACCTTGGCAAGGTGGTGTTCTACCACTGAACTACTTCCGCATGTGCATAAGATTATTTATCCTGGCAATTATTATTTTAATATATAAATGGTGCGGGTGAAGGGAGTCGAACCCCCACGCCTTGCGGCGCTAGATCCTAAGTCTAGTGCGTCTGCCAATTCCGCCACACCCGCATATTATTGTTGGCAATTAAAATGGTGAGCCATGAAGGACTCGAACCTTCGACCCTCTGATTAAAAGTCAGATGCTCTACCAACTGAGCTAATGGCTCAAAAAATGGTGCCGGCTATAGGAATCGAACCCACGACCTACTGATTACAAGTCAGTTGCTCTACCTGCTGAGCTAAACCGGCATATGGTGGAGGATGACGGGCTCGAACCGCCGACCCTCTGCTTGTAAGGCAGATGCTCTCCCAGCTGAGCTAATCCTCCTGGGTATTATGCCTAGCGACGTCCTACTCTCACAGGGGGAAGCCCCCAACTACCATCGGCGCTAAAGAGCTTAACTTCCGTGTTCGGTATGGGAACGGGTGTGACCTCTTTGCCATCATCACTAGACTATTTAAAAGACAAGATTCATTATAACATAAAATATTATAATTACAAGCTTTTTTTAAAAACTTACTTGTTCTTTCAAAACTGGATAAACGGTGCATTGAATGTTTCAAACTTTTTTGGTTAAGTCCTCGATCGATTAGTATTCGTCAGCTCCATGTGTCACCACACTTCCACCTCGAACCTATCTACCTCATCGTCTTTGAGGGATCTTACTTACTTGCGTAATGGGAAATCTCATCTTGAGGGGGGCTTCATGCTTAGATGCTTTCAGCACTTATCCCGTCCACACATAGCTACCCAGCGATGCCTTTGGCAAGACAACTGGTACACCAGCGGTGTGTCCATCCCGGTCCTCTCGTACTAAGGACAGCTCCTCTCAAATTTCCTACGCCCACGACGGATAGGGACCGAACTGTCTCACGACGTTCTGAACCCAGCTCGCGTACCGCTTTAATGGGCGAACAGCCCAACCCTTGGGACCGACTACAGCCCCAGGATGCGATGAGCCGACATCGAGGTGCCAAACCTCCCCGTCGATGTGGACTCTTGGGGGAGATAAGCCTGTTATCCCCGGGGTAGCTTTTATCCGTTGAGCGATGGCCCTTCCATGCGGAACCACCGGATCACTAAGCCCGTCTTTCGACCCTGCTCGACTTGTAGGTCTCGCAGTCAAGCTCCCTTGTGCCTTTACACTCTACGAATGATTTCCAACCATTCTGAGGGAACCTTTGGGCGCCTCCGTTACCTTTTAGGAGGCGACCGCCCCAGTCAAACTGTCCGCCTGACACTGTCTCCTGCCCCGCTAAGGGGCATGGGTTAGAATTTCAATACAACCAGGGTAGTATCCCACCGACGCCTCCTTCGAAGCTGGCGCTCCGAGATCTCTGGCTCCTACCTATCCTGTACAAGTTGTACCAAAATTCAATATCAGGCTACAGTAAAGCTCCACGGGGTCTTTCCGTCCTGTCGCGGGTAACCTGCATCTTCACAGGTACTATAATTTCACCGAGTCTCTCGTTGAGACAGTGCCCAGATCGTTACGCCTTTCGTGCGGGTCGGAACTTACCCGACAAGGAATTTCGCTACCTTAGGACCGTTATAGTTACGGCCGCCGTTTACTGGGGCTTCAATTCGCAGCTTCGCTTGCGCTAACCACTCCTCTTAACCTTCCAGCACCGGGCAGGCGTCAGCCCCTATACGTCACCTTACGGTTTTGCAGAGACCTGTGTTTTTGCTAAACAGTCGCCTGGGCCTATTCACTGCGGCTCTCATGCGCTTGCACGCTCAAGAGCACCCCTTCTCCCGAAGTTACGGGGTCATTTTGCCGAGTTCCTTAACGAGAGTTCTCTCGCACACCTTAGGATTCTCTCCTCGACTACCTGTGTCGGTTTGCGGTACGGGCACCTCTCACCTCGATAGAGGCTTTTCTTGGCAGTGTGAAATCAGGAACTTCGTCCATACGGACTCGCCATCACAGCTCAACGTTACAGTGTGCGGATTTGCCTACACACACGCCTTACTGCTTGGACGCGCACAACCAACGGCGCGCTTACCCTATCCTACTGCGTCCCCCCATTTCTCAAACGGTGAGGAGGTGGTACAGGAATATCAACCTGTTGTCCATCGCCTACGCCTATCGGCCTCGGCTTAGGTCCCGACTAACCCTGAGCGGACGAGCCTTCCTCAGGAAACCTTAGTCATACGGTGGACGGGATTCTCACCCGTCTTTCGCTACTCATACCGGCATTCTCACTTCTAAGCGCTCCACCAGTCCTTCCGGTCTGACTTCAACGCACTTAGAACGCTCTCCTACCACTGACATCGTAGATGTCAATCCACAGCTTCGGTGAATCGTTTAGCCCCGATACATTTTCGGCGCAGCGTCACTCGACCAGTGAGCTATTACGCACTCTTTAAATGATGGCTGCTTCTAAGCCAACATCCTGGTTGTCTGTGCAACGCCACATCCTTTTCCACTTAACGATTACTTTGGGACCTTAGCTGGTGGTCTGGGCTGTTTCCCTTTTGACTACGGATCTTATCACTCGCAGTCTGACTCCCGTGTATAAATATCTGGCATTCGGAGTTTGTCTGAATTCGGTAAACCGGGATGGCCCCCTAGTCCAAACAGTGCTCTACCTCCAGTATTCTCATCACGAGGCTAGCCCTAAAGCTATTTCGGAGAGAACCAGCTATCTCCAAGTTCGATTGGAATTTCTCCGCTACCCACACCTCATCCCCGCACTTTTCAACGTGCGTGGGTTCGGGCCTCCAGTAAGTGTTACCTCACCTTCACCCTGGACATGGGTAGATCACCTGGTTTCGGGTCTACGACCACGTACTAATTCGCCCTATTCAGACTCGCTTTCGCTGCGGCTCCGCCTTCTAAAGCTTAACCTCGCACGTAATCGTAACTCGCCGGTTCATTCTACAAAAGGCACGCTATCACCCATTAACGGGCTCTAACTACTTGTAGGCACACGGTTTCAGGATCTCTTTCACTCCCCTCCCGGGGTGCTTTTCACCTTTCCCTCACGGTACTGGTTCACTATCGGTCACTAGGTAGTATTTAGCCTTGGGAGATGGTCCTCCCGGATTCCGACGGAATTTCACGTGTTCCGCCGTACTCAGGATCCACTCTGGAGGGAATGAACTTTCGACTACAGGGCTTTTACCTGCTCTGGCGGACCTTTCCAAGTCGCTTCATCTAACTCATTCCTTTGTAACTCCGTATAGAGTGTCCTACAACCCCAAGAGGCAAGCCTCTTGGTTTGGGCTCTTCCCGTTTCGCTCGCCGCTACTCAGGGAATCGATTTTTCTTTCTCTTCCTCCAGGTACTTAGATGTTTCAGTTCCCTGGGTCTGCCTTCAAGACGCTATGTATTCACGTCAAGATACTACGCGATTAAACGTAGTGGGTTCCCCCATTCGGAAATCTCCGGATCAAAGCTCACTTACAGCTCCCCGAAGCATATCGGTGTTAGTGCCGTCCTTCTTCGGCTCCTAGTGCCAAGGCATTCGCCGTGCGCCCTTAATAACTTAACCTAGTTATTAAGCCTAAAAACTTAATTTAAAAAATAAATGTGTTTGTTACAATTTCAATGTCGTTTTATCCAGTTTTCAAAGAACAAGTTTTGAAGTATTTCATCGTAATGATGAACCTTCAAAACTGAACGCAAAACGTAATCTTACAAACCCAAGGTTTGTATTCCGAAAATATCCTTAGAAAGGAGGTGATCCAGCCGCACCTTCCGATACGGCTACCTTGTTACGACTTCACCCCAATCATCTATCCCACCTTCGGCGGCTGGCTCCAAAAGGTTACCTCACCGACTTCGGGTGTTACAAACTCTCGTGGTGTGACGGGCGGTGTGTACAAGGCCCGGGAACGTATTCACCGCGGCATGCTGATCCGCGATTACTAGCGATTCCGGCTTCATGTAGGCGAGTTGCAGCCTACAATCCGAACTGAGAACGACTTTATCGGATTAGCTCCCTCTCGCGAGTTGGCAACCGTTTGTATCGTCCATTGTAGCACGTGTGTAGCCCAGGTCATAAGGGGCATGATGATTTGACGTCATCCCCACCTTCCTCCGGTTTGTCACCGGCAGTCACCTTAGAGTGCCCAACTAAATGATGGCAACTAAGATCAAGGGTTGCGCTCGTTGCGGGACTTAACCCAACATCTCACGACACGAGCTGACGACAACCATGCACCACCTGTCACCGTTGTCCCCGAAGGGAAAACCATATCTCTACAGTGGTCAACGGGATGTCAAGACCTGGTAAGGTTCTTCGCGTTGCTTCGAATTAAACCACATGCTCCACCGCTTGTGCGGGCCCCCGTCAATTCCTTTGAGTTTCAGTCTTGCGACCGTACTCCCCAGGCGGAGTGCTTAATGCGTTAGCTGCAGCACTAAGGGGCGGAAACCCCCTAACACTTAGCACTCATCGTTTACGGCGTGGACTACCAGGGTATCTAATCCTGTTTGCTCCCCACGCTTTCGCGCCTCAGTGTCAGTTACAGACCAGATAGTCGCCTTCGCCACTGGTGTTCCTCCAAATCTCTACGCATTTCACCGCTACACTTGGAATTCCACTATCCTCTTCTGCACTCAAGTCTCCCAGTTTCCAATGACCCTCCACGGTTGAGCCGTGGGCTTTCACATCAGACTTAAGAAACCACCTGCGCGCGCTTTACGCCCAATAATTCCGGACAACGCTTGCCACCTACGTATTACCGCGGCTGCTGGCACGTAGTTAGCCGTGGCTTTCTAATAAGGTACCGTCAAGGTACAGCCAGTTACTACTGTACTTGTTCTTCCCTTACAACAGAGTTTTACGAACCGAAATCCTTCTTCACTCACGCGGCGTTGCTCCATCAGGCTTTCGCCCATTGTGGAAGATTCCCTACTGCTGCCTCCCGTAGGAGTCTGGGCCGTGTCTCAGTCCCAGTGTGGCCGATCACCCTCTCAGGTCGGCTACGCATCGTCGCCTTGGTGAGCCGTTACCTCACCAACTAGCTAATGCGCCGCGGGCCCATCCTATAGCGACAGCCGAAACCGTCTTTCAGTATTGTCCCATGAGGAACAATAGATTATTCGGTATTAGCCCCGGTTTCCCGGAGTTATCCCAAACTATAAGGTAGGTTGCCCACGTGTTACTCACCCGTCCGCCGCTAACGTCGAAGGAGCAAGCTCCTTCTCTGTTCGCTCGACTTGCATGTATTAGGCACGCCGCCAGCGTTCGTCCTGAGCCAGGATCAAACTCTCCATAAAAGAAATTTGATTAGCTCAAATTGTTTTGCTGGCATCAATTTTGATGTCCAAAATTTTGTTTCGTTCACTAACGAAGTTAGCTACTAAAAACTATATTGATTACGTTTTGCTTGTTCAGTTTTCAAGGTTCATTTCGTTGCCGTTTGTTTCAGCAACTTTTATATAATAACATTTTCAAACTTCGTTGTCAACAACTTTTTTAAAATACTTTACTTCTTTAAGAAGCGACAACTTTTAAATCTTACCACTTCCAAATGTTGTTGTCAACATTTTTTTGCAGTCATTATTTAAGAAGTTTGTAATACTTAATGTTGCGTCGTCTTAACGACAAGTAATAATTTATCACGTTTCTAAAATCTCTGCAAGTATTTTTCTACAAAAATATTATTTCTTTAAAAAAACGTCATTAGTAAGCTATTAATAGTAGTTTCTAGCTACGATGTTTTTACAATTATTCTTGCTTTGAAAACATTGTTATTACTATACCTCTGTTTTTGTCATTTCTCAATAAAAAAAGAGACCCTTTTCAACAAGGATCTCCTAATTTAATGATTATTTCGTTATATGACGCATTGTTGGGAATAATAGTACATCACGAATTGATGGTGAGTTTGTAAGAAGCATGATTAGACGGTCAATACCAATACCTAATCCACCTGTTGGCGGCATACCGTATTCTAAAGCTTCAATAAAGTCATTATCCATTTCGTGTGCTTCGTCATTGCCCGCCTCTTTTTCAGCTAGTTGCGCCTCAAAGCGTTCACGTTGATCGATTGGATCATTAAGCTCTGTGAATGCATTCGCATGCTCACGACGTACGATAAACAGCTCAAAACGATCTGTGAAACGCTCGTCTTCTGGGTTTTTCTTCGCTAAAGGAGAGATTTCTACAGGGTGACCGAATACAAAAGTTGGCTGCACTAGTGTTTCTTCTACTTTTTGCTCGAAGAATTCATTAATAATATGACCGACTTCATGCGCCGCTTTGACTTCTACCCCGTGTTCTTTTGCAAGTGCTTGCGCTTGTTCCTTCGTCATTGGCTGCCAGAAATCAACGCCTGTAGCTTCTTTAACTGCATCTACCATATGAACACGTCTCCAACCTACAGCAAGGTTAATTTCATCTTCACCGTATTGTACGGATGTTGTGCCAAGAACTTCTTGTGCTACATGGGCAATTAAGTTTTCTGTTAATGACATGATATCTTTGTAGTCTGCATATGCTTCGTACAGCTCAATCATTGTGAACTCCGGATTGTGACGAGTAGAGATACCTTCGTTACGGAATACACGGCCAATCTCATAAACTTTTTCTAGTCCACCCACGATTAAACGTTTTAGGTGCAACTCGATAGCAATACGCATGTATAGTTCCATATCAAGTGCATTATGGTGAGTAATAAACGGACGAGCCGCTGCACCACCAGCAATTGTATGAAGCATTGGTGTTTCTACTTCTAAGTAGCCTGCATTATCTAAATAGTTACGAATTGCGCGGATAATTTTAGAACGCGTAATAAATGTTTTTTTGCTATCTTCGTTTGTCATTAAATCTAAATAACGTTGACGGTATCGTTGTTCTACATCTTGTAAGCCATGGAATTTTTCAGGCATAGGACGTAGCGCTTTTGTTAGGAACGTAAATCCTTCAGCCTTCACTGAAAGCTCTCCCACTTGCGTACGGAATACGTTACCACGTACACCTACGATATCACCAAGGTCAGCTTGTTTAAATAAGTCATAAGCTTCTTCACCAACATGATCCTGACGAACGTAAATTTGAATTTGTCCACCTAAATCTTGAATATGTGCAAAGCCAGCTTTCCCTTTACCGCGCTTTGTCATAATACGACCTGCGATAATTACTTCTTGTAGGTTTTCTTCTAGCTGTTCTTTTGTTTGATCTGCAAATTGTTCGCGCACTTCTGTAGAAAGATGTGTACGCTCAAATCGACTACCAAATGGATCTTGACCGTTCTCTTGAATAGCAGTCATTTTTTGACGTCTCACCAATAGCTGATCATTTAACTCTTCTATGTTTGACACTTGTTTCACTCCTTATTAAATTGTCCGCGTTTACGTCCATAATATTTCTATTGTACACAATTTTAAAGCTGTATTCATCTGTTTCGGTTTAAATTCCACAAGAGTTAAAATAATTAATAATTCTAAAAATTAAAGTGGGCAGATCAGGTTGTTCTATATTTACTTTTTACATTAATCATAGCAAAAGAGACATCTCAAATTTAAATTGAGATGCCCCTTATCCCATTATATGATAATTTCTTTTTGCTCTGGTACATAAATTTCAGACTCACGTTGCTCATATTCTTGCACAATACCATTTAATATAGCACGTAATTCTGTTGCTGTTTCGGTTTGGTTAATAGCACTGCGAGCTTTACCGTTACCACGAATACCTTTTAAATACCACGATGCATGCTTACGCATTTCGCGCACAGCCACACTCTCTCCTTTTAATTGCATTAGGCGTTCAAAGTGCAATAAACATACATCCATTTTTTCACGAACGCCAGGCTCGTCTTTTAACTCTCCTGTTTCCAAATACTGAACTGTACGATAAATCATCCACGGATTACCTAATGCTGCTCGTCCGATCATTACAGCATCCACCCCTGTTGTATCTAGCATACGCTTTGCATCTTGGGGCGATTCAACATCACCATTGCCAAGCACAGGGATATTGACATTTTCCTTTACTTGACGAATAATATCCCAATTTGCTTTTCCTTCGTACATTTGCACACGTGTACGACCATGAACCGCTACTGCTGAAGCGCCGGCACGTTCCACAGCCTGCGCATTTTCCACAGCAAAGACATGTTCATCGTCCCACCCAATACGCATTTTTACACTGACTGGCTTTTTCACCGCATCAACAACCGCAGCTACCATTTCGTAAACTTTGTTTGGATCTAGCAGTAAACGCGCACCTGCTTCACACTTAATTATTTTATTGACTGGACAGCCCATATTAATATCAATAATATCGGCAGTTGTATTTTCGTCTACATACTTCGCCGCTTCTACAAGTGTCGTTTTATCTCCACCAAAAATTTGTAGGGAAAGGGGATTTTCACGTTCGTCAATATATAGCATACCTAACGTCTTTTCGTTTTTACTAACAATCCCTTTATCACTAATCATTTCTGCATATACTAGCCCTGCTCCGAATTCTTTCACCGTTAATCGAAAAGCAGAGTTACAGATACCAGCCATTGGTGCTAATACGACACGGTTGTCCATGACAATATCGCCAATTTGAAACGGCTTTTCAGTTGTCTGACTCAACGTCGATTTCCTCCTTCTATGGGCTTTCACCCGTCATTGCTAAAGATGTATTGTTAATGCTTTTGGCATTTATTATTAAGCTCTCCACAAATCAAACTTATGCACATTATTTCATAGACGGCATCAATCTCGTATCCGCCGATTGCTTCCATAGTGTTACGCCTTCCTCTTGCCAATTCATCTGTTGCAGCGTTTCGTGTGCTCTTTGCAATTGCTCTCCAGATGGGGTAGGCGTAATTTCTATTAATGGTACTAACACGAAAGCTCGTTCATACATTCTTGGGTGTGGCACAAGTAAGCTCTCTGTTTCAATATTTTCGTGATTGTAGAGTAGAATGTCAAGGTCGATGATTCGAGGCCCCCATCGAAACTCCCGAACACGACCTAGCTCATTCTCTACTGACTGACAAATCTTTAGCATTTCACAAGAAGAACTGCTTGTTCTAATATATACAGCGATATTTAAAAAATCTGCTTGGTCAGTAAAGCCTACAGCTGCAGTTTCATAGATAGAAGATATACGCATAACCTCTATCTGGTCTTTTTCCATCAAAAGTTCAATTGCACGCTGAAGGTTTTCATAACGTTCACCAATATTGGTGCCAATTGATATATATACGTCATTCATTAGAAGTCACCTCTAGTTATCTCAACTGAAACTTCTTTGTAATAACCATGGATTGGCGGATCTGGTTTAATCAGCTCAACTCGTACACCTTTGACCTTGTCAGGATATGCAGAGAGAATACTATTAGCGATTTTCGCAACAAGGGCTTCAATTAGTTTAAAAGGCTCGCCCTCAACGATATCACGACAAAGCGCATACACTTCAGCATAATTCACTGTATACGTTAAATCATCTGTGTCACCCGCTTTAGTCATATCAACCGCTAGTGAAACATTGGCGCGGAAGCGTTGACCAAGTGTTGTTTCTGCTGCTAAAACACCATGATAGCCATAAAACTGCATGTCCTTTAAATGAATATAGTCCATTACGCTTCCTCCTTGTAAATACGTTTACCTACTAACACATCAGCCATGTGTGCAGCACGAGCCATTTCTTTCACATCGTGCACACGGATTAGATGACAGCCTTTTTCAATGCCATAAACAACAGTTGCACATGTTCCTTCAATCCGTTCTTCTACAGGAAGCTGCAATACATTGCCAATCATTGACTTACGCGAGGTTGCTAATAACACAGGGTATCCCATATTCACTAAATCCGCTAGATGCTGCATCATTGCAATATTTTGAGCTGTTGTTTTAGCAAAACCAATGCCTGGATCCAATATAATATGAGAATCTTGCACACCAGCCTTCTTCGCAATAGCAATACTCTGTTCTAAATCCGCTTTGGCTGTTGCCCAAAAATTACTTCCATAATCTTTGTTTTCGCGATTATGCATTAAAATAATCGGTACATTTAGTTCCGCAGCAACTTCTGCAATGGTAGGTTCTGATTTGGCACCCCAAATATCATTAATAATATGAGCACCCGCTTCAATCGCCGCACGCGCTACTTTTGCTTTATACGTATCAACCGAAATAATAGCTGGTACTTCCGCTACTAGTGCCTGAATAACCGGAACAATGCGCGCAATTTCATCTTCATCAGAAATACGCTCATAACCAGGGCGTGTCGATTCACCGCCAACATCAATAATTTTCGCACCTTCAGCAACCATCTTTTTAGCCTGCTCTACAGCGGCCTCAACGCTATTGTATTTCCCACCATCTGAAAAAGAGTCTGGCGTGACATTTAAAATACCCATAATAAATGTTTCACTGTTATAATCTAAAGTAATCCCATTAATTGTTAACGTAGTTGTATAGTTTTCTAGCATTTTAATGCTCCTTCTATTGTTGTTCCACCTCTTTGATAAACGCCTCATGTAAACGTAAATAAATCGGTCCTTTATTGCCTAACAACTGAATATCTTCTAACTTGCAAATCGGAACAAGCTCTTGCACAGAGTTTGTAATAAAACATTCGCTCCCTTGCTCCACATCGTTTTTAGTAAATAAACCTTCTCGTATTTCCATACCTACTGATTGCGCATGTTCTAGTATCCACGCTCTCGTAATACCAGGTAAAATACCCGCTTCTAAAGAAGGCGTATATAGTATATCATCTTTCACCCAAAATATATTTGAAGTGACACCTTCAGCCACATAGCCCTCCTCTGTTAAAAAGAAACCTTCCTGCATGGCTAAAGAGGACATTTCAAACCTCCCTAAAACGTTATTGCCATAATGATGCGATTTAACACGCAAAGTACCTTCAGGAGTATTTCGTCTTACCTCTAACCATTGCGCTGTTTTTTCCTTACCACGAGGAGTATCAGGCAACTCTTTCCGAAAGACGATCACATTGGGTTGTGTATACTCGCTCGGTTGCAAGCCTATACTGTGCTCCCCAGCAGATACATTTAAACGAAAATAACCATCTTGCCCACCGGCGGCTAAATTTAGTTGTTCAATAACAGCTAGTAAATCCTGTTGTGTATAAGGCATGTGAATATGGAACTGCGTAAGTGCCGCTTGTAATCGTTCCATATGCGCTTCCCAAAATAATACCTTCCCATTGTAAGTACGCAACGTCTCGAAAAAACCTAAGCCATATAAAAAACCATGGTCAAATGGTGAGATTCGCAATTCCTCCGCTGTTACATAGGTCCCGTTCAACCAGCACTGCATATTATTTCGCTCCTTCTACATACAATTCGATAAAATGACGTAGAAGCTTTTTCCCCTGTTCCGTCATAATAGATTCTGGATGATATTGAACTCCTTCGATTGGATACTCTTTATGTCGAATCCCCATAATTTCTCCTTCCGCGGTCCAAGCTGTCACATCAAAACAGGCTGGTAAGCTTTCTTTTTCCACAATAAGCGAATGATATCGTGTTGCTTGAAATGGATTGGGCATACCTGCATGTAGACCATTTTCAGCATGCAACACCGGAGACGTTTTACCATGCATTAAACGTTCTGCACGAATAACATGCCCCCCAAAAACTTGAGCTATTGCTTGATGTCCAAGACACACCCCTAAAATAGGAATATTTCCCGCGAAATATCGAATGATGTTTAGACTTTCACCAGCTTCGTTCGGACTACAAGGTCCAGGAGAAATCACAATCATATCGGGCGCAAGTTTTTCAATATCCGCAATTGTTAGCGAATCATTTCTTTTCACAATTAACTCATGTCCAAATTCTCCAAAATACTGCACAAGATTATATGTAAAAGAATCATAGTTATCAATCATTAAAATCATTTTGCTCGCTCCTCTGCCATTGCCTTAGCCTGCCACATAGCTTTTGCTTTATTTAAAGATTCTTGGTATTCTCTTTCCGGAACAGAATCAATGACAATTCCTGCACCAGCTTGGATATGGGCCATTCCATCTTTAACAAATGCTGTTCGTATTACAATATTCAATTCCATATCTCCTGTATAGCCTAACCAGCCGATGGAACCCGTATATAACCCTCGACGGACTGGTTCTAATTCTTCAATAATTTCCATCGTACGAATTTTAGGTGCGCCTGTAATCGTCCCACCTGGGAACATCGCTCGAACAACATCCGCATTGGTCTTTCCTTCAGCTAGTTCGCCACGGACATTTGACACAATATGCATGACATGTGAATAGCGTTCAATGACCATAAACTCATCGACCTCCACTGTACCGTACGTGGATACTCTCCCTAGGTCATTACGTTCTAAATCAACGAGCATCACATGTTCTGCTCGCTCCTTCTCGTTATCAATTAACTCCTGAGCTAACGCAATGTCTTGTTCGTCAGACTTTCCTCTCGGACGCGTTCCTGCTATTGGTCGTGTTGATAACTCCTTACCATGGCGTTTCACCAATAGCTCTGGCGAACCCGACACAACCGCAAATTCAGGGGCTTCAATATACGCCATATATGGCGAAGGATTAAAGGTACGTAACGCTTCATAAACATCCATTGCTGTAGCATTTAGTTTTTTCGATTGACGGACTGATAAATTCACTTGAAACACATCACCTTGTGCTATATAGCTTTGAATTTTCTTCACAGCAGCTTCAAAGTCCGTTCCTGCAAATGACACAAGCAGCTCACTTTCATCATTTACCACTTCAACAGCATTTGTCTTTTCGAACTTTCTTAACTGCAAACCTTCCTGTGCCGCTACTTGCCAAGTATGTGCTCGCTCTTCAAGGTTCACATCACAGTTAGCTAACTTCATAAACGTTACTTCATTTGTCTTAACATCATGTACTGCCCAACAATCAAATAAATAAAAATAAATATCTGGCACCTTTAAATCATCTGTTGCTAGTTCTGGCAGCTCCTCAATTTTCCGTGCGTAATCGTATGACACAAAACCGATTGCGCCTCCTTGGAAAACAGGCAGTTTAGCATCATAAGTTAATTGATAGTTCGCTACTAACTGTTCTAATAAATCAAGTGGCTCCCCGTATAACATTTCGCGAGCGCCATCTCTCCACTCAATAAGCAAACCACCCGCAATTGATTGAGCAGTTGCTAATGGCTGCCAAGCAGCGATCGAATAGTGCCCCCCACGTCCACTCTCTAAAAATACATGGGCTTTTTCATCTGTCGTTTGCTTTTTATAGCTATAAAAAAACGCGTCTGCGTCCATTTTTACTGATTTCGTAGATAATTTATTCACGTTGCTCTTCCCCTTTGGATCATATGATGTGATTCCATCTTAACGTGAAAAATGCAGAGATGCGAATTTTTTTTGCTTCTAAAATAAATAACTATTAACGTCACTTCTTACTACAACCGCTTGCCAATACTGTCGTTTTTAATGGCATTATTTCTTGCTCAAAAGATGTTCCATACGGACGTTCTGTATAATTAAGAATTTTTCTAAACATGTTGCCAAGCTAAAATACGTATGTGAATTTATTAATTGATTGTAGTGAACGCTTGCTCGAGTCCTGCGTGATAAGCGCAAAGAATACTTAAAACCCGCCTACAAAAAGCAAGTAACCCCCTTTAAGGGAATCAACCTGCGCGCAGAATTTGACGCCACAGCTATTCCATAAAGAAAAAACTGTAGGCACACTCTCAATTTTTTGAGATTGCCTACAGTCTATAAGACTCCCTAATAGGAGGATGTCATGTTATCTGAAAATTAGTCTTCAAATTGGTATAAAGGTGTAGATAGGTAACGCTCACCATTTGAAGGTACGATTGCAAGAACATTTGAGCCCTTACCTAAGCGTTTTGCTGTCTCAATTGCTGCATAGATCGCTGCACCTGAAGAAATACCGCATAGAATACCCTCTTCACGCGCTACTTTACGTGCTACTTCAAAGGCAATTTCATTTTCTACAGGGAATACTGAAGAATAAACGTCCGTATCTAAAACAGAAGGTACGAATCCAGCACCAATCCCTTGGATTTTATGCGGACCTGGTTGACCTCCTGAAAGTACTGGAGAATCTTTTGGCTCAACAGCAATAATTTCAATTTCTGGGTACTTCTCTTTTAATACGCTACCAGCACCAGTAATTGTACCACCTGTACCAACACCAGCAACAAATCCATCTAATTTCAAGCCGTCAAAAGCTTCCACGATTTCTGGCCCTGTTGTTAAACGGTGAACAACTGCGTTTGCTGGGTTAGTGAATTGCTGTGGTAAAAAGTATCCGTGCTCTGCAGATAACTCTTCCGCCTTTGAAATGGCACCTTTCATGCCTGCTGGTCCAGGTGTTAATACTAGATCAGCACCATAAGCACGCAGTAAATTACGGCGCTCTAAACTCATTGTTTCTGGCATTACTAAGATTGCTTTATAGCCCTTAGCTGCAGCAATCATTGCTAATCCAATTCCTGTATTACCAGAAGTAGGTTCAATAATCGTACCACCTGGTTTTAACGTTCCGTCTTTTTCAGCAGCTTCAATCATCGCCAACGCTAAACGGTCTTTTACTGAGCTCCCTGGGTTAAAATACTCTAATTTAACATATACAGTACCTTCATTTTCACCTGTTGCATGATTTAATTTTACAATTGGTGTTTTACCAACTAATTCAGCTACTGAGTTCGCTAATCTACTCATTTATTATTCCACTCCTAATCCCTACTAATTTTATAGGTTTTACTTATTTTGTATTTTATCAATTTTCCAGTTGCATTGTCAATCAATAAAGCTTATATTTTCAGAATATTTATTTGAAGCCAGAAAGTACGTTACTTTCTGGCTTCCCTTTATCATTTCTTTTCTTCACCATAATACCAAGTCGCCTTAAATTCAGACCAAAATGCTTCAGGTGTTATAGATTGTTGCAATTGCTCCAACGCAAGCTCCCGTTCGATATGTTCTTTCACATCGTCATATGTAAAGGATTGACCTTCTATTACTTCTTGAACTTGCACGATTCCGTAATGGCCATTATCTAACTTAAATACCTTACTAATTTCATTTGCCGATAAAGTTTTAACCGCCTTTAACAGAGCTGGATCAATATTACCTTGCTCTTCTGTTAAGAAGCCGATGTCTCCACCTAAGCTAGCCGATGCACTGTCAATTGAAATTTCACGTGCCAGCACAGAAAAATCAGAACCATTTTTTAGTTCACTTAGCGCTTCTTCAGCAGCTTTTTTTGAGTCTACCTCAATAAAATTTGTACGATAACTTGTGTCAGTATTATATAACGCTTTATTTTCTTCATAGTATTTTTTTATACTGTCTTCTTTAATCACTACATCTTTTGTTAGTACTTTATCTAAAATAAGCTCCGAGCGAATTTTCTGCTTTAACTGGTCAGCCGAAAGATTTTGCAATGCTGTATCGAATTTATCTTGAGCTGAACGCATTAGGGCAAGTTCTAAATCAATCTCTTGATTCGACACTTTTATTTTATATTTATCAGCAGCCTTTTCCATAACAGATTCATTCACTAAGTTTTGGAGAGTTTCTTTACCATAGCGTTCTTCCATAGCAATCATCCAGTCTTGGCGTGTTATTACATCGCCATCAACGGTAGCGACTTGTTCGTCGCTACCAATTTCCTGACCTTTATTTGGAATTAACCAAGCAATAAACCATAAAAAATTCCCTAGTAATAATATAGCAATAACTATTAAAGCCGGTTTTGTTTTTAAACGGCGTTGCAATAAGGGCGTTTGGTTGGGTGTTGAAGATGTCTGTGGTCTCCGATTACGCGTTGAGCTCATCGATAAAACCTTCTAGTTCTTCTTTTGAGAAATGATATGTTTCTAAACAGAAGTGACATTGCGCTTCAGCCGCACCATCTTCATCAATCATTTCTTGAATTTCCTGCGAACCCAAACCTAAAATTGCTGCACCAAATCGCTCTTTTGAACATTGACATTTAAATTCAACCGGCATTGAATCTAAAATTTGGACTTTTCCTTCTCCTAATACAGCCTCTAAAATTTGCTCTGGCGTATAGCCCTTTTCAATCATTTTCGATACAGGCTCTAGCGTCGCTAAATGTTGCTCGATTGCATCAATTGTTTCTTCTTCACAGCCCGGCATCAGTTGAAGAATAAAGCCGCCCGCTGCTAGAATAGAATTATCTGGATTTACTAGTACACCAAGTCCCACAGATGAAGGTACCTGTTCAGATGTTGCAAAATAGTAAGTAAAATCTTCTGCAATTTCTCCAGATATGATTGGTGTTTGACCAGAGAACATATCACGTAAGCCCAGGTCCTTGACAATCGTTAACGCACCTTCCGTGCCGACACCAGCTCGTACATCCAATTTACCTTGTTCGTTTAAATCAAAATGCACATGTGGATTTGTTACAAAACCACGGACTTCGCCTTGAGCGTTACTGTCAATTACCATAGGACCGATTGGACCATTACCTTCGATTTTAATCGTAATCTTTTCTTGACCTTTTAACATAGCTCCCATCATGACACCAGCAGTCATGGAACGGCCAAGAGCCGCTGACACAACTGGCCATGTATTATGACGGCGTTGTGCTTCTCCTACAGTGGCTGTTGTACAAGCAGCGAAAACACGTACCTGCCCATTAAATCCTAAACCTCGAACTAAATAATCTTTCATAAATGAAAAGTCCCTCTTTTCTTATTGGTTACGTTTATATAACTTATATAAACCTTTTAATGTTAAAAATGGATCGACGACATCTATTACTTGCGTCTCCCCAGCAATTAAATTGGCTAATCCTCCAGTTGCAATCACAAGCGGCTCTTCTTTACTTTGTGCCTTCATGCGATTAACAATGCCCTCCACTTGTCCAACAAAACCATAAAAAATGCCGGCCTGCATCGCAGAAACGGTTGTTTTTCCAACAATATGTGTAGAACGAAGAATTTCAATACGTGGTAATCGAGCTGCCTGCGTATAAAGTGCCTCCGTTGAAATTGAAATACCTGGAGCAATAGCACCGCCCATATAATCGCCTTTTTCATTCAAATAACAATATGTTGTTGCTGTACCAAAATCCACAATAATTAACGGTGCTTTATATGCATCGAGCGCTGCTATTGCGTTTACGATTCGATCCGAACCAACCTCTCGTGGGTTTTCATATTTAATATTTAAACCTGTTTTGACACCGGGGCCAACGACCAATGGTTTTTTCCGGAAATATTTTTTGCACATTGCTTCTAACGAAAACATAATCGGCGGTACAACCGAGGATATAATAATGCCAGTAATTTGTTCAAATGAAATGCCTGCATGGTTAAAAAAAGCGAGTACTTGCATCGCATATTCGTCTTCCGTTTTATGAAGATCCGTAACCATTCGCCAATGAAAAGCGAGCTGATCATTTGTATCATAGACTCCCAATACAATATTTGAATTTCCTGCATCCAATACTAAAATCACGGCCGATGCCTCCATATCAAATTCGCCCCAATGAAACCGACTGTGCTTCACTACTTTCACCAAACATTTCGTTTGTGCAACTCCACTTCATCGGACTAGCGGCTCTTATTTTAGTTTAAGAAGGCGCTTCGCTGAACACCAAATAAAGTTTGAACACTTTAGAAAATGATACCACACTTTTAAGCCAATGAAATAGCATTCCTACTCACGATAAAGGAGCTACCCGACATTTTAGAAATTTTAGAAGGTAGCTCCATCACATTATTTAAAATTAAATTTTTCAGGGTCTGGTCCGCAACGCAAACCGTCATTCATAGCATCTAGTTGCGCCATTTCTTCATCAGCTAACGCAAAATCAAAAACATCTAAGTTTTCTGTCATACGTGATGGTGTCATTGTTTTTGGGATGGTTACAACACCATGTTGAACATCATATCGCAAAACAATTTGTGCTGGAGTTTTGTTGTATTTACTTGCTAACTGTTGAATTAACGCTTCCTCCAACAAAGAACCATTCATTAATGGTGACCATGCTTCAACTTGAATACGATGTTCTTTACAATAATTACGTACTTCCTCCTGCGTCAGATGGGGGTGAAATTCTATTTGATTGATAACAGGGATAACCGTCGTTTCTTTTAATAAATGTTCTAAATGATGTACATGAAAATTGCTGACACCGATGGAACGAACACGCCCGTCCTGATAAATTTTTTCAAGCGCTTTATATGCCTCAATATAGCTCGTATCTAAACCTGGCCAATGAATTAAATATAAATCTAAATAATCTAAACCTAATTTTTCTAAACTGCTAGCGTATGCGGCTAGTGTCTCTTTATAAGAAAGTCCGTCATTCCAAACTTTTGAAGTTATAAAAAGCTCCTCACGTGCAACGAGACCTTCATCAATTGCTGCGCGAATTCCACGCCCAACGCTTTCCTCATTACGATACACTTGTGCAGTATCTATGCTACGATAGCCTTTTGCGATAGCCGTTTTAACAGCTTCAGCCAAATCATCTCCATCTGGTACACGGAATACACCATAGCCTACTAAAGGCATTTCTAGTCCATTATTCAATGTTACGTTTTCCATGTTCAACACTCCTATCCATTATGCAGACGCATAACATACTATTTACATCGTAATGCTTCATGCAAAAAAAAAGCAAAGAAAAAGACTGCTTATGGAAATTTCATAAGCAGTCTTTTATGTGATTAATCACGTTTTTCGTCGATCCCTTTAGGAGCATCCTTTTGGTCGAAACCTTCTTTTGGTAAATCCGCTGTTGTTGGATTTGGCGCTTCGCTTAGCAATTCTTTTTCAAGAACAGGTTTACCGACTTTTTCTAAAGTTGGTTGTGCTTCAGCTTTAGGCGCTTGTTCTACAACGTTTTCTACCGCTTCAGGTTCTGGTAAAACACCATGATCGCGTAAATGTTCGATTTCTTGCGCATTTAATGTTTCTTTTTCCATTAAAGTATTCGCAATTAAATCAAGTAAATGGCGTTTTTCTGTCAGAATACGTTTAGTACGTTCATACTGCGTATCGATAATTTTTTGCATTTCTTTATCGATTTCATAAGCAATTGAATCGGAGTAGTTTTGATCAGAGTTGAAGTCACGACCAAGGAATACATTCCCACCTTGACTTGACCCAAATTGCATCGCACCAAGATTTTCACTCATACCATATTCTGTAACCATTGCACGTGCAATGCTTGTTACCTTTTGGAAGTCATTATGAGCCCCAGTAGATACTTCACCTAGCACGATTTCTTCAGCTACACGACCACCAAGAAGTCCCGCAATACGGTCTAACAGCTCTTGTTTTGTTGTGAAGAAACGTTCTTCCTTCGGTAACATAATCGCATAACCACCCGCTTGACCACGTGGTACGATCGTTACTTTATGAACTGTATCCGCTTCATCAAGCTCTAGACCAACAACAACGTGACCCGCTTCATGGAAGGATACAAGCTTTTTCTCTTTTGCAGAGTAAACGCGGCTCGCTTTCGCTGGACCTGCAATGACACGGTCAGATGCCTCATCAATATCTGCCATATTAATCGTACGTTTACTTTTACGTGCTGCTACAAGTGCAGCTTCGTTCAATAAGTTTTCTAAATCCGCACCCGAGAAGCCTGGTGTACGTTGTGCTACAGCTGCTAAATCGACTGAATCCGATAGAGGCTTATTGCGAGCATGCACTTTTAGAATGGCTTCACGGCCTTTTACATCAGGATGTCCTACTGTAATTTGACGGTCAAAGCGACCAGGACGTAATAACGCTTTATCTAAAATATCTGGACGGTTTGTTGCCGCGATAATAATAATCCCTTCGTTTGCACCGAAGCCATCCATTTCAACTAATAATTGGTTCAATGTTTGCTCACGTTCATCGTGACCACCGCCAAGACCAGCACCACGCTGACGACCTACAGCATCAATTTCATCAATGAAAATGATACATGGAGCATTTTTCTTCGCATTTTCGAATAAATCACGCACACGCGAAGCACCTACACCGACAAACATTTCTACGAAGTCAGAACCTGAAATCGAGAAGAATGGTACGCCAGCTTCACCTGCTACTGCACGAGCAAGTAATGTTTTACCTGTACCTGGAGGACCTACAAGTAAGATACCTTTTGGAATACGAGCACCTATTTCAGTGAATTTGCGGTGATCCTTTAAGAAATCAACGACCTCTACAAGTTCCGCTTTCTCTTCATCTGCACCCGCTACATCAGTAAAACGAACTTTTTTCTTTTGGTCATCATATAGCTTAGCTTTACTTTTACCAAAGCTCATTACTTTATTGCCGCCACCTTGAGATTGACTCATTAGGAAGAAGAATAAGAAGATGATAATGATGAATGGAATAATACCTGTAAAGAACTGTACCCATCCACTCGTTTCTGGTGCTTTCAAGAAATCTATATTGCTATTCTTATCCTTAGCAGCTTCATCGATTCGATCCATCAATGATTGGTTATCGCGTGGAAGATTCACTGTGAAACTTTCGCCTTTTTCATAACCTTTCATGGAACCTTCAACAATATATACTGATTTATCAGGTTGAATTTTTGCTTCTGTAATTTCATTCTTATCAAGAGCTTCTAAAAACTCTGGGTAAGTAATTTCGTTCGTCGGCGATTTACCGCCATTGAAAGTACCAAATATACCAATGATCACTAGGAAAATCAGTAAATAGAATATGGTATATCGAAATATTCGATTCATCTCCAGCCTCCTCATTACAAACAGAAAAATTATAAGTAAAATCTTAACATATCATGATTTCATCATACAACGAAAAGCCTTACTTAAAAAAAGTTTCGTTCGAATTTTGTCGAAATCTAAACATATTTACTCCCACTAATTACAATCCCAGCGAATTTGCAACCGGTAATCCTCTTTTGGCGCAACTTTCGATGCGTCCGAAATTGAATTGTTTTTTTCAATCTACCTATGTCATCCGCTGGAGGCTTAACTGGTACCCACGCATCTATGCGAGCGGGCTAAGTCATTAAAATGAATAAACTTCTGGCTTTAAAATACCGATATATGGTAAATTGCGGTATTTTTCAGCGTAGTCTAAACCATAGCCAACAACAAAGCCATCGGGAACTTTGAAGCCAACATAATCAGCAGAAAGGTTTACTTTTCGTCCTGATGGTTTGTCTAAAAGGGTAACAATTTTAATGGATTTTGCTTTACGGTATTTAAATAGATCTACCAGGTAGCTTAGCGTTAACCCGCTATCAATGATGTCCTCGATAATTAATACATCACGACCCTCAACACTTGTGTTTAAATCCTTTAAAATTTTCACTTCACCAGATGAAACTGTTGCATTACCATAGCTAGATACATCCATAAAATCTAGCTCAATAAAAGAATCAAAACGTTTCATTAAGTCTGTCATGAAGGGCATCGCACCTTTAAGTACGCCGACAGCTAACGGGAATGAATCTTGATATTCCTCTGTCAATTGGGCGCCTAGCTCAGCGATTCTTTCTTGCAGTTGTTCTTCTGTAATCATAATTTTTTCGATGTCATTTTGTAACATATTGATTCCTCCTCGTGTGTATCAAAAACTTTCAACCTGTATGTAGGTGAAATATTTTACAAAGACCATTAGTCTACGATGAGCACTGTATCATCGCTTGGTTGCGGCGTAGTTGAAAAATAAACACCCATACGCACACCAATTACCGCTACGACCTCGTTAGATTGAGAAATCAGTAACGGCCAGCTATTTCGCTCATTTAAAGGAATCTTTTCATCTATAAAAAGGCGAGATAAACGTTTTGGCTTATCCATTCCTTTTAACAGCATTCGGTCTCCTTCCTTACGTGCCCTAATATAGAGTGGAAGTGTAAGTTTATTAGCGTTAAAGTAAAAAAGTTGTGCACTATCTGTAAGCAATTCGGATGCTAATTCAGACAGCTTAACGACAGATAGACGGACACCATTTTTTAATGTTGTCCTATCATTAGCAGTTAAAACAATTCCTTTTTCAGGGTAAATTTCACTTTCTAATGATTCGCTTTTCTGAATCGTCAATTTGCCATAACGGCGAACTGCCATAAAACCTTCTGGTAAGTGAACTTCTGCATACCCAGATGTTGTTTCACAAAGCTTTAAAAGCGAAGTTAAGATAGCATAACTTTGTATCGTATTTGAATCTTTGTAAAGATAGTTTAATAGTATTAAAATGAGCCTCCTTTGTAAAGCAGGTGCTACCATTTCAAATGCTTCTATCTCCATACTATACATATTTTCTTTGTATATTTTTACTGTTTTTGAAAATATGTCTTGTGCAAGTGTCATTAAGTACGCATCATCCTCTTGCAAATGCTTTGTAAATCGACTCGTCTGCTCAGCTACACGTGGGTTTTCCGCCTCCAATAGGGGTACTACGTGGTGTCTATAACGATTTCTTACGTAGGAGTCTTTCAGATTGCTCGCATCTTCACGATAATTCAAACCCTGCTTCCGTAAATATTCCCTTATTTCGGACTTTGTAACCGTTAAAAACGGACGAATTAATGATTTTCCTGCAAAAATACGCTTTGGACGAATACCTTGCATACTATTCATCGTAGCATTTTTCGTCAGGGCCATTAATACTGACTCCAGTTGATCGTCCGCATGATGTGCAGTTACAAGCTTGGTTGCCATCGTTTTATGTATGACTTCTGCAAAATAACGATAGCGTTCTCTACGACAAACTAACTGTGAGTTGCCATTTTCCAGCGCTAAAATTTCTGGAATAGGAATGGCTGTTGCATGCAACATAACGCCATATTTATCGCAATAGCGTTGGACAAAAGCTCTATCCTCAGCGGATGCCTCGCCTCTTAACATATGATCGACATGCACTGCCTCGACCTCAATGCCCCATTGCTCTTTAGTTTTCACAAAGTAATGGAGTAGTGCCATTGAATCTACACCACCCGAAACGGCGACGAGAAGATGGTCGTCTTGCTGTAATAATTGCTCTTCATCAATAAATTGTTTGACCTTTAATTCAAATGACAAACGCTTCTCCTCCCCTTTTCGTTTCTTTTTACGAAGATTTACTCATGGAATATTGAGCTGGTTTAAATACTGCCCATGTTGGCACGACGTGGGTAACTTCTAACATCAATACTGTACAGTCATCCTCTATTGCATAATACGATTGGAAGGACTGCATGATTGTTGTTAATTTATCTTGTATGGTTTTATTTGTGCTTGCTACCTGCTGTGCGAATGCTAAAAAGGATTCTTCTTGCTCATCCCAATCGGCAATGCTTGAAAACAGACCATCGGAATGCATCAGTATGACATCGCCCGCCTTGAGCTTTCTTTTTTCAGCTTCAACCGCCGAAATTGACAAAAACCCAACAGGTGCTGCGTTACTCTCAACTTTCAATACCTCTTTGCCTCGTAAAATATAGGTGGACATGCCCCCCGCCTTCCACGACCATAAATCGCCATGTTGTAAATCGACTAGAGCAAAGTCGAGCGTAGCATACATATCATCCTGTTGCTTAAGAGACATCACATAATGTAAGGTATGCATCGCCGTCTCGGGATTCATATTGAAATTCAAACATTCCCGCATTAAATGAATCAATTTCCTACTCTCATGCTGTGCTTCTTTACTCTGCCCCATTCCATCAGACAACAAGATGGCAAATAACCCTGGATGCAATTGGAATAGCGCGTGTGAATCACCAGAATAGAGCGTTGCATCTTTTGACATGCTATATATATCATACTCTACTTCAAAGCTAATAGCTGATCTAAAGCTTACTTGAATGTGACGAAATGGTACATCACACGCAACAACTTTATCAATTTCAAACGGTTCTTCAAAAATATCGTATAAAATTGGCAAAATCATACGCTCTGCTACTGTTGTATCCTCTTCCCAATTAACACGTGCAGGAGCTAGTGCGCATACGATTTTTCGCGCGCCCGCCTTATTGCTCAGCACATCAAGCTGAAAACACTCGATATGAGCATCCTTCAAGCGTTGAATAATATCCTTCTCTACGCTGACGAAAGAGATTGTTTCTTCTTTCATCTCTGCAATTAACTGATTAAGATGATTACTCATATCGCGTAACTGAAGGGCAATCATTTTTTTACCATGAAAATACTGTCCATTAATACGCTCCCTATACAGTTCCGTCTCCAATTCCTCGAAAATTTTGGTTGCTTTAACACATTTATATCGAATTTGTTCTTCCACCCGGTGGATAGACGATTCTTTCCCTACACCTTTCATATGAAACCAATCTGTCATAAGCTTGTCCATGCCATTATTTTGCGCGCCCCAGCACCGATCATGGCGAAAACAACTTAAACATGTATTCATAGGAGCCACTTCTTCTTTCACTGCTACAGGGGCTGTCATAAAGCGTTCAAATACAAGTTCTTTCATGAAATGAACGAAATGTTGAAAGTGCTCTAGCTTAAATGTAACATGCTCTGTCAACCAATGTTGCCTAGCTAATAACACTTCTTCACGTTGTGGAAAAAGCTTGTTACGCACTTTATCTGAATAGCTTTTAGGAAGAACTAAAAAAACCAAACTGCCTATAGCAATTGACGTGAAGTACACGCTATCTAATGGCAATGTTGCGTCATAAAATAAAAAAAACACACTCGGCAAAATGCTACCAATCGCTACACCAAATCTCCCTGCACGAGCCCCCATACCTGCACAAAGCCCCGTTAAGGTTGCAACCGACAACATTCCTGTAAAAGATAACTTTGCCACACCTATAAGTGCTCCTAATACCGCTCCTATTACAGTAGCTAGCGGCACACTTCCCACGGATGCACCAAAACAAATAAGTAGTTGTAATAAAAAAATGGGTAGAGAAAAATAGCTAACGACGACGGCTTGCATCCCCGTAAGCATAGCCGCAAATACAACTAATGCTGAGCCTAGCCGTTCATATGTCCAATGGCTTGTAAACCACTCATAGGAGTTAACAAAAAGCACTTGCATAAATAACGTCATAATGAGCGCTAAAGCTACTTCACATCCTACATAAAATTGTACAAGCACTGGCGGAAGCCCTTGGTGCATTACTCCTTGCCATAATACTTGTACGATAAGTACAGCAAGTGAAACGGCAATACTTTGGGGTAACTGCCAATATCGGAAACGTTGTATACATTCATACATGCCTATTTGTAATGCTAGAATGAGGACTTGTCCGAAACCAAGGAAATAACAGCCTATTAAACCGCCTATTAAGACGAACTTCGCATACTCTTTATATTTACTGCGAATAATCGCCCAAAACGGGACAGAGAAAGGTACAGCTGCTTCAAACACCACAGATTGAGCTAAAAAAAAGGATGTTAAGAAAAATAGGGAACCTATCAGCAATTGCCTTTTTCTTGCCCCCAATTTTTGGTCGTCTACATTCGCTGTTTCATACCATTCAACACTAGTCATTACATAATCCCCTTTCTACACTTTTTCGTTATTATAAGAAATTATGAGTGGAAAGATTGTCTGACGATGGCAAAAAAAAATATAAACATTTCGACGAATACATATGCATAAATACGTTAATTGTCAGCAAGTACTAAAAAAATAGGATACTGTGCAAAATTACAGTAAATATTTTTCGGAATATTCTATTATTACGTGTTTTTATGGTGCTAACGTCATTTTTTGCGCTGATATTCATGCGCTCACGGTGTTTGTTCACATGCAAATAGATGCTTTTTCATTTTTTTAAGATTTTTATTAAACTTTTTTCATAAAGAATATTGACACTTGGTTTAATGGATTGTATTATTTAACTTGTCCTTAAAAAAGAAATGCGGAAGTAGTTCAGTGGTAGAACACCACCTTGCCAAGGTGGGGGTCGCGAGTTCGAACCTCGTCTTCCGCTCCAATAACATTTCGGCGGCCTAGCTCAGCTGGCTAGAGCGTACGGTTCATACCCGTAAGGTCGGGGGTTCGATCCCCTCGGCCGCCACCATAATTGGCCCCTTGGTCAAGCGGTTAAGACACCGCCCTTTCACGGCGGTAACACGGGTTCGAATCCCGTAGGGGTCATACTGCAAAATGGCTTAGAAGTATTTTCTAAGCCGTTTAAATTGTCGACAAAAGGCATCAAGAGTGAAGTTTAACTCCTTGATGCCTTTTGTTATTTTTTGTGTTTTTAAAAATACTGAAGTGAATCTTTTGTAAACAAGAACCGATCTACATGTTGAGCACCACATGGCAAGCCCATCTTCAGCGAAAATCAACATCCATATTATTGGTTTACAATACCGTACAATTGGCATCAGCACTTTTAGTATGCCTCTTTTCTAAAACTGTGGCATACTTATGGTAAAATGCACATGTTATTAGGAGGTTACCTTTCTTTGAGTTTATTAACGAAAGCAGCTTTAATTTGCGGGAGTGGCTCTATGATTATTCTCGTATCCATACTCATTAACTTACCATTTGCTATACAAATATTTTTACTCCTTACTGGTCTAGTCGTAAGCGTATACGGCGTGTACTTGCTCGTAAAAATGGTGTCCCAGCCAGCGCAAAAGACAGTTAAAACAACACAGGAGCAACCTGCACCTGCTCCTAAGAAGAAGAAAAGACCAACCTCAACATTATAAGGTGTTTTCTTTATTTACGTAGTTTCAATCTTTTGGAATTACGTTTTTTTGACCCTTATCATTCCAAATGTACATATTCTATAGACTTTAAACCAAAAAAGATTAGCCTTTGTCATAAACAAAAGCTAATCTCCGTTCTATTTAATACACTTTTTCTACGATTAAAACAGTCAGCAAACTACCCTCTTCTAGCCCCGCGACCACCACGTTTTGACTCTGTAGCACGTTTTAATGTTGCTAAACGCTCATCACTATCTTTTAAGAAACGTGCCATTTTTTGCTCAAAGTTTTCCTTCGGCTGATGGCGTTCGTTACGATCGTTAGAACGATTGTCACGACGCGGACGTTGAGGACGCTCTGGTCTCTCAGCTTGAGGCTTTGCTTTACGGATTGAAAGACCAATCTTTCCATCCGCTTCAACATTCATCACTTTTACTTCAACTTCATCTCCAACTTTTAGATGCTCATTGATATCTTTTACATAATTGTCAGCAACTTCACTGATGTGTACTAAGCCTGTTTTGCCGTCTGGCAGCTCAACGAATGCTCCAAAATTTGTGATTCCTGTTACTTTACCTTGTACCTTGCTGCCTACTTCAATTGACATAAAAAAAATGCTCCTCCTTAAAAATTAAGCGACTCTTTTGAGCCATGTAATCAATTTAATCAAACTTTTTACTTCAATAAGTTTCTCTTTTCATTATATATAACTAAAAAAGAGTGTCAACAATACATAGCTTTTCAGTCGTCTTTTTTATCTTCCTTATCTGGCATAATGAAAATAATTTCGCCTTCCTCAGATAAGAAGTACTCTTTACGCAATAACTTTGCAATATACTCATCATCTTCTAATTGTTTAATTTTAAGATTAAGTGAATCCTGTTCCTCTTTTACCTTCATCAAATGCTGATTGGCTTCTTCTTTTTTCTTTTCCTTTGTAGCTAGCGTTTCAGACTGATGGGCAAGTATATTTAAGAGAAAGGCGATGATAACGACTGGCGCAATCGCAAAAAAGACAATACGACGCATTTTTCGTTTACGCGATTGCACTTTATGATTTATAGCCTTATCCGTGTTACGGACATAGTCATTATCAAGCTTGGTGTAGTTTTTCTGTTCATCTTTTGATGAATGACGTCTAGTCATGCCCGCACCTCCGAAGTTATTGTTGTCTTTTATTATACTTGATATATCGAAATTTTTTTAATAAAGTGTAGGACAAATACGAATAAATTTTGACAAAAGGCCTTAAGACGAACGCAGCAATTTTAATGAATATCTGTAATATTTGTCGAATAATAGCGATTATTAATCGGACAATAAACCAAAAAGGTCTCCATGTTATATTCACTACAATGCGTGCCATGAAACGTAAAAAGGTTTGAAAAAAAGTCTGATATAAAAATATACCAGCAATCTGCGCTAGCGGGTCGTAAGCCCGCCACGCGCCGTCTTTTAGCCAAAATAATAAATAATACGTTAACCCTCCAAGCAGAATCCATGTCAGCAGCTCTAACACCATCATCCACTTTCGGAGGCTTGACTTTTTTGGAGTTGAAAAAACTATGAGCCTTACACTATCAATAATAAATCCCACTGCTATACCGCTCACAACCATGACTAATAGCTGAACGAATTGCTGACTAACAATCATCCAAACAATTTATGAAGGAAACCTTTCGAGAAGCCACTTTCCTCCTCGTCATACTGCAAGGTTTTTACAGTTCCTTCAAGTGTCAATAACCCTTTGTCAACATCTAAGTGAACGATATGCAGTTCCTCTCCACGAATCAATAAATGCCCTTGGGACGTCTTGATAAAAAACTCTTCCTGATCAAAGCGTTCAATTGATTTTACAGAAGTCATGTCCATTCTTTTACGATTACGAATCGTTAAAATATGCTCTCCAGATGGAATTGTGTAACGATTACTTTCTTGATGTAGCGTCATTTTTTTCCTCCTTTAGTCGTCCTAGCTTCTGTTCACTTTATGCGGACAACCTTCAAAGCATGACAAACTTTATGGAAGTTACCTTACTTTTAAGAAGAAAAATTTATAACGGTACCTATTCTGCTATCCATGCACTTTGGTAAAACTGCCATCTGATTGCTGGCAATTCGGCACAAATCTATATTATCACTAGCACCTTATCGTCTTTTTAGCTAGCGTTTTGCCCGCCTATATTAGCGGCAAGTATCTACTAAAATAATTTTCATTAGTCCTCATCATCAATAAATTCAGGCTCAACCTTTTCAAGACGCTCTTCTTTTAAAATTGTAAACATCTTTGCAGCATCTTCTTTTTTCACTGTATCACGTAATTCTTCCACACGTGCTGTGACAATTTTTTGACCGAAGCGAATCGCTAATTCATCGCCAGCCTTCACACTGCTACTAGCTTTCGCTACTTTACCATTAATAGTAATACGACCTTGGTCAGCGACTTCTTTTGCTAACGTACGTCGTTTGATTAATCGTGAAACTTTTAAAAATTTATCTAATCGCATGTTTTTACTCCTTCTCAAGCTGCTTGGCTTCATCCCAAAAAGCATCTAATTGTTCTAGTGTATAATTTGAAAATGGCTGACCGCTCGCCTTTACTTTCGCTTCAACATAGCCAAAACGTCGTGCAAATTTCTCATTTGCATGCAACATTGCTTCTTCAGGTGATAGCTTATAAAAGCGCGCTAAGTTTACAAGTGTAAACAAAACATCTCCAAATTCATCGAGTCGTGTTCCATTAGATCCTTTCGCCACTTCCTGACGAAATTCCTGCCACTCTTCCGCAAACTTATCCCAAGCACCTTCTACATCTGGCCAATCAAAGCCAACTTTTGCAGCCTTTTTTTGATAATTGTATGCCGTTTGCAACGCGGATGACGGGCGGTATTCTTCTTCCAGCAGTGGTTTGTCACTAATACCCTTTTCTTCTGCCTTTATCGCTTCCCAATTAGCGACAACACCATCTGCATCCTCCACTGATACATCTCCAAATACATGAGGATGTCGACGAATCATTTTTTCACTAACGGAAGCCAACACGTCCTCTAGTGTGAAGTAGCCTTGGTCTTCTCCAATTTGTGCATGTAAAAATACTTGTAGTAACACATCTCCAAGTTCTTCAATCATTGCAAAATCATCTTCTGCATCTACAGCGGCCAAATATTCATGTGCTTCTTCCAGTAAATATTTTTTAAGTGATTCATGTGTCTGTTCTCGGTCCCACGGGCAGCCGTTTGGCCCACGTAAAGTAGCAATTATTTGGCGGAATGTTGTCCAATCACGTAAAGCCTCTTCCTGTGATGTGACTGGCGGTACATAAACCGTTGTTAAATTATTTACTTCAACGCTTTGATCTAGCTCATACAGTGGCACTGTTACAAGCTTTTCTTGTGAGGAACCCGCTGCTGTAACAACGGTTACCGGATATTCATCATGATATTTTTCCATCAATGTCAGCTTTACTTCAGATGCACTAAATGTATCATATACTTGCGCAATTAAAATGTGCTGACGCATATTAATGTCATGCATGGAAAAGCTAGTGCCATCTAGTAATTGAAAGCCCTCAATCGGATCGATTTTTAACGCACCAAAAATAGGATCTAAGAAGCTTTGTCCGCCTTCAATCACTACCTTCACTTTACCTTCATCCGCAGCTTCAATCAGTAATTGCACTGTTTGCTCTGCCACTAGCGGATGGCCTGGCACAGCATACATAACATCTCCAAATTTAGTCGCTTCAATTAATCGTTGTGCAATTTCTTCATACACTGGCTGGAACGTATGATGCTTTTCATAAATTGCATCAAAGCTTTCAAACTGTAAGCCTTCGTTAGCTAACTCATCTAATACAGGATGATCCACCGTCCGCACAAATAACTTTTCGGCTGCCATTAATTTTTTATAAACGCCCATTTGCAACTGACTGAAATCACCAGCGCCAAGACCAATTATTGTTAATGTATTATTCATTCATTCCACCTACTTCTTTCGATTTAACCATAGTTGATAAACTGCCATTCTTCGACCAAAAGGCAGTAGATACCATTCTTTTTCAGCCAGTACTCGTAGCTTGGCAATGCACGTAATCATAACAAATGCACCAATACAAACCGCACTAAAACCAGCAACCACTGCCACTAAACGTTGAGATAATAAACCATCTAATAAAGATGGGGTAATTTGAAGCCAAAGTATGACTACTATTGCCATACATAATGATGCAATGCTAATCTTTTTGTAAAAACTAGCAGGTGCTAATTGCATACCCGTTAATTTTTTTAAGTAAAAAACAAGCGCTAATGCTGTGAACAACAGGCCCACATTATTTGCAATAGCAGCACCTAAAACACCTAATGTCCTAATTGTGAACACATTTAGCAGCACTTTCAACGAAAAACCTGTCAATAAAAACAGGGCTGGCTTTTTTAATTTCCCAAAACCTTGCAAAATCGCTGTAAATGTCAAAATAATAGACAACGGTACAATTTGGAGTACATATAGCATTAGTACTTCCGATAAAGCATCTGTTTTAAACAGCATTGTATTTATATAAGGCATCACTAATATTAACCCTAGTGAAGCAGCCCAGCCAAATAATATAGAAGCTCTATATGTCAACTGTATAAATGGCAACGCACTACGTCCATTTTGCTTATTAGACATATGGGCAACGAGCGGAACGATTGCTAGAGATAATGAGGCAGCAATGACAACACCAAGTTGCACTAATGGTTGTCCACGATCGTAAATCCCTTTCGTTTCCTTCGCTATCGTGTGGTCCATCCCGCTATCTATTAATAGCGAATAGATAGTAAAAGAATCGACTAGTTGATAACCAAGCAGTAATAAACTACTCATACTTACACTTAAACTTAGTAGTGTCACTTCTTTTAACACCGGAAAACTGGCTAAGCGTTGTTGCTGTTTTCCTATAAATGAACCAAAGCGTTTTCTAAAGAGATACGCAATTAATAATAAGCCTACGCCTTCTCCAATAACAGTCCCGATAATCGCCATTTGGCCAGCACCGTAGAGAGATTTTGACGTCGCCATTATGATAAATGTACCGGTCAAAATAACAGAAACCCTTACCGTTTGCTCCAAAACTTGTGCATAAGCAATTGGCTCCATAATCCCTCTGGATTGAAAGCCTCCCTTAAAAATAGCAAGTGCCGGCATAACCAATACAATAAATGACCCCGTCCGTAATAAAGGAGCAAGATTTGCATCTCCCATCATTTTCGCAATGACGTCCGCACCAGCAAATAATGCAACAAAAAATATCCAGGAGAGTATCGTTAAATAACGAAATATAATGCGCATAATGCTTCGTCTTCTCTGTGTACGTTCTTCCACATCGACCACACAATCATTATCGGCTAGCATTTTGGAAATTGCTACAGCAAAACCACTCGATGTCCATACTACAAATATGGATATTACAGGATACACTTGTTGGTAAATATAAAATCCTTCGTCACCTACAAGGTTTTGAAAAGGCACACGATAAATTGCGCTTAAAATCTTCACAATGAGTGCCGCAATGGTTAATAATGCTGCACCCTTCATGTAACTTTTCATACCAAATCGTTCCGACATACATTGTCCTCTTTCCTTCGTTTAACAATGCCAATAGTATAGCATACCTCAAAAGTTTGACGCTCACCTGAACAATCTTTGCTATCAGCAATGCTTTATGTATACAAAAAAAGTTATTGTTCACCCTAAAAAGAGTTATGACAATAACTTTCGATGTTCATTAATTATTCATTTGTTTTGATAAGAAGTTAGCAGCTGTTTCCACAACTTTTACTTCTACTTCGCCAACAAAATGTACTTTAGATAAAACAATGATACAACCAATAGGATCCCCGTTCACCATGATTGGTGTTGCACAATAGGATTTAACTTGCTCATATTGTCCAGGAACAATTTCAATTGTTGTTTCCATCTTCTCAATTTTTGTTGAACGCTCGTCCATAAAACCTTCCGCAAAGGATGTAATACGACGATTAATGTATTCCTTCTTACCAATCCCTGCAACAGCGATTACTTCGTCACGGTCTGTTACAAATGCCGGTGTGCCTAGTGTTTCATATAATGTTTCCACATATTCACGGGCGAATTCTCCTAAATCATTAATTGGAGAATATTTTTTCAAAATGATTTCACCTTCACGGTCCGTATAAATTTCTAACGGGTCACCTTCACGAATACGTAGCGTTCTACGAATTTCCTTTGGTATTACCACACGTCCTAAATCATCTATACGACGAACAATTCCTGTTGCTTTCATGCTAAACTGCCTCGCTTTCGTATTCATTAAAATTTTTCTTCAACAATAGTATGGTTTTTCTTGAGACAATCTATGCAAAAAATGAACGAAAAGGATTATGAATCCAACATTAATTTTTTTAATAAAAATTTGTCTTTTCATACAATAAGGCTGAACTTGCCAATTTGTCAACAAGTTCAGCCTTTTTTCACATATTTTTTTTGGAATTTGCAATAATCTGCATTATTTCTTCTAATATATCAAAATGATGGTATTTTATGCATTTACGCTCATCAATTGTCAATATCAATTGCTTACTATCCATACCGAAGCCAACAGCTCGCTCAAACTTCATCGTCTCGCTTACAATTTTACTTCCATCCACTTTGGCTGAACCTTCCTCCGATAGCAAAATGGAGATGACCTTTTGCTTTTCCTTAATAGAAGAAACACCCATTTCTAATCCCCAAATCTTCATGCGGGCAATACGCAGTAAACGTTCTGTTTCGATTGGTAAATCACCAAAACGGTCTTGTAATTCTTCCATAATTTCTTCGTATTCATCCACTTGGTCCATCGCTTTAATGCGCTTATACATCTGAATTTTTTGATAGCCGTCTGGTATATACGCATCAGGAATGTAACCATCAACGTTGAGTAAAATCTCTATCTCTGGTTTCTCTTCTTTTTTCACGCCAGTTTGTCGCTCTGCAATTGCCTCTTCTAGCATTTGGGAGTACAAGTCGAAACCAACTGAATCAATAAAGCCATGTTGTTGCGCACCTAATAAATTCCCAGCCCCTCGAATGGATAAATCACGCATAGCAATTTTAAATCCAGAACCGAGCTCTGTGAACTCTTTTATTGCTTGTAATCGTTGCTCAGCTACATCTGTCAGTACTTTGTCACGTTGATACATAAAGTAAGCATATGCCACTCGATTCGAGCGACCTACACGGCCACGTAATTGGTAGAGCTGTGCTAACCCCATTCGATCTGCATCATGGACAATCAGCGTGTTCACATTCGGAATATCAACACCTGTTTCGATAATTGTAGTTGTTACTAAAACATCATAATCCCCTTCAATAAAGGCTAAAATCACAGACTCCAATTGTGATTCCGTCATTTTGCCATGAGCATAGCCGATACGCGCTTCAGGGACAAGTATTTGAATCTCTTCAACTTTACGTGCCATATCCTCTACTCGATTGTATAAGTAAAATACTTGACCACCACGCGCCATTTCTCTCTCAATGGCTTCGCGTACAAGTGCCCCACTATGCTCCATAACATAGGTTTGTACTGGGAAACGATTGGCAGGAGGTGTCTCAATAACCGATAAATCACGAACACCTACCATAGACATATGCAAAGTTCTCGGAATAGGCGTTGCGGTTAATGTTAAAACGTCCACATTCGTTTTTAATTGTTTTATTTTTTCCTTATGGGTAACACCAAAACGCTGTTCTTCATCTACAATTAATAGACCAAGATCTTGGAACGTTAAATCTTTAGATAAGATTCTATGAGTCCCTATTACAATATCTACTTGCCCTTCTTTTAATCCTTTTAAAGTCGCTACTTGCTCTTTTTTCGTACGGAAACGAGATAATAAACCAACATTGATAGCAAAATCCTGAAATCTATCACGGATTGTCTCGTAGTGTTGTTGCGCTAGAATCGTCGTAGGCACTAAGAAGGCAACTTGTTTACCGTCCTGAATAGCTTTAAAAGCTGCACGAATGGCTACTTCTGTTTTACCATAACCTACGTCACCACATACAAGGCGGTCCATCGGGCGTTCACGTTCCATATCACGTTTCACTTCAACTATGGAACGAAGCTGATCTTCCGTTTCTTCATAAGGGAACGATGCCTCAAAATTCCGTTGATCGTCATTATCCGGTGCAAAAGCATGCCCTTTTTCTGCTTCTCGCTTGGCGTATAGCTTTATTAAATCATCTGCAATATCTTGTACGGCAGAGGAAACCTTTGCTTTTGCTTTTTTCCACTCTGCTCCACCTAATTTATGTAGCTTCGGTTCGCGGTCTTCAGATGCCACATATTTTTGAATTAAATCGATTTGCTCCACAGGTACATATAATTTATCGTCTGCACGATAGCGTATATGCAAGTAATCCTTATGTGTGCCATTGACTACAAGCGTTTCTACACCAATGTATTTCCCAATCCCATGATGCACATGCACGACAAAGTCGCCAGCTTTAATTTCTGTATAGCTTTTAATACGCTCTGCATTTGTCATTTTTTGAGGGCGCGATTTTTTCTTTGCTTGTTGTTTAAATAATTCATCCTCTGTCACAATTGCCAGACGCTGCAGTGGTAGTTCAAAACCACTCGATAATCCGCCTTCTACAATGTATAGACCTGGGTCATGAGGCTCTCCAATGGTTGCATGAATATCATATTCCTCAAGCATTTCCTGTACACGTTTCACACGGTTTTTATCTCTAGCTACGATAAGAACGGTAAATTTACCAAGCTGCCATCGTTCAACTTCACTTTGTAATAATGCCATTTGTCCGTGGAATTGTTGCATCGGTTTACATGAAAAATTAGTCGTTTTAGAAAAGGTAATACCTGCAAACGTACGAGAAAATAGCGAGAAATAAAGCTTCTGCTGCGACAGCATCGCCAATATTTCCTTTAAAGAAAAGGCTGGTTTCACATCATGTACCATTTTCCCCTCTTCGATTAGCGATAAAAACCATTCTTCCTCTTCACGTTCCCATGCATCCATTACTTCTTGAATACGACCTAGCTCATCAAATAATACAATGCCATTTTGTGCAAAATAGTCACCTAAATAAGCTGTTTTATCATATAGCAACGAGCCATATTTATTTACAAAGTCAGGTAAGTTCCCTTGTTGCAACAATTCTATATCATACTGAATATGTTGATACAGCAGCTCTTTCGTCTCTTGCTTCTTTACTTTTTTCAAGCTTGTCGCTAACGCACTTTCTAATCGACCTGCTAACGCAATTCGCTCTTCCATTGTCAAAATCACTTCTGATGCAGGTAAAATACGCACTTCTTGCAATTTATCAATCGAACGCTGGTCATCCGCAGAAAATGTACGAATGGAGTCCACTTCTGTATCAAATAACTCGATTCGAATCGGTGCCTCTAAATAGGGAGGATAAATATCCAAAATCCCTCCACGCAATGCAAACTCCCCAGGTGTCGTTACCATTGAATTACGAACATAGCCCATAGCTACGAGCGTCTGTAACCATTCCTCAATTTGTACTTCTTGTCCGACTGCTGTCTGTAAAAAATAATGAATCCAATGCTCTTTTGGTGGCATTATTTTTCGTAAACCGGCAATCGGGATAATATAAACAGCTTTTTCACCTCTCGCTAGGCAATCAAGCGTCGCAATACGCTCTGCTCGAAGCTCTGGCGAGGCAACTGCTAAGTCAGCAGCAATAAATTCATCTGCTGGGTAATAGTGAACATGTTCCTCTCCCAATAACCCAACAAGCTCATCCGCCATCTTTTGCGCCTGCAATAAATTGGGTGACACAATATAAATGGGTTTTTGGACATGTTCAAATAACGCATCGACCATAACTGGACGTGCGCTTCCTGTTAAACCTGTAATAAGCTGTGATGCTGTATTGCCGCTCTGAATCTCCTGTAAAAATGATGTGATATGTTTGTCCTGCGACACAAGCTGTCGTAAAACTTCCACAGTCAAAAGCTCCTTTCAGCGCGAAAATTCTAATTATTCAATGTGTTTTATACTATTATTCTAGTACAATATTACACATTCCCATTGTCTAATTATCATGTTCACCTTTGTGTAATTGTCCTAGTCAGTTCATTTTTAGTTTAAAAAGATGACTCTCTAATCATTCATCTGTATTAATTTTTTTTCGTATGATTAAAAGCAGCATAACCATGTGCTTCAAAAAATAAAAACGGAAAAAGCTTTGGACGCACACATTGTGCGCCAAAGCATCCTTCCAATTATTGAATCCATTTATTGAGTGCGTGATAATCTGGATATTGTCTAAGCGAATCCTCACATTGCTCACAAATGCAGTGGACAGTTGTTTCACCTTGTTGATTCTTTTCAACATAATCGTCTGCCTCACCTAACTCAAAAATATGCAACTTTCGAATTGTATCATCTGCATCAAATGGTAGTGTTCCTATTTCTACTTCACAATGCCTACATCGGTAGCGAATTGCCATCTCCAAATCATCCTCCTTTAAGCAACTTACTACTTAAAGTATAGACATTTAGGAAAAAGATTATGCACCGTTAAATTGGTTCATCACATCAAGAAATGGTTTTGAAAGAGACGCTTCTATTGCATGAACACTATTATCAATAGCATCAGCCATAATAATATTTTCTTCTTTAGAAAACTTGGATAGCACATAATCCGCTACCTTCATGCCTGCCGGTGGGCGACTCACGCCAATACGAATGCGATTAAATTCCTGCGTTCCTAAATGCTGAATTAACGATTTAATCCCATTATGCCCGCCCGCACTGCCTTTTTGACGCAAACGCAATTTGCCTGTTTCTAAATCTAAATCATCATAAATAACGATTAAATCTTTCACCTCAATATCAAAATAGTCCATGAGAGGTCTAACACATTCCCCTGATAAATTCATATATGTTAAAGGCTTAACAAGTAGAACCTTTCCTTCAGGACGATGTACAGTAGCATACATGCCATTAAACTTAGAATTTGTTAATGGTGCATCCCACTTTTTCGCTAATGCATCTATGACATCAAAGCCAATATTATGTCTTGTATGCTCATAAGGTTTACCTGGATTTCCTAAACCAACGATAATTTTCATAAGTACCTCACTTCTTTCAATCTAATAGTCATTATTTTACCATACTGCGCTCTAAGAAAGCATTTCGTTCATATCACTTCTGAACAATTATCCATATGCTAAAAATTCATTCGCCATTAATTTCATGTCGCTTTTTCAACAAAAAAAAAGACTATCAAGTCCGTCTTTTACGACTTCCTCGATAGCCTTCCCTACTAACGTCTATTTAACCTTATGCCTCAACACTTTCTTCGACTTCTTCATCTTCTGCCGATACGGTTGGCGCCATAATTGTTGCTAAGATATGATCATCTTCGTTCACAATTTCAAACTCTACTTGATTGCGAATATCCGCTACCATGATAGATTCTCCAATTGCTAGTTTCGTAATATCAATTTCTAATGTTTCTGGAATATCAGTAGGTTTTACTTTAATTTTCACTTCTAAGTTTGGCTGCATTAAAATGCCACCTTCACTTACACCAACGGATTCTCCAGTAAGTGTTACTGCAACATCTACTTCTAATTCTTCAGTCATATCAATTGCTAAAAAATCAACATGATTCACTTCATCTTTCAGTGTACATTTTTGTACTTCTGATACAACGACATTTACCCGTTCACCATCTAACTCCACCGGAATAACACCATTACGCCCATTTTTTTGAACGAACTGTCTAAATTCTTTCGCTGAAATAGAAATTGGGGTTGAATCTAGTTTGTAGCCATAAATAACAGCAGGAATGGCTCCCCCTTTTCTAAGTTGGGTTAATGTCGAACGATGCCCAGTTTCGCGTTTATTTACACTTAACACGGTACTCATATCTATACCTTCCCCTTCCAAGAAAAATTAATAATTTATTTCACCGAAGCCGCAACCTATTTACAGAATTTTAATATACTATTTATTCGTTCTGTTAAAAGTCTTTGACAACGCTGAAATTATTTATAATATTTACATTCTTTTTACATATGAATGCAAATATTAAGCAGTAACAATTACTATTATACCCTTTAATGAGAAACTTCACACATAACTGCTACGCAAAAAGGACAAATCTACTCATAAATGTAGATTTGTCCTTTTTTTGTCACATATTATGCTAATTCTTTTACGTATAACTAAAACAAACCCCATAATTTATATTTCTAGCGTTACAGATAACCCTTTTAAAAGCTAAGGCGGACACTATCCTTCGATGGAGTTCGCCGCCTTTTGCTTTATTGACATGCATCTGTCCCTAAAAACATTATGAACCGATTTTAATTAATCGAATAAAGTACTTACTGATTTGTTTTCGTAAACGCGAGAAATTGCATCTGCCATTAATTTAGCTACTGAAAGCTCTGTAATTTTTGGTGATTTTTTCTCTTCAGAAAGTTGAATTGTATTTGTTACTACTAATTCTTTAATCGCAGAGTTTTCAATACGCTCGATAGCTGGGCCAGAAAGTACTGGATGTGAGCAACATGCATACACTTCTTTTGCACCCGCAGCACGTAATGCATCAGCGCCAATCGTAATTGTACCTGCAGTATCGATAATATCATCAATCAAGATTGCCACTTTACCATCAACATTACCAACGATGTTCATCACTTCTGCAACATTTGGTTTTGGACGGCGTTTGTCAATAATTGCAATTGGTGCTTTTAAACGTTCTGCCATTTTACGTGCACGCGTTACTCCACCATGGTCAGGTGAAACAATTACGATTTCCTCAGCAGGAATACCTTTTGATTTGAAGTAATCAGATAGTAAAGGTACCGCCATTAAGTGATCGATTAAAATATCGAAGAAACCTTGGATTTGTGGTGCATGTAAATCTAAAACGATAACACGTGTTGCACCAGCCGTTTCAAGTAAGTTTGCCACTAATTTAGCTGTAATTGGCTCACGCGCTTTTGCTTTACGGTCTTGACGAGCATAACCATAGTAAGGCATTACAACGTTAACTGTACGTGCAGATGCGCGTTTTACAGCATCTACCATAATTAAAAGCTCCATTAAATGTTCGTTTACAGGTGCAGAAGTTGACTGCACGATAAACACGTCACAACCACGAATACTTTCTTCAATGCTAATTTGAATCTCTCCATCGCTAAAGTGCTTAACAGAAGATTTCCCTAATTCAACTCCCATTTCTTGCGCAATTTCTTGGGCAAGTGGATTATTAGAATTGAGTGAAAATATTTTTAATTGTGAGTTTGCATATTGATACGGCATGATGGCCTCCTGTTTAGTTGATAATTATTTTGAATTTAATTTGCTTACATAATTCGGTTTGTTTTCTTGTCTTGCACGAGCAATTGCTAGCGCATCTTCAGGAACTTCTTTTGTAATTGTAGATCCTGCTGCAATAAATGAACCTTTTCCAACTTTCACTGGCGCTACTAAGTTAGTATTACATCCTACAAATACATCATCTTCAATAATTGTTTGGAATTTGTTTTTCCCATCATAGTTCACTGTAATAGAACCACAGCCAACATTGACGTTATTTCCTATTTCAGCATCTCCAATATAGCTTAAATGGGATACTTTTGTGTCATGACCTAGTGTACTTTTCTTCACTTCTACAAAGTTACCGATTTTAACATGGCTACCGATATCAGATAGTGGACGAATATGTGCAAATGGTCCAATCGCTGTATCTTCCGCTACAGTGCTTTCTCTTACAACAGAGGAATGTACTGAAGTACGGTCACCGATACGGCTATCAATAATTTGTGAATTTGGACCAATGATACAATCTTCTCCTATTACTGTAGCCCCTTCAATCATAGAACCAGGATGTAGAACAGTATCACGTCCAATAACTGCGTCTGAACTAATGTACGTAGCAGTTGGGTTAATAATTGTTACACCATTGCGCATATGACGTTCATTAATGCGTGCACGCATTAACGTTTCCGCCTGTGACAATGCCACACGGTCATTGACTCCGAGTGTTTCTTCAAAATCATCTGTTACATATGCTTCAACAATATCGCCTTGCTTTTGTAAAATTTCAATTACATCAGGTAAATAATACTCGCCCTGTGCATTGTCATTTTTCACAAGCTTTAACGTCTCAAACAACGCCTTGTTATCGAAGCAGTATGTCCCCGTATTAATTTCTTTTACTTGCTGTTGCGTAACACTTGCATCTTTTTGTTCAACAATTTGTTCCACCTGTCCATTATCGCCACGTAAAATACGACCATAGCCAGTTGGATTTTCAGCAACAGCTGTTAAAATTGTCGCTTTTGCATTGTTTGCTAGATGATGCTCAAATAACGCTTTCATCGTTTCAGGACGAATAAGTGGCGTATCACCGCAAACAACTAATGTTGTTCCTTGCTCGCTACCTAAAATTGACTCTGCTTGTTGTACTGCATGTGCTGTACCTAGTTGTTCAGCTTGTAAAACATACTCACTTTTATCGCCAAGTTGTTGTTTTACTTTTTCTGCACCATGTCCTACAACCGTTACGATGCGCTCGACATCTAACGTTTGAATGTGATCCACTACATGTTGTACCATGGGCTTCCCACATACTGAATGGAGCACTTTATATAATTTGGACTTCATACGTGTACCTTGACCTGCAGCCAAAATGACAGCAAAAATATTGCTCATCAGTAAGTCCTCCAATACGCTCATTTTCTCTTATGACTATATAGCAAAATTCATCTATTTTCAAGGCATGTAGAATTGACTAAAAAGTGAATTCCTAAATCAAACACGGCTTATGCTCGATTGTTATCAGCTATGCACTAAAATCTGCCCGTTTTCTCTTTTTTGAAAAATAAAAAGAACCCTTCATTCAATGAGGAGTTCTTTCTATTTTTCATCGCCAAAAAGTCCTTATTTTGTAAATAACCTTTGAACGAACATTTATTTTCATAAAACTATACGCCAATTCCTTCTAATTCGGCTGCTTGTTCTGACTCAGGCATGTCGCTTGAGTTATGATAAGCGTTTAAAATAATCTCTTGAATTTTGTTACGTGTCGTTGAATTAATCGGATGCGCAATATCTCTAAATTCTCCATCCGGTGTACGTTTACTTGGCATAGCAACGAATAAGCCTGTATTGCCATCAATTACACGGATATCATGTACCACAAACTCATTGTCGAGTGTAATGGAAGCAATCGCACGCATGCGACCATCCGTTTGAACATGACGTAATCTTACATCAGTAACTTCCATTTTCTCACCACCTCTCATCTTAGATGCCTAAATGAAAATATTTATATTCCTATTACCGAATATTTTCCTTTTCATAGTCTAACAAATTTTCTAAAAAATTTGAATACTTCATTTTTAATTCACTATAATATTTTCTCTAGTTCATCGTAAATTTGACAATAGTTTGTCAAATTTTTGGAAAACTAACGAATCTTTTATGTTTTTCTGTAATACAGCTCCATTTTCTAAGTAAACAAGTTTTTTAGATGTCTAAGATAATGACTACATGGCACTCGTAAGAAATTTTGAGTATTAGTAAAAAACCCTTTAAAAGAGCTATTGTTCTTTTAAAGGGCGCTTATATTATTTTACAACGGCTATTACTTCTATTTCCACTTTCACATCTTTTGGTAGACGAGCTACTTCCACTGCTGAACGGGCTGGCTTATGTTCGCCAAAGTGACTAGCATAGACTTCGTTCATTGCCACAAAGTCATTCATATCTTTCATAAAGACAGTAGTTTTTACTACATTGTCTAATGATGAACCAGCAGCCTCTAACACTGCCTTTAGGTTAGCAAATACTTGGTGTGTTTGAGCGGCGATATCACCCTCTACTAATTCCCCTGTTGCAGTAAGCGGAATTTGACCTGAACTATAAAACATCCCATTTACAATTATTCCTTGTGCATATGGTCCAATTGCTGCTGGTGCATTCGTTGTAGATACTACATTCATTTGTCATTTCTCCCTTTTTGTAAAATAATTTCCTTCACTTAATGCAATCGTACGATCCTTTTCATTAACCTCATGAAGCTTTACAAGTGAATAGTAATCGTCTACTAAAGTTTCATCGGCATGCTCTGCTTCAACAAGAACCGCGATACCTGCTAGTTGACAGTCAAACTCTTCTAATAGATTTTTCATACCGTTCATCGTACCTCCGACCTTCATAAAATCATCGGTAATCAGTACACGCTGTCCACTCTTCATGCTTCTTTTTGATAATACCATTGTCTGAATTCTACGAGAAGAACCAGATACGTAGTTAATGCTGACTGTAGAACCTTCTGTTACTTTGCTGTCTCTACGTACAACTACTACTGGTACATTTAAATGTCTTGCTATGGCATGGGCAATAGATATCCCCTTTGTTGCCACCGTCATAATGACATCAATTTGTTGGTCAGCAAATGCAGATGCAAAGACCTTACCAACTCGATTAATTAAATCTGGATTGCCTAGTAAATCCGTCATAAATAAATAGCCACCAGGTAACAAACGATCTGAATGTTCAAGTTCAGCTTTTAAATCCTGTATCACTAAACGAACTTCCTCTTCGGACATTTTAGGAATATACTTCACACCACCTGCAGCCCCTGGCACTGTTGTCAATAACCCGATTCCTTTTTCTTCGAAAGTTTCTTTTACAATCGTTAAATCTTCACTAATTGAAGACTTAGCTGATTGATATAATTCTGAAAAATAAGTTAGCGGGATCAGCTGATGTGGATGTTCTAGTAAATAGTACGTCATATCAACTAGTCGTTCACTACGCTTCCATTTCATGCGACCCTCTCCTAAACACGAATATTTATAGGTAAAATTAACACAATTATGCGTTTTTAAGCAAGCGTATTTCGCTCTCCTAAAATGCGCACAGCATATACTTCTTCACAAAAGCCTCGTAAGCCATTGTAAATTCGACTTACACGAGCCTCACTATCCACAAGGCCAAAGACCGTTGGACCGCTTCCGCTCATTAATGTCGCATCTGCTCCAAAACGTTTCATCTGCTCTTTTAACATAATAACTTCTGGATGCAACTTAAATGTTACAGTTTCCAAAACATTTCCTAAAGATGCACATAATAGTTCATAATTATCCGTCTCAATCGCTTGAATCATTTGCTTTGTATTTGGATGCTCAAGTCCTTCAACTTTCAATCCGCCATACACTTCCGCTGTTGATACGCCTATTTTAGGCTTGGCTAATACAACCCAACAGCTTGGCGGAGCAGGTAATTCTTGAATTTTTTCTCCACGTCCAGTTGCTAACGCTGTACCGCCGTATACACAAAAAGATACATCTGAGCCAATTTTAGCACCAAGCTCTGCTAACTCATCTATGGATAAGTTTAAATTCCAAAGTTCATTTAAGCCTTTTAGTGTCGCCGCTGCATCACTACTACCTCCTGCAAGACCTGCAGCAATCGGTATTTCTTTTTCAATTGTAATGGATACACCTTGTCTAATGCCGTATGTATCTTTTATAAGACGCGCTGCTTGATAAGCAAAGTTGCGGTGATCATTTGGTACGAAATTATCCGTTGAAATAATTTCGATTACTCCATCTTCACGAGATTCTAAGCTAATACGATCTGCCAAATCGACAGTCGTCATGACCATCTCCACTTCGTGATAATTATCTGGTCGTTTATAAAGAACATCTAATGTTAAATTAATTTTTGCAGGCGCCTTTACATAAAGCATCTTACTTCCTCCCTCATAACTACACGCAGAAACAGCCATTCATTTTTCGCGCAAGATAATTCATTTTATTTTACCATAATGAGAAAGCAAACTGAAAAAAGAACCGTTTTATAACGGTTCTCTCTCGTCAGTTGTTTTGTTGTGTTCAGCATAGGCAAGCCTAGCTAAATGAAGTAAATAAATGTAAGCAACCTATTTTACGCAAAGTAGACTACTTACGCTCTTGTTCACTGCTTGCTCTTTCCGCCATCTCAATGGCACGTTTCACCATATTACCAGCATCTCGAGCTTTAATGCCGCCCCAACCTTCTTTTTGCACAACATCATAAAATCCAAGTTCTTTGGCGATCTCTTCTTTTAAACGAGGTGACATGATACCTTTTCTAGGCATATAAACTCCTCCTTGTAACAACTGACGACATTAGTATGTCCGATAAAACGAAAAACACTCATGTAGTTTTTAACATACATGAGTGCTCCAAAATATAGAAATAAGTACTAGAAACTATTTCGCGACAGCAGCTTTTGCTTCGTCTAAAAATGTAATCTCTACTGCCTCAGTTAAAATATCTGTGTAGCTATACGATACGCGCTTGCACGTATTGTCTTCTTGATCAAGCTCAACTACAAAAATTGCACGATATGTTTCGCGCAATATCCCTGCACACTCGACCGTTTTCTTGCGACCACCGTTTGCTTTTAACTGCAAACGTTTACCCAAATGACAATCCAACGACTTTTTAATGTCCGCTAAAGTTTTTGGCATTTTCGCTTACACCTCACTAATAACTAGTATAAGTGATACGCCCAAAAATGTCAACAAAATATAATATTTTATCAGCCCTTTGTAAATGTTGTCAACTTATTTTTTTTGAAAAAATACGTTTTTTTTTCATAACACATGAAAATGTAACAATTTTTTTTACTTTGCAAAGGTTGGGTAAAGTGCGTCCGCCAGCTTTCCAAACTCTTGAATAGAAAGCGTCTCACCACGACGAGTTGGCTCGATATTTACAGATTCTAAAGCCTCGATAATATTCTCTTTATTGGCCTTACCATTTGGTAAACCCGATTGTAAATTATTTAAGATGGTTTTACGACGCTGTACAAATGACGCTCTTGTGACAACAAAAAGAAAGTCCTCATCAATCACATTAACCGGTGGCGCATCATGCTTAATAAGGCGAATAACTGCTGAATCTACATTTGGTTGTGGCATAAAAACAGTTTTCGGTACGGTCATCGCAATTTCAGCCGTCACGTAATATTGAATGGCAATCGATAATGAACCATATTCTTTTGTTCCTGGTTTCGCTGTAATACGATCCGCAACTTCTTTCTGCATCATCACCACAAAACCACGGATTGGTAGACGATCATTTAACAACTTCATTAAAATTGGTGTCGTAACATAATAGGGTAAATTAGCAACAACCATAATATCCTCAATACCTGGCATTTCCTCCTCAATTACTTTAGCAACATCTGCTTTTAAAATATCGGAATGCACGATAGACACATTATTATATGGACTTAATGTATCGGCTAGTACTGGTAATAAACGCTGATCGATTTCAAACGATACGACCTTTTTTGCGCTGCGTGCCAAATGCTCGGTTAATGCGCCAATACCGGGACCAACTTCAATTGCACCACTGTTTTCTGTCAAATTCGCATGACTAACAATGTTTCTTAAAATGTTCGGGTCAATTAAAAAATTTTGACCTAAGCTCTTTTTAAATGAAAAACCATATTTCTTTAAAATTTCCTGTGTTCGAATGGGTGTTGCAATATCCTTATGCATTATTTTCCTCCTGATCTACCTGTGCGACAGCAGCACCAAATTGCTGTTCTGTTATTTGAAACATTTTCAATCTTTTATGAAGTTGTTTACCATTTGTTGCACCAATATTCAATATTTCACCTAGACGATCACGGCGTCTTTTCGCCAATGGATGACCGATTAAACGAGCGGTCATTAAATCTTCTAGTGTAATATCATCGGCAATGGGCTCGCTGCTATTTGGCGTATAGACAAGACTTAACGCTTCGCGAATATCCTCATCTGCCGCATGCTCAATGCCTAAACCTTTACCGTTTTTTGCAATTGTTTTTGATTTTGGTAAAAAGGCATGTTTTACTCCTGAGACATGTTGCTCAATAATAGCTCGAATTCGCCGTCCTGGATAATCTGGATCTGTAAACACAATAACACCTCGTTTATCCTGTGCGTGCTGAATACGTTTAAGCGTCTCCTCTGAAATCGCAGATCCATTTGTTTCAATAGTATCTGCTTGCACAGCTCGCTTAATGGCTGTTGTATCATCTTTTCCTTCAACGACAATGATTTCTTGAATTTGCAAAAAGGCTCCTCTTTTCTACCTTATCTTCAGACCATTTTACAACTGCCCTGTGTGATTGTACAGAAATACAAAGCTCGTTTGTCCTATACGTGAAAAAAGCTTTCCCGCCAGTCAATACAGGAAAGCCAATGCTTAGTGAAAACATTTTGTTATATTTTACAATTTTTTTAATTTAATACTTTAATACGCACTTTCTTACGTCCCCAGTTGCGGGCTTGAGCATCTGTTTGTACAAGTATGTCGATCTTATTACCCTTAATTGAACCGCCAGTATCCCCAGCAATAGCTGTTCCATAACCTTCAACCCACACCTTTGAGCCAAGTTTAATAACGGATGGATCTACTGCGATTACCTTTAAGCCAGAACCTGAACGCAAGTTAATGCCAGTAGCTGATGTACCTGAACAGCCTTTACAATACGGTGTATAAGCTGTTGCTGTTACATAAAATTCTTTCCCACTAGCAGGCTCCGCTGAACCACGAGACACAGTTGTTGCGCTAGCTACTAATTTTTTTGCACCAACAGCAACTACTTGTTTCTTTGGCTCTTTTATAACGTTTTCAGATTGTAAATTTTTTGCCACAATTTTGCCGTTTTCTTTCACGACTTCATACGTTCGAGAAACTGTACCCTTCTCGCCCGTCGTGACAACTTTTTCTTTTCCTTTAAGCAAAGAAGCATCTTGCTTCTTTTCAATTGTGAAATCTATAGAGTCTTCCACTACATCGATAACCTTTTCTACGCGAACTACTGCGATTTTACTCTCTGGAGTGATAACGTCCTCCAGGTTATTCTCGACACGATCGAATTCATTAAGTTGAATTCCTTGTTGTTTTAAAAAGTTAGCGACCGTAGTCGAAGTGGACCAAACTTGTCTGTTTTCTAAACCATCGACAAGCGTTACCTGAAACGCTTTTTGAATATCGATTTTGTTATCTGCTCCTACTTCTGTATCCAAACCTTGCGCTAATGAATCATGTTCTGATACTTCGATATTTGCTTCCTTCAAAATGTCTTTCACTAGTTTTTCAGTTGTCCAAACTTTTGACTGATTTCCATCAACTGAAATTGTTACTTCTTTTGCCTGTTCCCAAGTAATTGCTAAACCATTAACAATTTTGGCATTCAGAGAGGGTGATATTTTGTCATGCGCTGCTACGTCTATATTTTGATTTTGTAATAGTTCTTCTACAGTTTTAGCATGTGTTGATACTTCAATTGCTTCTCCGTTAGCATTAAGCGTTACGGATTTTTTAGTACCTTGGTAAAGTACGAATGAAATTACTGACACAAACAGGACAAGTGAAACAATTCTTATCACTGTTTGCTTACTCCTCAATGATCCTAAGAACAAGTTTTTCATGGAATTATTTGACATGAAAAAACGCCTCCTTAATACAAAGTTGGATTATACGGACTAGATTTAGCACTGTCAACCCGAATGTATTTCAAAAAAATTTGACCATGCTATTTTAGCCAACCGCAAACACAGTATTGGAGGCACTTTAGCTAGTTAAACGTCAATCCTAAAAAATTTTTTTGCATTGGCAGTCGTTACATTGGCAACTTCCTCAATTGGGATTTCTTTTAAACGTGCAATTTCTTCTGCAACTAATGGCACCAATGCTGGTTCATTACGTTTACCACGATATGGATGTGGAGCTAGATATGGCGCATCTGTTTCAATCATCAAGTGCTCTAAAGGTATCTCTGTTGCCACTTCTTTCGGCATACGAGCATTTTTAAAAGTCACTGGTCCGCCAAGACTAATCATAAAATTCATTGCGATGCATTGACGTGCTGTTTCTACACTGCCACTATAGCAATGCATAACGCCTCCAACAGAAGCAGCGTTCTCTTCACGTAAAATATCCACAACATCCGCTGTTGCATCTCGATTATGAATGATAATTGGTAAATTTACTTTTTGTGCTAAATGAATTTGCTTGCGAAAAAGAGCTTGCTGAACATCCTTTGGTGATTTATCCCAGTAATAGTCTAACCCTGTTTCACCAATTCCAACGACTTTAGGATGTGCCGCCAATTCCTCAATCCATTTTAAATCTTCTTCAGTGCAATCAATGGCATCTACTGGATGCCAACCAATCACACCATAAATAAAATCGTATTGTTCTACTAATTCCATTGTTTTTTCAATCGTTTTACGATCGAAACCTACAACTACCATGGTTTCAACCTTTGCTTCAAGAGCTCGATCTATGACTTCTTGTAAGTCTTCTTGATATTGCTCTGCATTTAAATGTACATGAGTATCGATAAACATTGTCATTCCCCTAACCTTGATTTTATTAAAGATTATTATTTCATATTTTTCATCTGCATTACAATTTTGTTACAAACAAATTAGTATTGTGACAATACACTTATATATATTCGTCAAAACTATTACCATGTACCTAAAATTCGCCAATTTACGCGTTGCATAAATTATAGTGAAATAGTTTTCAGCCAAATAATAGTCCAAATTTAGAATGGCCTGCTGAATATTTTCTACTCAACAGGCCATACTGCATTTTTTATTTTACTTTTGCACCATTTTCAAGTTTTGGATCAACAGAGGCTAGCTTTAAAATTCCATCTTTTTCACCCGCTAAAATCATCCCTTGTGATAATTCACCACGTAATTTTACAGGTTTCAAGTTTGCAACAACAATCACTTTTTGTCCGACTAGCTCTTCCGCAGTATAATACTTAGCAATTCCCGAAACTACTTGGCGTTGCTCATATCCAAGGTCAACTTGTAGCTTTAATAATTTATCCGCTTTTGGAATCGGTTCACATGCTGTAACCGTTGCCACACGTAAGTCCACTTTCATAAAATCATCAATAGAAATTTCAGGTATTTCTGGAATTTCTACAACTTTTGATTCTGTGCTTGGTTCTTCTTCTTGAGAAGTTTTTACAGAGCCGCGCATTTCTTCTCGAATGTAAGTAATTTCAATTTCACCATCTAAACGTGGGAAAATTGGTGTACCTTTTTCTACCACTTTAATGTTTGCTGGAATAGTATTACCGAATGTTTCAATTGTTTCCCATGATAAAAATTTGTCGTCTAATCCTAATTGTTGCAATATGCGTGTCGGTGTAGATGTCATAAATGGTTGTAGCATAACGGCAATATGATGTAAACTCTCTGCCAAATTTCGCATAACAGCCCCTAATTTTGGCTTATCTACTTCTTCTTTTGCAAGTACCCAAGGTTGTGTTTCATCAATGTATTTATTTGTACGAGATACTAGTGTCCACAGGTCTGCTAATACGACACTAAATTGCATTTTTTCCATACTTTCTTCATATTTAATACGTACAGTTTCTGCATGCACTTTTAATGCCTCATCAAATTCTGTCGATTGAAGATTTTCTGTAGGAATATTACCATCAAAATACTTATTAATCATAGAAATTGTACGGTTTAATAAATTACCTAAATCATTAGCTAAATCAAAATTTGTTCGCTCCACAAATGATTCTGGTGAAAATACGCCATCAGAGCCGAATGGTAACTCTCTTAATAGGAAGTAACGTGTTGCATCTAATCCATAACGTTCGATTAACATTTCAGGATAGATAACATTTCCTTTTGATTTAGACATTTTTCCGTCTTTCATCATAATAAATCCATGCGCGAAAACTTTTTTAGGTAATGGTAAATCAAGTGCCATTAAGAATATTGGCCAATAGATTGTATGGAAACGTACGATATCTTTTCCTACCACATGTACATCGGCTGGCCAATATTTATTAAATAACGTTTCATCTTCTGATAAGTAACCTAAAGAGGTAATATAATTTGTTAACGCATCTACCCAAACGTAAATTACGTGTTTTGGGTCTCCTGGCACTTTGATACCCCAATCAAATGAAGTTCGTGAAACTGATAAATCTTCAAGCCCTGGTTTAATAAAGTTATTAATCATTTCGTTTTTACGAGATTCCGGTTCGATGAATTCTAGATTTTCTTCATAATAAGCGAGTAGGCGATCTGCGTATTTCTTCATATTAAAGAAGTAAGATTCTTCTTTAACTTTGTGTACAGCGCGACCACAGTCTGGACACTTTCCATCTTCTAATTGCGTTTCAGTAAAGAATGACTCACAAGGAGTACAGTACCACCCTTCATACTCACCTTTATAGATATCGCCGTTGTCTAAAAACTTTTGGAAAATCTTTTCGACAGTTTTTTTATGACGTTCTTCCGTTGTTTGAATGAAATCATCATAAGAAATATCCATTAATGCCCATAGTTTTTTCGCTGCCTCGGCAATCTCATTTACATATTCTTGAGGATGCTTGCCAGCTTCTGCAGCTTTTTCTTGAATCTTTTGTCCATGCTCGTCCATCCCAGTTAAGAAACGTACATCATAGCCACGTAAACGTTTGTAACGTGCAATCGTATCAGACGCTACTGTCGTATACGCTGTACCAATATGGAATTTTCCACTTGGATAGTAAATCGGGGTTGTTATATAGAATGTTTTGTTTTGTTCGCTCACGAGAACTGCCTCCAATGTTTCACAGTATAATATCTATTCTATCGAAGTACGAAATTCGTTTCAATGAAAGTTTATTGAATGCGAAAAATGTCGAATATTATATTAATCCATTTAATGTATTTTATAAGAAGCTTTTTTACTATAAAATAAAATCTATAATAAAAACCTTTTAAAAAAATAGAAATAACAGTTTTCTCCTCAAAAATTTTTACAAATAAGAAATTATTACTGTATTAATTAATTGACGTTTATGGCATTACTTGGTATGATAACTATCAGACAAGGAAATTATGTCGAAATTTGACGAAACACAAATATAACTTTCACTTATAGGAGGAAAAATAATTATGAAATCAACAGGTATTGTTCGTAAAGTCGATGAATTAGGTCGTGTGGTAATTCCAATCGAACTTCGTCGTACATTAGGTATCGCTGAAAAAGACGCTTTAGAAATCTACGTAGATGATGACAAAATCATTCTAAAAAAATATATGCCTAACATGACTTGTGCTGTTACTGGTGAAGTTTCTGATGATAACTTCCGTCTAGTTGGAGGCAAATTAATTTTAAGCCCTGAAGGCGCAGAAATGTTAATGAAAGAAATCCAATCTAGCTTAAAAAAATAAACCCATTCCTGCACCTAAATCGACAACAGCGGTTTAGGTGTTTTTATTATTTGATAAAAATTTCTTTTTATAATGGAAAAGTTTTATATATACTTCCCATATAATGTCCATGTCAGACCTCTTTTATTAAGATTACCCGTTTTTACAATTATTATCAATTTAAACATGAACGTTTTAATAGAGATAATCACTCTCAATCGTTATAAATTGGCGAATATTGTATTTTCATAATAAAAAAAGATTGCCTCTATGGAGACAACCTTTACTACTCACTCACTATGGTATTCGTTATAAATATCACGCTTCGCTACTTGGCGCAGTTTTGCAACTTCTTTTATTGCTTCCTTAGAAGTAACGCCTGATTCGGCAATAATATAATCAACATGTTCCACTACATTCATGGCAATCCAATAGGCATCTTCTTGCATATCGTCTTCTGCATTTTGATTTCCTTCCAATACAATACAAAACTCTCCGCGGATTTCTTCAGTTTGAGACCATTCCACCGCTTCTGTTATAGTACCACGAAGAAACTCTTCGAATTTTTTTGTCAGTTCACGCGCAAGCACAATACGACGGTTACCAAGAATTAATTCCATATCCTTTAGTGTTTCTTTTAAACGATGGGGAGCCTCGTAAAATAAGATGGTTTCTTGTCTTTTTTTTAATTGCTCTAATTGTTGTCGTCTCTCTTTTTTTCCACGATTTAAAAACCCGTAAAAGAAAAAGGGTTGTGGTGTTAAACCAGAAGCAATTAAAGCAGAAATTGCGGCATTCGCACCTGGTATTGGTACTACAGCTATTCCTTCGGCAATTGCCTTACTAACAATATCTGCCCCTGGGTCCGAAATACAAGGTAAACCAGCATCACTTACTAATGCCACCGTCTTTCCTTGACGTAAAAAGCTAAGTAGCTTCTCTCCCCCGGCATCAATATTATGTTCGTGATAACTTACAAGTGGTGTTTCAATGTCAAAATAGTTGCATAGCTTCTTTGTATTCCGTGTATCTTCAGCAGCGATTACATCCGCTTCCTTTAAAATTCGTAGTGCACGTACACTCATATCCTCTAAATTGCCAATGGGTGTTGCGACAAGATATAAATGTCCTTGATGATCCTGCATCGTACTTTTTTGTGATTTCACGATTTACCCCTCCCTATATAGTTCGTTTTTTGCGCCCGTGTTAACTGCTTAAAAGCATATTCTGCCCGCATCGCTTCTTGTTTTGTGTCGAAAGCTTCGACATAAATACATTCAACCGGCCCTCTAGCCCGTGTATATTTGGCACCTTTCCCTGCATTATGTGCGGCAACACGCTTTTCTACATTAGTTGTATATCCTGCATAATATGACTTGTCCGCACATTCTAACACATAGAAGAAATGACTATTCGTTTTGTCCATAAAGCATTGCTCTCACTTCAGCTGTATATTCATTATTTGAATCGTAGACATACAGTGGGGGTAATATTTTCAAATCTGGTTTACCATCCTTTATTGCTTCGATTAATAAAGTATTGGCTTCCTTCCCTACTTTCGGATAAATCAGTTGCATTCGTTTTGGTTCTAATCGATTTGCTCGCATAGCTGTGACAATATCCAATAAGCGACCAGGGCGATGTACAAATGCTGCTTTTCCACCTTGTTTTAATAATCTACTTGCGGATTGCACCGCTTCATCGAGTGTTAAATGTAACTCATGTCGAGCAATCGCGTAATGTTCAGATAAATTTTTATCACTTGCTTCATGCGCTAAAAAATATGGCGGATTACAAGTCACTACATCATATTTTTCTATTCCTAATTGAGATGGAATTTCCTTTACATCACCAAGTACCATATTGATTTGTTGCGCTAAGTTATTATACCGAATACTTCGCTCTGCCATGTCAAATAAACGAGGCTGTAATTCTACACCCGTAATATGTCCTTTCGTTCTAGCACTTAAAAATAACGGAATGACACCATTACCTGAGCATAAATCAACTATTTCCCCTTTATAATAAGGTACATTGACAAATTTCGAAAGTAACACTGCATCCAATGAGAAAGAAAAGACAGATGGGCTTTGAATAATACGTAAATTCTCTGCCAACAAATAATCTAATCTTTCATCATCCTTCAACCAATTTTCCATGAGCCTTCCTCCTACTATACAAAACAAAAGACTGATACCACCAAAGCGGGAATCAGTCTTCTATTACACATTTTGCTTATTTAAAAATGATAGACAAAACAGACAATCTTCACCTTTACGTGAACTTCCAAAATGAACATGACAAACGTGGAAGCCCTCCTGGTATAGACGTGCTAAGTTATCATATCCCTCGCCAATATCTAATGGATTCTCTTTCTTCTCATCTGTAGCCTGTACGGTGTTCTCTTTAGAAAGTAGTTCTTCTAGACGTGTACGAAGGTGATGATTTTCTGTTTCGAGTGCCTTATGTTCTTCCATCATTAACGCTACAAATTGCTTCAATGCACCAAATTGCGCCTGCATTGCTTCGAGCTGTTGTTCGAACTCCATAACGGTATCTAAGAAATTACGGTCCTTCACCCAAGCCACCTCGTTAAATTCTCTATCTTATATAAGATTTTTTTCGCATGCTAGCAGTTCTTCGAGCGTATACTCAACCGTGCGCTCTTGCTCCTGTAAATATACTTGAATAAGTCTTTCTAGCACATTTAAACCAACAACTCTCCCACGGCCATCTGGTGTCATTGTCATTTCACCAATATCTGGCATACCCTCTTTTGCTTCTTCGTATTCATCGTTTTCATACTTCAAGCAGCACATTAAACGACCACATAACCCAGATATTTTAGATGGGTTTAAAGATAAATTCTGATCTTTTGCCATTTTAATAGACACCGGATCAAAATCACCTAAAAATGTTGAACAGCATAGCATTCGGCCACAAGGACCAATACCACCTAATAATTTTGCTTCATCTCTCACACCAATTTGGCGGAGCTCGATACGCGTTCTAAAAACAGATGCTAAATCTTTTACTAAGTCCCTGAAGTCAACACGACCTTCTGCCGTAAAGTAAAAGATAATTTTATTGCGATCAAATGTATATTCAACATCAACAAGTTTCATCTCTAGTTTATGTTCTATAATTTTTGCATTTGCTAGCTCAAATGCACGTTTTGACTCAATCGCATTTTCTTCAACTTGAATACGATCACGTTCATCTGCTGGTCGTAGTACTTGTTTAAGTGGCAATACTACATCATTTTCCCCTACTACTTTTTGAGGGACAACCACTTTACCGTATTCTACACCACGAGCTGTCTCTACAATGACATATTGACTGTCCTCTAGTAGAAATGATGCTGGATCGAAATAATATATTTTACCCGCCTTTTTAAAGCGGATTCCTACTACATTATACAAATGTATATCCCTCCTGCAGATTTAGCATTAGCTGCTCCATCATTAACGTCCTATTCATGTTACGCTGTAAAGATGCACGCGCCTGTAAAATGGACTCCATTTGACTAGATAGGCGTTCAAAAGTCGAATGTAACGCAGCTTCTTTAAACGTCTGTAACATGTCTGGATAAGTACAAGCTGCTTCGGGATTAGCTTTTATTGACACTATATCACGGTAAGCAAATAGTAGTAAATCCAATGCTTGCTCCATTTCGCTTTTTTCCTTAAATAGTGGCAACCATTCCTCATGTACAACTATCATGGCTTCATGTACATTTTGGCGAATTGCCTCTACTAATTTTAACACTGTTTTTCGAGCCTGTGCAAACTGCTCATCTTTTGCTAAAAAAATAGCGGTTTCGAGCTCGTTCGTCATCATGCTAACCGTAGAAGCCATGGAGTGGGGAACGTCATTTTCTTGCAAATGCTTTAACAACAATTGACGCGGCATTTTTTGAAACTTAATATGCTGACAGCGCGAACGAATCGTAGGCAATATTGATTGCATCTGCTCTGTTAACAAAATAGCCGTAACTTCTCCATCGGGTTCCTCTAAAAATTTTAATATCATATTAGCAGATGCGATATTTAAACGATCTGCATGATGAAGTACGTATATTTTACGTCCTTGCTCAATACCCATCATTTTCATTTCAGAAATAAGATCACGTATTTGATCAATTTTAATAAATTGACCTTCCGGATAGATTTCGTGAATATTCGGATGATTTCCCGACTCAACTCGTCTGCAATTTCGACATGTTTCACATGGAACATTTTCATGTGGGTGTTCACATAGCATTAATTTTACAAAAAAATGCATAATATCCACTTTCCCTGTTCCTTTTTCGCCATCAAAAATGTATGCATGGGCTAATCTATTTTTGTCAAAAATCGTTTGAAGCTGCTTCATTACGACTGGCTGTAGTGTGAAAAGCTCTTCAACATTCTTCGCCATTTTTATTATATTCCTTCCTATATCTATAAAGCCTTATGGACTTGTACATGAAATTTATTTTTGGTAGAAGAAACGAACGCTTTACCCATTGTGATAGTAAAGAGTAAATCCTACTGATTAAATTTGAAAAAAGCCCGCGCCTACAAGTGAACAAGACACGGGTTTTACATATATAAATTAATTAATAGACCTTTAATCTCACCGATTTTGTCGAGAAGGTCAATTGCTTCCTTTTCTTCATCTAAAATATCTTGTGCAAGCTCCACAAGACGCGTATCAATTGTCTCAATAATTTTCAATCGTCTTCCTTCACCAAAGCGATTCCACGTATGCGATTGTTTTAATTCCATACCATGCTCGACAGTTTCCTGTAAGAAACGCTTCACAAGCATTTTAAAACGAGCAAGCTCTCTCAAATTACGGGACCTTGCCACACGGTCACCAGCAGTTGAAATATCCCCCAACAATCGTGTTAGTTGTTCGGTTTGCAATTTGGAGCCTTGCTTGACGACCATATCACCAAATCGGTTATTTGGATTATTATTTTGTAGAGGCTCCTTACGATTAGTATTGATCCCGACACGTATATCTTGATTGATCTTCAAGCTTCATTCGCCCCCAATTGCTTTATTATCAATGTCATCTATAGTTGTAAATTATTACTGCCAGTTTGGCAATGCTCACTAAATATTAAATACTGTTAAAAGTGGTGAAATTGTTCAATCGGTAAAACAAAGACGGTAGCGCCCCCTACCTCTACCTCCACTGGATATGGGATATAGGAATCTGCATTACCACCTAATGGTGATACGGGTGCAACCAATTGTTCACGTGCTCGACAATTATCACGGATAATATCTAAAACTTTGGGTATGAGAGAGTCTTCTGTTCCAATTAGAAATGTCGTATTACCAGAGCGTAAAAAACCCCCTGTACTCGCTAATTTTGTTGCGCGAAACTGATTTTTCGTTAAAGCATTTGATAAGCGGCTACTATCCTGATCTTGTACAACAGCTACGACTAACTTCATTCGCACTCACCCCTTTATATAATTGGCCTTGATAGAATTTATTCAAAACAGCAACATCGTCCAACAATTTCAATCCATACGTTGAAAGAAAAGACGCTAGCAACGTTCATGTTAAAAAACTTTGCGACGATTTAACTTTATTCGTACGCGTATCAGATGAAAGTAGGCATATTGCATTCTTCTTAGCACTTATAAGGTAAAGTTTTCTTTTATCCGATGCAGTAAATGGGTCATCAGATGTTACCATTATATCACAATATGGTAGTTAACTTCATGTTTTTACTGCATTGCCTTATACACTATTGCCCATACATCTTCAACTACATGCTCCATACTTTGGTCCGCATTAACGACTCTTATACGTTCTGGATAACGTTTTACTAATTGTAAATATCCTTCACGCACCTTTTGATGAAAGGCCAAACTTTCAACATCAAGGCGGTTTACTTCACGATCTCCATGAGCGTGTATACGTGCTAAACCAACCTCTGGTGAAATATCAAATAGGATAGTTAAATCAGGTAATTTTTTCCCTATTGCAAACTCATTAATAGAGAGTACCTCATCTACACCAATGCCACGCGCATATCCTTGGTAAGCTAACGATGAATCAATAAATCGATCACAAATAACCATCTTACCAGCATCTAAAGCGGGTCTTACTTTTTCAAAGTAATGCTGACTTCTCGCTGCTGCGTACAATAATGCTTCCGTCCGTTCATCCATTGCTGTGTGTTCCGGATTTAAAATGATTGTTCGAATTTTTTCGGCGATTTCAATACCTCCAGGTTCTCTCGTTGCTAAAACATCTATATTTTCTTGTGCTAATCGTTCAGCTATTTTTTTAATGATGGTTGTTTTCCCGGCACCTTCTGGACCTTCAAATGTAATAAATAAATTGCAATTCATGCTGTTATTGCCTCCAACTATTTAATGACCTCGATCATTTTTTCCTCTAACCTGTGATTTCCTTGAAATGTTGCGCCTGTTGCAAGTAATTCCTCCAACTGACTTAGTTTAGCTACCGTAATTTTTTCTCCCGGAATGAGCAATGGGATGCCAGGAGGGTAAGGAATAATCATACTTGCAGCCGTACGTCCCATTGTCCGCATGTAGGGTAGCCATTCCTTCTTCATATTGGCAATTTCATCAAATGAATATGCTGGTTCCGTAATAGCTGCGAAACTGTAGGCAGTGTGCGAAACCGTTTGTATTTCTGTTTTGTCAGTGTTTAATAATGCTGTTACAGCCTCTTTTATACGTACACGAATCTCTGCAAACGGAAAACTATACCCTTGTTTTAAAAGTGGCAGTACAAGTAATACCTGATGAGCATCGGCAAGTTCTGCATATACATGCTTCGCTTCTAATGCTTCCTGTAGTTGATAGCCACTATAACCTTTAACGCGAAGCAATAATTTTATAGGGTCGTCTACCTCAATTACTTCAAGCGAACCGATTGAACGTAATGCATCAATCCATTGATTTTTTTTCTCTATTATATATGCACCATCGCTCTCCATATATGTCTGTATATAATAGCGTGCATCATCCAAAGAAGCTAACAATACATAAGATGGACTGCTGGATTGTAACATGCGTAAATAGTGATGGATACGATCAACATTGACTAATTGTGAGTTCACATGCATAAAAGATGCCATTGTCATAGCAGGCAATGTTTTGTGTGCTGACTGCACAACAACATCGGCGCCGAAGGTTAAAGCAGATGGCTGGAATAAAGAACAAGCATTAAAATGAGCCCCATGCGCCTCATCTACTAAAACGGGTATATTTTTTTCATGACAATATGCTATTTGCTGTGATATTTCTTTTGATGTCATACCGTAATATGTTGGATACGTTAAAACAACTGCCTTTGCATCTGGATAGTCATTAACTGCCTGCTTTAGATCGTGATAGGAAACATGTGTTGCAGTTAATGTTCGGTCGTCCCAAAGAGGAGAAACATAAACAGCCTTCGCTCCAACAAGCTCAATTGCATGAAAAATAGACTTATGAGCATTACGTTGTACAATGATTGTATCGCCTCTTTTACATGTAGCATATATCATCGCTAAATTCCCAACTGTTGAGCCACCTACTAAAAAAAAGCTTTTCATCGCACCATATGTTTCAGCTAGTAAATTTTCAGCCTCTAAAACCATTTCTTCAGGATAGTGTAAGTCATCCAGTCCTGTTAACTCTGTTACGTCGTATCGCATAACATCTTTAAAAGCCTGTGGTAAATGTGATAATTCTCCATGTTTATGTCCCGGTACATGAAAGGATATATTTTGTTGTTGTCGAAAACGCTCTAAACCTTCTACAATTGGCTTTTTCTTTTGCAAAACAAGACACCCTTTTTTCGTTTATTATATTCTTTAATTATACGGGATTATGGCAGGATAAAAAAGCTATCCTACAAAATAGGATAGCTTAAGATTTAGAACGCAAAAATAACTATAAAACAGCATTTGATTTTCATTCTAACTGCTACACCGATTCAATGATTGCCAATAAATTAACTATAGAATTGGCATGATAGGAATATGCAAAAAAGCTATTATATTTACTTCCTAAATAAGAATGGCCTTCCTCAATATAGCAAATTCTTTAAATATCTCTATTTTCATCGCTTTCACCATTTGCAATACTTACTATCTATTTCTTACTGACTGTATTGATATATGATGCCACCCAGGTTATAAACAATATATATGTTGGTTATAGTAGCTGGACTATGAGATAGATTATAAGGTCTCCTACTTTTTTGGCTTGCAACTAATTATGACATAGATAGCAATGGGCTATAGTATTATTTTTTTATTTCTATAAATTATTTAACTTTCCCCTAGCGATTTGAAAACGTTATGATTTTAAATAAAAAAAGACCGAAGATTTCTCTTCGATCTTTTTAAGTTGCCTAGCGACGTCCTACTCTCACAGGGGGAAGCCCCCAACTACCATCGGCGCTAAAGAGCTTAACTTCCGTGTTCGGTATGGGAACGGGTGTGACCTCTTTGCCATCATCACTAGACTATATTCGACCTCCAATACACGGCGTATTACTGTGTCTTGAAGCTCTCTTTTTAGAAAGGTTGTTCTTTCAAAACTGGATAAACGTTCATTGAATGTTTCAAACTTTTTTGGTTAAGTCCTCGATCGATTAGTATTCGTCAGCTCCATGTGTCACCACACTTCCACCTCGAACCTATCTACCTCATCGTCTTTGAGGGATCTTACTTACTTGCGTAATGGGAAATCTCATCTTGAGGGGGGCTTCATGCTTAGATGCTTTCAGCACTTATCCCGTCCACACATAGCTACCCAGCGATGCCTTTGGCAAGACAACTGGTACACCAGCGGTGTGTCCATCCCGGTCCTCTCGTACTAAGGACAGCTCCTCTCAAATTTCCTACGCCCACGACGGATAGGGACCGAACTGTCTCACGACGTTCTGAACCCAGCTCGCGTACCGCTTTAATGGGCGAACAGCCCAACCCTTGGGACCGACTACAGCCCCAGGATGCGATGAGCCGACATCGAGGTGCCAAACCTCCCCGTCGATGTGGACTCTTGGGGGAGATAAGCCTGTTATCCCCGGGGTAGCTTTTATCCGTTGAGCGATGGCCCTTCCATGCGGAACCACCGGATCACTAAGCCCGTCTTTCGACCCTGCTCGACTTGTAGGTCTCGCAGTCAAGCTCCCTTGTGCCTTTACACTCTACGAATGATTTCCAACCATTCTGAGGGAACCTTTGGGCGCCTCCGTTACCTTTTAGGAGGCGACCGCCCCAGTCAAACTGTCCGCCTGACACTGTCTCCTGCCCCGCTAAGGGGCATGGGTTAGAATTTCAATACAACCAGGGTAGTATCCCACCGACGCCTCCTTCGAAGCTGGCGCTCCGAGATCTCTGGCTCCTACCTATCCTGTACAAGTTGTACCAAAATTCAATATCAGGCTACAGTAAAGCTCCACGGGGTCTTTCCGTCCTGTCGCGGGTAACCTGCATCTTCACAGGTACTATAATTTCACCGAGTCTCTCGTTGAGACAGTGCCCAGATCGTTACGCCTTTCGTGCGGGTCGGAACTTACCCGACAAGGAATTTCGCTACCTTAGGACCGTTATAGTTACGGCCGCCGTTTACTGGGGCTTCAATTCGCAGCTTCGCTTGCGCTAACCACTCCTCTTAACCTTCCAGCACCGGGCAGGCGTCAGCCCCTATACGTCACCTTACGGTTTTGCAGAGACCTGTGTTTTTGCTAAACAGTCGCCTGGGCCTATTCACTGCGGCTCTCATGCGCTTGCACGCTCAAGAGCACCCCTTCTCCCGAAGTTACGGGGTCATTTTGCCGAGTTCCTTAACGAGAGTTCTCTCGCACACCTTAGGATTCTCTCCTCGACTACCTGTGTCGGTTTGCGGTACGGGCACCTCTCACCTCGATAGAGGCTTTTCTTGGCAGTGTGAAATCAGGAACTTCGTCCATACGGACTCGCCATCACAGCTCAACGTTACAGTGTGCGGATTTGCCTACACACACGCCTTACTGCTTGGACGCGCACAACCAACGGCGCGCTTACCCTATCCTACTGCGTCCCCCCATTTCTCAAACGGTGAGGAGGTGGTACAGGAATATCAACCTGTTGTCCATCGCCTACGCCTATCGGCCTCGGCTTAGGTCCCGACTAACCCTGAGCGGACGAGCCTTCCTCAGGAAACCTTAGTCATACGGTGGACGGGATTCTCACCCGTCTTTCGCTACTCATACCGGCATTCTCACTTCTAAGCGCTCCACCAGTCCTTCCGGTCTGACTTCAACGCACTTAGAACGCTCTCCTACCACTGACATCGTAGATGTCAATCCACAGCTTCGGTGAATCGTTTAGCCCCGATACATTTTCGGCGCAGCGTCACTCGACCAGTGAGCTATTACGCACTCTTTAAATGATGGCTGCTTCTAAGCCAACATCCTGGTTGTCTGTGCAACGCCACATCCTTTTCCACTTAACGATTACTTTGGGACCTTAGCTGGTGGTCTGGGCTGTTTCCCTTTTGACTACGGATCTTATCACTCGCAGTCTGACTCCCGTGTATAAATATCTGGCATTCGGAGTTTGTCTGAATTCGGTAAACCGGGATGGCCCCCTAGTCCAAACAGTGCTCTACCTCCAGTATTCTCATCACGAGGCTAGCCCTAAAGCTATTTCGGAGAGAACCAGCTATCTCCAAGTTCGATTGGAATTTCTCCGCTACCCACACCTCATCCCCGCACTTTTCAACGTGCGTGGGTTCGGGCCTCCAGTAAGTGTTACCTCACCTTCACCCTGGACATGGGTAGATCACCTGGTTTCGGGTCTACGACCACGTACTAATTCGCCCTATTCAGACTCGCTTTCGCTGCGGCTCCGCCTTCTAAAGCTTAACCTCGCACGTAATCGTAACTCGCCGGTTCATTCTACAAAAGGCACGCTATCACCCATTAACGGGCTCTAACTACTTGTAGGCACACGGTTTCAGGATCTCTTTCACTCCCCTCCCGGGGTGCTTTTCACCTTTCCCTCACGGTACTGGTTCACTATCGGTCACTAGGTAGTATTTAGCCTTGGGAGATGGTCCTCCCGGATTCCGACGGAATTTCACGTGTTCCGCCGTACTCAGGATCCACTCTGGAGGGAATAAACTTTCGACTACAGGGCTTTTACCTGCTCTGGCGGACCTTTCCAAGTCGCTTCATCTAACTCATTCCTTTGTAACTCCGTATAGAGTGTCCTACAACCCCAAGAGGCAAGCCTCTTGGTTTGGGCTCTTCCCGTTTCGCTCGCCGCTACTCAGGGAATCGATTTTTCTTTCTCTTCCTCCAGGTACTTAGATGTTTCAGTTCCCTGGGTCTGCCTTCAAGACGCTATGTATTCACGTCAAGATACTACGCGATTAAACGTAGTGGGTTCCCCCATTCGGAAATCTCCGGATCAAAGCTCACTTACAGCTCCCCGAAGCATATCGGTGTTAGTGCCGTCCTTCTTCGGCTCCTAGTGCCAAGGCATTCGCCGTGCGCCCTTAATAACTTAACCTAGTTATTAAGCCTAAAAACTTAATTTAAAAAATAAATGTGTTTGTTACAATTTCAATGTCGTTTTATCCAGTTTTCAAAGAACAAGTTTTGAAGTATTTCATCGTAATGATGAACCTTCAAAACTGAACGCAAAACGTAATCTTACAAACCCAAGGTTTGTATTCCGAAAATATCCTTAGAAAGGAGGTGATCCAGCCGCACCTTCCGATACGGCTACCTTGTTACGACTTCACCCCAATCATCTATCCCACCTTCGGCGGCTGGCTCCAAAAGGTTACCTCACCGACTTCGGGTGTTACAAACTCTCGTGGTGTGACGGGCGGTGTGTACAAGGCCCGGGAACGTATTCACCGCGGCATGCTGATCCGCGATTACTAGCGATTCCGGCTTCATGTAGGCGAGTTGCAGCCTACAATCCGAACTGAGAACGACTTTATCGGATTAGCTCCCTCTCGCGAGTTGGCAACCGTTTGTATCGTCCATTGTAGCACGTGTGTAGCCCAGGTCATAAGGGGCATGATGATTTGACGTCATCCCCACCTTCCTCCGGTTTGTCACCGGCAGTCACCTTAGAGTGCCCAACTAAATGATGGCAACTAAGATCAAGGGTTGCGCTCGTTGCGGGACTTAACCCAACATCTCACGACACGAGCTGACGACAACCATGCACCACCTGTCACCGTTGTCCCCGAAGGGAAAACCATATCTCTACAGTGGTCAACGGGATGTCAAGACCTGGTAAGGTTCTTCGCGTTGCTTCGAATTAAACCACATGCTCCACCGCTTGTGCGGGCCCCCGTCAATTCCTTTGAGTTTCAGTCTTGCGACCGTACTCCCCAGGCGGAGTGCTTAATGCGTTAGCTGCAGCACTAAGGGGCGGAAACCCCCTAACACTTAGCACTCATCGTTTACGGCGTGGACTACCAGGGTATCTAATCCTGTTTGCTCCCCACGCTTTCGCGCCTCAGTGTCAGTTACAGACCAGATAGTCGCCTTCGCCACTGGTGTTCCTCCAAATCTCTACGCATTTCACCGCTACACTTGGAATTCCACTATCCTCTTCTGCACTCAAGTCTCCCAGTTTCCAATGACCCTCCACGGTTGAGCCGTGGGCTTTCACATCAGACTTAAGAAACCACCTGCGCGCGCTTTACGCCCAATAATTCCGGACAACGCTTGCCACCTACGTATTACCGCGGCTGCTGGCACGTAGTTAGCCGTGGCTTTCTAATAAGGTACCGTCAAGGTACAGCCAGTTACTACTGTACTTGTTCTTCCCTTACAACAGAGTTTTACGAACCGAAATCCTTCTTCACTCACGCGGCGTTGCTCCATCAGGCTTTCGCCCATTGTGGAAGATTCCCTACTGCTGCCTCCCGTAGGAGTCTGGGCCGTGTCTCAGTCCCAGTGTGGCCGATCACCCTCTCAGGTCGGCTACGCATCGTCGCCTTGGTGAGCCGTTACCTCACCAACTAGCTAATGCGCCGCGGGCCCATCCTATAGCGACAGCCGAAACCGTCTTTCAGTATTGTCCCATGAGGAACAATAGATTATTCGGTATTAGCCCCGGTTTCCCGGAGTTATCCCAAACTATAAGGTAGGTTGCCCACGTGTTACTCACCCGTCCGCCGCTAACGTCAAAGGAGCAAGCTCCTTCTCTGTTCGCTCGACTTGCATGTATTAGGCACGCCGCCAGCGTTCGTCCTGAGCCAGGATCAAACTCTCCATAAAAGAAATTTGATTAGCTCAAATTGTTTTGCTGGCATCAATTTTGATGTCCAAAATTTTGTTTCATTCACTAACAAAGTTAGCTAGTAAAAACTATATTGATTACGTTTTGCTTGTTCAGTTTTCAAGGTTCATTTTGTCGCCGTTTGTTTCAGCAACTCTTATATAATACCATCTTTTCAAATCGATGTCAACAGTTTATTTTAAATTGTTTTTTGTTTTATATAAGTTGTTTCAGTTGTTATCTTAACGACTCTTATTACTATATCATAATATTTATAGTTTGCAAGCCTTTTATAAAAATAATATTAAAAAAGTGATTCCTAGTACACCTGGAATGCCCAACAATGCAATTGTGAAAACGGAAAACAGATTAATTGGTACATTATAACCGCTATAACCAACACCTAAATGAATAATGAATAATAATAAAAATGCAAATGCAAATCGGAACCAAAATACTGATAATCCTTCTAATACTTTACCCAATTTAATGTGTCTTCCTACTATATAAAGAAAAAGAAGCGCTACAGGAACACAAATACTCACAATTACAGTCCACGGCATATGCTTGCCCCCTTCGATCATAATTATGTAATTTTATGATTCCTATAGCACATCTATAACTCTACAATCATTATTTTATTAGTACTCGTCGAATTCTAGCTTCTTTAAATAAATAAAAATGAATACTCTCTGCTGCTTTTCGCTGTGCAATAACTTCTAAATCATAATCATTTAATAATTCTTCAATCAATTTTGCTTGTTGTAAATCTTCTTTTGTTTGTTTAATAAGATTAACAAGCTTTTCGTCAAATTCTCTTTTTAGCTTTCCTTTATTGCGGAAGAACATTTCAATCCCTCACTCATAACTCTCGGCGGCCTTCCATTGCCTTCGATAACGTTACTTCATCAGCATATTCTAAATCTCCACCTACTGGTAATCCGTGCGCAATGCGTGTTGTGCGGATGCCAGATGGTTTAACAAGACGAGAGATGTACATAGCCGTCGCTTCTCCTTCAATAGTAGAATTGGTTGCTAAAATAAGCTCCTGCACAGTTTCATCTTGTAAGCGTACTAACAGTGAGGCTACATTAATATCCTCCGGACCGATACCATCCATTGGTGAAATAGCCCCCTGTAACACATGGTACTTACCATGGTAATCACGCATTTTTTCCATTGCAATAACGTCCTTTGTATCTTGAACAACGCAAATTACTGAGGCATCGCGTTGTTTATCGGTACAAATATGACATGGGTCTACATCGGTAATATTGCCACAAACAGAGCAATAACTTAAATTACGTTTTGCATCTATTAAAGCTTTGGAAAAAGAAAGAACGTCATCTTCTTTCATTGTTAACACAAAAAACGCCAGTCGGGCCGCGGTTTTTGGCCCGATACCTGGCAATTTCATAAAACTATCGATTAATTTTGATATTGGTTCTGGGTAATACATATTGTTACCTCCTAGAATGGAAGGTTCATGCCTTGCGTAAATTTACCCATTGTTGCATTTGTTTTTTCTTCTACTTTTTTAAGTGCTTCATTCGTTGCAACAACAATTAAATCTTGTAACATTTCGATATCGTCAGGATCTACTACTGAAGTATCAAGATTCACTTCTACTACTTCACGTTGACCTGTAACTGTTACTTTCACCATACCGCCGCCAGCAACACCTTCAAATTGTTCAGCATTTAAAGCTTCTTGAGCTTCCATCATTTCTTTTTGCATTTTTTGCATTTTTTTCATCATGCCTTGCATATTTCCCATTCCACGCATAACCTATTCCTCCTAAGTAATCAGTCTTCAATAATTTCAATAAAATCCTTACCGAACAGCTTTTCCGCTTCCGTCACTAATGGATCTTGTGATGCCAGCGGCTGCGCATCATCGATAAAAGGTTCTTCTGGCATTTCTGCCGGTGGTGGTTCCAATAATTCAACATTCGGATCATCGTTAGCTAGTGTTGCTTTCTTTTGTTGTAATCCGTGATCACGAATGAACTCTTCACGCAACTTTAACCATGTTTCTTCTGGCGTACAAAGCATTTCATACATTGTGCCTGTTTGACCTGCAATAAGTTGTGTGAATTGAGCTTTTAGCATTTGATTATCAGCGACCATTTGACAATGAATATCATACTTGAATTTTAACACAAAAGCACTCGAAGATGCCGCAACAGGTTCAGCTTCTGCTAAAAGAGCTGATTGTGACTTTTGCAATTGATTTAATGCCTGCGCCCATACACCCTTTACACGCTGTACATCTTGCTTTGTCGCATCCTTTAGCACTTCTTGGATACGACCAGTAGGCGCTTTATAACCATTTGGACTTTTTGCACGCGGACGTTGTTCTTTGGCAACCTGAGCTGCTTGCGACGGCGCACCATTTTGTAATTGTAAGGATAATTGTTGCACCATTTGCTCAAGCGCAATGATTTTTTGCGCAAGTTCTGGACTCATTACCGCTTCACTTGATGGGGCAGTTTGATTGACTACGCCACCCGAAAACTGTGTCATTTTTAGCAATGCTGTTTCCAAATAGATTTTCGTATGGTGCGAGAAACGCATTTCTTGTTGTGTTTTCGCTAAAATGTCGATGTAGCCGTAAAGCATATCTGGAGCAAAGTCATGTGCCAATGCAAATACGCGCTCCTCAGGTGATACTAACTCTAATAGTTCAGCTAAATTCTCACTTGTTTGTAGAAGAAGTAAATCGCGGAAAAATGTGATTAAATCCTCTGATAAGCGCAACGGATCCTTCCCATCTGCGATTAGTTGCTCTAACAGGGCAAGCATTTGTGCCACATCTTTGACCTTTAAAGCTTCAGCTAAATCATAGAAAACATCCTGACTAATTGAGCCTGTGACTAGTAGAGCATCCTCTAGTTTCAACATTTCACCGCTAAAGGATACAACTTGGTCCAACAAGCTCAATGCATCACGCATACCGCCTGCTGCTGACTGCGCAATCACTTTTAGTCCTTGTTCTTCAAATGGGAGTTCAATATCTTCTAGTACGACCTTCATGCGCTCGATTATATCGTTAGTTGAAAGTCGCTTGAAATCAAAACGTTGGCAACGTGAAATAATCGTTGCAGGTAATTTATGAGGTTCTGTTGTTGCTAAAATAAATACAGCGTGTGGTGGTGGTTCTTCTAGCGTTTTTAAAAGCGCATTGAAGGCACTTGTAGACAGCATATGCACTTCATCAATAATGTACACTTTAAACCTACTACTGGCTGGAGCAAAACGTACCTTTTCAATAATGTCCCGTATTTCTTCAACACGTGAATTAGAAGCCGCATCAAATTCAATAACATCAGGATGAGAACCATCTGTAATGCTTAAACAAGTTGCACACTCATTACAAGGTTCGCTTGCTGGAGCATGCTCGCAGTTTAAAGCCTTAGCAAAAATTTTAGCTGTACTTGTTTTCCCTGTACCCCGAGGTCCGGAAAACAAGTAAGCATGAGTTGTTTTATTCGCTAGGAGAGCATTTTGCAGCGTTCTTTTGACATGCGCTTGACCTGACATTTCTCGGAAAGATTGTGGTCTATACACACGATAAAATGCTTGATACGTCAATGATTTCCTCTCCCCTTCTTTTTCAATATTAATAAAACCATTATAGCATCGGCAGCCTTGTTTATAAAACCGTGTCCTATTTTATAATATAAAAAAACGCACTCGCCTACAGTAGACGAATGCGTTTAAATTGGCAATTTAATGCCGTGCACCTTTCTTCGACAGCCGCACATAAGCGTTACTCTTGTCGTTAGCTCAGATTAGGCAACCCCGCGGCACATGAATAAGACCACTTAATGCTGCTTCCTTCCGGACCTGACATGGTTCATGGGTATCCATTGCGCAGGACCCAATCGTCAACACTACGTGCAAAAGGCAGACCAAACAATACGGACAGCCTCGAAAAAGGAATTCAGTCTCGCTAGAGCGGATTGCGAGTTACAGGACACCGCTACCTTCCCACCTAGCACGGCAATAACTAGTATACTTTCAGTTTGTATAAATTGCAACGAATTGCACAAATTATTTAAGTACATTCCTAATGAATAAAAATTAATTTTTAAAAACCTAATATTTTTTCAAAAAGATGTTGACGTCAAAATAAAATCATGATAAATTAGTTCTTGTCGATAAGACATCAAAGCAATATAGTATGGAGGTATACCCAAGTCTGGCTGAAGGGATCGGTCTTGAAAACCGACAGGCGGGTAACACCGCGCGGGGGTTCGAATCCCTCTACCTCCTCCAGTTTTTTTAAATCCGACTACACGATGTAGCCGTTTTTTTTTGCTTAAAAAATTGTATGTCATACTTATTAAATACCACTTCCGATTCGGTTGTGGTATTTTTTTATTAGCAATCTTGCTCTTAAATACTTTAGGAAGGATATTTAATATGTATTCCAAAGCCTTTATTTCTCGTAGTTCCCTCACGTGGATTATATCCATCGCTTTATTAACGGCTATCGGTAGTGAAATTAAAATCATTCCTTTCGCCAATACTTCTTTTCGCTTTGGTCTCGGGACAATTATATTCTTTTTATGCACCTTACTTAGACCGACACCAATTATTTTAGCCGGCATTGTAACCAGCATTGTAACGACCATTTTACGAATCGCTATTAGTTACTATACGCATAATACATCTTTAATAGATGGTATTTATAATCACTTACCTGCTGGGACATTTTATTTATTATTTGCAATATGCCTACAGCTTTTAAATATTCATCAATATCGTGAAAAGCCATTAAAGTTAGGATTACTAGTTGCCTTCAGCGAGGTTATTAGTAATTTAGCGGAACAATTGCTACGTTTCCTTGTCCAATCTTATACAATTTTATTTATTCATGACCTACTCATCCTATTAGCCGTTGCCCTGTTACGTAGTTTTTTTGTTGTTGGCATTTATAGCTCTATTGTCATTGCAGAGCAAAAAAAACGCGTGCAGGAAATGCTGACGATTGGTTCAGATTTATATGTAGAGACGCTCTATTTAAAAAAATCTATGAACCATATTGAAACGATTACTGCCAATGGGTTTGATTTGTATAGACAATTAAAAGCACAAGGCAATCGTTCAGAAAGTATACAAGCACTTCATATTGCCCAGGAAATTCATGAAGTCAAAAAAGATTCTCAGCGAATTTATGCGGGGATATCTAAAATTGTTGGGGACAAGAGCTTCGGCTCATTACGATTATCAGAATTATTACATTATATAGAAGACGGCAATCGCAAATACAGTGAGTTACTCGGTAAAGACATCCAGTTTAATATAAGTTTAGATACTGATTTTTTAACGAATGAGCATATTGCCTTGCTGGCACTATTAAATAATTTAACTGCTAATGCCATTGAAGCAATTGAAAAGCAAGGTATCGTATCTATTGATATTCAACAGCAGGAGGTTGATACTGTAATAACAGTAAGTGATGATGGAAAAGGCATCTCCGAAAGTGACCTTTCTATTATTTTTGAACCTGGCTATACGACGAAATATAATGTTGAAGGTGTAGCAGCTACAGGAATTGGACTATCACATGTCGCTGAATTAATTTCTAAATTAAATGGCTCCATTTCAGTTGAATCAAATAACTACAAAACGGTGTTTAAAATTATAATTCCTACGCAAACTATTCTAACGGGAGAGACTTAAATGAGGTATTTTATTGTAGATGATGATCGTGCAAGCCGCGTGATGCTAAAACAAATTATTGAAGATAGTGGTTTAGGTACAGTAATCGGCGAAGCACGTAATGGGGTGGATGCCATTCCACAAATATTAATGACACAACCTGAATTTGTACTAATCGACTTACTTATGCCTAAGCTAGATGGTATAGCAACGGTGGAGCATCTTCTTCAGAATCGATTTGAAGGACAGTTTATTATGATTTCACAAGTTGTTAATAAGGAAATGGTCGGTGAGGCCTATGAACAAGGGATAGATTTCTTTATTCATAAACCTATTAACCGTATTGAGGTTGAAAATGTTTTACGCAAAACAACGGAACAATTTCGCCTAAAAAATTCCCTATTAGTTATTCGACAATCACTAACGAACATCGATTTAAGTGAGCAAATAAACAATAAAGCCACATCGCGAGACCACATCCAATCCATCTTAAATGATATGGGGATTGTCGGTGAAATTGGAAGTGAGGATATTATAGCAATTATTGAAACATTGCTAGCTCATCAGCACAAAATTGCGCCACTTCCTCCATTAAAAGAGCTTTATGAGGAAATTGCAGCTGTCACAAAGTCAACTCCTGATGAAATATTAAAAGAGAGTAAAGCAATTGAACAGCGGGTACGTCGAACGATTTTAGCTGCCATGATAAATCTCGCCAATTTAGGCGTCGTTGATTATACAAACTCTGAATTTGAATATTATGCACCTCGATACTTTGACTTTAAAGAGATTCGTCAGCTTATGACGCAAATCGAAGACCATGGGAATCGCAAAGCAAAGGTCAATATTAAGAAGTTTATTCAGGTGTTATATTCAGACATTTTAACAAAAGTAAATTAATTTTCTCGGATTTTGTCGGATTTCATAAGTCCTCCGTATTATTAAAGTAAGGCGTGTCCTAAAAATTTTAATATAGGGGAGGAATTAAGATTTTGAAAAAGAAATTTAAAATCAGTTTAGCCGCTCAAATTTTAATCGGTTTGATTTTAGGGATAATTGTTGGTGGTATCTTTTATGGTAACCCCAAAGTTGAAACATATTTACAACCATTAGGAGATATCTTCCTACATCTAATTAAGATGATTGTAGTACCTATTATCATTTCGACTTTAATTGTTGGTGTTGCTGGAACTGGAGACATGAAACAGCTCGGAAGATTAGGCGGAAAAACGCTTATTTACTTTGAAATCATTACAACAGTAGCGATTGTTGTTGGATTACTTTCAGCAAACCTGTTCCATCCAGGTGCTGGCATCAATATGAACGAACTTTCGCAAGGGGATATTTCAAAATACGTTTCAACAACTGAAGAAGTACAGCATGAAGGTCCATTTGATATTATTGTAGGCATTGTACCGACAAATATTATTCAATCAATGGCTGAAGGCAATATGCTTGCCATCATCTTCTTCTCTGTTATTTTTGGTTTAGGGGTAGCTGCAATTGGAGAACGAGGTAAACCTGTATTGGACTTCTTCCAAGGTGTAGCAGATGCTATGTTCTGGGTAACGAACCTTGTGATGAAATTCGCTCCAATTGGGGTATTTGGTTTAATTGGTGTAACCGTTTCCAAATATGGGTTCGCTTCCCTCATACCTTTAGGTAAGCTTGCAATACTTGTATATGTCACAATGTTCTTCTTCATCTTTGTCATTCTTGGCCTTGTTGCAAAATTTGCCGGTGTCAACATTCTCTACTTAATTAGAGTGTTAAAAGATGAGTTAATTTTAGCCTTCTCCACTGCTAGCTCGGAAGCTGTATTACCACGAGTGATGTTGAAAATGGAGAAATTAGGTGCACCAAAAGATATTGTTTCCTTTGTTATTCCGACAGGCTATTCTTTTAACTTAGATGGTTCAACATTGTATCAAGCAATTGCCGCATTATTCATTGCCCAAATGTATGGTATTCACTTAAGCATCGGGGAACAAATTACATTAATGCTTGTATTAATGGTTACTTCTAAAGGGATTGCCGGTGTACCAGGCGTATCATTCGTTGTATTACTTGCCACTTTAGGTACTGTTGGTATTCCAATCGAAGGTTTAGCATTTATTGCTGGTATCGACCGTATCCTTGATATGGGACGAACAGTAGTTAACGTAATCGGAAACTCACTAGCTTCATTAGTAATGGCGAAATGGGAAGGCCGCTTCGATAAAGAAAAAATGAAAAACTACTTTAAAGAAAATGAAAATTTAGCATAAATTCATAAAAAATGCCTCACGATGGCTTATGACATCGTGAGGCATTTTTTTATTTTGTCAGTACTTTATCTAAATAAGCAATAATAGACGCTTTGCCATTGACATGGGCTTCTTGTGCGCGCACTTCATCCTTTTCGACTTTCGCCTCAGCGGCTGCAACAATACGCTCTGCATCCTCTTGAGGCACGACAATAACGCCATCTACATCTCCAATAATATAATCACCTGGTTGTACTGTTACACCGCCAATAGCGATTGGCACATTCACTTTACCACCGCCATTTTTATTGCCCGCTGCTACGGTTGTCCCAAGTGAAAATACAGGAAAATCTAGTTCTCGAATCGCAGCAATATCACGAATAACCCCGTCTACTACAAAGCCCTGTACACCCATACCCTTTGCTAAAGAAATAACAAAATCTCCTGCGACAGCACGATTTCTATTACCCTTTGCATCAATGACCAAAATATCACCCTCGCTAGCTCCTCGAATCGCTTCAAGTACAGCCCCATTTTCGCCATCAGGTAAACGGACGGTTACCGCTCGCCCTGCTATTTTAAAATGGTCTGCTAACGGTTTAATGTCACTGCGTAAATTTGTATGCCCCCCAGTTGCATCTGAAATTGCTGTCGTTGGTAAATGTTTAAAACTTATTTCCACTTTTGTCATACATAACACCCCTATTATGATTTATGAATACCTTACACAATTATTGTAAATAAAACACATCTACTATTTCAATATAATTCAGAAAATTTAGTAAAGTATATTTTTAAAAACGGTAGTAACTATTCGATTGTTTTTTATAGCAATATAAAAAACCTGAGGCAAATGTTCACGTCATGACTATTTGCCTCAGGCGTCTTTTAAATTATTTCAATAAATTGCTTAGACCGTTCATCTAATGCCTCTGCTGCAGAAGCGATTTCAGCAAAATCACTCGTCGTCACAGTAATCTGCCCATTCGTTTTTTCAATTTCTTCAGAAATTCGCGTGATGCTTTCAGTTACTTGCCCAATCTCGCGTACAATCCCTTCCACATTTTCTTTCACCTCTGAAATCGATTGCTCTACTCTTACGGACAGTTTTCGCACCTCTTTGGCGACAACATCAAAACCTCTGCCATACTCTCCAGCTCTTGCGGCTTCAATAGCTGCATTTAAAGCAAGTAAGTTTGTTTGGGAGGCAATACCTTGAATTGTTTTGACAATGCCTTTAATGGATTCTGCTTGATTTTGCAATTGATCTAAGTTTTTAACATTTTCCGAGGATTCTTTTGAAACTTGTTGAATTGTTTCAAGTAAATTTTCACTATTTTTAATACCTGCCTCTGAACGACTATACAGCTTAGTGGACATTTGCTTTAACTGATCTGCTACATTGACAATGGTGTTTTGACGTTCCGTAATATTTGTTGCTATTTTGGATACACCAATCACTTTTCTTGAATGACTATCAAATACTGGCATATAAGTAGCCTCTAGCCAAATACTATTTCCTTGAGCATCCATTCGTTCTACTTTATCTTGATAGCTCTTACCTGCTGCTAAATTACGCCAAAACCTCTCGTATTCAGGACTCTTTACGTAATTAGGAAAACAAAATTCCTTATGGTCTTTCCCCATCATTTTTTCTACTGTATAGCCCATTGTTTTCGCAAAAAGCTCATTTACATAAGCAACTTTTCGGTTCATATCAAATCGGATAATCGCTATATTACGCTCAATTGCTTGAACAACTAAATCATCTGTGACTTGTGTATCATTTTTTTGCATAACATCCACCTCTATCACTCTATTTTACTAGCGTTATCTCTAATTTACTTTCTTCTTTTTAAAAAATGCATTGTTATATATTATAATATATCTAATAGCGTCTTAAAAATACTATAAATTTGTATTTTTACTATTCTTATGCTCAATTATGCTTTTTTTCTTATTTTATCATTGTTAAAACTTCTTCTGCCGTTGTAGCTACACGAATTAACGCCTTGTGTTCTGGGTGTATAAAGCCCTCCTCTAGCATTTTAGAAAAATGTAGTAGAAGTGCGTCATAAAAACCATTGATGTTAAATAAAATAACAGGCTTTTCATGTAATTTAATCTGCGCCCATGTGAATACTTCAAAATATTCGTCCAGTGTACCGCCACCACCTGGCAACGCGATAAAAGCATCTGCTAATTCAACCATTTTTGCCTTACGTATATGCATGGATTCTACAAAATGTATTTCCGTCAATGCGGCATGAACGCTTTCTTGTTTTTGTAAATGAGTAGGCATGACGCCAATCACCTCTCCACCTGCTACTAAGGCGGCATCTGCCACTTTGCCCATCAATCCTATTTTAGAACCTCCATAAACAATACCATGTCCATGTTGTGCTAATACCGTTCCTAATTCACTTGCCTTTTCAGCATAAATCGGGTTATTGCCTAGTGCTGATCCACAATATACTGCGATTCTCATATTTATTCCTCCTATTACAAAAGACGTGATAACAATAGGTATCATATTGTCTCACGTCTTTTGGTCTTATTTCTGTTATTTATTTTAAAATACAAAGTCCTTATATTTCTATCTGGAAGCTTTCTACGTTTCTTTTGCTTTCGGTCAGAACGCTTTGAGGTTCCCTTCTTCAACGTCTTTACTGTTGCAATAGCGATTCTTCTATTTACGTAAATGACTTGTTTGCGCCTGACGCTTCGCTTTCGGCCAGAACGCTTGGAGTTTCTTTCTTCAAAGTCTTTACTGTTGCAATAGCGATTCTTCTATTTACGTAAATGACTTGTTTGCGCCTGACGCTTCGCTTTCGGCCAGAACGCTTGAAGTTTCTTTCTTCAAAGTCTTTACTGTTACTTAGCGATTCTTCTATTTACGTAAATGACTTGTTTGCTTTAGCATATGACTTATGCGGCTGACAATTGATTCAATTGCGTCTGGATTTTTTAATAAATCATAATCATTAATATCTAAACGTAGGACAGGGCATGAATTAAAATTATTTATCCAATTTTCGTAACGCTCATGCATTTCAATCCAATAATCATTTGGTGTTTGCTGTTCCATCTCACGACCACGCTCTTGAATACGTCCAATGACATCATCAATCGGTCCCTCTAAATAAACTAATAAATCGGGGTGCGGGAAATACGGTGTCATCACCATCGCATCAAATAAATTACGATACGTTTCATAATCAGTTGGACTCATTGTTCCTTTATCATAATGCATTTTGGCAAAAATCCCTGTATCTTCATAAATAGAACGATCTTGCACAAAGCCCCCACCATATTCGAAAATACGCTTCTGTTCTTTAAAACGTTCTGCTAGAAAATAGACTTGTAAATGGAAGCTCCATTTTTCAAAGTCGTCATAAAACTTATCTAGGTACGGATTGGTATCTACTTTTTCAAATGATGTACGGAAATTTAACGCTTGTGCTAGCGCCTTTGTCATCGTTGATTTTCCTACACCTACTGTTCCGGCAATTGTAATTACAGTTTGTGGCGGAATATCATATTTCTCTCTCAAATTCATTGTTGCAAGCTCCTTTGTTGTAACGTTTCTTCGATTGTTTGTAATACATATTGTAAATCTTGTGGGTTTTTTACAAAATCAAGTTGATCTCCATTAAATCGGATTACAGGAATTTCGGGATGTAACTGCTCAAAATGCTCTGTAAAAGTATGATAGTCTGCTACTAACTGCTCCATATATTCACGTGAAATCATTTTCTCAAATTCACGCCCCCGTTTAGCAATGCGTTTCATTAACGTATCGACACTAGCATGTAAATAAACGACGACATTAGGCACTGGCATATCTTTTGTTAAAATTTGATAGATTTCTTCATACTTTTCGTACTCGGCAGGTGGCAATGTACGCTTTGCAAAAATTAAATTTTTAAAAATATGATAGTCCGATACAACTGATGTCTTTTGTGCTAAACGTAACTTCTTTATATCTGTTAATTGTTTATAGCGATTACAGAGGAAGAACATTTCTGTTTGGAAACTCCATTCCTCAATATTTTCATAAAACTTATTTAAAAACGGATTTTCGTCTACAATTTCTTTTAATAGATGGTAATTAAATGTTGCCGCTACCTCTTTTGCCAATGAAGTTTTGCCTACACCAATCGGACCTTCTACTGCAACAAATGGAACCGTCACTAGAAGTTCCTCCTTTATATTTAGGATTCTATAAGTCAATTATGCCACTATTTTAAGGCTATATTGTATGAAACTAAAATGAATCAGTGCTTTTCATTGTATCATAGTGAGAAAATGAAAAACAGAATCAACATGTATCTCAATTTTCAACATTATTTGAACTGCCCAGTTGATAGATATCCAACAAATTATAGCTCCATGCAACAAAAAAAGACCCACATTAGTGGGCCTAACTTTAGCCAGCCAATACTGCGTAGATTTTTCGCTAAGTGAACTCTTTCCGCTCTGCATCCGGTACGTCCACTCTAAGCAAGCGTTTTGGTGAAAATCTACTTCGAGAATTGTTTGAGAATTGTTTGGGTGACTGGCACTATAATTTGCACTATAATTTTACTCGTTGTAAACGTAAGGCATTTAACACGACGGACACTGAGCTGAATGCCATAGCTGCGCCCGCTACCCACGGTGCAAGTAGGCCCATGGCTGCAATTGGAATCCCTAATGTATTATAAGCAAATGCCCAAAATAGATTTTGTTTAATATTGCGCATTGTTTTACGGCTCATAATAATGGCATCCGCAATGCTAGTTAAATCACCACGTATAAGCGTAATATCAGCCGCCTCCATTGCCACATCTGTACCAGTTCCTATAGCCATCCCAATATTGGCAGTTGCTAATGCTGGTGCATCATTAATGCCATCACCAACCATCGCAACATTTTTGCCCGTAGCTTGCAGTTTTTTCACTTCATCCGCTTTACCTTCTGGAAGTACTTCTGCGATAACATGGTTAACCCCAACTTCCTGACCGATTGCTTGCGCAGTCCGTTCGTTATCACCCGTCATCATAATGACTGTAATGCCCATATCCTGTAAACGACGAATGGCTTCTTTTGACGTGTCTTTCACCGTATCTGCAACAGCAACAAGTCCTGCATATTGACCATTTATAGCAGCCAACATTGTGGTTTTACCGTATTCCTCTAATGTCTCCATTGTCGGCAATATATGCTCAATATCAATATCATATTGTTGCATTAATTTACGTGTCCCGATTACCACACCTTGACCAGAAACGGTTGCTTGCACGCCGTAACCTGGAATGGCCTCAAAAAATTGAACATCGCCAAGCGTGACACTTCGTTCTTCAATTCCTTGCACAATGGCTTGTGCTAGCGGATGTTCGGATTGTTTCTCTGCTGCCCCAATCAATGAAAGAAAGGATGCTTCTTCTTGCCCTGTTGCTAGTACAACGTCTGTTAATATCGGCTTGCCGTGTGTTACGGTCCCTGTTTTATCGACAACAACCGTATCAATGCGTTGCGTTTGTTCTAAATGCTCGCCACCTTTAAACAAAATCCCAAATTCAGCAGCGCGACCAGAACCTGCCATAATAGAAGTTGGTGTCGCTAAGCCTAGCGCACAAGGACAAGCAATAACAAGTACCGCAATTAACACTTCTAGTGCAGGTGTAAATTCACCAGGTTTTACCCATAAAATCCAAACAAGGAATGTCACGATCGCAATACCAACAACAATCGGCACGAATATGCCCGAAATTTGGTCAGCTAAACGTTGTATTGGCGCTTTTGAACCTTGTGCATCTTCTACGACTTTAATAATTTGAGCAAGTGCTGTGTCTCTACCAACTTTGGTTGCTGACATTTTCACAAAGCCATTTTTATTAATTGTTGAACCGTATAATACATCGCCTTGTTTTTTATCTACGGGAAGACTTTCTCCTGTTAGCATTGATTCATCAACGGCTGTTGTACCTTCTAATACTTCCCCATCTACAGGTATTTTTTCGCCTGGTTTAACTAATAAAATATCGCCTATCACAACTTCTTCTAATGGGACTTCTTTTTCTACTCCATCTCGCACAACTATCGCCGACTTCGCTTGCAGACCCATAAGCTTTTTAATCGCTTCTGATGAACGACCTTTTGCCTTTGCTTCGAATAATTTACCTAATAGAATTAACGTAATTAAAACGGCACTCGTTTCAAAGTATAGATGCGGGCCGTGATGTGAATTGACTGTAACAATTGCTTGATAAACGCTGTAAAAATAAGCTGCTGAAGTCCCCATAACGACAAGGACATCCATATTAGCACTGCCATTGCGTAAAGCTTTATATGCGCCTACATAAAATTGTTTCCCAATAATAAATTGAACTGGTGTAGCTAACACTAATTGCACCCAAGGATTCATTAAAAAATCGGGGACATATAAAAACGATGTCAATGAAAAGTGAGCAACCATCGTCCACAGTAATGGTAGCGATAGAATAGCTGAAAAAAGAAATTTTTGTTGCTGTTGTTTTATTGCCTTTTCTCGATAATCTTCAGTTGCTCGCTCATCTGCTTTTTGATGAGCACCATATCCCAGTTTCTCAACCTTGCCAATAATGTCCGATACAGAAACCTCGGTTGGATTAAATTCAATGGATGCTTTTTCAAGTGCCAAGTTTACAGTTGCCGTTGAAACACCAGAAAGTTTATTTAAACCTTTCTCAATACGAGTGGCACATGCAGCACACGTCATACCTGTAATATCAAGTTCCGCTTTCTGTTTTACGACGCCATAGCCTAACGCTTCGATTTTCTTTTCAAAGTCTGCTTCACTCAATTTTGCTGGATCATATTTTATTGAGGATTTTTCAAGCGCTAAGTTTACAGTTGCTTGCTCGACACCATCCATTTTTTTTAAGCCTTTTTCGATACGCGTAGCACACGCTGCGCAGGTCATACCTGTAATTTGTAGGTTCGTTTCCTTCAATTCAGAATGCATTAACTTCCCACCTCTTTCTATACCATATAGGGGTATATAGATTTGAAAATAATAGAGTGCTTTTTGAGCACCCTATTGATCTTATTCTACCTCGTAACCTTGGTCGTCAATCGTTTCTTTAATTTGCGCAAGTGATACTTGAGCATCGTCAAATGCGACATCTACCAAACCATCTGCTAAATTTACTGTTACTTGTTCTACACCAGCTAGTGCGCCGACACTTTTTTCCACTGCATTGACACAATGTCCACATGACATTCCTTGTACGTTTAATGTTACATTTTGCATAAATATCTCTCCTTTAAATTTAATGTACATGCTATATAAGAGTAACTACCCGTAAAATTATTTTTTCATTAATTTTTGAATGGTCACGACTAACTCATCTAGAACCGCTTCATCGCCTTCAGATAGGCGATCTACGACACAGCCCTTTAAATGACCTTCTAATAAAATTTTCGCTACGCTATTCAAAGCGGATTGTGTGGCAGACAGTTGCGTGATGATATCATCACAGTAAACGTCTTTTTCAATCATTCCCTTAATGCCTCGGATTTGACCTTCTACTCGATTTAAGCGAGTCGTTAAATCCTTTTTCACGCGCTCAGGGTGATGACTTTTTCGACACGACGTAGTTTCCTCTGTATGACAAGCATCATTTTTCACTGTGTCCTCCAACTTCTTCACCTCCTATTTGCTATTATCATACTATACCCACGAAGGGTATGTAAATAGGCGTTTTAGTTTTTTATAATTAGTGGTGGTCATGATGAACTGGCTCACTCTTTAGATTACATAAAATTGATTCAGCATGGCGGTTCGTTATGGTTTCCAATTGAATCGTTACGTGCTTTATGCCCTTATGTTCAAGATTATGTTCAATTTCACGTAAAATATGCTCGCTTTCTCCAATGGTTAGCTGGTCATCGACAACTGCATGGCAGGATAATGCATTTGTTCCGCTAGTTATCGTCCAAATATGAAGATCATGAATACTTTGCACACCTTCCGTTTGCTCTATTATTTGAATGATTTCCTGTACGTCGACATTTGAAGGTGTTCCTTCCATAAGAACATGGATAGCAGACTTTGTCACAAAATATCCACTACGTAGTACTAATAATGCAACAATAACACTGGCAAGAGGATCGGCCCAGCCCCAGCCGAAAAACATAATGACTAAGGCAGCAATGATGGCACCGACAGAGCCAAGCATATCACTAAGAACATGTAAAAATGCACCACGCATGTTTAAATTGTCTTCCGTATCTCCACCACGCATCATAATCCAAGCAACTACTATATTAATTAACAAACCAATTACACTAATAATCAGCATCCCTGTTGTTGCTACTTCAGGTGGATTTGCAAAACGCTCAATGGCTTCATAGAAAATAAATAACGCAATTAAAATTAATGTCACACCATTTAACACAGCAGCTAATATTTCAAACCTTTTATAACCATATGTTTTACTAAAGCTAGCTGCTTTTTCTCCAAACATAAAAGCAAGAAGTGCAATGGCTAAAGAAATCGAATCACTTAACATATGTCCAGCATCCGATAAAAGCGCCAAACTATTTGTTAAGAATCCACCTATTGCTTCAACCACCATATAACTCGTGATAATGATAAAGGATAATAAAAGCACTTTTTTATTCGCGCCATGTGTATGATCATGGCCGTGATCGTGATTATGCCCCATCGTTTTCCCCTCCAAATATTAATTAATACAATTAGTTGTGCGTAGCGTGTTCAATTGCTTGCTTCAATAAATTCATAATGTGGTCATCATCTTTTGAATAATATAAGCTTGTTCCTTCTCTCCTGAATTTTACTAATCGTAAATTTTTTAAAAATCGTAATTGATGCGATACTGTTGACTGACTTAAGTCTAATATTTCAGCAATGTCGTTAACCGAGTGCTCATCTGAACATAATAAATTTAAAATCCGTATTCTTGTTGGATCACTTAATGCTTTAAACGTTTGAGAAACAACAAATAGCGTTTCCTCATCTAAATGCTGGCCATTACCACTTTCTATTTCGCCCTGTTTAACTTGTTCATCCATTTTCCATTCCTCCTATAGTTTATTTATATATGAGCATGTGTTCATATATAAATATATAGGGTTATTTTAGGAATGTCAATTCAAAGCAAAATACAAAACCTCACGCGCATGATACACTACTCTTAAGGAGAGATTCGAGTGGATATTTTTGAAAAAGACCGTATCTTTATGAACCAAGCTTTAGAAGAAGCAAAAAAAGCTGCTTTGCTTGGTGAGGTACCAATAGGGGCCGTTCTTGTATATGAAGGAGAAATTATTGCGCGCGCGCATAATCTACGTGAAACAACTCAAAATGCAACTACGCATGCCGAATTAATGGTAATTCAAGAAGCATGTAAAAAATTAGGTAGTTGGCGACTTGAACAAACAACACTTTATGTCACACTGGAACCTTGCCCTATGTGTGCAGGGGCCATTTTGCAGTCTCGAGTGCCGCGTGTTGTATACGGCGCACGGGATATAAAAGCTGGCTGTGTCGATTCACTCTATCATTTATTAAATGATGCGCGTTTCAACCATGAATGTGATGTAACGGAAGGTATTTTAGCTAAAGAATGCGGCCAAATTTTAACCGATTTTTTTAGAGCATTACGTGAACGAAAAAAAGCTGAAAAAAAAGCACGTAAAATGGCAGAATCTAGTGAGCCTCAATAAGTGGTGTTTACTAGAGTATTTGCTTTCAACATGAAAAGGTACCTCAAAATTTATGGGGGTACCTTTTTCTTTTCTCTAATAATCGGTACAAATAAGGAAACAAGACCGAAATTATCCTTTTATCCGAAACTTTTCCATGTTTTAATCGTAATAGATATAGAGTAAATAAAACAACATGGGAGAGAGAACAATTGAAAAAATGGATGAAGAGATCAATTGCTTTAGTAGCGTCAGCTTCACTAATGGTACCTGCTGCTTCTGCCTATGCTACAGCACCAGAAAAAACAACAAAGCATACAGAAGTAGAGAAAAGTCTTATAGCTAGCAATAAGGAACAAGCATTAAAGTATGTCAAAAATGATAAGGAATGGATTAGTAAAGATACCATTATCGTCAAGCATACAGGTCTTGCTAAGAACGCACATAAAAACATTGGCTCAAAAGTAATACGATCTATTCCATCATTAGGATATGATGTAATCCAACTGAAAAAGGGAATTTCTTTAGAAAAAGCAGTTTCTTACTATGCAAAGCAAGACGGAGTTAAAAGTGTATCCCCAAGCTACGTGTATCATTCTTTTGCTAACGAAGCAGATCCAAAGAAAAAAGATATGTATCATCTAAACTTACTTCAAATGGATAAGGCACTAGAGTTAGCAGGTAATCATGAAGTAAAAGTAGCAGTTATTGATTCTGGTGTGGATTTTAAACACCCTGATTTAAAATCTCAAGTACTTCCACCGTATAATGCCGCAGCACCAGCCAATACCACTTATACTGGTGACCACGGAACACATGTAGCAGGCATTATTGGCGCAGCAAAAGATAATAATATTGGAGGACATGGCATTAATCCCAATGCTAAGCTTCTTCCAATTGATGTATTCAACGGAGAAGAAGGTGCCAACGATTTCGTCATTGCACAAGGTATTCTTTACGCCATTGAACAGGGCGCCGATGTTATTAACATGAGTCTTGGTGGTTATGGAGAATCTCCATTAATGAAAGACGCTGTTAAGCAAGCGATAGATAAAGGAATTACGATTGTAGCTGCAGCAGGAAATGAATCGACAGATGAATACTCTTTCCCTGCTTCTTACGAAGGTGTCATTAGCGTAGGTTCTACAAATGATATCAACAAACTATCAAGCTATTCAAACTATGGTCCATCGGTTGACGTGGTAGCACCAGGTGAGGAAATATACAGTACCGTTCACGATGAGAAAAAGGGATCGTCCTTTCTCAAATTTAGTGGTACATCAATGGCGGCTCCCGTTGTAGCAGGTGTTGCCTCCCTACTAAAATCAAAACATCCAAATTTAAAGCCTCATGAAGTAGAAGCTATTCTCGAAATGACCGCAAATAATCTAGGTGAGAAAGGCTATGACCTTACATATGGACATGGTCTTATCAACCCGGTGAAAGCATTACAGTTTAATGTCAATAATCTACCGAAAGAGTATTCAGAAACAACGGAAGAACGTATGAAAAACGCCAAAGTTCTTGCTAAGAATACATTGAATTCAGAAAAAGGTGAATTCAAACAACCAAACGAAAAAAAATGGTACAAGGTTGATTTAGATGCAAATGAATATGCTCAACTGACATTAAAAGGTGCAAACAAATACGATTATGCACTTGAATTGTATTTCTACCCTACAGATAACAAAGAGGAAGTCGACCCAATCCATGTCAATGATGTGCGTGTAGGAAAGCAAGAGGGCTACCTATACAAAGCAGATCAAAAAGGAACACTGCTTGTTGGGGTTAAAGATTATAATGGCAGCTATAACTTAAATGGTGAGTCGAACTACGTATTCACTGCTCAAACAACGAAGGATTTACCAATTGATTCATTAGAGATGGACAAAAAGGAGAACATTCAACAGTTCCCATTCAGTACAAAAGGGAAAAACTATACCCTTCTTTCTAAAGATCAGCAAAGGGACCAAGATTATTTCACATTTTCAGTTAAAGAACCAACAACACTGCGATTTGATTTGTCTGGTATTCCAGGTGTTACAGCCTCTATGGAACTTTATCTAAAGGAAGACTTAGATGCTGTACCAGCAGAAAACGTTAATGATGAGGAAATGTATGAGGCCTATCCAATTCAAACAAGCTATAGCGCAGATAAAGGCGACGGAGTAAATCTTATTGTTGACGCTATTCCTGGGGCAGAATATGTATTAAACGTATCCAATCAGGGCAGTAGCGCTTTTTCACTTGATATGTTCTTTAGCGGCGGCATTGAAAATGAAGAAACGGTAAGTGAATCCATCATCCCTTATACTTTAAAGGGTGAAGTCGTTACCCTTCCTGAAGATGAAGACGGGTTACCTTTAAATGAGGGAATGCCAGAAGGTGATGTAGAAAATGGGCTTTTACCTTTAACTCAATATCAAGCAAAAAAAGACAATCAAATCAATGATATATTCAATATGTTTATGAATCCTGGTGCTATGGGAAATCCAGAAGACATAGCTCTAATTATGGGGCAAGCGGTTCCTTTTGATATTGGTCAAGATAAAAAAGCTTACTTCCAAACAGAATTTGATGAAGATTACTTCTTATTGAAGCCTAAAGAAGATGCCGTATATGGGTTCCAAGTTAAAAATGGCATGAATCAAATTCCAACTGGAACTATTTTTGAATATGATGAGGAAACAAATGAATTATTAGCAGTTTCTTCATTAAGTAATGATATGGGGCTACTAAGTTTACTTCTTGGCTCAACTAGTAACGCCAATGATGCAAAAGCAGTTGCGTTGAAAAAGGACAAAACTTATGTTGTAAAGGTAATGAATCAAGGTGCTCGCTCGGCTGAACCATATACTCTTAAAACAAGTAAATTAGCAGCTATCCCGTCAGATTATAAAAGTGATAATAACACAACAATAAATGCTCAAGCGGTTCAACCTGGTACAATCTATCAAGATCATATCATTTATCAAGATGATATTGATTACTACTATTATAAACAACGAGGGCAAGATGAAATCATGAGCCTTCTTGTTTCTTCTGTGCCTATGACAAATGAACAGCTAAATCAATTACCTAAAGAGCTTCAAAATGCCTTTAAATTTTCTGGTTCTATAATTGAAGATACAAATGGCAACATGGAAATTGATCCAAAAGAATTGGAAACCGAAATTCAATTTGGACAAGGCAATAACATTATTGAACAATTACTCGGTATTTTTGGCACAACAGATGTTAATACCTCTTTTAAAGCGAAAAAGAATCATGGTTATTTTATTATTATTAACGGTATGAACCTTGGACAAGTATCCATTCATCCGTATACTTTAAGCATGTATAAACACAATCAGGTCGATGAAGATAAGGATTCCGAGTTAATCAATGGTATACCAACAAAGCCATCTAAGCTTACGAAAAAAGAGAACAAATGGGTTGCTACGCAATATTTAAATGCTGGTGTTCCGTTTGGCGATAAAGACTATTTTGAATTAAATATTGATAGCAAACGCGATGTATTCTTCTCTCTACAAACAGAAAAAGCACTGGATGGTGTTATACGTATTATTGATGCAAAAGGAAAAACAGTGGGAACATTTGATCTTTACGGAGCTGACGATCCTGAAGTAGGTACAGTGGAATTGGACAAAGGAACTTACTATATTGAAGTAAGTGAAGTAAACGGCAAAGCTAGCACTCAACCATATACACTTGAAGTACAATAGGGTATAAATCACCTAAACACCGACACTTCTGTTGTCTGATTTACGGCTGAAATAAAAGAGAAAAAGTGTTAGATTGACTGTAGTCAATCTAACACTTTTTTGCTATGCCGTTGTCGTCCGTAACGGTGATGCTTTCCGCTCAGCACAGTAAGTCGCAATCTCGCTAAGGCGTGGAATGTCCGCGTCTTACATTGTGTGCTGTTCCCGCAGGAGTCACAACCTCCGCTACCAACAACTCGTGAACAGTTCTAATTTTTAGTTGTTGCAAAAGCAAGAATAGCTAAGTTCTCTATATAGCAAAAATTTATGAACATCTTTCCACTGTTCCTTAAATTTTTTCGTTATGCCCCAATCTCTTTTTTGGTGTGGATGGTTTGAAGAATTTCACTAATTACTTCGGTGCAATAACTTTTTTGCCGCCCATATAAGGAACTAATACCTCTGGAATAACTACGCTTCCGTCAGCTTGCTGATAGTTTTCAAGGATGGCGGCCACTGTTCGACCAATGGCAAGACCTGAACCGTTTAATGTGTGGACGTATTCTGGTTTAGCATTTGGCTCACGGCGGAAGCGGATATTGGCACGACGCGCTTGGAAATCCTCAAAGTTTGAGCAAGAAGAAATTTCACGGTACATATTTTGCGCTGGAATCCATACTTCTAAATCATATTTTTTGGCAGCAGTGAAGCCTAAATCAGCTGTACACATTTTTAATTTACGATAAGGTAAGCCTAATAATTGCAATACTTTTTCAGCATGACCTGTTAATAATTCTAGCTGTTCATAAGATTCCTCTGGTTTCACAAAACGGACTAATTCTACTTTATTGAATTGGTGCTGGCGAATTAAGCCACGTGTATCGCGACCGGCAGAGCCCGCTTCTGAGCGGAAGCAAGCGCTATACGCTGCAAAGCCTTGTGGTAAAACTTCAATAGGTAGAATTTCATCACGATAGAAATTCGTCACAGGTACTTCTGCTGTTGGAATCATAAAGTAATCTGTATCATCTAGTTTAAATACATCTTCTTCAAACTTAGGAAGCTGACCTGTACCCGTTAAGCTATCTCGATTTACGATAACAGGTGGTAGCATTTCTTCATAACCATGTTCTTCTGCATGTAAATCCATCATAAAGCTCATTAATGCACGTTCTAAACGAGCACCTAAACCACGATAGAATAAGAAACGACTGCCCGCTACTTTTGCTCCACGTTCAAAATCTACAATTTGTAAATCTGTTGCGATATCCCAGTGTGCTTTAATATCAAAATCAAAAGTTGGTACTTCTCCCCACGTATATTCCACTACATTGTCGTCTTCCGTAGTACCGACTGGCACAGATTCATGTGGCACGTTTGGTAAACGCATCATCATATCTTTAAAACGGTCTTCTACTTCATTGAGTTGTGTATCTAACTCTTTAATTTCATCGCCAACTTGACGCATACGTACGATGACTTCATCAGCATTTTCTTTATTACGTTTCATAACAGAAATTTGTTCAGATACTTTATTTCGTTCAGCTTTCAGTTCTTCTGCTTTCGCGATTAATTCGCGACGTTTTGTATCTAAAGCTTCAAAATCATCTAAGTTTCCTAAATCTTCGTTGCGTGTTAATAGCATTTCTTTAATTTCCGCGAAGTTATCACGGACGCGTTTAATATCTAACATCCTTCATACCTCCAGTAGTAGATTCATAAATGATGGGAATTTATAGATAAGATAGAACACAAAAAAGCCCTCATCCCATGAAAGGGACGAGAGCTACCCGCGTTGCCACCCTAATTGACCAGACAGATTGCCTAGTCCACTTATCTCATAACGGCATTTCAGCCGGCGACAGCCTACTTCATTCACTTCGACTGCGCAACTCCAGGACGGATTCACAAGTGCTTTTATCAGCTTCCACCACCCGCTGACTCTCTAAAAAAAACGTGCTTGCTACTACTTCCCATCATCGTGTTCAATTATTTAAATTTTATCCATACTGTACTATATGAAACGACATTTTGCAAGTCACACCATAGTCGTCACAAAATATTTGACAATGCGCAAATCTGTCGTTAATTCAGGATGAAATGAACAGCCCAGTAAATGACCATCTCGCGCTAGCACAATTTTTCCGTCATGCTCCGCTAGCACTTCCACACCTTCCCCAACTGACACAATATGCGGTGCGCGTATAAAGACAGCTGGTATTGCTTCGCCAATCGCTTGAATATTTAAATTCACTTCAAAGCTGTCTACTTGACGTCCATATGAATTCCGAGCAACGACAACATCCATTACAGCTAAATGTGGATCATGGTCAACCACTTCTTTTGCCAATAATATCAACCCAGCACACGTGCCGAACATTGGTACGCCTTTTTGCGCAAGTGAGCGAATAGGTCCCATTAGTTCATAGCGATCAAGTAATTTGCGCATCGTTGTACTTTCTCCACCTGGTAATATGAGTCCATCAAGCCCTTCTAAATGCTCCTTATGCTTGACTAAAACCGTTTGACAACCAAGTGCCTCTAACATTCGTACATGCTCTCTAACAGCACCCTGTAATGCTAAAACACCCACTCTCTTCATATTACCAGCCTCGTTCTTGCATACGTTCACTTTGACTAAGCTGTGCAATATCAATACCTTTCATCGGCACACCTAGCTCTTTTGAAATTTCTGCAATCAATTTATAATCTTTATAATGCGTCGTTGCTTCCACAATGGCACGTGCAAATTTCTCAGGATTTTCTGATTTAAAAATACCAGAGCCAACAAATACTCCATCAGCACCTAACTCCATCATTAATGCTGCATCTGCTGGTGTCGCAACACCACCTGCGGCAAAGTTTACAACCGGTAATCGACCGAGTTTTTTAATTTCTCGTAATAATTCAAATGGAGCACCCAGCAATTTTGCCTCAGTCATTAACTCATCTTCAGTCATCCCGACAACTTTTCGTACTTGGGCATTGACCTTACGAATATGGCGTACAGCCTCTACAATATTCCCTGTACCGGGCTCACCTTTCGTCCGTAGCATAGATGCCCCTTCACCGATACGACGAGCTGCTTCACCTAAATCGCGACAGCCGCATACAAATGGCACTGTATAGTCACTCTTCAATAAATGATATTCCTCATCCGCTGGCGTTAACACTTCACTCTCATCAATATAATCAACACCCATTGCCTCTAACACGCGAGCTTCGACGATATGACCAATACGTGCTTTCGCCATAACAGGAATTGTGACCGCCGCCATAACTTCCTCTACAATACGAGGATCTGCCATGCGTGCCACTCCTCCTGCCTTTCGTATATCTGAAGGCACTCGCTCTAATGCCATCACAGCCACAGCACCCGCTGCTTCAGCAATTTTCGCCTGCTCCGCATTAATGACATCCATAATGACGCCACCTTTTTGCATTTCCGCCATCCCACGTTTTACTAATTCTGTTCCTGTTTGCTTCATTCTTTTCTACCTCCACCTTTGTGATGAAATTTAGTATAATAGAAATTGACCATATCAAAATATTCAGTTTATAAAATAATTATAAGGTCAGGTGGGAAATCGAACATGGATATGCTTTTATTTCAGCTTGAAAAAAACGGTGAAAAACCGCTATACGATCAGCTTTACAGCGGTATTAAAGAAGCGATTATTACAAAGAAAATTACGGTCGGAGAAAAATTACCTTCGAAGCGAAAATTGGCAGATTTTTTGAATATTTCTCAAACAACAATCGAAATAGCCTATGCACAATTACTGGCAGAAGGTTATATAATATCGAAATCTCGGGTCGGTTATTTTGTAGAGGATATTGATGAACTACCTTATATTCAACAAGACACATCTATGCTACTAAAAGAGCAACCTCGGAAAAAAACATACGCCATTGATTTTAATCCTGGTTCCATAGATATTGATGCCTTCCCATTTCAAACGTGGCGAAAATATGCAAAAGAACTTTTTGATGATGCCTCCAAAGAATTATTATTGACAGGGGAACCACAAGGAGAATTAGCGTTACGTACGGAGATTGCAAATTACTTATATCAGTCGCGCGGCGTTGTTTGTAGCCCAGAGCAAATTGTCATTGGTTCAGGTACAGAACAACTGCTTCCGATGATTTTGCGTCTTTTCAGCGAAGACACTTGCTTTGCACTCGAAAACCCTGGTTATCCGACCGTACATCGGATGTTTTTACAACACAAGCGACAGGTTTGTCCAATTGCAGTAGATGATGAAGGTATCCTTATTCATGAACTGGAAAAAACAGCTGCTAATGTTGTTTATATCACGCCGTCGCACCAATTCCCTACTGGTGCTGTCTTGTCTGCCACAAGGCGCGCACAAGCTTTAAATTGGGCGGCTCAAAGTCCATCACGATATATCATTGAAGATGATTATGATTCGGAATTTCGTTATACTGGAAAACCAATTCCCGCGCTACAAGCTTTAGATCGCAATGAGAAAGTTATCTATATGAGTACTTTTACCAAATCCTTAATGCCTTCCTTGCGAGTCGCCTATTTTGTACTACCACCTAAGCTACTTACTACTTATAATGATGTCTTTAATTATTATTCATCAACAGTACCAAGGTTCGATCAGCACATTGTAGCTAATTTCATGAGAGACGGACATTTTTCAAAACATTTAAATCGTATGCGAAAAGTATATCGAAAAAAGCATGAGAAGCTCACGACGATATTAGAAAATTATTCTACTCAAATAAAAATCACTGGGGAGCAGGCTGGTATGCATATCTTGCTCAATGTGCAACATGAACTATCCGAGCAACAATTACAGCACAGTGCCAATGATGCAGGTATCGGTATCTATCCATTATCAGCTTATCGTCTTGATGAAAATACGACCACACAAGCTCAATTTTTACTCGGCTTTGGCGGTATTCCTGTGCACAAGATTGAATCATCCATTGAGAAGTTAATGAATTGCTGGGCAATACAAACGAAACAACCATCTTCATCACGATTCAAGTGACGAGATGGTTGTGCTTTTTTAATTTTCTTTTAGTTGAATGTTGTAATGCTTAAACCATGTATCAATCTGTCCCAAATAAGCTAAAAGTTGTGGCCCCGCCATTAATTGTCCATACCAAGGTTCTTTAAATGAACTTCCTCCAGAGTCAATTAACTCCACTAGTTTTTGTCGTTCAAAAAATTCATGAAGAACTGAATGTTTATCGCTCATAATTTCTGTTAACCATTTTTGAACACCTGCTGTATATACCGGATGATAGGTTTTTGGATAAGGATTCTTTTTTCGGTATAATACTTCCTCTGGCAATAAATGCGCCATCGCCTTACGAAGCAAACCTTTTTCCATGCCGTCTAAATTTTTCATTTCCCAAGGAATATTCCATGCATATTCCACAAGCCGATGGTCTGCGAATGGCACACGCACCTCAAGACTCGCCCCCATACTCATGCGGTCTTTCCGTTCTAGCAAAGTCTGCATAAACCATACCGTGTTTAAATAAAACATTTCACGATGTTGCGCTGCATCTGTGCTTTCCCCTTCTAAATAAGGTACTTCACCAATCGTTTGTTCATAAACATGCTGCGCATAATTTTCAACAGCTAACTTTGTACGCCATTCCTCGCGTAACATAGCCGTTCTTTCGTGTAATGAACGAATCCAAGGGAAACCAGTCGCTCTTTCTTTGAACCATGGATAACCACCGAATATTTCATCGGCACATTCCCCTGATAAAGCAACCGTAAAATCTCTTTTTATTTCTCGGCAAAACCATAGTAAGGATGAGTCAACATCAGCCATACCAGGTGCATCTCTTACAAAGACCGCTTCTTTCAACAAGTCAATTAACTGTTGTTGGCTAATTTGCTCCGCATGATGTGTTGTATCAAACGAGTCTTTCATTTTTTGTATCCAATAGGTATCCGTTGAATTTTGAAAAGCATGCGGATTAAAGAAACGTTCATTGTCCTCATAGTCGATAGAGTACGTGTGGAGTTTACCTTTCTTTTGTTGTTGGAAGTTGTTTGCTGCTATTCCAGTAATAATGCTGGAATCAAGCCCTCCAGAAAGGAATGTACAGATCGGTACATCTGAGACTAGTTGACGCTCAATAGCATCGGTTAGTAAATACCGTACATGGTCAATCGTCTCTTCTAATGATTCTTCATGTTTTTTGCTTTGAAGCTGCCAGTATTGCCATATACGTAATCCCTCTTTTGAATACCGCATTGCGTATCCTGGTCGTAGTTCATGAATATTATGGAACAACGACTTTCCGGGCGGTTTAGATGGTCCTACAGCCATGATTGTCGCAAGACCTTCCCTATTAACAAACGGTTGGACTGCTGGATGTGCAAATAATGCCTTGACCTCCGATGCAAATAGTAATCCTTCTTGTTGTTCAGTGTAATACAGAGGCTTTACACCTAGACGATCACGACACAGAAAGAGCGATGCCGTTTGTTCATCCCACACACCAAATGCAAAAATGCCATTTAGATAATTCACACACTGTTCTTTCCACTCAATATACGCAGTTAACAATACTTCTGTATCTGACTGGGTTGTAAAGACGTACCCTCTTGTTTGCAGTTCTTTACGCAATTCTTCGGTATTATACAGTTCGCCATTATATGTAATGACATATGTTACGCCATCATGTTTTTTTACCATTGGTTGCTTGCCACCTATTAAGTCAATGACCGCTAACCGTCGGTGGCCAAATGCGATATGTTCATTACACCAAATATTTTCATCATCTGGTCCCCGTTTACTTAATGTTTGCGCCATTAACTTCACAATGCTCTCGCTCTTTCGTAAATCTCTTTTAAAACTAGCCCACCCGGTAATTCCACACATTTAGCCACATCCTTTCGCCTATTAGCGTATGCACATTGACTGTAAAACGTGAAAAAAGAACACGCTATGTTTTTACAAACATAAACGTGTTCTTACTAGTTAGTTTTTAAAATAATCCACCAACAAAATCAGTAATGCCACCCCATAAGTTTCCGAAGAAGTTACCGATACCTTGGAAGAATAGAGAAATACCGCTAGCACGTTCTACAGACGCTGTTGTCACGACATCAGATGTAAACTCTTTACCATCAATAAAACCGTAATCTTTGCCTTCTGTGCGCTCTATAACGACCTTCCCTACTACTGTATCCTTCTTCACTTTAGCTTCAAAGCTTTTTTTATCTAAAACTAATTTAGGTTGATATAAATCCTTTTCAGAAGATTTCACCATAAATGAAATTGGTTCTTTCACAGCAATAGCTACTTTGTCTTCTTGCCCTTTAGTTACTTTCACAGTCTTTTGGTCTTTAAACTTATAGTTTGCTGGAATAATTTCATGTTTTGTAAATTGCGTGAAGCCATAATTAAATAACTTAGCCGTAGCATCAAAACGTGCTTTATAAGAGCCTTCTCCTTTTGCATCGACAGCTTTCATTACGACTGCAATTAGACGCGTCCCATTGCGTTCTGCAGTACCAGTGAAGCAATGTCCTGCAAAGTTAGTAGTACCTGTTTTTAGGCCATCTACGCCTTCATACTGGAATACTAGACCTGGTAACATAAAGTTCCAGTTTGACATTTCAATTGCGTCATCTGTTCCTTCACGGAATGTCTTTTTTGTTATTTTAGATGTCTCTAAAACCTTTGGATGATCTTTTAATAAATGATAGGCTAATTTTGCTACAGATTTAGCAGGCATTACATTCTCATCTTCTGGACCAGTACCTGCTGGCTGCATACCAAATAAATCAGCATTGTTAAGACCTGAAGCATTTACAAACTTATAGCCTTCAAGGCCAAGCTCTTCTGCCTTTTTATTCATTAGTTTTAAAAACTCAGTTTCAGTACCAGCGATTGTTTCTGCAATTGCCACTGTAGCTGCATTAGCAGAGTAGATAGCCATTGCCTCATATAGTTCACGAATTGTATATGATCCGTCTCTTCGTAACGGTACATTACTTAATGCACGGTTTTGAGACATACGATACGTATAATCCGTCACATGATATTCCTGATCCCATTTCACCGTACCTGCATCAATTGCGTCCAGTAGTAGGTACTCGGTCATCATCTTCGTCATACTAGCGATACCTAGTGAAGTATCTGCATTTTGTTCATATAAAATTTTCCCTGAATCTGCGTCTATTAAAATCGCAGCGTCAACCGTTAACCCTAAATCTGTTTCTGCATTTGCTTTCGCAGGAACACCTGCAAATATACTAAATAATAGAACAGGAATTAGGAGCAAACGTAATACGGTGTTCGTTGTTTTTTTCACCTTTATTGCCCTCCAAAAAATAATCTTGTCCTCGACATTTTATCATAGATATCCTAGTAGGTGCGCAATCTATCTCATAAAAAATGCCCTCGTATCATCTTTGTAGACGATACGAGAGCATAAAAGTTGCTTGAAATATATTACATTGAATAGTTTGGTGATTCTTTTGTAATTTGAACATCATGTGGATGTGATTCACGAAGACCTGCACCTGTCATACGGACAAACTGAGCGTTGTCACGTAAATATTCAAGGTTAGGCGCACCACAATAACCCATACCTGCTCGAATACCACCAATCAATTGATAAACTGTATCTGCTAGAGGTCCTTTATAAGGAAGTCGACCTTCAATACCCTCTGGTACTAATTTTTTTGCATCTTCTTGGAAATAACGATCTTTTGAACCTTTTTCCATTGCGCCAATAGAACCCATACCACGGTAAACTTTGAAGCGACGACCTTGGAAAATTTCAGTATCTCCTGGAGATTCAGAAGTACCTGCAAGAAGTGAGCCAAGCATTACGATATTACCGCCTGCAGCAAGAGCTTTTACGATGTCTCCAGAGTATTTAATACCACCATCAGCAATAATTGTTTTACCTAATTCACGCGCTACTGTAGCACAATCATAGATGGCAGTAATTTGAGGTACACCTACACCTGCAACAACTCGAGTTGTACAAATTGATCCTGGTCCAATACCAACCTTCACTACATCTGCACCAGCTTCAAACAATGCACGTGCTCCCTCACCAGTTGCCACGTTACCAGCAATAATTTCTAATTCTGGGTAAGCTTCACGGATAGAACGGATTGTTTGTAGTACACCCTCTGAGTGACCGTGGGCTGTATCGATTACTACGATATCAACCTGTGCTTCAACAAGCTTCTCAATGCGAATCATTGTATCTTTAGATACTCCTACAGCTGCTCCTACTAATAAACGACCATGTACATCTTTTGCAGCATTCGGGAACTCAATTACTTTTTCGATATCCTTAATTGTAATTAAACCAGTTAACTTACCTTCTTCATCTACAATAGGAAGTTTTTCGATTTTATATTGTTGAAGAATCTTTTCTGCATCCTCTAAAGTCGTTCCAACAGGAGCCGTAATCAAATCTTCTTTTGTCATTACATCTTCAATTTTTAAAGAGTAGTCAGAAATAAAACGTAAATCACGATTTGTAATAATTCCTACTAGCTTTTGGTTTTCCATACTATCCACAATTGGTACACCTGAAATTCGGTATTTACCCATTAAATGTTCAGCATCAAAAACTTGGTGAGTCGGAGTTAAGAAGAATGGGTTTGTAATAACACCATTTTCAGAACGTTTTACTTTTTCAACTTGTTCCGCTTGCTCATCTATGCCCATATTTTTATGGATAATACCGATACCACCTTGACGTGCCATAGCAATAGCCATCTTAGATTCTGTAACTGTATCCATACCTGCACTGACCATTGGAATATTTAATTTAATCTTTGGTGTAAGTTGAACTGATAAATCAACATCTTTCGGTAGTACTTCTGAATGAGCTGGTACTAATAATACATCATCAAAAGTTAAACCTTCTTTGGCAAATTTAGATTCCCACATTTTCGTAACTTCCTCCTATAGTTAAAAGAATATTAATTGTAAGATTAACAACGTGTCATGCTACTGTCAAGAAACTTATAAAAGAAAGACAATTCAGATTTTTTAGTTTGTCCAAACTTATACCTAATTATTCATTTTTAAAACCAATTTTCTATATTTAATGCAGAAATATCTCTTTTTTAAAATATTTTTCTCCTAAATAATCAGCTACCTAGAAAAAATTAAACCCCCAAATTATTAATCAGATAATTAATAGTTAGCATATTAATTTTCACTTAGTTTCTCACACAATATGCAAAAATAATAGCACAAAAGGGCTCATAAGAACGCTTACAATTTTATTGAAATCGTTTTTTAAAGCTAAAAATAGACAAAAAACAGCCAGCAATTTGCTGACTGCTTTGTGTGCCTAGCGACGTCCTACTCTCACAGGGGGAAGCCCCCAACTACCATCGGCGCTAAAGAGCTTAACTTCCGTGTTCGGTATGGGAACGGGTGTGACCTCTTTGCCATCATCACTAGACTATATTCGACCTCCAATACACGGCGTATTACTGTGTCTTGAAGCTCTCTTTTTAGAAAGGTTGTTCTTTCAAAACTGGATAAACGGTTCATTGAATGTTTCAAACTTTTTGGTTAAGTCCTCGATCGATTAGTATTCGTCAGCTCCATGTGTCACCACACTTCCACCTCGAACCTATCTACCTCATCGTCTTTGAGGGATCTTACTTACTTGCGTAATGGGAAATCTCATCTTGAGGGGGGCTTCATGCTTAGATGCTTTCAGCACTTATCCCGTCCACACATAGCTACCCAGCGATGCCTTTGGCAAGACAACTGGTACACCAGCGGTGTGTCCATCCCGGTCCTCTCGTACTAAGGACAGCTCCTCTCAAATTTCCTACGCCCACGACGGATAGGGACCGAACTGTCTCACGACGTTCTGAACCCAGCTCGCGTACCGCTTTAATGGGCGAACAGCCCAACCCTTGGGACCGACTACAGCCCCAGGATGCGATGAGCCGACATCGAGGTGCCAAACCTCCCCGTCGATGTGGACTCTTGGGGGAGATAAGCCTGTTATCCCCGGGGTAGCTTTTATCCGTTGAGCGATGGCCCTTCCATGCGGAACCACCGGATCACTAAGCCCGTCTTTCGACCCTGCTCGACTTGTAGGTCTCGCAGTCAAGCTCCCTTGTGCCTTTACACTCTACGAATGATTTCCAACCATTCTGAGGGAACCTTTGGGCGCCTCCGTTACCTTTTAGGAGGCGACCGCCCCAGTCAAACTGTCCGCCTGACACTGTCTCCTGCCCCGCTAAGGGGCATGGGTTAGAATTTCAATACAACCAGGGTAGTATCCCACCGACGCCTCCTTCGAAGCTGGCGCTCCGAGATCTCTGGCTCCTACCTATCCTGTACAAGTTGTACCAAAATTCAATATCAGGCTACAGTAAAGCTCCACGGGGTCTTTCCGTCCTGTCGCGGGTAACCTGCATCTTCACAGGTACTATAATTTCACCGAGTCTCTCGTTGAGACAGTGCCCAGATCGTTACGCCTTTCGTGCGGGTCGGAACTTACCCGACAAGGAATTTCGCTACCTTAGGACCGTTATAGTTACGGCCGCCGTTTACTGGGGCTTCAATTCGCAGCTTCGCTTGCGCTAACCACTCCTCTTAACCTTCCAGCACCGGGCAGGCGTCAGCCCCTATACGTCACCTTACGGTTTTGCAGAGACCTGTGTTTTTGCTAAACAGTCGCCTGGGCCTATTCACTGCGGCTCTCATGCGCTTGCACGCTCAAGAGCACCCCTTCTCCCGAAGTTACGGGGTCATTTTGCCGAGTTCCTTAACGAGAGTTCTCTCGCACACCTTAGGATTCTCTCCTCGACTACCTGTGTCGGTTTGCGGTACGGGCACCTCTCACCTCGATAGAGGCTTTTCTTGGCAGTGTGAAATCAGGAACTTCGTCCATACGGACTCGCCATCACAGCTCAACGTTACAGTGTGCGGATTTGCCTACACACACGCCTTACTGCTTGGACGCGCACAACCAACGGCGCGCTTACCCTATCCTACTGCGTCCCCCCATTTCTCAAACGGTGAGGAGGTGGTACAGGAATATCAACCTGTTGTCCATCGCCTACGCCTATCGGCCTCGGCTTAGGTCCCGACTAACCCTGAGCGGACGAGCCTTCCTCAGGAAACCTTAGTCATACGGTGGACGGGATTCTCACCCGTCTTTCGCTACTCATACCGGCATTCTCACTTCTAAGCGCTCCACCAGTCCTTCCGGTCTGACTTCAACGCACTTAGAACGCTCTCCTACCACTGACATCGTAGATGTCAATCCACAGCTTCGGTGAATCGTTTAGCCCCGATACATTTTCGGCGCAGCGTCACTCGACCAGTGAGCTATTACGCACTCTTTAAATGATGGCTGCTTCTAAGCCAACATCCTGGTTGTCTGTGCAACGCCACATCCTTTTCCACTTAACGATTACTTTGGGACCTTAGCTGGTGGTCTGGGCTGTTTCCCTTTTGACTACGGATCTTATCACTCGCAGTCTGACTCCCGTGTATAAATATCTGGCATTCGGAGTTTGTCTGAATTCGGTAAACCGGGATGGCCCCCTAGTCCAAACAGTGCTCTACCTCCAGTATTCTCATCACGAGGCTAGCCCTAAAGCTATTTCGGAGAGAACCAGCTATCTCCAAGTTCGATTGGAATTTCTCCGCTACCCACACCTCATCCCCGCACTTTTCAACGTGCGTGGGTTCGGGCCTCCAGTAAGTGTTACCTCACCTTCACCCTGGACATGGGTAGATCACCTGGTTTCGGGTCTACGACCACGTACTAATTCGCCCTATTCAGACTCGCTTTCGCTGCGGCTCCGCCTTCTAAAGCTTAACCTCGCACGTAATCGTAACTCGCCGGTTCATTCTACAAAAGGCACGCTATCACCCATTAACGGGCTCTAACTACTTGTAGGCACACGGTTTCAGGATCTCTTTCACTCCCCTCCCGGGGTGCTTTTCACCTTTCCCTCACGGTACTGGTTCACTATCGGTCACTAGGTAGTATTTAGCCTTGGGAGATGGTCCTCCCGGATTCCGACGGAATTTCACGTGTTCCGCCGTACTCAGGATCCACTCTGGAGGGAATAAACTTTCGACTACAGGGCTTTTACCTGCTCTGGCGGACCTTTCCAAGTCGCTTCATCTAACTCATTCCTTTGTAACTCCGTATAGAGTGTCCTACAACCCCAAGAGGCAAGCCTCTTGGTTTGGGCTCTTCCCGTTTCGCTCGCCGCTACTCAGGGAATCGATTTTTCTTTCTCTTCCTCCAGGTACTTAGATGTTTCAGTTCCCTGGGTCTGCCTTCAAGACGCTATGTATTCACGTCAAGATACTACGCGATTAAACGTAGTGGGTTCCCCCATTCGGAAATCTCCGGATCAAAGCTCACTTACAGCTCCCCGAAGCATATCGGTGTTAGTGCCGTCCTTCTTCGGCTCCTAGTGCCAAGGCATTCGCCGTGCGCCCTTAATAACTTAACCTATCGGCTTCCAATCCACTGCGCATTTCGTTGTCAGCTTCTCTCGTTCAATCAGTCACGTACGTAAGTACGCTCCTTCATTCACTCGTTCGCTTCCTAGAACTGCTTGTGTCTTGAAACCCTATTATTAGTTATTAAGCCTAAAAACTTAATTTAAAAAATAAATGTGTTTGTTACAATTTCAATGTCGTTTTATCCAGTTTTCAAAGAACAAGTTTTGAAGTATTTCATCGTAATGATGAACCTTCAAAACTGAACGCAAAACGTAATCTTACAAACCCAAGGTTTGTATTCCGAAAATATCCTTAGAAAGGAGGTGATCCAGCCGCACCTTCCGATACGGCTACCTTGTTACGACTTCACCCCAATCATCTATCCCACCTTCGGCGGCTGGCTCCAAAAGGTTACCTCACCGACTTCGGGTGTTACAAACTCTCGTGGTGTGACGGGCGGTGTGTACAAGGCCCGGGAACGTATTCACCGCGGCATGCTGATCCGCGATTACTAGCGATTCCGGCTTCATGTAGGCGAGTTGCAGCCTACAATCCGAACTGAGAACGACTTTATCGGATTAGCTCCCTCTCGCGAGTTGGCAACCGTTTGTATCGTCCATTGTAGCACGTGTGTAGCCCAGGTCATAAGGGGCATGATGATTTGACGTCATCCCCACCTTCCTCCGGTTTGTCACCGGCAGTCACCTTAGAGTGCCCAACTAAATGATGGCAACTAAGATCAAGGGTTGCGCTCGTTGCGGGACTTAACCCAACATCTCACGACACGAGCTGACGACAACCATGCACCACCTGTCACCGTTGTCCCCGAAGGGAAAACCATATCTCTACAGTGGTCAACGGGATGTCAAGACCTGGTAAGGTTCTTCGCGTTGCTTCGAATTAAACCACATGCTCCACCGCTTGTGCGGGCCCCCGTCAATTCCTTTGAGTTTCAGTCTTGCGACCGTACTCCCCAGGCGGAGTGCTTAATGCGTTAGCTGCAGCACTAAGGGGCGGAAACCCCCTAACACTTAGCACTCATCGTTTACGGCGTGGACTACCAGGGTATCTAATCCTGTTTGCTCCCCACGCTTTCGCGCCTCAGTGTCAGTTACAGACCAGATAGTCGCCTTCGCCACTGGTGTTCCTCCAAATCTCTACGCATTTCACCGCTACACTTGGAATTCCACTATCCTCTTCTGCACTCAAGTCTCCCAGTTTCCAATGACCCTCCACGGTTGAGCCGTGGGCTTTCACATCAGACTTAAGAAACCACCTGCGCGCGCTTTACGCCCAATAATTCCGGACAACGCTTGCCACCTACGTATTACCGCGGCTGCTGGCACGTAGTTAGCCGTGGCTTTCTAATAAGGTACCGTCAAGGTACAGCCAGTTACTACTGTACTTGTTCTTCCCTTACAACAGAGTTTTACGAACCGAAATCCTTCTTCACTCACGCGGCGTTGCTCCATCAGGCTTTCGCCCATTGTGGAAGATTCCCTACTGCTGCCTCCCGTAGGAGTCTGGGCCGTGTCTCAGTCCCAGTGTGGCCGATCACCCTCTCAGGTCGGCTACGCATCGTCGCCTTGGTGAGCCGTTACCTCACCAACTAGCTAATGCGCCGCGGGCCCATCCTATAGCGACAGCCGAAACCGTCTTTCAGTATTGTCCCATGAGGAACAATAGATTATTCGGTATTAGCCCCGGTTTCCCGGAGTTATCCCAAACTATAAGGTAGGTTGCCCACGTGTTACTCACCCGTCCGCCGCTAACGTCGAAGGAGCAAGCTCCTTCTCTGTTCGCTCGACTTGCATGTATTAGGCACGCCGCCAGCGTTCGTCCTGAGCCAGGATCAAACTCTCCATAAAAGAAATTTGATTAGCTCAAATTGTTTTGCTGGCATCAATTTTGATGTCCAAAATTTTGTTTCGTTCACTAACGAAGTTAGCTAGTAAAAACTATATTGATTACGTTTTGCTTGTTCAGTTTTCAAGGTTCATTTCGTTAACTGTTTTAAAAGAGTTAACTTTTATATAATAACATGTTTCTGAAATAATGTCAAACATTTTTTTGTTTTTATTTATTCTTAGCTACATGTTGTAACAGCAACTTTTATATAATAACATCTAGTTTTTGAAACGTCAACAGTTTTTATTATTTTTTTAAAAAAACTACTACATTCTAAATCTCGGCCAAGTTTTTAAAAATTGAAGAGTACGATTTCTACCTATCTCTAACAATGTTTCTTTAGTCTCTTCATTTAAATCAAATTGTGTGGCACTATAATCATCTACTGGAATAAAAACAATATCCCTTTCGTGTCTTCTTGAAATATACCTTTCATCATGTGCCCCTTTCATAGTAGCAAATAACGCTTCAAATAAATTCAAGCCATTCTTTATCTCTTGTGGACATTGTTCTTCACTACTTCTACTTAGTTTAAGACCAAGTACAGGTCGCTTTTTACGCCCTTCTTTGTCATCAAATATCCATAAAGGAAAATTACTTAGTACGCCTCCATCAACAATGACAGACTCCCCCCTTCCTGTTTTTAATGTAACTGGTTCAAAAAAGAACGGAATGCCACAGCTCATACGTAATGCACAAGCAACAGAAAAATTATTGGCATCAATTTGATATTTGTGTAAATCATCTGGTAAAACAATAATTCTGCCATTCGATAAATCGGATGCTACTAATTTTAATGAACCTTTAGGTAAATCGGAAAAAGTATAAACCCCTTTATCCGCTAATTTTTGAAAAAACCATTTTTCTAATGCTTTCCCTTTATACAACCCTAAATGGTTATAAACATTAATCCATTTCATAAACGGTAATGGTAGAAATGTTTTTCGAGGATCTAATAATGAAGGTACATCTAATTCTTCAAGTATACATTCAATTTCCTTTCCACTATAACCAGCAGCAATAAAAGCAGCTAATATTGCTCCAGCACTTGTTCCTGCAACTCGTTTAAAATGAAAATTTTCAGCTTCTAATACTTGATACGCTCCAACCAAAGCAAAGCCTTTCAATCCTCCACCAGAAAAAACTCCATCAATCCACAAAATTCCCTCTCCTTTTTTAAGTAATCGTTATATTATAGAAAATTATCAAAGAGATTAGAACTTTAAAAAATGAATTCTGTCGAACTAACTGGATTATTAGATTGTTTACGTAAACATTAAAAATACATAATAAAAAAATAGAACGCCTGTCAGTATAAATCTCAATCTTAAATAAATAAGTAATACTTCAATATCTGCATGTATTCAATTAATGTTCTCATATCGAATATTCAAACCTCCAGCTTTCAAGCCCGTCTTAAGTAACTCATATGTTTTATAATTAAAACATGCCATATAGTCACTAGAATGCCCTTAACGGGCTTTAAAATTGCAAAAATAGTATATTGCCAGCATCTACACTTTCTAATTCTTCTATTGATACTTTGTTAAAATTTAAAATGCTTAATAATGAATTATGATTTTCCTTTTTAAAAAAATAACGAGAACCTATAAAAATAATAGATTCTCGTTATTGCTCAAAATAAAAAAACAGCCAGCAATTTGCTGACTGCTTTGTGTGCCTAGCGACGTCCTACTCTCACAGGGGGAAGCCCCCAACTACCATCGGCGCTAAAGAGCTTAACTTCCGTGTTCGGTATGGGAACGGGTGTGACCTCTTTGCCATCATCACTAGACTATTTACGGCTTTCAATATACATCGTATTTCTTTGTCAGCTTCATTCGTTCAGTCAGTCACGTACAGATGTACGCTCCTTCCTTCTCTCAATTGCTTCCGCGAACTACTCGTATCTTGAAACCCTTTTATGAAAGGTTGTTCTTTCAAAACTGGATAAACGTTCATTGAATGTTTCAAACTTTTTGGTTAAGTCCTCGATCGATTAGTATTCGTCAGCTCCATGTGTCACCACACTTCCACCTCGAACCTATCTACCTCATCGTCTTTGAGGGATCTTACTTACTTGCGTAATGGGAAATCTCATCTTGAGGGGGGCTTCATGCTTAGATGCTTTCAGCACTTATCCCGTCCACACATAGCTACCCAGCGATGCCTTTGGCAAGACAACTGGTACACCAGCGGTGTGTCCATCCCGGTCCTCTCGTACTAAGGACAGCTCCTCTCAAATTTCCTACGCCCACGACGGATAGGGACCGAACTGTCTCACGACGTTCTGAACCCAGCTCGCGTACCGCTTTAATGGGCGAACAGCCCAACCCTTGGGACCGACTACAGCCCCAGGATGCGATGAGCCGACATCGAGGTGCCAAACCTCCCCGTCGATGTGGACTCTTGGGGGAGATAAGCCTGTTATCCCCGGGGTAGCTTTTATCCGTTGAGCGATGGCCCTTCCATGCGGAACCACCGGATCACTAAGCCCGTCTTTCGACCCTGCTCGACTTGTAGGTCTCGCAGTCAAGCTCCCTTGTGCCTTTACACTCTACGAATGATTTCCAACCATTCTGAGGGAACCTTTGGGCGCCTCCGTTACCTTTTAGGAGGCGACCGCCCCAGTCAAACTGTCCGCCTGACACTGTCTCCTGCCCCGCTAAGGGGCATGGGTTAGAATTTCAATACAACCAGGGTAGTATCCCACCGACGCCTCCTTCGAAGCTGGCGCTCCGAGATCTCTGGCTCCTACCTATCCTGTACAAGTTGTACCAAAATTCAATATCAGGCTACAGTAAAGCTCCACGGGGTCTTTCCGTCCTGTCGCGGGTAACCTGCATCTTCACAGGTACTATAATTTCACCGAGTCTCTCGTTGAGACAGTGCCCAGATCGTTACGCCTTTCGTGCGGGTCGGAACTTACCCGACAAGGAATTTCGCTACCTTAGGACCGTTATAGTTACGGCCGCCGTTTACTGGGGCTTCAATTCGCAGCTTCGCTTGCGCTAACCACTCCTCTTAACCTTCCAGCACCGGGCAGGCGTCAGCCCCTATACGTCACCTTACGGTTTTGCAGAGACCTGTGTTTTTGCTAAACAGTCGCCTGGGCCTATTCACTGCGGCTCTCATGCGCTTGCACGCTCAAGAGCACCCCTTCTCCCGAAGTTACGGGGTCATTTTGCCGAGTTCCTTAACGAGAGTTCTCTCGCACACCTTAGGATTCTCTCCTCGACTACCTGTGTCGGTTTGCGGTACGGGCACCTCTCACCTCGATAGAGGCTTTTCTTGGCAGTGTGAAATCAGGAACTTCGTCCATACGGACTCGCCATCACAGCTCAACGTTACAGTGTGCGGATTTGCCTACACACACGCCTTACTGCTTGGACGCGCACAACCAACGGCGCGCTTACCCTATCCTACTGCGTCCCCCCATTTCTCAAACGGTGAGGAGGTGGTACAGGAATATCAACCTGTTGTCCATCGCCTACGCCTATCGGCCTCGGCTTAGGTCCCGACTAACCCTGAGCGGACGAGCCTTCCTCAGGAAACCTTAGTCATACGGTGGACGGGATTCTCACCCGTCTTTCGCTACTCATACCGGCATTCTCACTTCTAAGCGCTCCACCAGTCCTTCCGGTCTGACTTCAACGCACTTAGAACGCTCTCCTACCACTGACATCGTAGATGTCAATCCACAGCTTCGGTGAATCGTTTAGCCCCGATACATTTTCGGCGCAGCGTCACTCGACCAGTGAGCTATTACGCACTCTTTAAATGATGGCTGCTTCTAAGCCAACATCCTGGTTGTCTGTGCAACGCCACATCCTTTTCCACTTAACGATTACTTTGGGACCTTAGCTGGTGGTCTGGGCTGTTTCCCTTTTGACTACGGATCTTATCACTCGCAGTCTGACTCCCGTGTATAAATATCTGGCATTCGGAGTTTGTCTGAATTCGGTAAACCGGGATGGCCCCCTAGTCCAAACAGTGCTCTACCTCCAGTATTCTCATCACGAGGCTAGCCCTAAAGCTATTTCGGAGAGAACCAGCTATCTCCAAGTTCGATTGGAATTTCTCCGCTACCCACACCTCATCCCCGCACTTTTCAACGTGCGTGGGTTCGGGCCTCCAGTAAGTGTTACCTCACCTTCACCCTGGACATGGGTAGATCACCTGGTTTCGGGTCTACGACCACGTACTAATTCGCCCTATTCAGACTCGCTTTCGCTGCGGCTCCGCCTTCTAAAGCTTAACCTCGCACGTAATCGTAACTCGCCGGTTCATTCTACAAAAGGCACGCTATCACCCATTAACGGGCTCTAACTACTTGTAGGCACACGGTTTCAGGATCTCTTTCACTCCCCTCCCGGGGTGCTTTTCACCTTTCCCTCACGGTACTGGTTCACTATCGGTCACTAGGTAGTATTTAGCCTTGGGAGATGGTCCTCCCGGATTCCGACGGAATTTCACGTGTTCCGCCGTACTCAGGATCCACTCTGGAGGGAATAAACTTTCGACTACAGGGCTTTTACCTGCTCTGGCGGACCTTTCCAAGTCGCTTCATCTAACTCATTCCTTTGTAACTCCGTATAGAGTGTCCTACAACCCCAAGAGGCAAGCCTCTTGGTTTGGGCTCTTCCCGTTTCGCTCGCCGCTACTCAGGGAATCGATTTTTCTTTCTCTTCCTCCAGGTACTTAGATGTTTCAGTTCCCTGGGTCTGCCTTCAAGACGCTATGTATTCACGTCAAGATACTACGCGATTAAACGTAGTGGGTTCCCCCATTCGGAAATCTCCGGATCAAAGCTCACTTACAGCTCCCCGAAGCATATCGGTGTTAGTGCCGTCCTTCTTCGGCTCCTAGTGCCAAGGCATTCGCCGTGCGCCCTTAATAACTTAACCTGCAGCTTCCGATATACATCGTAATCCAGCGTCAGCTTCATTCGTTCGGTCAGTCACGTACAGAGGTACGCTCCTTCTCTCACTCAATCGCTTCCTTGTCTTACTCGTATCTCGAAACCTTCATTTGTTATTAAGCCTATAAAAAACTTAAAAAAATAAATGTGTTTGTTACAATTTCAATGTCGTTTTATCCAGTTTTCAAAGAACAAATAAAAATTGGTGGAGCCTAGCGGGATCGAACCGCTGACCTCCTGCGTGCAAGGCAGGCGCTCTCCCAGCTGAGCTAAGGCCCCAAGAGGTTATATATGGTGGGCCTAAATGGACTCGAACCATCGACCTCACGCTTATCAGGCGTGCGCTCTAACCAGCTGAGCTATAGGCCCTCTTGGAAGTTTTATAAAGTTAGTTATAAACCTTCAAAACTGAACGCAAAACGTAATCTTACAAACCCAAGGTTTGTATTCCGAAAATATCCTTAGAAAGGAGGTGATCCAGCCGCACCTTCCGATACGGCTACCTTGTTACGACTTCACCCCAATCATCTATCCCACCTTCGGCGGCTGGCTCCAAAAGGTTACCTCACCGACTTCGGGTGTTACAAACTCTCGTGGTGTGACGGGCGGTGTGTACAAGGCCCGGGAACGTATTCACCGCGGCATGCTGATCCGCGATTACTAGCGATTCCGGCTTCATGTAGGCGAGTTGCAGCCTACAATCCGAACTGAGAACGACTTTATCGGATTAGCTCCCTCTCGCGAGTTGGCAACCGTTTGTATCGTCCATTGTAGCACGTGTGTAGCCCAGGTCATAAGGGGCATGATGATTTGACGTCATCCCCACCTTCCTCCGGTTTGTCACCGGCAGTCACCTTAGAGTGCCCAACTAAATGATGGCAACTAAGATCAAGGGTTGCGCTCGTTGCGGGACTTAACCCAACATCTCACGACACGAGCTGACGACAACCATGCACCACCTGTCACCGTTGTCCCCGAAGGGAAAACCATATCTCTACAGTGGTCAACGGGATGTCAAGACCTGGTAAGGTTCTTCGCGTTGCTTCGAATTAAACCACATGCTCCACCGCTTGTGCGGGCCCCCGTCAATTCCTTTGAGTTTCAGTCTTGCGACCGTACTCCCCAGGCGGAGTGCTTAATGCGTTAGCTGCAGCACTAAGGGGCGGAAACCCCCTAACACTTAGCACTCATCGTTTACGGCGTGGACTACCAGGGTATCTAATCCTGTTTGCTCCCCACGCTTTCGCGCCTCAGTGTCAGTTACAGACCAGATAGTCGCCTTCGCCACTGGTGTTCCTCCAAATCTCTACGCATTTCACCGCTACACTTGGAATTCCACTATCCTCTTCTGCACTCAAGTCTCCCAGTTTCCAATGACCCTCCACGGTTGAGCCGTGGGCTTTCACATCAGACTTAAGAAACCACCTGCGCGCGCTTTACGCCCAATAATTCCGGACAACGCTTGCCACCTACGTATTACCGCGGCTGCTGGCACGTAGTTAGCCGTGGCTTTCTAATAAGGTACCGTCAAGGTACAGCCAGTTACTACTGTACTTGTTCTTCCCTTACAACAGAGTTTTACGAACCGAAATCCTTCTTCACTCACGCGGCGTTGCTCCATCAGGCTTTCGCCCATTGTGGAAGATTCCCTACTGCTGCCTCCCGTAGGAGTCTGGGCCGTGTCTCAGTCCCAGTGTGGCCGATCACCCTCTCAGGTCGGCTACGCATCGTCGCCTTGGTGAGCCGTTACCTCACCAACTAGCTAATGCGCCGCGGGCCCATCCTATAGCGACAGCCGAAACCGTCTTTCAGTATTGTCCCATGAGGAACAATAGATTATTCGGTATTAGCCCCGGTTTCCCGGAGTTATCCCAAACTATAAGGTAGGTTGCCCACGTGTTACTCACCCGTCCGCCGCTAACGTCGAAGGAGCAAGCTCCTTCTCTGTTCGCTCGACTTGCATGTATTAGGCACGCCGCCAGCGTTCGTCCTGAGCCAGGATCAAACTCTCCATAAAAGAAATTTGATTAGCTCAAATTGTTTTGCTGGCATCAATTTTGATGTCCAAAATTTTGTTTCGTTCACTAACGAAGTTAGCTAGTAAAAACTATATTGATTACGTTTTACTTGTTCAGTTTTCAAGGTTCATTTTGTTTCGTTTAGTGCGTCACCTCTTGGCGACTCATTTATAATATCAAGATTCATAAACTATGTCAACACTTTATCTAAAAAAATATAAATAGTTTTTGATTACATGTATTTACTCTAGTAGAACAACGGATTAATAAGGCAATCACAACACTTTATGACTGCCTTATTAGTTCTTTATTTACTCTATTCATTTGTAATAATTCGTGAAATATAAAACGTACGATTTTTTCCTAAATCAAAAATTTCACCTGTAATGCTTAATTTAATAATAGGACGTGTAGGTGCATATCTGTTTACGAACATTACTTCACCACGTTCTAGATTTGAAAGTTCAATAATTGTTCCAATTGGTAAGTCTGCCACTAAGTCAATCAACGCTCTTACTACTTTAATATCAAATTTCCCAAACTCAGACTCATTTATCATTTCTATTACTTTAAACGAAGATTGTTTAGAGCGATAAACTCGCTCACATGTCATAGCATGAAAAACATCAGCAACTGCAATAATCTGCGCAAAAACCGATATGTTTGCGATTTTCTCACCTTTAGGATAGCCACTTCCGTTTAAGCGCTCATGATGTTGGAAAATTGCTTCTTTAATTGTATCTTTTAGGATAGTTAAATCCTTTACCATGTTATAACTATATATAGGATGTTTATGAATCTCTGAAAATTCTTGTTCTGTTAAAGTGGTTTTTTTATCACGAATACGTGGGTGAATTTTAGCCATACCGCAATCTGCTAATAAACCGCCAATTGCAATTTGAATGGTTAACCCTTTATCGTAACCTAATTTTTGAGCGATCACAGAAGAAATCAGTGCTGTTCCTACACAATGATGGTATAAATAATCTTTTGGATTCGAATATTCATTTAAGTTAAAAATAATTGTACGATCTTCTAAAACCATATCCAATAATGGCAAAATAATCGAACGTGCTTTTGTAATATCTACCTTCGCACCAGCTTCCCAATTTTTAAACTCTTTCTTAAATTGTTCAACAGAATTGCTGTAAACTCTTTTAAACGTTGGGACAACTTCTGGTTGGAAAGCAAAATCTATGTCTTTTTCAGTCTCTACTGAAACTTCTTTTAAATTGTCTTTATATACAGGAGCTCTTGAAATATTAAATGCGCTAAAGACTTGTAAATGCTCATGCGATACTACTGTATCTTTAAAAATTATTGGATATTGTGTATTAGCAAAAATATCTTCAGAAATAACTTTTCCAATACGTAATTCTGAAATTGGGACATGTACCGTTTCCACGAAATTAAACACCTCTTTACTATTTCACTTACTTGAACTAAGGTCTATTTATATATTATCACGAATTTCTAAATTATTACTTATTTTTCACGATATATAATAAAAACCGATGAGCAGCAACAAACGCTGTCGTCATCGGTTATTTTTTATTCTTCTATTTCCTCATTTTCATCAGTGGTCTCTTCGTCTTCTTTTTCAACTTTTGCAACAGTTGCAACAAGTTCGTCATCCCCTAAACGAATTAAACGAACGCCTTGCGTGCTACGACCAATTAATGAGATATCATTTACATCCATACGTATCAGCATTCCGTTGATTGTAATAAGCATTAAATCTTCAGAACCATCAACCGTTTTAACAGCCACCATAGGACCATTTTTATCGGTAATTTGAATTGTTTTTAAACCAACGCCACCACGACTTTGTAAACGATACTCCTCTTCAGTTGTACGCTTACCATAGCCTTTTTCGGTAACGACTAAAATTTCTTGTCCAGGTTCGACGATTTCCATACCAACTACTTCATCGCCTTCTCGTAGCTTAATACCACGTACGCCACCTGCTGTACGTCCCATTGAACGGATATCATCCTCTTGGAAACGAACAAGCATACCGTCACGCGTTCCGATAATAACTTGCTTCATACCATCCGTTAAACGAACCGCAATTAAATCATCATCTTCTCTTAAACTAATAGCAATTAAGCCATTCGTACGGATATTTGCAAATTGAGATACAGGTGTACGCTTTGAAATACCTGTTTTCGTTGTAAAGATAAAGTAAGCATCCTTGTCAAATGAATCAACACGAATCATTGCCGTAACTTTCTCACCTTTATCGATATTTAGTAAGTTAACGATTGGTAAACCTTTCGCCGTGCGACCGTACTCTGGAATTTCGTAACCTTTTGCACGGAATACTTTCCCCTTAGACGTGAAGAATAAAATAGTATCGTGCGTAGATGTATTCATAAGGTGCTCGACGAAGTCATCTTCATTGGTTCCCATTCCTTGTACACCACGACCACCACGCTTTTGACTGCGATATGTATTGGCAGCTAAGCGCTTAATATAACCATTATGCGTTAACGTAACAACTGAATTTTCTACAGGAATTAAATCCTCATCCTCAATCATTTCCATACCGCCAGATGTAATCTCTGTACGACGAGCATCATTGAAGCGCTCTTTCAGTTCTAATATTTCAGTGCGAATAATCTCAACAATTTTAGCTTCATCAGCTAAGATTGCTTTTAATTCAGCAATTAGCACTTGTAACTCTTGATATTCCGCTTCAATTTTTTCTCGTTCTAACCCACTTAAACGAACTAAACGCATATCTAAAATTGCTTGCGCTTGACGTTCAGATAAATTAAACCGTTCCATTAATTGCGGTTTAGCTTCCTCACCACTACGAGAACCGCGGATAATCGCAATAATTTCATCAATATGATCTAGGGCAATTCGTAAGCCCTCTAAAATATGAGCACGGTCTTCTGCTTTCTTTAAATCGAATTCAGTACGGCGGCGAATAATGACTTTTTGATGCTCTAAATAATGATACAACATCTCTTTAATGCCCATTACTTTTGGCTGTCCATTTACTAACGACAGCATATTAACACCAAAGCTTGATTGCATCGCTGTTTGCTTATAAAGATTATTTAACACGACATTTGCATTGGCATCTTTTCGTATTTCAATAACTACACGCATACCACGGCGGTCAGATTCATCTCGTAAATTGGTAATGCCATCGATTTTTTTATCGCGAACTAGCTCAGCAATCTTTTCAATTAATTTTGCCTTATTTACTTGGTAAGGTAATTCATGAATAAGAATTGTTTCTTTACCGTTTGATTTTTGTTCAATTTCTACTTTAGCTCGAATAATAATGGAACCACGGCCCGTTTCATAGGCACGGCGAATACCACTGCGTCCTAAAATTAATCCGCCAGTTGGGAAATCCGGTCCTGGAATAATTTCCATCAATTCTTCAGTAGTAATTGCAGGATTTTCAGATAGTGCTAACACTCCATCAATCGTTTCCCCTAGATTATGTGGCGGAATATTTGTTGCCATACCAACGGCAATACCAGCAGCACCATTAACTAATAAGTTAGGATAACGACTTGGTAAAACGATTGGTTCTTTTTCAGAGCCGTCATAGTTATCAGTATAGTCAATTGTGTTTTTATTAATATCTCGAAGCATTTCCATTGCAATACGAGACATACGTGATTCTGTATAACGCATTGCAGCTGCTCCGTCGCCATCAACAGAACCAAAGTTTCCGTGGCCATCAACAAGCATGTAACGATAACTAAAATCTTGTGCCATACGTACCATGGCATCGTAAATAGAAGAGTCACCATGTGGATGGTACTTACCCATTACATCCCCAACGATACGTGCTGATTTTTTGTACGCTTTATCTGCTGTATTCCCTAACTCTTGCATGCCGTATAAAATACGACGATGAACTGGCTTTAATCCATCGCGTACATCTGGTAATGCACGCGAAACGATTACACTCATCGCATAATCGAGGAAGGATGTTTCAATTTCTTCTGTTATATTAACTCCTTTAACACCGGAGCGTTCTTGTTCTGACAAAGTGTAGACCTCCCCTCAAGAAAAATTAAATATCTAAATTAGCGTATACCGCATTTTCTTCGATAAATTGACGACGAGGTTCTACTTCATCGCCCATTAAGCGTTCGAAAGCTTCGTTCGCTTTAATTGCATCATCTAATTCCACTTGCAATAATGTACGGTGCTCTGGATCCATTGTTGTATCCCACAGCTGCTCTGCGTTCATTTCGCCAAGACCTTTATAGCGTTGAACTACAGGCTTAGGCATGTTTGGCAATCGCTCTAAAATCTCTTGTAGCGCAATATCATCATAGCAATATTCAACATGCTTCCCTTGCTTCACTTGATAAAGTGGTGGCTGTGCAATATAAATATAACCAGCATCTATTAGAGGTCGTAAGAAACGGAAGAAGAATGTTAACAATAACGTACGGATGTGCGCTCCATCTACGTCGGCGTCCGTCATAATAATAATTTTATGATAACGCGCTTTTTCTAAATTAAATTCTTCCCCAATACCAGTACCGAAGGCTGTAATCATTGCTCGAATTTCAGCATTAGATAATATTTTATCTAATCGTGCTTTTTCAACGTTCAAAATTTTACCACGTAAAGGTAAAATCGCTTGGAAGTGACGGTCACGTCCAGATTTCGCTGAACCACCGGCAGAGTCACCCTCTACAATGTAAATTTCACATTCAGCTGGGTTTGTAGAAGAACAGTCAGCAAGTTTACCAGGTAAGCTTGATACTTCAAGTGCTGATTTGCGGCGTGTAAATTCGCGCGCCTTTTTCGCTGCCACACGTGCCCGAGCTGCCATTAAACCTTTATCAATAATTTTACGTGCTACAGTTGGATTTTCTAACATGAAACGTTCAAAACCATCTGAGAATAACGCATTCGTAATTTGGCTTACTTCGGAGTTACCAAGCTTAGTTTTCGTTTGTCCCTCAAATTGAGGATCAGGGTGCTTAATAGATATAATAGCCGTTAACCCTTCGCGAACATCTTCACCTGTAAGGTTCGTATCAGCTTCTTTTAATAAGCCATTTTTACGCGCGTAATCATTGATAACACGAGTAAGTGCTGTTTTAAAGCCTGACTCATGTGTACCACCTTCATACGTATTGATGTTATTTGCGAACGAGAAAATATTCGATGAAAAACCAGCATTATATTGCATGGCGATTTCAATAGAAATACCGTCCTTTTCGCCAAGAACATCAATTGGCTCATGGATAGGCTCTTTAGACTTGTTCAAGTGCTCTACATAAGAACGAATACCACCTTCATAATGATATGTAGTGGAACGTATCTCATCTTCACGCTCATCTGCAATTGTAATTCGAATACCGCGATTCAAATAGGCTAATTCGCGAATACGATGTGCTAAAATATCGAATTCATATTCTGTTGTTTCTTTGAAAATTTCAGGATCTGCTTTGAAACGAGTAGTTGTTCCGTTATGATCGGTTTCACCAATAACAGTTAATGCCTGTGTTGTTTGACCGCGTTCAAATTTTATTTCGTGGATTTGTCCCTCGCGATGAACTTGAACAATTGTCTCAACTGACAAAGCATTTACTACTGATGCCCCTACACCATGAAGACCGCCTGATACTTTATAGCCCCCACCGCCGAATTTACCACCAGCATGGAGCACTGTCATAATGACTTCGACAGCTGGTTTTCCCATCTTTTCTTGAATACTGACAGGAATTCCTCGACCATTATCTTCTACACGAATCCAATTGTCTTTTTCAATCGTAACTGAGATATCAGTACAAAAACCTGCAAGTGCTTCATCTATACTATTATCAACAATTTCCCATACCAAATGGTGAAGACCTTTAGAGCTTGTTGAACCGATATACATCCCCGGTCTTTTACGAACCGCTTCTAAACCTTCTAATACCTGTATTTGATCGGCTTCATACGCTTGATCTTGTAAACCTTCGTTTTCTATAGCCACGGCTTCCATCTACTCCTTCATAACATCTTTGTGTGTAAATGAATGAACAGTCAACCGAGCTGACTATTACCATTCTTTTATAATCTAAAAAACTCCCTGGCTAACTTTCTTCAATCGCACCTTGTTTCACGTGGAACAGCTGAGCATGTTCCATCGTCTCATGATGAATTCCATCAACACTTGTAGTCGTTACAAAGGTTTGGACTTCACCTTGAATGGTATTTAATAAATGCGATTGGCGATAATCATCGAGTTCCGACAATACATCGTCTAAAAGTAGAATGGGTGTTTCATTTGTTTCTTGTTTAATTAACTCAATTTCGGCGAGCTTTAATGACAAAGCAGTTGTACGCTGCTGTCCTTGTGAGCCATATGTTTGCACATCATAGCCATTCACTAAAAATTGTAAATCATCTCGATGTGGTCCAACCATCGTGACACCACGCTCAAATTCACGATTCTTTACCTCTACTAACTTTTTAAGTAATAGATCTTCCATTTCACTAGCAGTCTGTCCTTTATCAATACCTGCTACAGTGCGGTATTTAATCATTAAAGTTTCCTTACCTTGTGAAATTCCTGCATGAATCGGCTCTGCCCACTCTTGTAATAAATCCATAAATTGAAATCTTTTTCGAATAATTTGGGTAGCTGCGTGAATATACTGCTCATTATAAACATCATACATCACATCGTTTGTCATTATCTTACCCTGATTCATTTTCAAATAATGATTGCGTTGTTTTAAAATCTTTTGAAAGGTTAATAAATCATGTAAGTAGACGGGCGAAATTTGCCCAATCTCCATATCAATAAAACGTCGTCGTATTTGCGGGCTTCCCTTAACAACATTTAAATCTTCTGGCGCAAACATAACCACATTCATTTGACCAATATAATGACTAAGACGGCTTTGTTCAATATGATTAATTTTACCCTTTTTGCCCTTTTTCGTAATGGTAAGCTCTATTGGTAAAATACCGTGCCTTTTTTGAACGGCCCCTTCTATTTTACCATAGTCTGAATCCCAACGTATCAATTCTTTATCGTTCGTCGTGCGATGTGATTTAGCCATCGCTAATACGTAGATGGATTCCATCACATTTGTTTTCCCTTGGGCATTTTCACCAATAAATACATTTATTTTTGGAGAGAATTTTAACGTTAACGCATCATAGTTGCGGTAATTTGTAAGTTTTAACTGCTCAATATGCATAATTTATTGTCCAGTGGGTCCAACAATTCGGAACCGGCCACATCCAGGAATATTTACAACATCTCCGTTACGTAATTTGCGACCACGGCGATCATCTACCTCGCCATTTACGTAAACATCATTTTCGTGTAAAAACCATTTTGCCATACCGCCTGAGCTAATGGCATCAGTCATTTTTAAAAGTTGCCCTAACGTGACAAACTCTACATCGATTTCAATGTCTTTCATAGCTGTGTTACCCTCCAAATACAGAATGTCTATCTCTCTATCATACCTAAAAATGCTTCATAAGTAAAAAAAGATAGCCGCAATGAGCGACTATCCCAAAGTTTATCAAAGTAAATAAACATAACTTAAAACCCAATTTATTCTATATAATACAACTAATAGAAATTGGACAATTAATATGTGCGAACTGGTAAAATTAGTTGCAGAATTGCATCATCATGAACAGAGCGTAAAATAAATGGTCTCATCGCACCAGTGAATTGAATAACCACATCTTGACCATCAATTGCTTTTAATGCTTCCATCATGTATTTAGCGCTAAAGGAAATTTTTAAGTTATCCCCTTCTAATGCTTCCACAGGTATTTCTTCTTGTACTTTACCTATCTCCGGAGAATTCGATGAAACTTCAACCGCTTGACTATCTAAAATTTCGAAGCGCACAACATTATTACGATCTCCTCGTGCGACAAGTGATGCACGATCAATTGCTTGTAATAAAGCTTTACCGTTAATCGTTACATTTGTTTGATATTCTTCTGGAATTAAACGTGATGTATCAGGGTAGTTCCCTTCAAGTAAACGAGAGAAGAATAATACATCTCCTGTTTTAAATAATACTTGCTGACTTGTAATAACAATTTGGACAAGATTTGTAGAATCTTCTAACACCTTATTTAACTCATTTAAACTTTTACCAGGAATGACTACACTATGTTCAACTTCAGGTAAATCTTCTAGCTGTACTTTACGTCTTGCTAAGCGGTGGCTATCTGTTGCAACACAGATTAATGTTTCGTTTTTAATCTGCCAGTTTACACCTGTCAACACGGGTCTGCTTTCAGAAGTTGCCACTGCGAATACTGTTTCACGGATAATTGATTTTAGTAAGTCAGCAGGAATAGTAAATTTTTGATCCTCTGTTAATTCTGGTAATAAAGGATATTCAGCAGCATCAGAGCCAATTAAATGGAATTCTGATTTCCCTGAACGAATATGCGTTTGGAAACCTGTTGTTACTTGAATTTCAACCTCGTTTGTCGGCAATTTACGAACAATTTCATTGAACATACGTGCTTGTACAACGATTGAACCAGTTTCCGCAATGTGAATAATTTGTTGCCCATCTTCTTCTACTGGGATAAATGTTTGAATTGTAATATCTGCATCACTACCAGTTAGACGAATTCCTTCGTTTGTTACATCAATTTTAATCCCCGTTAATATCGGAATTGTTGTTTTCGAACTTACGGCTTTCATGACATCATTTAAACCTTCTAGTAAACGGTCACGTAAAATATCAAATTTCATTTGTTTTCCCTCACATATTTATATTATTTATTTATTAAATATAAAAAGATATAGTAATAGGCCCTGTGGATTTGTGGATAAGTGCTTCTAGGTGAATAAAATCAGTCTATCCACATGTAGATAGACTGTGTATAAGTTTGTGTTTAAAAATTAGAGTTGTCCACAAGATTATTTCCCTAGCATGCTACGAATTTGTTTAATATCTTGTTGCAGTTGAACGTCATTTTTCAACAAAGAAGATATTTTTTCATGAGCATGGATAACAGTAGTATGGTCACGACCACCAAACTCTTCGCCAATTTTCGGCAGCGAGAAATCTGTTAATTCGCGTGATAAAAACATCGCAATTTGTCGAGGAAAGGCGATTAGCTTAGTTCGTTTTTTAGCTGAAAAATCTTCTAAACGAATATTAAAGTGCTCTCCTACTGCATTTTGAATGTCTAAAATTGTCACAGTTCTAGGTTTTGTATTAGGAATGATATCTTTTAATGCTTCAGCGGCTAATGTAGCTGTAATATCCTTGTTTACTAACGAAGAGTAAGCTACGACACGAATAAGCGCACCTTCAAGCTCCCGGATATTGGAGTCAATCTGGTTCGCAATATAGAGCATGACTTCGTTTGGTACATCCAAACCGTCCGCTTTTGCTTTTTTTCGTAGAATAGCGATACGCGTTTCTAAATCAGGTGGAGCTATATCTGTAATTAGCCCCCACTCAAATCGAGAACGTAAGCGATCCTCTAAAGTAGGTATTTCCTTAGGTGGACGGTCACTTGATATGACAATTTGTTTTGATTCCTCGTGCAATGTGTTAAAAGTATGGAAAAATTCTTCTTGAGTCGATTCTTTTCCAGCAAGGAATTGAATATCATCAATTAGCAGCACATCTACATTACGGTATTTGTTGCGAAAATCGAGTGCTTTATTATCGCGAATAGAGTTAATAAATTCATTTGTAAACTTTTCTGATGATAAGTACACGACTTTTGCGTTTGGATTATGTTCTAACACATAATGACCAATTGCGTGCATTAAATGCGTTTTGCCAAGCCCTACGCCCCCATATATAAAGAATGGGTTATAAGCCTTTGCAGGGGCTTCAGCAACAGCTAACGATGCAGCATGTGCGAAGCGGTTTCCAGAGCCAATAACAAACGTATCAAATGTATATTTCGGATTTAACATCCCTGGTGAAATATCATGATGGTCGTTATTTTTTGCTTGGATAATCGGCGCTGGTAAGTCAAAATCGTCCGAATCCTGGTTTTTTTGAACAACAAATTTAATAAGCAAGTCTTCGCCTGTTAGCTCCGTTAATATACCTGTAATCAAATGAATATAATGATTTTCAAGCCAGTCTCGAGCAAACGAATTTGGCGCCGCTATTGTCACGGTTGAACCACTTCCATTGTAAGAAAGTAATTTAGTAGACTTTAGCCACGTTTCGAAGCTTGGTTTAGAAATTTTTTGTTCAACTTGAGCCAGGACATTATTCCATAATTCTTCTAAATGTTCCAA